>JBPXJQ010000053.1:0-438494 GCA_051715345.1 Candidatus Blackallbacteria bacterium
GTGCCTTCGTATAACGAAGAGTCCACCTGTGTGGAATCCATTCGTTCCCTGCTCAACCTCCAATACCCTGAATACGAGGTAATGGTGGTCAATGACGGTTCCAAAGACCAGACCTTACAACGTTTGATTGATGCCTATGAATTGGAGCCTGCCTACCGTACGCCGCTTTCGAGTATCAAAACCCAAGAGATTCAAACTGTTTATCGCAGCATGAAATTTACCAATTTGTGGGTCATCGACAAGGACAATGGCGGCAAGGCCGATGCCCTCAATGCCGGAATCAATATGTGCCAAACACCGCTCTTCTGTGCCATTGACGCCGACAGTCTGCTGGAGCAAGATGCGCTTTTGCGGGTGGTGCGGCCTTATTTGGAAGAGAGTCAGACTGTCGCTGTGGGCGGTATTATTCGCATCGCCAATGGCTGTGAAATTTCTGGTGGCGTCGTTCATCAGGTGCGTTTGCCCAAAACCTGGCTGGCCCGTTTTCAGGCCTTGGAATATTTGCGTTCATTTCTTTCAGGGCGGATGGGCTGGAGTGTCTTGGGGGGTACTCTGATTATTTCAGGTGCTTTTGGCCTGTTTAAGCGCTCGTTGATTGTCGAGATCGGTGGCTATGAAACCAATACGGTTGGCGAAGACATGGAATTGATTGTGCGCTTGCACAGACATTGCCTTGAGAAAAAACAGCCTTACGAAATTGCCTTTATTCCCGATCCTGTGGCCTGGACCGAGTGTCCTGAAGATATGCATATTTTGGCAAATCAGCGGGATCGCTGGCAGCGTGGCTTGATGGAGGCGATTTGGAAACACCGGGTGATGTTTTTTAATCCGCGTTATGGTCGTATTGGTCTGCTGGCTTACCCCTATTACTTTTTTCTGGAAATGTTGGGGCCTGCGATTGAGTTAACTGGCTATATTTCGATTGTCATTACCGCTTTGTTGGGCATGCTCTCGGGCTCCTTCTTAATGGCTTTTTTCTTGGTGGCCTTTGTCTATGGCAGTATTGTTTCCATTTTTGCGATCGCACTCGAAGAGTTGACCTTTCGGCGCTACTTAAAGATGAGTGATTTATTGATCCTGATTTTGGCTTCGCTGCTTGAAAGTTTGGGCTATCGCCAATTATTGACACTCTGGCGGGCCCGTGGCATGTGGCGCAAGTTGACGGGTCAGGCCCAGAACTGGGGAAAAATGCAGCGCAAAGGCTTTGGTGCAATTTCTTCTAGCGAAGCCTAAATCAGACGCAATGGGCGGGGATTTATTTTAAAAACCTGCGGATGCGGATCACCAGTTCAGAGGGTGAAAAAGGTTTGTAGAGATAGTCATTGGCGCCCAGATCAAATCCCCGGGCAATGTGTTCCTCTCCTTTGAGAGAGGTCAACATGACGATCGGCAGAGCGTCAAACTCGCGCTGTTTGCGGATCATTTCCAGCACCTCGAAGCCATCCATGCCTGGCATTTTGACATCCATGATGATCAGCGAGATCGGGGTCTGGGCCAAAACATTGAGAACTTGGTTGCCATCGCTCAATTGGGTGACCTGAAAGCCCTGTTTCGACATCACAAAACGCAGCATTTGCAGAATCAGTGGGTCATCATCCAAAAGCAGGATATGGGGCTGTAAGTCTGTATTTGCCTCTTCCGCTTTAAAGCGGATCGGTGATCCTCCGGGTGCCTGAGACGCTTGCATCAGCTTCCAGCTTTCGAGCAGGGCTTCTTCAAAGGCCATCTCAGGTTTGATCTGTACCAACCCAGACGAAAAGGCTGGCAAATAATCTGGATTGTTCAAAAATGGCTGATCCTGCTCCAGACCGTGTTGCAGTTTTTCCAGGGCAATCAGTGCGCCTGAAACCGGCGTGTGGGGAAAGAGCAGCAAAAACCGATCGGGAGACCAACGGCCAACACTGTCCGTGCGGCGCAGTGTGGCTTTGAGCTTTTGTGAAAACGATTTGAGCCATTGACTGGCCAGATAAGGCCCCTGTTCTTCTTCGATCAAACGAAAGCGCTCCAATTTGAGCACAGCCATCGAAAATGGCGCTTTCATACGGTTAAACAGGCCTTGGATATGTTCATATTGTTCATAAATGCCCAAGGGGCTGGGCAGACCAGTGAGAAAATCTTTGCGGCGTTGATGGGCCAAATGACGTTGGCGCATCAGACTTTTGCGCAATAAGCCAGGCAAAAAACGCGGCAGCCATTTGAGTTCTAAAATTTGATCGACCCGTTCAGGCATATTTTCCAGGTGTAGGGTGCTGAAATCTGAAGTGACAGCCACAATATCGGCTGTATCCATTTGGGCCAGCGCCTCTGTGGTCGGAAAATTTTGGCTTTGGTTCTGTTCCCACTGAAAAACAACCACCGCAGGCGGATTGATCATGGAGGCTTGGACGGCTTCCTGCCAGCTGACACAGGCTTGCCAATAAAGGCCGGGAACGGTACACAACATGAGGATTTGCTCGACAAAGGGCATAGAACCGCCCACAATCAGGCCTGTTTGTTCGGGCTCGTGTTGAATCAAGCTTTGCTCGACCCCTTTGAGGACTTGGGCAATTTGCGCTTCGGGAGGCAAGCTGTCGACGTCCTGCAGTGCCATTTTTAATGTGTCATTTTGAAAGAGGGTTGCGCCAGCTGCCAGAGAAGGTTTGAGTTTTGCAAAGGTCTTTTGCTGGTGTTCTGGGGGGGTCCAGAGCCGCGGCAGGAGGTAGGTTAAACCCTGTCGGACTTTGCGTAGCAATTCGGGTTCCAGGCCACTTTTTAAAAGCTGGTCCATGACCCGTGTGAGAAAGTCGAGAAAAATCGGCAATTCTTGTTCACTTGGCAGAGGCATGGTGGGAGACAGTGAAAGTGCGCCGCCCAATAGGGGGTGGGCTCTTAATTGTTCAAGGATTTGGTAGGCTGCTTTAAGGGCTTTTTGGTAGTCCAAGGTGTCTCTTTGAATTTGACGCAAGAGTTCTTGCACCACAGCCAAGCGTTCAAGATAGACGGCTGTTAATTCTGGATCAATGGCGGGAGTCGGGCTCATGTGCTTCTGTCTTTCAATCACTGGATGTAAATAGCAGTTTACAGGGTCTGAGCGCGAATAATCAGTGCGTTAGTTACTATTTTGGAAGATTATCTTGTTTGAGCCGGTGCTTGTTGCAGTTCTGCTAATTGCCGGAAGAGTTCTTCCTCTTGGGGGGTGAGTTTTTCTGGCAATTGAACCTGCAAATTGACAAAGAGATCTCCGCGTTCTCCCGGTTTTTTGTAAAGAGGCAACCCCTTGCCGCGTAAGCGCAGGGAGGTGCCATTTTGTGTGCCTGGCTTGATCTTTAAGCGAATAGGCCCCCCCAGGCTCTTGATTTCGAGTTCTCCGCCCAGAATTGCGGTATACAGGTTGAGTTCGGTTTTGAGATATAAATCAGCTTCTTTGCGCTCAAATCGGGGGTGATTGCGTACTTTAAATTTGACATAGAGATCGCCATTCTCGCCGCCATGGGGAGAGGCTGCGCCTTGGCCGCGAACCCGTATCGTTTGCCCGTCGGTCACCCCTTCGGGAACCGTGATGCGAATCTGGCGGCCATCCACATTGAGGGTGCGTTTGGATGTCTCCAGCAGATCTTCTAGCTCCAGGCTGATCTCGGTTTCATAGTCCTGGCCTTTGCTTTTGGCCCGCTGTCCCGGCCGAGAGCCCCCAAAAGGGTGCCCGGCTCCGCCGCCAAAGGATTGCCCTCCGCCGCCAAACATCGAGCCAAAGACCGAGTGGAAAAAGTCTGAAAAGCCATCACCGAGATCGGTGTCATAGGTATATTGCTGACCTTGGTTGCGGCGCATTTTTTCGATCTGATCGGCATATTGCCATTGCTCGCCATAAGCATCGTATTTTTTGCGTTTTTCTGGGTCTGAAAGCACTTCGTTGGCTTCGTTAATTTGTTTGAATTTGCGATCAGCCTCGTCGTTGTTGGCAGTCACATCTGGATGGTATTGTCGGGCCAATTTGCGGTAGGCTTTTTTAATGTCGTCGGCAGAGGCATTTTTATTTAATCCAAGAGTCTGATAATAATCAATAAAACCTGTTTGCATGGCTCCTCCTCTGTTCTCGCCCAGTATCTTTAATTTTGGCTGACACCGCTGGGCTTCTGTTCAATTTTAATCGGTGGTTCCGATTAAGATGACTGCTATAATCGTAATATGTTTTCTCCGTTTGTCACAAGCACTTTCAGTCAGGATTCTCTGGCACTCAAGCACTGAATCTGTCAGCTTGCAGACAGACGAGAGAACCTGAAAAGATTTAAACTGGCTCTATTAAAATTCGATTATTTTTGGAGGACTCCCCGTGATCAAACTTGCCCTTTTGGCTTTTTGCCTGCTCTTGCCCCTCAGTTTACCAGCCCAGGCCAATAGCCTGCCCCCCCGTCAGGTGCTCCAATCGGGCTCCCATTGTGTGGCTTGGCGTACCACCAAAACCTTGGCGATGGTTTCTCAGCAGGAGGTGGTTGGCACCAGTTGTCAGGTTTCTGTTACGGCTCGGGCGGCAGGAGCAGGAAAATTCTCTGCTCTCGTCTCGATTCCCATTTCTTCATTTAACAGCAACGAAGCTGATCGCGACAAAGAGATTCTGAAAATTTTAAAAGCGTCTGTGCAGCCCAATTTGACTTTTACCACAGAGGCCTTGTCCAAGGCCCAGTGGGAGAGCCTATTGGCCAAGGGACAGGGCACCGTACGCGGCAAACTGGCAGTAGCAGGGCGTTCGTTTTCTCTGACTTCTCTTATCAAAATTCGCAAGTCTGCGGGCAAGATTGAGGTCTATGGCAGTATTCGCACGCGTTTTACAGCTTTGGGTTTGCAGGCGCCTGAGGTCGGTCCCGGTGGTGCCATAGCCAAGGTTCCCGACTATTTGGAACTGCATTTTAATTTGAGTTCAGATAAAGTCCAAAATTTTGGGATTGTAAAATAAACCATGAAACTCTTTTCTGCTTTTGGGGTATTGGGCCTGCTGGCCTCAGCGATGGTCGCTTGTTCTGCTCCCACAACTTCTCAAACTCCTGCCAATGGCAGCCTGGCAAGCGCGGCTCCGGCTGTGCTTGCCGAGCCCAATGACGTTGAGCTAAAGACCCTTTCACAGTCTTATACTGGTTTTGCCAGTCTGAATGCCCAATTGCGTCTCAGCCCTCAGCACGGTGGCATTTACGTGCGCACCCATCTCGATCCTGTTGCGCTTAAAGCCTTTAACGCCAAATCTTACCCTTTTCCCGAAGGTGCATTGGCCTTTAAAGAGGGGCATGTGGGGACCGAGGGACCCATCGATCGCATTTATGTCATGAAAAAAATCCCAGGTTATGACCCTGCCAATGGGGACTGGTTTTATGCTATGTTGGCACCCGATGGTGCCCCACGGCTCAAAGGCAAAGTCCCTTTGTGTATCAATTGCCATGCAGGTGCCAAAAACAAGGATTATATCTTTGGTTTTGAATAATTCAGGTAGAGGCGTTTTGCATGAACAAAGGTCAGGTTTTGGAACGTTTGGAAGAAATGGCGGTTCTGCTGGAGCTGAACGATGCCAATCCGTTTAAAATCAGAGCCTATCAAAATGCCATCCGAACCCTCGAAACCGCAGCTCAAGACATGGCTTTTTTGCTCGAAAGTGGCGAATTGGAAAAGCTCAAAGGCATCGGCAAAGGTCTGAGTCAGCAGATTCGCGTCTGGGCAATCGGAGATCCCGATCCTGATTATGAGACCCTCAAGGCCGAAACCCCGCCCGGACTTTTGGACATGCTGCAGATTCCAGGACTGGGGCCAAAAAAAGTCAGTGCCATTTATGCCCAATTGGGGATTGCCTCTTTGGGTGAACTGGAATATGCCTGTCATGAAAACCGCTTGGTGACAATGAAAGGCTTTGGGGCCAAAACCCAGGCCAATATTCTCAAGGGGTTGGAGTTTTTAAAGACCCGTCAGGGTTTGTTTCTCTACCCTTTTGCCCAGGAAAAGGCCTCTGTCGTGCTCAACTGGCTCAAACAGGCTCCCCAACTCAAACACTGTGCCTTGGCGGGCTCTCTGCGTCGGTCCAAGGAGGTGGTTAAAGACATTGACCTTGTGGGGGCTTGTGATGAAAGCGAACGCGAAGCGATCATGGCTCATTTTTTGGCTTTGCCCCAGCTCGAGGCGATCATCGGACAGGGTTTGACCAAGGCCAGTATTCGCCTGACTTCGGGATTAAATGTTGATTTTCGCTTGGTCTCTGAGGCCGAGTATCCCTTTTTATTGCTGCATATGACGGGCAGCAAAGAGCACAATACCGCTTTGCGGGCACGGGCCAAAGAACAGGGGCTCAAACTCAACGAATATGGTTTGTTTCGAGGAGAAGAGTCGCTGGCCTGTGAGAGCGAAGCTGCGATTTTTACTGCCTTGGGTTTGCCCTGGATTCCCCCGGAATTGCGCGAGAATAGCGGCGAAATTGTGGCTGGTGCTGATTTTTCAGATTTGATTCAGGTCCAAGATCTCAAAGGGGTCTTTCATGCCCACACCACTTGGAGTGATGGGGCTGACAGTCTGGAAGCGATGGTTAAAGCCTGTCAGCAGCGAGGCTATCGCTATTTGGGGATCTCTGAGCACAGCCAATCGGCGGTCTATGCGCATGGTTTGGAGGTCGAGAGGGTGCGCGCCCAATGGCAAGAAATCGATGCACTCAACGCCCGTTTGGAAGGTTTTAAAGTCTTTAAGGGCATTGAGGTAGATATTTTGCCCGATGGCAGCCTGGACTATCCCGATGAATTGCTGGCGGGTTTTGACTTCGTGATCGCATCCGTCCACAGCCGCTTTAAAATGACCGAATCTGAAATGACCGAGCGCATTCTCAAGGCAATCCACCACCCGCTGGTGACCATGATCGGCCATTTGACCGGCCGGATCTTGCTGGCCCGTGAAGGCTATCCGGTGAATGTGCCTGCAATTTTAGAGGCCTGCGCCCAAACAGGCACGGTCATGGAGCTCAATGCCCACCCCAGCCGCCTGGATTTGGATTGGCGCTATGGTGCTTTGGCACGCCAATTGGGGGTTCAATTGGCGATCAGTCCCGATGCACACAGCTGTGAAGGCCTGGACGTGGTGGCTTATGGTGTGGGGGTGGCCCGCAAAGGGGGCTGGACCCGTTCAGCGGTGCTCAATACCCTATCACTGTCTGAGATCAGTGCTTGGCTTACAAAGAAATAATTGATCTGAGATTTTATTGTTTTTATTTAAATATTTAATATAAAAACTCTTCTGCTTAATTTATTTATTTTAAAAATTATATTTGCTATACTGTATTTTAGTGTTATTTGATAAAGTAAACACGTCAAATTGAAATTTTAAAAGGTGAGTCCCATGTCCGATAGCTTTAAAAGTCTCTCAGAGTTTTCCTATGCCGAATTGGAAGAATTAAACCTTGAGGCCAAAGACAAGGTCTTGAAACGGGTCAAAGAAGATAAATTGCAAGAACATTATCTGCGTTATCTCAGTGATCGCCGTGACCTCAAAGCCGTGACAGTGGCCTTTACCGATCTCGAAGGCCGTTTCCATATGTTGGATTACGATAAAAAATTCCTGCTTAAATCGTATGAGAATCTGACCTTTGATGGCTCTTCTGTGCGTGGGTTTAGCATGGTGCGTGAATCTGATCTGCGTTTGCACATCGATTGGGGCTCCTTCCGTTGGTTGCCTTCAGATGTCTTTGGACCAGGCAAGATGATGGTTTTTGGTCTGATCAAAGCCAATGATGGCAGCATGTACGATTCTGATCTGCGCGGGCATTTGATTCAAATGCGCGAGACACTCTGGGCCAAAAATCAGGGTGTGGCCAATGTGGCGGTTGAACTTGAAGGCTTTTTGTTTAATGGCATCAATGCTGAGCAGAATTTTGAGCTCAATGGTGGCTTTGAATTTGTCTCGGGTGGTGGCTATTACCACTCTCTGCCCCAAGATCCCCTGCGCCGCTTTATTGATCGCTTTGCCGAAGCCCAGCGTGCCCTGGGTTTTGAAAATGAAAAAGACCACCCCGAAGTGGCTCCTTCTCAGTTTGAACTCAATTTTTCCTACAGCGATGCCGTGATTGCGGCAGACCAAATCCAATTGTATAAACTTATGGCCCGCCAGATTGCCAATAGCATGGGCATGACGGCTTCGTTTTTGCCCAAACCTGTGGCAGATATCAATGGCAATGGCATGCACACCAATATGTCAATTTCAGAAAAAGGCAAAAATATCTTTTACGATGCAGCAGGGCAAGACGGGCTTTCCCAAGAAGGTTGGAATTTTGTCGATCGCATTCTCAACAATGCCAATGATATCTGTCTGGTGCTCAATCCCAGTGTCAACGCCTATCGCCGTTTGGATCCTGCCTACGAAGCACCCAATCAGATCAAATCCTCTGCGATTGACCGCACCTCAATGATTCGTATTCCGCTTGCCAATGAGCGCTCCGCCCGGATTGAAGTGCGCAGCGTGGGGCCTGATGCCAGCCCCTATTTGCTTTTGCACACCTTGCTCAAAACCGGCATGGAAGGTCCGATGAGTGAAACCCTCGACAGCGAAACCCGGCGCACCCGGACCCGTTTCTTGCCCGACAATATTTACGATGCCATGCGCCACTTTAAAGGCAGTGAATTTGCCCGCAGCATGCTCGGTGAACAAAACCACCAGAAATTCCTGGAATTAAAACAGGCGGCCGCTGATCGCTGTCCCAAATTGCTGGGCGCACGGATCAAAACCCCTGAGATTATTTTTCACCATGAGGTTACCAACCAATACCTCTGGAGTCAGTTTTAAAGCGCGTCTGAATCTCCAGACCTCCAGTCATGGGCCCCCACAGGGGGCCTTTTTTCTTGGGGACACACCCCCAGGGTCTTGGGGCGCGTGGTATGATGGGGGCGATTTACAACCCGATGAAACAGGTCTATTTTATGATTGCAGTACCCCGGATAGCGGAACAGATTCACGCAGTTCGCAGCCGCATGCAGGCGGCCTGTTTGCATTCAGGTCGCAGTCCTGAAACCGTGCAATTGATGCTGGTCACCAAAACGGTTTCGGCTGATCATATTCAGGTTGCTCTGGACTGTGGCGAAACCCTGCTCGGTGAAAACAAAGTTCAAGAAGCCTTGGTCAAGGCCCAATCACTTCAACATAGCCCTGCCCATTGGCATTTTATTGGGCATTTGCAAACCAATAAAGTCAAAGACGTGCTCAAATTCGCAACGTGTGTGCAATCCGTTGACCGGTTGGAATTGGCACAGAAACTCAGCCAGCGCCTGCAGCAAGAGGAGCGTGAATTGCCCATTCTGATTCAGGTCAATACCTCTTACGAAGAGAGTAAGTTTGGGGTCGCGCCCGAACAGGCCTTGGAATTGATTCAACGGGTGGCTGAATTGCCAGGACTTCAGCTCCAGGGACTGATGACCATCGGCTTGTTTTCTGAGCAAGAACAGCCCGTGCGCGATTGTTTTAAACGTTTGCGCGAGTTGCAGGCTCAGGCACGGGCCTTGGCTTTGCCCAAGGCATCCTGGGATATACTCTCGATGGGTATGTCAGGCGATTTTGAGTGGGCCATTGAAGAGGGGGCAACTCTGATCCGCGTCGGCAGTCTGATCTTTGGGGAACGTGCTTGATAGGTCTGATTTAATTGTATTATTTACACTAATATTTTATAATAAAGACAGAACGCAGTCCTGCAATTCAGTGCCCTTAAGGAGGCTGTCCATGCCGACAACTCAACCCCATATCGTGATTATCGGGGGCGGTTTTGGAGGGCTGTACGCAGCCCAACATTTAAAACACGCTCCGGCCCAAATTTCTTTGCTTGACCGCCGCAATTTTCATCTTTTTCAGCCACTGTTGTATCAGGTTGCCACAGGCGGTCTCTCGCCTGCAAATATTTCCGCACCCTTGCGGGCCATTCTCAAAACACAAAAAAATACCTCGGTCTTATTGGCTGAGGTGGTGGATATCGACCCCAAAACCCGCACTCTGTCTTTTAGTGATGGCGAAAGCCTGAACTATGACTATCTGATCGTGGCCACGGGTGCCAGCCACAATTATTTTGGCAATGCTCACTGGGAAAAACACGCCCCTGGCCTGAAAACGATTGAAGATGCAACCGAAATACGGCGGCGTGTGCTGCTGGCCTTTGAAGCGGCTGAACGGGAATCAGATCCCGTGTTACGCCAAGCCTGGTTGCGCTTTGTCGTGATTGGTGGTGGGCCGACGGGGGTTGAATTGGCCGGGGCCTTGGCCGAAATTGCCCATGAAACCCTCAAAGACAATTTTCGCAAGATCAACCCTGCTGATGCAGAAATCCTGCTGATTGAAGCTGGGGAGCGTATTTTGGCGCCTTATGCACCTGAACTCTCCGAAAAAGCGCGTTTGGCGCTTGAAAAATTGGGAGCTCGGGTCAGGCTCAAAACCGCTGTAACCGATATTCAAGCAGGGCAAATCACCCTCAAATACCAAGAGCAAAGTCAGGAACTCAAAACCCAGACCATTCTTTGGGGAGCGGGGGTTCAGGCCTCGCCCTTGGGCAAGGTTCTGGCCCAAGGCACAGGGGTTGAATTGGACCGCGCGGGACGGGTCAAAGTGGAGCCCGATTTGAGTCTGCCGGGCCATCCCGAGATCTTTGTGATTGGCGATTTGGCCTGTTTGATCCAAGCTGGCAAACAGGTGCCGGGTGTGGCGCCAGCGGCCATGCAAGCGGGTAAATACGTGGCCCGTTTATTGCAGCAAAAAATACACAACCCGCAAGTGAAAACCACTCCTTTTCATTATCTCGACAAAGGCAGTATGGCCACCATTGGGCGCTCTTTGGCCGTAGTTCAGGTCGGAAAATTGCAATTCTCAGGCCTTTTGGCTTGGCTGATGTGGCTTTTTATCCATATTCTCTACTTGGTGGAATTTACCAATCGCCTGATGGTGCTGATGCAATGGGGCTGGAATTATCTCTCGCGCAACCGCTCGGCCCGCTTGATTACGGGTGAAACCAAATTGCCGTTTAACGTGGACGCGGTTCTTCCTGTTTCGGAGTTGGAGCCACGGGTTTGAGCTTTTGTTGGGTTGTCTGCTCACTGGCTCTGTGTTTCAGTTCTGCCCAGTTGATGCCAAAACCTGTGATCAGTGAGCGCAGCAGAAAAAAGATCAGCATAATGGCGATGAACAGTAAATTGGGGCTGAACCAGCTCGGATAGGGCTGATCTCGGAATTTAAGTACAACCACGCCACAGGCTGCTGAAATTAAAACAAAACCAGTCAGAACAAACTTGGACATGCGGTGATGTTTTTCGGCGGCTTCGCTAATAATGCCCACAGAGGAGTTTAATATCGCTTGTTTTAAGGGGAAACCTGTCCCGTATGCAATCAAAAAAAGCAGCAAGGTAAACAGAAATCCCCAGGCTCCCCATTTGAGCAGGTGTTGTGTTTTGGTTGCGACTCCTGCGGCAAAAAGTCCCAGCGAAACCGCAAAGGCAATCACAAAAAGAGCGACAAAAATGGTATGTATCATAGCTCTATCATCATAGCCTGAGAGCAGGGCTGAGAGCCAGAGAATCCCGTTTGAATGACGCTCATTTTGTACCCTGCTGTCCCAGTAAAGTGGCAGGATATGCTAAAGTTAAAACAATTGTCCACAACCAAGACTGTATATTTATAAAAAGGAACTTTTCTGATTTTCCCAATGTCCACTCTTTCAGAACTGAATCGACGCCAGTTGGGTTTGCAGGGGGAAATTGCCGCCCGTCAATGGTTGGAATCCCTCGGTTACCTGTTCGTGGCTCAGAATGTCCACACCCGTCAGGGTGAGCTGGATTTGGTCATGCGAGAAGGAGTGACCTTGGTCCTTGTGGAAGTTAAGTTTCGGCGTTCGCTGCGGTATGGACAGCCCTTGGATGCAATTACGCCTGCCAAGCAGCGCCATTTACTGCAGGCTGCCCGTTATTATTTGCACAAAAATCCCCATCCTGGGCCGGTTCGCTTTGATGCCTTGGGCATTCAAAAGCTGGCAAATGGGGAACTGCAGTTTACACATATCAAAAATGCAATTCAAAATGATTGAACCAAAAGGAGTCGCAGCCATGTTTCGACAGATTTTCTTCTGGCTGGTGGTACTGAGCCTGAGTTTTCCCAATCTGGAAAGCTGGGCTTTGCCCAAAACCCTGATGATGACCACCGAATTGATCTCTCAGGAAGGTGGCCGGAATATCCGTGCCAATGCCAAAGTTTGGTACAGCGATATGAAGTTTCGCACGGAAGTTGACAGCAATACCAATATGAGCAACGCCAATAGTCCTGTAAAGATCAGCAATAAAGCCACTGTGATTATGGACATGAATAAAAAAGTGGGTTATATGCTCGATGACCGTGCTAAAACAGCTATTCGTGTAGATACGGCTCAAATGAACCAAATGACCGGATCTTCTCGCAATCCAGGTGCGGCCAATCCCCAGTTTTTTAGCGATCCGACGCTGTTGAGTGATCCTGCCAAATTGCGCGGTGAGCTGCAAAAGCAGGGAGGCAAGCAGATTGGCAAAACGTCTCTTCTGGGCCATCCTTGTACCATTTGGGAAATCGCAAAAAGTGCCAAGATCCCTGTCAGCCAAGGCAAAACCAGTACTGAAATGGTCAAAGTTAAACTCTGGTTAGCAGATGATTTGGTTCTGCCTTTAAAGGTGGAGGTTTCTACCGATAAACGCGGTCAGATTGCTTCTATGCAGACCAAAAGTGTTGAAGTGAATATCCCAATTAAAGCCAGTTTATTCGCCGTTCCTGGTGGATATAAGATTACCAATTTGTCGGATATGTTCAAAACCCCGGCCAAAGGCAATCGCTAAGTCTGTGTAAGGTGTGCACACGTTTAAAGCATGTGCACACCGATTTATCGCTTGTTTACAAGGAGCAGTGGGTGCATCTCCCCCAAGAAGGTCAACACAAACAGATTCGAGCCGGGCAATTTTTATTGTCGGGTTCTTTGGGGCCGGCAGAAGAAATTTGTCCGGCTTATTTGCTTTCAGGGCAGGTGGCTTATACTTGTAAGTCCAGTACCGGCTCTGTGGTGGAGGTCTTGCTCGGCCCTGGTAGTTTGATCGGTCTGGAATGTCTGTATACTCAGCGTTATCCTGTTTTTGCTTTGGCCAAAACTGCTGTAGAGCTTGTTCAGTGGGAGCCTCAGACCTTTGAGCTTTATTTGGGCAAAGATATTGAGTTTGCGGTCGCTGCGATTACCAGTTTGAGCAACCATCAGCGACGGGTAGACGCTGAATTGTCTTTTCGTGTCCGCCACCAACAGGACCGTATTCATGATGCGGCAACGGTGCTTTACCTTTTGGGGCAAGAAAACTTTCATGGGGGCATGTTTGACGTTGCTGAAGCCTATTTTGAACGTATTCGTCACTCTTACCCCCAAAGCCCTTATTTTGAGTCTGCAGAAGGCTATTTGGTGCAAATTCAGCGTAAAAAACCACAGGAACCTCAGTTTAAGCTCAGTGGCGAGGCCTCGTCTTTGGGAATCGACACCCAGTATGGCTTGTATAATCTGGCTTTTTATGGGGTCTCGGCTATTTCTCAAGAGATTTATCACCGCTTTGGCAAGGCCTTTGCAGCCAATGAAGTTCTCTTTCATGAAGGAGACGAGGGAGATGAGCTGTTTTTAATTCTGGAAGGCAGTGTTGAAGTATATCGATCTGACAATACCACCCTGTCTTATTTGACTGAAGGGGATATCTTTGGTGAAATGGCCATCTTTGAAGGAAAACCCCGTTCGGCTACGATCAAAGCCTTAGAACCCTTAAAAGTATTGGCTTTGACGCAAGAACATTTCCGCATGATTTTTCAGTTGCATCCTTCCTGGACTTTGCAATTGATTCGCGGTTTTGCTGTGCGTATTGCCAATTGTTACGATTTGCTTAGCCGTTCTTGAGTTTAGGCGCCCTCTATTTGCACAAAAAATGATTAAGGCCGGTGAAAACACCGGCCTTGGTCTTATGAGTCCTGTCCGTTTTTAACGGGGGGGATACTGCTGTTGTTGATAACGCGGATCCGGTCTTTGATTGGGATTCTGCTGGTAATTATATTGGTTCTGATACTGGTACTGATTGGGCATAGCCCCAGGTCGTTGACCAGGATAATTGGGGGCAGCGGGCATCTGGCCCCCTCCGGGGCCTTGAACCGGCGTCTGTTCTTTATTGGCTTTCCAGTGAGCGACAGCACGGATAATGGCACTCAGTAAAAGTGCAATCCCACCACCGATCAGAGCCCCAATTGGGCCACCCAGGAAGAAACCTGCTGCGGCGCCAGCCAAACCAAAAGCCACATCTTTGGGGGCGACGTATTGGTATTCAGGCTTTGCTGGAGCTGTTCCTGGGGCACCTACAGGGCCTGTGGGAGGCATGCCGGGACGATACATATCGGGGGTGCCATAACCAGGGGTATTGGGGCGATAAACCACAGGCTGAGGATATCCGGGACGCTGAGCCGGCCCTTGGACAGGGGGTTGGGGTCCGTATGGATTGACTTGCATTTCTTGCGCCCTCCGCGATATGGTGGTTTCTTACTCTGGTTATGGGGTTCTTTTGCCTGGATCTTGCGTCTCAAGCTTCAATATTTAAATAAAAGTTTCAACTTTTTTTAAGAAAACTTAACTTTCGCCTTCTGCTGAAGAAGCCGAATTACTTTGATTATACCTGATCTTTTTCAGGAAATATATGCACCTGGGTCGATTCTGGCTTCAAAAGGGTCTGAAAAAAACGGATCAATTCTTGTACGCCGGGTTCTGAATGAAACAAAATGGCCTGTTTGTCTTTGATTTTTTCAGAAACGCTTTTGCGCCATTCGGGTTGATTGGCCAAACGACAGGCAATTTGGATGTATTCTGACTGGTTTTGAGCCCAACAATCACGTATGCCCATCTGGTGATAGAGACCGGCCACAATCCTGCCACGCATCATGGCTCCAGGCAATGTAACCAGAGGAACGCCGAGTCCCAGGGCTTGGTATGCCACGGTACCTGCACCAAAATAGAGACTGTCTAAGACGGCATCGGCCTGTAAAAGACGCATAAAAAATATTTCTTGATCGGTCCAATCCAAAAACAGGACCTGTTCTTGATGCTGGCCCAAGCTGGTTTCAAATCGTTTTAAAAGTTTTTCATGCCAGGGGTAATATTTGAGTTTGATCAACACAGCTGTTCCCTGCGGATCGTTTGCGAGAATGCCTTTTAAAAGCAGATCAAAATCCGGGTGTAATTTAAACAACGTCTCAGGAACGAGGTAAATATGTCGGTCTTCTGGTAGGCCCAGTTCTGCGCGTGAAAGCAAAGAACGGGGCGGGGTGGGTTTGGGAATGGTGATTGAGGGTGTTTGGGTGCAATAGAGCTGCTCAGTATAATGGTTTTCGGCCTGGGGGGGTTCAAACAGGGAGCAGGAAATAAAGTAATCGATGTTGGAACTTCCGGTGGTAACAGGGTGACCAGCCAAGACGACTTGGGTGCTCGCCAAACGCATCAATGAAAGTAAATAGGTCAAATTTTCCAGACCAACTTCAGGGTAAATCAGCAGATCAAATTGCATTTTGCGAATGCGTTCGGCCAGTTGACCCACTTGGGTTTCTGATGAGAAATTTAAATAGTGCTGAACCTTGCTTGCGATTTCTGCTGTCGTACTGTCTTGGTAAGGGGTTGCGACTTGAATGCAGCTGACTTCAAAACCCGCTTGGGCCAGTTGACTGATCAATGCGCCAAAACACTCGGTGATCGGGTGTTTATAAAAATGGGCTGAGACAATTCCAATCCGCGCTATTTTTCTGTGTTTGAATGCCGGTCTTGGCTGCGGTGGGTATTGGGGGAGAAGTACCTGCCAGAATCGTGCTAAACGCTCATATAAAACACGATTATTGAAGCCTTGGTAGGCCAAAAGAAAGTTTTGGCTGAACTGTGTGATCGGAGGGATTTTTTCTGGATTTAAGAAGCTCTGTTGTAATTGTAAATAGTCCAAATTTTCGCTGTAGCGATGATTCCAGCTTAAAACCTCGGCTGCATTGTTATAAATCCAGGGCAAAAGGGTGGCTGCTCGCACTTCCGGCCACCAATCTTCGGGTTTCTGCTGAACAGCTTTTTGGTAATAATAAAGTGCCTCTTCGGGTTCGGAGGCCTGTTCAGCCATTTCTCCCAAACGGTTGTACAAAAAAGCTTTGCTTACACCTTGGCCCCGGAGAGCGAACTTATAAAAAGCGTTGGCCGCACTTAATTGGCGTTCACGGGCACAAAAGTCACCCAAATGCCAGTATTCTTCGGCCAGGCGGGGTTTGAGACGAATCGCAGTGAGCAGATGCTTTTGGGCCAGGGTCTCTTCGCCCTCCCAAAAAAGTGCCAGACCATAGTTCTTGTGGTATTCTGCCGTTTCTGGGCGAAGGGCGATAGCTTGGCTGAATAATTCGCAGGCCTCTGCATTGTTACCCTGTACCAAAGCAACAGTGCCCCAGGCATTCAGGGCTTCGGGATAGTTGGCTTGGTAGTGCAGGGCCTGTTGATAAAACTGAAGCGCTTTGTCTTCATGGCCTTCTTGTTGAAAGATTTTACCCAGATAATAATAGGCTTCAGCATAGTTTTGTTTGAGTTGCAGGGCCTGCTGAAAATAGGGCACAGCATATTCCAATTGCCCTGTCTGATAAAACAAAAGTCCCAGTTCGCATTGTACCTCAGCCCTTTCAGGGGCTTGTTCGAGTGCCTCCATCAAGACTTGGCGGGCCTCTTCTAACTCGTCCAATTGGCGATGAATCCGCGCCAATTGGCAGAGCGGAATGGCGGGTTCGGGATGTTCCAGAGAGGACTGTCGGTAGGCCAGTTTTGCTTCCGGCCACTGTTTTTGTTCCTCAAAGGATTGGGCCACTTGATAAAGGGAAACTGTTTCCATAAGGGTTACCTGGGAATCGTCTTTGCACGAGCCATTATAACAGAGAAAGTCATTGCGGCTCTAGGGCGGAAGTTTCAAGAGCATCAGAATCGCAGGCTTTGCCAGAGGCAATCACCTGGATTTCTTTGGCGACTGTTTGTTCGGGTGAAAAATGCCTAAAGTCACCCCGCTCTGGCAGTGATTGTGTCAAAAATGCCCGAAGATCTGTTGGACCTGAGCGGGAGAGAAACCCCGTGCGAGGAAAGTCTTTTAACATTTCTCGGCAAACAGGCAGATCGCTGGTTAAAACGGGGATCCCCAAGGTGGCCATTTCACAGGCCATGACCCCCTGGGCATCAAGACGCGTGGGCATCAAGGCTGCCCGGTAATTGGCGAGCAAGGTGGGTATCTCGGTTTGGGTACAAAAGCGATCAAACCAAGTCAAATTAGGTAATGGGGGGTGGTATTGAAAAAAACGTCCCTGCCCATATAGATGGAATTGAAGATTTGGGTTATCTTGGGCCAGTTGATAGACCAGATCTACTGCATATTTGGGCTCATCCAGGGGGCGAAGCGTGATAAAATCTGCTGCTGGATGACTGGGCGGCTGCCACTCTGTTTGCAAAAAAAGCGGGTGAACAGGATTGGCTATAATCGAAAACCTGTTTTTGCTCAACGGGCATGAGAGTTTTACTCCCGTTTCGAAAGCCTCTTTCATCCATTGACTGACAAAAATCAACTGGATTTTTTGGCGTGGCAGGTAATGATCTAAAAATTTGGCCAGAATTCGGACTTTTAAAGCGTCATAAGCGCGATCTGCGACTTGTTTGAACCCCGTTTTTTGAGGCATCCAGGGATAAGGTGGGGGGTAATAATGCGCTTTGATCAGCACTTCATGGCCGTGAATGACCCAGACCAGCCTTTGCCAATATTTGCGCCATTTGAGAATTAAACGCAGATGATTCCTTAAATTGGGGGCATGAGAGACCCAGACATCGTAGCGATGGGCCTGTTTGTTTAAGACTGTTTCAGGCAAGACTTGAACGCCCTCAAACAGGTATTGCTCCTGGCAGGCAAACGACAAAACCTCTACCTGCCAGCCCTGCTTGAGATAATGCAGCACGCGGGCATGGACATAGGCCTGATTATAGGGCTTCTCCTGCGAAGGATAAGCTTGAACAAGTACAAGAACACGCATAACTCCCATCTTACCGCAGGCTGGGCCAAGAAAATATGCTACACTCTGAGAAGTTTTGGGGCCAAGTATGGGGCCAAATTTTAAGATGAGTCTCTTTCAGACAGGAAAACTGCCATGAACATTTTGTATTATGGGGTCTTTGATGGCCGCAAATGGCGAGCGGAATGCCCCATGGCTGAAGGCCTGGAAGCTTTGGGACACACTCTTTTTCGCTCCAATTTTCGCAGCCGTCTGCCGTGGCGGATTCAGTCCGATTGGAAAAAATACCGGGCCCAAACAGATCTGATTTTTATTCAAAACGGGATCCCCTTTGACCCCCGCCATCTTGAAACCTTTGATAAACCGCTGGTCTATATGGCTTCGGAAGCCAATTTACAATCCCAACAGCATTTGCTCGAAGGTACCCGCCCCCCTCATTTTGTGATTGCTCACAGCCAACAAACCTATGATTGGTGTCTGGCGCACCACTTGCCCAGTCAACGTTTGCACAATGCCTTTAATTCCCATTTTTATAAACGTCTTGATCTGCCTTTCCAATACGATCTGTGTTTTATCGGGGGTATTTCTCCCCGACGGACCCGGATTTTAAACCTGCTCAAAGAGAAAAAATACAATCTTTTTGTCAGTCAAAGTTGGCGGCCAGAACAGGTCAATTTGATTTATAACCAATCGCGTCTGAGCTTGCATATTCATGCCATTGATGAGACCTATTTGCCAACGCGTTTATTTGAAGTGATGCCAACCCAAAGCTGTTTTTTGGTAGAGGACATGGGCAAAAATAATGATCCTGTGGTGGGAAATGGCTTTGAAAGCTGGAGCAATGAAGCCGAGTTGCTCGAAAAAATTGATTTTCTCTTGGCCACGCCTGCGGCCCGCGAAGAAAAGGTCAATTTGGCCAATGCAATGGCCCCCCTTCACGATTGGAAAGCCCGAATGCGTGAATTTGATGTGATTTTTCAGCAAGTTCTGGAGCGTTCTCAGGCTTGATTCGTGTCAGTGTGATTATCCCAATCCGCAATGAAGGGGCGTATATCCAGCGCTGTTTGCAGAGCGTATTAAATCAAACATGGGCACCTGAAGAGATCGAAATTCTTGTGATTGATGGCATGTCTACTGATCAAACCCGTGAAACTGTAAGGCAACTTCAAGCCGAACATCCACGGATTTTGCTTATGGATAACCCCAAACAAACAGCCCCTTATGCTATGAATATTGGTTTAAAGCGGGCCTCTGGCGACATCATTGTGCGGGTGGACGGCCACTGTGAGATCGCTCCAAATTACCTGGAACTCTGTCTGGAAGTTTTGGCTCAGACGGGTGCTGGTTGTGTTGGGGGGCGGCTCAATAATTTGGGTGAAACCCCGATGGCTCAAGCAATTGCTCTGGGCATGAGTTCTCCGTTTGGGGTGGGCAATGCCCTCTTTCGCTATACCCATGTCGCCTGTGAAGTCGATACCCTGGCTTTTGGTGCCTATCGCCGCGAGGTGATTGAAAAAGTCGGCTATTTTAACGAAGAGCTGACCCGCAACCAAGACGATGAGTACAATTACCGTGTGCGTGCCGCCGGTTACACGATCTGGTTGGACCCACGTATTCAGGCCAATTATTACACCCGTGGCTCGCTGACCTCTCTCTGGAAACAGTATTACCAATATGGGTTTTGGAAAATCAGGGTATTGCGCCAATACCCCGAGAGTTTACAATTGCGACACCTGATCCCAGCTTTGTTTGTGCTGAGCCTGTTGGGTTCGCTCAGTTTGAGTCTGTTCACACTTTGGGGCGGCTATTTACTGGGTGCCATTGTCTGCTCGTATTTATTTGCAGATCTCTGCTTCGCTCTGCGACAGGCCCGTTCGGCTCTTCACTTTTTTCCAGCGTTGCTCTTGATTTTTCCCACCCTGCATTTGGCCTATGGCTGTGGATTTTTGTGGGCATTGCCTCAGTTTTTAACGCAGCCCCAAAAACTCACAACACAAAATTGACGAGATAATAATACAAAAATGGGGCCAGCAATAAATAGCTATCAATGCGGTCCAACATGCCCCCGTGGCCGGGGATAAAGGTGCCTGAATCTTTGACTTCTGCATCGCGTTTGATCAAAGATTCGACCAGATCGCCGACTTGGCCCAGGCAGGCGGCGCCGGTGGCGAGAATTAAGGTGTGGTACCAAGGCATGGGTAGCCATTTACCAAAAATCCAAGCCAAGAAAAAGGCCATGCCCACACTGCTGATAATGCCACCAATTGCGCCTTCACGGGTTTTGTTGGGGCTGAGATGCTGAAAATAGGGGCGTTTGCCCAGGTATTTTCCTGCGAAGTAGGCTCCGATGTCTGAAAAGGCCACGCTTGTGAGGCCCCAAACCAGAAAAAACTCGCCTTGGGGAATCGATCTGAGCAGAATAAAAAAGGTGGGAAACCAGCCCAAATAGGCAATTTGAAACAGGGGCAAGCCCAGTTCGGGAATGGTGGCTCTTGGTACCAGGAAGAGGCTGCGGGTGATCAGTGTCAAGGCAGAGAACATCACCAGCATATTTAAGAGCGAAATGACCTGGGCATGGCCCACGCTCCAATTGTCGACAATTTTGGAGAAATCCGAATCGACCAAGAGATAGACCGTGATCAGCATGATCAGATTGAGAAAGGCTGGGAGCAAAAACTGGGCCCGATAGCCCTTTTTTTGTAACATCTTAAACAGCTCGTGGGTGCCTGTGACAGAGAGGAAAATCACCATCAAGAGCCAAGCCAGTTTGAAAAAGAGAACAGAAAGAATAATAGCGGCGCCAATAACGACACCGCTTAAAATTTTGGTGAATAACAAGCGATCAGTGTTCCATAATCTCTGCTTCTTTTTCCAAAGCCACTTTGTCCAAGAGATCAATAAAGCGATCGGTCAATTTTTGCAATTGTTCCTGATGGTCTTTGGATTGATCCTGGGGCAGGTGTTTGTCTTTTTCGAGCTTTTTGATCTGGTCGTTGGCATCGCGGCGCACATTGCGCACAGCCACTTTGCCCTCTTCCGCGATCTTTTTGGCCAATTTGACAAAGTCCCGGCGGCGTTCTTCGGTCAAAGGCGGAATATTCAGACGAATGACTTTGCCATCGTTATTGGGAGCAATGCCCAAATCCGACTTTTGAATGGCTTTGTCGATCTCTTGTAAAGCACTTTTGTCGAAGGGTTGGATGACCAACATTCGGGGTTCTGGCACCGAAATAGAGGCCAATTGCTGCAGCGGCGTCGCAGCGCCATAATACTCCACATGAATGCGGTTGAGCAAGGCCGGATTGGCTCGGCCTGTGCGAATCGATTGAAACTCGACGCGAATACTCTGGATTGATTTCTCCATTTTTTCTTCGGCTTCTAATTGAATTGAAAGGGCTTCTTCTTCAAGATCTTCACTCATTTTCTTTTCCTCCTACCAAGGTGCCAACAGGTTCACCCATAATGGCACGTTCCATATTTTCGTCCTCAAGTCTGAAAACCAGAATCGGAATGCTGTTTTCCATACAAAGAGAAATGGCTGTTGTGTCCATAACTTTGATGCCCTGTTTGATCACGTCCATATACGAGATCTGGGTATAACGCACGGCATCGGGATTGGTGACAGGATCACTGGTATAGACCCCATCGACTTTGGTGGCTTTAAAAATGACGTCGGCATTGATCTCCGCGGCCCGCAGGGCTGCACCTGTATCCGTTGAAAAATAGGGATTGCCGGTGCCTGCTGCAAAGATCACGACCCGGCCTTTTTCCAAATGACGGATGGCTTTGCGGCGAATGAAAGGCTCGGCAACCTTGCTCATTTCAATCGCTGTCTGCACGCGGGTGATAATGCCTTCTTTTTCGAGGGAGTCTTGCAAGGTCAATGCATTCATGATTGTTGCAAGCATTCCCACCGTGTCTGCCGTGGTGCGGTCCATGCCAGCAGCGCTGCCAGCGAGGCCCCGGAAGATGTTGCCACCTCCCACCACCACGGAGACACCCACTCCATGAGAGACAACGGCCTTGATTTGCAAGGCCACGGAACGAACCACAGCTGGGTCAATTCCGTAGCCCCGGTTTCCCATCAGGGCCTCGCCACTCAGTTTGATCAGGACCCGTTTAAACACGGGCTTGCCAGACACGGTGGCCGGGCTTTCTGTCAGATCAGACACAGGAGTGGGCATGGAGTTTAATTCTCGCCAACGGAGAAACGGGTAAAGCGTTTCACCTGGATCTTTTCGCCGAGGGTGGAGATTGATTTATTGACCAAATCTGCAATTTTCAGCGAAGGATCTTTGACGAAAGGCTGGTTCAATAAGCAAATTTGCTCATAGAATTTTTCAATCCGGCCTTCGATAATTTTTTCACGCACATTTTCGGGCTTGGAAGCCATGTCGGGCTGGGCCATCAGAATTTCTTTCTCTTTGGCGACCAATTCGGCAGGGACTTCTTCTTTGTTTACATACAGCGGATTACTGGCTGCAATGTGCATGGCAATGTCTTTGGCGAGGGTTTTGAAGGTTTCGTTGCGAGCGACAAAGTCGGTTTCACAATTCAGTTCCAACATGACCCCAATCTGGCCACCCATGTGAATATATGCTTCGATCAGGCCTTCAGCGGTGGTGCGATCCCCCCGCTTGGCCGCGTCGGCCAGCCCTTTCTTGCGCAGATAATCTTGGGCTTTTTCCAGATCACCTTCGGTTTCGAGCAATGCTTTTTTGCATTCCATCATTCCTACCCCGGTTTTTTCACGCAGGGTTTTTACCATTTCAGCAGAAATACTCATGATCTATCCTTTCTTTACTTAAGCGGGGGGAGGTTTAAACCTGACCCACAACCGCTGCATCGGCTTCAACTGTTGCTTCAACAGCTGCTTCTTCAACGGGAGCAACTTCAGCCACGGGCGCTTCAACGGCAGGCGCAGCTGCTTCAGGTGCAGCGACTTCCACGGGAGCGGCTTCAGCAGGGGCTGCTTCGGGGGCAACACCCTCTTCAGCGGCAGGGGCTTCAGCATGCTGGGCTGCCAAAGCGGCCTGGGCCATCATGGCATCTTCCACGTCTTTGGCCATACTGCGGCCTTCGAGCACGGCATTGGCCATCAGTGAGGAGATCAAGCGCACGGCTTTGATCGCATCATCGTTGGCAGGAATGGGGTAATCAATCACATCGGGGTCACAGTTGGTGTCGACGATGCCAATGATGGGGATACCCAGTTTGCGGGCTTCTTCAACGGCGATATATTCTTTTTTGGGGTCAACGATATAAACGGCGTCGGGCAGTTCATTCATGTTGACGATCCCACCGAGAACCCGATCCAGCTTTTCCATTTTGCGGCGCAGGTTCAAGGCTTCTTTTTTGGTGCGTTTTTCGAATTCGCCTTCATTTTCCTGTTTTTGCAGGTCTTTGAGGTAGTTCACGCGCTTTTGAATCGTGCTGAAATTGGTCAGCATGCCGCCGAGCCAGCGATGGCTGACATGGGGCATTCCGCAGCGGTCTGCTTCTTCCATGATCGATTCTTTGGCCTGTTTTTTGGTGCCAATAAACAGAATCCGTTGACCATCTTGGGCCCGACGTTTAACTTCGTCATAGACCTCGTTCAGTTGGTGCATGGTTTTCTGCAAGTCGATGATGTAGATACCATTGCGCTCATCAAAGATGAAACGCTTCATTTTGGGGTTCCAGCGACGGGTTTGGTGGCCGAAGTGTACACCGGCCTCCAACAGTTGTTTCATTGAAACGACGCTCATGTCGTAATTCCTTTCATAATTCACCAGTTTTTGAATTCCGCTTACCAGAAGAAACCAGAACGCCACGGTTTAAAGGTGACAGGTTTCAGGATAGTTGCAGTTGTGCGGGATACAATTCTGAGTACGTGTGCGAGGCAGTATAACACTGCCCAATAGACGCATTCAACGCTACCGCAAGCTACCTCACAGGTGAAAACCAGTAAGCTGAGATTGCGTATCCTTGACTCAGTTTACCGGGAATTGTCGCAGATGTTAATTCGATCGGCGCAGATCGCTGCGCTTTTTCTATGGAGAAAGATCTGCAGACTTTTGATCTTTGCCAAAAAAGAACAGCAGGGGACGGTGCAGGCGTTTGCCCCAGGAATATTCGTTGTGGTGGCCATGGGGATCTTCAAAATAGCGCAGATTGATGTTTTCTTGGTAGCCCTGTTTGAGCAGAGCCTCGCGCATCATGCGGGTTTGTCTGAGAATATATTCGTTGGCTTTGGGTTGATGAGAGCCACATTCGTAGATGCCGATATCCATCCAGATTTTGAGATCCTGGGGATAATTTTGGGCGTGTTTATAGGCAATGCCATTGCCCCACCAAAAAGAGGGAGACATAATTGCGATTTTGCCAAAGACGTCAGAATAGTGACGGCCCACATAAAAATTAATCAGGCCCCCCAAGGATGAGCCCATGATCGCCGTGTTTTGGCGATCGCTGAGGGTGCGGTATTCTTTGTCGATAAATTGCTTCAGTTCGCGCACCAAAAAACGGGCGTATTTTTTGCCGTGGCCGCCCTGCATATGTTCGCCATCGAGGTTCATGGGGGTCCAGGTGTATTCGTAGAGCCGGGCCGGGGTATTGTATATACCTACCACGATGACTTCTTCGAGCTTTTCCTCTTTGACCAGTCTTTCAACGGTGTCGTTGACTTCCCAAGAGACACCCGCAAAAGAGGTACGTGGGTCAAAGACATTATTGCCATCGTGCATATACAAAACAGGATAGCGTTTATAGGGGTGGGACTTGTAGCTCGGCGGCAGATAAACAACGACACTGCGTTCAAATTCGAGGTGGCGCGAATAAAACTGGCGGTGCAGGCGAATATCCCCCACCAGATGTGTCTGGGCGGGGGCGGGCTGTAAAAAAGACAGGGCGGTATTTTCGCCCTCGTACCGGATCCGGCGCGGCATGGATTCATCATCGCTATAATGCACGCCTCGGTGGCGGCAAATAAAGCGCGTCAGGCGCAGAATACGTTTGCTGAGGGTTTCTTTAAAACAAATTTCAACGTCCATGAATTACCATTTGCTCCCGGTTTTGAGAGATTTAAGGAATGTTTTACTTTTGACCAGAGAAGGAATGATGGCGGGGGTGAGGTGGGTCATGACTTCCATTGGTTTGTAGTGCTTGATCAAAAAGGGCAGATCGTCTTCGATTGAGAAAGATTTGCGCTTGAGCAGGGCTTTAAAGACAGCCTGGGTATTTTCGGGAAACTCTTTGCCCAGGCGTTTAAACGGCAGGGAGGAGATGGCGGGATCTTCGAGGTAGCCTTGTACAACTTGGCGCCAGTTTTTGATTTTTTTAAAGTCACTTCGCGAAAAAATTTCCCGCAAGCGGCCATAATGCAATAAAAAGACCATGCCTTCGGTCTTGTCGTAGATCAGGCCGAGGTTTTCTTGGCTTTCGAGATCGGGCAAAAAGTCAAAGCTGGGAGAGGGGGGCAATTGGTGGTATTTTTCCTGAAAAGCCCGGGCAATAGTGGCTCCTGTCTCTTGGCTGCGCTTTTGAAAATAGCGGTAATGGTAAAATTCTCGCATTTTTTCGGGTAACTCTGTACCGTTTAAAATAACTTCGTCAGAGCCAAAAAACGAGACAAAATCTTGATATTCATCCAATTGGATGCGGTAGGCCTGCTCGATCCGATCTTTGTTGTCGATAAAGGCCATGCGCGGGTTTTGTAATTGGATTTCGGCCACCAATTCATAGAGCTCGTTTTTTTTGCGTGTAGGCAGGCGGTCGATGGTACCCACAAAGAGGTGATGATCCTGAAAGGGCAAAATCCGAGCGGCAATATACTCCCCTTTTTCGAGCGGCAAGGGTGAGTCTGGGTTGCTGGCAACAGTATAACTCACGTCGTTGACCAGATTAAACAATTCAAAATGGTTGTGAGCCAGGAGTTGGCGTACCTGAAAAATGCCCTGGATCACCATATGCCATTGTTCTGCGATCACCAGATCTGCGCCATCTTCCCAGACTTCGAGAAAATGCGAGAGGACAGTGCGGTGGTTGGGCAAAAGATGTTCGAGCACAAACCAAGTATCAAAGGCCAAGCGTTCGTCTTCGCTGAGTTCTGTTTGGGCTGGATAGAGTTGGGCCTGGGCTTGGAGATAAGCTTCGCCAAAGTTTTTTCGGCCAAAGTCCACCAATTGTTGTTTGAGCCGGATGGCTCGGTGAATCAAAGATACGGGCATGGCTTATGGGTTCCTTTCCAGCCAGTGGCGCGCCACTTCGCGATCGTCAAAATGTACCGTGCGATCTTGAAAGATCTGATAGGTTTCGTGTCCTTTTCCGGCAATGATGATGACATCGCCGGGTTGGGCGGCAGCCAGGGCTTTTTCGATCGCGCTTTGACGATCCACTTCGGTCTGGACTTTTGTGTGAAAACGAATACCGGCCAAAATATCTGCCAGAATGGCTTCGGGGGCTTCGCTGCGCGGATTGTCGGAGGTAACCCAGCTGAAATCCGCCAGTTCTGAGGCGATCGCACCCATCTGGGGGCGTTTGCTTTTGTCGCGATCGCCGCCACAGCCAAAGACGCAGAGCAGGCGCTGACGGGTGAATTGCCGGGCCGTGGCCAAGACATTTTGTAGGCTGTCGGGTGTGTGGGCGTAATCAACCAAAACCGTAAAGGGGTGATCTGCTTTTGATACCACTTCTAATCGGCCTGGAACCCCAGGCAGGGATTTGAGTGTTTGAATTTGATTTTCTAAATCCAGTCCGAGTGTCAGACCCGCGCCCAATGCGGCCAGGGAGTTGAGAATATTGTAATGGCCGGGCAGGGCCAATTCAACCCGATGGGTTTGGCCTTGCCAATGCAGGGTATAGGTCACGCCAGCCAGGCCATAGTCGGGATCGCTGGCGCGCAAATCGGCTCTGGCCGAAAGACCATAAGTGACAACCTTTGCCTGGATAACACGGGCATAAGCCTCGGCCTGCGGATCGTCGAGATTGAGCAGGGCTGTGCCCGTGGGTTTGAGCAGTTTTTCAAACAAAATTTGCTTGGCTGCTGCGTAGGTCTGCATATCTCCGTGGTAATCAAGATGATCCTGGGTCAGATTTGTAAAGATGGCGCATTCAAACTCCAGGGCATCGAGGCGGTGCTGTTCCAGAGCATGGGAGGAGCATTCCATCGCCACCGCTTGTGCGCCCTCGGACTGCATCTGGGCCAAGATTTGCTGGAGTTCAGGTGCAAACGGTGTGGTAAAACCTGTCGGGATTTCCTGATCTTTAAAAAAACAGCCCAGGGTTCCCATCAGACCTGTGGGTCTACCCGCTTTTTCAAGCAGAGAGCGGATCAAGTGACTGGTGGTGGTTTTTCCATTGGTACCAGTGACTCCCACCAGGGAGAGTTGGCGAGAGGGGTAGGCATAAAAGGACGCCGCGATCTCGGCCAGAGCGGCTCGGGTATCCTCTACGCCAATCCAGGTCAAGTCCGAAGTACTTTCTGGCGGGTGTTTTTGGAGCCACTCATTTTGGCAGAGAATGGCTGTGGCTCCCTGTTTTAAAGCCTGGGGAATAAATTGATGGCCATCGGTTTTTGTGCCGGGTAAACAGGCATAAAGCGAACCCGGTTCTGCCTTGCGGGAGTCGTAGCAGAGGCTGGCGATGGCTATATCAAAAGCCCCAATCAGTTTGCAATTCAGCTCCTGCAGCAGCGTTTCAAGTTTCATAACATGACTTTCGGTCGATTAAAGTTGACTCTATCTTATCACAGCCAGTCTGCTGCGCTGGCAATCCCATCTGCTTGTTTCAGACCTGTGTGTCCCATTAAGCTGGTAGGACTCGATATTTTCAATGGGAGTGATTTTTATGCGTAGCTTTCTTCAGGCTTTTTTGGCTTTTGGTCTGTCTTTGGGCATGTACGTTGGCGGTGCCAGTCCTGTGCAGGCAGAAGAAGGGAGTTGGGAAAAATACCCCCGTTTGAGTGCCAGCATCGAAAGTGGTTTTTTAGCGGTATTGGATCATAAAATTCAGTTTAGTCGCAACAATACGTATTTTGATTATCTGCGTCAGGGGGGGCAAGATACGCTCTTTGCTGTGAATAAATTCAGTGTGGATTTGCAGCTCAATCCCCAACACACACTTGTGTTTTTATATCAACCCCTGTCTTTGACCTCTCAATCGGTTTTGGCACAAGATATTACCCAAGACAATATTTCCTTTGCCAAAGGCACAGCCATGAAATACCTCTATGATTTTCCTTTTTTTAGAGGCAGTTATCTCTACGACTTTAACCCCGATCCCTTTGAGGAGCTGGCTGTGGGCGCCTCTTTGCAATTGCGTGATGCTGTGATTGAATTTGAATCTCTCGATGGCAAACAACTGGTGTCCAAACGCAATATTGGGCCTGTGCCGATTCTTAAGTTTCGCTCCCGCCACCGTTTGGGCGAACATTTTTGGTATGCCAGCGAAATTGACGGTTTTTATGCGCCCGTCAGTTACCTCAACGGCAGTGCCAATGAGGTGATCGGTGCGATTTTGGATGCAAATCTGCGCGTGGGTGTCAATCTCAGCGATCAGTATTATCCCTATCTCAATCTGCGCTATTTGGGCGGAGGGGCTGTGGGGCAATCTGACGAAAAAGATTTTTCAGGGGACGGTTATACCCAAAATTGGCTGCATTTCTTAGTGGTATCGATCGGCATCAATACCTCTCTTTTTTAACGTGCCGCTTTATCTTTTTTCCGTGCGTTCAAATAGGCCAATCTGTTCCCAGGCCCTGAGTACATGCAGACGCAAAGCGGGGTGTGCTTGTGTCTTTGCGATTAAAAAGTCCATTGCTGCGTCGAGGTTCTCGGCTCCGCGTGGCAGTGGCTGCAGGGGTTCGTCCAGCGAAAGCGAAAAGTCATCCCAATGTACGGGGTAAATCGTTTTGGCCCCGGTTTGACCAATCACTTCCTGATAAAAGGTTTCTTGCTGCTCCCCGAGGCGATCCAGACCTGGGGTGCAGAGAAAAACCGCATCAGCTTTCCAACCTTTGAGCTCACCGGGAATAAAATGGCCGCCGTGTAACATGGCGGTGCCTGTGGGGTGAGCAATATGAATGGTATAAGTCTCCCCCTCACGGTAATCAAACATGCTGGCTGGTTGCCTGAGGGGGGCTTCGATATCTCCCATCATGCCGGTCAGATTGGCTACCCAGGGCAAATCCACGTGGCGCGAAGGAATCAGTGTGACTTTAAATTCACCGTAACTCAGGGTTTTGTAGGGCTTTGCTTTGACAATTTGCTGCCAGCTCAGGCCTTCACCTTCTGACAGAAATGCTGTGGACTCAGAGCCCACGACCTGGGCGCCTGTTTGCAGCGCGATATAGGGGGCATCCATAGCGTGATCATAATGGGAGTGAAAAACCAGAATGGCGTCTAATTTATCGACTTGCAGGCGCTTAAGGTACTCGCGTACTTTAGGGCGATCCGTTTCGATTTTGCGAAAAGGCAATTGCCAAGCTGGACCAGGACGGGTTAAAAAGCCATCAATCAAAATCTGAGTCTGGCCATCGGAAAAAAGCAAAGAAGTGGTACCCAAATAGGTGACACGCACCTGACCGGGCTGAAAATTTTTGCGTGGGGTTTTTGAATCTGTAAAATAGGCTTGATAACGTTCCAGTGAAGGGCGTTCCAATAAGGCACTGCAACCCGCGACTAGCGGGAGCAGAAGAGCAGTGAGCCAACGTCGGTATCTCATGTATCTGCCAAACCTTAAAAAGTGCCTCAAAAAAAGACAAAAATCGGAGCGACTGGATTTGAACCAGCGACCCCCACTACCCCAAAGTGGTGCGCTACCAAGCTGCGCTACGCCCCGATTAAAACGATGTGACCGGCTTGAGGCCGGGGGGTAAGTTGCACTGTTATTGCTAACAATGCAGAAACAATACTAACATACCCTTTTTCAGATTGCACAGGGTTTGCAAGTGGGGATTTTGGATCAGAATCGATCCCAATTTCCAAGATCTCCCTTTTTCTTGCTCAAGGGGGCTTGATCTTTCTTAAATAAAATATTAAAATAAGATTAAGATTAGATTTAAATAGGTTAACCAGTATGATGATTCAACAGATTTCCTCTCCGACATTGGGCCGTATCAACCCCGCCGCCGCCCAACATGTGCCCGCCGCCCCTGCTCAAATTTTGCCGATGCGTGCCATGCCCATCTTTGACAGCATGGAAATTGACAGTGTGCGTACAGGCCGAATCCCTGCCAGCCTCAATTTTTTTCCCACCGGCACCCAGGTAGATTCCGTGTTGAGCAAATTGGCCAGCAATCCCAGTCAAGACAACTTTAAAGCCGCTTTGGCCCAGTACCGTGTGGCCATTCGCCAGCTCTCCCTCCCCAATTTGGAAGCCGCAGCGGCTCAATTACAAGGCCTGATCAATCAAAATGGCGATTACCGTACCCAGGTTTTCCTGGACCAGGCTTTGGTTGAAACCCGGATTGAAATTCAAAACAAAGGTGGCAAGCCTGGTTTTGCTGAGCCCACCATGCCCCCGAGTCCAGGTACTGAGCCCAAGAGTATTGTGGATAACAGTTTAAAACAGCTCAACAGCCACGCCTCTGAAGCTAATTTTCGCACATCCCAGGCCGGTTTCCGGGTCGCAATTCGCAGCCTGAGCCTCGAACAGCTTAAAGTCACCGAAGGTCTGATTGCCCAAGCGATTGCCCAAACCGGCGATTACCGCAGTCAAAAATTGCTTGACAGCCTGATGTTGGATGCCAAATTGGAAATTGCCCGCAAAGGTGGTAAGCCTGGTTTTGCTGAGCCCACCATGCCCCCGAGCCCAGGTACTGAGCCCAAGAGTATTGTGGATAACACCTTAAAACAGCTCAACAGCAACGCTTCTGAAGCCAATTTTCGCACCTCACAGGCTGGTTTTCGGGTTGCGATTCGCAGTCTGAGCCTCGAACAGCTCAAATCCACTGATAAAATGGTGCGTGAAGCGATCAATGCGACTCCCGACTACCGCAGTCAGAAATTATTGGATGCTCTGTTGGTCGATCTCTTGATGGAAGCCGCGATGCGCCCCAAAGCTTAATAAAAATCGAAAAGGCCGAGAGCATCAAACTGTTCCCGGCCTTTTTTATTTGAGCTTAGCATCTATACCTTATGCAAATCACCGCTTATTCTCCTGCCCGTTCTCAAACTATGACCCTGCGCCCGTTTGCTCCTTTGTCTCAGACTCGTTCGGCTGTGTCGGCATCCCCGCAAATGGAACCCCCAAGGGGAATGGTCAGCCCGGATCAACTCCGCCGCATGGTGCAGGCTCCAATCCCCGCTAACCGTTTGGCTGGATTGGCAAGCCCTGTTCAGCCTCATTCGGAGCTGGCGACACAGAGTCTGTCATTTGAGCCTGGATTGCAATTGGCCCGACCGATTGGCATGGCAGCCAGCTTAGAGGCTGCCCTGAAACAGGTCCAAGGCAAGCGTCAAGATTTTGCTTTGATTCAGACTCCTTCTGGCATCGCGATTCACCCGATTCATAAACCGCGTTGGGGGGTTGACGATTTTCGGGATCTGTCGCGCTATGAGCAATTGCGGGATTTGCGGGTCTCTCCCGGAATTCTGGCTTTGGTTTCACAGCGCGGGAAAGTGCGTTTTAATGCACCTCAGCAGAGCCCTTTGGTCTTTGAGCCGATCATGGGGGCTTCAGCTGCGGATCGTCTGCCTGATTTGATTGCCAAGTCTAACCAGGTTTTGCTGCGGCTCAAACAGATGGAGCAGGTCTTGGGTCAACGCCGCGATCATCGCGGCATTTTTGCTGCTATGTACCGCGTGATTACCGAACGGGCTCAGGCCGAAATGCACAGCTATATTGGCAAGGGGGATTTGCGCGCGGCTGAATTTGAAGGCCGTCTCTTGATTGATTTTGCCAATTATTATTTCCGGGCCTTTGATGCCTATGCTGTGGGCGATTTGCAGGCGGTTCCTGAAGTGTGGCGTTCGGCTTTTGATGCCGGACGTTTGGCTGAATTGCGAGGCTATCCTGCCTGGAGCACGACTGAAATTGTGGGTCTGTCGATGGTGGCCCATATTGTGCATGATCTGCCCTTTGTCTTGAAAAATCTTGGTTTTAACTCTCAAGATACCCACCTCAACGCGGTCTATGACCATTTTAATGCCGCTCTGATTTCAGAAAAAGATCGGATTATTGGCGCTATTGCCAAGGCCTATGGTCCCACGGACTTGGCCCGTCTGGAAAAGGCGCTGAACACGGCCCTGGCTCCTTTACCTGGCGCCAACCCCGCTCCGCGGATTGAAAAAGGATTGTTCAGTGCTTTGCGCAATGTGGCCAAACGGGCGTCGCAACAAAACAATCCAACTGAAATTCGCCAGAACTCACTGCGCCTGTCGGATCGGGTGCGCCTGTTGCCCGGCGGCAATTGAGATCGGCACAAGCTCCAATGCCGGGGTATAATGATGTCCAATTGTTGAGATCCAAATTGTTCGTTCGCCATTTTTTGAAATAGGAAGTAGCTGTCGTGGAGCCCCAAACAGATCAGCCCCTGAGTCCCTCGTCAACCCCGCCTGCCAATCGTCAAGAAAAAACCATTGTGATTGCTTTGCTCCTGCTCTGTCTGATCACTGCTGTGGGCAATTGGGTGATGGGGGTGCGCAAGCCCTCCTCTCCCTCTTCAAGTCGCAATGCGGGACAAGAATTGGCTGAGAGTTTGCTGGCCGAACATGTTGATATTGGCATTCTGGCGGTCGAAGGCACGATTATGTACCAGACTGATAGTGGCTTTGGCGGGGGCGGTGGAGCCTCTGGTGAAAAATTGGTGGCGGCCATTCGCCAAGCCGAAAAAGATGGTGTGAAGGGTCTTCTGGTCAAAATCAACAGCCCTGGCGGTACCGCCGCCGCTTCTCAGGCGGTCTATCAGCAATTGCAGGCGATCAAAGCCAGTAGCAAGGTCAAAGTGGTTGCTGCGATGGGCGATGTGGCAGCCTCTGGCGGTTATTATATTGCCAGCGCAGCGGATCAAATCGTTGCCAATCCCGCTACCTTGACGGGCAGTATTGGCGTGATTGCCCAATTCACCAAATTGCAGGGGCTTTACGACAAACTTGGCTTGGCAACCACTGTGATCAAAAGTGGCAAACACAAAGATATTGGTTCTCCCTTTCGGCCCACGACGCCCGAAGAGACCCGCATCTTGCAAGCCATGATCGACGATACCTATTCCGATTTTGTCAAAGCTGTGGCCCAAGGCCGAAAATTGCCCGAAGCCCGTGTGCGCGAATTGGCTGATGGCCGTATTTATACGGGCAATCAGGCTTTGAAACACAAACTCGTCGATCGCCTCGGTGATTACCAATTTGCCCTCGAACAGCTCAAAAAAATGATCCAGGTGGGCAAAGATGCCAAAGTCAAAGACTATAGCAAGCCCTCGATTAACGAGTGGTTGGACATGTTCAGTACCCGGATGCAGCGCTCTCCGTTTGTCTCGATTGAGCAGGCGGGCTTGGCTCATTTGCAGCATTTAAATAAAGTGCCGCTGATGCTCTATTATTAAGTTTCAGCCCCGCTTTGGGGGCTTGAACAAATCCTATTTTTATGTTAATCTCATCTTAATCACACGATCTTCATCCCATTTTTTGTAAAGGATTTTTATGCGCCCCATATCTGCGTATTCAACTGCTCTCTTGCTCTCAAGCCTGGCGCTCAGCGCCTGCGTCCTGATGCCAAATCCTTTGAATCAGCCTTTAAACCGTTCCAACAACCCCACTTTAAACGCCCAGTCCCGCTCTGTACGATCTGTTCTTCGCCCTGATGTGCTGCAAATGCCTTCACCCAATCACAATGAGCGGCCAGCCAACGCTAAGATTAACACCATTGTTTTGCACCATACCGCTATGGCTGGTGATGCCCGTGCTGTGGCACGTTTCTTTGCCAATCCCAAAGCGGGAGCCAGTTCGCATTATATTGTTGATCGCGATGGCTCTCTTGTTCAGCCAGTGGCCGACGAGCGCCGTTCTTGGCATGCGGGCAAAAGTGAATTTAATGGGGTGGGTGACGTCAATAATTTTTCAATTGGGATTGAAATCTGCAATGTTGGCGATTCTCAAGAACCCTATTCTGATGCCCAATACGACGGAATTATTCGGCTCGTGGGCTGGCTGGTGCAGACCTACCAGGTGCCGTTGAATCAGATTACCCGTCACCGCGATGTGGCTGTACCCAAAGGCCGTAAAATTGATACTTCCAATAATTTTTCGGTTGAACGGGTGGTGACTGGGGTGCGGGCTTTGCTGAATGGCACCTATGTCCCCCCTGCTGCGCAGCCCCCCGCTGCGCCACCTGCTTTGCCTGCTTTTAGGAATGTGGTGGTTGAATCGGGACAGAAGACCTTTGAAGATTTGGCCGATATTCATCTCGATAATTCCAATCGTTGGGTTGAAATTCAGGCTTTAAACCCAGGCATAACAGGCTTAAAGCCCGGACAGATGATTAAAATCCCCAACCATGCAGAGATGTTTGCCCAACTCGCCCGTTAAAAGGGGGTCACTGAAAGCGCAAGCGCTTTGAAATTTAGCCTGCTGTTTGAAAGACTTTTACCCGTTGGATGAATTCATCGGGTTCAAAAGGTTTGAGGATATAGTCTTGGGCCCCTGCTGCCAGCATACTGGCCTTGTCGGCTTCATTGTCCCGGGCGGTTAAAAGAATCACCGGCGTTTGGGGGGATTTTTGTTTGAAGACCTGAACCAAAAACATGCCATCGACATCGGGTAAACCCAGATCGGAGATGATCAGATCTGGCACCGCCTCTTCGAAAATTTGCAGGGCTTCCTGTGCTGTCTCGGCCCAAACCAATTCAAATTTTTCTCTTTGAAATAGGATATCCAGAATCGTAAAAATATCTGGATCGTCTTCTATCAGCAGAATTCGCATATCTCAGCTTCCCGTTCTTCCAAAATCAGAATCATTGCGCTTGTGCCAGTACTGCATTGACACGTTTGACCAACTCGCGGATATCAAAAGGTTTGCAAATATAATCGCGGGCTCCGGTCGCTTTGGCGTCTTCACGATCCATATCGGTATTGTGGCCCGTTAAAAAAACCAGCGGGACATTCGGCTGGCGATCTGAAAGGGCATGAGCCAAATGTACGCCATCAACATCAGGCAAACCAATATCACACAAGACCAAATCGGGTGGGTTTTGCTCAAACAGACGCAATCCTTCCAAACCTGTGGCGGCCCAAATCAGCTCCACAGGCTCTGAACGAAAGGCGATTCGAACCAGGGCAAAAATATCTTTGTCATCGTCGATTAGCAAAATGCGCATATCCCGATTTTACCTGATTTTACCGTTCTGAAAAAGAGGTGCTAGAGTTGGGTTTTTCTACGATCTGGCTGCGCAGGCGCAATTCCGCCAGAAGAACGTCTTCTAATTCACGTACAGCGCCCAGATTCTCGTAAATCTGAGCGAGGCCTTTGGCTATTTGGGTTTGCATTTCAGTGCGAAAAGTTGTGTCTTGAGCGGTTTTTAAAGCCAGAGAGACATATTCTGCTGGGCTCTGCGCAATTAAATCGCTGACCCCCATTTGTTGGTAAATTGCAGCACTGAGTCTTTGAAACAGCCAATCTCCAGTCAATGTTACCAAGGGCGTGCCTGTGATCAGGGTATCCAAGCTGGTATTGCCACCAGACAGTGGCCAGGTGTCCAAATTGACATCACAAAGTGCAACCAATTGTAAAAAATCGGCTTCACTTTGGCGTGGCAAAAATAAAATGCGCCCAGACACTTGGGACAAATCTCGGGCAAATCGCGCCCGCAATAGTTCTCCCCAACGTGGGTGTGGACCTTCGAGTAAGACCAGATGGCAGTCGGGATCTTGTCTCAATATGGCTTCAAAAAGCGGATCTGTATGGGGATGAATTTTGAACAGACTTTGGGGACAGATATAGAGATGTCCTGTCTCAGGCAGACCAAAATCGGCACGGGTTTTTTCTTGTTTTTGAAAAGGCGGGCGGAAATAATAAGGCAATAGATGTTCCAGACCCAGCAGTTTTTCGTGATAGACCTCTTGCGCCTGTTCCGACTCTGCATTCCGGGTCGATAAAAAACAGTCCAGATTGGCTATCCCCGACGTGCTGCCGTGTCCCCAGGTCATCACTTGCAGGGGGGCGAGTCGTGCCATGGCCAGAAAATAAGACAGTGATTCCATGCCAATATCTGGGTAAAAGAGGATATCCAGAGCTTCTTCAGCGAGTTCTTGCCGAGCCGCATAGAGGGAGGGGGTGAGAATCCGAGCTTGATCGGCACTGGCCATGATGGCTTGACCGATACGCTCTTCGGGCGCAATTAGGGGGTAGACGCAAACCTCAAAGCGGTTGCGATCAAGCTTGGCAATGATTCCCTGCATCAATTTGCCAATAGAATGGGCACGCAGGTGTTTGGAGACAAAGCCAATTTTGACTTTCCGTTCGTTTTGTTCTGGCGGACCTTGATAGTTCTGACAGTGGGGAGCAGTATAGATGAGGGCTGGGCAAGCCTTTTGATAAAATTGGGCCAGTTTAAGCTGAAGATCAGGGGCTGGCTCGCCCTGATAATGTAGATAAAAAGGCAGTTCGCCCACTTCGGCGTCGGGATCTTGAAGTTGGATATCCGCTTTTAAAAGGGTTTCTAAATTTTGGCGATAGCGTTCTTTCCAGGTCGCCATGTCTTCATGCGAGTGATAGAGGGCGGGCAATAAGAGGGCTTGGCGAATCCGCAAGCCTGGGCGTGGCCTCAGCTCAAAAGCGGTGGCATAGGCTTTTTCAACCAGTTCCAAGTCGTGCATTTCGCGGGCGATCACGCCCAGGTTCTCCCAGGCATCGACATAATCAGGGGCCTTTTGAACTGCCTCTTGGGCATATGCCAAGGCCTGATCATATTCTCTGCGGACCATGGCCACTCCCGCTAAATTATTGATCACCTGGACAAAGTCTGGTTGAATTGCCAAAGCCTGTTGATAATGGGCTTGGGCCTGATCCAATTGATTGCAGCGGTACCAGATATTGCCCAGACTGTTGTGGCTCAGTGCGTGGCTGGGATTTTGGGCCAAGACCCCTTCAAAACATTCAATCGCTTCGGCATAGACATGGTGTTGTGCCAGTAACTCTCCCAGCCAATAAAGGGCATCGGGCTGTTGGGGTTGCACTTTGAGTGTTTGACGGTAAAAGGCCTCGGCGGCAGCTGTATTTGCTTGCTGATGCTCCAAATGCGCCAGATAAAACCAGGCCTGCCAAAGCTGAGGGGCTTGGCGGCAGACGCTTTGATAAATCTGACGCGCTTCTTCCCAATGCTGGAGTTTTTCATGCATTTGACCGAGGGAGAGGTGAATGGCGGTCTGCATGGGCAATCGGATCAGGGCTTCTTGGTAATAGCCCAGGGCTTTTTCCCAATTCTGTTGATTGCGATAGATATTACCCAGATTGTGGAGGGCTTCTGAGAGATTGGGATTGTGTTTGAGAGCTGTTTGATAATGGATTGCTGCTTCGTCTACTTGTCCCAGACCCGAGAGCAGATTGGCGAGATTATTGTGGATGTGGGCAGCTGTAGGCGCAATTTCCACGGCCTGTTTTAAATAGGTGACGCCTATTTCTGGATGGCCTTTTTGAGCTTCACTGATGCCCCAAATTTGAAGCGCGTCCGCATTTTGGGGGTATTGGGCGAATAGCTCTTGGCAAATGACCGCAATTTCCCCCCAGCGGCTCTGCTGCTGAAGCAAGCCACAGCGTTTTAATTGTTGAATTTCGTAGTCGCTGTACATGGTTTTAATTCTCACCAGTATAACAGACAAGTCAGAAGGTAACTGCTTCGCCTAAATTAGGGACAAGCTCTTGGGCTCCGTGTTAAAATAAGCGCAGACCAAAGGAGCTTATTCCATGATAGAAATGCGCGTTTCAGGGATTGTTCTCGATCCCCAGTCCCGTAACCCCATTGTTGTTTTGCGAGATACTCCTGAACGGCGTGCTTTGATGATCTGGATTGGGCCTCCGGAAGCCAATTCGATCATGTTGGCACTGGAAAATGTCACTTTGGCTCGCCCGGCTACCCACGACCTCTTTGTCAATGCACTTGAACAGTTTGGGGTGATGGTGAACAGTGTGGTCGTCAATCGCATGGAAGACAATACCTTCTTTGCCGTGCTTAAGGTGACCACCAAAGAGGGCAAGCAAATGGAGATCGACTCCCGCCCCAGCGATGCGATTGCGATTGGCCTGCGCACCGAAAGCCCGATTTTTGTCTCTGAAGAGGTCATGCTTTCCAGCGCGATTCCGATCAATCCGGCCCAGGAAGAAAAAGAGACCCGCGATTTTAAAGATTTTATCCAAACCATCAAACCCAGCGATTTTATCAATCAGTCCCGTGAGCGAGATGGGGAGATCAATTAGCATCGTCGGTCCAACCCATCCAGAAAGGGAGATCTCAGCGTGGAAGTCCCTGGTTTAAATCCACTTCAAGGCCGTTTGCCTCCCGGGCCTGTTGGACCTGAAGCCACTCCCAAAGGCGTTCCCGACCTCATTCTTAATGCCCCTGCCGGGCGCACAGCGGCCCCGCCTCCGCAAGCCCCTGCTCAGGCGCCGTTTCAAGCTCCCGCTCAGGCCATTATTCAGCACAGCGTTCAAAATATCATGAATGCACTCTTGGAAATGGGGGCCCACCCCTCGCCGCAAAATCAGAGCATTGCTCAGAATTTAGCCAATTACGGCCACCCAGTGAGCAACCAGACCCTGCAAATTGTCCAAAATGCTTTGGCGGGGTTGCCCGATCGCAGCGCAGCCACGATTGAAGCTGCGGTTGTGCTGCTCACCCAGGATTTGCCTGTAAATAGCCAGACCGTGATGGCGATCAAACAGTTTATGAATGGACAACCGTTGCCCCAGCAAATGCAGAATTTGCCTAAAGATGTGGGGGCGCTGCTGCAACAAATGCAGGGCTTGCCTGCTCTGCCAACGGGTGCGACGGCTTTACCCGCCGGCCAAGCGGCCAATGCCTTGGCTCTGCCGCCTGCTCAGGCGGGTGCTGCTCAAGGCCTGCTGACAGGCACAACACCTGGCGCTGTTCCTGCGTTGCCTGCGGGTCAAACAGGGGCCGCTTTGCCCACCTCTGCTGCTGTCGCACAAGGTACGCAAACTGCTACCGGAGCAGCGCTTACCCCCTCTTCTTCTTCTTCTTCTTCTGCTGTGGGAGCAACCGCCACTCCGACTGCAAATGTGACTTCAAATACCCCTCAGACGCAGCAGGTTGCGCCCGGCTCTCCTGCCGCACAAGGAGTCCAACCTGGAACCGTGTCGTCAACCGCTATTCCCTCGGCGATATCTACGACCCTATCCACACCTCAGGGCATGGCCCAAGTTGCAGCCCAGTCGAGTGTGGTGCAACAGGCTGCAGGCCAAGCCCAGGCAATTGAAAATCGCAGCGACAGTGTCAACAAGGTCTCTGAACAGAGCACGGCCCTCAAAATACAAGCCATGCAAACGACTGAAACTCGCCAACAGGCCCTCGAAGCGGTCAATCCGGCCCAATCGGGCAAGTCCAATTCTCAAGCTTTAAACGTAAATCTGCCCATGCAGCAGGCCTATTCTCAGCAAGAACAGAAAGCCCTGGAGCAGCTCTATTTGTATTTGACCGGGGGAGGGGATCTCTCGCCAGTAGAGAAGGTGGGGCCCGGTGGTAAAGCCCAAGTCATGAGCCCCGATGAGGGCATTTATCGCATGATTAAACTTCTGGGCGAGATCTTGCAATTATCGGGGCATTTGTCCGAAAATATGCAAATCAAAGATTACCAACAGCTCTTTATTCAGCACCAGCAGGTGATTCAACTGACTGGGCTGATGGAACAGAAAATGCACGAGTTTCAACAGCTTTTCCACAAGGCCTTTCCTGAATTGGCCAAACAGATTCAGGGACTCTTGCACCAAGATGGCTTGGATCTCTTCAGCAAGCTGGCCCAATTGATTGAAACCAACCAAGAGCAGCTCAAAGAACAGCTTAAACATGTGGCTGGAGATGCTGAAAAACAGCAATTATTGCAAACCCTGCGCAGTCTCTTGGAACAGGTCGGGTTTCAGGTCGACAAGGTCCATTCCAATCTGATGGCCCGCGAAATGTTGACGCAGAATTTACCTGTACACTGTATTCCGCTGATGGTCCACGCCAATAAAGAAGCCTACCCAGCCGAACTCTATATTCAGCAGGATTATGATCCCCGTGAGCCCAAGCAAGGCCCGGATGGCGAGCGTCCCCTCAAATTGACATTAACCTTAGAAACCCACAATCTGGGCCGCGTCAGTGTTGACCTCACTTCGCTCAAAAGCGATTTGAGTCTCAATCTTAAGGTCTTGACCCGCCGGGTCAAAATTATCGTGGATGAGCGGATCGAGCAACTTCAGCGCAAAATTGAAAAACAGGGTAATTACCAAGTGGCCCACCTGACCTGTGTGGTTGAGCCTGATTTGGAAACGCGGCAATCGATGCTTTTGCCTGCCAAACGTACAGTTCGCAGCTTGCAGCGGATTGAAGGGGTGGTCTGATGTATTTTGAGTTGCACCACAGCCCTGAGCGGGTTGAACGCGTTCAGGTGCCCACGATCTACTGTGTGGGTTTAAACTACCTTGAACATGCCCAAGAAATGCAAAGCCCCCGCCCGGCTGAACCCGTGATTTTTCTCAAGCCTGCTTCTTCAATTTTACATGGGGGAGGCCAGATTCGCCTGCCGGCATTTTCTCAGGAGGTTCATCATGAAATCGAGGTGGTGGTCGCTGTTGCAGAAGCCTGCAGTTCTGTTTCCCCTGAGCAGGCGGCCAAGCTGATTTTGGGCTATGGCATTGGCTTGGATATGACCCTGCGGGACGTGCAATCCCGTGCCAAAGCGGCCGGCAAACCCTGGGCTGTGGCCAAAGGCTTTGCGACCTCTGCGCCGCTTTCTGCACTGATTCCCGCAGCACAAGTGGCATCACCCGAAACCCTGACCTTTCAACTCTCGGTCAATGGCGAAAGGCGCCAAGCGGGAGCTTTAAAAGATCTGCTTTTTTCTGTTCCGGCTTTGATTGCCTATCTCTCAGGCATTTTTGACTTGCAGCGTGGCGATTTAATTTATACAGGAACTCCGGCAGGTGTCGGACCTGTTTACCCAGGAGATCGCTTGCAGGCTGAACTCATTGGCCATACCCAGCTGGATGTAAGCGTGTTCTGAGTTGCTTTTGAACAGGGTGTTATCCTTGCTTGTGTTTAGTTTTGATTAAAGACCAGGGCTGGGGCTTCAGATTTTGGAAAAGTACGCGGATAAGCTAAAATGAGATCAGATTTTCTTCAGGAGCGCTTTTGACCATGATGATTCAACCCCAATCCGTTCAGCCGCTTGTTTCAGCCACCCCTTCAAGGTCTGCTGAAGCGCCCCTTGCTCCCCAAGCGATTGGTGGCGAGCCCGCTCCCGAAGGTGGCAGTGTCAAAGGTTTGCTCGACTACCCCAAAGACATTGCCATGGGCATCACCGAATATGCCGCTGAAGGCCAGGCCAAAAATCTGGTTGAACTCTATGACGACGCCGCTGATGTCAAGCGAAATCTCGGGGACAGCTGGGACCATCTGAAAAAAGGTGAAATTGGCCAAGCTGCGGGTGATACCCTCCGCGCTGTGGGCAACTCGGTCCAAACAGCGAGTAATTTTCTGCAAGTGGGGTTGCATACGCTCCTGGGTGGTGTCTCAACCGCGGTATCGCTGCCTCTCAATCTGCTCGACAAAGGCGCTGAAAAAGTCGGCGAACACTTTTCCAAACCCGACACAGGGGTTGTGGGACGAGCAGTCGGCAGTGTCTCTACCTTTTTTGGCGGCAAAAATAGCAATGTTAGCTATCCCGAGGCCTTGCAAGCAGCAACCGTATCTGGGATGGGCAAAGCCAAACGCGACTGATTCTTAGGCAAAATTCAGCAAGACCTCTGAAATGATCTCCAGGCTTTGATCCATTTGTGTTGAATCAATCACCAGGGGGGGGGCAAAGCGGATAATGTCGCCGTGGGTGGGTTTGCATAGCAGGCCTTTGTCTTTGAGCGCCAGACAGACATCCCAGGCTGTGCGGCCATCTGCAAAGGGTTCGATCACTACCGCGTTGAGTAGACCTTTGCCACGAATAGTGGCGATAAAGGGCACCTCTTTTTGCAGCCCCAAGAGAGCCTGACGAAAGCGTTGACCCATGGCTTCGGCATTTTCTGCCAAATTTTCGTCTTTGAGCACTTGCAGTGCTTCGATCGCGACACGACACGCGAGCGGATTGCCGCCATAAGTCGAACCATGTTCACCGGGCTGAATACACAGCATGATTTGATCGTCAGCCAAAACAGCAGAAACGGGCAGAACGCCCCCAGAGAGGGCCTTGCCCAGAATTAAAATATCCGGGCGCACCTGTTCGTGATCTGCTGCCAGCATTTTACCGGTGCGGCAGAGGCCTGTTTGAACTTCATCGCAAATCAGCAAGACTTGATATTGACTGCAGAGTTCACGGGCTTTGTGTAAATAGCCCGGATCGGGAACCACTACGCCCGCTTCACCTTGAATCGGTTCGACCATAAATGCGGCCACATGTGGGTCTTGTAAGGCCTGCTCCAGTGCGACCAAATCGTTGTAAGGAACCAGTTCATAGCCTGGCATATAAGGCCCAAAACCTTTATAGCTACTGGGATCGGTTGAAGAAGAGATCGCTGCCAGTGTACGGCCCCAGAAATTATTGCGGGCAAAGACAATTTTGGCCTGGTTGTCGGGAATACCTTTGACTAGGTAGCCCCATTTGCGTGCCAATTTGAGGGCGGTTTCGCCGCCTTCGACCCCGGTATTCATGGGCAGGACCTTGTCATAGCCAAAATAACGGGTGATATATTCTTCGTAGGGCCCCAATAAATCGTTGTAAAAGGCCCGCGAGGTCAGGGTCAGCGTTTGGGCCTGTTCGGTCAATGCGGCAATAATCCGAGGATGGCAATGGCCTTGGTTGACGGCTGAATAAGCCGAGAGAAAATCGAGATAGCGTTTTCCTTCGATATCCCAGAGATAGACACCTTCACCCTTTGCCAAAACAACCGGCAGGGGATGGTAATTGTGGGCACCATAACGCTCTTCTTGGGCGATGGCAGCAGCAGAGGAACGGGCTTTTAATTCCATGATCAGCTCCCTAAAAAAATCTCAAACCTCTCTATCTTACCGAAGGTAGCAGGGCTTTCCAACCCCTTATTGCTTGGTTTAAGACTGTTGTAAGTGGTAAATCAAAGGCGCTGTCAGCTTTTCGATGGGGTTGGAAAGGGGTAAACTGGTTGAAACCGTTTAAAGGAGTTTACTGATGATGCGCTTATTGTCTCCATCCCTGTTTAAGTTGCTTCCCGGTCTGGCTTTGGCCTCGACGTTGTGGGTCAGCCCTGTACTGGCCAGTGTTGAAAACTCCCTCGATCCCATTCCCAAAGATCCCAGTTTTGTGGCCACGGTCCAAACCGAATTGGAGCCCTGGGGCTATTTTGTTCAGCGTTTTCTCGAGCTGGGGCAGATCGATGAATTGAAAGAACTGATGGCAACCTTTGAGAAAAAAGGACTGGATCTCACCAGTGACATCTTGCCGATTTTTGGCAGTCATATCAGTGTTGCGGCCTATGGGGATGGGCCGTCTGAAAATAAAAAAATCGAAGTCTTGTTTTCGGTGGACCTGTCTTCTCCGGCTGCGGCCCAGGCCCTGCTCGACAAATTACAAAAAATCAACGATCCTGATTTCTCTGTCAAAACAGAAAGCCATGAAGGGCGAAACCTCCTAACGGTGTCCGAGCACAAGAATCAGAAGCCCGAAATGATTGTGGGACTGGTGGTCAGTGGTCAAAATCTCTTGATCAGTGTGGCGCCAGATACTGCGATTTTAAAGCGTGCAATAGCGGCTCAAGGCAGCCGTTCTGGCAATGTGATGTCTCAGGCCGGGTTTCATAAAACGTTTCAACGTTTCAAAACGGAGCCCGTTTGGGGGTGGGCGAATGAGGGCCTGGGTAATCAATTCAGACAGGCCTTGGGGCAAATGTCAGGCGAAAATCCTTTTCAACAGGGAGCGGCTTTACAGGCGCTGTGGGCCGGGACGGGTTTTAGCGCAAGGCCTTCGCAGCAGGGGCTTTCTATGCAGTTTTACACGCCTCTGGCCCAGAACATTCCCGCTGAATGGCAAGCCTTTTATGCCCAATGGGCAGCCCCTGCTTCTCCGCCTTTAAAAGGCCTCTTGGACGCACTTCCTGCCAAGCCCATGTTCGTGATGGGAGGGCAGAAACTCAACCGTTACGCTGATTTGGGCTTTTACCCAGAAGGGCCTTCTCAGGCCAGCCAAGACATGAAAAAGATGATGACAACTTTGGAATCGACTTGGAAAGAATTGCTGCCTGCGGTGGATGCCGGTTTGGATCTGAAAAAAGATCTCTTGCCCCATCTCGATGGCCGCTATGGCATGGTGATGGATGTCAATCCAGAAGGAGTGCCTCAGGTTTTGGCTTATTTGGGAGTCAAAACCGAGAGCCAGGACAAACTGGGGCTGGTCTTGCGCAATAAATTTAAACTCGATCCCGCATTGTTTGATGAATTTACGGGAGCAAGTACCAAGGCCAAAACCAGCAGTGTCAAAGCCAATATGCACACTTTGCAGACTCTCGTGGAAACCTATGGGGTGGACTGGGGCGGGATGTACCCAGAAAATATGGCCAGACTTGAAAAAGCGGCCAAAACAGGCAGTTATCCTTATTGGAAAGAGATCATCAACCCCGTTAATCAGCAAACTGGCACCGGGCTGAAAAAAGCCCTGCTGGATTATAAAACCTATAAAAACTTCAAACCCCACGCCAGTTTTGCGGGCATGCTTTTTTACGAGCCACTTGGAAAAGGTCAATACAGCCAGGATTGCAAATGTAAACATTATGCCGCCTACCGGATTTATGGCTATTCACCCGAAGGGGAGCTCTGGATGATGCAGGGGGGAGACGACAACCTCTCAATGGCAAAAGTAGCTGAAAAATTGCCTTCTACTCAGGTCACATCGACCAAGCCCATTGTCTTTGCCTCTCAGCCGATCGCCTACCAGAATCAGCAAATTTATTTGCTACAGCTCCCGAAGCAGATGCAAACACCTCAAGCAGAAGCGTTTCAGCCAGGTTTTGTGCAATTGGGTGAATTTTGGGTGTTGGGCAGCCATCTCTCACTGTTAAAACAGGCGGTGGATCAGACTTCTGCCAAAGAACATTTTGCTCAAAATCCCTTTTATGCCGGTTTGCAGCAAAAACTCAAAGAACCCAACTCGGATTTTTTACTCTATCTCGATACTCAAAAATTTCGCGATTTTATTGCAAAACTGGGTGAAGATGACAATGATTTGCCAGAGATGATGAATATAATCGCGCCTTTTCAGGGCTTTTTGATGCAGTGGAATCAGCAGGCCGATGCGGTTAGTGGCCAGATTGAAATACCAATCGAGATGGACAAGGTGGACTTTAAAGCCCTGCAAAAAATGCTTTCGGAGCCTTTTAATGGGTCTGCGGTGGGCCGGTCCAAACTGAGCAGTGTCAAAGCCAATATGCACACATTGCAAACCATTGTAGAGACCTACGGGGTTGACCACGGGGGAACCTATGCTTCTGATTTGGATATTCTGCTTCAAGCTGCCCAAAACAATTCTTACGGCAGTTATTGGAAAGATTTTGCCAACCCCTTTACCTCTCAACGGGGGATTGGTTTGCGTGGGGCGATCATGGCCTTTAAAGATTATTCTCCTTCTCCCGACTTCGCGGGTATGGTGCTTTATAAACCCGGTGACGGCAAAGAACCCACCACTTATTGGATCTATGGGGTGGACCAAAATGGGGAATTGATCAAAGATAAAGATAAAGAGCAGCCGTATATTCTTTCCAATAGTTAGCCTTCTCAGTCACACAGCAAAAAGCCCGCTTCAATCTTCTCCGATTGAAGCGGGCTTCGCTGATGGGGGTGTTTAGTTGCGGTTCAAGCGATTGCGGGCATCAGCCAATTTGGCTTGTAGCTCACCCTGACGGCGGCGGGCATCTTCGAGGGCTTCTTTGTCTTGGACAATCCGGCGCTCAATTTGATCCTGCTCGTGCCAGCCAGTCTGTTCCAGCCGCTGTTCTTGGGCTTGCAGTTCGGGCTCTTTGCGCTCAATAAACGATTCCACTTTTTGCAGCGCATCTTCGAGACGGCGGATGCCGTCTTCTTGGCGTTGTTGGCGCTCTTCGCGGTGCTGTTTGCTGCGCTCTTGCAGGCGATTCCAGAGTTTGTCGAATTCACCACGAAAACGCTGACGATCCGCGGGTTTTAAAGGCATGCCACCCAGTTCTTGCTGGAGGTTTTTGAAACCTTCGCGGGCATCGCGCAGAGAGGTGTTTTCAACCACTTCACCGGCTTCTTGCACCAGAGCTTCGGCCCGCTCGACGAGGCGTCCCTGCAGAATTTGCCGGGCTTCGTATTGCTGCGAACGCAGGGTTTTTAAGGTCAGCCAGCAGGCATCCCGGTCGGTGCGGTTCAGACGACGTCCTTCCATCTCCAGCCAGAGGCGGCTGTCTTCCAGGGCTTGCCAGGCTTTTTGCAATTGGCTCTGCAGTGTTTTGAAGTCGTCGGAGGCCTGGGCTTCTTCTGGGGTGGGGACAGAAATGCCTGTCAGGCGCTCTTCGACTTCGCTGCGCAAACCGGTCGAGGCTTCATTGCGCTGGGTCTGTTGTTGGCCGCGCAGGGCATCCAGACGGGCTTGAAGCGGGGCTGCCTGCTCGGCAGACATGCGCATATGTTTCAGCAGGCCTTCAACATTTTGCAATTCGCGAGAAAAGCCGGGGCCCCCAACCAAATTTTCAAGGTTTTCGAGGGCAATCTCGAGTTCAAGGGTGTTCTGTTCGAGTTGTAAGGTGTCGGTCATGGAAAAAATAGTCCTTAGTTATAAAAAAATCAGGGTGATAAGAATAGGTTGCCGGATCCGACAACCTATTCATTGTACCGCCAAGTGCTTCAGAAAGGGGTTAATCCACTGGGTTCCAGACAAAATAGCCATCTAAAAGTTGCTGGGCACAGCGCTCCAGCGCTTGGCGTAATTCTCTTGGCTGGGGTTCGGCATTTGGGATGCAGCTTTGGAGCAGGGTTTCCCAATCCGTTTGGCCATCCAAGTGGTTCCAGAGGCCCTGTGCCAGAGGGGCCAATTCCAGTTTGCTGCCCAATTGGTTTTCCAAGGCCAGAAAGTGATCACCCAAGACCTGGCTCTGAACCCAAGGCAGTTTTCTGGGGGTGTCTGTTGGGCGCCAAGCCAATGCTGGACGTCTCCAAGCCTGAACCCCGTGCCCCACCACAAAGAGATAATTATTGGCCCTGCGCAAAGGATCAATCAAACAGCAGCGCTCGCGAAAATCGCGTGTTTGGTAATAGTCAGGCAGACCTTTAAGGTATTGTCCGGGCTCCCAACTGGCTTCATCGAAGAAACGCAAAATTTGCAAACCAGCACTGTCTAGCTCCTGCCACCAGCGGGACAGTTCCCATTCTTGTTCACAGACCTGCAGATAGGTATCGACCAGAAAGGCATCGGAGTGCGCAAAGGCCGGGCCCAATTCCTGTGTGATCACGGTCAGGTGTTGGGCATACATCCGTTTGAAAGGATGTCCCTCAGGCAGGCCATGCAAAAGGGTACGGCAGAGCATCAAACCCTCTTGCAGATCTGCAGGATTTTGCCAGAGGCTGTGGAGCAGTTTTTGCAGGGCCCGGATCTCGTGGCGGGCATGGGGATTGTAGAGCATCAAGGTCATCAAACCTTGTGGTTTGAGGTGGGCTTTGAGCTTGGACAGACCCGCTGCCGGGTCGGGCATATGGTGTAAAACACCCGTGCAATAGATATAATCAAAGGTCTGGGGCAGGTTGAGTTGAGCCAAATCCCCCTGCAAAAATTGGATATTTTCACAGGAGATGCCCGCTGCTTTCAAGCGTTGCTGGGCCAATTGGAGAGAGCTTGGGCTTAAGTCAACCGCGGTGATCTTGGCCCTTGGGTTGGATCGGGCCAATTTGAGTGTCGAAAAGCCTGTGCCGCACCCGGCATCCAAGATATGGGGCTCTTGAGGTGCATGGCGGTGGCTGCAATAATAATGCACAAAGTCCCAAGTTGCGGCTGGTGGGTGAATATGGGGCAATTCCCCCGCATCCAGTGGCGGATAGGGGCAAGCGGTGTATTGGGCCTGAACCGACGGTGTGTTGGACATGCCTTATTCTAACTCTTTTGGGTAAGTGTGCATGCCTGGGCACTTTCGGGGATGTATCTGTAAGAGACAAAAACACCCAATAGTTGATAGCCCAAACGCTGATACAGTCGGTTGGATTGGGCATTGTTTAAATCCGTAAACAGGCAGGTATAGGTCTGGCCTGAAGCGAGCAATTGTTCTGTCAAGGCTGCGACACAGGCTGAGGCCCAACCTTGGCCCCGCAATTCGGGTGGTGTATAAACCCAACTGAGCGCAGAGCCACCTGGGGGCTTTCGAACAATGGCAGTCATAGCGCTGGGCTCTGTGCCATTTTCCCAGATAAAGAGAGCCTCTTCGCTTAACTTTTGCTGGACAGCCATGTTCAATTCAGCTTTGGGAGGCGGATTCTCGAACAGGGCATCCTGGTAAAAACCGCCCAACCATTGGGCCAAAAGTGGCAGATCTGCTGGTGTAGCCAAGCGTAAATCGCCAGGTTGGGACGGAGACTCACACAGCTGTTTACAGTGATACACCCCTTGGCGCATTAGCAATTGGCTGCTACCCCCCTGCTGGTTTTGCCAAAAATCCAACCACTCAGTCGCGATTTGTTCTGGGGCCCGTATTTCGCTGAATGAACGCCCAGATTTGAGCAGTGCTTGGCTTAACTCTGCCCAAGTCGTTGAGTCATTTTTGCCAATATCTGCCAAAATTAAAGGGGCTGAGGGGCTCATTTGCAAGGCCAAAAGCACCGATTCGGAAGCTGGGGACAAAAGGTGCGCGGCCCAATTGGTGGACTGTGGCTTTTGGCTGACCTTGACGGCTTGGCCCAATATCAGATTGTGGAACGCGGCATGGGGCTGCAATAAGCGGGATGCCAGGCTCAAAAAAGCCAAAGGTTCAAGTATCTCTGATGGCATTCAATTCAACCTGTGCAAAAAATAAAAAAAAGCCCCCAAAAAGGCACAAACTCCGGCATTGAAGCGAATTCTTGCGTGCACCGGCCTCCTGAGGTCTTCGTCGCATCCAGCTGGGTGACTCCATTTTCAGGACCCTCACGCATCCAGTGTTACTTCCTTGCGGAAACCCACTCCTGACGCCTATTCTGGAAGAAACTAGCCGCTTGCGCAGCTCCCTCTTCAGGCTTTTCGTCGGACCCTCAGGGACTTCCCCCCGCTAAACCGGTCCCAAAACAGACCTTGCAGCCTCTTCTGAGCTTTGCACCTGTTCCGTTTCTCACGGCTTCAGGGCTTTTCCCTTTCAGCGGATCCGTTGCTGCGACCGAAGCCGAGCCCGTTTCCCTCTCGTCCTTAACCCCTCCAGGGTTTTTCACTCACCAGAGATGAGGTACCGTCACCGGCCCTTGCCGCTCTTGCCCTTTTTTCAAGCAACTTGCGTTACCTGACCGAGGCTTCAGCGGGTTATTCCCTCTGCTTCGTGTGCCTGACCTTGCGACCGGGCCTTTACCCTCCTGGGTGTTTTCCCTTCAGGGAGTTCATCCTACCCGGAGCTTCTCTGCTGCTTCCAGCTGATTCCCTGCTTTCCGTTTTGACGGCTCTCAGGTCTTGCTCCCCGGGCTCAAGCTGGCATCTTTTGACTTGCGTCAAACGCCGCCCCTCCTGGGATTTTGTCTGGGGGTCTCACCCAGACTCTTTGTCACGCTTCTTCGCTTCACCGAAGTTCGTATATTCAATATACTAAGAACAGGTTATGAATGTCAAGGAGAGATTGTGGTGATTTTAAAATAAAATTAACTAGAGCGATTAAAGATGTGATGAATACACGTTTTGCTGCGAAAAAGATTTTTTTGATCTTTGTTGAATGAGAAAGCGGTTTTCTTTTTCGCTGCTCTGGATCTTCTTGCCAAACTGAGCTACCCTTTTAAAAAGCGTTTGAAAAAGCGATCCGGGGGCGATTCGTGGAAACCCATTCAAGTCATCCAAACAAAACAGGTTCAACCCATCCCCTTGAGGAATTTGCCCTCAAGCCTGTTCTCAAGCCGATCCACCTTTGGGCGATTGCTGTGGGCATGGTTATTTCTGGCGATTTCTTTGGCTGGAATTTTGGGCTCAAAAATTCAGACCCCGTTGGTTTTTTGATTGCGATTGGCCTGGTCACGGTTTTGTATATTACCTTTGTCTTTAGTTATACCGAATTGACCACGGCGATTCCCAACTCGGGTGGGCCTTATGCCTATGCCCGCCGTGCGATGGGCCCTTTTGCTGGTTTTATTGCAGGCTTTGCCACGCTGATAGAATTTGTCTTTGCGCCCCCCGCAATTGCTTTGGGCATTGGGGCCTATATTGAGTTTATAGCCCAGACTTTTGGCATGGCTTTGCCCAAATTGCTGATGTTTGAGCCACGGGTCTGGATTGCCCTGCTGGCTTTTGCCCTGTTTATCGGTATCAATTTGCGCGGCATCAAAGAGGCTGTCATGCTGGAATTGGTGGTCACCTTTGTGGCGATTGCCGTGCTTTTGGTCTTTTTTGCGATTACCTTGCCCCATCTTAATTTAAAGCAGGTACTTGCCCCACCCGTTTTTGCCCAGGGCTGGGGCGGGGTCTTCTCTGCTTTGCCCTTTGCAATTTGGTTTTATCTCTGTATTGAAGGCGTTGCGATGTCGGCAGAAGAGACTGCCAATCCCCGCAAAGACGTGCCTTTGGGTTATATTGCCGGAATTGGCACCCTCGTTTTTTTGACCCTGACCCTGACGATCTGCACCCTGGGTGTGACCCCTTTGGCCGTCTTGTCTCAGGTCCAATACCCACTGCCTGATGCCGCTGCACGGGTATTGCCCGCAGGCCATTGGCTGATCAAAGCGATTGCCGTGCTGGGCGTCTTTGGTTTAATTGCAAGTTTTAACGGGATTATTATTGGCTATTCCCGCCAAGCTTTTGCCTTGGCACGGGCCCATTATTTGCCGCATTTGATGGCCAAGATCCATCCCCGTACACAAGTCCCACATTGGGCCCTGATTCTGCCTGGGGTTTTGGGTATGGCTGCCTGTTTGACCGGTTTTACCGACCAGATTATTACCATTTCTGCCATGGGCGGGTTGGTGCTGTATATCGTCTCGATGATTTCTCTCTTTGTCCTGCGCAGCGACGATCCTGAGATGCACCGTCCGTTTATTGCGCCTTTTTATCCCTTTTTTCCGGCTTTGGCGCTGGCCTTGGCGGGGGTGGCGCTGGTGGCCATGGCCTGGTTCAATGCACTGCTCTATTTTATTTTTCTGGGGCTTTTTGCCCTCGGCAGCCTCTATTTTCTGCTTGTGCGCAAAGGGGTGGAGGCCGAAGAAGAAATTTATACTGTGGATGATTTCGAGCACCTGCATCAGACCGGTGAATTGCCTGCGCTTTTCGATTAAGCTCTGGCCGAATACGTTTTTTCCAATTCAAGCGATTAAATCTAGAAGTTGAAAAGGAGTTTTCCATGTCTCAGGATGTTCTCAACGAAATTCTTCAAGATCCCCGTCAAAAGGTCAAGGTGGCCCTCTCAGATCTGGATGGTATTTTGCGTGGTAAATACATGCACAAAGCCAAATTTCTCTCGGCGGCTGAAGACAGCTTTGGCTTTTGCACCGTGGTACTGGGTTGGGACTCCTCCGATGCCTGTTACGATCATATCGACTACACTGGCTTGCACACCGGATTTCCCGATACCCCAGCTCGGATCGATCTCAAAACCTATCGCCGGGTGCCTTGGGACAATCACATTGCTTTTTTTCTGGCTGAATTTTTAGACAAAGATGGCTCACCTTTAGAGATCTGCCCGCGTCAATTGCTCAAAAAAGTGCTGGCCAAAGCCGAGTCGATGGGTTTTGCGGTCAAGGTGGGAATGGAGTTTGAATGGTTTAATTTTCAGGAAACGCCCCACAGCATGGCAGCCAAGAATTACCGTGATCCCGAGCCCTTGAGCCCAGGTATGTTCGGCTACTCGATTCTGCGCACGAGTTTGAACCAAGAATTTTTCTCGGCCCTGATGGATGAATGTCTGGCTTTTGGCATTCCGCTCGAAGGCTTGCACACCGAAACCGGGCCGGGGGTGCTTGAAGCGGCTATCACGGTAGATGATGCCCTTGAATCCGCAGATCGGGCGATTTTGTTTAAAAGCGCGGCCAAAGAAATTGGACTGCGATTTGGAATTATGCCAAGTTTTATGGCCAAACCGAGCATGAGCCTGCCGGGCTGCAGCGGACACATTCACCAGAGCCTCTGGGACGAAAAAGGCAACCGTTTTTACGACGCCAACGATCCGCAGCGTATGAGCTCGTTGTTTAAACACTATTTGGCGGGCCAATTGTTGTGCCTGCCTGAGGTTCTCCCGATGTATGCCCCCACGATCAACAGTTATAAACGGCTGGTTGAGGGCTATTGGGCTCCGACTCGCCCAACCTGGGGCGTAGACAACCGCACCACCGCTTTGCGTGTCATTCCCGGTAGCTCCAAATCCACCCGAATTGAGGTGCGCATCCCCGGCGCGGATGTGAATCCCTATTTGGCGATGGCGGCCTCGATTGCCAGTGGTCTCTACGGGATTGAAAAACAGCTTGAACTGACCACCCCAGCGATTCAGGGCAATGCCTATGCCGCGACAGAGGTGCCTTTGTTGCCACGCAATCTGGCCGAATCCAGTGAGCGCATGGCCCAATCCGAGTTAGCTCGCGAAATTTTGGGTGAACGTTTTGTTAATCACTTTACCACCACCCGTTTTTGGGAGTGCAAGCAGTTTCACAATACCGTCACCGATTGGGAAATGAAGCGCTATTTTGAGATTATCTAGAGGCGTTTTTTTCCTCGGCTAAAAATTGCGTCGGTAGGGATGACACGCAGCCCGAAGAGTGCTTAAATGCCTTTATTCAGGACTTGCTGAAAGGAACCCCTTATGTCAATTTATGGTTTTAATTTTCCCACACCGATTCGCTTTGGCGCCGGAAGCCGCAAGGAAGTGGGTCCGCATCTACTTGCTCAGGGCTTCTCACGTCCCCTGATTGTGACCGACAAAGGGGTAGCCCAACAGGCTTTCTTTGCTGAATTTGTGGTGTTGCTCCAAGAACAGGGGCTGAAGCCCGCTGTCTTTGATGGCATTTGGGGCAATCCTGTGAAGTCTCAGGTCTTGGCGGGAGCTGCGGCCTTTCGTGCTGCTGAGTCCGACGCCATGATTGGCATTGGTGGGGGCGCGGCTCTCGACGTGGCCAAAGCAATTGGGGTCTGTATCCACAACCCGGAAGATCTCTTTGCCTACGAAGATCGGCCGGGGGCTTTGAGCATAGACCAACCGATCCCCTATTGGGTGGCTTTGCCCACGACGGCAGGCACCGGCAGTGAAGTCGGTCGCAGCGCTGTGATCTCTGATGATCAGACCCACCAGAAAAAGATTATCTTTGCCCCCTCACTCTTGGCCCGTCAGGTCTTTGCCGATCCCGAACTGACCCTCGGACTTCCCCCGCATATTACAGCCGCTACGGGCATGGATGCTCTGACCCATTTGGTTGAGGCCTTTTTGGCCCAAGGTTATCACCCGATCTGTGATGGCATCGCTCTTGAAGGCATGCGCCTGGTGCAGGCCAGTTTGGTCCAAGCGGTGCAAGAACCCGGTTCTCTGCAGGCCCGCTCAGATATGTTGCTGGCATCAATGATGGGGGCGATCGCCTTTCAGAAGGGGTTGGGCGTCGTCCACTCTTGCGCCCACGCCCTTTCAACCGTAGCGGATTTGCATCACGGTCTGGCCAATGGCATTATGATTAACCATGCTTTGGCCTTTAACGCCGAGGCCGTGCCCGAACGTTTTGAACGCATGGCGGTCACCCTGGGTCTGGAGCCTTCTGTTGAGGCATTTTTTCACTGGCTCAAGGCCCTGCGTGCTGAGATTGGCATTCCCCATCAATTGGGGGCGGTCAAGGTGGGAACAGAACAATTAAATGCGCTGGTTGAAGTGGCAATCGCTGATGCCTGTCATGCCTCCAATCCACGCATCTGCACACGGGAAGACTTTGTCCAGATCTTTGAAGGGGCCTTTTAATCATGACTGAAATTCATGTTACAAATCCCGCTACCGGCCAAATTATAGCCAGTCTGCCCATAGATACTCCCGAAACAGTCTCTCAAAAAGCCCGCCAAGCGCGGGAGGCACAAAAAATTTGGGCGCATACACCGCTGGCCGAGCGTCTTCGTTTGATGCAGGTCTTTCGTCTCAAATTGACTGAGCAACAAGAAACTTTGGCCCGTTTACTCAGCGAAGAAGTGGGCAAGCCCATTCGCCAATCGCGCAACGAACTCAATGGATTTCTCCAGCGCTTTGACTATTTTCAAAACCAGATCACAGCTGTGCTGGCTGAAGAAGAGGTCTATACCGAATCGGGGTTGTCTGAAACCATCACCCAAGAGCCCTTGGGGCTGGTGGCCAATATCTCCGCTTGGAATTATCCCTGGTTGGTGGGTTGCAATGTCTTTATCCCCGCGCTTTTAACCGGCAATGCGGTCTTATACAAACCCTCTGAGTTTTCCAGTTTGACCGGTTTGGCGATGGCCCGTCTGTTTCAAGAAGCGGGGTTCCCCGAACATGTCTTTGAACCTGTGATAGGCGGGCGAGAAACCGGAGAGGCCTTGCTGGAAGAGGATTTGGATGGCCTCTTTTTTACCGGCTCTTACGGCACAGGCACTGCGATAGCAACACAATTGGCAGGGCGTTTGTTGCGTGTGGGCATGGAGTTGGGAGGCAAAGATCCGCTGTATATTTGTGAAGATGTGGATATTGCTGCCACCGCCGCAGCGGCAGCAGATGGCGCTTTTTACAACAATGGCCAAAGCTGTTGTGCGGTTGAGCGGATTTATGTGCATAAGCAAATTTATCAGGCCTTTGTTGAGGCATTTGTCGAGAATGTCAAAAGCTTTGTGGTCGGAGACCCACTCGCCGAAACCACCTATATTGGCGCTCTGACACGTGGTCAGGCCGCGATTAGCACGCTCAGAGCCCAGGTCAAAGATGCCTGCGCCAAAGGTGCCCGTCTGCTCTGTGGCGGTGAACACCTGATGCGGGAGGGAGCTTTCTTTGCACCCACTGTCTTGGTTGACACCAATCACGGAATGGCATTGATGCGAGAGGAGTCTTTTGGTCCTGTGATTGGTATTCAGCCAGTTTACCAGGATGAAGAGGCTGTGACCCTGATGAATGATACCCCTTATGGCCTCACCGCCAGCGTCTATACTCCCGACCGCGCACGGGCCCGTAAAATTCTCTCGCAGATGCAGACCGGAACTGTTTATTGGAATTGCTGCGATCGGGTCAGCCCCCATTTGCCCTGGTCTGGACGGGGACATTCGGGACTGGGATCGACGCTTTCCAAATTGGGAATCCAGGCCTTTGTTCAGCCCAAGGCTTGGCATTGGCGAGGCTGAAACCTGTTTTTGAAAAGGCCTTGATTTATATCAATTGTGGGATTGACCTGGGGCAAAACGCTGATGGTTCCTAATTGTTAGACTGAAAGTGGTCCAAGACAATGATTCTAGACCCAACAGATTTCAAGGAGCCTTTTATGAAAAAACGTGAACCCATCACCCATATTATGTCTACGGATGTATTTAGTGTGCATCCCAAACAGACACTTTGGGAAGTCAAAGAGTTGTTTGAAAAACAGAACATTCGCCATGTGCCTGTTCTGAACGGTAAAGAAATTGTCGGGATTGTCAGTTTGACCGATCTGATGCGGGTCACCTATGGGGTGGCCAAAGAAGACATCGGTCAAAATCAAGCTGTTTACCAGTCCGTCTTTGCCGAAGAGGCCATGACACCGGCTCCTGAAATGGTCTCTGACGAGGCCACGATTCGGGATGTGGCTGAGTTACTTGTGGAAAAGGGCTTTCATGCCGTCCCTGTTGTTTCTCAGTCCGGCGAACTTAAGGGCTTGGTAACCACCACTGACTTGATTCGCTACCTGATCGAACAATATTAGATTCTAGAGTTTCTTGAAAAGCTGAAGGTAAAAACGTGAGGCTTGGGCGTGGGCGTCAATCGAAATCCGCTCGTTGGAACCATGGACACGTTTGAGATCTTCAGCACTGAGATAAACCGGTTGAAAGCGGTACTGGTTTTTACACAGCGATTGGTAGTGGCGACTGTCGGTGCCAGCAAGCACCAGTGAGGGGGCCACTACCACTTCTGGGAAGATCTGCCGAATGGTGCGGTGTAACAAGGCGAAGTCCTCATTTTTGCCGTCAGATTCCGGCGCCGCTTCTGAAGAAAAACCACTTCGGGCCTGAATTTGAATCCGGGGATCTGCAATCACCTGCTTGAGATAATCCAGTGCTGTCTTCTGTGTGTCTCCGGGCAATAAGCGCAAGTTGATTACCGCTTTTGCTTCAGCAGGCAGGATGTTTTCCTGTGGACTGCCTTGCAGCATTGTGGGTGCCATGGTTGTCCGAATCAAGGCATTGGTGGCTGGCTTGCCAGACAATTGTTTCAGCAAAAGCGGCTCAAGCAGCCAGAGATTGGCCAAGGCCCATTTGGATACCCCTGTCATTTCAGGGGCCAGCCAACTGAACATTTCCCGTGAAGTTGAGCCCAAACGTGCTGGGAAAGGTGTGTTTTGCAACCGATTAAGGGCTGCTGCCAAAATACCCACAGAGGTCTCTTTGGGGGGCATCGAAGCGTGGCCACCGGTCTGTTTGGCTGTTAATTCGACGGATAAATAACCCTTTTCTGAGAGGCCAATCAGAGCGACAGGTGGCTTCATACCTATCATACTGCCAGGCACAATTGCCAGGCCCTCGTCTAACGAAAAACCACATTCAACCCCCTGTTTTTTTAAGGCTTTGGCCAAATAGGCTGCGCCTTGGGTGCCACCGATTTCTTCATCATAGCCCAAAGCTATATAGACACTGCGTTCGGGGCGCTGTCCCTGGCGTAAAAGTGACTCTGCCGCCTCTAAAATTGCCAATGCACTTTGCTTGTCGTCAATGGCGCCACGTCCCCAGACATAGCCGCCTGTGATGGTTCCCGAGAAAGGTGGATATTTCCAGGCTGAAGGCGATTCAACGGGCACCACATCCAGATGGGCCAGCAGCAAAACGGTGGGCTCTTGGGGGTTTTTACCAGGAAAATGGAATAATAATCCGTGCTGGTTAATGATTTGAGGAGAGCATCTTTGCCAGAGCAAGGGGAAGCTCGTTTTAAGCAATGCTTCCAAGGACTTAAAATTTGGATTGACTTGGTTTTTGTTTGAGATGGTCTCAATTTGAATCGCTCTAGAGAGACGCTGAGCCATCGCTTGAACAGGCGCTGGGTTTTCTGCCTTGGGCACAGGCACTTTTAATTGACGGGTTTTAAGCAGCAAGCCATTGCTGAGCAGCACCGTGAGCAGTGCCAATAAACAGGCTATCCCCAACAGACCTACGTACAAGCGCAAGCGATTTTTGTTCATGTTTTTTTTGTCAGCCAGTTTTCACAGATATAATCGGCAAAAGAGAGCGCACAGGTAAACGCTGGCGAAACAGCATTGAGAATATGCAGGCTGTCTTGATCGCCTTCGATCACAAAATCCTGTACCAATTCCAAACTCTGGATATTCAGCAATTGGGCGCGAATCCCTGGTTTGAGAAAGTGTTTAAATTGGCGGGTATCTATTTCTTTGACCAGTGTTTGGGCCATTTTTGCAAAATAGCCTGGGTTGTATTTGCGAATTTCAGAGAGCGCCAAATCTCTAAATCCAAATGAGTTTTGCATAAACAGTTGGCTTTCGTACCACAAAACCTCAAACATCTCTGCTAAATTGATATTTTTTAGGCCTTGGTAGTTTTCCCTCCATAAGGCGGGTATGGCTGTTGGGCCGATTTTGACATGACCATCAACGGTTTTGGTAAAATGGACCCCTAAAAAGGGCTGGCGGGGATCGGGAACGGGATAGATATGGGTTTGGAGCACTGCATCTGAACCCGAATACCCCAAATAAATGCCTTTAAATGGCAAAAGGGTGTACTGCTTACCAAAGTCAAAATCCTGCGCGATTTTATCGGCATACAGGCCTGCTGCGTTAATCACAAACCCTGGCTGATAAATGCCTTGATTGGTGTGGATACTCTTTTTTCGTCTGAACAGATACCGGGTGTCGAGCGCGATCTGCACCCCTTTTTCCAGCAATTCGCGTTTGAGGGTTTGGCAGACCAAATTGGGATTGACTGTAGCTGTGTCCGGCGAAAAAAGTGCCAAACCCTGAGATTTTGCATTGGGTTCACGTTCCTGAACTTCTTCAGGTGTTAAACGTTCCAGGCGAACACCATTGGCGAGACCTCTCTGGTAGAGCTTCTCTAATTCGGGATTTTCCTCAACAGAACGCGTGACCACCAGCTTGCCACAGGCATTTAAAGGCAAATCTTGTTCCAGGCAATACTGTTTCATGGCCCGATTCCCTTCGACACAGAGACGGGCTTTTAAGCTATTGGAGGGGTAATAAAATCCCGCGTGCAAAACACCGCTGTTGCGCCCTGAAGCATGTTGTGCGACCTCAGACTCTTTTTCCAGCAAAGTTATTTGACTGTCTGAGAATTTTTGCTTGAGACGCCGTGCCAAGGATAAGCCCACAACACCTCCCCCGATAATTAAAAAATCAGGGGAGTGTGGATTCACGGGCTTAAACAGCTAAAAATTTAGCCGCCGCAGCCAGGCAAAGGACGAAGAGTTAAACTCATATCTGGAGCATAGTTCACAACACCGGGCCGAACATTGAGCAATGTTGCGGCATTGGGAACAAAACAGTCGGCCAATACCTGATCATTGTCATTAAGCAGGCCTGCGATAATCATGACACGAGAACCTGTTGTGACGTTTTTAAGATAAAAAGTTTTGTCCGTCAGACGCATTGAACGATCCGCTGAAGCCAAAGCTTCACGGGTCTCACGGAGCAAGTCCGGGGAGCGCTCCAAACCGCCGAGGTCATTTTTGTTGTTGATACTCAGATCATCAGGTACATCAATATAAGCAATTTTAATGTTGTTAAAATTGATCTTGCTAGAAACATCATTGCCCTTTTCGTCAATGATTTTCAAAGCACCTTTAACATCCCCTACACCAAAGATCGGACGGGCTCTAAATAGAATAATCAAGTCGGTTGAAATCGTGTCTTTGGGTGGAACAAAGACACTGATGCTTTTTTGAGTTTGCATTCCTGTCATCGAAATGGTGATATTTTGCTTGCCACCAGGCACATTGTTGAGAACAACGCTTTGAACAACATTCTGACCAATAACGGCTTCAGCGAAGGTTTTAACCTCTCCTGCAGCATCAGTTCCCTTTAAATCGAGTAATGGAGCTGCGGGATATTTAAGTCGTTCTGATATTTCAGTGCCTTCTACATTGATTAATGTGTCTAAGGTTCCGCCATTTCCATCGGTCTCCAGAACACCCAAACCGTTATGATAAACATTTTCAGGAAGGGTATCGCCGTTCAAGTCAAATTGGCGGCAGTTAAAACCAACCAGACACCCAACAGGTGGAATATTTGGATTTGATTCAGGTTGACCGAAGAAGGGAGCGTCTTCTACTCGGAAATTGACTTGAATGCTGCCCACGGGTCTTAAAAACAAATTTTGCGTGACAGATTCAGGTCTCCCATTTGTGATGTTTGCAGGAGAAATTTGATTGGTTACGCCAGTATAGCCATCAATTGCTTCTGCTTCCAAAGTAAAAGGGCCAACAGGAGCCCCGTTTAATGTGTATTCACCTTTTGCATTGGTGACTGCAGATACGCTGGCTCCAGCGACTTTTACCCTGACTTTTGACAAGAAGAGATTGGAGTTCGTGCTGTCTTGAACGATACCTTTGACTGTACGCACATTATTGGTATCAATAGTGACAATCTGTTTTTTCTGAAACTCAGAAATACTTACCCCAAAAGGGGGAACGGATTGACTCGTGATGACCTCAATTTCTTCCCCTACGACATCCAGCAGAAATCTCCCCGATCCATCTGTCGTGGTGGAACGAAAAGTAAACTCTTTGTCTCTTACCGTTACATTGGCCAGTGGGCTTTGATCAGGACCTAATAAAATCCCCGTAATTGCTTTGGTCTGCTGTTTCGGAGAATCTGTGACCATACGGATGGCACTTAAGTTAATTACCCGTCCCGGAAAGAGTTTGAGCGAACGACTAAAATCTGCCCGTTGAATACGAACAGTTACTTCTTCACCCGTTACTTTATTTTCTGGGGCCACTTTTAAATTACGCAAGAAAAAACGGCCAAAGTCGTCTGTTTGAACGGAGGTCAAAAGTTTATTTTCGATGTTCAAAACTTCTACTGAGATAGGTTCTTTGGGGGGAACCAAACGGCCGTCCGTCGCAGTGCCAATATACACAACACCCGAGAGTGAACCTTCGGTATCAGAAGTAACAGTTTGTGCTGTGGTTCCAGCAGGAACTGTGCCGGTCTGTGTTGTTTGACAGGCAGCCAATGGAAGTGTTATGGCAATTATTAATCCCATCAGACCTCGAGAGGATAGGTGTTGCAGGCGTTTCATTCGGTTCTCATTTTTCCTTCCGGGCAGTTTGAAAATTAGGGGAAACTAACTAGGGTGATGCGGCTGGGGTCGGGCTGGCCCCAGGACTAACTGTTGGTGCAGGAACAGGAATCTCACTGTTTTCACTGAAAACAAGCGACTCAAATTTAATTGAAAAATTGGTTGAGAGAGTATGTTCGTAGCCGTTGACATCTTTGCCAAAAATTTTGAGTTTGGCAGTCCCATCACTGACTCTTGGTGCACGATTTCCTGGGTAGACCACACTGCGTAAATCTGTGTCGATGCTTAATACTTGAAACTGAATGTCCAAAAGCAAGGCAGAATCTGCTGTTGACCTGCTCAACGGGTATTCTTTGACCGGCAAAACAGTGCCATCGGCCAATTGGTATTCAATTTGAAATTTATAAAAACGGACCCGAGGCAAAAGCGGTTTGTTCTCAATGGTCACTACAGGCTCAGTATAGGTATACAGAATCGCAGGGACTCCTTCTACCTGACTAACCGACTGGCGAATTCCGATCAATGAACCGGTCTGACCGGCTGCAGCTCCTGCTTTGACTTCTACTACAGACAGTTCTGCAGCTGGAACAAAGGGGTTGTTAATGGTACTGCAAGCAGTCCCTGCACCCAACAATAAGGCGGAGAGAACCAGGATTGGGAGGGATGTTTTTATCTTCAAGGTCCAGTTACTTCCTGCTGTAAAGGTTCTTAAAATATCTTAACACTATTTGCTGGGAAATTGAAAAATAGAGTTTCCCGCTTATGATAGTCAATTTATTATATTCAGGCTCCCCTGTAAAGAGTCAAGTTTTTTGATCACACCTGGCTTGGATCCTTCTGACTCTTTTTCGGGTCTCAGGCAGTTGAGACCCTGTGATATACTGGATTACCTCTGTTTGAAAGGTTTTTAAGGTATTTTCATTTAACGGAAAATGCCAAGGCATTCAGTTTCGGTCAATCATCTGTGTGCGATCGCGATTGGATTGTTATTTTAATCTAAATGAGACACACGTTTTAGCAAATATTTCTGAAGGAGAGCCTGAGTTATGCAATTTTTTATTGACACAGCCAATATCGATGAAATCCGTGAGGCCGCAAGTTGGGGGACCGTTGCAGGAGTTACAACCAATCCTTCATTGGTGGCAAAAGAAAGCCGTCCTCACCGTGAAATTATTGAAGAGATCAGTGCTTTGATTGATGGGCCCATCAGTGTAGAAACCCTTAGTCTGGACAGTTTGGGCATGCTCAAAGAAGCCCATGAATTTGCAACTTGGTCGCCCAATGTGGTGATTAAATGTCCGATGACGATTGAAGGGCTGAAGGCCACCAAGCAATTGTCTGCCGAAGGCATTAAAACCAATGTTACCTTGATCTTTACCGCCAATCAGGCGCTCTTGGCTGCTTTGGCTGGCGCGACTTATGTCAGTCCCTTTGTGGGGCGTTTGGATGATATCGGTCAAGATGGCATGGCATTGATTCAAGATATTCGCACCGTTTTCGATCAGTATTATTTTGAAACCCAGATTTTGACAGCCAGTGTACGCCACCCCCAACATGTACTGAGAGCCGCTCAGTTGGGCTCTGACGTTGCCACTGTGCCGTTTAAAATTTTAAAACAACTGTATTCACATCCCTTGACCGACAGCGGGATCGAAAAATTTCTGGCGGATTGGAAAAAATCTGGGTTAAGTGCTGATGCCTAAGACACTATTTGGATTGGGTTTGGGTCTGTCCCTGCTATTGCTGACAGGCTGTGAAAATATGCAGGCGATGTGGGAGCAGCCGGCCAAGCAGATGGAACGTCTGCAAAAGGAGAATCGCCAACTACGCCAGGAAGTCGAGTCTCTGCGCGAAAAATTGGGGCGTTCTGATGCCGAAGGCGTGGTCAATCAAGTGCTTGTGGCGATGTATGATTTGCGCCATGGGCTTGAGAAATACGCTCTGCAAAACAACGGTGAGTACCCGCATGCCAATAATATCAATGAATTGCAGTCGATTTTAAAAAGCTATCTGCCCGAAACCTTTGCGGTTGAGGCTGTTTATCTTGAAAAAATTCGCTCTCAAAAGCGCGGATATATCATGATTGCCAATGTCAAAGGCCAGGAAATCGTTGTCAGTAACCTGCTCTAAGTGGATTTTGGTTTTAAGATGGCATGTTTCTACTTGTATCTGAGAACGCGACGGTGTAAGATGGATGACGTGCCATTTGTAGTGAACCTTGATGTTTTAATAGAGACGTTTTAACCTTGATGTTTTAACCTTGGTGTTTTGAACTTGATGTTTGAATGAAAACATTATGGGAAACATTTTGAGTAGGAACGTTTTAAATAGAAACGATTGATGTTTTAGAATATTGGCGTTCTGAATTCCCGTTTGCGCTCTGTTTATTTAAGACAATAGCGAAGTTCGCTTAGGTGTTGTCAGGTGCAGATAAAACTGCAAATGGGTGGAGCACATGCCGATGTAGCTCAACGGTAGAGCAACGGTTTTGTAAACCGTAGGTTGTAGGTTCGATTCCTATCATCGGCATCAGCCCCCACATATCCGGGAGGATGGCCGAGTGGTTAAAGGCGGCAGACTGTAAATCTGCTCACGTAAGTGTACGCTGGTTCGAACCCAGCTCCTCCCACTTTCGCCCAGATAGCTCAGTTGGTAGAGCACATCCTTGGTAAGGATGAGGTCACGGGTTCGAGTCCCGTTCTGGGCTTTTTTTAAGCCAACCCAACAAATCAGGCATCATTAAACAGCAGCCATTGAAGCAAGGATACGCAACAGAATGACGCTCCGATTCGCAGATAAGCTCGTCTTTGGGTTGCTTTTTGCTGCAGGCTTTCTGCTTCTGGCTAGCTTGGTTTTGTTTAACTTTGGTTCTGTTCTGGCCTTTTATCTCCTCAGCTCCACCATGATTATCTCTGCTTCAGGCGTTGTTCTGGTGCGGGACGTGATTCGCAGTGCTTTTTTATTGGCACTGTCTTTTCTGTGTATGGGGGGGCTTTATGTCACACTTCATGCTGATTTTCTGGCCGCTGCTCAGATTTTAATTTACGCCGGTGCTGTTTCTATCCTCTTTGTATTTGGGATTATGTTAACCCGCAAAGGCGGCAAAGGCTTTCCTGAGTATTCGGTGGATTTTAAGTTTTTTGCCTTTATTTTTGTCTTTCTGGGTGTGCTCGTTTTAATGGGGCAGGCGATCTTCCGTGGGCAATGGCGCATCGAAGGCTCGACAACTCCGGCGGATATCAATACAGTTGCCCGTATTGGTGAGTTATTTTTTAGCCAATACATTATTCCCTTTGAAATTGCCTCAGTGATTTTGCTGATGGCATTGATTGGCGCTGTTGTGATCGCTAAAAAAGATGCGGTGTCTGAGGAGTCTAAATATGGCGGGTAAATTTCTCACCATTGGCTTGGAACATTATTTGGTTGCCAGTGCCCTTTTGTTTGCGATTGGCCTGTTCGGTTTGATTACTTCTCGCAATTTGATTAAAGTTCTGATGTCGGTAGAGTTTATTCTCAATGCAGCCAACCTCAATTTTGTTGCTTTTTCCCATTATGTGACACCTCACGAGCTGACTGGACAGGTCTTTGCTATTTTTGTCATGACCATTGCCGCTGCTGAAGCGGGGGTCGCTTTGGCGATTGCCCTTTCGATTTACAAACATTTCCGGACTGTGGATTTAGACAAAATCCATTTAATGAAGTGGTAGCCCAATCATGAACATGCCTTTTTTAACTCACAATGCCTGGCTGCCAGCTTTTCTCCCCTTGCTTGCAGGAACACTGATTTTTATCTTTGCGGCTTTTCAGCGTCAGAATAAGACCCTGGCGATGGGGCTTTCTCTGACGGGCACAGTTTTGGCTTTGCTGGCTTCACTTGGACTTTTATTCAGCCGTATGACCCAACCCGAGATATTGCTCCACGGCAAATTTCGCTGGTTGACCACAGGCAGTTTTGATTTGAATCTCAGTTGGTCGGTCGACAACCTCAGTGCAATGATGCTGGTTGTTGTCACTTTTGTTAGCCTTTTGGTGCAAATTTACTCTGCCGAGTACATGGCCCATGAAGAGGGTGTGCCCCGCTATTATGGGGCACTTTCGCTGTTTACCTGTTCGATGTTGCTCTTGGTTTTGGCCGACAATCTACTCGTGCTTTATATGGGCTGGGAATTGGTTGGGGTTTGTTCTTATCTGCTGATCGGCTTTTTCACCTTTAAACCTGAAGCCGCTGCTGCTGCTAAGAAGGCCTTTATCGTGAACCGGATCGGGGATTTTGGTTTTCTCTTGGGTATTCTGATTCTTTTTTACATGACCCAGAGTTTGGAATTTCATGCTGTCACTGAAGCCGTTGCCGCAGGCAAATTGCCGGGTGTTTTGCTGACAGTGGCCTGTCTGCTGCTCTTTTGCGGACCCATTGGCAAATCTGCGCAGTTTCCCCTGCATGTTTGGTTGCCCGATGCCATGGAAGGCCCCACGCCTGTTAGTGCCTTGATTCACGCCGCCACGATGGTGGCTGCGGGTGTGTATATGGTCGCCAAACTCATGCCACTCTTTGCCCAGGCCACAAGTCCGCTCTTTGGTTCTTTCCTGGTTTTAGATGCGATAGCATGGATTGGTGGGACGACCGCGATTCTGGCCGCTGCTATTGCGATCACTCAAAACGATATCAAACGTGTTTTGGCCTATTCCACCGTCAGCCAATTGGGTTTTATGATGATGGCCTTGGGCATGTACCAACCCGTGATGGAAGCCGGTCATTTACATGGCATCATTCCCTTGGGATATACTGCTGGTCTTTTTCACCTACTTACTCATGCCTTTTTTAAGGCGATGCTCTTCCTCTGTTCTGGCAGTGTGATTCATGCCGTTCACAGCAACGATATGCGTGAAATGGGGGGCTTGCGCAAATTCATGCCCATTACTGCGCTGACCTGTTTGATCGGTACAGCTTCCATTTCAGGTTTTCCTTTTCTGACAGCGGGTTTTTGGAGTAAAGATGAAATTCTGCTCTCAATGTGGGAAGCCCATTCGCCCCTTTTCTGGTTGGCTGCGCTTGCCGCGACCCTGACCTCTTTTTATATGTTTCGGCTCTATTTTATGACTTTCGAAGGCCATTATCGTGGTCACCATGAGGCGCAAAATATTCATGATCCCGGTTGGCTGATGAAAGGCCCCTTGCTGATTCTGGCAATTCCTTCTGTGATTGCTGGGTTTATTGGCACGCCTTGGACACCTCCTGCTTTACATATTCACGGCTTTTTGCACTTTTCTGGTCATGCCGCAGAAAAGGGCCATGAGGCCGTTGCGGTGGCTGGGTTGAATCCCGTTGTTGTCGGGGTTTCTTTGACTGTTTTCTTGCTGGGCCTGGGTTTGGCTTGGGCCATGTACAGTGCTCAGCCCAAAATCAAACCTGAGAATCTGGCTCAGCGTTTTCAACCGCTCTACCAAGCCTCACTCAACCGCTTCTATTTTGATGAAGTCTATTTGTTGTTTGTGCGTTTGGGTGTGATTGGCGTGGCCCGGATCAGTTATTTTATTGATAAATACCTGATCGACGGACTCCTGGTGAATGGCGTGGGCCTGTTTACGATTGGCAGCAGCGAAACGCTCAAATACAGCCAATCAGGCCGTATTGCTTATTACGCCCTGGCTGTGGTGGGCGTTTTGGTTGTGCTGGTTCTGGCCTTTATCTGGCTGGGGCTTGGAAAGGTAGGAGTTTGATGCCCACCAATACATTTCTTTTAACGGCGATTCTCTTTCTTCCCCTTGTAGGTGCTCTGAGCCTCTTCCTCTTTCCCGATAAAGGCCGAGACCATTTTTATCATAAAATTGCCGCATTTTGGACAGGCCTGACCCTTGTTTTGTCTCTGTTTGCTCTAAGTCAATACCGCAATCTACCCGCGAATCACGCTCAGGATTTGGGTTTTCAATTGGTAGATCGCCTGGCTTGGATTCCCTCAATGCAGATCCAATACCAAGTTGGGGTGGATGGTTTAAGTCTGCCTATGGTCTTGCTGACTACCCTGATCCTCTTTGTGGCGGTTTTTGCCTCCTGGGGGATTGTTGAGCGTTCGCGCACCTATTTCTTTATGCTCTTAATCATGGAAACTGCTGTTTTGGGGGTTTTCACCTCACTGGATATGTTCCAATTCTTTGTTATGTGGGAATTGGAGTTGATTCCGATGTATTTCCTGATCGGGATTTGGGGCGGACCTCGTCGCAATTATGCTGCTTTAAAATTTATTTTATATACAGCTTTGGCCAGCGCCTTTATGTTTATCGCCTTTTTGAGTATCTTTTTCTTCTCTCAACCTCAGACCTTCGACATGATTGTGCTTTTAAAGAACCACAATTCGCTTTTGGCCAGTTTGGCTCCCCCTTTCCAAATGATGATTCTGGTGGGGCTCTTGCTCTGTTTCTGTGTCAAATTGCCAATGGTTCCTCTGCACACCTGGCTGCCTGATGCCCACGTTGAGGCTCCCACTGCAATCAGTGTGATTTTGGCGGGTGTTTTGCTCAAAATGGGTGCCTATGGCATCATCCGTTTTGGCTTTGGCTTTTTCCCCGATTTGATCAAGGAATTGGCGGTCTTTATGGCGGCCTTGGGTATGATCAATATCCTCTATGGTGCCCTGTTGGCATTGGCCCAAACTGATATGAAACGGGTGATTGCCTATTCCAGCGTTAGCCATATGGGCTTTGTACTGTTGGGTCTTTCTGCCATGAACCCGATGGGTTTAAATGGTGCTGTGATGCAAATGTTTACCCACGGTACAATTACTGCGCTTTTGTTCATCTTTGTTGGGATTGTCTATGACCGCACCCATACCCGTGTGATTGCTGATTTGGGGGGCTTAAGTGCGCGTATGCCCATTGCCTCAGCCTTCTTTGTGATTGCAGCCCTGGCCTCTGTCGGAGCACCCGGCATGAGTGGTTTTGTCAGTGAGTTCTTGGTCTTTGCCGGGGCTTATGGCAATGCTTTAAAAGGACTTCCCCATTTTGCGATTCAGTTATTTACTGTGGCAGCTGCTTTGGGTATTGTTCTGGGCGCGGGTTATACCCTCTGGCTGACACAACGGGTCTTTTTTGGACCGCTGCCTCAGCGTTGGCAAGGGTTGGGTGATTTAAACCGGGTTGAATTATTCAATGTGGTGATTTTAACGCTTTTGGTCTTTGTTCTGGGCTTTTTCCCGGCGCTGATCGTGGATTATATTAACCCTGCCTCCGAGCAGTTGGTATCCTTTTTGCCGAAATAGGAGTTCTAAAGTGGATTTTACTGCCATCTTACCTGAGATTCTGGTCTGCCTGACGGCCCTGCTTGTCATTGGGGCAGACCTCTTGGGCTACCGTGATGAGAGCCGAAGACGGGGATTGATGGCCTTTATTGCCGCTGCAGGTTTAAGCCTGTCTTTGGGCTTTTTAATCGGCAGTTATGCCGGTGGCTATGTGGCGGTGGAGCGTTTTTTTGGGTCCTTTATCCCCGACCACATGACTCTCTTTTTCCGCTTTGCGCTTTTGATCTCAGCCCTCTTGACCGTGATGCTTTCTGTGCAATATGTTCAGGACAAAATCCGCCATGCGGGTGAGTTTTATGCGCTGATTTGTCTGGCAACCTTGGGAGCGATGTTTTTATCTGCTGCCACTGAAATGTTGACGCTCTATCTTTCGCTTGAACTTTTAAGTATCTCTTCGTTTGTATTGGTGGCTTTGCGCAAAGACAAAGCCCGCTCAGCTGAGGCTTCACTCAAATATCTCATCTTTGGTGCCCTGTCTTCTGGGCTTTTGCTCTATGGCCTTTCGCTGATCTTTGGAATGACGGGCAGTATTCAGTACATTCATGTCAACGCCTTTCTGACTCAAAACGCCCAAACCCTGGCTACCAAAGAGGGGTTCTTAGCTCTGCAGCCGCTTTTGGCGATGTTCTTGGTCTTGGCTGGATTAAGTTATAAAATTGCAGCGGTGCCTTTTCATATGTGGGCGCCGGATGTCTACGAAGGCGCACCTTTGCCTGTGACAGCCTTTTTATCTGTTAGTTCGAAATTGGCTGGCTTTGCCGCTTTGATTCGGATGGTGGAAATGTTGAACACCCCCAGCTTGAGTCCTGTTTGGGCAAATTTGCTGATTATTTTGGCTGTTTTATCCATGACACTCGGAAATATCTTGGCGATTGCACAGCGCGATATCAAACGCATGTTCGCCTATTCGAGCATTGCTCAGGCCGGTTATTTGCTGATGGGGGTGGTGGCTCTTTCTAATACCGCTGCGCGGGATCGTGGCCTGGGAGGGATTTTCCTCTACCTGCTCGTTTATGTTTTTATGAATCTCGGTGCCTTTGCTGCAATTACCCATCTCTCCAAACAGGTACAGAGTACAGAAATTATTCATTTTTCTGGTCTGGGAGTCCGCGCTCCTTGGTTTGCATTTGTGCTGAGTTGCTGTTTGATCTCTCTCACGGGATTGCCTCCTTTTGCTGGTTTTACTGGCAAATTTTATCTCTTTGGGGCTGTCACCCAAATGGGTACAGGTTATCTTTGGCTGGTCTTTGTGGGGGTTGTAAATAGCGTTATATCGCTTTATTATTACAGTAAAATTATTCGTGTGTTGTATTTCGGACAAAGTCAGCCGGAGTTAGAAATGCAAAAGCCTCACCCAGCCATGGTTTTGGCCAGTGTATTGGGCTTTGCGGGAATCTTGGGTCTCTTCCTCTTTCCCTCTCCGGTTTTGAATTTTGTTGCGACCATTCACAGCTTGTTATAATCTTACAATCACAAAAAAGGTGGGGTTCCATGGCTGAGCAAAAGAAGAGTGGATTATGTCCAATTATGAGTTTCCGCGCCTCTTTCTCCAAAGATGCAGCAGTGCCTTGTGTGACGGATAAATGTGCTTTTTGGGACGATTTATATGGCAAATGTGGGCAAATTTCTCAAGCGGAGCGAATGGCTGATTCGATGCAGAGAATCCACGAAAAACTTCACGACATGATGATCAAAATGTAGTCATGTTGCGCAGTCGCCGTCAGGGCTTTGAAGTGGAGTCGGGAGAAAACCCGGCTCCACTTTTTGTCACCCATTGGTATGTTTTAAAGCAGGCCCTGATCTTTGCCCTCTTTGCGGTGCCCTTTTTGAGTGGCTTTGGGTTGTTTCTCTCACGTCAATTTCTGCGCGAAGTTGATCAGCCCTTTGGTTTTGATACAAACACGGAAGCTGAAATCAATCAGGCTTCAACGACAATTTCCACTGAACCCAAGTAATGGCGCAGTATATCTAGGTTTTGGTTGATTTTGTCGGCCTCTCCAGCTACTGCGGCAGATTCAAAGGTCTCTCCAATTTCTGAAATGCCTGTGAAGCCATAGATGCCACCTGCGCTTTTCATGCTTTTTCCCAGCACGCGGATCAATTCCATGTCGCCCTGAGCCAGGGCCTGCTCAATTTTGAGCAAATCCTGTTGGCGCTTGGCAAGAAAAGGAGGAGCATGAGATGCCATCTCAGGGGCTATTTGTACGATAATTTTGTTATTTTCAATTTGCTCATGATCGCTCTGTGTTTCTTCCTCTGGCAACGGATCAACAGCGTCGGAAAATAAGTCCTCTGCGGTTGCCGGCTCATTGTCCAGCATCAACAAAGCAGCCTGTTCAGACCAAAGCGGGATATGTTTGCTTAAGAGCCCCAAGAGGCTGTCTTTGCTACGGGGTTTGTTTTCGAGGGTCAGAAAACCTTCACAATTGTCTGTGTTGTCTTCTTCAGTCAATAAGCCAATGATGGGGGTGGGGGCCCGGTCTTCACTGTTTTCCCATTTGCGGATCTGTTTGGTGGCTTTTTTGCCATCCATGACCGGCATATTTAAGTCCATCAGGACCAGATCAAAACTTTTCTCCTTGACCCGGTCACAGGCTTTTCGGCCATTGTCGACAAAGCTGAAGATCACAGGGTAGCCATTCAAAAATTGTTGAAATTCGAGCATGGTTTCGAGGTCGTCATCGACCAGCAAGATTTCTGTGGGCTCAAGATCTGCTAAGACAGAAGGATCCAAGACCATCGCTTGGGGCTGTGTTTGCGTGCTTGCCGCGCGGGGTTGCTCAGCAGACTCTTTAATTGCGCTATCGATGGGTTCTGTCTCTGGTTTTGCCTTGGAAGTTATGTGGGAGGTGGGTTCTGGCTCTGAGGTTGTTTCTTCGGCCTCTTCTTCGGCCTCTTCTTCGGCTTCTTCTTCAGCCTCTTCTTGCTCATGCTCCTCTGTTGCAAATTGAAAAATGGAACTCACTTTGGGCGTCTCCTCTGAGGCTTCTGATTCCTCTTCGGGTTCGACTTCGATGAATGTTGGGGGCGGAATCTCAGGATCAAAATCAGGCAAATGCGCCAAATCACCTTTTGAAAGGGGCAGGGTCAGATTAAACAAAAAGGTGCTGCCTTGGCCGGGCAAGCTATTAAACCAAATTCGTCCGTCGAGATCACTGACATATTCTTTTGCTGCCACCAGGCCTTTGAAGTTTTGATTTTCAAGCAGACGTCCCTCTTCAAATAAGGTGCGAATACCCAATTGTTTGTCTTCGGTGATGCCTTGGCCTGTGTCACGCACCATAAAGAGCAGGGTGATGGTGTCCTCTTCCTCTTGAGCCATGCGTACTTTGAGTAGGATATTGCCCTCTTCGGTATGTCTCAAGGCATTGTCCAGCAATTGATAGAGAATGTGTTGTAGGCGTTGGGGTTCGGAAAAATAGGAATCTGGAACGTCTTCTTCAACCGAATGAAAAATTTGCAGGCCACGACTCTGGGCCGTGTGATGAAACAAGAATTTGAGTGAGTTGACCACGGCACGCAGACTGAAGGTTTGTTTTGGTAGCTGTCTGTTGGATTTAGAGATGTCTTCTTGCTCTGTGTCGCTCGGGAGCGCAACTTCGATCAACTCACAAATATGTTGGTGCAGATTGCGTACTTCAAGTAATTTTTCTTTTTGGCCTTTGGCGGGGGTTAAACCCTGCAAAAGAGTGTTGATTTCGGTCAGGGCTTCTACCAAGCCGGTTTTTTGTAGTTTCTCCATCACCAAACGGGGGCGTTTGAGAATTTTTCTTTCAGAAGTATCGCGAATAATGACACATAAGCTGGGTTTTTCACGTTGTTCAAAGACCGAAGCGCTGACTTCTACTTCCATCCATTCATTGTCCCGGCGCAGAAGATTGAGTTCTTCGCGGACCAAGAGTTCTGTGCCCCTGAAACGTCTAAACTCGACCCAATCGTTGATTTTTTGGGTGTCCCCTTCCATGAGATCGTAGAGGGTCAGGGAATAAACTTCGTCGCTGTTATAGCCCAGTAACACACTAAAGGCTGTATTGGCCTCGGTGATCCGTTTGCTTTCAGGATCAATCAAAATCATGGCGTCGGCATTTTCCTGCACCATTTTGCGGTAGCGTTCTTCGTTGAATTGCAGAGCGTCGAAGGTCCATTTTTGTTTTGTGACGTCTTTAAAACTGGCGATTAAGACTGCGCTGCCAAAGAGTTTGAGGCGGTTTAAACGCAATTCGATTGGGAATATCGAACCGTTGGGGCGGCTAAGTACCAATTCCCAACGCTGTTTAAACATATTGGTATTGGGATCTTTGAGGCCCTCTTGGAAACACTGAAGATAGTCATTGCCCTGTTGACTTGGAAAAAACTTTTCAAAGACCGATTTGTCTTGTAATTCATCCAATGAAAAGCCAACAACGCGTTCGGCCATTTTATTCAGACCCAAGACGAATCCCTGATTATTGAGGATGGCCAAACAGTCAAAAGAGACCTCTCCCATGGCGGTCAGGCATTGGCGATAAAATTCTGCCCAGAGATTTTGTTCGGCCAAACTGATTTGAGCTTCGTCGAAATGGGTGTTATTTTGCTTCATTAACTCCAGATAACTGGAGATATACATGCGGAATTCGGGTTGATTTTTGAAGGTACTTTCAAAAAGTTGAGCAAGACCAGTTGCTGCGTTTCCTACTAACATGATACTTCGATTCCCTCAACCTGATTGTTCTGATAAATGGTGCTGACCCGGCGGTTTTCCAGTATTTTTAAGGTCTGGGCAATTGCCTGCAATTACTATGTTACCTGAAAAAGCATGCTTTATGCAGAGCAATTTTTTCCGAATACAATGTGATCACTGTCACCAAAGGAAATGGAACCGAATGTCTCTTGTCTCTACAGAGCAATGACATAGCCCATTATTTGAGGGGAATGGTATGATGTATCCAGTTTAATGACTGGATTTTGTCAATGAGGCGCATTTTTAAGATGTTGCAGTTTTTACAACGTCAAACCACCTTTCTTCGTTATGTTGTTGTGGGTGTTTTGGGAACGGGTATTGATTTGGGGGCGCTCTATCTCTTGACGCACCTGAGTGGGATAAATCCGCGTACCAGCTGGTTATTTCCCTGTTTTGTGACAATTGCATTCCTCTTGGCGGTGGTCAATAATTATGTCCTGAATCGCCTTTGGACTTTTGGAAGCCGAAATAACAGTGTTTCCACGGAATTTATGCGTTTTTTTCTGGTCTCGGTGGGCGGTTTGATCTTAACCCAGGGCCTGATGTGGCTTCTGGTTTCGCTGCTGGGGATTTGGTATCTGTTGGCCAAGGCGCTGACCTCTTTGATGGTCTTGGTCTGGAACTTCGGCTTGAATAAATTCTGGACCTTTCGCCAACCTGCCTCCGGCCAAAATTCAGCATCATTGAACTCTAAGATAGCAACGATTGGTTAATTTTAAATAATGGCAACAATACATCCCAGTCCCAAAACCCTGAGTTATGCCAGGCATATTGGACGCGAACTGGCTTTTCTGACAATATCTTCTCTCTGTCAGCACTATCAGCATAACGAGTTGGAAGAGGTGACCTTGGCCGAATTACTTGAGCGCTCCGTGCGTGTTTTGCTCTCGGAAGCAGAAGACCATTTGGAAATGGCAGGCAAAGCCCTGCAAGAGGTGCATGAGCAATTATTGGTGCTCGAACTCGATGAAAAAACCTTTTCAGGCAAAGAGCCTGCCCGTCTGCTCAAACAGAAGGCTTTGGATCTAAACGCCCTGCGAGCTGCTTTGCTGGAGCAGACCATGCAAATGGAAAGGGCCTGTCATCTGATGGATGAGTCCATGCAGTTGCCGCTGCTGCGCATTTTGGCGGATACCCCTCAAATTCGTGAGTTTGCCCTTGAATTGGCCAGCCAATACCGCTTGCACCGCAAGGATATCGATAGCAGCATCGATCAGGTTTCGACTGATTGGCCGCTGGATCGTATGAACAGCATTGACCGCGATTTGATTCGCATGGCCGCCACGGAAATGTTTTACGATCCCTTTGCCCATCAATTGGGGGGCGATTCGACCCCTTTGCCGGTCGTGATCAACGAGGCCGTTGAACTGTCTAAAAAATATGGCACGGGTGATTCCCATCGTTTTGTGAATGGGGTTTTGCGCAATTTACTGCCCCAATCTGAACAATTGCGAAGAGGTCTTTCTGCATGAGTGAAGAGCAGGCGGGTCGTAAAAAAAGTCTCTGGAAGATTCTGAATACCCCTGTTCAGGACCTGTTTAAAGAAGAGGGTTGGGTAGATCCCAAGCCTGGAGATGCGGCCGTTTCCTCTGAATCTACTGCTTCTGTTGCCGAAGCCGCTGTTGAGGCCTCAATTTCTGTCGTTCCTGTTGCGGAGCCTGACTTTGCTGTGGATGCTGTTTCTGAAGCCGTTTCTGAAGCTGTTTCGGTCGAGGCTGCGCCAGTTGAGTTGATTTCAGTGCCGGACGCACCTCCTGATGCTGTTTCTGCTGCTGTGATTGAGGAAGCTGACGAAGAGTCTGCTGATTCTGACGAGACCAGTGATGGGGATTGGCTCAAGAGTTTTAAAGGCATGCTCTGGTTAGGACTGGGCAAAGAAAAAGAGCGTTTGCCGCAACAAGAAAAGCAGTCCTGGTTGGCCCGTTTTCGTGAGCGCCTCGGCAAGAGCCGCAGTCTGCTCGTCGACAATCTGCACCGTCTGGCCAAAGGACGCACCAAAGTCGACGAAGACATGCTCGAAGAGCTCGAAGAAATCCTGCTGCAAAGTGATATGGGCATTGCCACGACTGATCGTGTGCTCGATTTCTTGCGCGGAGAAGCCAAAAAGCGCCGTTTCTTGCCTGAAGAAGTGGTGCCCGCCCTGATGGGCTATCTCGAACAGGAAATGCAGTCCGAGCCCTTTCACATTGAAGAGGGCAAACTCAATATCTTTTTGGTGGTGGGCGTCAATGGCACGGGCAAAACCACCACGGTCGGCAAAGTTGCTGCCAAGCTCAAGATCAGTGGCTATAAAGTCATGTTGGCTGCAGGAGATACCTTCCGGGCAGCGGCGATCGATCAATTGGCGATCTGGGGCAAACGGGTAGGCTGTCCAGTGATTCGTCACCATGAAGGGGCGGATGCTGCTGCCGTGGTCTTTGATGCCATTCAATCGGCACGGGCCCGCAATGTGGACGTGCTCTTGATTGATACCGCAGGGCGTTTGCACAACAAAGACCATCTGATGGAAGAGCTCAAAAAGGTCCATCGCATTATTGAACGCGAAAAAGGCGATGCCCATGTTGAGAATATTCTGGTTTTGGATGCCACCACTGGCCAAAATGGGCTGCGTCAGGCCGATGTCTTTTCCAAGGCCGTGCCTTTGCATGGCTTGATTTTAACCAAGTTGGACGGCACAGCCAAAGGCGGGGTGGTCTTTGCCATTCGTCAAGAATTGGGGATTCCCATTCGTCTGGTGGGGGTGGGAGAACACCTTGAAGATTTGCAAGAATTCGAACCCAAATCTTTTGTGGGCGCGCTTTTGTCCTCCGAAGAGGAGTTGGAAGCGGCGGCGGCTGAATAAATGGCTTTAACTTTTTTGCTGGCACTTTGCCTGATTTTGGTGATGGGCAGTTTGATTATGACCCTGAGCAGCAGTTCACGTGTTGATAATTTGAGCCAGCAAAATGAACTTTTGCGCAAAGAAATGGAGCATTTGCGCAAAGAGTACAGTCAATTGGTGCAGCAGGTTCAGCAAATGGACAGTTTTGGGAGCCCCAAAACCAAACTGGCCAGTGCTGCCAGTGGTACTGCCACAGTGGCTCCTGCGTCTACAGGGTTATCTACTTCAGAAAAACTCAAATTGCTTAAGCAACAGGCCTACCAGCTTCAGTCCTTGGTGGAGGCTTTTTCTCTGCAAAACCAGGGAGAATATCCTGAGACGCTGGCCAATTTGCAGCGCTTTGCTGAGCGCCAAGGCGTTCAAGAGTGGGTTGTGAACCCCTACACCGAAGAGCGCAACCCTTTGACCAGCGAAGGGGCCTGTTTGGACATCACCCACGATGCGGTTGATGAAGGCCAGCCCGACCACGCAGGTAAGCTCCTGTACCAGGCCCATTTTGATGAATCAGATCGGATTCACAACTATACGGTGGCCGCTTTTGACGAACTCGGGGTCTTGCTGCGCCGTGAAGACGGCAGCTTATTTACCCTCTCTCACGCTTAAACCTTTTTTAGCGCGGGCTTCGAATATGGTCGAGCAATGCCTGACAGCCGGGTGATAAAAGCGCAAAGACCTCTTCAAAGTCGATCAGATCGCCATAATAGGGGTCTGGAATTTCACGGTGGGCGCGTGGGTTGTCTGCCGGGGAGATAAAGTCAATCATGCGCAGAATTTGGCTCGAAGGGTTATTTGCGCTTTGAAACATGCGCTGGAGATGCTGGTGGTTGCTGTCGTCCATGGCCACAATAAAGTCAAAGGCCTGAAAATCGGTATGCAGTACCTGACGGGCCCGATGGGCAGTGTGAATGCCTCTGCTTTTGAGCACCTTAAGGGTGCGGTGATCTGGGGCCATACCCGGATGGTAATTGGCTGTACCCGCTGAATCACAGCCCATCACCGTGTGTAGCTTTTGTGCTTGAAGCAGGGCCTGAAAAATCCCTTCTGCCATGGGTGAGCGGCAGATATTGCCCAAACAGACAAATAAAACCTGAATCACTTTAAATTACTCCCAAGAAATCAATCAATGGCTTCATTATACCTGCCGCTTGTGTCAGAGTGCCTAGACTGCTTTTAAAGGGGATGGTAATATGGGGTACGAATGCCTACCTGAGTGGGTGGGACTTGAGAATCCTGTGTCTGGGGGAAGAAATGCAGAATCAACGACTTGCCTTTTTACTGGCTTTGGCCCTTCTGGCTGGTGGCTTTGCGCCTCAGGTGGCATTGGCCCAACGCGGTAAAAAAGAGGTCAAAATCGAAGCGACTCCGATTCCCCTGCCCAAGTTTTATGCCCGCCACGTCGAAGAAGGCAATAAGTTCTTGGCCCAAAATCGCATCAGTGATGCTTTGCACGAATTTTTTACAGCCAAAACCATCAATCCGGATTATTACCCAACTTATATTGGTATGGGCAAAGCTTATATCAAAATGGGCCAATTGGAAAAAGCCACTGAGCAATACCAAATTGCGGTCCGTCTGCTCAATCCCAGTTATGCCGCAGACCATGTTAAACGCGGGGAGTATTTTGCCTCGCGCCGTATGTTCAAACAGGCCCTTGGGGATTATTGGGAAGTCTTAAAAATAGATCCCCAGGCAGGGAATCAATACACCCTCGCCATGCGCCACCTGCGTTTTGGCAATGAAAAAGATGCAACCAAAGCCTTTGAGCGTGCCTCGCAAATCGATGAAGATTATCCAGATCCCCACTTTCAATTGGGCAATTTGTTTTTTAAAAACAAAAAAGGCAAGAAAGCCATCCCTGAATATGAAAAGGCCGTTACCTTAGACCCGAATAATCCGCTTTACCACGTTTCTCTGGCCAATTCTCTCTACAAAGAGGGCACGGCCAAAGCCGCCAAGATCGACAAAAATATGGTGGGCAAAGCCGTTACCCATTTTGAAAGAGCGGTTGGTCTGGGTATGCGTCAGGCCCGGGTGCACTTTAATTTGGGCACGGCCTATCTGCTTGTGGGCAATTACGATGGCGCGATCTCCAATTTACAAGAGGCTTTGCAGCGTGAATTGCGGGATGAAGAGGTCTATTACAACCTGGGCAACGCCTTTTATAAAAAGGCCATGACGATCAATTTTAAATGGGATCAGCGCAGCAGTTTGACCGATCCGCAGCAATTAAAAATGAACGATACCAAGTTTGATCTTGTCTATCGCTCAATTCAGAGCTACCAGATGGCTGTTGGCAAAAAGCCGGATTATGCGCCAGTCTATTTTGACTTGGGTGTCTCTTATTACCGTTTGGCAGAACTCAAACCCACTGCCCAGTTTATTTCCAAGATTGTCAATAAAGCGACTTCCAAGGAATACTTTGCCCGTGGGATGCGTTATTTCAAGACCGATATGCACCAGCGCTCGCTTGAAAACTTCCAAAAATACACCTCCCTCTCTTCTGATTCCAAGCTTAGGGCCACAGCCAATCAGCTGATTACCGATATCAAAGAGATTATGGCGGACACCAAATAAATCTCTTGCTGGTTTGAGCTGTTTCTCCGGTTCAATCACACCTATTCAATCACAGAAGGCTCCGTTTTAAAAACGGAGCCTTCTGCTTTGGATGGGGACTTACTCGCTGGTTTAGAAGCGGTTAAACGATTGGGTTTGGCGGGCCCAGCGCATCTCCATGGCCCGCTCGCCCTGGGGCAAGACTTGGAGGGGCTGAAGGCCAATTGTGCCCAAGGCGCCGGGGTTTCCGGGGACCGAAAGCGCAATCGATTCATCTCCCCGTTTTTGGACATAGGTAATCCAGCGACCGTCCACTGAGAAGCTGGGCGAAGACTCTGTCGTGCCTTCGTCAAATTCCTGGGTGGCAATATTGCCAAAATTTCCGTTGAGGCCGCTGACCGTGCTGGGAATATTGGGATTGCCAAAATTGGGATCGGGCACAGGGCCTATGCTGCCAGGGGGCAGAGCGGGATTGGCTGGGATTGCAGGCTGTCCGGGGGCACCGGGAATAAAGGGAATCAGGCTGGGGATGTCGATTTGATTCAAATTGATCAGCCAGACTTTTTGAAAGTCAAACAGACTTTGGGGTTGGCGCGAAATATATTTGCGGGTGTAGACGATCCGGTCTCCAGTGGGTGAGAAGCTGGGTTCAAAAGCACCTTTTTGCGGGGCTGTTTCGTAGGTCATTTGCAGCAGGCGACCTGTGGTCAGCTCCATGCGCCAGAGATTGTCAAAATTATTGACCTTGTTCTGGGAAAAATTGCTGCGGTACATAATAAACTGCCCATCGGGAGACCAGACCGGCTCGCGGTCATTGCCGGGGGTGCTGGAGAGCTGGCGGGAGTTTTGCCCTTGTACATTGACACGCCAGATATTAAAGACATCTCCGCGGCCATCGACGGCGGTGCCTGAGCTGTCGCTGAGGCGATCAGAGGCATAGACCAAATTGAGGGTGCGATCGTTCCCGATTGGGGCCCAGGAGGGATCGCGGTTAAAAGAGACGCTGTTGCCACTGAGGATCGTGACATTGCCTGCGGTGTCTTGCATGCGCACCTGGGAGGTGCCGTCGCCAGGGTAATAGGTGTAGGCAATATAGCGGCCATCGGGTGAAATGGCGGGTTGGCGACCAATTGCAACTTGGCGACTGGGGGTGCCTGTGCCGCCGGAGCCCTGAACGCCGGTCACTTTGATCACGCCATTGTCAAACTCACCCAGGGTGGTGCCGGGAGCGGGGGCTTCGACAAAGGTCAAGCCATCTCCCAAGACCAACAACGGACGCTGTTGTGGGGGTAAATTGATCCCGTCGGTGCGATCATAGACTGTTACCGTGATCATGTCTTCGCCCCCGGTTAAGGGTGAGACGTATTCTCCAGTGGGAAAAGAGGTGTTCTGGGAGAGAATTTGCCCGCGGTTGGCAATAAAGCGGAATTCGAGATTGTGGTTGCAAGGGTTGGTGACCAAAACATTGATGGGTACGCGCTCACCCACACCCACACTTTGGCGGGCCAATTGGATGGTGTAAAAAAGACTGCAATTGCCAAATGCGCTAACGGGGCGGCCCGTAATGGGGTCATAGGTACAACTGCTTGTTAACAAAGCCAGAGCGGCGAGTCCCCCCATGCTGAGAATTCGTCTTTGCCAAAGGTGCTTGTTCATGCGTGGCTTATTTTCCTTGTGAACGTGTGTGCAGTTTTCATTCCGAGAGACTGCCCTGATCGGGTAGACGCAGAAAAGGGCTCGGATGTTTCCTGCTTTTGTTTTAATCTGGGCTCCAAAACAGTATACCATTCATCGTTTTTTCAATAAAAATCCGTTACCCTTCTGTGGTAACGGATTGAATTTGCGTTGAGTAGAAATTAAAATCGAAACTTATTTGCTCAGGCCAAACACTTTGCCGATCTGAGAGAAGACGGAGCCGACGCCATTGCCACCAGTGCCATTGACTTTGCCAATCAGCTTTGTCAATTCGGGATCTTGGCTGGTCAGGGTCTGTTGATCCTGGGGCATTACGGTGGCCCAAATCTGACGGGCATAATTGACTTCGTCGGTGCCAGCCCAGCCATCAAGCAGGGCTTTGACGATCAAAACGCGGTTGGTCAGGGGAGCTGCTTGAAAGGCCTGTTGAATCGGCATGCTCAGGGTTTTGAGGAAGTCGACCACAACATTGTCGGCTTTGAGGGCTTTATAGCCACCAGCGGCTTGAATTTTGGTGATAATTTGTTGAGAGATGCCAGGATCCATGCCCATACCCATGCCACCTGGAATGGGCTGGCCAGTGACGGGATCGATCATCGGGGCGCCTGTACCATAACCGGTGCCTGTGCCGTAACCTGCGCCAGTGCCATAGGGATCCGCGGGGTTGGCGCCGTAGCCAGTGCCTGTACCGTAACCTGCGCCGGTGCCATAGGGATCAGCCGGATTGGCGCCGTAGCCAGTGCCTGTACCGTAGCCTGCACCGGTGCCATAGGGGTCTGCAACGCCGGTTGTGGGAGAACCGTAACCGGTGCCATAACCGGCACCTGTTCCGTAGGGGTCAGAGATGCCCGTTTGGGGCAGAGCAGCACCAGGGGTGCTAATTTGATTGGGAGTCATGGCTGCTGGGTTGCGAGAGCAACCGATCAACAGAGTCATCTGGACAGAGAGCAGGGACAAAAGAAGTGCTTTTTTCATATTTCCTTACCTCAACGCTATTCTCTTGTATTGTCTGAAGATCTGGAATATTCTTTCTTATCTTTTGGTTAAGGCAAGGGAAACGTTTGAATAAATCGAGAAGGATCTTGGAATTTTGCGAAAGGGGGCAGATGGGGCTTGATTTGGGGTTTTTGATCAACCCTGGGTATAATGAATCCATTCAGTCTAACCCCACAACAGGACATGTGCTCGATGAATACAATAGGCAAACTCGCAGGCATTTTTCTCTTGGCCAGTAGCTGGCTTCCCTTGAATGCAGCCCAGGCTGAAGAGGCCCCAGATCTCACTTTTCCGGTCAAAACCCCTGCTGCTCCTCAGCCCAAAACCCTCAATTTTCAGTTTTCACTCTTGGATCAAGGAATCAGCGATATCTCCCGTTCGACGATGCTGCGTTTGGCCTACCGCCAGCTTTTGGCCTCACCTGATAATTTACAACAGGGCTACGTTCTGGACGCCCATTTCCACCATATGTTTAATTCCAGTCCTGCAGCTTTGGAGCGTTTTCTCTCTGCTTCTCAGATCGCAGGCTATCCCAATTTTAATGAAATTGGGGCGGGTGTGGGTTATCGCTTTGCCTGGGAGAATTTTGCCCTGATTCCGCAGGCCCATTTCCGCGATATGTTTGCCATGGCACCCAATGTTCATCAGCACCTGATCGGTTTTGAACCCGGTCTACGTTTGGAGTATTGGATTTACCCCGAATCGTTGCGTCTGTCTGTGGATTATGGTTTTAATGTGCCGGTTTTGCATTTGGCCAACCAGGTCAGCAATATTTCGCCGTTTACCCTTACTCTGCACCGCATTAATACCGAAATGACTTATCGGATCCTGCCCAGTGTTGATTTGCTGGCTGGTTTTTATTGGTGGCAGGCTCCTTCTCAATTGGGCAGTGGCAGTATTACCGATCGCACTTTGTCGAATATCTTTGGCTTTCAGGTCGGAGCAGGGATCGCACTTTAGTCTGGCTGCTCTCGTTTAAAGCCTCTCATTTTCAGGTTTTGCTTAAGCTATTTCGCTAGCGTGTGGTTTGGATCCGGGTGTTTATGGGGATTCTTTCCTGGGAATAATCCCATTCAGGGGTGGGCATGGAAATTTTTCTCGGTTTATTCATTCTTTGGCTGGGTTATTCCTGGGGGCGTCAGGCTGAGAAAAAAACGCCAGTTCTGGTCGCAAAGCCACTGATTCAGCAGCCAATTCAAATCCAGCAGCAGGCTGAAGATAGCTGCAACCGCTTTCTCAGCGAATGCCAAGCGCTCTATCAAGCCGGGGTTTTGTCGGCCGAGCGGCGGGATCAACTGTGGCGCCATTATTATCCCGTCTCTGATTTATCCCTGTCTGGTGTGCAAAATCGCCCGCCCTCTCTTTTGGCCGATTTTGCACGTGAATTAAACAAGCTTCAATTGCTGGGGTTGCTCAGCCCAGAAGAGCATCAGGCCTGTCTGACCTATTATCAACCTGTGACAGGGCCTTCCGCAGCCAGCGTGAGCGAAGTCTCACCAGAAACCGCTGCTGAATCTACTGCCGGTTTAAGAGCGTCACCATCAATGCCAAGCGATGTGGGGTCCGATTGGCTGGCCTCTCAGTCTCAATCCGATCCACTCAAACCTTATGGCCGCCCTGATGTGCTCCTGCAATTATTGGAAGTGGCGCGCACCCTCAGCCATCAGCGCTGGAGCCAAGCTTTGATTGGCTTGGGGGTGGTCAGCATTGTTTTGTCTTCGCTGCCTGTGATTCAGCACATGAGTTCAGCCACACTGATCTATTTGGTGCTTTTGCTCTATACGGCAGGCCTTTTGGGGGCAGGCATGGCTGTTGCCCGTTCCTTTCCTTGGACAGGTCAGGTCTTGTCTGGGGTCACCTTGCTGATTCTGCCTTTGGACTATGCTTCGCTGGTGAGTTTGGATCTGGCACAACCTGTGGATTTGGGTGTGAGTCTTCTGGCCTTGCTGGGCTTACCTGGTTTGGCTTTTTTTGCTTTAAAAACCCTCAAGCTCCGCCCGGATAAGCTCTATCTGCTGGTGCTCTTGGCGTTGGGTTGGTCAAGCGCGCTCTTTCGGGGCATCGAACCTCTGCTGCTCAGTTTTGGGGTCTTTGGCTCTGGCCGTCTGGTTTTTGAATACCTCTGTGTGATTCTGCCTTGGACCGGTGTTTTTCTGGCCCTGTTTCGGCAAAATCGCCAGCTCTGGCTTTTGCCCGAGTCGGGTGAACATAATTTTCTGCAGACCCTCGCGCTCAACGGCTATCTGGTCTTTGCGGCGTTTGCCACTCCTGTGATTTATGCGGTGGCTTGGCCGGTTGTGGGATTGACACTGGGCTTGACGGCGCTGGCTCTGATCTGGAGTGCTTTGGCCATGCGCCAATTACTCACGCTTTTGCTGGGTGAACGCTGGCCTGGCTTTTTCTGGCGCTTGGTGCGTGAACAAGAAATTTCGGCCTGGCTTGTGTTGGCGGGTGGGGTTTTTCTGGCCTCAGGTGATTCACTTGCCCTGAGTTTAACAGCCGGTCCCGGCGCTTTGGCTGTTTTTGCCACGGCTTATCATTGGCGCAGGCACTGGGTGCGCTGGCCTTTGTATGTTTATACGGCTGTCTTGCTCAGTTTTGCCCTCTTGGGTTTGGGAAGTGATTGGCAGGCCGATGGATTGAGTCTCTTGATGGCGGCCCTGGCTCTGAGTTTGACCCTTTGGGGGCGGCTGGCCCCCCCAGAGAGTTGGCGCAGAGAGGCTTTGCATCAATTGGCTTTGTTTTTAAGTGCCTCGGCTTGGCTCGAAATGGCGGTCTTTCGCGATTGGTCGTGGCAAACCCTTCTGGCTTTGGCCTGTTTGGCTGGGGTCTATCTGCGTTATGCAGCCCACAGCGGACGCAATCTCTTTGGCTATATTGGCATTGTTACAGGGGCGATCTCGCTGCTGAGTATTTTGGTACTCTGGCAGCCGGAAATGCCGTTTAAGGCCTATCGCTTTTATGTCGTGGGAATGGCTTGGGCCATGTTGGGCATGGGGCTGTTGATCCAGGTCTTTACACCGCGCAAAGCCGATCAGGGGGACGAGAGCGCGGCTGTGAGTGGCGACGACGGTCTCTGGGGGCGTCTCAATGCCGATCGCTACCATCCCTTTCGCTTTCGCCAGCGCTTTGCCAATCTCAATCCCTATCTCTATAGCGAGCCCTTGTATAATCTGGCTTTGCTTTTAACTTCGGTGGTAACCTTAACGGGGCTGGGGGATCTGCGCCTGACCGGCTTGGCAACTCTCTTTTATGCTGTGATTTTTGCGATTTATCCGGCCCGTCTCTGGGTCTATTTTGTGATTGTCACGGCCAGTGACAATGCTCTCAAACTCAGTGGTGATCTGCTGCCCGAACGCTACCAGAGCTGGAGCCTGTTGATGCTGGGGCTGGGCTGGTTCTTTGTTGGCAAATTGGTCGAAGAGATTCTCGAAGGACGCGACCGCAAACATCTGAATACGGCCCATGAAGAGCAGAAGCGTTTTGCCAAACCCTTTTTCCACGGTGCGATTTTTATCAACGTCTTGCTCTTGCGCTATTTCTTTGGCGATCTGCAAAATCTTTTCAGTGAAGAGGGCTGGCAAGAGGCCACGGAGGAGGCCTTGCCGGTATTATTGACTTCCGTCTTTTATCTGCTCAATTTGCGCGTCTATGTCTCCAAACTTTGGTTATATCCGGGGATTATTTCGATCAGTTTGGGCCTCTATTTTGGCCTGACAGGGTTTTTGCCCGTGGAGTCCACGCTGCTGATTTTTTCACTGCTCGGTGCTTTTTGGTTGTGGGTGGCACGCTATACCTCAGCTCACCCGGCTTTGAACCAGTGGTGGCAAGCCCTGATTCAACACCGTTTGCCTGAACTCGATCCCGAAAGTGCGTTTGCTCGGGTTCATTTGCGCGATCTGAGTTCGCCTTTTTGGACCTTTGGCCTGATTTCGGCTCTTTGCAGTTTGGCCTTTTCGGCCTTTTTGATTCCCTGGCGGCCATTGGAATTGGCCCAGTCGTTTGAATTGGCACTTTTGACCCGTTCAGATCCCGCTTGGCTCTTTGCCTTTCAGGCCCTTAACTTCTTTGGTTTGGCTTTGCTCCTTTGTAAGGGGGCACACCCGCGCGCACAACGTTTGCTCTGGCTTGATGGCATGGGTCTGGTTTGCCTGACTTTGGGTTTTGCTTGGCTCTTACAAGAGCAGGCCCAACCTGAATTGTTGCCGGTGTTTTTGGCGGGTGCGGGCCTGTTTTGGAGTGTGCTTTGGTTTGTGTTGGGGCGGGGCTGGAGCGCTGGTTCTCAGCGCGTCCTGGCCGTGGTGAGTTTGGCGCTGATGGGGTTGGGCTTTGTCAGTTTGGGCCTGAGCCGTGACCCCTGGATTGCCGGGGTTACTCTGGCTTTGCTGATGCTGGGAACAGCGCTGCGTCTGGGCCTCCTTCCCCATTATTGGCAACTTTATGGCCTCACCCTTTTGGGGATAATCTCACTTCTTTTGCTCAAAGACGGGCTGCATTTGCTGACTCCCACCCAGGCAGCAGTGATGCCATTGTTGGCCGGGGGACTGTTTACTTGGCTTTTCCTCAAGGCGGGGCATGTGCAAGAGTCGCATACACAAATCCCCTCTTTTTCCCTGCATTATCTGGGCTTGGGTCTGTTTTTGCTGGGGGTTCAAACCCTGGTTCAAGCGGCGCTTTGTTGGCGACTCTGGCAAGATTTGACTCTGGTGCAAACCCAAGCCCCTCTTGAATGGGGTTGGTTAGTGGTACTTTTGAGTGTGGGCGTGCTGATCTGCCTGCGCCAAATCAATTTGGCCCTCTTGAATCCCTGGGTACAGGGGGGGGCTTTGGCCCAGGTTTTGCTGGGGCTCTTGCTGGCTTTGTTTTGGCAACCGCTTTTGCTCTGGGCTTTATTGCCTGTGGCCGTCTGGTTTCGTCGCTTCTTTATGCCCAATGCTGAACTGGCGCGTCTGGCTTGGTTTGCCTCGCTTTTGGCACCCGCCATTTTGGCGCTTGGCATGTGCTTAAAATCTTCAGCTTTGAGTGATTGGGCGCTTTTGAGCTGGAGATTGATTCCGCTGCTGTTTTGGGCTGGTTTTTATGGCCGAGAGGCTCGTTTGAATAAGGACGCCCCCTGGCTCTGGTGGCTGAGTTTATTGGCGGCTTATGCGGCTTGGCTGGTGCTTTTATTTACGCAACTACAGTGGTTTGCTTCTGTGTATCATCTGCTTTGGAATGAAGCTCTGCTTTTGATTCATGCAATCGTGTTGCCCCTTGCTTTTGCCTTGCTTTGGCTGGCCTGGTACACGCTCAAAAAACAGCCCGATCGCAACCAGCTCTTTTATTTGGGTCTTGTCGTGCTGGTTTTGCCCGGTTTTTTCGGTTTATTATTTGCCCATGATTTACTTTTGCGCCTGGGATTATTGCTCGAATTAGCTTTGCTCACAGGGGCTATGATTTTTACGGCTTTTCAGCTGCAATTGCGGGCCTTTTTGCATGTGGCTTTGCTGTTTGTCTCGCTTGCGCTGGCGGGGGCGGTCTTGGCCATTTTGCTGCTGGGGCATTGGAGCTTGCGCTGGGGATTGTTTATTTCAGCCGGTTTGGGCCTGATGGTCGCTGGCAATCTGCTGCAGGCCCGCAATCAGGCTTTGCGCTTGAGTTTGGAGAAATTTCAAACGCGTCTGCTGAGTTGGGAATAGCGCCGTTTAAGCCAATAAATGCTGGTCCTGCAGCGCGGCCATCAGTGTTCCCACCTGCTCTGGCTGTGCCAAAGCCCGCACGCTGATCTTGTGCTGAACAGCCAAAGCGGCTGCGGTACCTGCGGCTTGGCCCATGGCATAACAATTGGGGATGATCCGTACCGCACCTTGGGCCGAGAAGTCGGCGGAGAGGCAGCGGCCTGCGACGAGCAGATTCTCGATCTGCAGCGGCACCAAGCAGCGAAAGGGGATTTCGTGGTAGTCTCCTGCTTGCATAAAGTGCAGACCGCCGCTTTTGTCGCGGCTGTGGATATCGATTGGGTAATTGTTGCGGGCCACGGCATCGGGGAATTTGCGTGCGGCGAAGAAGTCCTCGCTGGTCAAGACATATTCGCCCACAATCCGGCGCGATTCGCGAATGCCGGGCATGGGAGCGATCTGGGAGATAAAGCTCTTTTCAAAACCCGGTAGGTATTTGCGGCAAAAATGCCAGAGCTTGAGAATGCGGGCTTTGCCTTCGACCTGTACCAAGCTGCGCTGGCGAAAGTCGAGGGAGTTCTTGAGCTGATCCAGGCGCGGGCAATTAAACGCGACTTCACCCGGGCGGCCCGGCACCGTAAAGATCTGGAAATAAGCGGCATCGTCTTCGCTGAGTTCACCCGCTGCCACGGCCTGTTGAAAGAGCGGGCTGAGGGGCCAGGATTTGTCCCAGGTGCAGGCCGTGGTCCAGAGGGGGAGTTCGGGATCGTGGGGATTGTCGGTCCAGTCAAATTCACCCAGGCTTGCAAAATAGTCGCGGGCCTTGAGCAGATTGACCTGGCCCAGATTAAAACGCAGAGCCATCGGCTGATTGGCCTGATCGCTCTCACGCCCAATCACCATCGGTACCCCTGCTTGAAAGGCCAGATCGGCATCGCCCGAGGCGTCGATCAAGACCTTGGAACGAATCAGTCCTCTGCCTGACTTTGTTTCAAAGATCGCGCCGTTTAAAACACCTGCTTCGACATGGGCCTGAGAGAAATAGACGTGGTAGAGCAGTTCCACACCCGCAGCTACGGCTTTTTGTTCAAGCACCAGTTTGAGCATTTCGGGATTGAACCAACCGGCATTGCCATCTTTGTAGACAGCGGCATCGCCTGTTTCCAGCAAGGTGTTTAAGACCTCCAGGTAAATGCCCTGGTTCAGCGGCTTGGCCTGCAGATGATTGGCCATCATGGGTGTGACCAGCGAGGCGGTAGAGGTGCCGCCCAAAAAGCCGTTTTGCTCGGCCAGCAGGGTGTGTGCTCCGCTGCGGGCAGCGGCAATGGCGGCAGCAGAACCTGCCGAGCCGCCGCCGAGCACCAAGACATCACATTCCGCCAAGAGCGGAAGTTGAGTATTATCGCTCATAGACAGCGCTCAGGGGCCGTTGTGATCGCAATAAAGACCAGAACAGGCATTTTTAATGAGAGGGCTTGCGCGGCGCTGCAGGGGGCGGCGTGACCGGCGCTTGGGGGCGTCCGTCGATGCTCGGCGGAGCCGCTTTGATGGGCGAGGGTGCGGCTGGTTTTTCTGGGCTGGCGGCTTTTTCGGGAGCAGCCAGCTGTTGCCGTGTGCGGGAGGACGCCGCGCGGATCTGACCCAGCATTTCACCGGAGCGACCGGCCTGATCGGGCACGTTTTCGAGCAACATCTCTTTGTAATCTTTGGAGATATTGCCCGCCATACCTTCGGCCCAGCGCTCGTGTTTCTTGAAGAATTCAGACTTGTCGGCATTTTGGCTGGCCCATTTGAGCTCGACCGATTTGCTGGTGAGAATGCCATCGGTCATGAGCAATTCTTGGTAGAGATAGCCATCATCTTTCATCTTTGTTTGGGCTTTGTCTGAAACCTTGTCGTAGAGCCAGCCCGAAACGGGGGCTGAGGTCTGGGGAATCAAGGGGTGTAATTGGGTTGCAAATTCAGGTGTGGCGTCGGGTGAGGCCATCCAGGATTTGTAGATAAACTCGGTGCAATAGATGTCACGGTCGTCGAAGGTATTAAAGCCGTTATCATAGCCCCGGCCAATCATTTTCTTGCCTTCGGCGATCACCGCCTTGCGGTCGGCTTCTGTCGCGCCTTTGACTTCCACCGCGATCATCACATCGCGGGGGTTGCGACCATTGTAGCGCTCGATGGTGTCAATAATCACGCCAGTGCCACCGGGCGGTTGCTGGACTTTTTTGCCATTGATTTCAATCTCTGCGCCGTGATCGGCGGCCAAGGAGTGCAAAATCAGGCCCTCACCATTGAGGGTGCCGGGGGCCATATTCCACTTTTTCTCCAATTGGGCCTGCAGATCTTTGTCTTGGCCCACATAGATAATCCCGTGGATAAACGAGCCGTTGTTGCCGGTCATGATAATATCTCCCGGCTTGAGATTGGACTTGAGATCGGCCAATTCTTTGCGATCAATCGGGGGCAGGCTGTCTTCGGGGGAGGGGGCGGTCATGTATTTGTCGACCAGTTTGAACCACTGTTTGCTGTCGTGCAGCCCCAAACCCGAGCGCATTTTGTCGTAAGTGGTGCGATCAAAGCGCTGGGAGTATTCTGGTTTGGTGGTTTCGCCATTTTCGGCCACAAAAAAGGCGCGCTGGCTGCGCAAACCGGTTTCTTTTTGAATCTGATTAACGGGTTTGTCGAAGAGTTGCAGGTTTTCCACATCTTTTAAAGATCCCAGTTTTTGGCCCTTGTCGTGAATGGTCACTTGGTAGACGTCAAAGCCCAGGCCTTTGCCGGGTTGAACACGTTCCACGACCATTTCGGAGCCGGGGTTGGCTTTGGCATACGCCACAGCTTCAGCTTCGGTTTTAAAGGTCTGTTTGCGGTTGACGGTGACCTTGTCGGCCAGATCAAGGGCGCCTTCGTCATAGGTGCCGATCTGGAACTGGCTTTTGGCCGGCTCCGGTGCTTGTGGTGTTTTGGGGCCAATCTGCATAATCTCTGCTCCTGAAAGCATTTTTTTGCCCAAAAGCCCGGTGGGTGAACCGGGCTTTGTGGGGTGTGGAGGAGGCTAGAAAAAGGGGGTGTTTCTAACGCACCAAATCGAATTCCATTAATACGTCTTCGGCGGCTTTGCCTGCACGTCCCACGGCCCCGGCAACAATGAGTGCTTGCTTGGGGTTCTGAGCGGCAAAGACCAAGCCTCTGGCTGTCAGGTCTGCGCCACTGCGCAGGCCGTTGCCAATCCATTCGGCAGTCTGAACAGGGTTGAGGCCCTTCAAGCTGTCGAGCGGATTGAGGATAATTTTACCAATTTTGTCAAAGCCATCGCCAATTTTGTGGAAGCCGCTGGCAATGCCGTTGAAGACCTTGCTGGGAGCGGCAATCACTTTGTCGATGCCGCCGCCAATCAATTGACCGACGGTGCGGCTCTGTTCTGCTGCCACGGTCACGACTTCTGCACTTGTCAGTGCAGGAGCGACGTTGTCGACGGCCTGAGCCATTTCAACCATGGTCTGAGGTGTGACCACCTGGGCTACCTCATCGGCATTCTGCATCATTTTGCCAACGCTCTTCAGGGCGCCACCGCCGCCGCTACTGCCGGCATGCATGGTACCACTCATCACGGTCTTACCAATTTCGATATTGCCGATATTGATATTAACGGTTGCACCAGCAGCGACATTTTCAACATTGACGAGTTTTTCGATTAAGACATCGCCCACTTGGCTGGTGACATTATTCGCTGCGCTGCCCCCTGCGACTTTGCCCACATCATCAATCACATCGGTAATCGGTGTCGTGACAGCGGGTGTCGGGGTGGGGGGCACAGGTGGGGGAGTGGGCGTCGGTGTCGGCCCTGGCGGGTTTCCGGGGGGCTTATTGCCATTAAAGCTGGCGGCAATGACTGTGACATCGACAGCCAAACGGCCAACAGCTTCGCCATAACGGCCCTGTTGAATCGCTTGAGAATAGGGTTTAACAATGCCATTGGCAATTTTAAAGGGAAGCGTGACAATGCCTTCGGCTGTCTGAATCGGGTTGCTGACGGCATGAACTGCCACGCCACCGACCCACTGGGCGGATTTGATGGGGTGAGTCACGACATTGCTTGCCACTTTGCCCAAAAAGAACAGGCCATGGCCCATATCATAAATGGCTTTGCCTGCACCTGTAAAAACGCCAGCGACAAAATCACCTGCATTTTTATCTCGGGTTGACTCATAATTGTCGACCTTCATGGTCGGGGGTTGCATGGGGCCAGATTGGATGGGCAAGGTATAGCTGGGGGTATAAGGCGCAGCATAAGGGGCCGGAGCATAGCTCGGTGCGACGGCTTGCTGATAACCGACAGGGTTCATTCCTGCCAGCAGGGCCGCTTGATTGCTGTTGTAACCGATGGTCATAATGTCCTCCAGGGCATAATCTCCACAAGTATTATCCTAACATCCTTTTGAGATCTTACGTCAAAAAAGAAATTTGTTTCTAAAAGGCCCTTATGTTTAGATTAAATTTTGTAAAGCTTGGCTGTTCATGCGCCAAGTTGGTTGAGCAAAAACCGGATCACTTCATCCGCATCTGACATGTCTGCAGAGGGAGGCAAAAGGCCCCAGGCCCTGGCAATTTCATCGGGTTCATAGCCCAGGGCCAAGAGGGTCATTTCGACTTCTTCTTGTACACCGGGTTCCAATGGCCCTTCGGTGATCGCCACGGGCACATTCGGGTAGAGCTTGGCGAGTTTTTCGCGCAGCTCGAGAATGATCCGCTGAGCGGTTTTTTGGCCAATGCCGGGCGCTCGGCTGAGCACTTTGGGTTGGTTGCCAGCAATAGCACCTACAATTTCGGCCACGTTTAAAGCCGAGACAATTGCCAACGCTGTGCGCAGACCCACGCCACTGACCTTATTCAAAAGCAAAAACAATTCTTTTTCTTGGCGGGATTCAAAGCCAAACAATTCCATGCTGTCTTCGCGGTGGGCCAACCAGGTCAAGATCGTCACTTCGCTTTGGCTCTCGCTCTGCAATTGCAGCCGGTAGCGCTCGCTGAGCTGGATTTCGTAACCCACCCCCATTACATCCAAGACAATATTTTGGCTGCCAAAGTGGACGGGTTTGCCCCTTAAAAAGGCAATCATCCCACCTGCTCCTTGGCGCGATTCCAGAGCTGATCCCACTCTTTTAAAGAGAGATCTTTTAAGCTGCGGCCATCCAATTCCTGTTCCATGGCCTGAAAACGTCGCCGAAAGCGGGCATTGGTCTGGCGCAGGGCATCTTCGGGGTCGAGTTTGTACCAGCGGGCCAAATTGACCAGGGTAAACATCACATCGCCCAATTCATGGAAGATCGCCTCGGGTTCGTCCTGTTCACAGGCTTCGAGCAATTCGGCGTATTCTTCGGCAATTTTATCGAGCACGCCCTGCCGCTCGGGCCAGTCGAAACCGACATGGGCGACTTTTTTGCCAATTTTTTCGGCCAAACTCAGCGAAGGCAAGGCTGCAGGCAAATCAGAAAGCACCGAAACAGCCTCTGAATCGAGGGCTTTGGCGGCTTTTTCTTGGGCTTTGAGTTCTTCCCATTGTTGCTTGACTTCTTCGGGGGTTTCGAGCTCGGGGCCTTGACCAAAGACATGGGGGTGGCGGTAGATCAGCTTTTCGGCAATACCCAACGCCACTTCATCAAGTTCAAAATCCCCTTCGTCTTGGGCCACTTGTGACTGCAAATAGACCTGCAAAAGCAAGTCCCCCAATTCTTCGCAGATCGCGTCGGGGTCTTCTTGTTCAATTGCATCGACAACCTCATAGGCCTCTTCGAGCACATATTTGCGCAGGCTCTGAGGCGTCTGTTTGAGATCCCAGGGGCAGCCGCCCTCCGGGTCGCGTAACCGGGCCACCACCCAGCGCAGGTACTCAAGTGGGGCCAAAGTCTCTGGGCCGCCAACAGGCAGATACAAAGTGGTCAAATGGTCGATCCAGTCCACGCGGTCGAGATCTTCGAGTGGCAGTGTTTCAACCTGCTGATCTTCGCAGCCTGCCGCGCGCACCAAGACAATCTCAGTCTCGGGGTCGAGGCGTTCGAGCAGGGTCAATTTGACCTCGGAGGCCACTGGCAGAGAATAGATCTGGGTGATGAGTTGCGGTTTGCGAAAGTCGAGTTGGTTGGGTTCGAGACCGAGCGCGTCGAGAATCACCAGACCATTGCTGGGATCCACGCCCACCGCTTCGAGCACCACGTCGACACAGCTCACAGCCGTGTGCAAAACCACTTCCACGCCCTGCTGCTCTGCCGCGGCCAATAATTGCTGTACGGTGCTCTCTGCCACCAGCGGGTGGCCGGGAACGGCATAGACAATCTGGCCCTGGGCTGCGACCTCTGACCACAATTGCCCGACAATCCGCTGATACAGGCTGTCAAAATTGGCCGCCTGTTCATAAAAACTGTCAAAGCTGGTAAAGGTGCAGCCCCAGGCCTGCAATTCGGGCACCGTCGGATGGACGGCCGTGCGCAAATAAACCGGGTTGCCTGCCATCAGCAGGTCGCGGGTTTCCAAGGTCAAAAAGCGGGCGGGGCCCGGTCCGAGCCCCACCACATCAATGCGTCGGGTCATGATCTTTAATGATCGTGTCCGTCACCGGCTTTGGTCTCAGTCTGGCCGGCGGGAGCTTCACCAGGGGCGCCTTGGCCGGGTTGACCGGGTTGTCCAGGCTGACCTTCAGCGGGTTTGTCGCCAGGCTTGCCTTCAGCTGCGGGAGCGGCGGGCGGAGCGGCGGTCATTTTTTCGTTGATCTCGATTTTGGACTTTTCTTTGAGCTGTTTGAGCCAGTCTTCAAAGGTTTTTTGTTTTTTCTCGCGATCGAGTTGGGCACGGATGCTCTCTTTGACTTCGGGGAAGCCTTTGGTCATGGCGGGCACGGAGGCACCCCGTTTAATAATGTGGTAACCAAAGCGGGTTTTGACAGGCGCTGCAGTGAGTTCGCCTTCTTTAAGCTTCCAAGCTGCCTCTTCAAATTCGGCCACCATCATGCCTTTGCCAAAAGCGCCGAGTTCGCCCCCAACGTCTTTGTTGGAGGTGTCGTCGGAGTTTTCTTTGGCCAATTTGGCAAAGTCAGCGCCGCCTTGCAATTGGGCCAAGAGTGCATCAGCCTTGGTTTTTGCTTTGGTTTCTTGATCTTTTTTGCCCTCTTCGGCTTTGACAAGAATGTGCTGGGCCTTGATTTTCTCAGGCTCTTTGTACATGTCCATGTGGCCATCGTAGTACTTTTTCAGCTCGGCATCGTCAATTTTGACCTTTTCGATGACCTTCTGATAGAGTTTGCTCAGCAAAATTTGCTGTTTAAACTGGGTTTCGAATTCTTCGTAGGTGTATTTATTGCGCTCAAGATCCTCGTCAAAGGTCTTGCGGTTGCCCTGGTAGCGCGCTTTGAGCAATTCATCAAATTTGCTCTTGAACTCGTCTTCTTTGACATCGAGGCCCATGGTTGTGGCTTCCTGTTTCATCAGGGACATTTCAACCAGGGAGTTCATGATGTTTTTCTTGAGATTGACCAACATGGTCTGACCGGCGGCGGAGTTGAAGTCCATGCCGATTTGGCCCGCGTATTGTTTCTTGGCGCGTTCAACATAGGTGGCAAATTCTTCGGTGCTGATTACCTGACCATTGACTTTGGCGGCAAAGGCGGTTTGTCCGGCCCAAATAAAGCTACCGGCGGCAGCTGCGCTGCCAATGATCAAGGTGGACACGATGGCGATCACGCCAACTTTCGAGCCCTTTTTCTGTATTTCTGTCACAGTCACTGTTCCTTCTTTCGTGGCAAATCATCTTCTCCAGTGTACCAGAGGGGCTCTTGAACTGTTGAGCTTATCGGGCAATCTGCCTGAAAGAGGGGTTTAATGCGCGTAAAAGTGAGCATCAAACCCCAAGTTTGGTATTTTCTGGCCTTTGACAAACTTTGTGTGTGCGTGAATCAGCGCCGATGGCTACTCCGGTTGGCCAAGGCCCTGATGTTCAGGCCGCCCCTTCGACTTTGCTCAGGGAGCGGCAGGCAAACACGATAAACGCCTCAGAGAGTATCGGGTTAGGACTGTGTGAGTCCTGAGCGAAGTCGAAGGATACTTTGCAGGGGCAGCATTTGTTGGATTAGGGATTATCCTGTCACAGAAGACGGGTCTATATTGTACTGAGTCATGTAGTCAAAATATATCTCATCTACGCCAACTGTAAAAAACTCAGGCAGATTAAACCCAAAATTTTTGCTCTCATTGGTTTCTAAAACAACTTCCCAGTGATTTTCATTTATCCCCATTGAGTGCCCATCGGTGCGATAAGCAAGATCTATTTGGTCCCGATCAGCCTCAGGAGGGAGATCTGCATAGGCATAAGAAGTGATTACAAATTCAGCCACACCTGAACCTTGGCCTGGGGGAGGAGACCAATTAATCACTTTGATCACAATCTCACCATGTATTTGAGATAAATCAAAAAAGGGACTGTTTTGAGAATTAAAATAGATATTCCCTGGCTCTCTCGGTCTCAAATCAAAGCTGATAATTTGCCCAGAATCTGGACTGGAATCGATGTATGCTCCGAATCTAGACATAAAAGCCTGTTGGACATTTGTTGTTGGCTGAAATGCCAGATCACCAGAAGCATAACGGATGTAAAAGGGCTTGGTTTCTCCTTGTTTAAAAGCCATCAAAGCCACATTATCTAAACGAGACATGTGAATGTAAAAGATCCTTCTGGCCTGGATCAGATTTGAATCTGGAGGAGAATTTGTGACACCCAAACTCAGAGCATTGGTCAAGACACAAAGATCTTGAGTGGGCGGTTCCGACGGCGGTGCTCCAGAGGGGGGGCTTCCCGAAGGCGGTGCCCCAGAGGGGGGAGGCGCGTCCAAAGGAGGCTGAAGTGTCGGGATATAACACTGAGCCCCGCTTTGCAGAAGACCTGCCATTTTATAATTCCCGGCAGTCAAGCCAGGTACACTTACGGAAAGGTCGTTTGAATCTGTATTATAAGCAGCTTGTGCGGTATAGACCGTATAGGGGTGTGCCGTTGATTGGATGATAACTTGGTTGATAGACTCAAGCTCTGTTCCTTGAACCAGAACCTGGGTTGCTTTCTGAGCTTTGATCAGATCCGGGTCGACGGAGCGGAAGCGTTTGCTTTCGATATAGACTTCAAAAATAGGTTTTATTGGATAGTTTGAATCCAATTGCCACAAGGCATTGGGAATAATCAAGACTGCAGATTTTGATGCTGAATGGGGACCAAAATTAGTTAAACTGACTTCTTGTTCAAATTCGACAGGTAAAAAATCGCCCACTTTTTGGACAATATCTTGATTTGCTTCTCTTAAAACACCTTGGCCCTCGGGGTTTTGAATACCAATCAATTGAGGTTTGAGATAATCCAAAACCTGTATCGGAGATGATGGTTCATTGGGATAGGCTTCTCTTTTGTCGATACTTTTGAAACGCACTTTCAGAACAGAGTTGTCGGGCAAATCAGGGCTGGGTTTGAGCAGAATATATTTGGTCGCCAAACTGTCGATGCTCTGATCAATTAGCAAAGGTGCTGTTGAGGTCTGTTGAGTGCTAATGGAGGGCATTTGGATGAGGTTAACATGGGCCTGGCGAAAGTCAGAGGAATCAAAAACCTGTAGATTTTGTTTAAACAGCGCATCCTGGGCAAAATGTTTATAAGCGAGGTCAAGGGAATTATTGCTGTTTTTTCTTTGGATGATCGTGTGCAAAGCCTTATTGATGCGGGGTGTTTTGCCTATTTTTTGCTTTTGATTGATACCGTACTCTTTGAGCAGATCAAAGACAATATCTAATGTATGGGTGAGGCCCAAATGCCCCCAGAATGAAGCGGTTTGATAGGATTCCGTCGGTTTTCTTGTGACAAAAGGGACGAACAAGGTATCGATACTCGTCACCCTTTCTTGGTAGGGCAGTTCTTTTGCGTCAAAGGCGACCTGAAATGTACTGGCTTTTTGAGACACTACCCAGGGCCCAACCAGGGCGGCACTTCCTTCAATAAACCAGTTATCATCGTTTCCAGGCAACTCACTCTTTTGGCTGGCATAGGCCATTTGAAAAGCATGAAACAATTCGTGAACAGTTGAGTCTGCGCCGTCCTGGGAGTGAAAATCACAAAAAGGACGACAGGTTGAGAGTTCGATCAGCGTACCCTTGGGCTCACATTTTGCCTGAGCGGTGGGGGCATCACAAAAAACTGGATCGGATGCCGTTCCATTTGCTGGCCGTCCATCATAATAAACTTGTGGATGCAAGTGTACAGGGATTTTTTTCAGGTGAGCTGGAGCCTTTTCTGGCCACCACTTGAATGGGGGCTTTAAACCGACAAATTCAGAGGTGAAATGATCATAAGCTACCTGCAAATAACCCGCTGCGTTTTCCAGGGCCCCCGCTTCGATATTGTTTGTTTTAGCTTCAATTATAAAGTCTTTGTTAATAATCACCCGACCACTGGGCTCTTGGGCCTGAATCTTAAAATGAGGCTGTGCGGATTGCGGCGGTTCCCAACCAGGGTAACTCTCTTCTTTGGCAATATACGCAAATGTTTTGACCAAGATAAAATCATTGGGTTTCAGTTGATCCAGTGAGGTGATTTCTTCGCGCACCCCCAAATAGCCAAAATTCCAACTCAAGGGATTTTCTGGTGTCAATGTGCCGCTTTCAAAAGGAAAACGGGTGTTTGCATATTGTGGAAAGAGATCGGTATACAACTTGGCGTGCTGGTTGAGATCCAGTCCCAAAGGTTCCAATTTGACAATGGCTGTGGCAAAGACATAGCCATTGTTACAGCGTGTTGGATCATTGGGGTTTACACAGAGCCGTTTGCGTGAAGGGACCTGCAAGAGCTGGCTCAATTTAACCATCTTATTTTCTGAGAGGGCCCCAGCGGGAATCTCCAGCCGCGCCACACCCGGCAATTCCACTGTGCCCCCTGCTGGCCCAACCTCTTTCATACCCAGTGGCATTGCCAACTGTTCACCCGGTCTGCGCACCAAACGGACTGTGAAATCTGTGATGCCTTGGTTCTTTAACTTGAGCGTGTAACCATTCTGCTGCAGGTTCCAACTGGGGGGCGTGGGCAGAGCGCGGCTGCCCAAATTCCACCATTTGCTCGTTTGCGCAGCAGGCTCTTGACCAGGGGCGCAGCGGTCGCGTTTGCTGGCCAAGCTGTCTTGCTTTTGGCCATTGACCTTGAGCACCAAGGCATTTTTGCCAGCGGCTTCGGTCTGGGTCTCCAGGTACGAATCCCCAGGCGGAGCGACTTCGCTGCCTTCTTGGTCACTGTCTTTGATCTCCCAGGTATATGGCACAGGCTGAGCTGTGGGGTTGTGAACCTGCCAAATGCGGTGGATTTCGGGCTCGGGAGAGCAGCGCGAAGTGAGTTGCAACTTGGTGTCATTCTGCCCCAAAAGGGTAAAACTCTGGTTGAAGCGGGGCTCGTTGTCGTTGCGGCCCAGGGTGTGTTTGACATAATAGAGCGGGTCTTCGTATTCCAGGCTGCGTGGGGCCAATGTGGCGGGTTCGCCAGCCAGACGCAAATAGCCCTGGTAGACATCGGCAGGCACCTGCACCACCGCCAGACCATCGCTTGCGTTGGCATCGAGGAGCTTAAATTCAGGCCCCGGCTGCAGAGTCAACTCAAATGCCCCCTGTTCGGGCACCTGGATGTGTTTGGGCTTGTTGGGCTTTTTGTGGGGCAAGGTGCTGAAGTGCAGCTTAAACCAGGTGCCTGTTTTGAGCGGGGGGCTGACGGCCTCCAGCTTTTGGGGAGGCACCAGGCTGGGAAAGGTCAGCATTTCATACTGGCCCGCAGGTGTTTCAGATTTTGTTGAAAAAGCTGGCAGAATGTCTGCTGCCTTGAGGGCTTGAGAGCGGGGCGGGGCAGCACTGGGAATGAGTTGGCACGAAGCCAAAAACAGGGCGAGCAGCCAGAGAGGCAAGAGTGGCTTCCCTTGGCATCGCAAGTGGAAGCGCAAATGTCGAAGCATAAAAATCTCCTTTTGCAGCAGCAAACGTTTCAAGACACCCTAAAAATAGCACAAAATCACAACGGAGTGACAAAATTTTAACACCGACAAGGCGGGTCTGTAAAGACCCGCCTTGCAAATGGATATTTAATCACTCACTCAAGTCCTATTCAGGCTTTGCGGCGTTTGAATACACCTGAAAAGAGGAGAAGAAGGTCTGGCCTGTGCTGGGCGATGAGGGTAATAGGAGCAGCCCCCTGCCAGGAGGGCAGAAGGGGGCTGCGACTCTTAAGCGCTTCTAGCAGAGCCATCGGCGAGCTATGGCTGTTGGCGACAAAGGAGCCTTACAGCCATAGACAGCATTGCTGTGTAGAAGGCGCTTACTTAGCACCACAGGTGCTGTAGCGAATGGAGCACACGATGTGCGTAATGAGCGACCCGAATGCTCAGCAACAGGCCGAGAGCTACCAACCCCTTATTACATTCACCCACCCCAGCCCAACTCAGCCCTTAAGAGGGCAACGCTATTTCCCTTTGCCTGAAACCGGGGCCGAAGCCGCCCCAGAGGGACTGGCCGCACCACCGCTGGCCGGTGTGCCTGAAGGCAGGGCGGGCGGTGCAGGCCGCTGCATGTCTTCTGCGATCGTGATCTCGGCCTGTTTGCGGGTGTTTGTGAGCCAAGCGCGAAACAGCTTGTCTTTGGCTTGTTCTTGCAATTGGGGTTCAAATTGTTTGCGTGCCTCAGCCAGGGGCACAGGCCCCGCAGGCAGGGTTCTGCCGCGCAGAATCAGGTGATAGCCAAAGTCGGTTTTGACAGGCGTCTGGGTGTATTCACCCGGTTTGAGCGCCCAGGCCGCACTTTCAAAGGTGGGTACCATGTCCCCTTTGGCAAAAGCGCCGAGATCGCCGCCTTTGTCTTTGTTGGAGCTGTCTTCTGAGTGTTTTTTAGCCAGAGCTTTAAAGTCGGCTCCAGCTTTGAGTTCTTCCAGCAGTTTTTCGGCTTTTTGGCGGGCGGCGGCATCTTGGGCCGGTTTTTCGACCTTAAAGAGGATATGCGCCGCTTCGATTTTTTCGGGCTGGTTGAAGTTCTTTTTGTTTTGCTCAAAATAGCTGGCCGCGTCTTTGTCGCTGACTTTGGCGCCTGCGCTGAGCAGTTCACGCATTTTTTTGAGGATTTGGCGCTCTTTTAATTCGCGCCGAAAATCCGGTACCGAAAAATTATTCCGGGCCAATTCACTCTCCATGCGGTCGCGTTTGCCCTGGTAATTGGTTTTGAGCAATTTCTCAAATTCGGCATCCACTTCGGCATCGGAGATCGTGATCTGGCGTTTTTGGGCTTCATTCAAAAGCAATTGGTTGTCGATCAATTGGTTCAGGGTGGTCTCTTTGAGCATCGGCAGCAGGGCTTTGCCTTGGGGCGATTTGAGATCCAGACCCAATTGGCGGGTGTAGAGATGTTGGGCCTGTTCTAAGCTGCGGGCAAAGACCGTGCGGGTGATGCGCTCACCATTGACTTTGGCGACAAAGTCGAAGCGATTGACCCAATACCAGGTGCCAGCGGTAAAACCGCCACCGAGAAAGACCACCAGGGCCATGGCGACAAGGCCTTTTTCCGTCAGATGGCTATTCGACATGAACCGGTTGCTCCTCGTGATGTTCTGCTTCCATTTCCATCAGTGTAGCAAGGAAGGTCTCGACCCGTTGCAGGTTCTTGAGGGGTTGGGGCATGAGTGTGTGCAAAAGCGCGTCGGCTTTGTACTGCCAATTTTTGAGCAGGGGATTGCGGCGCAGCGCCAATTTAAACCGGGTTTCGGACATGCTGAGTTGAATTTCGAGCATCTGGCCTTTGAAGCCAATTTTGCGAATACCCAGATCGGTGGCCATAATCCGCGTCTGGGTGACGCGCCAGAGGGTATCCACCTCTTTGGGCAATTCGCCCTGTTTTTTGATCAGGTCCTGTTTGAGCTGATCGATTTGGCCGAGATCGTCGCTATAAGCCAGTACGCGGTAGATGCGCATTTTTTCGGCCACGTCGTCGAGCCAGCGCTCGGGAATAAAGGCCGAGAGATTGAGATCAATAATACAGGCCAGGCTCTCACGGGCCTCGCGCACCTCGCCTTTGAGCAGGGCAATGGTTTCTTCGAGCAATTGGCAATAGGTCTCAAAGCCCACCGTGAGAATATTGCCGTGCTGCTGGGGGCCGACCAAATTGCCAATCCCGCGAATCTCCATGTCTTTGAGGGCCACATAATAGCCCGAACCGAGATCTGAGTATTCGCGTACCACGGTCAGGCGTTCACGCGCTTCGCGGGTCAGGGGTTTGATCGGGTCATAGAAGAGGTAGGCATAGGCCTGAATATTCGAGCGGCCGACCCGGCCCCGCAATTGGTGAATCTGGGCCAGACCCAGCAATTCAACCCGTTCAATGATCAGGGTATTGCAATTGGCGATGTCGAGGCCCGATTCAACAATCGTCGTGCAGACCAGGATGTCAAAGGCATGGGTGTAAAACTCCCACATCGTCTCTTCGAGTTCCTGTTTGTTCATTTGGCCGTGGGCGGTGCGAATCCGGGCCTGGGGGGCCAATTCTTGCAATTTGGCGCCAATTTTTTCGATGTCTTTGACGCGGTTGTGGATATAATAAATTTGCCCGCCACGCTGCAATTCGTGAAAGATCGCCTCTTTGAGCTGGTCTTCGTTATAGGGCTCAACAATTGTTTTGATCGGCTGGCGATTGGGCGGTGGGGTTTCGATCAGGCTCAAGGATTTCAAACCACCCAGGGCGATATTCATGGTGCGGGGGATCGGCGTGGCCGACATGGTTAAAATGTCGATACCGGGCTGAATGTCTTTGAGTTTTTCTTTCTGCAAGACGCCAAAGCGGTGCTCTTCGTCGATGATCATCAACCCCAGTTTTTTCATTTCCAGCTTTTTTGAGAGCAGGCGGTGGGTCGCCACGACGATATCGATGGCGCCCGCTTTGAGATCGGCAAAAACCTGATCGCTCTCTTTGGCGGTGCGGTAGCGGCTGAGCAGCTCTACGCGCACGGGGTACGAGGCAAAGCGGTCTTTGAGCACCTGGTAGTGCTGGTGGGCCAGAATGGTGGTTGGGGCCAAGATGGCCACCTGATAACCGGCCATGGCCGCTTTAAAGGCTGCGCGCAGGGCCACTTCGGTTTTGCCAAAACCCACATCGCCGCAGACCAAGCGGTTCATGGGTACAGATTGCTCCATATCCAATTTGGTGTCGAGAATCGCTTTGAGCTGGTCGGGGGTCTCTTCATACGGGAAGGCAAATTCCATCTCGCGCTGCCATTCGCTGTCGGGGGGATAGGTAATGCCTTCGGCCTGCATCCGCGCGGCTTCTGTACGCAGCAATTGTTCGGCAATTTCAACCAGGGCTTTTTTGACCTTGCTCTTGGCTTTTTCCCATTCGCTGCCGCCGAGTTTGTGCAATTTGACCTGTGAATCACCCACCCCGTGGTAGATCTGCAGGCGGTGCATCTGCTCGACAGGCACCAGCAGCCGGTCGCTGCCCGCATAGAGCACAGCCAGGTATTCGCGGGTTTCTCCGGTGGTCGAAAACTGTACCAGACCGTTGTAACGGCCAATGCCATGCACCTCGTGTACGACCAACATCCCCTCTTTGATTCGGCTCAATTGCAAGGGCGAGGTATTGCGCCTAAATTTGGGATCACGGGTGATCTTCTGCCGTCCCGGAAAGAGCTCTTTGTCGGTAAAACAAAACCACTTGAGCGGGGCATAGGCAAAGCCCTCGGGCAGCGCTCCCTGGACCACGTTGACCGTTCCGGCTTGCAGCGGGCCTTGGCCGGTTTGAACGGGACAGCGGCGCTCGCGCAGAATCGTCACAATCCGCTGGGGCTGAGGGCTGACCACGGTGACATAATTGCCTTTGTGCAGGGCCTGTTGCAAAATCGCGGTCAGCTGATCGAGGCTTTTTTCCAGGGGTGGCAAGAGCGTGCCTCCACCCTGGCCATCGGCGCCGGTAAAATGCAATTGCTGCAGGCGTTTGAGTTCGTCATCCAATTGGTCGCGGGTCAGATGTTGGGGAGCAATGGCGCGCTGCTGGGCGGTTTCGTCGAGCAAATGGGCATAGCCGCGCGCCTTGGTATGCAGGCCTTCGCTCCAGACGATTTGGGCATTGTCGGGCAGGCAGCCGAGCAGGCTGGTGACGCCATGCAAAAGAGGCATGATCTGGTAGAGCTGCGACGAATAGCTAAAATCGCGAATCAGCGAGATAAAGTTGCCACGGTAATTTTCGGTCAATTTGGTTTTAAGTGCTTCGAGATTGTCGGGAATGACCCATTCAAAGGCCGGGGGAATCACACCGCTTTTGTCTGTATGGGGTTTGTCGAGCGGATCGTTGAGGCGATAGCTGGCGATTTTTTCGATTTCGTCATCGAACCACTCGATGCGCAAAACCCGCTCACAGCCCATGGGGTAAATATCCAGGGTGCCGCCGCGGCGGGTAAATTCCCCCCGTTCCGTAATGGCGTTGGCAGGGCGGTAGCCAAGCTGAATCAGGCGCTGGACCAGCACAGGTGGGGGCATGCGGTCGTCGGGGTAGAGCGTGAGGGTCTGTTGGTACCAGGTCAGATTGTCCATTACCAGATAACTCAGACCTTTATATCCCACCAAAATGACCTGAGGGGGGCTGTCGGTGTATTGCAGGCGAAAGCGCACGAGGTGGCGCTGATGACAGCTCAGGCGCTCATCGCCACTCCACTCGTAAGGTGAAAGCGCGGGGGTGGGGTAATAGACGCAGTCTTCGATGCCAAATGCGCGCAAATAAGCCATATAATGCTCGGCTTCTTTGCGATCGTGAACCACCACCACCTGGGTGCGAATCTCGCTTGCTCTGCGGGCAATATACGCAGCTTGGCTGCCTGCTTGGAGCAAGTTAGGCACTTGCAGATCGGCTTGCAGTGGGAGGGATTCAAGAGCAGAAGCGAGCAACATAGAGCATCAACCTTTTTGAGCAACTGAATTCACGAATGAATCAGTATAGAGCAGGTCAAGGGCTGGCGGGCAGAGGATCTGAGCGCTTCAAATCTGAATCAAGCCGGTGCCGACAGGGATTTTCTGAATCTCAGTTTGCATCTCCAAAAGCAGGGCTTCGCTGTGTTTGCGTACGTCTGCTTGGAAATTCTGATCCAGGTGTTTTAATTCGTTCTGCATTTCCATCATCATCTCTGCCAGCATTTTTTGCAGGGCCAGTTTCTGTTGCATATTGCGAAATTCCATTTGGTTTTTGTGCAACATCTGGCGCAGCGCATTGCGAATTTTGTCAAATTGTTGTTTAACCACGTCAGCAGAGCCGCCTGCCATGAGCTTTTTAAGCAGGGCTTCGCGTTGGGTGTTTAACGCGTCCTGCACATTGGCTGAGATTCGGGGTTTTTCGGCACTCATACTGCTTTTAACTGCCGATGTGGGTTGTAGCGTGCCGGCTTGCAACAGGGGGTTTAAAACGGTCTCTCTTTCTGTTTGCAAAACCCGGCTCAGGCCTTCATCTCCTTCTGTGGCGTAAACATGGCGATAATACTCACTTTGCTGTCGGGTTGTTTCACGAAGTTCGGCGAGTTGGTCTGCAGCACTGCTGGTAGATGGGGGAACAGGGGGCAGCGTCGGCGGATCATCCGGAACGCGAATGCCTTGTGTGTCGGCTTGTGTGACCCGTTCATTGTGGCTTGTGATGGCGACAACATTATCGTCTATGCTTTGCAGGGCTGCGGCGATCTCTTGGGGGCTGAGGTATTGACCCAGCCAGCTTTCCAAGCGGGCTTTAAATGCCTCAGGTGTGGGTTCGATTCCGTCAAACAAATTGTCTAGGTTAAAAATAGCTTCGCGCAATTTGTCGCGCTGTGGGCCACTGCTGTTTTCGTAGGCGGCAAAGAGTTTGTCTTTGACCGTGATAAAGGTTTGAAACAAAACATATTTATTCAGGGTATCTGAGCCGATATGTTCCTTGTTTTGAACCCTTGAAAGAATTTCGCTGACATTTTTAAATTGAATCGCAAATAATTTCATCGATCTCAGGGCTTGAATTTTGTTTGGTTGACCAGAAAATTGAGTGGTTTGGTTTCTTAGCCAATCATTCAGACGATCCTCAACCCCGAAAGGGTAGTCCATCATCGTTTTAAGCAACGATTCAGGCAAATCGAGTCCGTTCTCTTGAGCAAATTTACGCATTTGTTCTGCCAATGCATTGCGTTGCGTCGTGAGCTGGCCTTCAAATTTGAGGTAATCTTGCTTGATTTTTAAGACCTGTGGCAATTCGGTTTTGAGCAAAGGTCCCAACATTTGGCGGGCTTTTTCCAGATCGGCAATTTTAAAGGCCTCAGTGCCAAATTGAGCACCCGCAGACTGGAGTCGTTCAATTTCCACTTCCATGCGTTTATCCCGCGAGTTCAAGGTGTGCAATAAATTGCGCAATTGGGGTTCGCTGAGATTTTTAAAGACCTGACTGACCTGATTTAAGCCAAAATTGTCTGGAATCTCAATGCCAGAAGCTTTCATGGCGAGCTTGAGCTCGTCCAGCAATACCTGTTGATCGTTGAGTTGAATTTGTTTCAAGCTGGCTTCGATGCGTTGTCCGCTGACTGCTTGGTAATTGGGGCTTTCTGCCAGGGTTGCGAGAACACTTTTGCCCGCTTCAATGCCTACAATTTCTTCGGTTTGCACCTCGCTAATGAAGTTTGAAAACGCGACTTTGAGCTGCATGGGGGGCAGTTCTGAGACCGGGCACACTGCGGCGGCTGAGGCAGAAATTTTCGCGGGCTGTGGACCTGGGGTGATGGGGTTTGTGCTTTCGCTTGCCGCTGTAGCTGTCTCTGCCATCAGGGGGATCTGTTCTGTCGCTTTGCCCTGATTCATCTGTCCAAGATTTTCGATAAAGCGCTGATCCAGTGGCGTGGTACTTTTGGCTTGGGCTGAGGGCTGAATGGTGGCATTCGGTTTTTCAATTGAAACAGGACCCGAAGAACCTGAAAAAGCAGATTTGGCTTTGCCCCAGAGATTTTCAAGGGAACCCGAACCGAATGGAATTTTCATAAACACCCTCATCTTCAAATGACTACAAATGATCTTGATTATCGTCTCCAGCTTGACAGATCTTGCGGATGGGCGTGGTATTCTAAACCAGAGGAAAAAAATATGTTTAATATTGAAATTTGGTCTGATGTGGTCTGCCCCTTTTGTTATATTGGCAAACGCCATTTGGAAGCTGCGTTGGCGGATTTTCCCCAGCGCGAACAGGTTGAGGTGGTTTGGCGCAGTTTTGAATTGGATTCAGAGACGCCCAAAGGTGAAACCCAGGACACTGTGACTGCCTTGATGCAAAAATACCAGCAGAGCCGTGAACAAATCCAGACCATGATGGCGCGCGTGACGGCGATGGGGGCCGAAGTGGGCTTGGACTTAAAATTAGACAAGACCCTGCGCACCAATACCTTTGATCTGCACCGCCTGCTCTACCTGGCGGCCGAACACGGGCTGCAGGGAGTCGCCAAAGAGCGGCTTTTGCGCGCCTATTTCACAGAGTCTGAGCATCTGGGAGAGATTGAAACCCTGGTTCGTCTGCTCGGTGAAGTGGGGTTGGAGCCTGAAGCTGTCAGAGCCACCCTGGCCAATCCCGATGCCTATTTCCATGAGGTCAGTGCGGATATCTATGAAGCCCGCAGCATCGCTATTTCAGGGGTGCCCTTTTTTGTCTTTGATCAAAAATACGCTGTTTCAGGTGCGCAGCCCATCTCTGTTTTCAAGCAAGTTTTGCAGCGCTGTTGGGATGAGCGCGGTGCAGAGCGCGTGTCGCCAGAACAGACTGCCGAGGTGCTCGAAGAAGCCGCTCAAACAGAAAGTGATAGCAGCTGCCAGGACGACAGCTGCGCCATTTAACTGAATTAGCCTTCGAGTCCGTAATGGGCCAGCATCAACGCGCGCAGCTGTGAGAGCGGTACCATACCAAAACTCAGCAAACGGTTGTGGAAGATCAGCACTGAAAAATCGTCACCACGCAGGTCGGCGATTTCTTGGCGCAGGCTGATAATCTCTTTTTTGCCAAACATATAGCCAATTGCAATCGTGGGAAAGAGCACGTAGCGTTTGACTTCTGCCTCAGCACTGGCCTGATCGATGCCGACTTCTTCCACCAAGGTCTGAACAGCGGTATCGTAATCCATTTTGCCCATATGCAATTGGGTGTCAATAATCACGCGGTAATCGCGCCAGAGTTGGTCGCGCAGCTGAAAGAGCCGTGTTTTGAGGTCGGAGTAAAGACCTTCGGTATACAACATCTCTTCGCAATAGAGTGGCCAGCCTTCGGCGAAAAAGGGATCGGGGAAGCTGTTGCGCACCTTGGAAGGGTGTTGGTGGGTCTGAACAAAGAGCAGGTGTTGCCCCGGATAGCCGTGATGAACGGTCGTCAGGGTTACGTCATAGATATTGTGTGAGCGCAGACGCTGGTGTTTTTCTTCTTCGCTCATGCTGTCTTGCATAGGCGTGACCCAGAAATAGCCAGTCTGGTGCTCTTCGAAAGGTGCTGGCGAGACATAACCCGAATAGGGCATGATACTGCGCTGGAAAATCGGGGTTTCCATCAGTGCCAGGGTTTCGGTTTCGGGCAGGGTGACGAGGCTTTCTTTGACGACAAAATCGCGAATCCGCTCTGCTTCAGCTTTGTAAGCATGCAGAAGATTGTCGGCTTCGGGGTGTTTGTTTTTGAGCTCGTCGATCTGCTCCATCCAAGTCAGCTTGGGATTGAGTTCGTGGGCCACTTCTTCGATCAGGCGCTCGGTGTCTTGCAGGGCTTTCTGACCGATGGCCAAGACTTCTTCAATGCTGTAATTGAGCAGGTATTTTTCTTTGAGCAAAAAGTCATAATGGGCTTTGCCACAGGCAAAACTTGCTTGGGCTTGGGGCTCGAGATCGTTGAGAAATTTTTCATAATGGTGCAAAGCCTTGAGTGCCAAGGTATTGCTTTCGAGCAGATCTTTAAAATAATGGGGCACCGTGCCCGAAAATTGGGGCACAATTTCTTCTAAAAACTGACGACCGGCTTTGACCGAGTCGCGGGCCACGCTGATCGAAACCGTAGAGATCTCAGCGGGGTTGCTGCGCAGATTTGCCATGCCCTGTTCCAAAAGACGCGGCATGGCTTTGAGTCGGCTCATAATTGCCAGTACCCGGTGATCGAGGGGCAGATTATAGTTGATCTGTAATTGTTGTACCCCATAGAGGGCTTCCGAAGGGTAGTGAGCAGGATCCCGTTTGAGGTGCTGGCGCACCTCTTCTTCGTAGACCATCGCGCTCAATTGCGCCTGCAAAATAGCCAGATCGACCTGCTCATCGCGGGAGAGATTTTCTGAACTGAGGGCCTTAAGTTGTGCCAGATAGTCTTTCTTTTGCTGCAGACAAATTTCCCGCTTCTCGGGACTGTAATCCGCATAGTGATAGTCGTAGTCATGAATGCCCAGACCTGTTGCCTGGACGGGATCACTTTCCCAGAGAAACCTGAGAATACTGTCGGCCAAAGGCTGGAGCGTTGACTCCGTCATGAAAGAATACCTTACCTCTCCTGGGCTGTCCCGAAAAAACGGAAACTTAAAAATGGGGATAAACAAGCAGCTGTGCTTAGATACCAGAGTATAAACCGGCCCGGACTCAGGCGTCTAGAAGCAGTGCGTCAAAACCCCTTTTAGTCGGGCAGTTGCTCCAGGATTTTTTGAGGCAGAAGGGCTTTGCTGTTGAGTTCTAGCGGAATACCCGAATAAATATTTCTCATTTGCGATTTGAGCGCGTGCAGCCCGTCGGCAATAATTTTGGCGTGATCAAATGCCAATGCAGGCAATTGACCGATTGGAAACCATTGGGCTTCACTTGCGTCATCTTGGCCAGAAACCGCGGGTTGGCCTTGGGTGAGTGCGGCAAAAGCCACGGTCAGGGTGCGCCCGCGCGGATCGCGCCCGGGATCGCCATAGGTGCCCAGGGGAGCAAGCGGGCCCACTTCTAGGCCTGTTTCTTCTTTTAATTCGCGGCGGGCAGAGGCTTCAAGGGTCTCTTCGGGCTCGATGAACCCGCCGGGCAGGGCCCAGTGCCCGGCATAGGGATCTTTTCCCCGTTGAATCAAAAGCAGGGACAAGATTTCGTCAGTCCAGTCAAAGACCAGCAGGTCAACAGTGACGGAGGGGCGGAAGTAATCAGTCATGGCAGGCCTCTTTGAGCAGTAGGGTTAATTTAGTGTAAATAATACATTTATTCTAGCAGGCAAAACCAAAGTCTGCAATCCTTAAAGGGGGACTAGAAAAAATTGCCTTCAAAATCGATTTCTTGCACTTCTTTGGGGCCTTCTGCTGTGCCCTGTAACAATTGTTTGACCACCTGTTCTGCTTCTTGCAATTGGCCTTCACAGGCTTTGATCAGGTTTTGGCCTTTTTCAAAGGCAGCAATGGCTTCTGCCAAGGGAATTTCTTCGCTTTCCAGGCGGCTCACCAATTTTTCTAATTCACTCAGAGACTCTTCAAAAACCGGCTTTTTTTTTGACATCTATGTATCCTTTTCCAATTCCAAATTTGCGCTGCGCAGCCCGTCCTGAAAGATCAGGTTGACGGGGCCTGCTTGCAATTGGCTCGCGCGGGTGACGGGCAACCCCTGCTGTTCTAGCAGCACAAAGCCCCGGTTGAGCACTTTGCGCGGGTCCAGCCCCTCCAAGCGGCTGTCTAAAAGTGCCAAACTTTGCTGTTTTTGCGCCACTTGCCGTTGCCAGGCTTGCTCTAACGCGGTTTGTTGGCGCCAGAGCTTTTCGTAGCGGGGGTCGAGCCAAAATTCGGGCTTGCGCAGCAGGTAGTGTTGGCTCAAACGCTCCAGGCGGCTGCGGGCCTGTTGCACCTGTTGCAAGAGCAAGGAGGCCAGTTTGTCCTGATAATAATACAATTGCCCCAACATTTCTTCGCGGCTGGGAATCACCAACTCAGCGGCGGCAGAGGGCGTAGCTGCACGTTTGTCGGCCACAAAATCGGCAATGGTAAAGTCAATTTCGTGGCCAATGGCTGCCACAATTGGAATGGCTGAGGCAAAGATCGTGCGCGCCAGGGTTTCGTCATTAAAAGCCCAGAGATCTTCGAGGGAGCCGCCGCCCCGGCCCAGAATAATGACATCGACGCCGCCGTAGGCATTGAGCTCTTGGATCGCTTTGACCAGATCTTTGGCTGCGTTTTCGCCCTGCACTTGAGCGGGCCGGATCAGGAGTGGAATACCTGGATTTCGGCGTTTAGCAACCGAGAGAATATCTTGCAGGGCTGCGCCGGTGGGTGAGGTAATAATGCCCACCTTACCTGGATAAGTGGGCAGCGGTTTTTTGTGGGCTTCGTCGAAGAGCCCTGCTTCCCAAAGTTCGCGTTTGAGGGCTTCAAATTGCGCCTGCAGATCACCTTTGCCTGCGGGTTGCATGTCCAGCACATTGAGCTGATAGCGGCCTGTTTTTTCGTAGACTGTGACGGTGCCCGTGCATACCACCTGCAGGCCGTCTTCGAGTTTAAACGGCAAATAGCCCGTGCGGGATTTCCACATCACGGCTGAGATTTGGGCGTAAGCGTCTTTTAAGCTGAAATAGGCGTGGCCAGAATAATGGGGGCGAAAATTGGAAATTTCTCCCTGGACCCGCACCGGGTAGGGAAAACAGGTCTCCAGCGCCTCTTTGATCGAGCGGGTCAGGAGGGTCACTGTTAAGGGGGAAGCCGTACTCATTGTCTGGACTCAGACCAAATTCCCAAATAAAAATTGCAGGGGTTTATAAACCCGTTGGGCCCAGGCCATTTCATCGTGCCCAGCGAACCAGTCCACATCATAGGCCAAATCGTGATACCGGGTGTACCCCCGCAATTCGAGTGCATGCACAAAGTCCTGGGTACTTTCGACCGTTTCCTCTGTTTCACGATTGCGGCCTTCTTCGGTGCCAATATCGACCCAAAGGCGCAAATGCAGGGGAAAGTTATGTGTGTCATTGAGGATTTGATGATGGGCCCAATAGACGGTGGGAGACATCAGCGCCAGACGCGTAAAGACCCCAGGATAGGCGCGGGCAATATAAAAGCTGATAATCGCCCCCAACGAAGAGCCCATCAGACCTGAATAACCACCTTGGGGCAGGGTGCGGTAATGTTGATCAATCCAGGGTTTGAGCTCTTCAACCACAAAGCGGGCATAAGCAGGTCCTTTGCCTCCACAGGGATAGCCATTAAAGAGCGAAGGGTGCCAGGTATATTCTTCGAGTCGGTCGGGGGTGTTGTAAATGCCCACGACAATCATTTCAGGGATCTTTTTTTCCTGAAAGAGCCGCTCCAGGGTTTCATCCAACCGCCACTCTCGGCCCATAAAGGCCGTATGGGGATCAAAGAGATTATTGCCATCTTGGGCATAGAGAACTGGGTAACGGCGCTGAGGTGCATGGCCGTAGCTGGGAGGTAGATAGATAATCACGCTATGGGGATGGTGCAGATATTGTGAGGGCAAGTCGGTATGCAGTTCAAAACTGCCTTTGAGTGCCAAATGGCGATGCTCCATCTGGCGGGTATCCACCAAAACGGGCGATGATCCCGGCTTTAAGGGATAAAAAAGTGGGCCTGTGGGGCGCTTGCGGCGACTGCGCGGCAATCGGGGATTATTCACGCTATTTAAAAGACCTTGATACCTTATCTAAAACGGGTGTTAAGATACAGGCCCACCGACGTCTGGTTGACGTTGGCAGGGCCCTGTTGCAGGGGTTGGGTGATATTTGCGCCAAAGACCGTGTCGCCTTTGCTGACGAGTTCGGCCCCCATGCGCAGGGTATCTGTTTCGCCGGTTTTGGCGGCAGCTTGGTTGAGATAACTCACACCCACGGTGACACCCTGGGTGAGACTCAGAGCCATGCCTGCACCCACACGGGGCTGGCCCAGAGCTGTGTCCATGACGACCGTTGAAGCCAGGGGGCCGGTTTGCACGCCAACACCCGCGTAGACCCCTGCGCGGGCGGCAGCGGGCAGCCCTTGAACCCAGTTCTCAGATTGACCCTGTAATTGTTTGCTATCAACGGCGGATGCCACGCCGACCCGGACCGAAAGATTTTCGTCGGGACGAATCATGGTGCCTGTCATCAGGGTTTTGTCTTGTAAAAAATCTGCGCCAGAGCCCTGGCTGGGCGCATTGAGCGCCTTGAGGTTTTCGAGCATACTGGGATCTTGTGCTGCTGTGAGCATTTCGGGTGCTTTGCTCTGGTAGCCGACTTCAAATTGGATGGTGTCAGAGCCGAGCGTTTGGCTGGTGGTTCGGGGGCTGAGTCTGGCCAAATATTGAGCCGGTGTTTTGGGGCCCAACTGTTCTTGTGGCAATTCAAGCGCATTTTTTGTTTGGCTGGCTTCGGCGTTGCCTGTGACCAAAGCCGCTGGTGAAGGAGGGAGGGGGGCTGGTGTCGCCGCAGGCCGAGGTGCTGCAGAATCAATCTGCAGTTTCATACGCGGTTGTTGAGAGGTAATGCGAAATTGGCCCACTTGTAATATTGCTCCTGCTCTTATTATGCAACAAACCTGGCCTGTTCTGAACCTGCGAGATAGGAAAGATCCGGTGTTTTGAGCAAACTTTAACCCAGCCAGTGCTAAAAATCAGATGCGACTTAACCTAAATTTAAACTTTGTTCACGTCATCATGCAGGACAGATCAGCGATATATTCATCATGAGCCATCCGCTTTCTTTTACACTTTTACCACCCTCGGCACTCAAACCTGTGGTTCAGACCGGTTTGCCTGTTTTGCCAACTTTACCCACACAGCCAGTTGTGGGTGATTATAGTCGTGTCTCTTCGCTCTTGGGCAAACAGGATCAGGCTCAGATTCAGCCCCAGATTCAACCGCCTGGCCAAACGACTCTGCTCAACCCACTCAGTCTTTTTTCCGCCAAAACACCGGCCGTGCCACTTGCGCCCGCTTTGCCCGCAAGAGGAACCAACGCTCCCAGTGTTTCTCCTGCGCAGCCTTCTGTGGGGCTGGCTGAATTGCGTCACAAAAGTTCGGTAGCACGCCTCCAAAGCATGTCACCCCAAGAGCTCAAGGCCCTGGGCGAAAAAGACAAAAAGGCCTTTTTTGAAGCCCTTTTGCCGGGGGCGATTGAAAGTGAAAAAAAATATGGCGTGCCTGCTGAAGTCACCCTGGCGCAAGCTGCATTGGAGTCGGCCTGGGCCCGATCACCGATAGGGGGCTACAATATCTTTGGGATCAAGGGTTCTGGTAGCCAGGGATCGGTCAATGTTCAGACCAAAGAGTTTTACAAAGGCCGGTATGTCACGATTCGCGATAATTTTGCCAAGTACGGCAATTTTACCGAAGCGGTGAGCAAACACGGGGCGCTCTTTCACAATGGCTATTACGACAAGGCGGTCAATCAATACGCCCGCGACAAAAATCCCCGTGCTTTTGTAGACAATATTCACGGCATTTATGCCACAGATCCCAAATATTCTCAAAAAATCAAGGGCATTATCGATGATTATGGCCTGACAGAAATGGTCAACCGCACCGGTATGGTATAATTGGCCCTCATGAGCCTTAAGTATCTTCACCCCCAACAGGGCCTGCCCGTCAGTGCAGACAATCTGAGCGAATTGACCGAACAATTGGCCCGGCTTGCCGTCAATCAGCATGTGCATTTTCTCACTCAGCCCTTTCCCTTGGATACCGAGTTTTTGCAGCAGATGCGCACGAGCTTTGGCTATGAAAAGCTCCAGGAAAAACTGACTTTTTCTGCACAGGTCCCCCTCAATACCCTGACACTTGAGAGTCTTGATCAACTCAATCGCCTGCATTTTACAGAATTGCAGTTGCCTCTTCTCATTGAGTCCTGTGATTTGGTTCATCTCGAAGCCATTCTGACCCAGGCCCGGGCCACCAAGCTCAAAATTCAATTGCTCTTAAAAACAGAAGTGGCAACGCCACCTCTTTCTGCTTTGGTCAAACTCTATTTTTTCTTGCAGAACCACATGGGCTGGTATGGACTGGAATATGCCCCTGCCCTTTTTTCAGATCCCACGATTGCCCGACGTTTTGATCGCTTGGCCCGCATCAGCCAGGATACCCGCAGTTTTATGTCCTTTCAGCAGCTCTTTAATGAGCGGATTTATACGCTCTTTTATGAGTTCTTGCGTACGCGTCTCTCGCACCATGTCAAAACGATTTTGGAGATCAACCCCTTTGCGGATGAGCCCTATTTCAGGGATCTGCCTCGCCAGCCCTACCCTTGGAAAGTGACGCTGCTTTCGCTACCGCAGCACATGATCAATCAGCAGACCCTCAAAGAATGGGGCAAAACCTTTGATGCAATTGTCTTTTATCAGGGCTTAGAAACCCTGCGCGACCCCAAAAAAGAGCTGCTGTTATTGCAAAAATATGCCCGTCCCACCACAGAATGGGTCTTTCTTAGTTATAATATGGCCTCTACACCCACCTTGTTGCGGCTTTTGGCCAACCATTTTGACAATATTTCCAGTTCCAGCACAGATTTTCGGCTGCTCAAATTGTTCAGTCAGTCCAGTTTGGAAAAGCTGTTTGAGTTTTTGGGCATTCGCTTTCAATTTATGCCCACCCGCTTGCCTTTGGGCGAGGTTCAACAGCAGTTTGAGCAGATTCGCCCGCTCTTTGACAATCACCTGCCCGAGAGTTGGAAAGCCGTTGCTGAGAATTTTGATGTCATGGCCTTTACGGCGATTGGCACGCTTGAAATTGAAGAAGCAGCAGACGCTTCAGATGGTTTTATCTCCAGCGGCTTTCTCTCCTGAAGATGGGTTTTGATTTTTGGGGCTTTTTTGAAGCAGCCAATGCCCATTTACAAACCCAGCCAGGTCATGTTTTGGCCCTGCACTTTCGCGAAGTCGATAGTTTTAGTTGTTCCCGATGTGCGCAATGCTGTACTTTGCCCTGGTCGATTGGGGTCACCGAGTCGTATGTTCAGCGTTGGAATACGGCTTTTACCCAGCACAGCGATCCCCGTTTTCACGCTGTCTTTGAACCGATGCAGTTGGGCTTTCCTTCGGGGCATTTCGCCTTTCTAAAAAAACAACCCGACTCGTATCGCTGTGTTCTATTGGATGAAGATAATCTCTGTTTGGCTCAGAAACATTTTGGGGTTGAGGCCAAGCCCGAAGGCTGTCAGTATTATCCGCATATTTGGCAAAAAGTCTCAGGGGGCTTAAAAGTCTCTCATTTGATGCAGAGCTGCCGTTCTGCACCCAGTTATTTACTCGCCGAGCCCGAGTTGGTGTATCGGGTGATTCCTGAGCAAGAGGCTGAAAGTGTGCATGGCGGTGTTTTTCCGATCACAGCCCTGCCGGGGCTGCGGTTTTCCAGAGAAGTGCTCTATCTCTGGTTGGGTTTGAGTCTGAATACCCTTTTCTTTGAAGCTGAACTGCGTTCGCCAATTCAAAATCTCAGGGCTTTGAATTATGCTTTGGGACAACTGCTTGAACTCACTTCTCGCCGGACTGAAACCCTGAATTTGAGGCCCATAGACTTGGAAGAGATCTACCAGCGTCACAGCCATCAGCACGCCCGTCAACCCCATCAGATTCCTTTGCGCACCCCGTTTGCACTGGAGTGGTTCTTAAGAAATCTGCCACCGAGTACGGTGGACCAACAGATTACCGACTTTTTTGATTCAATCCTCAAGGGGGAACGTCTCTGGCCGAACTTAACGGCGGCTGAACACACCTTGTTGAATACGTTTTTGCGCAATTATCTGGCCCGCAAATTGCTTTCGATGCATCAGTGGTTTTCACAAAGGGTCAATCTTTTCCAGCAAATTTTGCTTTTGGCTGCTTTTACCACCTTGATTCAGGCCCGTGTTCTGGCCTGCCGTGAGCTATCGGGCTCAGAGATCAGCCTTGAATTACTCACCACCTCTGTGAATTTAATTGAAGGGCGTATGATTCAGAGCTATAGCTGGATTGAAAGCCTGGAGTACCATCAATTGGGACCTTTGGCGTGTTTGCAGGAGAGTGAGCGGCTCTTGGATTTGGATCTGACCTTGCCACCAGGAGAACGCCGCTTGGCTTCACAGCCTTTTATGCGTCGTTTTTAAAAAAGGCCAAGAGCGCGCGGGCTTTTTCCCGCCCTGCCGTTTTTTTGGGGTGATCTGCCCATTTCTGTAATCCGTTCAGGGCTGAGGCACTCAGTTGATAAGGCCCCCCATACTGCCAGAGCTGATAGGACCATTCAAGCAACATTGATACGTTTTTGGGGGGGACAGGTGGGCTGGCTGTGGGCGAGGCTGTGCTCCAGAAATGATCCAAAATGGTCAGAATGAGGTTGTGCCCAGCCTCTCCCCGCAGTTCCCAGTTTTGCAGACTCTCGCGTAAATAGAGCAGGCCTTTGCTCTGGGTGGCTAATTGGTGGCTCAGCTCTTCAACCACTGTTGAGGCTTGAATCCGTCCGTCTTCAAGGCCTTGCCAGATCAGATCCAAAACGACTTGCCGCTGTTCTGGGTGTTTTGCGCTTAAGACCCGCAGCATCGGGCTGATTCCTGCTTGTAACACGATCCTGGGCAAATGCCCCAAATGCAGCAGAAGCAGGAGATGGTCGTATTTTTCCAATTCGGGAATTTGCTCAGACCATGGGGGAGCCGTTGCCTCTGAATGGCCATTTTGTATTTCTCGCCAATACGTTTTTTGTAATTCCTGAAAGTCTGCGCGGCTCATCCCCCCGAACGCTCCCTGTTTCCAACGCAATTTGAGCAAGGCGATATCAAAGAGCGTTTGGGCCATCACAGGATACTCAGCCAGTTTGGGGTAGAGCTGGCTTGTGGGATTAAAAGGCAGCCCCCAATATGGCTGATAGCGAGGATTTAAAGCAATAGCCAGTGGCCATAATTGAGGCCAAAAGGGGGCTTGCTCAAATTGGCGGGTCTCTCCCAGGGCAAATGTGGGGAGATTTTGACAGTGCGTGTCTCCGAGCAAAAGCCCTTGAATCTGTTTTTGCAGAGCCGGTTCTAGTTGTTTAAACGTTTTGGTTTTCCGAGAGTGCCCTCTCTGGGCCAAGTGGAGATCATTCAACCAATTGTCCAAAGCCTCAGGCTTTTCATTGGTGGCAGAGCCAGAAAAGAGTTGGCTGACCCCATCGCTTAATTTTTCCCAGAAAGTCTGGGTTTTCTCCTCTGAGTCTGGCTGGGGGGACAGCCAAATCCCCAGATCCATCCCCAGATTGAGGCGCAAGTTATCCCAGGGCAAGTTGATCAGGGCATGAAATAGGGATGGGCTGAGACCTTCTCTTCGTTGGCGAGCCCCTGCAGCGCTTAATATGCCTCTAAAGAGGGGGTTTGTCGGGGATGGGGCATTTTCAGATGGGCTGTAGTAAAGTTGCTCCAACAGAAAATCGTCGGGAGGTGCTTTTTTAAAGGCTTTGCTTAGGTGTTTTAGGGCCAGCAGGGCCGCGTCATCGGGGCCCAAGGCCAGGGTGAGTAAATCTGCTGTTGTGTCTGGAAAGCGTGCTTTCAGAACCTGAATTTCTGACCAGAGATGTTTAGCCGGTTCAGGGCTCAGTCTGCGCAAGGCCAAAGAGAGTGACAGGGTATCCAAACTCTTTACAGGTAGGTCTTTGAGTCGTTTGATAAAGACCTGCAATGAAATCCAACCCGTTAAAAATTCTGGGGCTTCGATCCGGCTGTTTGCCCCTGCAACAAGGGCATTTAAACTGCTCTGCACTCCTGCACAGAGGTCGGGACTGGCCAATGCCAAGAGTTCCCATACTTTGGGCGCGATTTCAGGGGGTTTTTGTTCAATCCAGGCTTGGGCCAAAATGGCCAAAAGCAAGTGGGCTGAATCCATGAGCGGTGATTGGGAGAGATTTTTCAAGCGCTGCAGTTTTTGCAAAAGTGGATCCAAGTGACGTCGCTGGTAAACGGGATCTTGGGGCGGGCCTAAGCGCAAAAGGGCTTGGCCGACAGCCTCATGAATTGAGTCGGGCGGGATTTGATGGCTATAATTCAACAAAAGCGCACTTAAAGAGGCCTCATCTGAAGGTATTTCCAGGCGAGGATCGCTGTCCCAATGGCGTTGGTTCAAAGGTCTTATCGGAAAATAGGTTTGCAGAGATTTTATTGGCTGGGTCGTCTCTGGTTTGCTCTCTGCTTTGGCGGTGGGTTCGCTGTTTTCTGGTAGCAAAGCCCTTAGCTGTTCTTGTTCTAAGGGGCTCAGCAATCCGGATTCTTTGAGGACTTGCAATTCTCTTTGGGCTGAGGCGGGCAAACTCTGGCCCTTGAACCATTTCAGCAGATCTTGGCGAATGGCGCCATGGGGAGAGGCCAATTGAGGCAATAAAGAAACCAGCAGTTCAGGTTTTTTTTCTGGCCAAGTTTTGGCGTATTGTTTAAGTAGCGCCAGACTTTCTTTGGCTACTTTTTGTACTGGATGGCTGAGATGAGGAATGATTGCATTGGGGATTTGGCTGTGTTCGCTCTCAAAGCCGCTGAAATATTTTTTGACTGTTTCCAGTGCCAGAGAAATCCCGTTGGGGGTGCTGGCTTGTAATAACTGAAAAAACAGGTTTTTTAAGCTGATGATTTCTTGTTCGCTGGGCTTCAATGCTGTGTAGAGGGCCAGCCAGTCGCGATTGTCTTCTTTGCGGGTATTTTCGAGCAAACGGGTGAGGGCCAAGCTCAAAAAAGCCAAACGCTCTGAACACTGGTTGGGGACGTCTGGTGGGAGTGTTTGGCACAGCCACAAACCCAGAGGTTCTGCATTCAGATTCAGAGGGAAATGTCTCCCGCGTAAAGGTCCCTGATTGAGCTGATTTCGCCAAGACAGACCCGCTAAAATATGTTCCAGTGGCAATTCCTGTAATTTATCTCGCCAGAGATAGAGTTCCATAAACAGAGATTTTTCCAGAGCCGGTTGAAACAAGGCTTCTTTCTCTGGCCAGGTCTTTAAAACCGAACAAATACTTGGGTAATATCCCTGACCGAGATATTGCTCTTGGTAGTCTTCAAAGAGTTTGAGTAAACCGGACTCGGCCCAGTCAACGGGACGATTGAGCAATATTTGCGTCACTGAAAAGAGGTATGTTTCTGGTGGATCGAGGCTTGGGGAGCCATTTTCATTTTCCAAGAGAAAATAGGGCAGGGTGGGAGCCTTGCGCAGGGATTTGGCCAAAGCCAGTGCTGAGCGTTTATCACAGAGGCCTGCCCAGGCCGTTTCCAGGTTCAGGGCCAGAAAATACATATCTGGTGCGGCATAGACGCTGACTTTTTCTCTTTCGAGATAATCACTTAACTTTTCAAGTTCTTGTTGCAAAACAGGCCAGAGCTGTTGAACAGATCCAAAACGTGGCTCGGCTTGACTGTTCCAACCAAAAGGGGAGTGGCCTGCGTGGAGAATATAGGTATGCTCCGAATAATGACAGCTTTTACGCAGCTGATTTAAATCATTTTTATGTGCCTGAAAACAGCTCTTCCGTTCGCTTTCTGACCAGTTGTATAGGTATTCTCTCAGCATAGCTGCGCTGCTGGTAAATATATGCTGGCACAATTCAGGCCAATTCTGGTGCATGGGCTTCTCCTGTCTCTAGCTGTTTTTCAGCGGCAAAACGCAGTGCCAAGAGATGTTTACAGGGGCCGCGCTGAAGTTGGTGGCTTTGAATCCAGGCGCAATTACATTGTCCGGTCTTGAGATACTGTCTTTCAATTGAGAGTTCAACCCGGTATTCTGCTTGGCTTCCACGCACCCAACCCTTGGCGCTAAATCCCGCCGGAAAGGGGTTCACCGCCTCTATACTCACCAGATTGGCCTGCAATAAGTTGTGGGCATTGTCGCCGCGTTTTTGTCGGGCTTGAATAAAGGGCAGAGGACGGTAAAAATAACGGGACTGGTGATTGTCATAGCCCAAGAGCCCTTCTCCTGCCAATATATCGGCCAATTGCTGTGCAGTTTCTGTTGAGATTTCAGCGCAGAGTGCCAGTTCTTCGAGAGTGAAGCTCTCTAGTCCTGCCAGGAGCTGGCGCAAAAAATCCAATTCGGCAATAGGCAGAGAAGATGACAGACTGCGCAGGGCTTCTCCCTCGCCTGAAAAACCGTGTTTGACTGAAGAGGAGAGTGCCAGGGTTGCACGGGCCTGGGGTAATTGGGCAACCCAAAGGCTGGGGCCATTTTCGGCTACACTGTAAATTTCCAAGCCCTGAAGATGGGGAATGAGTGGGCGCAGCAAACTCAATCGCTGCAGGCCTGCTACGGGCAATGCCTCTTGGCCGCTGGGTCTGGTTGGCAAGGCCTGGAGTTGTTTTCCCCGCAGGGAAAGCCAAAGAGGACGCTCATCACTGGCTTTGATTTGATGTAAAAACTGCCTTGCGGCCAAAGCCGGCAAAGTCTGCCAGTGCGTTGCCCGCCGAAACAGGGCTTGCGACTGTAAAAAACCACGCAGCCAGCGTTCGGGCAAATTGACTTTTTCTTCCCTGGCTTTGTCGCTGGCACTTTCTAGGCTGAGAAAATCTGCTCCCACTTCGAGCACTGCCCGGGCATCTGCGCGCAAGCGGCTCAGGCTTTGAATAAAGGCCGGATTAAAATTGACATTGGTGCTGCCCCGGCTCTGTAAGGCAAAACCATAAAAAAAATCCGCCTCCAAATCGATTCGGCCATAGACGCTGGCACAACTTGAAAAACACTCAAGCCGAATTTTGCTGGGTTCACAACTGACCACGGGATCGAGATAGCGCCAAAGGTCTGGCCTGTAAAAACGGGCATTGACAAGCTCCGATAGCCAGAGCAGAGCATCGCGAAAGAGCAGGGGTTGGCGGGCCTGCCCCCGAAAAAATTGCTGGGACTGTGTATTTGTGCGAAGTGGAGTGGCCAGGAAAACCCCGCTTTCTGCGGGACTTTCCTGAATCTGACTGAGGACTTGATACTGCTGAACAAAGCTTTGGGCCATTTTGAGAGACCTACTCGGGCTGGATTATATACACAAGTATACAATCCTTAAACGCTTTTGTGTAGCACCTTGAGTCCTTCGCTGACAACGAGAATAGTGGCGTTGGCCGCCACAATCAACAGCAATTCGGCGCCGCTGAGCGCTGCTGTGCGAAAAAAGGGTTGAAACCACGGTACAAAGACGACTACCGCCTGCAGGGCCAATGAGATCAGGATCATGGCCAAGAGGGTCGGGTTGTCAAAAATCCCTGTGCGAAAAATCGAATCTTCGCTGGAGCGAATAGCCAGAGCCTGAAAGACTTGGGCCACGGCCAAACTGGTAAAAAAGATGCTTTGCCAATGGCCTTCTGGACCACTTTGGAAAAAACTCATCGCTCCCAGGCCAAACGAAATCAGGCCAATTAAACAGCCCATCCAAACGACCTGAAAGCCAAATTTACCCCCCAAAATACCCTGATCAGGTGGCACAGGCTGGCGCATCATCACGTTGCGTTCGGCTTTTTCCAAGCCAATTCCAAATCCGAGTAGACCATCGGTCAATAGATTCAGCCAAAGCATTTGAATCGGCAAGAGGGCCATTGGCATTCCCAAGATTGGCGCCAAAAGCATCACCAGAATTTTGCCCAAATTGCCAGCAACTGAATATTTGATAAATTTACGCAGATTGTCGTAGATAATCCGGCCTTCTTCAACAGCCGCCACAATGGTGGCAAAATTATCGTCTTGCAAGACCATGTCCGCCGCCTCTTTTGAGACATCGGTACCTGTAATACCCATGGCCACGCCAATATCTGCTTTCTTGAGGGCCGGCGCATCGTTCACGCCGTCTCCCGTCATGGCCACAACCCGGTTTTGGTTTTGCAGGGCCTGAACAATCCGCAATTTATGTTCAGGTGAGACGCGGGCAAAGACCGAAGTCTCTTTCAGGGCCTCTCCCAATTCGGCATCTGACATTTTATGCAACGCCGAGCCTGTGAGTACCCGCTCGTTCTCGCAGATATTTAATTCTTGGGCGATGGCCAGGGCCGTTAGCGGGTGATCTCCGGTGATCATCATTGGGCGAATACCCGCACTTTGACAGGTTTTTACCGCCTCTTTGACTTCGGGCCGAGGTGGATCAATCATGCCCAGCAAGCCCATAAACACCAAATCTTGCTCGATCGGGCCGGGGGCAGGCAATTCTGCCCAGACCCGCAGTGCAAAGCCCAAAACACGCATGCCCTGTTTGGCCAGACTGGCGTTGTACTCTTGCCATTGCTGGCGTAGTTCTTGGCTCAGGGGCACGATGCCTTCGGGTCCCAGGGTTTGATTTGAGATCTCCAAGAGACCGTCGGGGGCTCCTTTGGTAAAACTCAGATAAGCTGGACTGCCCAACTGTGCAGATACAGCCTGACGCAATTCAGCAGGAAGCTCTGCCATTTGTTCTGTCGGCCACGGATGCAAGGTGGTCATGCGTTTACGCTCGGAGTCAAAGGGCCATTCTTTTTCGCGGGGCAAAGCGATTTGCAGTGCTGATTTGTCCAAGCCCCAGCGCTGGGCTGCAACCAAGAGAGCTGTTTCGGTGGGATCGCCAAGGGCCTGAGTTTGACCGTCTTTGATTTGAAGTTCCCCATCATTGCAGAGCAGAGCACAGGTCATTAAGAGGGTGCTCCTATCACTGAGGGGGGCGGGACTGTCTTTTGCCAGTGCCAAAAGCCCGTCGGACAGGGCCAATCTCTGCACGGTCATGCGATTTTGTGTCAGGGTGCCGGTTTTGTCCGAGCAGATCACGCTGACCGAGCCCAGGGTTTCAATCCCTGTCAGCTTGCGCACCAGGGCATTGCGTTGCAACATGCGTTGAGAGCCAAAGGCCAGGGTAATGGTCAAAACTGCAGGCAGACCTTCGGGAACTGCCGCCACAGCCACACTGACCGCGCTTAATAACATGTGTTTCCACTCTTCGCCCTGTAAAATACCCAGCAGGAAAATCACAGCAGAGATCACAATCGCCAAAATGGCCAGGGTTTTGCCGACCTGATCTAATTTTTTTTGCAAAGGGGTGGGTTCTGATTCAACGCTGTCGATCATGCGGGCGATTTGGCCCAATTGGGTTTGCATGCCGGTGGCCATAATCAAGCCCAAACCACGTCCATAGGTAATTTGGGTGCCCATGTAACCCATGTTGGTATGGTCTCCCAGAGCCAGATTCTCGCCGCTGAGAGCGTCACTCTGTTTCTCAACCGGATCCGATTCCCCGGTTAAAGCCGCCTCTTGGATTTTGAGATTGGCCACTTCAATCAAGCGACAGTCGGCGGGCAGGATATTGCCGGTTTCCAGAAAAATCAGATCGCCGGGCACCAATTCGGTTGCTGAGAGTTCAAGTCGTTGTCCATTGCGCTTGGCGTGAACATGTGGCACAGCCATTTGTTTGAGTGCAGCAATCGCTTTCTCTGCGCGGTATTCCTGAACCAATCCCAGGATTGAAAAAAAGACGACAATCGCCAAAATCACGATCGCGTCGCTGTAGTCCCCCAAAAAAGCTGAAAGGCCAGCTGCGGCCAAAAGAATCAACACCATAATGGAGGTCAACTGTTCCCATAAAATCAGCCAGGGACTTTTAATTGGCTTGGCAGTGAGTTCATTGGGGCCGAATGTTTGTAAACGTTGGGCGGCTTCATCGTTGCTTAATCCATTTTCGATGGAGCTTGATTGGGTCTTTAATGCTTCAGAAATACTCAATTGGTAAGGTTCAGACATGGCTTGTGCACCTCCAGGTGACTCTCCTCCAAGTCTAAGGGGGCTTGGGGGATAAGGCAAGGGCAATGCGTTGATTGTGCTCTCTGGAAACCCATTTTATTCGTCACCTACTTATAATTCGGGATAAAATGCTTGTTGTCTTTTGATTCGTGACTCAATTTAAATTACAAAGGATTTAATCATGAAAAATAGTTATAAAATGCTTTTTGCAACCCTTTCAGCTTCTGTGCTGATGATGGCTGGTTGTGATCGCTTGCCCAATAACCCTGCACAAGGAAGCGCTCCCGCTCCCAGTGTGGCTCCTTCTGCTGAAGTCAGTGCCGCTCCAAGCGCTGCCCCCTCTGTTGCTCCGACGGCAGTCCCAACTGCTGAACCCAGTATTGCTCCAAGCGTGGCTCCTTCTGCGAGTCCTTCTCCTGTCAGTTTTCACCGTGTTCATGCTTTAACCAGCAACAATCGCCTGGTGAGTTTTAACAGTGATGCACCCACGGTTGTAACGGCTTCAACCGCTGTGACGGGTTTGGCCAGCGATGAAAATTTGGTTGGCATTGATTTCCGCTCCAGCAATAAAATGCTCTATGCGCTGTCCAATCAAAGCAAAATCTATACGATCAATCTGGCTACAGGCGCATTGACACAGGTCGGCACTGCCGCTTTTACACCTGCGATTACAGGCAGTCATTTTGGTATCGACTTTAACCCCACCGTAGATCGCATTCGCCTTCATGCCGACAAAGGCCAAGATCTGCGTCTCCATCCCGATACGGGCGCGGTGGCTGCAACCGATGCCACGCTGGCCTTTACAGAAGGGGATGCCAATTTTGGCGCAGTCCCGGCAGTGGCGGGTACTGCTTATACCAACCCTGTCGCCAATGCCACTTCCACCCAGCTTTTTGCTATTGATGCTGAACGGGACGTCTTGGTCAAATTGGCCAATCCCAACGATGGCAAATTGTCCACAGTGGGCTCACTCAATGCCAGCACCAGCAACGAAGTGGGTTTTGATATCACGGCTGACGGCACGGCTTATGCCGTACTCAAAGATGGCGCCGGCTCTAGCTTTTATAAAGTTGATCTGAATGATGGTCGGGCGACCCGTGTCAGTGCTGTGGGCGCTGGCGATTTGAGCTTGATTGGCCTGGCTGCAGAACTAAACTAGAGCAATTCAATTGAGGGCAAAATCAACCTGACTGGCGCAGGTTATTTTGCTGGGAGACGAATGCTCGGAGATGCAAAGCCCGGAGACGAAAGCCCGGGAGAAAGTGGGCTGTGATAAACAGCTTTACTTGCTTCCGGGCTTTTTTGCGACTTCGTTGTGTTTAGTCTTCGTCTTCGTCGTGGTTGTAAAGATCACTGTCTTCAAAATCTTCGTCTTCGCCGTAAGGGCTGTCGTCGATCTGAAGATCTTGGGCTTGAAAACCCGTGTAGGGACGGTCTGAATAGCTGTCGTGGATTTCCATCACGCGCTGTTCAATCCGCTCTTGGGGTTCGTGACGGTGCCCGACCACGCGAAACATACAGGAGGGTTGGGGCAATTCGTCGAGGCGCTCGGGGTTGCGCGAGGAAGAGTTATACCAATTGCGGTAATAAATGGCCGCCTTCTGGCGGGGAAAGTCGGTGAGGCAAAAACCGCCCAGTTCATAAACCATTTCGAAAACCTCTTCGTCGAGGCCGGTGTCGAGCTCCTGAGACAGCAAGATATCTCCCTCGTAAATTTCGCGGCCCTCGCGATCATAAAAACCCGAAAACTGCATGACATCCAGATCGTGTAATTGAGTCAATTGATCCAGGCTGATGGTTTCCCCCGGAATTGAATAACTGTAATCGCTGTTGAGGATCCATTCGTCGAGCATCTGGCGGATTTCACGGTCCCAGGCCCGAAATTTGAGTTGACGTGTTTGCTTCATTTTCTTTTCCTTGTGCGTTGAAGGCGCTTTCTGCAGCCATCTCCTGTCTGGAGGTGTTTATCTATAATAAAGCAAGATCAGTGCCACTGGCAGGATCATGCCTGCCACAGTCCAGATTCCTGCTTCCCCCCAAATCCCTTTTTTGCCTTTTTTCATCACGAGACCTGTCATGGCCAGCAGAAGTAGGCCAATCGCGTAACTATCGGCATACAAGGTCCAGGCTTTTTTGGGCTCATTCAAGTGCAGGGCATTAAACAGGTGCAAGACTGGGCGGCGTCGGATTTGCTCGCGTTCGGCCTTCCAGGTTTCGGTTGAAATGGTGATGGTATCGTTGTCTGAGAGCAAAATTTCAATACTGTGGGGGTCTGGGTAAAAGACATTTTGAGGGTTGAAGGCCTGTTTAACTGCCAGTTTTTGGTAAATGATGCGGGCTTCTGCAGCACTCAAATTTTCTTTGTCTTGGAGTGGAGCCAATTGAACCTGTTTTTTTTCGCTTATATAATTGGGATTCCACTGATCAATATGGTTCACAGCCAAACCCGAAAGAGCATAGACCACAGTGATACCCAAGAAAAAATAACCCAGATAGCGGTGCAATAATATGCTGTAAAAGCGCCAGGGCCGGGCTTTTTTGGTCGGTTTTTCGGGAGAGAGGGTCACGTTTTAGTGCACCACAACCCCACTGGGCTGAAAGACATAGCTGATACGCGGGCCTTTGACTGAGGCCGGGTCAAAGGGTTTTCCCTCTTTTTTGGCCCGTGCCTTTTCAATTTCGATCACGTCTTTGACGGGCATGATTTTTTTGACCAATTTGCCCTGGACCACAATATGTTTGCCGCGGGCAGACATTGGAAAGACCATTTCCCCGTCATTGACTTTGAGAATCAGGCTTTGTTTTTTTCGGTCGCTCTGAATTTTCATCCAGCAGCCGCGCGTAGGGCAGACATCGGTGGCGATGCCTTCAACCCGAATCTCTTTACCGAGGTATTGTTCGGGGTGATCCAAAAGGGCTGAAATTTTGATCACGTTTTGTAAATGGGGGGCTTTGCCAAACAGGGTTTCTGCTCCTGCGGGCTGAGACAAACCCAACAGGGTTAAGAGGGTGAGTGTGGCAGCTAAAGACTTCATAGACAGGGCTCCTTGGGCAATCATTTGCTCTCAGTGTAACAGCGCGATTCGGCGAAAAGAAGTAATTACAGACGTACTCCATTTGGGATACTGGCTTTTTTAAAATTAATAAGATAGGGTTTGAACGTAATAAAATCTGTTTTATTTAAGAACGTTGCGGTATACGCGTAAGACATTCCCAAAACAGATTTTATATAAATTTTCTTCGCTATAACCCAGTCCGCGCAGACGTTCGACCAGATCAGGAAAGCGATCCACCGTTTCAAGGCCCCGAGGTACCTGTTCAATGCCGTCGTAATCAGATCCAAAGGCGACATGATCGGGGCCCATCTGTTCGCAGAGGTAATCGACGTGGCGCACGGCATCATCAATACTGGCCAAGTTTGCATCGTTATTGAGAAAGGAGGGGGCAAAACAGAGGCCAACAAAGCCGTCTTTGGCTTTGATCGCTTTGAGCTGTTCGTCGTTCATATTGCGCCGGTGGTTGCAGAGGGTTTCGGCGTTGGCATGGGAGACTACCACAGGATCTTGTGAGAGTTCCAAGGCTTCCCAAAAGCCTGCTTCGTTGATATGGGCCAGATCCACAACCATTCCCAATTCATTCATGCGCTGCACCACTTCGCGGCCAAAGGGTGTCAGACCATAATTTGAGCCCACACCCAGCCCATCTCCCAACTCGTTGCGGTGGTTCCAGGTCAAACCAATGGCGCGCAGACCCTGGCGGTAAAAGACCTCCAGCATTTTGAGATCTCCACAGAGCGGAGAAGCGCCTTCCATTGAAAAGAGGCCAAAGAGTTTATCTGGATTTTGCTCTGCTGCTGTCAAATCGGCTTTTGACTCGATCAGGGCAAAGAGCTCTGGGTGTTTGCGGATGTCTTCACGAAAGACCTGCATCATCTGCAAACTGCGTACCGCACCGTAATGTCCTGCTTCGTAGGGCATGGTGAAAATCGAGAAGATTTGCAGGCGCAGATTGGCGGCACGCATGCGGGGGTAATCTGACTGGTGTTTGGGCTGGGGCAAATAGAGACTCATTTGATCGTCTTCGAGCAGCAGCAGGCGTGAAAGGGTGTCGGCGTGGCTATCAGCGATGGGCAGCATTTTAATTTCCTCGTCGGGGTCTTTTTCTAGGGATATTTTTTTTAGCAATGGGTTTGGTGCTTTTGCCTGCATTGAGCTTTCGTTCGATGCTCTGCACCATATTGGCAAATTCAAATTGCTGAACCCGATCAAAATAGCTGCGCCGGGTCAGTTTTTTACGGGCAGAGTCAAAGAGCGCCCTGGCTTTGGTTCGGTTGCCTTGGGCCAGCCAGTATTCACATTCGCGCAAATCAATAATACCCAAAACAGGCGTGGCCTCTTGAAAGTCTGGGAAAGCGCCATTGCGCACTTTTTGATGGCGAATCCAGACCGTGCGGGCCTCGTCAAATTTGTTTTTGACCAGGGCCTTTTCGGCCCTTTCGAGATAAACCTGAATATACCACTTTAAGATAGCTGATTTGCCATCGGGTTTGAGGCGATCAAAGAGATCGTCTGCTGCATCCAAGGTAAAGCGGCGATTAAGCGTGAGCGCATCCAAGAGGCTTTCAAGCTTGGCGGTGGTGATATCGCCTTCTTTATTGAGCAAGTCGCTTAAGAGACGTACGGCTTCTTTGGGTTGGCCTCTGCCAATGGCGTCATTGACTTTCCGGGGGGTGGGGGTACAGGCCAAGAGTCCCAGCGACAAGGCCATGACAATAGGCAAAAGCGGGCGAAGAAGTATCATGATTTGCTTTCTCTGGGCATTTGCCTTCAGTGTACCAAAAAACAAAGCGGCCCTTCTCATTTGAGAAGGGCCGACCTTGCGGAAATTCAGTTATCGCTTAACGACGAACTGCACCAGGGGCAGTGCTGACTGCTTTGAAGACGTTGATACGGCCATGACCATGATAGAGGTCAAAACCAGGAGTACCTGTGTCATCAGCAGTGGCTTCGATATGGGCTTTCACCTGAGCTTGGGTCAGCTGCGGGTATTTGCTGCGAACCAAAGAGGCCAGACCAGCAACAGCGGGGGTAGCCATAGAGGTTCCGCTGATGGAGCCATAGTTGACGCCAGGCATATCGGTCGGATAAGTCGGGAAGGTGGCCAGAATGTTTACGCCAGGAGCGGAAACAGACAGGTGTTTACCAAACTGGGAGAAACGGGCAATTTTATCAGCGCTGTCGGTAGCACCGACGGCCATAACGCCAGCCACACCAGCGGGGTAAGAGATGCTGCTATTGCCATCGTTACCAGAGGCAGCAATCAACATGGCATCTTTGGCCAATGCATGTTTGACAGCGTCGGTGATGACTGCAGAGTTGCTGGGGCCGCCCAGGCTCATGCTGATGACTTTAGCGCCATGATCAGCAGCCCAGATAATACCGTTGGCAACGCTCTCGTAAGAACCGTATCCTTCTTTGCTCAGAACCTGAACGGGCAGGATCTTCACGTTGGGAGCAACACCGGCGACACCTGCACCATTATTGGTAATCGCAGCAGCGATACCTGCGCAGTGGGTGCCGTGGCCATTGCCATCTTCTACGTTGGGATTGTCATCAACGGTGTTGTAGCCGGGCAGCATTTTTGCAGCCAAGTCAGGGTGTTTCATATCCACACCGGTATCTACAATCGCGAGGATGAAATCTTTATTGCCTTGCTCAACTTCCCAACCTTTTTGAGATTGCATACGCTGATGGGCGTACTGTTTCTCAAACATGGGGTCGTTGGGGAATGACTGGGGAGCAGTGTCACGGGGAGCGGGCTCAGTGGCTTTAGGCAGGTTCAGTTTGACGATCACGTTGGGCTCTGCATAGAGAACAGCGGGATTGCTGCGCAGGCTGGCCAGGGTCTGTTGGTCAGCACCAGCATTGGCGGCACGCAGGCCAGAAGCAGAACGAACCAGGCTGATGCCCAGAGCAGGATTGCCAATGGGTTCAGCTTGCATATTCATGGAACGCAGGCCACCTTGGCTCAATGCTGCGGCAGCAGAAGCACCTGGCTTCATGCGCACGATGAATTCACCGGGCATAGCAGTCAGACCGCGCTGGGCAGCCGCTTTTAATTCAGCGCCACGAGCAGTTGTATTACGAGCAGCGCTGTTGGCACCTACCAGAGCGGGGTTTTGGTTAAACGCACCGGGTTGGAGCATGGGGCCGGTTTGGCATGCAACCAGAGTGGCTGCCAAAGAAGTGAGCGCTACGGCTGAGAACAAGCGAGTCTTATTCATCTGGATAACTGAGTCTCCTTAGTTGTTGTATGGTCTTAACATTTTCGACTAATTAGATAGTGCAATGAACTAAAGTGTACAGAAGTCTGTGAGAAGTTAATACCTTATTTATGGTTATTATATGATTAAAAATATATTAAGTCAACCCCTGAGGAACTTGTTTTTGATCCAAGGGGCGAATTATTTAAAAGATCTTTTGATCTTCTCAATCATATAAAGTGCTGAGGGCGGGACTTGAACCCGCACGGGGATGAACCCGGGGGATTTTAAGTCCCCTGCGTCTGCCGATTTCGCCACCCCAGCAAGGGGGATTACAGAAAAGGGGATAAGAAAAGCGGACCGGACGGGACTCGAACCCGCAACTTCCTGCGTGACAGGCAGGTGCTCTAACCGATTGAACTACCGGTCCATTTAATCCAGACGAATCATTTGGACGAAATTTAGTATAACTGAGTTGGGGGGCAGGCACAAGGGAATGAAAGAAAAATTCAAAGGCTTTTTTGTCTGTCTGGATTTTCTAAGTTTTAAAGTGAAGGCCTTAAATCATCCGGTTTGAGGGTTGTGCGTAAGCTTTTGACCATTTCCGGAAAATTCTGGATGAGTTCATTTGCTGAGATTAATTCGAAGTTTCTCACATAGTGCATCAGCTTTTGGCTGTAATTTTGTAGAGCAAGCAGATCGGTTTGTTCTGCCAATTGTGAAAGAGAATTTGCAAAAGTTTCGAGTTCCGATATCTCCATTGAATCTTTGCGGCTTTGCCAACTTTCCATTAAAACACCCTCAAGGGTCTCGATGATTTGGAGGGTGGGTATTTTTGTGAAAAGATTTCCTTCTTGACTGTTTTGCTCTCTGCCGTCCGTTCCGATTTTGCCCAGAAATTTGCTTAAGAGCGCCAGCAGGTTTTTTTGTTCAATCGGTTTTGAGAGTACGGCGGCAAACCCCTGTTGCAAGAAGTCTTGTTTGTCCTCGTCCATGGCATAAGCGGTTAAGGCGATGATGGGGATATGGGAGGGGAAATGGCTATTTTGTAAGACATGTAAGGCTTCTATTCCATCCATAATGGGCATTTTGATGTCCATTAGAATGAGGTCAGGGTGATGGTTTTGGGCTTGTTGGACTGCTTCTTTTCCATTTGCTGTGATTAAAAGTTCGATGGGTTGATCTTCCAGCATAAAGCGGATCAAATCCTGATTCATCTGAACATCTTCAGCCAGCAGAATTTGCGCAGGGCGGAGTCTGAATTGATGATTTTTTTCTGATTTGACTTCTTGTTGAAACATTGAAATAGCCATGGGCACGTTGGGCAGTGAAACGCGAAAACAACTGCCTTGATTGGGTTGGCTTTTGACGCTGATCTTTCCATTCATCATTTCGATCAGACGCTGAGAAATAGCCAGCCCAAGCCCTGTTCCTCCCCGGTGCATGGCATAGGCCCGCTCCTGTTGGACAAAGGGTTTGAACAGACGCGGCAAGAACTCTGCTGCGATGCCTATCCCTGTGTCTTGAAGCTCCAGGCTGATATCAACGTGATTGGGGGGTGTCTCGGGGGTTGTTTGCAGCTCTACGTTCAGTTGGATGCTGCCTGAAGGGGTGAATTTGAGGGCGTTTCCAATCAGATTGATCAGGACCTGACGGAGCCGCACAGGATCCAGATAAAGCAGGGGGAGCGCTTGCTTGGGGTAGTTGAAGGTCAGTTCAAGGGCTTTTTCTTGGGCCGAGAGACTGAATAGTTGATACAGCTCTTTGAGCAGTTGTTTGAGATCTGTGGGCTCAGGATTGAGACTCAGTTTTTCGGCTTCGATTTTTGACAGATCGAGAATATCATTGATAATCGACATCAGGGCTGTGCCACTGGAACCAATTGCTGACAAATAATGCTGCAAATGGGGGTCTGTGATTTTTTCTTGCAAGAGATGAGAGAACCCCAGAATGGCATTCATGGGAGTGCGGATCTCATGGGACATATTTGCCAGAAAAACGGATTTCGCTCGTGTGGCTGCCTCAGCCTGCTCTTTGGCCTGTAATAAATCCCAATTGGCTTGGCGCAAGGCCAAGGTTTGCTGGTCTACCATTTCTTCAAGTTTGTGCCAAATTTGCTGACGTTCCAGGCTGCGACCCAGATTTTCTGCCAGGGCCATCAGCACAATTTGATCTTCTTCGAGCCAGGTGCGGGGGTGTCTAACCTCATCAAATCCAATCAATCCGTATAATTGGGCCGAAACAAAAATCGGGAAAACAAGCAGTGACTTGACCCCCATGGAAAGCATCTGGCTGCGCAGAGGATCTGGCAGATCTGAATGGAGAAGATCATCAATTTCAATCGATTGATGGTCCTGCAGCCGCATCAACCATTGTTCTAATCCTGTTAATGGGATATTTTGAGATTCCGCTTTGACGGCAGGGACTCCCTCTGCACACCATTCATAGCTATTGTTCATTGCTCCAGTATCTGGATCTAGGATCATGGTATAAATTCGAGAGACATCAATAAACGCCCCCAGGCGTTCAAATACCTGATTGATCTCATTCCAGGGATCCGGGGTCGCCAAAATTTGCTGACCCAACTCACGCATCAAGGCCTGAATATTGGCCAGACGTTGCAAGCGTTGTTCATATTCAATTTGCTGGGTGATATCTGTTTTAACAGCCACATAATAGGCCACCTGTTGGGCTTCATCCAGGACAGGCGAAATGGAGACATCTTCAGTAAACAGTGTTCCATCTTTGTGGCGATTGATCAGGCGTCCCCGCCAGGGGTGTCCGGAAGAAATGGTTTCCCACATTTTTTTATAAAAAGAGCCATCCTGGATGCCACTTTTGAGTACGCGGGGATTTTTGCTCAATACTTCTTCGCGGGTATAACCTGAGACACGCTCAAAAGCCGGATTGACATAGAGGATATTGCCTTTGAGATCGGTCATGACAACTGAACTGTCAGCCTGTTCCATGGCTGTGACCAGTCGATTGCGCTCCTCTTCAATTTTTTTTCGGGCGCTGATATCATGTACGATCCAATACAGCAATTGTCTTTTGCCGAGATAGAGTGGGCCAGAAAAAATTTCCACATCCCGGATTTCGCCATTGACCAGCGTGTGGCGGAAAAAGAAATGATTGCGTTTTTGACTTATTGCCGCCTGCATTTCTTCTTCCATTTCAGCGGGTGTCAGGGTATTGATTGCGAAGATCTTCATCGTTTTCAACTGACCGATGGGGTAGCCATAATACTGCTCTGCAGCTGGGTTACAATCGACAATCTCTCCGGTTAAGGAATCAATCAGCAAAACCACGGCCTGATTGGCTTCAAACAGTCTGCGATAGCGTTCTTCGCTGGCCAGAAGTCGCTTTTCGTTTTCCAAGTGCAAACTAATGTCTCGGCTGACACCATGAACCTCCAAATGTCCATTGTCAGGGTTGATGACAAATTGGGTGGTGGCTTCTGTCCACACTTTTGAACCGTCTTTGCGGGGTTGCTCTACCCGCGTCGTATGGCTGGCGGATCCGCTCTGTTTAAAACTTTCAAGCGCATCAGGAAGAAGGGACAGCAGTAACTGATGTGATTCTGGCGTCAGGGTTTCTTCCAGCTTTTGTTTCATGACTTCTTCGGGTGTATAGCCCCTCAGTTTTTGCACCGAGGGACTGACATAGCGAAACGTTTGTGTCTCGAGATCCAAAATCCAAAGCACATCCAGGACATTGTCAGCCAATAAACGGTATATCTGTTCACTTTTTTGCAGGCGCTGCAACAGGGCCTTTTGCTCAGTGAGATCCCGGACAAAACCTACCAATTCGCCTGTTTGCACCTGATGTTTAACCGTGATCCAAACATCTATTTCATGGCCTGCACGATGTGTGTGGCGGGTTTCAAAGGTGGTTTCGCCTTTTTCACGAATGGCCTGAATGTGTTTTTTGAGTTCTTGGGGGGAAAGTGAAAGATTGATCTCTTCAATGCCGAGCCCCTTTAATTCAGAGGGGCTGAGTCCCAGCATATCAGCCCAGGCTTGGTTTGCTTCGACAATCTGATTGGCTTGATTGAGGACAAAAAAACCAATCGCGCCATTGTCTAAAATACTCTGATATCGGAGATCCCTTAAATCGGAAGGGGAATTGATTGGGTTTTCAGCAAAACTGCTATCCACAAGGCCCTCCTTATTGTTCTGGGTTGGCTTTAAAACTCTCCATCAGCATCACGCGATAGCGCCAAAGGTATTCTGCCCCCGAAAGCAGGGTTAAAAAGACAGCCAAGGCATAAACGGCCTTGCCCAGATTTAAAAATGCGGTAGAATTGGGGGCGCGTCCGACCAAAAAGATTAAAATACAGGCCATTTGGGCAACCGTCTTGGCTTTGCCCAAGGTGTCTGCGGCCATCACTTCTCCACCTTTGCTGGAGATCAATGCGCGCAAACCCGTAATTAAAAATTCCCGGCCCATAATCACCACCACTGACCAGACGGGCAATTGCACAACGTGGTCTGCGGCAAAAGCAATAAACGCTGTTGCCACCAAAAGCTTGTCCGCCAGTGGGTCCAATAATTTGCCCGCATCACTGGTTTGTTTAAAGCGCCGGGCATAATAACCGTCGAACCAATCCGTTGAGGCTGCCACAATAAAGGTCAATAACGCCATGACGTCCCACTGCAACCCTCCTGTCACAAAAAAACAGAAGGGAACAATCAGAACCAGACGCAGGAGCGTGAGCAGATTAGGGATTGTCAAAGAAAAACCTGAAGCTACTTACGGGCTGCTCGGGGGTGGCGACCCGTTCGGATTGGATCGCTTGTCCCAAAACGCCCGGGGTACCGTAAAAGACCACTTTTAAGCGGCCCAGTGGTGATGAGGTCGCGGCATTGGCGGAGGTGCCAAAACTGCGGGTGGGCAAGTCGGTCTCGCCATTGATCAGCGAGATATTATAACCACCGCCGCCGTTGGCGACATAAATCAACTTGTCATTGGAGGTGACATCCACGCCATTGGGAGAGGTCGTTGGGCGGCGGGGATCTGTATTTAAGGGAATATTGCGGCCGACACTCTGCAGGTTAATATTGCCTGCCAAAGCGCGCGGGTTGGGGATCACTGTCAGAACATTGGCTGAACTGCCGGTAATATACATCTTGCTGCCTGCATTGTTGATGGCAATGTTCTCTGGTGAGACAGGCACATTGGCAGGGATTTGATTGTCGCGCAGAGAGACCTGGGCCACGGGCTGTTGGATATTGGCGGCATTAAAGACCAGCAATTCGTCGGAGGCCGTATTCAGAACATAAACGCGTCCGGCACGATCGACGGCCAAGTCGCGCAAATCGGAGGTGACCGTGACAGGAATTTGGAAAAATTCAGCGGGGGTAATGGTGTCTTGGCCAGGATTGATATTAAAGGCCAACAATCGCCCATTGGCCCGGTCAACCACGAAAAGGCGTGTATTGTCAGGGGACACAGCCATTTGTGAAGGGCTTGGGCGTTTGGTTTGGTTGGTACCTGTATTCAAGCGTACGACACCCTGAGCGATGATATTGGGCAAACGGCTGGGCACAGAGGTATCCAAGGTCGCGATGGTGGCGGTATCGCCCACAGCCACGTAGGCACGCGTACCCGTGCTGTTGAATACCACGCCTTGAGGAAGGGTGCCCTGAACTGTGACCTTGCCACGGCTGATAAACTCGGTGCCTGTAAGGCGTTCAAAAATGGAAACGGAGCCATCGTTGATATTGGTCACCAAGATGCGGCGACTGTCGGAGGAAACAGCCAAATCATCGGGGCGATTACCTGTTTCTAGTTGGGTGATCACGCGGTGGGTTAAAAGGTCAAAAACCAACAGTTCGTTGGTGGTGGGGCTGACAATCAGCGAAATATTATTAGAGGGAGCCGTAATTTGGCCAACGGAACAGGCCGTCAGCAAGGCGCTTGCTGCGAGGGCGGTCAAAACACCCCCTAAACGACGAAGCGAGGGCTGGGACAGGGTGGTTTTCAAAGCTTTTTTCATAAGAACCTGCAGAGTCTTGGTGATAGGATCTCTTTTCAAGGTGCTGCCTTTAGAAATAGTATGGGCAGACGTCTTTCTTTATAGCATATTTTGCCAAGCCCGACAAAAATTTTCACGTTCGAAAAAGACGCTTTGCAAAAATTCACATTTGAACCCAGCCCGGATCCCTCCCCTGCTTGCGGTACACTGAACTCCTGATCCCTGTTCAAAAGGAGATGTTCCATGTCGGCCCCCCAATTTGTCCATTGCAATGTCCATACTGAATTTTCGCTGCTGGATTCCACCGTGCGTATCAACGAGGTGGTGGCCAAAGCCGTTGAAATGGAAATGCCAGCCCTGGCCATTACTGACAGTGGGGTGATGTATGGGGCCTTGGCGTTTTACAAACAGTGCCGCAAGAATGGCATCAAACCCATTTTGGGCTGTGAAATGTATGTGGCGCCCAAAGGGATCGAAGATCGCAGTGGACGACGCACGGGTGACAACAATCAGCGCCTGACCTTGATCGCCAAAAATGATACGGGCTACCGCAATTTGCTCAAACTCGTGAGTGAGTCGCATATCAATGGGTTTTATTATAAACCCCGTGTTGATCATGCCCTGCTCGAAAAATACTCAGGGGGCCTGATTGCCATGAGCGCGGGCATGGGCGGCGAACTCCCGCAAAAGCTCATGAAAGAGGACTATGCTGGCGCCAAACAATTGGCAAATTGGTACAAAGAGCGCTTTGATTTTTACTTGGAGTTGCAAGATCACCGGATTGAATTGCAGCAAAAGATCAACCGCGGCATGATGCAGCTTTCCAAAGACTTGGATTTGCCTGTGGCGGCGACCAACGATGTGCACTATCTCAATCAGGCCGATTCACAATTGCACGAAATGGTGCTTTGCATTCGCGATGGCAAAACCTTTAACGATACCAACCGATTCCGCTATCCTGGTGGTCCTGAGTATTATTTCAAAAGCCCTGCAGAAATGGCGCAGCTCTTTCAAGAGGTGCCCGAGGCCCTCAGCAATACCCTCGCCATTGCCGAAAAATGCCATGTCATTATTGAAACAGGCAATTACAAACTCCCGATCTATGATGTTCCGCCGGGTCATACCCCTGAAAGCTATCTGCGTGAACTGACCTGGAAAGGCATTCGCGAACGCTATGCTGAGATTACGCCTGAGATTCGCCAGCGGGTAGAGTTTGAGCTGGGTGTTATTGAGCACATGGGCTTTCCCAGCTATTTTTTGGTGGTGTGGGACTTTATCAATTATGCCCGTTTGCGTGGGATTTCGGTCGGACCTGGCCGTGGCTCTGCCGCAGGCAGCATTGTCTCTTACGCCCTGCGCATCACGGGCATCGATCCCATTCCCTTCCAATTGCTGTTCGAACGCTTTCTCAATCCCGACCGCATCAGCATGCCCGATATCGATATCGACTTTTGTATCGACCGCCGCGAAGAGGTGATCCAATACGTTACCCGCAAATACGGCGCCGACAAAGTCGCCCAGATTCTGACTGTGGGCACCCTGGGTGCCAAAATGGTCGTGCGTGATATTGCCCGCACACGGGGCTTTGCTGCGACAGAGGCCGATCGCTTGGCCAAGATGATACCGACCAAACCTGGGGTCAAACTGGCTGACTTTATCCAAGAGGGCATGGATCTGCGCCTGGAGATGAACAAAAACCCTGAGATCAAACAATTGATCGAAGACGCCCTCAAGCTCGAAGGCAATGCCCGTCAGGTTGGGGTTCATGCCGCCGGGGTCGTTATTTCGCGTGACTCACTCGATACCGTGGTGCCGCTGCGGGCTGAAGACGGCAAACTCATCACCCAATTCACCAAAGATGAGGTCGAAGAGGTCGGTCTGCTCAAAATGGACTTTTTGGGTCTGCGCAACTTGACCATGATCTCCAAAACCCTTGAGATTCTCAAAGAATCCCGTGGGATTGAATTGGACATGGAGACCCTGCCCTTTGATGACGAAAACGCCTACAAGCTGCTCAGCTCGGGTTTTACGATTGGGGTCTTCCAATTGGAGTCCACGGGCATGCAAAAGCTGGTGCGACGCCTGATGCCCAACAATATTGAAGACATTACCGCGCTGGTCGCACTCTACCGCCCTGGCCCCTTGGGCAGTGGGATGGACGTTGACTTTGTCGAGCGCAAATTTGGGCGGCAACAAGTTACCTATTACGACCCTTCGCTCGAAGAGATGATCAAACCCATGCTCAAAGACACCTTTGGGTTGATTCTCTACCAGGAACAAATTATGCAGATTTCCCGCACGGTGGCAGATTTTACGCCGGGTGAAGCAGATAATTTGCGCAAAGCGATGGGAAAAAAACAGGCAGATGTGATGGCCAAAATGAAGGCCAAATTCATCGAGGGCTCTGAGAAAAAACAGATTCGCAAAGAAGTGGCTGAGAATCTCTTCAATGTCATGGAAGAGTTTGCCAAATATGGTTTTAACAAGAGTCACAGCGCGGCATACGCCTATGTGGCCTATCAAACGGCTTGGCTCAAGGCCAATTATCCCGTGGAATATATGGCCGCTTTGATTTCCAGCGTGATGAGTACCCAGGACAAGGTTCCGCTTTACGTCGGAGAGGCCAGGCGTATGAAGATCCGTATTTTGCCGCCAGATATCAACGAGAGCATCCATAATTTCTCAGTCTTTGACAAAAATATCCGCTTTGGTTTGGGGGCTGTCAAAAACTTGGGGGCGGCTGCTATCGAAAATATTTTGGCCGATCGCAAGGCCAATGGACCTTTTACCTCTTTTTATGATTTCTGTTCGCGGGTCGATTTGCGGGTCTGTAATAAACGCTCATTGGAGAGTTTGATCAAAGCGGGGGCCTTTGATGGTATTCTCGACAACCGCAATATGCTTTTGCAGAATTTAGATAACACCATGGGCGCGGCCAACGACGCCCAAAAACACAAAAACATGGGTCAGACCAGTTTCTTTGAGCTTGATGGTGCCGCTGACCTCGATTTTGAAAGGGCTCCCAGACTGATCGAGGCGCCGGAGTCCGATCGCGAAACACTGCTGATACACGAAAAAGAGGTCATCGGGATCTATGTTTCGGGCCATCCCTTGGACATGGTCAAAGAACAGGTGCAGGCCTTTGCCCAGCACTCGGTGATCGATCTGCCCGAACTCGAAGAGGGCCGCGAAACCACCCTGGCAGGACTGGTGGTCGAACGCCGAATCAAAACCAATGATAAAAACGAAAATATGCTCTTTTTAAAGATCGAAGATCTGACCGGCGAAATTGAAATTTTTGTTGCCCCCAAAACCTTTGAAAAATTCCGAACCCTGCTTGAAGGCGAAGACAAACTCTTGCTTAAAGCCAAAATTCGGCCCAAGCGGGACGATACTGAACCTCCCCGTCTGGCCCTGTTTGGTGTTTATTCGCTGATGCAATTGGAGACCCTGCGTTTGCGTTTTCCTGAATATGACGTGCGCAGACTGACAGCTTTGCGTTGTCTCTTGCAGGATTTTCCTGGCGAGACGCCTGTGGTCATTCTGTCTGAGCAGGAACCCGAAAATGCGATTGCGGTGGGCTGTGATTTTTGGATTCAGCCCGAAGAAAAACTGCTCAATCGCCTCGTAAAAAGTTTGGGTGAAGCCAATGTAACATTGGTAAAAGCGGCCACAGCGGCCACAGCCTGATGTCATAATCTGAGGCCACAACCCAGTCTGCAACACATTTTTGTCGCGCAATTTCACAATCGTTTTATTATTGTCAAGGTTTTTTAAGCCCAATGTTGTTTAAATTTTTGCAAAATTTTATTTCTATGCGACAGAGGCGCCATCTTTTCTTAACATCTTTCAGGTATTGTATATATCAAGACCAGATCATCAAGGATTCATAAAACAGTCCACTGGTTAGCCCATCAAAACTCTAGCTTGTGCCCCTCCCAGGGGCATTTTTTTTTCGGCTTTTTGGTGGTACGATAGGCCTATTCCCACCGAGATCTGAAGGAGTTTTTTATGAAAAAAGTGGCTGTGGTTTTGTCTGGCTGTGGTGTCTTTGATGGGGCAGAAATTTATGAATCGACTTTGACCCTTTTAAACCTGGATCGTTTGGATGTTCCCTATCAATGTATGGCACCCAATATTCCTCAAATGCACGTGATCAACCACCTCACCGGCCAAGTGGCAGAAGGTGAGACTCGCAATGTCTTGGTTGAAGCAGCCCGCGTGGCTCGGGGCGAGATTGTCGATTTGGCCCAGGTCAAAGCCGCCGATTACAGTGCTGTGATTTTTCCTGGGGGCTTTGGGGCAGCCAAAAACCTCTGCGATTTTGCAGTTAAAGGTCCTGAGTGTGAGGTCAATCCCGAAGTCGAACGTCTGATCTCTGAAGCACTGGTTGCAAAAATTCCACTCGGTTTTGTCTGTATTGCGCCTGCGATCATGGGCAAAGTGGCGCAAAAAGCCGGCTTGGAGACCACCCTCACCCTGGGTATGGGCGCCGATTGGGCCGAAAAAATGGAGGCAATGGGCACCCACCATCTCAGTTGCCCTGTGCGCGAAGTGGCAATCGATGAAACCCATCGGATTATTTCAACCCCTGCTTATATGGAAGCCGGCCGCATTTCAGAGGCCGCAGACGGCATTGAAAAACTGGTCAAAACCCTGGTCGGTTGGCTGCGTTAAACCGGAGCGGGCAACTGTCCGATGCAAGTCACTCCCACTGAAGTCACCGCCCTGATGCAGAGCCTGCAGCCTGCTATCCCGCTGATGAATATTTTGGAGGGATACAAAGATCTGCAGTCAGTGATGGCTGTTTTAGAGGCCCAGCAAAGCTTTGATCTCAAAAATAATTTGGCCCAATTCGGAGATCGGGAAGGGCCCGTGCCTTTCCCGGAAGAACACGACAGGATCAAATACATAGGCTATTTTTTAACCGCCCATCTCGAACCGCAGCGCCCGATCACGATCAAATTTAATTTTGGCAGTGGGTTGGCCTTTCAGCCTTTGGTGCTGATGCTCAAAGCCTTTTCCCTGCAAGGGACTCACCGCCCTCGCTTGGTGCAGGGGCTTTCGCTCTCTCAAATCGGTGAAACCAACGGTGTGGGTTTTGTCGGTTTTGAATTTGAGCCCTTGAATCAGCTTTTAAAAGACCCGGCCCGGATCACGGGTTTTCAGGTTTATTTAATGCGCCCCAAAAAGTTGGAGATCCCTGATCTGCCCGTAGAAAGCGTGTACACTGAACCAGAGATTGGCCCAGGCGTGGTGCGTGCTGCCCCTGAGCTTCATGTCTATAAACATATTGATACACGGGCGTGAGGTTTGTTTATGTGGAAAGGTTTGATTCATCAATACCGGGAATTTTTGCCGGTTTCAGAAAATACCCCAGTGGTGTCGCTGCACGAGGGCAATACCCCTTTGATTTATGCCTGCCATCTCAGTGAGTTAACCGGTGCTCAGGTTTGGCTCAAATATGAGGGCCTGAATCCCACGGGTTCATTCAAAGATCGTGGGATGACCATGGCGATCTCCAAAGCCTTAGAAGCGGGTAGCAAGGCCGTGATGTGTGCCTCGACAGGCAATACCTCAGCGGCCATGGCCGCCTATTGTGCCCGTGCTGGGATGCTTGGCTACATTTTGGTGCCCGATGGTTATGTGGCGCTGGGCAAACTCTCCCAAGCGATTGCTCACGGCTCCCGTGTGGTGCCGATCAAAGGCAATTTTGATCAGGCGCTCGAACTCGTGAGGGCCCTCTGTGAGAAATACCCTGTGACTTTGGTCAATTCGATCAACCCCTTTCGGATCGAAGGCCAACAGACAGCAGCCTTTGAGGTTTGCGACCAATTGGGTTCGCCTCCGGATATTCTTTCCATTCCCGTTGGCAATGCGGGAAATATTACCGCCTATTGGAAGGGCTTTAAAGCCTATCACGCCAAAGGTTTAACTGAATTTTTGCCCCGCATGTGGGGTTTTCAAGCCGAAGGGGCTGCGCCGATTGTCTACAAGCGCCGCTTTGAAAAACCCGAAACCATTGCCACCGCGATTCGCATTGGCAACCCCGCCAGTTGGGACTTGGCCAATCAGGCCCTGGAAGAGTCCCGAGGACATATCGACGCGGTTACAGATGATGAAATTTTGGCGGCTTATGCTTTGCTCTCTAAACGTGAAGGGATCTTTTGTGAGCCCGCTTCAGCGGCTTCGGTGGCAGGTATTCTCAAAATGAAAGCGGCAGATAAAATCCAGCCCGGCAGCCGGATCGTTTGCGTTTTAACCGGCCACGGCCTCAAAGATCCTGACCGGGCAATTGCCTATCATACCCAAGGCACCCAATTGCAGGCGGTGGAGCCCACATTGGATGCCTTGACGGAGCTGTTGGGTTTTTAAGCGCTTGGATTTTTAGCGGCGGCGGCGACTGCTGCTGCCGCTGCTGCTCCGGCTGCGACTAGAGGAACTGCCAAAACTGCTTCTGCTTGAGGAACCTGAGGAACTGCCAAAACTGCTGCCGCTCCGGCTGCGGTTGGAGCTGGAACCAAAGGTGGAGCCGGTAGAACTGCGGCTGCTGCTCGAACCAAACGAGGAGCCTGTGCTGCTGCGGTTGGAACTTGAGCCAAAACTGGATCCACTGGTGCTGCCGGCTGTTGATCCTGCGGTCGAACCCGTTGTCCGGCTGCGGCTGGAAGAACTCCCAAAACTGCTGGTGCTGGTGCCTCCAGAGCCCACGGGCCGTTTATTGGTCGTCGTGCCGAAGCTGCTGCCTTTGACATTGGAGAGCGAATTGCGGGATTGATTCATGCCGCTGCGGGTGGTAGTTGTGGTTTTGCCAGTAGTGAAGCTGGTTTTGCTGCCCAAGCTGCCGCGGGTGCGGGTTGAGCCGCTGCCAAAGCCACTTGTGCGGTATTTTGTGCGGTAGGCGCTGCTGCTCAAACGACCGCGGTAGGAGCTAAATGGCACGACACGTCCGCCTCTATAATAACTGGGGTAATAGCCCCGGTAATAAGGGGGGTGGTAGAAACGAGGGCGGGCCATATCAAAGAGCCAGGCTGCCAGCAAAATTTCTCCCAGTGGGAAATGATTGCGATAGACCGTGTTGGGGGGATAATAATTGGGGTTGCCCTGTACCGCCACTTCGGCCTGTTGGGCATTTTGGCTGATCATGACCTGGGCCACATCGCTGCGCTCGTTGTTTTCGTTGGTAAAGAGCACAAATCCACGTTGATCGCCTTCGCGGAACTCTTCGACGTTGATATAGTCAATATTGCCATCATTGTTTAAATCCAGGTTGTTCACCCCAGATTCATTCAGCGTTTTTTCCAGGGCTTCACCGTTTTTGGCTTCGCGGACCAAAGCGGGCAATTGACTCAGGTCCAAGCCATCACCTACGTTATTGGCAACCACAGAGACATCTTGGTTTTGTTTGGGGCGATAGGTGTGTTTTTCTTCTTTGCCTTTGCATCCAGTCAGAACATTTAGGCTGAGAGAGAGTCCCAGGGCCAGTGTGGCAAGTGGTTTCAGCATCGGTTTCTCCTTGGCTTTCAACTTCGATCAACAAGACTTATTTATTCAGACAATTTGAGCGGGATTTTTGTTCAGATTGTCCCGCTTTTAACAAGCTCATCCTAACACAAAACCCCAGCGGATTTCACCTGTCTTTCTATCCCCTGATTATTCTGTGTATTGGGCTTGGTTTCCGCCCTTTGATTCGGCATTCAGACGTGCTGAAGTGGCTTTTTGCAGCAGCTCATTGAGGTCATTTGCATGATTCGGATAGATAGCCAGCCCGATGCTGGCGGTGATATGGATCTCTCTTCCCATGATTTTAAAGGGATCAGATAGCTGAGCCAAGATTTGCTGAGCTTTGTGAATCAGATTTGAAGAAAGAGGATCGGTGGGTAAAAAGCAGAGAAATTGATTGGTTTGTAAATAGAATAAACTGTTTTGAGCTTGGAAATTATTTCTCAAGCGGTCAGCAACCCCTTTGAGGACAATATTGACAAGCGCTTCAGGCTGATTACTGCTAAAATCTTTGAATTGATCTATGGCCAAGACCATGACGGCCAACGCGGAATGGGTTTGGGTGCGCTCTAAAAAGCTTTCACTGAGGCGATTGCGATTGGGCAAATTGGTAATATTGTCATAGTTCAGGCTGCGATCCAATTTTTGATCTGCAACTTTGAGTTCGGCTTCGAAACGGGCCAAAAAAGAGGTTTGTTTTTCTAAACGCACGGCAACAGCTTGGGATAATTGCTTGTAATTAAAGGGTTTTGTCAGATAATCATCGGCTCCCAGATTCATGCCTTGCCGCAAATACTTCATTTCGTCCAATCCAGTCAAAAATAGAAACGGTGTGTGCTGTAACTGCGCATCTTTGCGAATCGTTTCCAAAACATGCCAGCCATCCAGATCAGGCATCTCGACATCACAGATAATGAGATCTGGTTTTAGGGCTTGGGCTTGAGAAATTCCCTCTTCACCGCCGAGGGCTGTGAAAACATCATAGCCATCTTCTTCTAAAAAAGACTGAACCAGATCGAGGATGCCCGCATCATCATCAATCGCAAGCAATTTATACATGATCTTTCTCCTGAACATAACATATAGGCATTTTCAGGGCATGGTAACAAAAAAACAAGTCCCTCAATCTATCATTTTGGCGCAGTTCAGTTGAACTGTGAGCTGCAAAATGGGGATGCAAGCGAATAGATGTAACAAAATTTGACCTTTGCGGCTAACAGGAATATGATAGATGTCATCAGTATAGACTGCATTTATGGTGATAATTTCGTGATAAAAATGTCGTGATAAAAATACTGTAATAAAAATGCCGTAAAGAACCATGCAAAAAATAACCCAAAACGAATGCTGACAATAGGTCTAAAATAGGGGAGCCCCAAAACGAATTTTTTAAAGCTGCTTGCTGTACCTAATGTTTGCCTTCCTGAAGAGGATTTAATGAGCTCGGGCAATTTCGATTTATATTCAGATCCAGATCAACTTCGGGTTTTATATCAGGAACTTGAAGCTAAATACCAACAACAAACCAACTATATCCAGTCCCTCGAGGCAACCAACGCCGAGCTATTGCTGAAACTTGAAACAAGTCAGAGAAATGCGTCTCTTGATGCGGGTTCACATCAAGAAATGGAGCTTAAAAACCAGGAGTTGGAACAGTTTACCTATATTGCCTCGCATGATCTACAAGAACCTTTGCGCAAAATCAAAAATTTCAGCGAAATGCTGAAGGAACACAGCCAGGCCCACTTGGATGCGCGCTCGCTGAAATATATGAACTACATTATTGATGGCACAGAGCGGATGCAGGCCCTGCTGCAAAACCTGTTGATTTACTCGCGTTCGATGCGCAATGCGCCTCAACAACGCTTGAATCTGGAGGTCCCTTTGCAACAGGCCTTGGAAGATTTGGAATTGAGGATTCAAGAATCCCAGGCTGAAATTCAGATCCAAAGACCCTTGCCCGTGGTGAAAGCCAATCCAACTCAAATGTGTCAATTGTTTCAAAACTTGATTAGCAATGCGCTCAAGTTTTGTGCTGGCCCTCCGCAGATTCAGGTTGAATGGCAGCAAGAAACCGATCATTGGTTGTTTGTTGTCCGGGATAACGGAATTGGCATGGCCGCTGAAGATACCCGTGCTATTTTTGATGCCTTTCACAGGCTTCACAATAAAAATGAGTATCCGGGTACAGGAATTGGCTTGGCGATTTGCCAAAAAATTATTTTGCAACACAATGGAAAAATCTGGGCTGAATCAACTTTGGGAAAAGGCAGTGCTTTTTTCTTTTGCTTGCCCATTTTGAAAGAGGAAGAGTCGATACATGCTGCTGAGTGATATGTCCCCCGTTTCCAAAAAATGCCAAGTTTTGGTGATCGAAGACGAACCGATTGATTTGGCTTTGATTCAACAGGTGATTGAAACTGAAGAAATACCGGTTCATCTGATCCCCTTTGACAATGGAGAAGGGGCTATCCAATATTTGGAGCAAACCTCACCTCAAGCCCCTATTCCGGAACTGATTCTGCTGGACCTCAAATTGCCGGGAATTCAGGGCCTTGAAATTTTAAAAATGATCCGTTCTGATGCGCGCTTTTGCATTATTCCGATCGTTATCTTAACAGCCTTGGAGTCACCTGCCGTAATTCTAGAGGCTTACCGCTTGGGCTGTAATTGTTATATTAAGAAACCCTTAGCTCCCAAAATCTTAGCAGCCACGGTGATGGCAATTTTTGATTTCTGGCTGAATTTTGCGATTTTGCCCGAAGCAGAAGGAATAGCGTGGAACCATGCCTCATAATTCCACGCTTTCTCCGGCCTTACATGTCCTGTTGGTGGATGATGACGAAGGCGATGCCTTTATCATTGAAGACCTTTTAGAGGAAATTGAATCGGATATTCAGCTCAGTCGGGTCTCTGATGGCTTAGAGGCGATGGCCTTTTTGCAACAAAATCCGCCCTACCAGACGGCCAAAATACCCGATTTGATCTTGTTGGATTTAAATATGCCGCGTATGGACGGTCGCCAGGTCTTAAAGGCGATCCGTGAAAACCAGAACCTGTGTCATCTGCCCGTGGTGATTTTGACCACCTCAGATGCCCGGTTTGATATCAACCATTCGTATCTGGAGGGGGGGAATTGTTATATTATCAAACCTTCGGGTATTCAAAAATTGATGAATATGTTAAAAAATATGAGTCATTTTTGGGGACAGATAGCCCAATTGCCCAAGCCCTCTTTTGGCTCCAGATCGGCCCCCAGTCCTTCATCCGATGCCTCTGAACCATGACGATTTCTGTGATCTTTGAGGTGGGGGCCTTGTTCTGTGCCTTGCCGCGCGATGAGGTCAAAGAGATTTTGCCTTTGCCCAGCTTGGTGTTGGTGCCGGGGATGCCTGTGACTTTGGCTGGTTTTGTTCAATTGGATCGGCAGTATCTGCCGGTGGTGGACCTGCGCTTTTTATTTCACACGACGGTTCAGGCCTTGACGATAGACCAACACCTGCTGCGTTTGGCGAATCATTCCTGGCTCTGTTTGGTGGATCGGGTTTTAGAATTGGCCCCATTGCCAGTATCGGAGCCCCTGAAGCCCGAACAGAGTTTCAATGACTGGGTGATGGGGCTGAGTTATTATCAAGGGCATGAGATTGCTCTGCTGGATATCAATCAGATTTTGCTCAAGGAAGAGCAAATGCGGATGACGTCTTTGCAGAAAATGTTACAGGCTCGTTTGCAGGCGCTGGAGTAAAAGATGCCATGACACGCCCTTTTTCCCCACTTGACGCTTCTGATTCTGCAGGCTTTGAACAGCTCAAAGCCTATGTTGTGGAGCAGACCGGCTTGGCTTATTACTGCAACAAAGACCGTGAATTGGCCTATAAATTCTCCCGGCGTATGGAAAAAAATCAGCTGACGGATTACCGGGATTATCTCACCCATTTACAAGCTGAAGCAGGAAAAGAAGAACGGGAGCTTTTGATTCAAGAGCTCACAATTGGTGAAACTTATTTTTTTCGGTATCAGGAACAGTTTGATGCTGTGCGCGATCAACTTTTGCCTGAGCTGATCAAGGGGAGCTGTGCTGATCGTCAGCGTCTGTCTGTCTGGAGTGCGGGCTGTGCCACAGGCGAAGAAATTTATTCATTGGCCATTCTTTTAAACAGTGCTTTTCCCCAATTGCAGAGCTGGGATGTGAGCCTCTTGGGCACAGATATCAACCGCGATTTTCTCAGGCAGGCCGAAAAAGCCGTCTATCGCAAATGGGCTTTGCGCAACAGTTCTGACGCGTTTTTGCAGCAGCATTTTCTCAAACAGGATCAGGAATGGCATTTATTGCCGAGCTATCGCAAAGGGGTCCAATTTCGGGCCCACAACCTGATTCTTGATGATATCGCGGCTTTGATTCCGGTTGGCGGTTTTGATTTGATTTTTTGTCGCAATGTTTTGATTTATTTTGATCAAGAAACCTACCGGCGTTTAATTGCTGCTTTTTACCGGGCTTTAAAGCCCGGAGGCTGGTTGGTTTTGGGACCGGCAGAACTCACCCCTCTCTCTTGTGAGCCCTTTTCCCCCCACGCCCTTTCGCGCTTGAGTTGTTTCCGAAAAGAAGAGCCCGTGCCGAGCACTGAAGTAGCTGCTTTTTCTGCCCCCGCTTCATCTTTGTCGGCCCCCGCATTTCCCGACCCTTTCGCAGTTCCTGAGCTGCCTGTTTTTCCTTGGCAAACCCAGTTTGCACCGATCCCCTCTGGCTTGCCTCTGGCCCATTCTCCCCTCACAGAGCGGCTGATTCCCATTCCTGTGCAACCCAGCTTGCAATCCGAAGCCCTGAATACGATTCGAAGTCTGGCCGATCAAGGTCAATTGGAGGCCGCTGAGGCCCTCTGTCGCCAATTTTTGGCCCAGGAGCCCCTGCATGTTTCGTGCCACTATTATTTGGCTTTGGTGCTCAGTGCCAAGGGACAGTCCGCTGATGCTTTGCAGACCTTAAAACAGGTCTTATACTTGGATCATAAACATATTTTGGCCCATTATCATCAGGGCTTGCTTTTTCAACAAATGGGTCAAATGCCCGCTGCCCGCAAAGCTTTTCGCAATGCCTTGGGCTTGCTCAACACCCAGCAAGAAGACTGTTCGTTGCCTGATTCACAAGAGTGGACCGTTGCCCAATTGAAGGCCTTGCTACTTATGCAGCAGAAGGAGATGGCCTGACCGTGAACATCGATTGGCAAGAAATCAATGAGCGGCTGGTTCTGAGTCAAAGCCAACTGGCTGACCTCAATTCGCGTGATATTCAACACTGGCCAGATTTACTCGAACGCCGCGCCCGGCAATTGGCTGAACGCACGTCGCTTAAGCTAAAATCTCTCAAAACGACCTATCTGGTCTGGCTGATGCAGTCCGAGTATTATGCTGTGCCCTTGTACCAGCTCAAAGAGGTGGCGCCGTTTAAGACCTGTACTTTTTTGCCCTTGGCGCCAGCCGCTTTATTGGGGGTGTATAACCAGCGCGGTGTGATGATTTCGGTCTTGGAATTTGCCGCTTTGCTGGATCTTCCTCAGCTCTCAGACAACGGGGGGGAGGGCTATCTGCTGTTTTTACGCAGCACCCCCCCTGTGGCCCTGCGGGTAGATGCCCTTTCGGACTTTATCCACTTGGATGATGCTGAACTCACCCCCTGTCCCCAGGTTCCTTATATCAAGGGCCTGGCTGGGGATGTTCAGGTCTTAAATCTTTCGGTTTTGAGTCAACACTCACTTTTGCAGAATCTCGCTTTACCAACCCACCAAGAACAGGAGTAAAACAATGGATCAGAAACAGGGGATCATGTCTGGCCGACAAAGTGTGGGTGTTAAATTGGCGCTGATTCCGGTTATTTTTATTCTCGCGATTGGTTTTATTCTGAGTTATGTGGTCATGTCGCAGTACGAGCGGCGCAGTGATGCTGAGGTAATCCATGTGGTGGTGCGGCAGCGGGCCTTAAACCAGTGGTATGCCAAAGATTTGTTTTTGGCCAGTCTCAAACAGAAAAATGATTATGGCTATTGGCGCGACCTATTTATAGGGACGACCGAGTCGCTGCTGGCGGGCGGAGAGATCTTGGTTAAGGTGAACAGCAAAGATACCTTTCGTGTTGAGCCTGCGCCGACGGCTGAGATTCGCCTCAAGCTGCAAGAGACCAAAAAATTAATCCAAAAAATAGCCGATCAAGAAGGGACTTTTTTGGCCATATCTCCCCAATCACCCCAGTTTGGCCGGAAGGTTGCGGAGATTGAAAAAATAATCAATGAGTTGCATGAAGTTACCCGAGATACGGCGGATCTCTATACACAACATGCGCAAAATAAAATCGATGAAATGATTCGCAATGTCATTCTGATCAGCCTGGTGGTCGCTGTCTTGGGATTGTTGCTCAATTGGCTGATTTCACGGGCGATCAGTCTGCCTCTGCTCAATCTGGCTGAACAGGCCAAAAAAGTCGCCAATGGCGATCTCAGTGGCGAGGCGATAGAGGTGCGCTCCCAAGACGAAGTGGGCCAACTCACCCACTCCTTTAATCAGATGAAATCGGGGCTGCGGGAGATCACCCAACAAAATATTCTCGGCATTCGCAGCTTAACGGCCTCGACGTCTGAAATCATGGCTTCGACCCAACAGCAATCGGCCAGCACACAGGAGCAGGTCACTGCCTTGCAGGAGACCACAGCCACCATGGAAGAAGTCCGGCAAAGCGGCGCTCAGATTTCAGAAAGGGCCCGGCACGTGGCAGCAGAGGCCGAAGCCACTGTCAATATTACCGAAAAGGGTCTCAAATCTGTGACGGAGACCGTGACCGATATTGAAGGGATCCGTTTTCAGGTCAATCAGGTGGCCGAAAATATCGTCAACCTCAGCGAAAAGAACCGCGCCGTCGGAGATATTATTGCCCTGGTCACGGAGGTGGCAGAGCAGTCCAATTTGCTCGCGCTCAATGCGGCAATTGAAGCGGCTGCAGCCGGTGAGCAGGGGCGCAGTTTTTCGGTGGTGGCCAATGAAATGAAACATTTGGCCAATCAGGCCAAAGACTCGACCCGCCAAGTCCGTACGATTCTCGAAGATATTCAGCGCGGCATTGGCAAAGCTGTAATGTTGACCGAAGAGGCTGTTAAAAAGGTCGAAAAAGGCCGCAAGCAGATGGATGTCTCTGAAAGTACCATCCGGCATATGGCGGATACCACACAGCAGAGCATTCAGGCCTTTCAACAAATTGTGGCGGCCACCAACCAGCAGCAATTGGGCTTTGAACAGGTCTTTCAGGCTTTGCTGGATATTCGCCAAAGCACAGAGCAAACGGCTGCGGGCACCCAACAATTGAATCAGGCCAGCGGTTCGCTCAACCGCATGGGACAAGAGCTGCAGCAATTGGTGGCGAGGTACCATCTGTGAATGAGCGGCTCCGCCAGCGTTTACTTCAGGTTTTTTACGCTGAACACGCCGATCACTTGCAGGTCATTCGTCAATTTTTAGATCAGGCGGCGCAAGCTCCTTTTAAACCTGAACAATTGAATGAGGCCTTTCGCCGGGCCCACAGCCTCAAGGGGGCAGCACGGGCGGTCGATCTGCCCGTGCTTGAGCAGGGGGCGCATCAATTGGAAGCGCTCTTTGTCAAAGTTCAGGCTGGAGAATTGTCTTTGCCACCTTTGTTCAAGGTTTTGCACCAATGGTTGGACTTCAGCGAAGATTGGCTCAGTGCCCAATTGGAGCAAACCCCCCTGCCCGATCCCACTGCCGCTTTGACGGCCCTGGGGAAAGCGCTTTTACCAGCGGGGACTGAAGCAGCTGTGCCTGTTCTACCCCAAACGGAGCCGTCTCTCCAACCAGAGGGGACTCAGCCTGATAAAGAGACCGTTTTGCTCCAAAATCGGACCGAATCCCATCTGGATGAATATGTGCGAATTTCTTCGCAACATCTTGAAACTTTGTTGGACAGCTCAGATCGCCTGATGGCGGAGAGTCTGAAACAAAATGAGATCACAGGAAATTTGCGCGATATTTTACTGAAAATTTCGGAACTTGAAAAACACTGGCACCAATGCCAAGTTCATGTGCCGGTTTCAGCCCATCGGGAGGCCTTTGTTTATGCCCTGCGTGAGCTGACGGTGTTAAGCCAAGAAAATCGCCATCAGCAGCAGCAAAGCACCTGGAAACTCTCTCAGGAGGTAAATTATCTCCAGGCCAATATCCGCGAAATTCGCATGCAACCTGCCCGCTCGATTTTTCAGAGCTTTCCGAAAATGCTGCGCCGCCTGGCCCAGGAGCAGGGCAAAGAAATCCAATGTCAGTTTACGGGGCTGGATATTGAGGCCGACCGGGTGATTCTGCAATTGATCAAAGATCCGGTGATGCATCTTTTGCGCAATGCCTTGGCCCATGGCATTGAAGGGCCTGAAGAACGGCGTCAGAAGGGCAAAAACCCAGTTGGCAAGATTTCCTGTCATTTGGAGGTGCGCCGCCATCAGTTGATGATCCAAATTTCAGATGATGGCCAAGGCTTAAATCAGACCCAAATTCGCAGCCGCTTGGCTGAAAAATCCCCAGAAATGCTGGAGTTGGACAATTGGAAAGGGGCCATTTTTCAGCCGGGTTTTTCCACCGCTCAGGGGATCAATGAACTGCGGGGACGCGGCATGGGGCTTTCGGTTGTGGCCGAAAGCATTTCCCGTTTGCAGGGCAAATACCGCTTGCTAGAACAAGAGCAGGGGCTTTGTTTTGAGCTGGAAGTTCCCCTGCAAATTGTCACTTACCGCCTTTTGGTGTTTTCTTGTGAGGGGCAAGCTTTGGCTTTGCCTGCTTATGCCGTTCGTCAGCTTTTGCGCCTTCAGCGGACCGACTTGGTCTCGGTGGACGGGCAAATGACCCTGATGTGGGGAGAGACGCCTGTGCCACTTTACCGTCTCAGCCAAATGCTTTTTCCCGGAGCAACGGGTGGGTTTGCTGAACGGTCTTTTTCTGTGATTGTGTTAGAAACGGATTCTCAGCCGATTGCGCTGCAAGTAGACAGTCTTTTGGCCGAGCAAGAAAGCCTGCTCAGACCTTTGACAGGACCCGCTTCTCATTTGCCTCTTTATTTGGGAGCGGCACTTTCCTCTCAGGGGTATCCTGTACCAGTTCTAAATCCCCATTTTGTGGGCCAAATCACCCAAAAATCACAGGCTTCGGGCAGCCTGCTCTGGCGCGAAAATGAAAAAGCACAGATGGCGCGCATTTTGGTTGTTGATGATTCGATCACCACGCGTACCCTTGAGAAGACCATTTTGGAGAGCCAGGGCTATCAGGTGGCCGTCGCTGTCAATGGGCGTGAAGCACTCAAAAAAATGCGCGAAACCCCTTTTGATCTGGTGATCACTGATGTACAAATGCCTGAAATGGATGGCCTTGAGCTTTTGGCTCAGATCAAACAAGATACCCAGTGGTCAGCCTTGCCTGTGATTGTCGTAACCTCGCTCAATGCTCACGAAGATCAGAAAAAAGGCCTGGAGTTGGGCGCGGCTGCTTATCTGGTCAAACAAAAATTTGAGCAACAGGAATTGCTTGAGATGATCGCGCAATTGCTATGAACACAGAAAAACCGATTCGCGTTTTAATTGTCGAAGACTCTCCTGTTATGCAGCTCTTTTTGACCGAAATTATCAATGCTGATCAACGTTTGACCGTTTTAGCGGTGGTGCCATCGGGAGAAAAGGCTCTGGCTTTTTTGCAGACCCAGCCAGTTGATGTGATCTCGATGGACATCCGTTTGCCGGGTATGGATGGCTTGGAGACCACGCGTCAGATCATGCAGACCTGTCCCACGCCGATTGTGGTGGTTTCTTCGCAGTCAGAAAGCCAGGAACTGGATTTGAGCTTTGATGCTCTGCAGGCAGGTGCGCTCTCCGTTTTAGCTAAGCCCGTGGGAGTGTCTCACCCTGCCTTTGAACAAAGTGCCCGACAGCTCTGTACCCAATTGGTGATCATGAGTCAGGTCAAAGTAATTCGCCAGCGCTTGGGTCGTGTGGCTGCTGCGCGTCCAACAAAAGAGGTATCTCCTCACCACCCCCGTCTGTCACTCAGTACAGAGCAAATGCCGGATTTTCAGATTCTCGGCATTGCAGCTTCGACAGGTGGGCCCAAAGCCCTGTCGACGCTATTTAATCAATTGGCGACTTTTCCCTTGCCAATTTTATTGGTGCAGCATATTGCCCCTCATTTTTTGGTTGGATTTGCCGATTGGCTCAATGGAGTCACTCCTTTTCAGGTTGTTGTGGCCAGTGAGGGAATGGTGCCTCAGCCACAACACATCTATTTGGCACCGCCAGAGCGGCATTTGAGTTATCAAAAAGGCAGGATTACACTTTTGGACAATGAACCTGTGTCTTACCAGCGCCCTTCTGGCACTGTTTTATTCCAGTCTTTGGCTGAATCTTTGGGGCCCCGGGCGATTGGTTTGGTTTTGACAGGCATGGGTGATGATGGGGCTGCTGGGCTTTTACAGATGCGCCAATCTGGAGCCTATACTTTGGCCGAAGCTGAGACCACCGCTGTGGTCTATGGCATGCCTGCTGCCGCAGACAAACTGGGGGCTGTCTGCCACCTTTTGCCTTTGCCAGATTTAGCTCCCCATCTTCAGTTTTTAGTTAAAAAAAGAGGGGCTAGGTCCGGTAAACACCTATGAGCATCGCGGATAAACATATTCTTCTGATTGAAGATTCAGATACCCAGGCCTTAAAATTTACGCTCTTCTTTGAAGATGAAGGCTGGTTTGTGACCCGTGCTGCCAGTGCTGAAGAGGGCTTGGAGTTTCTGAATCAATTGATACCAGATCTGATTGTGGTGGATTATTTTTTACCGGGGATGCATGGTGATGCTTTTTGCCGACAGGTGCGTATGAAAGCCGCCACACGTCATGTGCCGGTCTTGATGTTGACCGCAGCGGACTCTTCTGCTACAGAGGTACAGGGCCTCGACAGTGGGGCGGATGACTATCTGCCAAAATCTGAGGATGAGACCATTTTACTCTTGCGGATTCATTCTCTCTTTCGCAAGTTTTCGGGCCAAACGGCCTTGCCCTCTGACATTTCCTTTCGCCAGGCCCGAATTTTGGCCGTCGATGATAGCCCCACTTATTTGACTTATCTGGTTGAGGAATTACAGCATGAGGGATATCTGGTAGAGCAGGCAGAATCGGGAGAGGAGGCTTTAAAAAAATTAGAAGCTGATGACTACGACTGTGTGGTGGTTGATCTGGTCATGCCCGGAATTGATGGCATTGGTGTCTGTCAAAAGCTCAATCAGATCTCACAGCAAAAGCTCAATCCGATTCTGGTCTTAATGCTGACAGCCCATGACAATCATGTCGAGCTTTCCAGGGCATTGGCAGCGGGTGCTGATGATTTTGTTGGGAAATCGAGCGATATTTCGGTTCTGAAAGGGCGCGTTCGTGCGCTTTTGCGGCGCAAACTTTCGCAAGATGAGAATCAACGCCTGATGAAAGAGATCATTCAGGCCAAAGAGCAGGAAGCGCTACATGCCCGCAAGGCGCAAGAAGAAGCGGAAGCTCGGGCCTCCCTATCCGGAGAACTCGCGCAGGCACTCAAAAAACTGCAAGCCTCCAAACACGAACTGGAACAATTGGCGTATATCTCGGCCCATGATTTGCAGGAGCCTTTGCGTTTATTGACCAATTACACCCAATTATTGGTACATCGCCTGCCCGCAGAGGTTGTGCCCAAAAACCAACGCTATCTGGACTTTATTGCCGAAAACACGCAGCGCATGCAGCGGCAAGTGCAAAGTCTATTGGCCTATTTGAGTGCCAGTACCGAGGTTTTGAAGTTAGAGCCCATCAATCTGGAAACGCTGATTGCGGAGGTGTGGGCGCCGTTGGCCGCAGAATATCCAAAGGCCCAGCTGGAAGTCCTTTCTCCTTTGCTCACCATAAAGGCGAGTGTTTATCATCTGAAGCTTTTGTATCACCATTTGTTTCAAAATGCCTTGCAGTTTGTTCCTTCTGACAGGCTCCCTCTGTTGCGTATTCAGGTCGAGGAGGATGAAAATGAATGGACTTTTTCTGTTCAAGACAATGGTGTGGGGATTGAATCTCTCTATTTTGAACGTATTTTTCAGATGTTTCAGCATTTAAGTTCCGAGCAAAAAAGGCGCAGCAGTGGGATGGGTTTGCCCATTTGCCGAAAAATTGCGGAACTCCACCAAGGGCAGATTTGGCTCGAATCGGAGGCAGGCATCGGCAGTACATTCTTTTTCAGCCTCTCCAAACACCTGTGACTCGGATCTTTAAGTCGTTGATGAGGGAGTCTGAATCAAGTGGGCTGTTTCGAGAAAGCTGATTAGGTGCTCGTGATAATAATTTTGCGACCAATGTTTTAATTGGCCTGCCAATTCCGTGTGGTAGCCTTCCACAAGTTGAATCAATTGTAAAAAACAGTCTTCATCTATGCAAATGGCCGTATCCAGTAATTGTTTTAAGAGGTCTGGGGGGAGGTTACTTGCACATTCTTCAGCTGAAATCAGCGACGAGATGGCCCTTTGAGTCGCGATGGGCACCTGTGTGTCTGCCATTGCTGTCTGGGCAATGCTGAGGTGTTTGCTCAGAACTTCGATAATCGTCTCTTTTTTATACGGCTTCGAGACAAATGCATTGGCACCTGCATTTAAACAGGTCTGTTGATCCGAACTGAAGGCGTTGGCGGTAATCATGATGACACAAATATCTTTGGTTGCAGGGTTTTGGCGCAAGTGTTTGAGGCAGGTCAATCCATCCATGATCGGCATACTCATATCCAAAAGAATCACGTCGGGTGTGACTTCTGCGACAATATTCAAGGCATCTTGGCCGTTACTTGCCTCGAGAACTACAAAGCCATATTGTTCCAGCAGCAGACGTAAAATATCGCGGTTGTGGGTTTGGTCATCCACAACCAAGGCATGGGGACTGTGTAAATGCCCAAAATTAAAAACAGGAAGGGCGGGGACTGTTTCTGGATACTTTTTCAGCGGCGTGGTTTCTGAGAGTGGGGCCACAAGGCTGAACGAAAAACAAGAACCTTGATTGGCTTGGCTGACAAAGCCAATTTCTCCACCCATCATTTGCACAAATCGTTGACTGATGGCCAGTCCCAGGCCTGTACCTCCCTGTACTTGTCTGCCGCTGCTCGTTTGCTCAAAACTTTGAAATACTTTGTTTTGTTCTTCTGGGGGAATGCCCAAGCCTGTATCTTGAACTTTAAAGGTCAATTCATAAAAAAGATTGTCTTTGGGCTTGACCCGCAAAAAAAGCTCGATTTGACCTTGAACTGTAAACTTAAACGCATTAGAGAGTAAATTAAACAGTACCTGGCGTAACTTTTGTTTATCGAGTTTGAAATGGCGAGGCATGTTTAAAGAGGATGAGACTGAAAAATCCAATTTTTTATCATGGGCTTTGGCAATAAAAACGCTCTCCAACTCTGAGAGAATTTGATAAATATCGACAGACTCCAACTCCAAGCTCACATGCCCTGCTTCAATTTTGGACATCTCCAAGATGTCGCTGATCAAACGCAGAAGATGCTCGCCACTTTGCAGAATGACCCTGAGTTTTCGTTGCTGCTCTTCTCCCAAGCTGGAATCCATTTGCAATAATTGGGTAAAACCCAGTATTGCGTTCATGGGTGTCCGAATCTCATGGCTCATATTGGCAAGAAAGGTACTCTTTGCGCTATTGGCATCTTCTGCTTTTTGGCGGGCCAAAATCAAGGCTCTTTGGGTTTGTTTGATTTCAGAAATATCTGCAAAGGTGGCAATCGCAAAGCGCAAATTGCCCTGAATATCCCTAACTGAGCGACCCCAAACTTGGAGGCTGAGCGGTTGTTCTTCAAAACGTATTTCCAAATCATCAACAGAGGAGTCTTGGCCCGAAAGGGCTTTTTGCCAAGGGGTTTCTGTATATGGGTAGGGCTCGTTGGTGCCTTCGCGATAAACGGGGAGGGTTTCAAACAGGTTTTGCAAAGGAACATCGAGCTGGGGTGGCAATTTCAATAATTCCTGAGCACCGCGGTTGGCGTAGAAGGGTTTTCCGTCGGCACTTAAGGCAAAAATACCCACAGGGATGGCTTCCATAAATTGTTTCAAACGCTCTTCGTTTTCTTTGAGCAATTGGATATTCACAAATTGTTGAAGCATATTGCTGATTTGATGGGTAATTTGAACCATGAGTTGGTGTAGACCGGGATCGACTCTGTCCTGTTGGGGCAAGGCAAAAAACATAATAAACAAATGTTCTTCTTGCCATGAAACAGGTTGAACCCAGACGTTGTCTGGAAAATCTTGGTTTTGGGGGGAGCCGGGACCGGGATGTGTGTATTGGCCACCCTCTCGCGTATGTGTCAAAGACTCAATCCAGTCTTTGCAAATATAGTTATGTTTACAGGGCCGTTGAGCGATTTCGCTTGGGCAATAAACCAACGTGGGAGACGGGTTTAACAGCGAAATCAGAGGCGATTGAGGGGGGATGTGAATGGACGCACAAAGGGCATTGAGGTAATCGGCGATTTTTTGCAGGGTGTTTTTTAATAGCTCACCCAAAGACCATTCTTGATGGGCTTGATCTGAGAGAGCGTAAAGCAATTGTAATTTTTTTTGATTGGTCTGTAATTCTTGATTGCTCTGATTTAAGGCGTAGGTGCGTTCTGCGACTCTCCGCTCTAATTCTTCAGCCAATTGCTTGAAGCGCTGCTCGCTTTCTCTGAGCATCTGTTGGTGTTGAAACTGTTGGAGTGCGTAGCGAATAGAACGCTCCAAATCTGGGCTGGTCAGGGTATTCTTATTGAGATAATCAGCGGCCCCTGATTGCATTGCTTTGAGATCGGTATCGTAGGTTCCCAGTCCAGTCAGCAAAATGGTCGGAATCCAAATCCCTGTGTCGCGGTTTTCTTTGATAAAGTCGATGCCTGTTTTGCTGCCCAGCAGGTAATCAACCAAGACAAGGTCAAACGCCTGATCTTTTAGAGCTACTTGTGCCTCATGGTAACTTGAGCACCATTGTATTTGATACCGAATATTGCTGGATTTTAAGAGAAGGTTTTCTGTGATTAGAAAATCTTCTTCATCGTCATCCACAAGCAAAATGGAAATAGGAGAGTTCATGGTTCCGATATTCCCTGCTTAAACCGCATACGCTATTGTAAAAAGATACAAATACCATAACATATTTTTGTCGCAGACAATCGGGGCATTCAAAAGCATCTTCACGGAAACTTTATAAATCTATTTTATGATGGAAGAGAATGGGATAAATTTTAATTCCACGGAGGCCAATTTGAAGGATGTCCAATTCTTCACCCGACCATTTTCGTTTTATTCTTTTAATCATCGAAGATGATCCTGACTTTGCTGCACTGCTTCAAGATATTCTCGAGAGCAATGGCTATGAAGTTCATCTGGCCGCAAAAGCAGAAGAAGCCCTTCGTTTTTTAAATATCATCTCTCCCCATTTGATTATTTCAGATCTTTATTTACCAGATATGTATGGGCTCGAATTGCTCAAACAAATAAAATTAAGCCATTCTCAGGTGCCGCTTGTTTTTCTCTCGGGTTATTCCGAAGAGATGGATATTGTTTTGGGGCTTGATTTGGGGGTAGAAGATTATCTTGCCAAGCCACTCAGAGCAAAAGAGTTATTGGCACGAATTCGGAAAGTCTTGGGGCAACCCCAGCCTGTTCCTCTCGAACCCACAGAAACCAAACCCAGCGAGGAAAGCGATTCTCTGTTCCCGATCGGTGATTCTTTACTGAAGATCGATTTATTGAGCCGGGAAGCGATGATTCATCATTGGCCTTTGCCTTTGACTGAAAAAGAGTTTGAGATTTTGATGTTTCTGGCTGCTTCGCCAGATCAGGTTTTTTCTCGGGAACAATTGGTAGAGCATATTTGGGACCATGGAGAGCAAATCGATGCGCGTACGATCGATGCCCATATTAGCCATTTGCGTAAAAAAATGCGAAAAGCCACTCCCAATCGCTATCCCTGGATTTATACCCAACGTGGAAAAGGGTATGCATTTAAACCCTTTGTTTACTCATTACCATCGCTTCAGGGTTAAATATCTATGAATCTGAAAATTTTATTCCTGCACAATCTCCCCCAAGAACCGCTTGAATTAAAGCCGTGGAAAGATGCTTTGGTACCTGCTTGGGTGCAGATAGCATTTTTAGAACGTGAGAATCTACTTTTGCACTTAACCCAGCAAACCTGGGACATTGTTTGCTGTTTAGATCAGACTTCTGATTGTGAAGACCTCTTGAGTTTGAAAGAACTGCAAAATCAAATGGAAGCAGCTTGGCCATTGATTTGGGTGGGGGATGAGCAAGACTTTGCACGTCATCAAATTGCCTTTGAACGAGGGGCAGATGCCTATCTGCCTTTTGTTGATTTGCTCAGTCCTTCAGGCCTAAACTGTTTATTACAAGCTCAAATGAGTCGAAAGCGCTGTTTGCAAAGTCACAAAGAAAAACAGAGTTTGCAAGCAGAACTGGGTGTTCAGACCCAGCAATTGCTTTTGGCCGGTTATTTGGCCGAAGAAAGTCACCGCAGAACCCAATTGCTCAAAGATGTCGCAACCCAAGCCAATGCGCCAGGTACTTTGGAGCAAATGCTTTTGTCTGTCTTGGAGCAGATTTGTTTTTATACCTCTTGGCCGGTGGGACATGTTTTTTTGTGCCACACCCCTGTAGGCAAACGAATGGAGCGCCTCAAGTCCAGCGCAATCTGGTCTCTCTCTGAACCGGAATTGTTTGAATCATTTTCCTTGGATCCCCAGGTCGATTTAATGCCTTGGGAGGGCTTGCCTGGACTGGTCTATACCCGTCAACGACCGGCTTGGCACGATTTTAGTCTGAATCAGACGGGAGACAAGCTGTTTTCCCATCGCTATGTAAGGGCAATGCAGTTTGATTTTAAAAGCCAGTTGGCTTTCCCGATTAAGGTGAAAGACAAAGTGGTTGCCGTCTTGGAGTTTTTTTCTTTGGCCCATGAACATCCCGGCGAAGCATTATTGGCCCTTTTGACCCTGGTGGGTGAACAGATCAGTTATGCGATTGAACGCAAAAAAGTGGTGAATCTTTTGCAATTGAGCCAAGATCGTTTGCAACATGCGCACCGTTTGGCCCAGCTCGGTGCTTGGGAGTGGAACCGCAGTTTAGACCAATTTTGGCTTTCAGATGAAATTTATGAAATGGCTGAAATCGAATCTGAGGCAGCTATTGAGCAGTTAAAGGGAATCTTTTGTGCCCGAATTCACCCTGAAGATTTGGCTGGATTTTTGGCCCAAATTTCAGACGCTGTATCCAATCAAAGCGTATTTAGAATGGACCACCGACTTTTATTGCCCAGCCATCAGGTGCTGTATGTGCATACAGAATGCCAACTTGTACCTGATGATTTGGGGCAGCAGGTTATTTTGCAAGGCGTGATGCAAAATATCACGGCCCGCAAGCAACAGGAATTAGAACTGGAAAAACTTCGCCAGCAAGCTGACGCGGCCAATTTGGCAAAGAGCAATTTTATTGCCAATATGAGCCATGAAATTCGCACCCCTTTAAATGCGGTTTTGGGTTGTACCCAATTGCTGCAACAGACCAGTGGGCTCTCGCCGAAGCAGCAAGATTACCTCGAAACAATCTATCTCAGTGGTGAACATCTCTTGAAATTGATCAATGAAATTCTCGAAATGTCGAAAATTGAGTCCGGTTACGTTACTTACAATCCCTTACCTTGTCATCTGGATGCTTTATTGGCTCAAATTCAAGCTGTTTTTCAACACCAAGTCGCGCAAAATCCGGAGCTCAATTTATTTTTTGATTATTCAGCGTCTTTACCCAGTATCATTCTCACAGATGAGGGAAAATTGCGCCAAGTCTTGTTACATCTTTTGGGCAATGCCTTAAAGTTTACCCAAGTGGGCTCTGTTTCCTTGCGTGTAAGCTACGATCAAGACCTGTTGCGTTTTGAAATTGAAGACACGGGTTCGGGCATTGGGCTCAAAGAACAGGCGCTCTTGTTTAATTCCTTTGTGCAAACCCAATCGGGGCGTGATCTGCAAAAGGGAGCAGGTTTGGGGCTGGTTTTAAGCCAGCGCTATGTTCAGTTATTAGGGGGGAATATTGCTGTTTCGAGTGGGTTGGGACACGGCAGTTGCTTTTCGTTTTCGATACCTGCTGAAGCCATTGCCGGCATCGCTGAAAAGGCGCCCTCAGAGGCGCAAAAACACGTTGTACCTGTTGCCAGAGATGCTCATTTTCGTATTTTGGTGGTGGATGACAAAGACATCAATCGACAGATTGTGACGGAGGTTTTGGATTTGCCCACTGTCTCTGTACGTGAAGCCTGTAATGGTCAAGAAGCCCTCGAAATACAGCAAGATTGGCTTCCTCACTTGATTCTGATGGATATGTTTATGCCAGTGATGGGGGGCAAAGAGGCCATTGAATTGATTCGCAAAAATGAGTCGGGGCAACCCTGTGTTATCATTTTGTTGACAGCCAGTTCTTTAGACTCAGAATGCTCGGAAACACTAAATTTGGGGGCAAATGATATTCTTTTAAAGCCCTTTAAATTAAGTGATCTCTGTCAGAAAATAAGTCAGTATCTCCCGATTCCGTTTTCCCAAAGTTTTGCCGTTCAAGCGCCTTTGACTGGTTTAAACGAAGATTTGCGTGCATGTTTATATCAAGCCGCTTTGGAGGCGGATCAAGAACTTTTATTGGATTCCCTACTTGAAATTGATTTTAAAAACGCCCCTTTGGCCAAAAAAATTAGATATTTTGCGGAAAATTTTCAATATGATCAATTAATTGAATTTCTCGAAAAAAATTAACGGTTACTGCCTGTTGGATTTTATCTTTTTTTAGGAGTTTTTATGCTCGAAACCGCAAAGGCACAAGAATTAAAATTTGATATTTTAATTGTCGATGATACGCCGCAAAACTTAAAGGTTTTAGCTGACTTTTTGAGAAATCAAGGATATAAAGCGCGCCCTGTTTCCAGCGGAAAATTGGCTTTGCGAGCAGCAGAAACCAGCCCGCCGGATTTGGTTTTGCTCGATATTAATATGCCGGAAATGAACGGCTATGAAGTCTGTGAAGCGTTTAAAGCCCATCCCAAGCTCAAAGATATCCCAATTATTTTTATCAGTGCGCTCAGCGAAACCCTGGATAAGGTCCGCGCTTTTAATGTCGGCGGGATTGACTATATTACCAAACCCTTTCAATTTGAAGAGGTGCAGGTGCGTATTCGCACCCATTTGGCTTTGATGCAATTAAATCAGAATCTCAGCCAACAAAATCAGGCCTTACAAACAAGTTTAAAACGTCAGCAGGAATTGGAAGAACAGCGGGACAATCTCTTGCATATGATTGTCCACGATTTAAGGGCGCCTTTATCCGGGATCATTGGCTACCTCTCTCTGTTGGAGAGAGGGGCAGGCACTTTCTCTGAGAAGCAACAGCGGCATCTCAATTTGGCCATCCAGAGTTCACAGACCCTGATTGATATGATCAGTGAGTTGCTCGACGTCTATAAATTGGAAAATGGAGAAATGCCCCTGTTCCGAGATTCCAAAGATATTTGTCAAACCATTCTTCAGGCCACGGAAACCCTCGAAGGCATGTTCACAGATAAGGTGTTAATCTCGGAGCTACCGCAGGCCCCTGCGCTTGTTTTCCTTGACCATGATTTGATCCGCCGAGTGATGATCAACCTTCTGAGCAATGCGCTTAAATTTACGCCGCGCGGGGGAGAAATCAAAATCCTGGCTAAAATGGGCGACGATCGCTTAACCGTGGCTGTGCAAGATTCCGGATCTGGCATTCCCGAAGAACTGCAGGCAAAAATTTTTGAAAAATTTGGTCAGGCTGAACTGCGTCAAGAAAACCGCAGGTATTCAACGGGTCTGGGTTTAACTTTCTGTCGCATGGTGGTTGAGGCTCATGGTGGTAAGATCGGTGTCAGCAGCCAAATGGGGCAAGGCTCTCGGTTTGAATTTGTTTTGCCACTATCTGCGTCAGTAACAGCTTCAGATTTGCCAGAAAATATCTCGGCCAATTAATTTACTCAGAGCTGTGATCAGCTGTTGTGGCGAAAAGGGTTTGGCCAAAAAGTCCGCACAACCCATTTCGGCGAGCTCTTTTTCGACATAAGACAGCGGGTAGCCGCTGATGACCAAAATCGGTATTTTTTGGGTGGTTTGCATTTTATTTAACTGTTTTCCAAGCTGAAGTCCGTCTATTTCAGGCATATTTAAGTCCAAGAGAATGACATCTACGGCTTGTGTCATGGCCCATCTTAAGCCTTCACGCGGATCCGTGGTCACTTGAACGGAAAAAAGTGTGTCTTCGAGAATGGTGCTGATCAACTCGCCAAAGATCGGTTCATCATCAATCACAAGTAAGTTTTTTGTTTTGATGGCATGTGCTTTTTTGGCTACTTCTTTGACAACGGCTCCGCTGTCTTCCCTGTTTTCCCCTTCGTTTGGCGTGTCTTTAGATGTGAGTGACAGGCCCAAAAACGCAGATAAACGCTCCAAAAAATAATCCTGTTTAAAGGGTTTGAGAATATAACCCAAGACCCCCAGTTCGCTGGCTCTTTGTATGCTAGAAAGCCGCTCATTGGCTGTCAGCATCACGACAGGCAGATGCTGGGTGCTTTGCATATTGCGGATTTGTTGTAAGAGATCCAACCCGTTGACTTCGGGCATATCAATATCCAAAAGGAGTAGATCGGGTTTTGTGCTCATGGCCAAGCGCAAACCCTCTCGTGTATCGGTTGTGGTTTGAATCTCGACAGGGACATCAGCCAGAATCTCAGAGACCAATTCACCGATCAATTCATTGTCATCTATCAGAAGGACTTTTTTCTCTGCCATTGTTAACGCGCTTTAAGGTGCCTATTGCGTCGGGATTGCCTTGGGAAGGCTCTAGAACGCATGGTAGCATGATGGGGATGAGAAAAAAAGCCATCCTTTTAGCAGCCTTTCATCAAAAATTCGAGGATACGCCGATGGAATCAAATATCCGCATGGAAAAAGACAGTTTGGGAGAGGTGGCTGTGCCCGCCGATCGCTATTATGGGGCCCAGACGCAACGCTCTTTTGAAAATTTTAAAATTGGGGGAGAGCGCTTTCCCCGTGAATTTATCCGCGCTTTTGGCATTATTAAAAAAGCAGCTGCCAAGGTCAATGCCGATTTGGGTGTGCTCTCAGCAGAAAAATCGACCCTGATTCAGCAGGTCGCTGACGAAGTGATTGCCGGGCAATTGGATGCCCATTTTCCCTTGGTGGTCTGGCAAACCGGCAGCGGCACCCAGACCAATATGAATGTGAACGAGGTCATTTCTAACCGTGCGATCGAGATCGCCGGGGGTGTCATGGGCAGCAAAGCCCCGATTCATCCCAATGACGACGTGAATCAGTCTCAGTCTTCCAACGATACCTTTCCCACGGCCATGCACGTGGCCGCAGCTGAGCAGGTGCATCACCACCTGATTCCCAATTTGCAATTGCTGCAAAAGACCCTGGCCGAAAAGGCCGAGGCTTACAAAGACATTGTCAAAATTGGCCGCACCCATTTGCAGGATGCCACGCCGCTGACCTTGGGTCAGGAGTTTTCTGGTTATGCTGCCCAACTCGAAGGGGTGATCAAAGGGGTCATGGCTGTAATGCCCCAGGTCTATGAATTGACCCTTGGGGGCACCGCTGTGGGTACGGGTTTAAATGCCCCCAAAGGCTATTCCAAAGCCGTTGCTGAAGAAATTGCCCGCCTGAGTGGATTGCCCTTTGTGACAGCTCCGAATAAATTTGCGGGTTTGGCTTGCCACGACCCGCTGGTTTTGCTCAGCGGTGCGCTCAAAATGACGGCCTGTGCCCTGATGAAAATTGCCAACGATATCCGCTGGCTGGCGAGTGGTCCCCGCTGCGGAATTGGCGAGATTTCGATTCCCGAAAACGAACCTGGCAGCTCAATTATGCCTGGCAAGGTCAATCCCACCCAGTGTGAGGCCATGACCATGGTCTGTGCCCAGGTCATCGGCAATGACATGGCTGTTGCCATTGGGGGCGCCTCTGGCAATTTCGAACTCAATGTCTTCAAACCTCTGATTATCCACAATGTGTTGCAAAGCATGCGTCTGTTGGGCGATGCCTGCCATGCCTTTAACGACAAATGTGCGGTCGGGATCGAGCCCAATCATGCCCGCATCAGCGAATTGCTGGACAAATCCCTGATGTTGGTGACTTCGCTGGCCCCGGCGATTGGCTACGACAAAGCGGCCAAAATTGCCCTCAAGGCCCATCACGATGGCACCACCCTGCTCGAAGCTGGTCTGGCGCTGGAGTATGTCACCGAAGAGCTCTTCCGCGAATATGTGCAGCCCCACAAAATGTTGGGACATGGGGAATAATCCATGAAAGAACTTCACCGTTCGGCCCTGCGTTTTATCGAGGCCCAGTCGAAGATTCCGGGAGGGGTCAACAGTCCCGCTCGGGCCTTTAAAGCTGTGGGTGGCACCCCACCATTTATGAAAAAAGCCAAAGGCGCCCATATGTGGGATATCGATGGCAATGAGTACATCGACTATATTGGCTCCTGGGGACCAATGATTCTCGGGCATGGCTACCCGCCCGTGATCGAGGCGATTCGCAAACAACTCGAATTTGGCACGAGTTTTGGTACCCCCACAGAAATTGAAATTGACATGGCTGATCTGGTGATTGCGGCTGTGCCTTCGATTGAAATGGTACGCATGGTCAATTCGGGCACCGAGGCTGTGATGAGCGCCATTCGTCTGGCCCGTGGCTATACTGGGCGCGAAAAAATCATCAAATTCAGCGGTTGTTACCACGGGCACAGCGACATGCTCTTGGCCGAAGCTGGTTCTGGCGTGGCCAGTTTGGGCATTCCAGGTACCCCCGGCGTGCCTGCTGCCCTGGTCGAACACACTATGACAGCACCCTTTAATGATATCGCTGCGGTCAAACAAATTTTTGCAGCCTATCCGGGGCAGATTGCGGCAGTGGTGATTGAACCCGTGGCGGGCAATATGGGCTTGGTTCTGCCCCGCACGGGCTTTTTGGAGCAATTGCGGGAATTGACCCAGACCGAAGGCACCGTTTTGATCTTCGACGAAGTCATGACGGGTTTCCGCCTGGCGTATGGCGGTGCTCAGGCCCGTTTGGGTGTCACCCCTGATATGACCTGTCTCGGCAAGATTATCGGTGGCGGTATGCCCGTGGGTGCCTATGGTGGCAAACGTGAGATCATGGAATGTCTGGCGCCAGCGGGAAAAGTCTATCAGGCCGGTACCCTAAGCGGCAATCCTGTGGCCATGCAGGCTGGGGTCGCAACGCTCAAAGCCTTGCGAGACAATCCCAATGCCTACGAAGAGCTGGAACAAAAAGGCAAATTGCTCTGCCGTGGAATGAGTGATTTGGCGCGCGAAATTCAGGTGCCCGTGAGTATCAATCTGATGGGCTCGATGTTTTGCCTCTTTTTCACGGACCAGGATGTCTATGATTATGCCTCTGCCAAAACCTCCAATTTGGAGGCCTTTAAAGTCTTTTTTCACACCCTGCTCGCAGAGGGGATTTATTTCCCGCCGGCTCAATTTGAGGCCTGCTTTATTTCTCTGACTCACAGCGATGCTGACTTGCATAAGACCCTCAAAGCTGTGGAAAAAGGCCTGAAAAAAGTCAAAAGCCAGAATTTTTAGATTTCTTTAATCTTTCTGGTTGCCAGTCTGCCAAGGCAGATTGTACCTCAGCAAAGACAGATTCCCAGTCCCCTGGGATCTTTTGCCTGAAAAGGCGCATGCTGGGGTACCATTTAAATTCAGTGCCTCTTGCAGGCCAAAACCAATAGACCGGTGTGGGAAGTAAGACCCACACCGGTTTGTTGAGTGCTCCAGCCAAATGGGCCACAGCGGTATCTGCGCTGATCAGCAAGTCCAAATCTTGAATCAGGCAGGCTGTGTCGTGCCAATTCTGAATGGCCTGAGAGAGATCTCCTAAGTGTGGAAAGGCTCGCAAAGCCTGGGGCTCGGGCGGCCATTGCAGGCTCAAAAATTGATCCTGGGAAAAGGCCTTTGCACATTCGGCAAAGCCTTTGAGTGGCAGGGTCTTGCGTGCTGCCATGCGTTGGGCTGTTGGCAAGGGGTGTTGTTCGGGGGGCTGCCCATGCCAGCAAAAGCCGATTCGGCGTGCATTGGCTGTGTTTTGCTTGGGGGGGTTGGCCAGTTTGAGATAGGGGGCAGGGTGCTCCAGCGGGGTTTGCTTTAAGAGATGTGGTAGATCAAAAAGGCGGATGGCAAGATCCCAGTTTGCCGATTCATGGGGCAAGAGAACTTTGATTCTGGATTCCTGATCAATCGACTCCTGATCAATCGACTCTTGAGCAATCGACGCTTGCTCAATCAGGGCCTTGAAACTGGCTGGACATCTGAGCAAAATCTGGGCAGCGGGCACCCCCTTGAGAAAACGCAAAAAGAGCAAGATATCTCCCTGCCCGTATTCACTTTCCACCAAAAGGGTTTTCTGCTCAAGTGATTCGCCTTGCCACACAGGCATTGGGACCTGACCCCGCCAATCCATGCAGCGCTGCCGCCAGCGCAATCCGGCAAAACCCTCAGCCCAGTTTTCGGCAGCCAAATTGAGCAGAGCGAGGTTGAGCTGGGCTTCTGCCAATTCGGGCTCGCTTTGGAGCGCCGCTTGGTAGCAGTTTTGGGCGGCTTGAAAATCTCCTTTTTCTTGCAGGACACTGCCCAGATTGAACCAGGCATCAGCCAAATCGGGAGCGAGCTGAAGGGCTTGGCGATGGGCCTGTTCAGCCGCTTTTAATTGTCCCTGATCATGATGCAGAACCCCCGATTGGGTCGAGAAACGTGCGGCTGCTTGTGGTTCTAAATCGGGCAATTGCAGGCCCTGCTGATAATACCTTTCGGCCTCTTGCCAGGCCCCCTGACGCCGCAAAATCTCGGCAGCCCCGAGCAACGCTGCTGGCTGATTGGGCTCCAGCGCCAAAAGAGTCAAATAGGCCGCTAAAGCCTGTGGCAAGTCATCCAGTTCTTCGCAGAGGCGTGCCAGATTCAGCCAGGCCAGGCCATAATCGGGTCGCAGCGCTAATGCTGCCGTATAGGCTTGTTTGGCTTGGGTCAATGCGCCGATTTCGCTGAGCAGATTGCCTTGGCTATTGTGCAGCTCAGCGTCCAACTTTGCGTCCAACTTCGTTGCTGTCATTTTTAAAGCCTGTTCAAGGGCTGCCAGGGCGGCTTGGGGGCCTTGAAGCTGACGTTGGATCAAGGCCAATAAATGCCAACCGACGGGATGGGCTTGTTGGCGCAAGCCTGCATGGCAGTTTTGCAGCGCGTTTTGAAAGTCCCCTTGGACAAAATCTGAATGGGCTTGGTTAAAGAGCTCTTCGGCTTTCATGGTGTGGCTGCAAAGACAATCGGGTGTTCGTAAAACCAGCGATGAACAGGTTCACAGTTGTTCTGCCCAAATCCATGAATCAAGCGTTGCCGTTCCAGGGCTGAAAGGGGAAATGTTCGCAGTGGGGGGTGTTGATTAAAACCAAACGAAATTGCCATCACTGAGCTGTCTTGGATAATGTGTAAGCCCGATGTGCCGATGCGGGCGTAGTGCTGAAGGTACTTGCCATCGAGGGTGGGGAAATAACTGTCAATATCGGTCTTTAAATAGGGCAGGGGGTGGCGAAAATACAGGGGATGTAAGTGGTAGCCACGCACCAAAAACTGTTTTTCTGACAGCCATTCTGCGGTCAGAGAAGGCAGATCCACAAATTGCTCAGCGTCCAGAAAAGAGGCCCGCAAAGACATGTGCATCTCTTGCAACAGGAGCTCTACCAGTTCTGGTGCAGAGACAGAGAGCGTGTCTGCTTTTCGCCATTTTTCTAGCAAGGGGGCTGCATTTTCAAAGGACAGACGCAGACCCGCCAGCAAAACCACCTCGGTATCTGCCTGGAGGTGCTTCTTGAGCTGCTCCAAACAGTCTTGGGCCAAGATCAAATCGGGGGTTAAAGCGATCAGGGCGTGGCCGCTGCGGTTGGCTTCTGCAATGGCCTCTTGATAGGCCAGACTGGCTCGGTGATAGCGCCGAATTGTGAGCGGCAGATCGGTGCTTTCTGGGGGCAGGGGGCGAAATAATACCTCTGCGGGTAGATGACCAAGTCTGCGAAAATAGGTTATAAGCGCATTTTGGGCTTGCTCACAGGCATAAAAGATCAAACGAGAGGGGATTTCTTCTGCCCAGAGTGGCAGGTTGGCTTTGGCCAAGAGAGAGGGCAAGGCATATTTCAACAGCAAATCTGTGTGTTGAGAGCCCCAGACTGGAAAAATGAAGTCTGTAACAGGAGAAAAAGTCATGGGCTTATTATAACTTTTAAATGAGAACCTCAAAAGAAATCGCTTTTGGCTCTGGTATACTGAAGTCGGCTGGGCACAGCTGTTTGCTGTCCTGCTAGCTCATATCCGACAGGAGAATCCCCCGATGACCGTTCAAGCGCCCTTTAAAGATTTAACCGAAGCCTTTGTCGTGGCCAAACGTGGCCTGAAAAGTGATGTCGAGGTGCTGGTTGCCCAAATTCCCGAGGGAGGGCTGTATTTGTCTTTGGCTCGCTCATTGGGCTTGCCTGATGACGAAACCCCCTTGCCCCCTGAAGCGGCTGTGAGTTCACACATGTTGCAACATCCCGATGGCGGCGTTTATGTCGCGATTTTTACGCGTGCAGAATATGCCCGCAAAGCCCAGCAGGAGCAAAACTGGACCAGTGACAGCGGTAAGCCTGAAGTGGCACCTTTGCCAGCCCGCAATGCTCTGTATTATGCCCTGCAGCTGATCCTCAAAAATGAACAGGTGATTGGTGCCTTGGTCAATGCCTATCAGGATGATGCCATTGAGCTCAATGCGATGGAGATCAAAAGCCTGTTTGAAGGTGTGCCTGTGCCTTTTGAAGGTTACGCTCACAATGTGCCTTACGCCGAAGGTGAGAGCATTATGATCCGCTTGGCAGATATGTCTGAGGTGCCGGGTTTTACGCCGACTGTTCAGGGCTTTCTCTTGGTTCATCCCCAAATTAAACATTATGAAATGGTCGCTCTTTTTGACGAGCAGCGCAATATGCAGCCCTATCTGGCGATCAATTTTCACACCGAAGTCCCCGAAGAGCAATACGGTGAATTGGCTGCTGGTTTTGTCAAACACCTGCGCGACAATCTCGACCTGCCCGAACGTCTTGAAGTGATGTTCAATCAGGAGTTTCCGGGGCTGATTTAAGATGCACACATCGGGCCTCAAATACCTGCATACCATGCTGCGGGTGCTCGATTTGGAGAAAGCGTTGACGTTTTTTGTCGATCAACTCGGTCTCCAGGTTTTGCGCCGCAATGATTATGAAAAAGGCCGCTTCAGCTTGGTTTTTCTCGGCCCCGCCCCTGATCAACCGGTTGTGGAGCTGACCTGGAATTGGGATCAGAGCGAACCTTACCCGGAGGGACGTTTCTTTGGGCATCTGGCGTTTGAGGTCGAAGACATCTACGCCACCTGTGCCCGTTTACAGGCCTTGGGGGTGACGATCCACCGCCCCCCCCGAGATGGACGCATGGCGTTTATTAAGTCTCCCGATGGTCATTCTGTAGAGTTATTGCAGGCCGGAGGCGCTTTGACGCCAGCCGAGCCCTGGCTGTCTGCGCCGAATATCGGAGAGTGGTAATGGCCTCTGTCTTGGTGGCGGGTGCTGCGGGGCTGATCGGTTCTGCGCTCTGCCGCCAGCTTTTGGCACAGGGTCAGTCCGTCATCGGGCTTGACAATTTTTTGACAGGCTCCCGCGAAAACAGCGCCGAATTACAAGCTTTGCCGGGCTTTCGTTTGATCGAAGCGGATATTACCTTGCCTTGGCCAGAGGCGCTTCAGGCCGAGGCCATTTCCCAGATTTACCATTTGGCCTCTCCCGCCAGTCCCCTTGATTTTGAGAGCTTACCGCTTGAAATTTTAAGCGTCAATTCCCTGGGCACTTGGAATTTGCTCGATCTGGCGCGCAAACACCAGGCCAAATTGGTGTATACCTCCACTTCGGAGGTCTACGGCAATCCCCAGGTGCATCCCCAAGTGGAAAGCTATTGGGGCCATGTCAATCCCGTCGGGCAGCGCAGCTGTTACGATGAGGGCAAGCGTTTTGGCGAGGCTCTGATTGTCAATTACGCCCGTGTTCATGGTCTGCGTTACAGTATTGCTCGCGTGTTTAATACCTATGGACCGGGGATGGCCAACGATGGACGTGTGGTGCCCCAGTTTCTGCTTCAAGCCCTGCGCAAAGAGCCTCTCAGCCTGCACGGCGCTGGGCAGCAGACCCGCAGTTTTTGTTTTGTCTCAGATTTGGTGCGCGGTTTGGCTGGACTCATGCATTCAGAGCAAACCGATGGCGAGATCTACAATCTGGGCAATCCCCAAGAATACACGATCGAAACCCTGGCCACCACAATCTGTGAAGTGGCAGGGATTCCCACCCGTTTGCAGGCCTTGCCCTCTCCGCGCTCGGATGACCCCGAACGGCGGCGCCCAGATATCTCCAAAATACGTGCGGCCATTGGCTGGGAGCCTCAGGTTTCGCTGCGCGAAGGTCTCGAATTGAGCCTTGCAGACTTTCGCCGGCGCTTTGCATGAAAATCACGATCATGGGTTCGGGGTATGTCGGCCTGGTGACCGGGGCCTGTTTTGCAGAATTGGGCCACGATGTCCTCTGTATCGACAATCATCTCGAAAAAATTGCCCTTTTGCGCGCCGGACAGGTCCCCATTTATGAGCCCGGTTTGGAGGCCCTTTTACATGCCAATGTTGCCGAAGGCCGATTGGCGTTTAGTACCGAAATTGCCGAAGGGGTGCAATTTGGGGATATTTTGTTTATTTGTGTCGGCACGCCTTCCTTGCCCGATGGCAGTCTTGACCTCTCCGCCATGGAAAAGGTGATCAAAGAGATTGCTGGCGCTATGCGCAGTTATAAGCTGATTGTCGAAAAAAGCACGGTCCCTGTGCGCACCGCAGAATCGATGGAGGCCCTTGCGCGCAAACATCTTTCCCAGAGCCATGTCGAGTTTGATTTGGCTTCCAACCCCGAGTTCCTGGCCGAAGGCAGTGCAATTCAAGACTTTATGCAGCCCGATCGGGTGGTCTTGGGGGTGAATTCTGAGCGAGCTGCTTCGCTTTTGGTGCAACTCTATGCGCCTTTAAATGCGCCGATGCTGATCACGGATATCAACAGTGCGGAATTGATTAAACATGCCAGCAATGCCTTTTTAGCGATGAAAATTTCTTTTGCCAATGCCCTGGCCACGATCTGTGAGCGCACCGGTGCAGATATTGGCAAGGTCACGCGGGGCATGGGGCTGGACAAACGGATTGGCCCGCAATTTCTCAAAGCGGGGCTGGGCTATGGTGGCAGTTGTTTTCCCAAAGACCTTTCGGGTTTTATCCATATTGTCGAAGAACATGGCTACGATTTTTCACTTTTAAAAGCCGTACAAAAGATCAATTTGCAGCAGCGTCAGCATTTTATCCGCAAAATTCAGACAGCCCTTGGCGAACTGGCTCACAAACGTCTGGCGATTCTTGGCCTTTCCTTTAAACCCCAAACCGATGATATCCGCGAAGCGCCTTCGCTGTTTATCATTGAAGAACTTTTGGCCGCAGGGGCGACGCTTTCGGTTTATGATCCGGTGGCCATGCCAAAAGTCAAAGCACTTTTGGGAGAGCGGGTGACCTATGCCGAAGATGTTTACCAGGCCTGCGATCAGGCTGATGCCGCGATCTTTGTCACTGAATGGTCGGAGTTTCGCTTCTTGAATTTGCCCCGCCTCAAACTGCTGTTAAAGCGGCCTGTGATTATTGATGGCCGTAATATTTTTGACCCTGGCAAATTGCAGACCCTGGGCTTTTATTACGATAGCGTGGGACGCGCTGCGGTTCAAGCCTGAGAAATTAAGTAACCCGCCGAGATTTTTGGGCTTAAATCAGTTAAAATACCTCAACTCAACAAGTAAATGCAATGAGGTAAACCCGTGAATAAAATACTTAAATGGACAGGCATTGTGCTCTCTGTTCCCGTGATTGGTGTGGCCGGTTTGGTGGGCTGGGTTTCGCTGAGTGTCAGCAGTCGCATGGGCAAAACCTATCAGGTGCCTCCCGTGCAATTTGCGGCTGATGTCAAAGCGGACATCGCTGTGGGGGAACGCATCGTCCAGATCCGCAATGGCTGTGTGGATTGTCATGGCCCCGATCTGGCAGGCAAAGCCGTGATGGACAATGGCGCAATGGGGCGTGTTTATGCCTCGAATATTACCCCTGGGGCTCTCAAAGACTGGAGCGATGGTGAAGTCGCTCGCGCCATTCGCCATGGCATTGGCAAAAAAGGCCAACCCTTGGTGCTGATGCCTTCCCACGACTACCAATATCTCAGTGCCTCAGACCTGGCCAGCGTCGTGGCCTATCTGCGCACAGTCAAAGCTGTTGCCAAAGAAAACCAAATCCAAAAATTGGGCCCGATTGCCTCAATGCTCTTGGTTACCAACAAAGCTCCGCTTTTGCCTGCTGAGAAAATTGAACATACGGCCGCCTTTCATGTCAAACCTGCCGAAACCATCAGCGTGGAGTTTGGCAAATACCTTTCAGATACAGCCTGTATCGGCTGCCACAGCCCCAATCTCAAAGGTGGCCCGATTCCTGGTGGCCCGCCCGATTGGCCGCCTGCTAAAGATCTGACTCAGACCGGTTTGAGCAAATGGAAAGAGGCGGATTTTGTCAAAGCCATGAAAGAAGGGGTCAATCCCCAGGGAGAAAAAATCAAAGCACCGATGCCCACGGCTCTAACCGCCAAATACTCTGAGACAGAAGTCAAAGCGCTGTGGGCCTATTTGCAAACGGTGAAATAATTATACTCAGGCTTAATTTTGACTGTACTAACAGACGCGAATACCATTTTTTATTGAAAGAGGGGGCGATTGAGTGAATACAAGCATTTATTTGCTTGAGTCGGATTCGCTTAAACGCGAACAACTCATAAAGTATCTCACCCCTCTGAAATGTCAAATACGTATTGGGGAGTCTTTAGCGCTTGCAGCGAAAGACTTAGTCATGGAGCCTTCTCGCTTGGTGCTTTCAGCTCTCGAATTCGAGCAGGCAGAAAGTGGATTGGATCTCTTTCTCTGGCTGCGACAGTTTGCGCCTAAAACGACAGTCATTCTGCTTACGCATGAAAAAAATTCAGAACTCAGAAATCTGGTGCAATGGAATGGTGGCTATTTGCTCGACTATGCAGATATGCGGCAGATACATGCGTTGATTGTCAGGGTTTTAAGTTATCAGAACGAATTGCGTTTTTCTCTTAACAGTATCAATTTGTTTGAATTGGTTCAGATGATTTGTTTGTCTCAGGCCCGTATGGATATTTATCTCAATGAGATCAATCGTGGTGAAGAAGGGATGATTTGTTTTCAACAGGGCCGAATCAAACATGCCGTTTTGGGCAATTATAACGGTGAAAACGCTCTTTTTCAGATTATGCAGATGCAAAGAGGCGTTTTTGGTGAGGCAGAGAATGTTCCTGAAGCTTGTTATACGATAGAATCAGAGACCTCCGCTCTCTTGGCCCGTTCTGCTCTGCAACAAGATCAATCTCAGGCTTCTCCGTTTTCTGTTTTAATCGTTGACACAGGGTTAGAGTTGGAAAACCTTCTGCAACGTAATTATGCTGACAGGCTTGAACTGCTGACCATAGACGTAGATAATGGGGTAAGTTGTCTGGCCTTACAAAGCTACGATTTGACTATTTTGAATCTAGATACGTTTTCTAATAAAATAGATCTTTTTAACACATTGTATCGGCATCCAAACATCAAAAAATGCCTCTTGGTGGGTACTGCTGATGTTCTTGAGCCCTTTGCTTTATTTTTAAAAGACCAAACGCATAATTTTTTTCTTTTTCCCCTACAAACTCAAGCTATGCTTGCCTGGATTCACCACCAACTTTTTGATGCGAGTTTTGAAGGGGAGCTGATTAATCTTCAATTTTTTGATTGTTTACAGATTTTAGGGCTGTCAAATCAGGTTCGTCAAATTGAATGTTATGACGCGTTTCTGGGGGAGGGCGGCGACATGTGGCTGGCCAATGGACATGTTTTACACGCTACTTTTGGTCATCTTCAAGGGCCTGAAGCTTTGGCAAACTGGATTCGTTTAAAAGTGGGACATGTCTTTGTCTATGAATCAAAAATGCCTGAACAAATGACGATTAATCAGCCGGTAGCAAGACTCTTGATGAATATGGCAATGACTCTCGACCAATCTTCTCTGTTGCCTGAAAAGCTAATTCTCAGTAATGGCCGAGAATTACACCCTTCTGAAAATAGATTGACATTCATTTGAGCAGGTATTGATGATGAAGGGTTTAACAAAGGCTTTACAAGAAGCCGTTGAAAGTCGTTATCTTTTGGAAGAACCCCTGAGTGGGGGGAGTTTTGGCTTGGTTTTTCGAGGCTTGGAGCGAGAGCAAAATATTCCTGTCGCCATAAAAATCTTTAATGCTCAAGCTCAACGTTTTCAAAATAGCTTTAATGAGCTTCGCTTATTATTTCGTCTTAGGCATCCACATATTGTCAAAATTTTGGATCTTTTTTATATTCAGAACAGTTATGCCCTGGTTTTTGAATATATGAATCAGGGGGATCTACGGCAAAAAATGGAGGGCCAAGGTTGTTTTTTAGAAATAGAAGCCCTCATGATTGTGAATCAAATTGCCTCCGGTTTGGCATATATCCATAGCCAAAAGATTGTTCATCACGATCTTAAACCCGAAAATATTCTTGTGCATCAGACTTCTTCTGAATTGATTTATAAGCTTGCTGATTTTAATATTTCTAAATTTAACAATACAGGTGTCTTATTGGCGAGTAATCAGGGCTCACCGCTTTATATGGCACCAGAACAGTTTTATGATCGCTACGATCACCGAGCGGATCTTTATTCTTTGGGCATTATCCTCTTTGAGTTATTAACCGGACAGACCCCCTTTGACGGAAGTCTTCAAGAGTTGATGCGGGCTCATATCCAGGCTGAAATTCCTTGGCATAAATATGCTATTTCAGAGCCACTTCAAGATTTATTGAAATTATTGTTGGCCAAAAACCCGCAAGAGCGCCCTTCTGATAGCCAAATATTGATTCAAACAATCAATCAACTGATCAGCCGTCAACGCTTGTCTTCTCAACCAATAAACGAGCAAGAACCCATGATTGCTTGGGATGAACAAAGAGCGGCATTTTATTTGGCTTATTTAGACTCTTCCTTACATCCATTGATTTTTTCTGAAGTCACGGGCCTAGAGCAAGATGTATTGACTTATCTTCAGGAGAGTAACTATTTGCGTATCATTCAGGAAGAAAACCAATCTCCGAGTTCGTCTTGATCATCTGTGTCTGTTGACAGATATTTTTGATAAAAAGGAATGGGTTTGTCTGGTTTCTTCTTCGTGCTTAATTGAATTAAAGCAGGTACTGCGTTGAGGGGAGGCTCAATGACAATGTCTGACATGGATGTATTTAAAATAGTTGGTGTGATCATTGCCATACAGCGTACCAGATCTGAGCGCAATGCTCTCATATCCACATAGCGCTGAGAGGGTTCTCTGCACATGGCTTGTGCAACTACAGCACTGAGTGCTGCGGGAATATTGAGATTTTTTTCGTGTAAAAGGGGGGGGATTTGACAAAAGATAGCGGTAACAAGTTCAGCCAGGCTTTCGCACTCAAAGGGGAGCGTACCCGAAAATAACTCATACATCATCACCCCAAACGAGTAAACATCACATAATGAGGTAACACTTTTGCTGTTTTGTAATTGTTCGGGAGACATATAAGCCAGGGTCCCCAAAAATGAGCCATCACTTGTTTTTGAATTGTCTTGGGATTGTTTTGCAATGCCAAAGTCCATTAATTTGGCCTGTTTGTCTAAGCTGACCAGTATATTTTGAGGTTTAATATCGCGGTGAATAATTTTTTTTCGGTGGGCATAGTTTAAGGCATCCGCAACTTGAATGAGGAGATTGAGTAATTGTTTAAAACTGGGTTTTTGCTCTCTGATATATAGGTCTAGAGGCAGCCCATCAACATATTCTAAAATCATCATATGTTGATCTTGAAAGTCGAAGGCATCAAATACAGCAATAATATTGGGGTGGGTTAGGCTTTGGGCGATTTCAGCTTCTTGATAAAATCGCTGGATAAGACCTTCGCGTTCGACTTTTTTTAAATGTTCGTCCAACTGTAATTGTTTGACTGCAACAGGTATTTTCTCGTGAACATCCATTCCAAAATAAACAGTTGCATGCCCACCCGTGCCCAACCGCCGAGAGATTTGGTACTTGCCAGCGATCAGATCTTGATTGTGCACATTAAGTCCTTGCTCTTTTACTGAGCTTAGATATCCCATTTTGGCTGTTTCTCATTTCTGAAAGCCTAAAATATCGCGTCTATGAGCGGACAAGTTGAACCGGTTCTGTGATTAATGTTTTTCGTGTTTCAATCGCTTTGTCTAGCTCATCTGCCCGTTTCGAAATCAGATCTTGATTCATTTCTTCTGAAAAGGGGCCTACCAGTAATAGATCCTTGTGGTTTTTTTGTATTTCTTTATAAAGATTTTGTTGGTTAGTATTATCTTCTTGATAAGCAACAATTTGGATGCCGAAAAAGCGCTGTTTTTGGTGGTCCAAGTAAGGTTTTAATAGATCAAAGGACCCTTTTAAGGTTTTTATACTGTCTGTACTTAGTTCCAGTGTTAGGATGTATTCGTTTACTTTTTGAAATACCTGAGCAAAACCTGGGTGGCTAAAACTCGGCAGAGACAGTAAAACTTGATCTATTCCTTGTAGTGCTTGTGCCAATTGCATCTCAAAATCGTGTTGGGCCGGATTCAGATAGACCACAGCTAATGATTCATGAACACGAGATTTTTGTCCTTGGCTCAACCCCTTGATATTGAGGCGCAATGCAATGGGTCGCAACGGATCTGTCTCTACAACCAGTGTGTTTATACCCTTATTTGACCATGTTTCAGCCAAACCGACACTCATTGAGACTGAAGCATGGCTACTGCTGTGGTTTAAAATACCTAAAAAAGGCACATCAATGGGTTGAGAATCTTTTCTGGCTTGCCCAATTGATGGCGATTCCTGTGTGCTGTGGGTTTGAACAGCCTGTTGGAGTTTTTGCATCTTTGTCCAGATGATCAACAAGCCCCCAGCCATCATTAGGATGATGATTGAGAATAAAACAAGCAAAAGAACCGATGAATCCATTTTTCCCCCAAAAATTTAAGGTATTTGGTCAAAAACTATGCGTCTGTTTCTAGAATCTTAAGCCAGGGTTGAATCGCTTGAATTGTTTGTTCTGAAAGCAAGCCTTCGCTTAATGTTGGAATCTGATGATAGGTCTGAAAAACCATCTGCATATCAAAACGCAAAGTCTTAAAATAAGCGTATAACCACGCTTTTTTTTCATTTATTGGAACAGGGCTCTGTGATAACATGGCCAATCCGGCGGTATCGAGTAGACTATGTATATCTTTTTTTAAATGTATCTCAACATCTGGTAGCTTTTTCAATTGGGGCCAGCTATTGAATACATAGTCCGTTGTTTTTTCTAGGAGTAAGGGCATTTTTTTCTGTAACTCGCGCCAATAAATGAGCCGCTGCTCAGACAAAATCTGAAAATAAGGGCTCACAAACTCCCATGTCTTTTTGTCCAATTCACTTTGTAAATGTTGACGCAAATGGCTGTAGGCCGCCTCCATTGTTCCGGTGGGAAATCCCAGGCTGGCAAAAATCAAAAAAATATAATCGGCTTTCTCAGTCAAAGTCAAAAAATCTTGCTGCACCATTGCATTTGCCGCTGCTCTGTAGAGGTAAACCATGTCTCTTTCGGCCTTTGCACGGGTGTCTGCAGCTTGGTTCATACCCGGATACGCTTTAAAAAATGTTTCCAAAGCCTGGCTGACACAGTTCTTTTCTTTTTGCTGCAACATACCCAACAGTTCTAGGCGTTTGGGTAATTCCTCGTAATATTGACGAAACAATTGACTCTCTTCGGTTCTGAGGTGTCTTCCTTCCGCTACTTTAAGCATTTCTTTGAGATTTCGATTCATACAAGAACCTCTTTTGATTTTTGTTGATCTACAAGTGTATTAAAGGATGTTGAAAAGACATCACAAGCGAGTTCGAAAGTTTGACAAGCAGATCGACAGGCTATTTCAATTGATGTTGGGGTCTGTAATTTTTGATCCACCATTTCCATAAAACTGATCCAGCGAGTGCGCAGATGCTCTCCATAACAGTTGTAATAATGAAATTGAGATTGAGTAGACAGCTCTGGGTGTTTTTGCAGTGCGCGGCGGATGACTTGGCCACCCAATGTTGAGCCTTCTAGGACATAACTTGCTCCCAGGGCTTCATACAAACTCTCGATCTTCCAATCGGGGTTTTTTATTTGTAAAGAAGCAGGATCGATTTCCAAATCGATCAGATCTTTCGTGAGAAAGTCTAATTTTTGACGCTCTTGTGCATATTGCAACTCCGGTAGACTCAACTCAAAAATATCAGTAATGATCGGCTCTACATGCCAATGGAGTTGATAATGACCTCTCATTAAGGCTTTAAACTCTTTTTGAGTCAGACTTGGATCCAAAATATGTTTTGAGTTAACAATTTCTTCTAGGCGTTCGTGCCAAGCTGAAGTTGCACTTTTGAGTGCTTGCATCGCTGTCATTGGGCAAAGGCTCCTACCTGTTGATAAATTAGCTCGGGTGATTTGCCTGAGCGAACCAGATCAGGCACTTTTTTTAATCGCTCTGCTACGCCAGTGATAAACCAACTTACCGGTAATTGATCTTCTCTTGCGTGCCCGATCTGATAACAGACCAATTTTTGATCGGCAAAACGACTAAAAAAAGCTGACAGAAGCCCTGTAAATACGTCATCATTGAGGTTTTTTCCGGAATATTCCTCATCTTCTTCTGCTTTAGAAAAAATGGCAGAGAAAGCCGGATTGATTATCTTTACCGCAAATAAACCTTGTTTAAAACCTTCCTCCCAGTCAATCTCTAACTCACCCCAACCATGTCGGGTCCAGCAGTCTTTTAAAAGCAGGGTAAACATTGACATGGGTAACTCTTTAAAAGGACAGTCATAGTATTCACTGATTTCTTTTTCGAGCCGACGCACCATATTTTCACCCCAGGTTTGCCCACACGTCTCAAAGACAATATGGTGAGCCTGTCCGGTTTCTTCTATCAGCGCTTTGCGAAATCCCAACAAAAAGTCTTCGCTTAGGGTAATAAGGCGTGTACCAGCAGGATTGTGAAGGATCCCGTCTCGCACATCCAAGGACAGGTAGCTTTCTCCAAAATAATTATTTCTGAGTCTCATTCGCGGTTTTCTCCTTCTGGTACTATTTGAATAACCGCTTGCAAAAAGGGTTTTAAATAGGCGTAAGTTTCAGGTTTTAAGTGGTGTTGGCAGCGTTGATCGAGCCAAACATAACTATCAGCCAGGCAATTATTGCCAAATTGAAAGGCCACCAACATTGTTCGTAACCAGTGCAATAGCTGGTCTTCTAGAAATTGGGAATCATCACGCAACATGGCTTGCCCACAATAACGTAAGATTAACAGGAGATCTCTGACTGTTTTTTCCCTGCCATCGGGCCGTTTTTCTACTTTTGGATAGCGCTCAAAGATCAGGTCTGCTGTTTCATTACAAATCTGTTCTTCTACTTTTTCTAAGTCTGCTAGAGCAGAAAGACGTTGTTCTACTGAACGTGAGAACTGAATTAATGTATCTTGGCCCTGCGGCAGAATGTAATTATCTTCTATCTCTAGCCAAACTTTTTCAAGCGTTGAACTCATGCTTGTGCTCCTTACCAGCGAATATCTTCAAAAAAATGGGTGACATCGTTTGCTTCATCTTCTGGACCAATAAGGTTTTCAGAATTTTGAGGGAGAGTGGGAAGAGGCTTTCCGTTCCAAGCTGTTTGGCTAAAAAAGCCATTGACGGTTAGGCGGATTCCTGAATCACTGCTAAGGATCAAGGGGTCTTCCGTTGTCTGCTCTTGAATGAATGGCTCTTGAATCAACTCCTCTTGATTGCCCCAGTTTGTATTTTTAAAAAATACTGAAACAGAGCTCTGAATAGGACTTTTGACAGGTACTTGAGAACTTTCTGGTCTATTTTTCTCTTGGTGTACATCTTGGTGTACATTTTCAAGTTCTTTTTTTTGTTCTCCGAGCCAAGCTGTTTGCTGAAAGAAATCTTTCACATTCTGTAAGAGTGGTAGGCTATCTGGTACCACCAGCGCTTCGTATTCGGTTACTATTGGCTCAATGAGGGGTGTCTGAACTGTTTTGGGTAGTAGTGAGGCCCATAAATCCAGGGCTTCGTTTAACTCCTGAATTAAACTGAGCATCAGTCCAGCACTGTTTCCATAACTTTTGCGAGAATTTCTTCTGCTTTTGCGCCTTCTTGAACCCAAAAATCCGCAGCATTCACCTTTTTCTCAGAACCCAAGAGAAATTTACAATAACTTTCTCCCATTGAATAACACTGAATTTCAATGCCATTCAGCTCTTTTTGGATAAGGTAAGTAAAAACCCCCGCAAAAAGACCTGCATAAAAATGACATACAACTTTCCCCACGTTACCAATGGACTGCGCAATGGCTGAATTATAGAGATCCACAAAAATCAGACCCTGTTTTTTATGTGAAAAATCAAAGCTCCAGGCACCCCAACCCGTTAATTGAAAGGGCCACCACCACGTTTCCAAAACCATTTCGGTATTCATTTTGCGCATTGTGGTCCATTCAAACTCCTGGGCAAAGCGGGTGTCGAAATTTTTCATATCTTCGAGCCCCCACTGGTAACCACATTTATACATGATAATTGGAGCTACGTCGTCCACTTCTTTTTCCAGGCCCTTTTGCAGCCCGACAATAAAGTCTTCGTTTACAAAGACATTGCGTTTGCGGTAGCGATCTAGAACACCACCGTGCCCATCTGGCGAATAGTAATCCTCGATGGTGTAATAATTGTGATTCGAGCTCACACTTCCGACATTTGTGCTGACCATGTTAGTGCCTCCACCAAAATTAAAATAAAAAATTACATTTGGGTTGAACTATTGCTGCTTTGGTTGTTGTCTGTTTTTTAAACCAAATCAATGGAGCTGTTGCGCATGGAGAGTACATCAAAATCAACCGATTTCAGTTGATCAATTTTTGTGCGTGTAATGAGTTTGTCTTTTTCGATCAGGGTAATCCCTGTAATGGGATGTAAAATAGGCGTTTCTGCTCTGCGTCCGATGAGGGTTTCCAGGTCCTGGGCCGATTCAATATACATACCTTCAGGTACTTCAACGACGACCCCTTCTCCCATCACACGGGCTTGACAAGCTAAACGTGAATTGGGTTTGGTCGTGGTTAATCTTCCCAGACGGCGCTTTTCGACATCGGTCATGGGGGTTAAATTGTCTATGCCTTCTTTGACATGCACCAGGCAAGTTGCACAAAGTCCACGACCTTTACAGGCCATAATGACATCCAATTGGTTCGCCAGTAAGACATCCAGCAGACTCGCTTCTGTCTTGACATGTACATGATCATTTAAGGGGAAAAGCGTGACTTGTTTCATTCAGCTCACTTTCTCAAAAACAGGATTGAATGACCCGTGGCACATTGTAAAAACATTGTCCCATTGTAAAAAGAATGTAGCATTTTTACTTTTTTTCATTTGTCCTTATTCAAGGCGAAATAAAAACACATTAAGCACTCCACAAAGGAGTTGCGTGAAACTATTGCTTGAATTTTAACTCCCCATTTCACCATCGCTATCTCTTATTTCAATACAGAGGTCTTGCCTAAAAACCCAAAAAATTCTTTACACTTCTTAATGAAAAAATCAGGATAAGGACAAAGATGGGGACAGAGGGAGTGGCCATTCTAAACTGGGGTCCAGTTGTTTCAGAATTTGAAGGGTGGTCATTTCTTCGAGCTCTTGAATATGGATGATTTTTAATTTTTCAAAGGCTCTTTTTCGGTATTCACTGACCGTGGTGACAGCGACCATCATCTTGAGAGCGATTTCTTTGCGGGTGATGTGATTTAGGGTCAGCCAGAGATAACGGCGCTCCTGGCTAGAAAGTAAAGGGAGCCTTAACTCTAAATGATATTTACTTAATTTTGTCTCTTCGAGCTTGAGCGACAATTTAATCTGTTTTGAAAAATAATTGCTGCCGGTATAAACACTGTAAATCGCTTCTAATAAAATATCTGGGGCATCATGTTTGAATAACATGCCCTGAATGCCGGTCTGGTAAAATTTCTTGAGTAGGTCTTTATTGAGTATTTCACCTGTATAAATAATCACAGGTATCTGCAGTTTTTCTCGTTTAAGCTGAGCGAGTAGGTCTAAGCTATTTTCAATCATGGAGCCATGGCAGAGCCAGATATCAAGCAAGACAATATCTGGTTGCGTGTCTTTAAGCATTTTCAACCCCTCTTTTAAGGTATTGGCTTGTCCTACCAATTCGAGTGGGTGTCCATTGAGATAGTTCATGACCAGAAAATCTTCAACCCCGCGAATCATCACTTGATGATCATCGATAATCCCTATCCGAATCGGACTGATTGACTCTAAACCATAAGAGGCTGCTATAAGCATCTTCTTCTCCCTCTCAATTTCAAGATAATGAAAGCTCAAAGACCCACAGAAGTATTGCAGCCATATCTAATAACTATCATATTCGCCAAAGGTTTTATATGCTGTCCTTATCCCCTTCAAACTGTATTATTTAAAACCTATTTCAAATGATACAGTTTTAATTGTTTTTTGAATCCATGCTTAAATGTGGGATTAAATATTTTTTGAATGAGCTTGGGTACCTGATTAATAGAGCTTTTTGATGATTTATTATGGCCGAATTAATATCAAGGATAATGAGTACACTGAATGGTGCCAATAATGAAACCATCCACTGAAATTTTTGAGTGTCTGGATGAGTGCGTAATAATCACGGATTTGAATTTTGAGATTGTTTATTTTAATTCCACCGCAAAAAATAAATTAAATCTAGATGTTTTTTCTGGTTTAAGCTTATATATTCTGGATTTTATGCCTCATCTAAAACAGGATGAAGAAAAAAAAAGATATGCTCGAGAATTGATAGGACAGATTTTTGAACAGGGAAGCTGTAAGCAAGATATTATTTTGCGCTCTTCTTTGGGGCAAAAGTATGTTTTTAAAGGTCTTTATACGCTGTTAAGAGACTCCCTGGGGCAAGCTGAACAAATTCTGTTGATTTATCTGGATGTTACCGAAGAAGTCTGTTCGAATGCTTCTTTGTTAAAAACTAAAAGTAAAAGGTATTCCGGGGATCTGATTGCTGGTTTGTCCCATGACCTGACTAATCTATTTACACCCATATTACTTTCGCTTTCCAGGGCAAAAGCTCAAGCTGATAATTCCCCTCAATTAAAGCAATCCCTTGATTTAATTGAATCTTGTGTTTTAGATGCAAGCCGTTTAAGCAAAGATATTTTGAGTATTTCACGTGCAGATCCCGAACAGAAGAGTGTGATCGACACAGGCATGATGTTGGGTAAATTCAATAAGTACTTTAAAAGTCAAATCAAGAATAATATTGATCTTATAATAGATGCTGTTGATAATTTATGGCATTTTTGCGGGAATTTCTATCAAATAAATCAAGCCTTGTTAAATGTTTGTTTTTATATCCGTGATCAAATGCCCCAAGGTGGGAGAATTGAGCTCTTTGTGCGCAATGTGCAAATAAACAAACACCTTCCTGCGATGCCTCCCTTGTCTGATGGGCCTTATGTTTGTATCTCAGTCAAAACAGAAAACCGAGTGACAGCCAAGGAAATCTTAAATTCTGTCTATCGGCCTTTTTTTTCTAAAATGCCAGAAAATGCAATTGGTTTAGGGCTCTTTCTGGCTGAGGAAATGATTCATCGCCACCAAGGCTTTCTCTTTGTTCATAATGATGCAATACAGGGTTGTTTTGATATTTATTTACCAGCTTATTTAGATTCTTTGCCGATTATATCTCAGCCTCTTCCCCCAAGCCGATTGCTCAACGGAAACGGGCGGCAGATTCTTATCCTTGAATCGGATGCCAATTTATTGCAGTCAATGATCGCCATTCTGAGTGATTACAATTATCGGCCTATGGGTGTAAATAATGCACTTGATGCGATTGCCTACTGCTCTGAATATCAACCGAATGGACTCATTCTGGAAATGGATTTTTCCGATATGTCTTCCGTCTTTTGGGTGAAATTTTTGCGAAAAATGTATAAAAATCTGCCTGTTTTAGCGATTTTTAACCCTAATGATGTTTTTGCTGTGGACGAATTCCAAAAAATGAAAAAAACCCGTATTTTGGCTAAGCCCTTTAATGCTGAAATGTTAATACAGGCTCTGGCCTTGACTTTGCCGTCTTCAGTTAAAGAGAAAACGGTTCCATTGAAGTCGTAAATACCGGTGGTTTAAACAGGTATTCCTGTAAATAGGTTTCAGCCCCAGAACCAAAAAGACGTTTCAATGCACCGGCTTCTTTTTTGTTGTTAGCCATTGCCAAACACCAATTTTTGAGGCGATCGTCTTGGCTAATTTCTGATTGCGTGGGCTGCTTTAACCATTGAGCATAGATCTCAATGATTGATTGTGCCTTTTGGATAACATCTTTACATCCTGATTCTGTTCGGGTTGCCACCAGGAATGCTTTTTCAGAAAACACCTCTTTGGCAAAGGGGGGGACTTTGCGTTCAATCAAGTCTGAATGATGGAGTAACGACTCTAAGGCTGGCAAAGCGGAGTTATTCCAGAACTTTTGATCTGTGGGAGCGAGGTCCAAGGCTGCGATCGGCATAATACCCCCCAGCCCCACATAGTCCAAGCCCAAGATAGGCAAGCCCAGATGGGCTTTTGGCAGAGCATAGAGTGTGATGGCACGGTAAGCGCCTGAGTCTCGTTCGGATAACAAGGCCCAGGTTAAATGCAGCAATGCAGGATGACTGAAACGTTGGGTTTGGAGCTGTAAAGCTGGAGATAAGTCTTCGCTGTGTAAAACGGCAAACGTCTCAGGTACTTGCTCTGCTTTAAATTCAGGCACTTGCAGCCAAGTTTCAATTTTCAGGCTTAATTCTTGTAAGCCCGCGTGAATGAAATCCGACATAGGCCTTAATACGTCTGCAAGCGGTAAACCGAATAATCCACTTCGGGGAAAATATTGTCGAGGTATTCGACTTTGGTCAACCAGGTTTCATCGATGGTTTCAGCGTAAATCATCTGATAAAGCTCGTTAAAGCGGTGCAAATGGGTTTTGACCCGTTTGATCGCATATTCGACCATGGTGCCGGTTTTCATGATAAAGGGCCAATCGGAGCTTTGGGCCAGCAGCAATTCGCGGGCTGCTTGATTCAAGGCCCGTTTTTGCACCGCATGGGGGGCCACAAAGCGATAGGCCAATTCGATCATGCGTTCGGTGGCTTTGTGCAAATGTCGGTAAATTTTGTCGTTGGTGGGATTGAGCCAGAAGCTATTGTAGCCGTTGGCTCCCCAGCTCGATGCGGAGGGCTGGGCAATCTGCTGGGTGGGGTTCTCGAGCAGATATTCATAAGGCGTGGTCATTTTATAGACCGTTTGATTGTAATAGGCTTTGCGGATCACGCGATTGAGAAATTCAGGGCCTTCAAACCACCAATGGCCGTAGAGTTCTGCATCGTAAGGGGAAAGCACCAAGGGGCGTTTGCCTTCAAAGAGATCTGCCAATTTGGTGATTTGCTCGGCTCGGCAGCCGACAAAGTGTGTTGCGTGCATATCTGCCCGTTCACGGGCTTTGGCCACGTTATAGGGTTGCTTTTTGTCGGTTTTGCCGGTCACACGGTAGTATTTGATCCCTGTGTTTTTGCGGGTGCCGTCGGGTTGAACATAGTCTTTGATATACTCAAAATCCAAATCGTAGCCGATATCGCGGTAGTATTCCCGATAAAAATAATCGCCTGGATAGCCCTGCTCTGAGCTCCAGACCTGTTCCGATGATTCCCGGTCCCGGCAGAAGACAGCCATGCCGCTGTCGGGGCAAAAAATTGGGGCATAGGCCCCGTACCGTGAACGTGGGGTGGAGTTGACCACGCCGTGGGTATCGGTAAAAAAGAAGTCGATGCCCGCCTGTTTGACAAAGCGATCGGCACCGGGGTAATAGCCACATTCCGCCAGCCAGATGCCGCGGGGGCCACGGCCAAAATGGCTTTTATAACTCTGAGCTGCGACTTGCACTTGTGCTTGCACTGCTTCAGGGTAGATCTGAAAAAGGGGCAAAAATCCATGGGTGGCAGTGCAGGTCACGATTTCCAAATGGCCCAGATCCTGAAAGCGTTTGAAGCCATTGACCAGATTACATTTATACGTGTCTCGAAAGAGCTCAACCGTCGCTTTAAAACGCTGTTCATAATAGCGGGCCAGGGGCTCAAAATGCGGGTCTCCTTGGTTGCGAAAAACCTCTTTTTCGGCCAATTCAACCAATCGTCCGATATAGACCAAGTAGCGCGATTGCAAGAGGGGATCTGCCAACATCGCCAACAAAGAGGGGGTCATGGTCATCGTCATGCGAAAATCAATGCCGTCATTGACCAGATTTTCGTACATCACCAACAGGGGCACATAGGTTTCGGTAATCGCTTCGTAGAGCCAATGTTCTTCGAGAAAATAATCGTATTCGGGGTGGCGCACATAGGGCAGATGTGCGTGGAGTACCATCGCATGGTAGCCGCGCAAGGTGCTCATGCAAACAATCCCCTTCCACTGTAATTGAGTGGGCGCTGCGGCCACAAATGCCAGACACTGCCCTCTCTTTGGCCCGGTGGCTGATGGGAGCCCGACCATGCGTGCTCGCTGGCGCCCACTGGACGCATCCAGCGCGCACCTTCACTGGCACCTGGGAATTGCTGCCAGCGCACCATGCGTTCGCTACCGGCAGGCTTAAACCAACTGAAGAGACTGGCACCCAAAAATTTGCGTTGGACCCAGTCACTGGCACCCAGGGGCAGATATTCGCTCATTTCCCAGGGCCAGATCGAATAAGAGACAAACATGGCCTGATCGTAGGGATCGGTGATCCACTGCTCAAAGATCATTGGGGTGAGTGCTGAGGGCAATTCACTGAACCAGCGGATTTCGGTACCGTGGGGAATACCCAGACTCTGGCGAATGCTCTCTCTACCTGCATTTTGAGCATTTTCTGCATCAATCGCTTCAGACCAGCGGGCTTCACGTTGCTGCCAAGTGGTTTCGGCATAGCCATTATCTGGAGAGGGAGGTGGGCTGTCTGTTTCGGTATTGCTCCACAGCACTGGGGCTGGAGGGGGCACGGTCTCAGCCAAATTTTGCTTGCGCCCCGCTTGGGGAGCAGGCACGGTTACTTGGCTGATAGGCACGCTGTTTTTCGGAATAAATCGTGGGGCTGTAGCATAGTCCAGCACCCGTTGTGGCTCTGGGCGGGGGTTGAGCAAATGAGGGGTGGGCACAAAGGGCAGGAAAAAAGCGTCAGCCACCTGTGACTTAACCGCCGGCGCTTCAGTTGCTACAGGCTGTACACGTTTGGCTGGGGGACGCTGTGGGTGTGAAGCCATCGCTTGGGGAATAAACTGAGCAAAGAGGTCCCGGCGCAGGGGGGACACCCCCGCCGGTGGGATATAGGTGGTATTGGAGCGCAGCAAGGGGTTGAACCCATTTAAACCATCGAGAAAACCCAATTCCACACAGACATGCCGGTCGTGAACGGGGCTGGAAATATACCATTCGCGGATCAGGGGGTGGCAGACGGCATCCCAACTGCCATGGGCATTGCTGCCGTCAAAAGCAATGCTGGTAATGTCATAAGAGCGCAGGACAAATACCGCTTCTTCAGCCAGATGCTCTTTGACAATTTCCAGGGTTTCGCTGTCAAAGTCCCAATAGAGGTAATACTGCCAGGGGTCTACCGGCAAGAGACGCAATTGGTTCTCATTATAATAATCAGGCAAATTCAGCTCTTCGTCTTTTTCGAGCAGGAATTCTTCGTGGGTGCCCATGTGGGTAAATTTGGAAGGGGCATAGAGATAGCGCAAGCGATGTTCCTGATAGGCCTGAAGTTCCGCTTTGCGACGCTCAGCCATTAATGCTTCTGGGCTTTTGGCTTTTGCCTGTGTGGAAGGTGTCTGGCCTTCCGCCTGATGGCGTTTTTCTGCTCGCCGAATTGCGCGGCGCAAGGCTGCGGGGGATTTGAGTTGGGGATTTTTAATTTTGTTTTTGCGGGCCAATTTCCGCAATTTTTTGCGACCCAAACCTCGGAGGGGATCCGAAGGGGCATTTTCATTTTTCATTTTGAACTTCTCCTGCTGACATCAATCTTAATTGTACCCAAAAACAGGGGGACGCGCTTAAAAGTGTACAAGTTCCATTTGTTCATAAACGAATGTTAGCCGAGACTTAATCTTAACCAATGTTATACTAGAGAACCTTTGCCCATTCTGAAAGAATCTGATTATGTCTGAATCCTCCCCTCTCGATACCATCACTGCCCACTCCCGCTATCGCGAAGACCTCTCTCGTTTGGTCTTGGGCCTGGATCGGCGCACGGCTCTGGTTCTGGTTGTTGCTGCGTTCTGTTTAACCGGCCAATTTTATCTTGCTTCGTTGCGCTGGATCAGCACCTGGATTGCAGATCCGGTTCTCCAGTCTTTGAGTTGGTGTGGCCTGATCGTGGTCTTTTATTTCATTCTGCCGGCCCTGTTGATTAAATTTGTCTTTCGCCAAAATTTGAAAGATTATGGCTTGGCCTGGAATGGATTACACCGGCATGGTTGGCCCTATTTGATTTTATTGGGTGTGATGTTGCCCGTGATTATTGGGGCTTCGTTTAACCCCCATTTTAAAGAATATTATCCTTTTTTTTCGTATGCTTCAGCCAGTTTGACGGGGTTTTTAATCTGGGAGCTGGCGTATGGCCTGCATTTTATTGCTGTGGAATTCTTTTTTCGCGGTTTTCTGGTTTTTGGTCTGGCTGAGCGTTTGGGGCCTTATGCCTTTTTTATCAGTGCAGTGCCCTACTGCATGGTGCATTTTTCCAAACCAGCGGGAGAGGCGATTGGCGCGATTCTGGCCGGCTTGGCCCTGGGGTATCTGGCTTGGAAAAATCGCTCGATCTGGGGGGGCGCATTGGTGCACTGGGGGGTTGCCATTACAATGGATCTGGCTTCGACCCTGCAAAAATTGCCCTCTCCTTAAAAGAGTCCACTTTCTTCTGGTCTGCGCCAAGGTTTTAAACAGGGTTTAAGTGCTGGGGTTTATTTGCCGATAGAACCCAGTACCCATTCCCCGAGGAGTAACCCTATGGCCCTGACTGACTTAATGCTGTACCGTCCAGGCAAGCGCACCTTGAAGCCACGTTTGGCTCGCCTTCTGCAAGACAACCAGAAACGCCTACAGCAAAGCCTTTGGGGTGAAGATGGTCATCACAAAAGCAGTGATATTGGTCTGCGCTATCTCAGTGACGCACCCTTCTCAGCTCGGATTCGCCTGCTCGCAGAAGGAGAGTCTGTGGTGCTGGAAATAGCCGGTAACCCCAAGCTGTATTGCCAATTAGAGGGCCTTTTGTCCGAGGCCCAAACTTACCGTACGTTTACGCGCCATTCGATTCTGCGCTTCTTGGCTGACCAGGGACTGGACCTCGACTATTCTTGTTGACCGTCGCTGATTATACCTGCTGCACGCTGGGTAAAGGCTGTTTCTGAGGTATGGTAAAGGTAAATGTGGTCCCTTTGGGGCTGCTGCTGCAGTAAATTTTGCCGCCGTGCATTTCCACTACCTGCTTGGTAATCGTCAGGCCCAAACCACTTCCGCCTGAGTTTTGCCGGCGCTGGCGGTTTTGTTCGACCCGATAAAAGCGGTCAAAGATATAGGGGATATCATCTTCGGGAATACCGATACCCGTATCCTGGACTTTAAATTCCACACTTTTCTCGTTCAGGCGGCGGCTGATCACGCGAATTTCACCACCGTTGGGGGTGAACTTCACCGCGTTATTGACCAAATTGACCAAAACCTGAGAGAGGCGCAATTGATCCGCATACATCAATCGCAGATCCGCTTCGATATTCTCACGAATCACAATGCCTTTTTTCTGGGCCAAGGGCGTAACGGTCTGGATGGCGTCATGAACGACTTTGGGCAGATCAATTTCAGCCACCCGGAGTTTTTCGTGGGCGCTTTCGAGTCGAGACAAATCGAGCAGATCGTTGACCAGAATATGCATGCGATCTGCTTCGCGCAGCAGGCTATTCAAAAACTCATCCCGGATTTTGGGCTCATCTTTGGCGCCCACCATCAGGGATTCCAAGAGCAATTTGATCGAGGCCACAGGGGTACGCAACTCATGAGAGGCATTGGTAATAAACTCTGAGCGGATCTTTTCGAGTTGCACTTCTTGGGTGATATTGTGATAGATAATCACATGACCTATTTGTTCGTGAAAGCGGTTGTAGAGGGGAGAAGAGTAGCGCTTGAGGAATTGGGCGGGACTCTTGAGCTCAATCACATCGCAACGGGGCAGAGCAGGCTCTTCTGTCATGGCTTTGTGAATCGTTTTCATCTTGGTCGGATCCACCGTGCGTTCAAACAAGAGTTGATCATCGGGGTTTTGAATCAACCGGCCGGTTGCCACTGGGTTGCTGGGAATCAGCATTTCTGCCAGTGCGGGATTGAGCAAAATAACATTCAGATCGAGATCATAAATGATCAGGCCATCATTCATGCAGTGAATGATTGATTCCAATTCATTTTTCTCGAGATCAACGGGAACCATTGGGTTATCCGAGTTACGTGGTGGCGCTTGCAGGGTTTCGGCTAGTTTTGTCAGTTGGGTTTTCAGGGCTCCCAAAGCGGCCTGATCAAAAATGGGGGGCAAGGGTTTTTCTTCTGCCTCGCTCAGAGCTTCCAACGAATGGCCGAGACCCTCTAAAATCTGACTCCAGCGTTGGGCCGAGAGAAAGACCAAACCCAATATAGCCAGAGCCCAGAATGTGCTCCAAAGGGGCAACAAAGAGGGATTGGTTTTTGCCAAGGCAAAATTTCCGGCAATTAAGATGACCAATAGGACAGCGCTTTGCCAAAAGAGAGAAAAACTTAACTGTGCATAGGTTTTGTGGACCACAGGGGCCTGGTTAGAATCAGACATAGATTAGTCTGCTAATTTTCCAATGCGGCGTTCAAAACGGTAACCCACACCGCGAACAGTTTGGATCCGAACGGGGTTTTCGGGATCTTTCTCGATTTTCTCACGCAACCAGTGAATATGCACATCCACTGTGCGACCCTCACCCGTAAAGTCGTAGCCCCAGACCTGTTCAATCAAATACTCGCGGGACAAAACCTTATTGGCATTCAAGGCCAAGAGCTTAAGCAATTCAAATTCTTTTAAGGTCAAATTGACTTTTTTGGTATCAAGGAAGACTTCGTGGCGTTTGAGGTCGATTAATAACTCGCCAATTTCAATGCGGTCAGGCTCGACCATTTTGGTATTTTTGTGGCGGGCCACCAAGCGCAAGAGGGCTTTGATGCGGGCCTGTAATTCACGCAAACTGAAGGGTTTGGTGACATATTCATCAGCACCGACTTCAAGACCTACCACTTTGTCGATTTCTTCGCCCTTGGCTGTGAGCATGATAATCGGGACAGGCAGTTCAGAGCGAATCATGCGGCAGACTTCATAGCCATCCAAGCCGGGGAGCATGACATCCAAAACGACGATGTCTGGCTTTTCAGTGCGGGCCAATTCACAGCCATCGGTACCGTTATCTGCCGTAATTACAATATAACCTTCTTTTTCCAGGCCATATTTAATACTGCTGGTGATAGAAGGTTCGTCATCAATAACCAGTACTTTTGCGCTTTTCAACGACCTAATATCCTTGTGTCTATGGATTTATTGCGTAAAAATCTCTTTTATTAAAATTGTTAAAGAAGATTTAATAAGGCAAGTATAACGTCTCTGATCGCGGAATTCAAGACGTTAAGCGCAAAAAAACAGCTTTTGGCTTTTAGTCAGCATCCACACCAAAGAGAACTTTATAGCTGGTTTCGCCCCCCCAGCGGTTGATGATTTTATTGTCGTAATCATCCACCGCTTTGGCCACCGATTTGATCGCCTCTTTCAGCTCGTAGCGATTGGCGTTGGTGGCAATTAAACCATACTCAAACAAGATATCCCGGTCTTCATCGACCGAGAAGGCCCCAAAGGTCACCTTGGCGTTGGACTCAAGCAAAAAGGACATGAGTTCTTCGTCCAAATGGGCCCCCACCACGACATAAGAAGTGCAGCGCACAATCACGTCGCGGGCGCCCCACTCGGCAATACTAAGATAGAGGACAGCAGAACCACGGATCAACCGGTAATTGCCATCCTCCATCAAGACGGTATCAATATCCACCATTTCGTCCAAACACGTCTGGACACGGGCGCGAACCCGCTCTTCAGGACTGGCGAAAGGGTTGAACATGCGCCTAGGCTCCCGCCTGCTGCTTGCGTGCGGGTTTAACGCCATACAACAAGGGATTGCGCATTTTTTTGAAACGGACGAGCACACGCATGATCGTGCGGGTGACCGTAATGGCCGTAAACATACTGATAATGACCCCAATTGCGAGTGTCACAGCAAAACCGCGGATCAGACCCGTACCAAAATAATACAAGACAGCACAGCTGATCAAGGTGGTGGTGTTGGAGTCAAAAATCGAGCTGAAGGCACGTTGGAATCCAGATTCAACCGCATTAAAAATAGACTTGCCCATACGCAATTCTTCTTTGGTGCGCTCAAAAATCAGGATATTGGCGTCGACCGCCATCCCGATACTCAGAATAAAACCTGCAATCCCAGGCACGGTCAGTGTCACAGGAATGAGCTTAAACACAGCCATGTTCAGTGCTGAGTAAAAGATCAAAGAGATGTTGGCCATGGCTCCGGGTACGCGGTAGAACCAGAGCATAAAGAAAACAACCACGATCAGTCCGGCCATACCTGCCATAAAGCTTTTTTCAACGGCTTCCTGTCCCAAGGTTGGCCCCACTGTGCGGTTTTCAACCATACTCAGGGGTACGGGCAGTTGACCCGCTTTGAGCTGAATGGCGAGTTTCTTGGCATCTTCTGCTGTAAAGCCACCTTCGATCAGACCCGAGCCACCGGTAATCGGAGAGTTGACATTGGGTGCGGAGACCAATTTGTCGTCCAGAAAAATACCCAGAGGCTGGCCCACCAATTCGGTGGTCAGATCGCCAAATTTTTTGGCCCCTTCGCTGTTAAATTCAAATTCAATAATCCAGTCACTGGCGCCACGTAGATTGGCTCTGGCGTCTTTGAGCATTTTGCCGTAAACACCTGTTTCAAGCCATTTGCCTGGATTTTTGGTGTCGGGGCGACGGAAGTCCAGTCGGGCAGTTTCACCGATCAATTTGACCGCGTCTTGGGGATCTTTGATGCCGGGCAATTCGACAATGATTTGCCGATCGCCTTTGAGCTGGATCAGTGGCTCTGCTACACCCAGACCGTCGACGCGTTGGCGTACAACGGCGACGGCGGCTTGCATCACTTCGGGGCCAACTTTGACAGCCGGTTCAACCACTTTATTATCAACAATTTTTTCTTTGACATCTTTGGCTTCCACCACAAGGTGGATACCGCCCTGAATATCCAAGCCCTGTTTAATGGGTTTGGTTGCGATGATCCAGGAGGTGACACCCAAGAGGATGACAAGGAAAAGGAGCATGTATTTTTCACGATTTGCCATTATAAAGCTACCATTGATTCTTCTTCAGGATTGGAAGGGACCTTCCAGCTTTGGATACAGTGCGCGACCCAGGCCAAATCCGTTTGTGCGGCAGCCAAATCCAGGGCCTGAGCGCTTTCAAATTGTGTGATGACTCCCCCTAAGCGGCGCTGGGCCACTTGGTAATCTTCACTGTCTTTTTTACTATCAAATTCGGGCAACTCCAAGAGTGCGAGCAATTTCCTGCAATCTTGCAGGGTTTGTTCCGCTGCCAATTCCAATTCTTGGTGCTGGTTTTGGAGTTGCTGATGTAGTTTTTCAATTTCGGGCCATTTATCTGCGGCACGTTGCAAATTGAGCAAGACCCGGTGAGCCGGAGCTGCAGGTTCTTTGTGCAAGCGCTGCGCCAACTTAACCAATAACCCAGCCTCTTCAGCTTTGTAGAGCGCCCGTTTTAACTGTTTTTCACTCGCTTCCCAAAGTGAAGTCACAAAACGCTCAGTTAAGGCGTGCTGTATTTCTTCTAAATGGGGCAAAAACCGCGCCTGCTGCTGTGATAGAAATGCTTCTTCACGCAAGAGCCGGGCTTCGATTTTTGCCTGGGCTTCTTTTGTTTTATCTGTGGCTGAGAGTTGCGTTTCGGTTGCTGGCTCAGGCTCAGGCGAGGCTTCCAAGCTGGATTCTGGATCTTCGGCTTTTGTCTCTGGTTCAATTGTCTCTGGTTCAGTCGCCACTTCAGTTTGGGGTGTTTCGAGTGCTTCGTCCAAAACCTGATCAATGGCAACGACGAGATCTGTGGGCGAAGCAGGGCTTTCCTGCTCTGGAATCTCTTCTGTTGTCTGTTTCTCTGGCGTCGATTCCGCAACCGAGGGCTTGGGAGCTTCCTCAGGAGTTACAATTTCAGCCGGAGTGACAACAAGAGATGGCTCTGTCTCCACTTCTATCGGGGTTTGGAGTGGCTGAACCGGCTGGGTGTCGGTTGCTTTGGCGGCGGTTTCTTTTGCTGCAACTTCTTTTTCCGCAGCTTCAATCGCTTTTTCGGCTTCTAATTTGGCTTGTTTCTCAGCCTCAACCCAGTGATTCACGTCTTGCAATAATTTGCGAATCCCTTCCAGATCCATTAAAGGATCTGAAGCAGGCCCATTGCTATCGAAGTCTTCGAGGCGTTTTTTTAGGCTTGTCAAAGAGGTCTGTGAGGTTTTCTCTTGTTCGGGTCTGTCTTGATAAGGGATCAGCAGGGCGTGAATTTGCTTGAGCTGGTTTTGCAGAGCGGCTTCAACTTCAGTCAGGCGCTTAAAGAAACCTTCGATTTTTTCTGTTCCGGCAAACAGAGTTTGGGCTTCTGCTTCGATCGCTTGCCATTCTTGTTCGGCTATCTCGGCCTCTTGATCGCCCAAACCGGCTTCCCATTCTTTGATTTGCACTTTGCAGCTGTGAAGTTGAGCCAGGTTCTCACTGAGTGGCGTGAGCAATGGCTGGACCTGAATTTGGGTTTTTCCGGTATACCCTTCGGCTTGGGTCTGATACTGGTGCAGATTGTGATCGAGCGCCGAGAGACGGCTATACAAAACACCTGAGGCATCGAGCAAATCTTGGAGTTGGGTGTTTAATCCTTGGCGTTGTTGAATGCGCAAAAAGAACAAGACCAGGGTGGGAACCAGCACAAGTAGTAATAAACCCAGGGCAAGCCAAAGGCCGTGGGTTTCCAGGATGGGTTCCAGGGATTGTTGTAATTGCTCCAGCATCAGTGAGGGTTCGAGTCCTTGCTTAAGCTTTTATTTAACAGAGTATTATAGCACGTATAAGGCTTTGAGCCAGACTCTCCTTTAAAGCGGATCAAAGCGCATGATCTTCTTGCTCAGGGCTGAGCTGGCTTTATGGCGGATTTCATCAAGCTCTGTTTTGTCGGGAGGGTGGGCATAGCTTACCTGTTCATTGTAAATCTGGCTGAGAAATTCAATCGTTTCAGGGGCCGAAACATGGGCCAGCGTTTCAATGATCTCCAATTGCTCGCGGTAATTGGCTTGGGGGTAATAATCAATCAAAGCGGGAACTGCATCGGCATGGCCAAAGCTGCGCAGCGCGGCGATCACCGACAGGGTATCGGGAAATTTATTTAAAATAAAATAGCTCAGCAATTGTTGAAAGAGCTGCAAGGGACCAATTTTACCAATCCGCTGGGCCAGCATATAACGCACACGGGGGTGAATTTCAGGCGAAAAGAAAAGGTTTTTAAGTAGATAAAGGGCTTTAACCTTGTCTTGATCGATCAGGTTATCAACAAAGACCGATATCTCGTTAATAAAAACGTCTTTTTGAGCTACTTCTTTGATTTTGTCGAGATTGTCAATCATCTTGAGAGCGTCCCTCAGATCTCCAATTGGCCCAGCTCAACCACCCGTCGGGCTATTTCCATGGCTGCATCTTTGCGGCCTGTTTTGCGGGCCTGTTGGGTCATATATCCCAGTCGCTCCTGATCCCGGAGCAGATTTTCGACATAGTAAGCGCCGTCGGCAATATTGTGCAAAATGCAAGCGGCGCCATTTTCAAGCAAATAATCGCTGTTGCGCTGTTCTTGACCTGGAATGGGGTTGATAATCATCATTGGGCATTGAGCGGCCAAGGCCTCAGAGGTCGATAAACCACCCGGCTTCGATATGACCAAATCCGAGGCCCGCATTAATTCATGCACATTGTTCACAAAACCATAAACCCGGCATGTAATTTGCAAAGATGTCGCAATTTGGCTGAGTTCTTCCTGCAATTGTTCATTGCGGCCGGCCACTACCAGCAATTGCATATCCAAACTCACCGAGCGGAAAGAACGCACCAAGCTGGTCAAATCGCCCACACCATAGCCACCACCCATCAACAAGACAGTGGGCAATTCGCGGCTGATTCCCAATTTATCGCGCATTTCTGATTGCAGCGGCAAGGTCGAAAAAATAGGGTCGACGGGAATACCGGTCTGGTAAATGCTCTTGACGCCCGCACCACGGGTTTCCAATTCGCGGGCCACTTCTTGGCTGGCGACAAAATAGGCATTGACCTCTTCGACAATCCAAAAGGCATGCAGTGCAAAGTCAGTCACGACCGTGTACAGGGGCAGAGAAGATTTGCGTTTTTTCTTCCAGCGCGAGATCAGCTCCATCGGTAAGAAGTGGGTGCAGATCACCGCATCAGGTGAAAAGTCGTCAAGCAGATCGCGAAAGTCGCTGGCCTGCAGGTTTTCCATGCTCTGGCGAAATTTATCATCGATTTTTTCGTCTTTGTCATAGCGATCGTAAATATAACCCCAGAGGCGGGGAGAGTGTTTGACCAGCGCCAAATAAGAGGTGCTGTAAACTTTTTTATAGACGCTGTTAATATAATCCAGGGTGTCAACCAATTTGACATTGGCGGTGGGATAGAGGTTTTGAAAGGCCTTGGCAATGGCTTCAGCGGCCCGCTGGTGTCCGGCCCCTGCTGTCACGTGGGCGATCAAGATTCGGGGAGACTTCTGACCCGCGTTAAAATTGATGCTTTTGACCACATCGCCAGGCAAAATTTCTGTGCGGCCTTCGCGCTGGGCATATTCTTCGGCTTTGCGAACCAGGGGCTCCAATTTGAGCTCCATATCTTTTCCCAACACGTCGAAAGCCTCACTTGAAAAGTGAAAGCCTTTTCCGATCAAATCTTTGCTCAGACGCTTGACGCCGTCGTATTTTCCCAACATGCCTGTTATCTCCCAGAGAAGTTGTTCCCTATTTTAGCACAGGGCCATCTTTGGCCATTCGAATCTGGCTGGACTTTCATTTGCAAACGAACAAGAAAAAACCCCGCCGAAGCGGGGATGCGTTATACGGAAGAGGGAAAAAGAAATTTTTAATACCAGCGAATCTGGGGCGGAACGGTCTTGGAGCGGTCAATGGCGGTTGAAACGCTGCTGAAATTGGGCATCCAATAGCCGTATTGCACAGCATTGGCAGCCATGGCGGCATAAAAAGCACCTTTGTCGAGACCAAAGCCACCGGTGTAGCGGGACAAGGTGGCAACATCTCCAGCACCGCTGGTTTGCATCAGGCGAGCCATGGTCAGGTCTACGCCGGGAACACGCATCAGGTCGGCCTGACCGGCCCAAGCACCGATTTGATAATTGACATAATCACGATCTTGTTTGTTTAAGAACAGGCCACCGGCCAGGTAAGACATCATGGTGCGCTTGAAAGGGGTGTCTGCGGCTTTGAGGAATTTGTCGGAATCGGTAATGCCGACCCAGCTGAGACGGTTGGCGATTTTATAATCCAGGGGGCTGGGGGGACGCATACGATCATCGAAGAACTGATAGAGGGGCACCTTTTGGGCGGGAGCGGTTGTGGTTGTTGTGGTATAGCTGTCGGTAGCCATAGTGGGAGAGCCATACATGGCAGTAGTCACCTGGGTGGCTGCTTTTTCGATCGGAGCCAATGCCTGCTGAATCTTCAGGGCGGTTGGGTTGGTGATCTGCATTTAACTGTCCTCCGTAAATTTAATAACGCTTTGATAGTTATTTATCGGGAGGGAGGCCGCTAACTTTCTTAGGGTTAGGTTAAGCTAAAATGAAATAACAGTAAACTTTATTTCTTTTCGGCAGGGATTCTGAGCAAGTCCAAATAATTTTGAGTGGCAGCGAGAATATCGGGCTGATTGTAAATCGCAGAACCGATCACCACGACATTGGCGCCGGCATCAAGAACCTGGGGCAAAGTGCTTTGATTGATTCCCCCATCGACCTGAATAAACAGATCCCGCATGTGTCGCTCTTTGGCCATTTGGCGCAATTGTTTGATTTTGTTGAGAGCCCGGGGGATAAAATGCTGTCCCCCAAAGCCAGGGTTGACCGACATGATCAGCACCAGTTTCAGGCGGTGCAAGATATCCTCCAAGACGCTCACAGGGGTGGCCGGGTTGAGTGCCACGCCCGGAAGGGCACCCGCCTCTTCGATTTGGCTGATCACGCGATCCAAGTGAGTGCAAGCTTCTGCATGCACGGTAATCCGTTCACAGCCTGCTTTGGCAAAGTCTTCGATGTATTTTTCTGGCTCGCTGATCATCAGATGGGCATCAAAAGGCATCTGGGTGAGGGAGCGCAGCGATTGAATGACTGGCGGCCCGAGGGTTAAATTTGGCACAAAATGACCGTCCATAATGTCCAAATGAACCCAATCTGCACCGCCTTTTTCGATCTGTTCCAGGGCCAGACCCAGATTTGAAAAATTAGCGGATAAAATCGAAGGGGCCAAGAGCCCGCGGCGCTCGGCGGACGGAATCTGTATCAGGTTTGATACGCCCACAGGCTTGACTTCCTGTTTAAAAAAAGCTGCCGCAGTGGGTGATAAGCCAGGTATGCGGGTATTTTGCTGTTCCAAAAAGGCATGTTTTTGCAAAGCTTGGCGTGCGCTCTCTTGCTCGGCTTTTTTCTTGCTGCGGCCCTGGCCTGTGCCCAAAATTTCGCCATTTAAAGCGACCTGAATTTGAAAGACGCGATCGTGATCCGGCCCGACTTCTGCCAAGACCGTGTATTCCGGCAGGGTTTTGAATTCGCCCTGGGCATATTCCTGCAAGAGGGCTTTGTAATTGATCACCTCTTCGGCTTCTCCCAGCACGGCCAATTCCAGTTCTGGGCGCAAGACCTGCAGGATCATATCTGCTGTTAAACGAAAGCCCAGTGAGAGAAATACGGCCCCACACAAAGCCTCAAAAACATTGGCCAAAATCGACTCGCGAATGCCATTGCCACTGGCTTTTTCGGTGCTTCCCACCACAATATGCTCTTGTAAGGCCAAGCTGAGGGCTGTTTTGGACAGAGCCGTATCACTTACCACATAACTGCGCACCTGGCTCATTTGGCCTTCGGAAGCTTCTGGGAAATAGCGAAACAGCCATTCGCTGATACTGGCCTTGATCAGGGCGTCGCCCAGATATTCCAAGCGTTCATTGTGCCCTTGCTCTTCGCTGCCCCGATCGGCCTGAACCGATTTGTGGGTCAGTGCCTGGCGCACCAGGGCCAAATCCAATTTATGAGCGGGAATTCCCAGTTTCTGTTGTAAGCGCGGCAATTGCAGGTCTTCTGCTTCAAGTGACTTCTTCATGTATGGCTTTCCAAAGGGTTTCTGCATCGAGTTGGTTTTCGGGTGGGTACCTATAAAATACACCTAAAAACTCCCGGTTGCCACCTTTTCCAAAGACCGGCGAGCTCATAATCTGGTGCAGAAAAAAGCCCTGTTCTGCGGCCCCTGACTGAATTTTCTGCAAAACCTCAAAATGCACCTTTTCATCGTGCACAATCCCTTTGCGGTTTTGCGAGGGGGCGGCCTCAAATTGGGGTTTGATCAGGCTCAGCAAAAGCCCTTCTGGGCTTAAAAGGGTTTGCAGCGCAGGCAAAATTTTGAGCAGAGAAATAAACGACACATCCATCACTGCGAGCTGGGCCCGCTCGTTGCCTTCTCCATAGAGATCTTGGGGGGTGAGATGGCGGGCATTGCATTTCTCGCGGCAAACCACACGCGGATCTTGGCGCAGTTTCCAATCGAGTTGGCCGTGGCCAGCATCCACAGCATAGACTTTCAGCGCATCCTGTTGCAGCAGACAGTCCGTAAATCCACCTGTTGAGGCGCCGATATCCAGACAGATCTGATCGGCTGCGGATACGCCAAAACGCGCGAGTGCACCTGCCAGTTTGAGCCCGCCACGGCTGACATAGGGGCAGTCGTTCTGTTGCACTTGGATATTGTCCAGATTGGGCAGAGCGAGACCGGCTTTGTCTAAAATCTGACTGCCACTGCGCACGAGACCCGCCATAATGGCAGCGCGGGCCTTCTCCCGTGTGGGGAAAAGGCCCGCGTTTACCAGCAGCAGGTCCAAACGCTGCTTACGGGGTTCAGGCATCGTCGTGGAGATATTCATCCAGACGCTTGCGCTGACCATAATAATGCAGTTTGCGCAGGGCTTTGGCTTCGATCTGGCGGATCCGTTCGCGGGTCACGCCCATCTTGGCTCCGATTTCGGCCAAAGAACAGGGGCGATCATCGTTGATGCCGTAGCGCATGGTCAAAATTTCGCGCTCTCTGGGAGAGAGGGTATCTAGCAATTCCTGGATATCTTCTGAGAGCATTTTGTCAATCACCGTTTTGGTGGGATGGACACTGTACTCATCTTCAATCAGATCGACCAAGCTGCGATCATCATCGGGACCAATGGGTGTGGCCAAGGAGACCGTGCGTTTGACCACCCGTTTGAGTTGGCGGATTTTGCTCAGCGGCAGGCCTGCGGCGGTTGCCAATTCTTCGTCAGAAGGGTAATGGCCCAGTTCAAACGTCAACTGGCGCCGAATTTTTTTCAAGCGTTGAATCGCTTCGGTGGCATGGACGGGCAGACGGATATTTCGTCCTTTATCCGCAATTGCGCGGGTAATCGCCTGTCGAATCCACCAGGTGGCATAGGTACTGAACCTATAACCTTTTTTATAATCGTATTTTTCCACGGCCCGGATCAAACCGGTATTGCCTTCTTGAATCAAGTCCAGCAAGGGCAAGCCCAAGTCACAGTAACGTTTAGCGATACTTACCACCAGACGCAGATTTGCAATAATCAAGTGATTTTTGGCTTGGATATCATTTTTTTCAATGCGCTTCGCCAGATCAATTTCTTCTTTGGCGGTCAGCAAGGGGGTTTTACCAATGGAGTTCAGATAAACCTGGATAGAACTGATGTCATCTTCACGATTCAGGTCTTTGGTAGAGAGATCGATATCGAGAGACTCAACCTTGTCACCGTCTTCTGCTTTAAGATCGTCGTTAAAAACATCGTCGTCGTCTTCGGGGGTTGTTGCTACTGCTGCGGTTTCTTCGGTTAATTCGTCATCCATGAGTTCGTCTTCCACCGTTAAGCTATTTGATTTGCTTCTCATTCCTGAATGTCAACGTACTCCTCATTTTTAAAATATAAGACACAAAGTACAGCCCATATATTATAAGATTTGGATGCCGGAAGTTTATGAAAACGTTAATGTAAGCTGCAAAAAGAAGCTGCGAGCGACTCCAAATCCAAATGAATGCTGCAACCATTGATCTTATCACAAACATAAAAAATAAGTCAAAGTGACCCGTTAAGTTTTTTTGTGTTAAATTTTTTTGCTTAAACCAGATCCGCTATAATTTAGGACATGGATCATTTCGTTTATCGTTTAACCAGAGGCATTTTTTTGACAGCCTTGGTTTTGTTTTTTCTCGTCGTCTCTTCAGCCTGGGCCTTGCCACCGCTGCCCTCTCCCAATCCAGACTCCCGCCTGACAGACCTTTCCGAAAAGCTGTCAGAGGTCTATTTGCAAAGCATGGCCAGCCGCTTGGAGCGTTACCCTTTTGAAGTCAGGGCTGTTTTTTTGCCCCAAACCCAAGGCGTCAATTTGGCTTTTTACGCCGAAAAACTCTTTCGTCACTGGCAAATGCCAGAAAAATCGATGTTATTGGCGGTGGCGCTGGACCGGCGCAAAATTGGCGTACACATCGGAAAAACCCTCAAGGCAGAGTTGAAACAGGCCGCCTCAAGTGAGATCAGTTTGCCCGCAAAATCAACCCCTGCTCAGAAATCTCCCTCGGCTTCTCGTTCGCCGGAGCAAGAGCAGGATCATCTTGAATTATTGCCTGGGGTGGTGGAAGATATTTCCAAATCGTTTAATCCCAAACGTCCCTCTTCTGCCCGGCCTTCACAGGCTCCGATTGCGTCGTCTCCTGCTGTTGAGCAAATGGTCGACAGCAATACTGAAACAGGAAACCCTCTGGAGTCTCCGCGTTCAACCCGCTCACAAAATCTCTTGCCGATATTTCTGCTTTTGGGCTTTTTACTGCTTTCGGGCCTGTCGGCCTGGGTGCTCCGGTTTTTGCAGCGCCAAAAAGCCCAAAAAGATCTGATCGCCAAATTTTCACTGGAGGGGCAGGCCAGTTTTAATCAGATTGAAACCGTTTATGCTCGGCTCGATGGTCTTATGCCGCAGTTTCACGGCTATCAAGGCGACACCCATGATAAATTGAAACTCTTTTTAAAAGAGTTGAGCCAATTGCAAAATCGCTATGATCAGATCTTTGACTCGTTTGAAGAGCAGGTGCAAAGGCTGGTGCATCCACAGGAGCAATCGGAGGCTTTGGATTTTTTCCAATCCCTCGAAAGCGATTTGGAAAAGGGGCAGGCGTTGTTTCTGCAGGCCCAGACGGTCTTAAAGAATTTAACCGAACTCAAGCAAAAAAACACCACCCAATTGGCGACTTTACAGGCCCAAAAAAATCATTTTAGCCAGGAGTTATTTGAGCTACGCAAATTGCATCCCCAGCTTAAATTGGTTCGGCTTTCGCCTGTTTTTCAAAAGCACCACGAGCAATTGAAGCAAATGGAACTGGGCAATACCCGCGATCCCATGCGGGTTGAAAAAGAATTGCAAGAATGGCAAAAGGAGCTGCGCAAATTGGAGCGGGATCTGCAGTCTTTGCCTCATCTTTGGCTGCAGTTTAACGGCGATTTGCGCAAACGGATTGAGAGTTTACAAAAACGCTGTGAGAGTAAAACGTTGCTTTCGGCCCAACAAAACAGGTTGCTACAAGAGGTGCAGCTGCTCCATAAAAATATGTTGCAGGCAATTGAACAGGGCGACTTGGCGCGCATAAACCAATTAAACGAGGTTTTTACGCTCAAGCTACAGGGGCTTGAAGCTCAGGTCTAGTGCCAACCCATTTGCCATTTATCGGCATTTTTGAGGGCTTTCCAGTGGATTTTATAAAAGCGGTGGGATTGAACCGCCTCAATTTCAAGTTCTTCAGATTGCGCCTCTGTCCAATCATGCACCACAAAGTGTTTCTCTTGATTGCGGGGCTGCAGATCGGTCCATTTGGAGCCTGGCAACTTCAAGCGGCTGAAGCGATTGGGCGGCCGAGGGGGATGAGGAGGGGTAATTCTGATTCTGGGGCGCTGTTTCATATCTCTTTGATAGCACAGATTCTCAGCCTGATTCAAGTCATGAAAAAACAGCCCATCAATCATCGCTTGGTGGGCTTGTTCGGCGAGCCGATCAGATTAAACGTCGCTTGGTTGGGCGTCGATATGACGCTGACCGTTGGAAAGGGTTGCGACCATCTCATCAAGTGAGTCAGCATATTCCAAGACGGAATCCACGACAAAACAGAAGGTGTCAAAGGACAGTTCATCTGCAGGCATGCGGTATTTGAGAATAACCTGATTATCTACCAGGGCAAATTTACCAAAGACATCTGCAACGTTCCAATTGAGCAGGGTCTTGTAAAGGGCCAGTTCGCTTTCAGAGCTGAGCTGAATATTGTGTGCAATAGCTCCATGAAAATCGAGAAAGACATGATTGTCAAATTCAGAAAGGTAAAGCACCACTGCAGCACTGCCGCGTGTCAGGAGATATTCACCTTCGTTTTCGGTGTAGTCTGCGCCCAGACGCTGAAAATAGAGCTCAATACGGTGTCTCAGGGCATCTAATAAAATACTCATCTTTCGTCCACCTTTCCTGTTGATTTCCACATGTCCAGCTGCTACGCTGCATTAACATGGCTGTGTGCATGTGTGCAATTCTGAGCGAGCCGAGCAATGTGTTGAGCGTTGTGTACCGGATTGTGTACCGAGCATTGCGTACACGATACACAGGCAATGTATACATGGGTGTTTGCACATGTGTACATTGATATACTGTATACATTGTTTACAAGCAATTCGACATGCGGCTTTACGGCCTCATTTCAAACAAAAGCATTTTACCACAAAAAGACGCGCAAAAAAAACACCATGATTTTTTCCAAAGATACATTTCAATTCATTGTTGTGACAGGGGCTTCTGGTGCAGGCAAGACCATGGTTTTACGCCATCTTGAAGACCTGGGTTATTTCTGTGCCGACAATATGGTTCCTGCTCTTTTGGGGGCCTTCGTAGACTTGATTTCCACCCAGTTCAACCGCATTGCTGTGGTCATGGATTTGCGGGGTGGGGCTTTTTTTGATGAGCTTTCAGGTTGCTTGCACACGCTTAAAGAACACGGTTTTGTCTACCGGATTCTGTTTTTAGAAGCCAGTGATGAAGTTTTGGTGCGGCGTTTCAGTGAGACCCGCCGCCGCCATCCCTTGCAACACGAAGACATGAGTCTGCTTGAAAGCATTCAGCAGGAAAAAGAGCGCCTGAGGGATATTCGTGAACAGGCAGATATTGTGCTAAACACCTCCCAAATGCAAGCTGCAGAACTCAGGCAGGCCATCTCTGAACATTTAACGGGCCAAGCTGAGTCCCAGCAAGGCCTGGTGATTACCGTGACCTCATTTGGCTATCGTTATGGTATTCCCATGGATGCCGATCTGACTTTTGATGTTCGTTTTTTACCCAATCCCTATTATAATCCTGATTTGCGCTCATTTACAGGCCTCGAAAGACCTGTGCGTGAATATGTGCTGGGCAAAGAGGTGACTCAGGAATTTATTCGCCGCTTTTTTGACTTTATGGCCTATCTCATTCCCCATTACCGTCAAGAGGGAAAAAGCAATTTGACCGTCGCGATTGGCTGTACGGGGGGGCGCCACCGTTCCGTGGCGATTACCCGCGAGCTTAGCCGGGTTTTGCGTGAGCAAAATTATTACGTCTTGGAAAAGCACCGAGATATCAGCAAAGATCAGGCGCGTTATCAAGCCGGGCGCAAGCAGCGAGCTGAAGATATGTCTTTGGCGGCATTGGGTGGGGGAACCGGTTTGTCGACCCTTCTGCGCGGCTTTAAAAAGGTCTTCCATGATATCACTGCCATTGTCACTGTCTCGGATGATGGGGGCAGCAGTGGCCGTTTGCGCCGTGAAATGGGAATTATTGCACCAGGGGATTTGCGCAATTGTCTGACAGCACTGGCCGATGAAGAAGGCCTCTTAACCGCATTGTTTAATTACCGTTTTCAGCACGAAAGCAGTGATTTAGAGGGCCACAGCTTTGGCAATCTTTTTTTAACGGCCATGGCTGAAGTTGTTGGCGATTTTCAGCGTGCGATTCAAGAGTCCAGCAAGGTCTTGGCGATTGGCGGGCGGGTCTTACCCATCTCTTTGGATAACCTTACTTTACAGGCCCGCATGCAAGATGGAACCGTTGTGGTGGGTGAGTCTGCGATCACCTGTTATGGGGGGCAGATCGAACAGATTCAGCTCTTGGGTGAAAATACCCGTCCTCTGCCAGAGGCCTTGGAGGCCATTCGACGGGCAGATGCGGTGATCTTAGGGCCTGGAAGTTTATATACCAGCGTCATTCCCCATTTGCTTTTCCCAGAGGTGGTCGAAGCGATTGTCAACCATGCGGGGCCCCGCATTTTTATCTGCAATATTATGAGTCAATTGGGTGAAACCTCGGGTTATCACGTGCATGATTATATCGAAACCCTGTATTTACATGCGGGGCAGCGTGATTGGCTGGACTATGTTTTGGTCAATACCCAAAAGCCCGACCCCAATCTGATTGCCCGATATGCAGAGGAGCAATCTCAGCCTGTCTTATTTGAGCCAGCAGGCATGCAAGCCTTGGCTCTTCAAGTTGTCAGTGGAGACTACCTCAGCCAAGAAAACTATATTCGTCATGCGCCAGAAAAACTCGCTCAGGCCATCCGATTGCTTGTGCAGGAATGGTTTTTCCCTGTTGGTTAGAGCGTTTGCTTGGATGGGTCGACACCCAAGACCCTTAAGACTTCGTTCAATTCTAAGGGAATGCCTTCGTAGGAGATAAATGAGACCTTGCCTTTAATGAGCATATTCTTCCGCTGTTCTAAGTCATGACTGCTAAAAAATTCTTTTACTTCGAGCAGATTATACCCACCGGCTTTGCGCAACATAATATGGGCAATGCCAAGGTTGTCTAAAGCTTCAAACGAAATTTCTTCTGGCAAGAGAGGGCGAAAAGAGGGGGTGGGCTGATCCAAAAATGGCCGCATGTTTTCACGCGGGAATATAGCCGGGTCTTCTGGTAAATGGGGTTCTGATGACAAGGGTTCTATGGGGATCAGATCTGCTACTTCTGGCTCTACTGCAGCTTCAATTGTTTCGATCATGATATCTTGAAGTTCTGCTTCTGTTTCTTCTGACTCAGTCGCTATTTGCCCTACTGCGGAAAGAGCGGTCTGTATTTTGGACTGTTGAACCAGCAGTTCTTCCCAAAAGAGAGGAATTTCTTGTTTTCTTAATGGCACGCACTCCAAAAAAATACTTGAGAAACCCATATTTTGGAAGAGCAGTAAGCTTTCCAGCAAAGGGGTCTTATGGGCCGGAATTCCCACACTGACCAGAATATCTGAAATTAAAGAACGCACACGCATTAAGGGTTCCAGGGCTGTTTGTATTTCTGCTTGGGTTTCTGTCTCCTGCTCATGGGTCTTCCAAACCATAAACATTGGAATCACCCGCCGGAATGTACTGTCTGGATACAGTTTTGGTGATGAATCCAAGAGACTCAGCAAGAGATACAATTGTTGTTCAACAGGGGTTTTCGGGCGTTTCTCTGAGAGATAATCGTAAATCCCAGACAGGCCCCGGTAAGCCAGATAGCTGAGTAATTGGTATTTATTGGTAAAATAGCGATAAACAGAGGCCTCGGTGGATTGCATTTGTTCAGCCAGTTTACGGAAAGTGAGGCGTTCTAACCCCTGTTCAACCAAAAATTCAAGAGCGACGTCAATCAATTTGGTTCCCAAGCGACTGGATTCAGGGTTTTTGCGGAAAAGCGGTACTTTTGTTTGTGTACCAGTATAAGAGGCGAGCATTGAAAAAGACCCTTGTCTAGAAAATCGCTGTTTTGAAGAGCTATTTACAACCATTAATAATCCTTATTATACCCAATGAAGAAAGATAATAATCCATGAATGAATATTTTAGCAAGCGAAATTATTATGTTTTTAAAATAATCAATAATTCATTCTAAAATTGCTTTTTTTTGTTTGTTTTCGGCTTGTATGTAAATTTTTTTGGGTTTGGCCCTAAATTGTGTCACAATAGAAATATGTTTTTGAAATCTTTTTCCGATAGGCTGCTTATTTGCTTATTTATGGCAGGAGTATTTCTACTTCTGGCCTGTGTTTCACCTGCTTTTGCTAACCCACATCGCATATCCTTTTCCGAGACTGATCGTCTTTGGTTGATGATTTCTGCGGCTTTGGTGTTTTCGATGCAAGCAGGCTTTCTCTGTTTGGAAACCGGTTTGGCCCGCAGCAAACATGTGGCCGCTGTGGCCCTCAAAAACGTAGCTGATTGGTGTGTGGCTGGTATTTGTTTCTATTTGGTGGGTTTTGGCTTGATGTTTGGCCATAGCGTTGCTGGGGTCGCTGGGTCGGATCTCTTTGCTTTTACCCATTTGGAGATGTCTGGAGCTTTGCCTTTGGGGATTCTCTTTTTCCTCTTCCAATTGGCGTATGCAGGTACGGCGACAACCATTGTTTCTGGTGCGATGGCTGAACGTACGGCTTTTATTCCCTATATTTTGGCTGCGATGGTCGTCAGTTCGCTGATCTTTCCCGTTTTTGGCCATTGGGTCTGGGGAGATTTGTTTTTCGAAAGCAACCACGCTTGGCTGAAACAATTGGGCTATGTCGATTTTGCGGGTGCCAGTGTCGTGCATATTATTGGTGGAACTGTTTCTCTGATTGGGATTTGGATGGTGGGTCCCCGTTTGGGGCGTTTTGACCGCAACGGCCAGATGCGCAAGTTTGAACCTTCCAATGTTGCCCTGGCTGGTTTGGGGGTTTTGGCTCTGTGGTTGGGCTGGTGGGGGTTCAATGGTGGGAGTTTGCTGCAGTTCAAATCTTCCCAGGTCGCTATGATTATCGTCAATACCAATCTGGCCGGGGCCGCAGGTGCCTTGACCGCCTATTTGCATGCGGCCTTGTTTCAAAAACAACGCGATATGATGGAGAAATTGATTGGCGGAACCCTGGGTGGATTGGTTGCAGTAACTGCTTTGGCTCAAATGGTGAGTCCTCTCGGTGCTTTGGGTACTGGGATTTTGGCTGGGATTGTTCACAATTTGGCGTTTGAGTTTATTGCGCGCAAACTAAAACTTGATGATCCGGTCGGGGCTGTTTCGGTGCATTGTGTTTGCGGTGCTTTGGGGATCTTGTGTGTGCCTATTTTTGGCCATGCCGACATGTTGCCAACAGGCTCCCGTCTGCTGCAGTTTGGGGTTCAATGTATTGGTTTGGCCACTTGTTTGGCTTGGACTGCGACCATTGCTGGTACGATGTTTTATTGTTTGAAGCGCTTTATCGGCTTGCGGGTCTCGCCGCTCGAAGAGATTCAAGGTGTTGCTTTGGTGCGACTTTTTCCCGAAGAACCCCCCGTGCGGGAAAGTGATTTGGAAGCCTTGCTGAACGAGCATGGTAAAAATTAAAGCCCCGCACTTTTGTCAAAATGAAAAACCTGAATTCTGTGATTACCACGATCTAAGATATAGACACGTCCGTTCTGATCGGTAGAAATACATTCAGGATTGTTAAATTCCCCTCCCTGGGTGCCTTTTTTGCCAAAAGAACAAATCCATTCACCGTGTGTGTCAAAAACCTGAATCCGGTGGCTGAGCACTTCCGTGACATAGATATTTCCATCTTCATCTACGGCAATACCTTTGGGGATACTGAAATCACCTTTACCAGCACCGCGTTTGCCAAAACAGAGCTTTTGCTGGTGGTGTTGGTCTAACATGCGCACCTGAGACAATCCGTGATCGAGAATATAAATCCCGTTCTCTCCAGCACAGATGCCTGATGGACTCTTGAATTCTCCGGGGCCAGACTGGTTTGAGATCACCGCTTGAATCATGCCATGCAGATCAAAGACGTGAATTTTATGGCCATCGGGATCGGTCACATAGAGATGTTGATTAAAAATGGCCAAGCCAAAAGCCGAAGCCATTTTGCCCAGGCTATCACCTTTACCGCCAAAGGCCTGAATAAAATTTGTCTCAGGGTCAAAACAGCGAATGCTTGCATCCAAGGCATCTAAAATATAGATATTGCCTTGCATATCAGCGGTGACAGCACAGGGCGCTTTCATGCCTTCATGGGTAATTTGTTGCAGACCCCGACCCTGTTTGTCCAAAATCTGAACCCGGCTGTTTTGGGTGTCAGCAATCAGCAGGTTTTCTACTTGGGGATTGTGGAAGATCCAGCGCGGAGAGGCAAATTCACCCACTGAAGAGCCACTTTTGCCCAAGATTTGGATAAATTGAAAATAGGTTTGCGGATCGGTTTCAGCACTTTTAACAACGGGGGGAACAACAGGCTGTTGCAGTGGGGGGAGAGATTGGCTCATGAATGGCTTGGGCTCCATTTCGGAATCCACTTGGGCCAAAAATTGATCCCCGGTCCGCTCTTGGATTACTTTGACAATCTTTCTGACTTCATCAACGGCATTGGACTTGAGAATATAGTCCACCAGACCTTTTTTCATCAAATTGATGATGGTTTGTGGGCTGGAGGTGGATGTGACGACAATCGTGGGTATTGTCTGGGCTTTGTCCAAAATTGCATTGGCATAACCATCTTTGAGCATGTAGTCGCAGATTAAAAAATCAAAATCATGTTTATCGAGCAACTGCAAGGCCTCTGCAATATTGTCGACCAATATCCAATCAAAAGGCAGTCCCTCTTGTTTAATAATTTCGCCAAAAATGCGTTGACGAATGGGGTCATCTTCGAGATATAGCAGTTTGTACTTGCCCAATTTGATTGTGCCAGTGGTAATCGCGGTCATGCGAAAGTGGGAGAGATAGGTGTTGCTTTGGTGAGATATGCGCGAACTGGCAATGTCTTCAGACAAAATGACTTCATGTAATTCACGATTGCTGAGACTGATTTTATAGGCCAGCAATTCTTGAATCAGATCTCGGGCTTTGGCAAAGCGATTTTGGGGGTCTTTTTCGAGACATTTGAGAATGACCTGTTCCAACTTATCGGGGATGCGGTTGTTGATACTGCTCGGTTTGGGAGGTTTCTCTCCCATGATTTTCATGATGGTCGATCCCACCGTATCGCCATCAAAGGGCAATTTACGGGTGAAAATTTCGAACATCATCACGCCCAAAGAGAAAATATCTGCTTTTGAAGAGACATTTTTGGAGTTATAGAGCTGTTCTGGTGAAATATAGGCGATGGTGCCTAATATGGTGCCATCTTGAGTGAGATTGCTGTTTTTACTTTCCAGTCCGGCAATGCCAAAATCCATAATTTTGACGACACTGTCTTGGAGCACTTTCACGTTATCAGGCTTGATATCCCTGTGAATCACGCCTTTACTGTGGGCATGATCGAGGGCGCTGGCAACTTGAATCAGAATGTCCAGAATTTCTTCGAGTAAAAAGTTATACCCTTCATCCAGATAATCTTTGAGGGTTTTTCCTGGCAAATATTCCATGGCAATAAAATGCCGTTTGCTGTCTTCACCCACATCGAAGATCGTGACAATATTGGGGTGATTGAGCGTAGATGTGGTGCGGGCTTCGCGTTGAAAACGGCTAATAATATCTTCTCGCTCGCGACCTTGAATGGTTCGACTGAGCACCAATTCTTTGAGTGCGACTTGACGTCCCAAACGAATGTCTTCGGCCAGATAGACCAAACCCATTCCCCCTCTCCCGATCTCTTTGATGATCTTGTATTTGGAGAGAACAATGGTTCCGATTAGGGAAGAATTCTCATCATGTGTATGGCTCATAATTGTGTTTCCGTTCCAGAAGACAGTCGCCAATTAAAGATGGCGACCGACAATCTCTACAAAGGTTTTTTGGTTAAAATTTGTTTTTTCAACAAAGTCATCAGCACCCGCCTCTCGGCCTTTTTGCTGAAACTCAGGATCTGCATGGGATGTGACCATCAAGACGGGCACATCACGAAAAGAGGATTGTTTAATCCAGCGGGTGAGTTCGAAACCATCCATCTTTGGCATTTCTACATCTGTAATGACCAAGTCTGGATGGCTCTCCTGGCATAAGGCTTGGCCTTCGAGACCGTCTTTTGCCATGATAACCTGAAATCCGGCTGACTCAAGCATGTTTTTTTGTAAAATACGGGTTGTAAGTGCATCATCGACAATTAAGATCAGTTTTTGGGCGCGTGCCGGTTGGGCTGATGTGCTCTGGGAAGGGTTGGAAACACTGGCTGCCGATGTCTCTAAACGCTGTTCTAGCTCCTTGATTTGGGTTTGAAGGCTCTGGATTTCCGCTTCTTTTTCGGTTTCCAGTTTGCGCAACTGCCCCTGAATAAATCCCTTTTGTTGTTGATGGGCTGTGAGTTCTTCTTTTAAATGTTTGATTTCAGCTTGGGCTTCTGCCAAGGCTTCGCTCTGCTGACCTTGAAGCTCTGCTGTACTCTTTTGTTGGGCCAGTGCCTGCTCAAGTGCCGTTTTTTCAGCCTGAAGGGCCCGCAGTTGTGGTTCTAATTGCGCTTGGCTTTGGTTTGATGCCCTTTGCAATTCAGCCAATTGAGCTTCTAATTGATCCCGATTATTTTGAACCGATTGATTTTCCTGCTCCTTTTGACTGAGACTCTGTTCCAGGGCCTGTTTTTCGCTGCGCAGTACATTCTGGAGTTGGAGAGCATCTTCTGTCTGTTGACGCAGCTCTGAAATTTGGCTTTGATGCTCTTTCTGGAGGGCCTCTAACTCGGCTTTAAACAGGCCTGAAAGAAGTTTTTTCAGCATGGGGCTTTCCTTTCTTGGTGCATAATGTCAGATCGCTCCCAGGCTGATATAGGTAATTTTGCCTGAGTCGCAAAAAAAAGAAATCTTGTCCCAGACTGAAAAGGTCTGGTCGGCAAAGCGGGGCTTACCATAGAGCAAAATGGCTTTGTGGATATCATCCCCGATCCGGATTCCACGGCTGGTTTTGCCATTAAAGCTTTCATCAAATACCATTTCTTCAACGATATCAGCCGTATCAACCTGCAAGGTCAGGCCAATATCTTCAAATACCAAGGCATTTTCATCTGAGGCGGTGAGGCTGGGTTCTTTTTTGTAATAGTGGAATAATTTAAGCGCCTCATCTCGTGTTGTTTCGCCAACAATAATGCCTGCAAATTCGCCAAGACGCTCGCCAATTGTCAACTCATTGAACTTTTGTTGACTGGCTATATACTCTTCGATTTTGGAGGCACTGACCTCTAATGACAACGACTCGCTGACAAACATTTGGGTGTTTTGCTCCAATGAACTTGAACCATCAAGCACACCCATGGTCCTCATAATTAGGCGGGTCAAAGGCATTTCAATGCTTTGTTCTTTGGGGGGCGTATAAAAGACCTCTTTTAAAAAGCCCCGTTGAATTTTGACAATTTCGACAAAGGCTTCTTCTCCTTTGTGTTTGCCGTATTCAACGTGAATCACACTTCCCTCACGCATATACAGCAATCCTTTGGTATTCAGAGCCAAGTCCAGTACCTGAAAAACTTTATTGGCCTTGCCAAATGAAACCACCTGCAAAAAATCGAGCAAATTGGTATTGCGCACTTTGCCTGCAAAATAGCGTTGTGAGAAAAGATAGCGGATAAAGGCCTCTAACTCGCCGAGAATGATCGGTTTGCTGAACACCTTCACGGCACTGTGTTCACTGGCAAATTTGACAATTTGTTCTGAGACCATACTGGTCATTAAAATAACTTTGGCATTGAGGCCTTTGTCATGAATCCAGCTCAAAAATTCCAGTCCGGTCATGTCTGCCATATACACATCGGCCAGTACCAGATCACAGCGGTTTTCACTCAGCCAGTCAATTCCTTCTTGGGCTGAGGCCAAGCCTTTGACACGAAAGCCCTGCATGGCAAAATAGTCGACCATCATTTGGCGGGTGAGGTTATCATCATCCACGATCAGAATCATGGGCAGGCCTTCGGCTGTGGACGCGCTCTCTAAATTGAGGGAATTACTGACCCCTTTGTCGCGATCTTGCTCATCAATGACAGTGGCAATACCCATGATGAGCATGTCAAAAGGCATAAAGATGGTTTCTTTTTCGGGGGGAGACCAGGGCAGAATTTCTTTAAAGGTACCTTTGGGCATGCGCATGATGCGTAAGAGGGCATCTTCGCCTTCGTGCTCACCAATTTCGGCATGGACCACTTTGCCCTGATTAAAATAAATAATGCCATCTTGATCGCTGAGTGGTTCCGAGATACTCACCAAACGGGGACGCCCTGAAAGAATGAATAATTGGGCCAAGTCAAACAAAATAATGTCTTTGATTTGAATATCAAAGCCGCGTTTGTTGATCTTTAAGCGAATGGTCTGTAGTAATGTATCGTAATTATTGGCCTTGATATAATACAGCGCCTCATATTTTAAAACAAAAGCGCGCACTTCTTCGCGCATCGAGGCAGCCATCATGATCACATGTAAGAGGGGTTTGTTTTTTTTAAGCCAAAGTAAAAAATCCAGGCCACTGATACCTGGTAAATTAACTTCGGCCAAAACCAAATTAAAATTTTGTTGGCGAATCAGATCTACCGCTTCTAAAACGGTTTCGACGCTGACAACCTCATAACCCTGGGCCAAGAGGTGTTGTACCAGGATCATGCGAATCAGCCGGGAATTGTCCACGATCAGGATGCGCGCTTTATTTTCTATCATAGTATTGTCTGCTCGAATCCTGGGCTTTGACTGTCTATATTAGCGGACGATCAACGTATCATCACTGAGCAGTGCTTCCCCATCCAGCACGTGAACCATATCATGGGTCATTCCAATTAAAAAGCGGTTGATGCGGGCATTTTCTGAGACCTCAAAGGCATGGATATCTTCACGGTGTAATTCGCAAATATCTTCAATGCCTTCGACCAAAACGCCAAAATCCATTCGGCCTTGGGTAATTCGGAACATCTGGTAATCATCTTGTTGCTGGAGTTCGGGGTTGCCAATAAAGGCCGCCAAATCCATTACGGAAAGAATATCCCCGCGCACATTGACAATGCCTTTAATAAAATCGGGGACACAGGGCACAAAAACAGGTTTTACAGCCAAATGCAATTCATGTACATATTGTTTTTCTAAGGCATAACGCACGTGATTGATCGAAAAAAGTAAAAAATCCGCTTTCTCGCCCTTGTGTTGGGAATTGTCTGCATTTGCTTTGCGGGCCAATTCTTCGGTCCGTCGAAGCAGCATTTCTTGCTCTTGGGCCATGAAATTCAATACAATTTCAGGCATTTTCTTCTCCTGTAACTACATTTAAACTTGTTAAACTACACCGTTTTTGTATATCGGACTTAGACATTTTGTAAAGAAGACCGGATATCCTGAATCATGCGTTTGATATTTAAGACGGGTTGAATCTTACCTTCAATTTGTAAGGCGGAATTAAAATAATCATTGTCCATTACTTCATAATTGGCCAAGGCTTCTGGGGGCATTTCCATGACATTGATGACTTCATTTAAAACAATGGCAAAACTTTGATTGGCATAACGCAAAACCAAAATGGCGCTTTCAGCACCGTAAGGGGCTTGTTCTATTTGTAGAAAACGGTTGCTATCCATTACTGGGATCATGTCGCCGCGGTAATTTAACAAGCCGTCAAGTCGGCCTGACTCTGATGGCAAACGCGTAATTTGCACCATGCGGATAATTTCAACAATATGTTCAGCATCCACCGCAAAGTGGTTGTTTTGGGTTTTGCAGAGAACAAAAAGCACAATAATTCTCCTAATAGGTGCGTTTAGCTGGTTTTAAACGGCTCAGGGTTTTGACGTTGGTCACCAATTTAATCGCGAGGGTATTATAATCCATATTTTTAGGCTTTTCCATAAAACCAACGGCTCCCAGTTTCATGACTTCGTTTTTCTTTTCTTCGGGGGGTTCTGCTGATGTGATAACCAGGATGGGGGTGGGTTGAGTGCTCATGATTTGTTTAATGGCTTCTGGGGCATTTTGCTTGGGCATGCGATAATCCATCAAAATAATGTCTGGCTTCAAATCGTGGGTTTTTTTTACCGCGTCTTGACCATCATTGGCCATACCAACAACTTCAATTGAAGCATCTTTTGAGAGTAATCCGGCCAATAATTTCTGAATAATGGTAGAATCCTCAGCAATAAGCACTTTTGTCATGGTATTAAGCCCTTTTCATTTTTCTTTAAGCCGCTGAATCTAATAAGCGCGCAATCGTTTCGAGCAACACTTTTTGATTGAATTCACCTTTAACAATATAGGCATCGATTCCTGACTCATAGCCTTTGGCCTTAAATTCATCGGTGGCCAAAGATGTCACCATAATCACCGGGATTTGCCGATAATCAGATTCTTTTTTGATCCAGGAAGCAAATTGATAACCGTTCATTTTGGGCATTTCCACATCGGTAATGACCAAATCCAAATCGGGCATCAGATTCAACATCTGTTGTTTGCCCTCTAGACCATTTTTACCAATAAAAACCTCAAAGCCAGCTGCTTCAAGGATATTTTTTTCTAAAGTTCGCGTGGTCACGGAGTCGTCTACAACCAAAACCCGTGTTTTGCGGTTTTTCTTCTTCGCAGTTCCTTCATCTTCACTTTCGACCATCACGCTCAGTCTCTCGACTCTGACCGAGGAGAGTTGGCTAACAATTTCTGCAATATTGAGAATCACAACGGGTTCACCGCTGCCCATGAGGGTCGCACCAGATACGTAAGAGACTTTTTGCAATTGGCTGCCCAGGTTTTTCATAACCATTTGCTGGGACTCCAGCACTTCATCGACCACCAGGGCAAAACGCAAGCGGTTTGACTCCACAACCAGGGCCGAAAATTCTTCATCTTCGGGTTCTGAGCCTGGCAATCGGAGCATATTTTTAAGGCTGACCAATTTAATCGGCGCATCATCAAAATAAATCGCTTTGCTCACCCCATTATCTGCCAGATCACCGGGTTTTACTGTCACCGTTGAAAGCACTGCAGAACGTGGTAAGGCAAAGGTCTGACCTGCAATTCTGACCACAAAGGCATCAAAAGTTGTGAGGGTCACGGGCAGAGAGAGGGTAAAAATAGTGCCCCGCTGTAATTCTGAGACCACAACCACAGTGCCATTTAAAGACTCAATTGTGTTTTTAACAACATCGAGACCCACCCCACGTCCAGATACATCCGTGATCTGATCCGCGGTTGAAAAACCGGGTGTAAAGAGCAATTGGCTCAATTCATGTTCGGTTAAAGAGGCTGCCTGATCATGGGTTGCGAGGCCCACACGCACGGCTTTTTCTCTGACCCGGTTGAAGTCTATCCCACGGCCGTCATCATGGATCTGGAAAACAATATTGTTGCCTGAGAGAGAAATCGCGATCGATAACATCGCTTCAGCCTGTTTGCCTGCTTTAACCCGATCTTCGGGGACTTCAATGCCATGATCGAGCGCATTGCGCAAAATGTGGGCCAAGGGGTCTTTGAGTTTCTCGATCAAGAGGCGATCCAACTCAATTTCTTCCCCAACCACCTGTAAATGTACTTTTTTACTTAATTTGGCGCTGGTATTGCGGACCACCAGCCGCAGTGGGCTGACCAGATTGCTGGCGGGCAACATGCGTGTGGTGCGGGAATTGTATTGAATTTCGTCTACCAGAAGGTTGAAACTGCCATTGTTGTTTTTAAAGTTTTTAACCACGCCATTGATTTGGTCTTCCAGCCGGAAGAGCATTTCTTGGACGCGCCCAAAGGTCTCGATGGCATCTTCAGGGCGAAAATGCTCTTGGCGGCGTTTCATTTCCTGGCGAGAGCCCTCGACCATACCCAAAAGCGTGCGGATATCCGATAAGCGCTGTTCGTAGGCAATTTTGTTGATCAAGAGTTCATCCGCCAGATTGATCAATTTGTCAATTTTGGCGATGCCCACGCGAATGGTTTCATCTTGGGGGCCACTGCTGGCTGTTTGAGCCGGCATCAATTTTTCTTTTTTGGTCTCATGGGTGGTTTTGAGATCGAGTTTTTGTGAACCTGAACCCGTGGATAGCTTTTTCTCAAACTCGTCAAACAGTGATTTTTGACGCTGAACCGCATCCATGACCTGTTGAGGGGTTTTGGTTAAGGTGATGCGGCTGGGACTGGTGTCTAGGGTTCGCCGAATCAGGTTGGGGGTATCTAAGGTCGTGTGTTTGAGATTATCTAAATCTGAACCCTGTTCCGGGCTGCTTTGACCCGCTTTAACCAGCTGATCAACCAATTCACGCACAATTTCCAGATATTTAAACAACCGCTCCATATGTTCGTTGTCGAAGCGTTCGGGGTGATCGCGCAACTCACTCATGAATGTTTCCATATCATGGGCTGCTTGGCCAATCCAACCGACACCCAGTGCATTGGAGTTGCCTTTGAGGGTATGAACGGCTCTGTAAATTTCTTCGATCGCATGAACCAAGTCAATTTTTTCTTGTTCGAGATCCAAAAGTGTTTGACTGACCGTGTCGATCAACTCTATGGCTTCTGTTAGATAAATATCTCTGACTTCTTCTGGAATTTCGGCATCTGCTTGGGGCAAATAGGCGGAAATTGAAATCTCTTGGGCCGAGAGCGAAGGGGGTGGGGCTTGATATGCCGGTTGAGTTGGTGCAGCCTCAATGGTTAATTTTGCTGGCATTGCACCCTCTGGCAATAAGCGGTTGACCCGCGCTCTGACTTTGCTCAGATCAAAACCAAGTTGTTCAATATGGCTTGCTTGAAATCGCTCAGGTTTGTCTCGCAAATCTCTGAGCATACTTTCCATTACACCAGCAGCATCTCCTATCCAGCCAACACCCAGTGCATTGGAGTTGCCTTTGAGGGTGTGCATGGCTCGGTACATTTCCTGTAGGCCAAACTTCAATTCCATTGAGTCTTCTTTGAGGGCCAAAAGGGTTTGTGTGACCAATTCGAGCAGTTCAAATGACTCTTCAAGAAAAATATCTTTGACTTCTTCGGGGATTTCCATGTCATCAGGGGGCTCTGAATCATCAATTTCAGAGGTGAATTGGGTTTCGGCCAGGCTCTCTGCCCTCGGGGATGTTTGTTCGGTCTCTTCGCTGCCAGTCGCTGTGCTCGCAGGCATTTCTGTTGCGATTTCTTGGGCGGGTTTTGCTGCAAATTTCTGTACCAAATCCGCCAATTCTTGCCACTGGGTTTTGAGACGTTGCTGGGTGCGTGCACTGATTTTGTCAGGGGTTTTGAGCTGTTTTTGTAGGGTTTTCAAGAAACTTTTTGCCGCCAGGGCAATCGGAGAAACCCCCAGCGCTCGTGACTTTGACTCCAAGGTTTGCGCAACGCTGAGCATATTGGCCAAATGGGCCGCTCTTTCGCTATTGGGGATTTCCATCAGATGCTGGATACCTTCAGACAAGGAAGAAAGTGCATCGGATGCTTCACTCTGGTAAAGGGCCTTGACCTCTGGCGAAAAATGATATTCTTCGATGCCTGAGAGTGACTCTGATTCCGTATCAGCTTCTTCATCACTCTCTTCTGAATCGGTGGATGTGACGCTTTCCTCTCGGTCTGATCTTTCGCTGCTCGCCAAGGATTTGCTGTCCTGACCTGATTCGATTTTTTCAAGTAATTGCGAAATCTCCTCAATATTGCCAAAGAGCTGCTCCAGGTGAGCATTTTCAAGCTTTTCAACAGCCTGTAGGCTGCTTAAATATGTTTCCAGGGTATGGGTGTATTCTCCCATCTCTGAAAAACCCAAGGCGTTGGAATCCCCTTTGATTGAGTGAATCAAGCGGTAGACTTCTTCCAAACCTTTTGAGGGCTCAACTTTGCGGGCTTCCATATTCAGCAAAATGGTGCTGATATCCGTGATATGCTCACGGGTTTCGACCAAATACAACTCCTTGATCTGGGGGGTCATTTGAAAACCCTCTTCAGATTTAAGGAGTTGATCAATGGTTGCAGAGTTAGATGTATTCCGGAAATAGAAATTCAAAAAGGTTTCAATGCTGTCCACAAAAGAGAGCAGCATTTCTTGCACGTCAGCAAAAGTCTCAGTGGGATTTTCCTGGATACGTTTGAGCTCACCTTCTAGCTGATAGGCCAGATTTGAGACGTCCAGTAGACCCGCCAAATTCGCGCTTTGTTTAAGCTCGTAGGTTTGCTCAAACAATGTGCCAATTTGGGTAAGCCAATCCCCGCTGTTCTCTGCTGGAAGATCTTTGATCTCTTCCAGCAGAGCGCGTGCCGAGCTGACATACGTATAACCTTCGGGTTGAAACGCTTTCCGTAAATCATCTTTCTCTTCGGTCTGCATGGCTAGTCTTACCGTGATGCAACAGCGGCTTGCAGGGTTCCTACAAGGGCTTCTAAGCGCATTTGTTGCTCAAGTGCCGACGAGGTGATCTGGAAGGCTGCTTCAGAGGAGTTCTGAATCGAAAGAGTGAGCTTGTTAATCGTTTCACCGGCGGTTGAAGACAGCTGATAACCGGCATCTGCCAATTTTGTTGCGTCTTCAGCCAGCATAACCGAGGTATTTGTCAATCCTTGAATTTCATTCAGAATTTCAGAGATTTTTTTAGTGGCCTCTTTGGATTCTTCGGACAGGTTTTTAATTTCGTTTGCAACGATCGCAAAACCTTTGCCGTACTCGCCAACTTTGGAGGCTTCAATTGAGGCGTTGAAGGCCAAAAATTTAGACTGTTTGGCGATATCATCCACGGTGGAAATAATATTGCCGATGGCCTGTGTCTGCGAACTGAGTTCGAGAATTTTTTCTGCCACGTCTTCGATTTGGCGTTTGATACGTTCAACCCCTTCAATCGAATCGCTAACAGCCCGTTCCCCATCACCCGAGAACTCGGCGGAGGTTGTTGCCATTTCTGATACGATCTTGGCGTTATCAGTTACAATTTCGCCGTCAGATTTAATATTACTGACTTCTTCGGATATCTCTTCTACCAGCTTTTCTAGAGCCAGTTTATCTTCTTCAGCTTGAATCGTGAATTGACGAATATTGCTGACCATATTGTTGAAAGAGGTACTGAGCGTACCCAATTCATCTTGAGAGGTGATGTTGACCTCTGCGCCAAGGTTGCCTTCTGTCACTTCCAGCGCTGCTCTGTTTAAGCTACTAATCCCTTTAACGATTTGATAAATAATATATCCCCCCGCCAGCAGAATTAAGAGAGTCAAAAGGCTGACCCAGGTAATTGTGAACGTACGATTGGCTTTAAATTTACCGATACGGGCCAAGAGCAGTCGATCTTCACCTTTGATTGAGGTGTCATACATGGCCATGGTCTTTTCGACAGCCGTTTTGCTGATTGCCCCAAAGGGAGCGACAGCGCCGTTGACAGAGCCTGATTTTAAAATATTCCGGTCGATGTATGCCAACATGGCTGTAACCGCGTTTTGGCCAGCCACAACATTGGCTTCGATATCACCTTTTAAAGTCGTATCTGCGGTGTTTTTATAAGTGACATTGTGATCTGAGCGAATAGCGGCCAAGTCGGTTGCAATCAAACCAGAGAGTACGGTCAAATCGGTTTTTTCTTGGTTCGTAACAGATTTTCTGTGCAGAATATCTTCTGCCAAAACCTGAAATTTATACATATTATCAACCATGCTGGGTACTTTCAGCAGGGTCACATCCATCAGATAATAGCTATCCAAATCGGGGTCGAGAATCAGGTTTGAATAGTCGCCAATATAGGTAATTACGCTGCGCAGGTCAGCAATCAGATCATCATGGGCTTTAATGCTTTGAGCAAGACCCATACTTCCACTTGCTTGTTGCAAGGTGTTCCAACGGGTTTTTAAATCAGAAATCCGTTTGGTGGATTCCAAAAATCCTTTGTCTTTGCCATATTTGGCATCCACAGATTCCAGTTCTCCCATGGCCTGATTAATGGCTGCTTGGGTAGCGTCTAAGCTGGCTGGGATTTTAAGACCTTTGCGGCGATTGTCTAAAACTTTGTGTTCTGGCATCGATTCCAGCATTTTGCTGAGAGGAACAAGGTATTGGTCCCCATAATACTCTTTGGTACCAAAATCAATCGCGATATTTTTTTCACTGACCAACAAAAACAAGAGGGTCACAATCGGAAACAAGAGAGCAGCCCCGACCAGGGCCATCTTGGCAGAAATATTTATGCGAAGCAATGACACGAATTTCTTCCTCCTCAGGTCCCTTCGGACCAACTTTAAATGCGCACAAGAGTTTTTCTTGTTCTTTACAGGACAAGCGCAATCCTAACATAATAGTGTTTACTGTTTGGTTTGGCAAGCCCATGCTAGTATTTACTACTAAATTGATTTTGGTACGAAAGCCTTGCCCTCACTCGTTTTTCCTAAAATCCGTCGACCCAAAGAAAAATTATGTATTTTTTTTGTTAATTTTTTATTGCCATTCATTTTTTAGAACATGTTTGATATAAGCGCAAAACCTTGATAAATATATGATTTGGACGGATTAAGAGAGATCGGAGGCTTGATTTGATCTTTGCTTGGGGGGATTGACAGGAATGGATTGAACCGGTCTATACTATTGAGAGCAATTGCTTTTAAAAAATGGTTCAAGTGCTTTATTGACGCTGAAAACGCCTGATTTAATAGTAATTACTATCTATCAAATCTTGCTCAATAATGCCCATTTTTGGATTCTGTTATTCAAGATGATGAAGTGTAGATACCAATATTACAGAGCGCATACATATACTCAGTGGGTTGTGTAAAACGTAACTGCCCACGACTGAAATTTTCATAATTATAGTGAAGGGGAATACACCTGAATGAACATCTCTCAATTGACCAAAAAACGGAGTGCTTTATTGGCTGCAACGGTTTTATGCGGCTTATTAAGCTCTCCCGCCTGGGCTCAAGAAGAAGCTACCGCAACAGCCGCACCCGCCGCTTCTCCGCTTAAACTTGAAGTCTATTTGGATGCCTACTTCCGCACCGATACCGATTCTCATATGAAAGTCACCGAAGGAACGGGCGCTGATGCCAAAGAAACCTTGGTACGCAAACTGGATTCTTCGCTTAACTCTATCGGTTGGCGCCGCAATGAATTCAATTTAAATACCGCCCAAGTGACTGCCAGTATGGAGCAGGACTGGTACCGGGGCCGTGCCACTTTTCAATTTGGAACAATTGCCCAACAGGCTTGGACCCCTGCCGCTTTTAGTGCGGTTCAAGAAGCCAATTTGGGTTTTAAAGCCGCTGGCAATTTGGGCGGCGAAGGCAATAATCTCTGGGTCGATGGTGGAATTTTTCTAACCCACATCGGTAACGAGGCGCTTTTGCCCCGCTACAATTGGTTGAGCAATTTGGCGCTTGTGACCATGTATGAGCCCTTTTATCAATCCGGTATTCGTGCCAGTTATAACTGGGGCAGTATGTTGACTGCACAATTGCATGTGCTCAATGGTTATGGCAATATCGTCGACAACAATATCAACAAAAGTGTGGGTTGGTTAATCGGCTACAATCCCCTCAGCAATCTGGGTGTGTCTTGGAGTGGTTTGGTCGGCGATGAGAGCAATACCGGTGATGCCGCATTTATTCGCTTTTACAATAATTTCAACGTCAATTACATGATTCTCGATACCTTGGGAATTCGGGCCCAGATGGATGTTGCCAACCAGAGCAATCTGGGATTGTATTATGGCGGTCAATTAACTGCTCGTTATGATTTCTTGGAGCATTTTGGTGTGACTGTCCGCGGTGAAATGATTCAGGATCCCAATGGCGTAGTCACCACTGACAAACTTCAGGGTTTTGGTGCCACTTTGGGCCTGGACGACCAAGCAGTCTTATGTGCGCTTGGAAGGCCGTCAACTTTTTATGGATCCCACCAATAATAAGCTGTTTATGGATGCCAACGGCAATGCATCCAGCAACCGCTTTGAACTACTCGCCAACACAGGCATCTGGTTCTAGACAACCGTTGCCATCAGGCTTTCAGCATGACGCTGCCGGAGGAACTTTCCTCCGGTTTTTTGTTGCTTATTTTGGGGAAGGGGCAGCAGACGGAAATTTAAAGATGGCTGAACACTTGAAATTGCTCTTCGTAGGATTGGACAAAGTTGTTCATCTGTTCAGGATTATCCAAATCGTGTCCCTCTAAAGCCGCAGCAAGTACAAAAAACTTTTCCTGGCTCCACTGAGCCGGATCTTGGGAACGACTTATCATTTGTTCTGTACAATTTAAAACCGTTTGTTTGAGCTTTTCAGCCTGGGGCAGGTGTTTTTCTCGTTTTAAATAGTCAAAAAATGCGGCCAAAACACCAGACATCGATTCAAAAAAGATCGGTTCTGCTACCATCCAAGTTGGGAAATCTTCTAAACAACAGCTCTCAAGTGCTTCGCTCTCCCATTCATCTGGACGAAGCCCTTGGAAACGATACATATATTCACCCAGGCCCAGAATAACGGCCGCAGACTCGTCTTGTTCGAACTCTGTCATTGCTTGGTATTCTGGGCTGTGTGAGAAGGTGTTTTTCCACACAACCATCTGCTCCAAAATCTCATCCAGATTTTGGGCGTCTATTTCTTTGAACACGCCGGATTTTCCCCATTTCTAATAAGTAACCCATCTCATCTTAGCGGGAAGATTTTGCATTCCTACGAAGCATAAGCGTTTATCTGTTTGAATTTGATTAATTTTTAATTAAGCAGGGCACTGAAATAGGGCTTTAAAATTTCCTCATAGCTCTGTATTAAGCTATCGGAAACGTAATCACTTTGGGGGATATGTTGGTATTCCCCTTTTAAAACCTGTTCGCCATAGCCTGAACGCAGCAGAATGGTTTTGCAGCCCACCCGCAGACCGACATCAATATCTGTGGCTTTGTCTCCGATCATAAACGAACGGCTCAGATCCAGATTGAGATCTTTTGCCGCTTGCTCCAACATGCCGGGTTCAGGTTTGCGGCAGTCGCAGTCAAAGCTGTATTCGGGCACTTCGCCATCAGGCAAATGGGGGCAATAATAAACGCCATCCAATTGGGCCTCTTCTGCTGCCAATAGCATTTTCAAACGGCCATGTAATTGCTCCATCCAACTTTCAGGATAATAGCCCCGTGCAACGCCTGATTGGTTGGTCACCACAATCACAGGAATGCCCATTTGATTGAGCTGACGTATGGCTTCCGCTGCGCCTGGAATCAAGGCCAAATTGTCCAGATCGCGGATATAACCCACCTCTTGGTTGATGGTTCCGTCGCGGTCAAGAAAGACGGCGGGTTTTGGGGAGGGCGTGGATGCGGATATTGGCGATGACATTTGGGTTTATTCCTGATTAAAAGCTTCTTGCCTCTATTTTACAAAGGAAGTGAGGTCTTGAGCAGGACAATGCGCAAGGAAATCCTGGCCGACTTAAATCGGGTTCTGCCCTAAATCGCATCCAGACAGGCAGGACTGTTAAAACGTACTGCGTTTACTTGGGGTGAAACTGGGTAAAAATCCACAGCTTCATCCGGTAGGGCTGAAAGTAGATTTTGTAAAACGTTCAGATTTTGGGTCTGCGGATCCAGCCAGAGAGACTGCTGCTCAGGGTTTAAAATGACAGGCATGCGATGATGTACGGCTTGTAGTTTTGTATTTGCTTCGGTTGTGATCACGGCACAGGTGGAGAGCCAGCCCCCTTCTGGCTTTTTCCAATGTTCATAAATAGCCGCAAAGGCCATCGGCTGTTGGGATTTTAAATGGATAAATACGGGCTGTTTTTGTTTCTCGTTGCCTGCTTGCCATTCATAAAATCCATCAGCAGGAATCAGACAGCGTCTCGCTTTAAAGGCTTCGCGAAAACTGGGTTTCTCGGCCAAAGTTTCAGCTCTGGCGTTGATCAGTTTGGCTGCCCCACTGCTGTCTTTGCTCCAAGATGGGACAAGTCCCCAATGAACAGGTACCAGAGCACGCTTGTGTAAGCGTGCATGCCAAAGCACAACAGCTATTTTAGTGGTGGGGGCAATATTATAATCAGGGGGCAAATCGGCTTCTAAAGTGGCATCAAAAATTTCGGCCAGCTCATTGAGCGGGGTTTTGCGAGCAAAGCGACCACACATAACTGGGACTCCTTTGGGGTGAACACTCAGAGGTATACAATATGTTTACTCGATTTTAGCATTTTTCAGTTCAAGCCAGAGGATCAAAAGATCGGGTATCCTGATCATGATCCGCTTTGAAGCGATTTTTTCTGTTCTCAACAAACCCATCATGACTCAAGGAGATTTACGCAATCATGGTCGAAGTCAAAAAAATCAGCCTGATGGCTTCTCAGGACTGGAGCATGCGTTATGCCATGCGAACCTTTGTCGATTTTCTCGATCGCCCCCTGCGTTATAAAGGCAAGGAGTATAAAATTGAGCTGCATCGTGTGATTGCTGAGCCTGTGGCTTGTGGCGCCAATCTTCAGGGCAGCACCGATTTTATTGTCGATCGCACGATTCATTGGAATGATTATTATAAATGTTGGGCTGCTACGGCGGTTAACTCCGGTTTGTCGTTTGCCAATCACAGCTATACCTTTAATATTTACGATAAACACAGCACTACCGATTTACTCACCCGTGCTGTACACCCCAAAGATCGTGTTCCCACAACCGTTTTGCTGCCCCAATTCAGCCCCTATTCTTATGACCAAAAAATGGAAGAGTGGTGGCAGTATGAGCAGCAGGTGATCAATGAAAATACCCAATATGGCTGGGACGAAAGCCGCAGAACCACTGATTGGGCCAAGGTCAAAAGTACCCTGGATCGCTCCAAAAAATACATGGAAAAACACAAAATGCTGCGAGAGCAGTTTTATGTGCAGGGCAATTATATCCAAGATGCTGTCACCAAATTCTTCAACGATGAATTTCCACTCTTCTTGAAAAAGCCCTATGGTGGCGGTGGCAGCGATGTCTACAAGATCAAAGACATGCAAGAGCTTTACGAAAAATACGATACAGTCACCAAAGGTCGGGCTTTCCACCTGCAGGAAGCAGTTGAAGATTATGATGCCTTTATCCGCTGTATGGGGATTGGACCCCAAATTCTGCCGATGCGCTTCCAGCCTGACAGCCCTCTGCATGAGCATTACAGCCCTGAAAAGCTGAAAGTGGATCGGGAAATTTTTGGCCGTTTGGAAAATTATGTCAGCTTTATCAATGCCTTCCACCGTTGGACCTATAATTCCTTCGAGGCCCTGATCAAAGATGATGTGATTTATCCGATCGATTTTGCCAATGCCTGCCCCGACAGCAATTTCACCTCTTTGCATGTCCATTTCCCCTGGCTGATCTGTGCCTTGCTCAAATGGTTCTCTTTCTGTGCTGTGACCCAAAAAGACATGCGTTTGGACCTCGAGCAAGAAGATTACCTGGGTGTACTCAACGATCCGAATAAATCCCAGCAGGAAAAATACGATTATTGTATGACCAAAGCGCGGGATTATTTCAGCATTGATGCCTTCAATGCGTTCTGTGAAGAAAATTTCAGCGATCTCAACGAGCGCATGATTGAATTTTACGATCAGCATTTTGATGAGTTGCTGGAGGTCTTTATTGAACACAGCGATTTCCCTGAGCATGAACACGAGAAGTTCTATCACTATTACAAAGACATGATGGACAATACCTTCCGCCCCAACGCCGAGGAATATTTAACCACCGTGATCTACAGCTAAACTTCACTTTTTAGCGCCAAAGCCCTGTTGTTCAACAGGGCTTTTTTGCTATGATCTCAGCCATATTCGGGTTCTCGAACACCTGAGTTTCCGGACGAGATGCGCCGTACCCGGTTAGGACAAGACGACGCGCTTTTTACTTTTTAAGGAGCAAGCGCTATGTCTTGGTTATTTTTGTTTTTGGCTGGCCTTTTAGAAGTGGTCTGGGCGGTGGGCCTTAAATATACCGCTGGTTTTACCCGGCTTATTCCCAGCTGTATCACGCTTTTGGCAATGATTGCCAGTATTCTGCTTTTAAACAAAGCCCTGGAGACCCTGCCTTTGGGTACGGCTTATGCGGTTTGGGTGGGGATTGGGGCCACCGGTGCTGCTTTGGTGGGTATTTTCTTTTTGCAGGAGTCGGTCAGTGTGGCGCGTTTGGTCTTTATTGGCCTGCTGATTTTTTCGATCATGGGACTTAAGTTGACCTCGGGACACTGAATTGGCTTGGATTAGTTTGGCTTAGTTTGGGGTTGCTTCCGGCATTGCCAGTTCTTCAGCCTGCTCAGGTGTAAGTGGAGGTGCTTTGTACCACTGTGGCATGATCGAGCCGAGTCCCATACCTAGAATTGCTGTGCTCAGGCCCCAAAGCTGGGGTGGCCAGGCTTCGCGAAAAGAGGCTGTGGTGAGCGTTTCCATGGCAATCCAGACAGACAATCCGCCCAACATGGCCCAGAGTGCGCCTTGGGTGCTGGCTTTTTTCCAAAATAGGCCAGCTGCCAAGGGGACAAAAGCCGCTACCAAGGTGATTTTATAGGCATTTTCGACCATTTGATGAATTGAGGCATTGGATTGCAGGGCGTAGAATAAAACACAGATTGCAAAGATCACCAATGTGATGCGAATCATGCGTAAAAAGGCCTGATCGGTGAGTTTTGGGAAAAATCCTTTGAGAATATTTTCGGAAAAAGTAATCGAAGGAGCCAACAATGTGGCTGAAGATGTACTCATGATTGCAGAGAGCAAAGCGCCAAAAAAGAAGACCTGAGCCAAGAGAGGGGTGTGTTCTAATATGAGTGTCGGCAAAACCTTGTGGGCATCGCTGGCCACCAAAGCCTGGAATTTTTGAGGCGCCACCAGCAAGGCCGAGTAGGCCAGCATCATGGGCACAAAGGCAAAGAGAAAATAAAGACCGCCACCGAGTACGGTGCTATTCACTGCTGTCTTTTCGTCTTTGGCGGAGGTCATGCGCTGAAAGACATCCTGTTGCGGAATCGAGCCGAGCATCATGGTGAGCCAGGCGGCAATAAACGGCAGCCATTGGGCGTTTTGCTTGGGCCAAAATTCAAACTTGCCCTGTGCATGGGCATGGGTGATGACATTACCAATACCTCCCACTTCAGGCAGAGAGCTCACAAACCAAGCAATGCCCAATAAACCCGCCATGATCACAACCATCTGGACAAAGTCCAAAATGGCGACCGAAAGCATGCCCCCAAAGGCGGTATACGTCAGCACAATTAAAGTTCCCACAATCATGCCTGTGTGTTCACTGATTTGGCCATTGCTGATGATAAAAAAGACCAGCCCCAGGGCCCGGATTTGGGCGGAGACCCAGCCCAAATATGAGATCACAATACAGACTGTACAGAGAATTTCGATCACGCGGTTGTAGCGGATTCTGAAAAAATCCCCAATTGTGAGCATATTTAGGCGATAGAGTGGGCGCGCAAAAAACAAGCCCGCCAAGATCAGGCACATACTCGCCCCAAAGGGGTCTGATGCAGTGGCTTTTAAGCCATCTTTTAAAAAGGTCGCCGAAAGACCCAAAACGGTTTCTGCGCCAAACCAAGTGGCAAAAACGGTGGCTGTGACAATTGGGAAAGAGAGGTGGCGACCGGCCACTGCAAAATCACGGCTGTTTTTGACTTTCAGCGCAGCCCACAGACCAATGCCTACCGATAAGATAAGATAGAGAATGACAAACCACAAAAGCATGGTTCAGTATAATCAGCATCGCGGTTTCGGTCTAGCTTTCCGGAGCGCTTCTTTTCAAGTTTGTTTTTGGCAGCGGTCACAATGCCCACAGGGCGGCTGAAGGGGGGCTGAAAAATAGAGCTCTAAACGCTGCCTCCGACATTGGGTGCTGCTGAGATATGTTTTCAATTCCTGCTTTTGGATTTTAAGGCGCTTACTCAGTATTTTTTGTTTTTCTAAGACATGTTTTAACAAGATTGGGGTTAAATTGGGGCACGAGACCTGATAGTGCTGTCCAGGCAAGGGTTGAATGGCCTCTTTTTCTAACCAGGCCAGTAAGATTGTCTGCAAAAGATTGGGGCCCAGGTCTAAATGATCTTGGATCTCCAATAAGGAGCGCCCCTGCCCCAACAGTTTCCAGATTTTCTGCAAGACTTCGGGCTCCCAGGGCTGAGTTTGTGCGTTCTTTTCCGCCCAGAGGTTCAAGGCCAAAGCCTGAGCCTGAAAAGCTCTGTTGCGACCGGCTCGGCCCACTTCTTGCACATAGGCTTCGAGACTTTCAGGGAGTTGCCAATGGATGACTGTGGCTATATCCGGAATATCCACTCCCATACCAAAAGCTGTGGTTGCAACCAAAATAGCGGGACCTGGCTCCCGAAAATGCAGATAACTTGCCTGTCTGTGTCTCAAAGACGTTCCGGCGTGATAGAAACCGGCAGAAAATCCTTTTGCTTGAAGGCGATTCGCCAGATTTTCACAGGCGTGGCGGGAACGGGCATAGATCAATGTTTTTAATGGGCGTTTGACCAATGTTTTGAGTAAGGATTGCTCTTTCCCACGCGGAGTCCAAACGCGTTGAATGGCCACGGCTATATTTTCCCGCAGCACATTGCCTTGGTAAAGCTGGGGATGTTTCATTTTGAGCACATCACAGATATCCGCTTGAATGGCTGGGGGGGCCGTTGCTGTAAATACTCCCAGGACAGGTCGGGGATGCCAATTGGAGAGTAATTTACCTAGTTCGCGGTAAGCTGGGCGAAAGCTATTGCCCCACTGCGAAATACAGTGGGCTTCATCAACGACAAGCAAACGCGGTGGGTTTTCTGCCAGAACAGCTTGTAATGCCCCACTTTGCAACTGTTCTGGCGCGAGATAGAGAAAAGTTTGGCTATTGCTTTGCAAACCCTTGAGAAGTCTGCGTCGCTCTTCGGGGCTGAGTTGGCTACTCAGCTGCCAGGCTTTGATGTTTTTGGCCTGCAATTGAGCTACCTGTTCTTGAATCAATGCCAATAGCGGAGAGATAACCAGGGTCAAACCACCCAAACACAGTCCCGCCAATTGGAAGCACAGGGATTTGCCTTCACCGGTGGGCAAAAGCGCCAATACATCCTGGCCTTTGCACAGGTTTTCCACGATTGGTTGCTGATGTGAGCGCAGGACAAACTCAGAGCCCCAATACTGTTTGAGCAATTCTGGCCAGGGTTTGGTCATTTCTTGTTCGTTCTCCTTTGGCTGGGCATTCTGACAAAAATACGTTATCCTGCCATTGATACTAGCGCATTTTGAGGTACCTCCGTGCAGACTTGGCCCCAAAACTGTTATGATTTGCTTTTGCATCCAGCTCCCGCTTTGACGCGCCTTTCTGAGCGCAGTCAATGGGGCTTTTCTGCCTGTATTCTGGCGTTGACAACCCTGTTGCACACCTTTACCCAAGCCGGTTCCATGGCTCAGGCCCTGCCGGCCCTTTTGCCGCAATTTTTGGTCAACGGCATGGGGGTCTTTTTATTGTGGTTGGCTTTTTCGCTCATGATTAGCCTCTGTGCAGATCTCTTTGGCGGCCAGGGTCGGATTACCGATACCATGACAGGTTTGGGATTGGCCTCTTTGCCTTTGATTTTTTTGGCTCCTGTGAGTGCCTTGCCGAATCTCTTCGGCCAAGCGGGTTTTACCCTGCAATTATTGCTGACCTTGGGCGTCGGCTTTTGGGTTTTGGTTTTGGTTATTTTGGGTATTCAATCTGCCCAGCACTTTAGCTTAGACAAGGCCATTGGCAGTTTGGTGATTAGCGGTCTCTGTGGCTTTGCTTTGGGCGTTGCGGCTCTGATCACAGGCCTGGCGCAATTGGTGCTCAGCTTGCAGATCTTTGCTGGTTAATAACCCTCTTTTTCTCCTTCGTTAGCTCCTTTTTCTCTGCTGTTTGGTTCACTCCAGCGCGGTGTTTGCTTGAGCATGAATTTTTTTATCCTCAATTTCTTTATTTATTTAAATTCTCACATTGACTTTTTGTGATTGAAAATATTAAGATTTATTAAGAATTGTATCGCATCGTAACTGGCGATCTGTGAGGGAGAGGAAAAAATGTTTATACAATGTTCGAGATCTGGAATTTCCAAGCGCTTGATTCAAACAGAAAGAGGGCTGGGGATTGTGGAGGTTATGGCTGCTACTACCATTTTGACCATTATTGCAGTTGGAGCAGCCAGTTTTATCCCAACCGCATTTCGGTCTAATCAAGATTCCCGAGATATGACGGCCACTACACAAACCATGAACTATGTCATGGAAGAGCTAAACAATATTCAGTTTGAAAATATTCGGCCTTATCCTTTTGTTGCGGAGCCTGAATATACAACTACTCAGCAACAATCCGTGATCGATACCACTGCTTTAAGTGCAAGTGCAGCGATCACTGTCTGTCTCAAACGTACAGAGGGTACAGAGCAATGTGCCCCCAATACCGCACAAGAGATCAATCAACTTCATTTTCCCCAAAAGGTTCGTTTAAATAACCGAGATTATCGTGTGGATCTGGTGGTTTACAAAGGCAAACACACCTATCTGGCAAATATCTCTGATAGGATTCGCACGGATTTGGGTTGGGATACGCTCTCTCAATGGGTATTGCCTGCAGCAGAAGCGGCTCCCTCAGATGGCAATTGTTATGTAAATTCACCCCCTGCCAGCGTCGCGATTGGGCAGACAATCAATCTATCTGGCAGCAATGGAGTTGGTGGGGGATACAACACCCTGCGCTGGACATTTGGCCCCAGTCCTGGCACCGTTCAATCCGGCGATGCAGTTTCTTATTCTTGGTCACAAGAGGGTACCTATCCTGTGGAATTGGAGGCCTTCAAATCCGCTGGCCAGAGCAAGCCTTGCAATAATTCACCTTTTAATGTCACTGTTTATAATCCTGGGGTTGATTTTTCAGTTTCTCCAGGACTCAACAATTTTATCAATGTGCCCTTTAATTTTACGGTCAATTCATCTCAATGCCCGCTTTGTACTGCTGCAAACACGACTTGGGATTTGGGGGCTGCCGGACCGCAAACGGCAACTGGCATGTCTGCCTCTCGTGCTTATAACTCGGCTGGAACTTATACCGTGCGTTTGACTGTAAACAGTCCTTATGGCAATTTTTTCAGTACCAAGACGTTAACAGTCGGGCAATCCGGTGTTTCGATAACCTCTCCCAGTACTTCCAATACAGCGGTCGGACAGGCTGTGAGTTTTTCTGCAGCCTGTACCAGCTGTGGGAGTCAGCCGATTTTTGTCTGGGACATGGGAGACAGTTCTGGCCAACAAACAGGTGTTTCTGCCAGTCATGCTTACACGCAGGTGGGTTCTCCCACGGTTCAGGTTACAGTCAAAGATGGCAGTGTCAGCCCTGCTCCTGTGATTGGTTCCGCAACCTTGGTGATGAATGTGACCGACAATAAAGATGTCTCTGTCGCACTTTCACCCACTACCGGTATTGCCGGTGCACCGACAGATCCCTCTACCACCCTCTTTAACTATCAAATGTCGTCCTCTGGATTGAGTGGGGAGCCGAATAATCCCCTCCATACCCCTGTCAGTTATAAAGTCTGGTTTGGTGATACCACACTTAACTTGGCTGTGCCTGATGACTTGGCCGTCGATGCCAATCCTGCGGATGCCAGTTTTCCTGCTTTTTCGCATAAATATGCGACATGCGGTACTTATACCGTTACCGCGCAAGCAGAGGTCGGTGGGCAGTCGGCCCTTAAAACCACCCAGGTTACTGTGGGGGCCAATGCTTCTATCACAGCTTCTGCGACACAAGTTCAAGCGGGCTCATCTGTTTCTTTTCAAGCTGTTTCTCAGGGGGCAGGAGCCAATCCCACTTATCAGTGGTCTTTTTCCGATGATTCATCCAGTATCACGGGCAATAGCACCAGTCATACCTTTGCTGCCCCAGGCACCTATCAGGTGGGTTTAAATGTGGCTGGTGATTGCCATGCCAGTGCCACAACCCAGATCACCGTTTTGCCAGATGCCAATCAGTTGGCCTCGAATCAAGCGCTGATGAAAAAAATCATTGTCAAAGTCGCCCCCTGGAGCGACTCTCCACCAAATCCCCGTAGCTATTTAGCCAGTGCTGTGCTTTTGAAGGCCAATAATGATGATTAAAATAATCAAATGCAGGTATATGATGAAAAATAGTCAAAAAGGATTTACGTTGGCGGAACTTCTAATCAGTACCTCTTTGCTCTTTATGTTGCTGGTTATGGGGACAGCAATTTTTAGCAATATTCAAAGCCATTTGGTTTTGGCCCAAAAAGAGGCGCGTATGCAACAATATGCCAGAGATGCGATGACCCAGATGTCCCGTGAATTGCGTCAGGCCAAAATGGTTTTGGGTGCGCGCAGTTGTTTGCCCACCCCGTGTACCGTACCTGAAAAAACGGATATTTATGCTGTGGTACCTGATGTCAGCAGTGATGGAACCATTGCTGGCCACTATCGCTTGGTACGCTATTGGTTTCAGGAAGACCACGAAAAGTCAGGCTCTGGCATTATGTCCCTCTATCGGGCCTGGAAAAACAACGGTACTTCTCCGCGTCTGCCTGATAATATCGCGACGGATTTATTCTCAGATCACCGTACACGCTTGCTCAAAGAGGCTGCAGCTCTCAATCCTGGGAATGAATCCTATTTTAGAATCGCTCCATCAGGTCAATTGGTCGATATTGTTTTGATTGTTGCAACTTATATGAACAGAGCCAATTCAGTTGTTCAATCGCAAATCGAACGCAAATTTCGTGTGGATACCCGGGTTCAAATCAGAGGTGCAGAATAGTGAGAAAAAGGGGAAAAGGAAAAATGAAAAAAAGTTTGTTAAAGAGCCAAAAAGGTGCAGCCTTGGTGATGGTGCTTCAGCTTACGGTTGTTGGCGCATTGATGATGGGGGGCGTGGCTTATTTAGCTACCAGTCAAACGAAATTTAATGCCCGGACTTTGCGAAGTGAACGTGCACTTTGGATGGCTGAAACGGGCACCCAGCGTTTTATGGCCGGACTGAAAAATGAAAATGATTGTATCAATTGGGCGCTTTCAAGTGGCAATCTCAATGCCTCTTGTACGGGGTATTGGTTGAATACTTGGATCCCCGTTCGGGATGACCGGGGTAAAACAATTGGGGAATACCGGGTCAGTCTTTTGCCCTCTCAGTTGCCCCATCTTAAACGGATCAAATCAGAAGGCAAGACCTACAGTGCCAAATCGGGTGATGTAGAGGTTAATTCCCTCAAACGGGTTATCGGTGCTGAATTGACACGGTTTTCATTGGATAATTTTGCGATAGCCTCAAATAATCAATTGGGGGGCGCGCGGATTAATGGTGGGGCACGGATTCATGGTGGCATTTTCACTTCCGGCCGTTTGGGATTAGATGCTTCGTCTACAGGCATTTACAACGATTATACTGATCTTCAGGACAGTCAAAATTTTCAGGGTTATAATATCCCAGGTGTTGCTCCCCGTGCAGAGGTCTATGTCTATAAAGACAATTCAGCAGATTCTGCAGTGACACCCAATGGTGGGATTGAGTTGGCTTCTCAGGCGGATCTGGGTACCAATACCAGTGCGATGCAGGCCATCCACACCCATTCTGAGGTGGATGATCCTGGTAAGGGAACGCCGCCGGCACCCAGTACCGTGGGTGACAGTATTGTGGGCAATGGCGAAGACACCAAAGTTTTTGCTGATAAAAAAGATCATCAATTGCCCGATATTAATTTTCCTGATGCTTCCGCGAACAGTGCCTATCTGAATGCCCGTTTGGCAGAGGCTCAGGCCAATGGCTGCGTTCGCGGCAGTGCACTGGCTCCCAGTCCATTGATTTTAGGCAATTCAACTGTTGTTGCTCCCGCTGGGGGGGGGTGCGGCTCTAAATTTACCTATACAGTCAGTGGCGGTACGCGGGTGTTACATATCAGCGGTCCTGTCTTTATTTATGGGGACGTCTTCTTAAATGGCCCCATTGTCTACACCGGCCAAGGCGCCATGTTTGTGCTCGGCAATGTCATGGGCGAAAAAGGACTAGAGCCCCAGGTCAAATCAGATTATCCAGAACACGCAGCATTGGGGATTGTGGCCTCCGGTGATTTGTCTTTAACCGAAGGAAGTGGTTCCAGTGTGAAGTATGCAGGTTCTTTCTTTGGTAATAAATCGATCAATATCGAGAAATGCAAAGTTTTTGGCAATATATTTGGGGGGACTGTAAATTTACCTACCACGGGTACCCGACCAGATATCTATGTGCAACCAGAGGTGAGGGCCAAAGTGGGAGTGCCCATGCCTGATTTTTCAAATAACCGCGTGATCAAAAATGCCTGGTGGGAAATGCACAGCCAGGCCTTGAAATAAATCCAACTTCTGGATCTGTCAAAGCTATTTCCCGTAAATGCTTTGATAGATCCAATAGGCCGTAAAAACCTTTTTGACATAGTCGCGGGTCTCTGGATAAGTAATCGATTCGGCTTGGGCATCATAGGGAAGATGGGCAAACTCTTTTTTCCAACGCAAGACGGGTCCAGCCCCGGCATTATAAGAGGCAACCGCAAACATGGCGTTTCCGCCAAAGGTCTTGTGGGTTGAGTTGAGATACCAAGTCCCCATACGAATATTTGTCTCGGCATGTTTGAGATCATATTTGCCCAGGCCCAATTCTTTGGCAATTTGCTCTCCTGTTGTGGGCATGATTTGCATCAGGCCTGTGGCCCCTACCCAAGACTGAATATCTGGCTTATACTGGCTTTCTTGCCAACTCAATCCCGCGACTAAAAAGGGGTTGAGCTTGTATTTTTTTGCTTCTTGTTCCATGGTCTCAAACCAATGGGCGAGCGGGAAAGCCACTGGTACAAAAAGAGGGTTCTCTTCTGCCAGATAGCGATAATGGGTGATCGCTTCATAATAACGCCCTTCTTGATTGAGCATCAGACCCCGCAAATATTGCCATTCAGGCTGGCTGCTGTTCTCCGCCAATTTGAGAAAATGGGCTTTTTGTCCAAGATAAAACAATTGCTCGGCTTCGGGCCAATCTTTGTCTGAAAACTCAGCTGCTTTGAGCCGGGTCAGAAAGGCCGATTTGTATCCCGGCGCTTGAATGGCTCTGGTTTGGAATCCCTGATAGGTAAGTGTGGCAAACTGATCCTCGCCACCTCTGAGTAAAACGCGCAAACGCTCTTTGCCCCGATGGCTATAATAATCGAGCAGTGGCCCTTCCGCTAAATCTGTGTAGATTTTGCGTGCCTCTTCCCGTTGTTCGAGGCTTTCCTGAGCGCGGGCCAACCAGTACAAAAAACGCGATTCGAGTTCATGTTTTTCAATATCAGAGCGGTGCTTTTGAATCAAACGCACTACTTCAGCATAATCGCTTTTGAGATAGGCCTGCCAGACTACCACCCAAAGTGCTTCTGGGGCCTTTTCTGCTTTGGGATCGATTTCTACGAGTAGACGGCAGACACTCGCCTGTTTCTCGGGTTGATTCAAGAAATCATAGACGATACCCTCTTCCCAGAGGGCTGCTGTGCTCACTTCGGGAAGACTTTTATAACTGGCACGTATTTGACGCAATTGATTTAAGGCGGCATTATAGGCTTTGCTCGAACGTTGCATTGCTGCCAGATGTACGCTGGCCAAACCGGCTTCTCGGGTGCGGGGATAGGCCTGCAATAATTGTCCAAAAATTTGGCGTGCAATTGGGAAATAGTCTGCTTTGCGCGCGTAAAAACCCAATAAATAGAGGTCTTCTTTGCTGCGCGGATCGGTGGCTTGTAGTTCTCCGACAGCGGTTTGGTACATATAACGCTCAAATGCCGCTTGGGCCAAAAAAGCATGATCTCCGCTACTCAGATATTTGCCCAATTTTTCGCGAATGGTATAAATCAATTCCCGACCCGCTGGGTGTTTGGGATGTTTTTGTAAAAAACTGCGGAAATAATTGAGTGCGACAATGGGATTTCGATCCAGGTTATACTCCCCTTGGCGCAGTAATATGGCTGCTTTGAGGGCTTCATCCTGGCTTTCTTCTTTAAAATGTACCAAGAAGCCGTTGGCTTCGGCGATCTTCTTCTTTTGAGCCAATTGATCGATAATTTGCCAATACCAGAGGGGACGTAGACTGCTTTTGGGGTAACGATCCAAGAGTCTGGGTAATTCTTCTTGGGCTAAGAGGGCTGTTTCCCAATCTAAAATTTGTTGAATCAACGGATCTTGGCTCTCTTGTTTGAGTTTTTCAAACAGTATTTGCCGCTCTTTTTTCTGACCTGACTCTTGATACGTTTGGATTAAGAGCCACTGCGCACGCTCTTTGAGATAATTGTTGGGAGCGGTTTTGAGGTAATTTTTAATTTTTTCGGTTTCAGGGGACTGAACAAGCTCATCAAATCGTTGGTATTCGTTTTCTATTTTTTGAATTAATTGTCTGACAGGCAGGGCCTCGGCCTGTTTTTGTGCAAGCGGATAGAGATGAGTGAGGGCGGCCAGAGGCCCTTCAGTATAAAAGAGGGTTTCTGCCAAGAGTGCCTGGGCCTGTACCAAGGCCGGATCTTCGGCGTGTAATTTTTCTAAAAGCGGTTGGGCCTGTTTGTATTTATGGGCTGCCACGAGATCTTCTGCTTTGCGCAAAGGGGGTGAACAGGCTGTACACAGGCTCAGACACAGTGCCAAGACACAAGAAAACTGTGTGAATGAAGGCCAACTCCTCGTTATCATCAACCCAACAACGTCACAAGTGCAGAGGTCAGGAAATAATTTACGCAGACTATCAGCAAAATGGAGTGAACCACGGTTGTATTGGCTGCCAAGCCGACACCCAAGGCCCCGCCTGTGACGTGAAACCCTTTGTAGCAGCTGATAATACCCACAATTAAACCAAAGACACAGGCTTTAAACATCCCCCCCCAAATATGAGAGAGTTTGGCAAAACTGAATAAGTTGGCGAGAAAAACGCCTGAATTTAAACCTTTGAGACCAATTGCAACTGCGTATCCCCCAAGAATACCACCAAAACAAGCAATGGCATTGATCAGTGGCACCATCACAGCCAAGGCTATCAAGCGCGGAATAATCACATATTGAAAGGGGTCGACAGCCATGACTTCCATTGCGTCAATTTCCTCTTTGACACGCATCGTGCCGATTTCCCCTGAGACGGAGCTGCCGGCCTGGGCTGCAACCATAATACTGACCAAGGTGGGCGACAGTTCCCTGAAAACGGCTTCAGCCAGCAAACTACTCAAAAGGCGCTGTGCACCAAAGAGTTCAAAGACATGTAAGCCTTGTAAGGTGGTTACCATGCCCGTGGGTACAACAATTGCCAAAACCGGTAGTAAGCATTGAAATCCAATGGTATACATGGAACGCAATGTCTCACGCCAGAACAAAGGGGGGCGGAAGAGGGATGAAAAGACCTGTCCGCAAAACAATCCCATTTTACCCGTTGATTCAAAAAAGGTGAAAACGGCGTTCATTTAAAATTTCTGAACGGAAATGACGTCTTCCCCTTCCGCACGGGGGTGATGGGTAATAATTTGATGGGTACCCATTTGCTCAACACTCAGACGTCCCCGCAGGGCTACTTTTTCAGTGCGGTTCATTGCGAGTGTGTTTTCCTCGATCAACCAGTCATCGAGACCTTGTTTTGGCATTGGCATGATCGCCTGCTCATTTCTGAGCATATCTAAAATACTGCGGTCATGAATAATATAACGGGCCAATTCGGTGACAAAAGGCAGATTTCGCTGGAAATGTTCAGTGCGGTTGGGTAACAAAACAGGCAAGGTCCCATAATTAATATAATCTTTTTGCCAGTGCTGCGAGAGATCCTCAAAAGTCCTATCCAAAAGAGAATAAACGTCTAAAAATCCCCAATTTTCCTTGACATGAATTCCCAAAGGTGAAAAATTAGCAGGTGCCGGACGAAGCGCATCTTTAATCGCCTCGCCCTTCCAATTGTCATATTTTACCAAGGTCATCCATTCGCCCACGTTAAAAGGATCAAACCCTTTGATATCGGTCACAACCCGATCCGTGCGCTGATAAATCTGACGCTTGATACGCAACGCAGAAAGTTGATTATTGAGAAGCCTGATCTCAAAAGAAAGACGATCATCTCCTGTGATTTCAATAAAAAATACAGGCATTTAAGTCTTCCTTTCGCTTGCCAGTGTTCTATTCACTCTTCATAATGCGCGGGGTAATCATGATCAATACTTCAACCTCTTCTTTTTCCTGGGTATTATTGGTAAAAAGACTTCCCAGAAACGGAATATCTCCCAAAACGGGTATTTTGCTTTGGCGTTCATTGGTGAGGGTACGCATCAGACCCCCGATGACTGCCGACTCACCATCACGAACCCGCAAAGTAGTTTCAATCATGCGTTTGCCTTTTTCTGGGATGGACTGTGTGCCCACTGAAACGTTTTGACCGCGGGTGCTGATGTCCGGTTTGATTTTCATGGTCACCATCCCCTGTTCAATATCAATAAAAGGGGTGATGTCCATTTTTTCACCGATTGAGATATTTTGCACTGTCTCAGTCGCTGCTGTGGCTGTCACAGTGGTGGAAATAATCGGGATTTCCGTGGTGGAGTCAAATTTTCCGGTGACCCCGTGTTGAATGGCCATGCGGGGATTGGTTAAAATGCGGGCTTGGCTGTTTGAAATAAGTGCATTCAAACGGACATTGAAGTTGGGGGCAAAATCAGCCAGAGAGTTAAATGAAAACCCTGAGCGATCAGTCCCTGTTGAAGGATTTCCAAGCACTTGCGGGTTTTGAGCTACCGCGTTAAGTGGGTTTAAGGTGATTCCTGCTCCGCCTGCCGCGGGGGCTACTGCAGCACCTGCGGCTGCCGCTTGGTTAAAGGATACACCAAATTTCCCCTGGGAAAAACCATAGGCAAAACCGAGTTCTTGACTGCCCCGCTTGGTTAATTCTATCAGTTTAATTTCGACCATGACTTGGGACAATGACTGATCCAAAATGGGAATCATTTTGTCTGCGATGTCAATCGCCTCTTGGGTACCGATCAATACCAATGTTGTGGTACGGGGATCGACGATCATCTTGGGCAAAGGTTTGAGACCGCGACTTTGAAAAATAGTCATTAGCTGTGTGTCTATACCTGCTCCAGCGGCAGCTCCACCAGCAGCTCCACCAGCAGCTCCACCGGTTGAGTTGGCAATCATTTGATTGTAAACGGTGTAGGTCTTGATTAAGGGTGCGGAGAAACCCAATTGATCCATTTTTTCAGGAGAGGTGATTAACAGTGTGTTGTAAACACGGCGAGCCACCAATCCGGTCATTTGTAAAACCAGCGCAAAAGCCTCACTCAGAGGAATACTTTTTAGATCCAGATAAGGAATACGCAAGTTCACACCAGACCCAGAAGTGGGTGACTTGGTTGCTGTATTGGCTGAAGAACTCTCGAGATCATCCTCTTCAAGCTCACTGGCACTGCTGGCTGTTGCTGGCAATGAAGTGGACAATGACGCTCCGCCGCTGCTCCCATCAAGAAAGACCAAACTGAGCTTGGCCCTTTCAGCCAAAACACGGAGCACAGCTTCTGCTGAGGCATTCCGCATCGTTAAGCTGATGGGAGGATCATTCTCTAATTGAAACGCCTTACGAATGGTCAAAGGATCGCTGGAGCCCGCAACGGGGGAATTCACAACGGTATTTACAGCCAGAGCCTGAGAAACAGGCATCAGAATCATGCTGGCTGCCAAGACGGCAGATAAAAAATATTTGGATTTCAACATAAGAGTGTATTTACTCCTCCTCAAATTCAAGACGGGCTTTTTGATTGCCTCTGGAAAGGGTAATGTATTTCCCTTCGTAGTGAATGGATGTGACCAGGATATTGCCAGGCAAACGCTCACCTACCCTGACCAGTTGACTTTCATTGTTGAATTCAACAATAGCAACGGGATCCAAGCCTCCGTTAATAATGCCTCTGAGAGACAATCCTTCTGTGATTAATGGTTCCGGAGTCGGTTCAGACAGCTTTGGCAAGGCTGTTTTTAAGGGGGCGGGAGCTGGGCCACCTGAAATACTTAAAGCGGGTGGCGGAACATAGGCCAGTTGCTCGGGTTCGATTTGGGGTGCAAACTCAGGCAATTCGGGCGGTAAAATTGACATAAAAGGATCTACCCGTCCTGTGTGGACTTGGGCTTCTCTAAGTACCGCTTCGGGGGTTGTTGCCGCAATCCCAAAGGAAGGCAGTGCACTGGCCGTTGGGGATGGACTGGGAGAGGCCTTGGGACTCGCACTTGCAGCAGGAGAGGGAGCGCCCGTTGGTTTTCCAGAGGGTTTTCCACTGGCAGGAATTTTGCTGGGCTTGGCCGAGCCGGAGGGCGCAGTCGTTTGCATAATTGACGGCGTGCCCGAGGGATTCGCCACGATTAAGCTGTTTTCGTCCTCCATCGACAAAGACCAAATCATCAGCGCCGAGGCAGTGACAAAGATCAGGGGCAAAATAATAATATGTTTATTCATGGTTTATTGCCCCCCCAAGAGAAACGCTTTAAGCGTGAAGCTGACATCAACGGGTGTATATAACAATTCCTTGTTTGGTGAAGGAATGAGCGAAATACCCTCTACACTCAGGGTTCGTTCGTAACTTTCATAGTCGGTCAACAATTTGATAAAGTCAGGATAAGAAATATTGCTCAGACGTATGGTAATGGGTAATTGTTTTAATTGTTTTGCCACGGCTGAGTCTTTGGCCTCTTGTAATTCTGCTGGTAAGTCAAAATTGACAATTGCACCCGGCCGGAACTCATTTAAAAGAGCGCCGTTACCAAAGAGTTCTTTGTTCTCAGTGATTTCTTCCACATCAATGAGAAGCGGTGCGACGTTAGGCTGTTGGGGGATTTTCCGGCGCAGCACAACCAAACGCTCTTTGATTTCAACCAATTCTTTTTTGAGCTTGACAATATTCTTGGCTTTGGCTTCTTTTTCGGCAATCTGCTGTTCTTGAGCTTCAATTTGGGCGACCAATTCTTGGTATTGGTTCCATTGAGGCATGGCCAATTGCCAGATTCCCAGGCCCAGAATCAGGACGGATATCGCAGCCCCAATCCCAATTTTATGGGACATTTTGAGATTGTCGGTATCAAGGGTGACGGTTTTAGTGAGTTTTATCTCCATAGCTTCAACTGGCCTTTTTACAGGTAATTACAAAGGTGGTGCTTTTTGTATCTTTCACGCTGGACTGCAAGACCACTTCCGTAAGTAATTTTGAATTTTGTAAACTGGCCAGATAAAGGGCGACAGTTCGATGATCCGTGGTGGTTCCCGTTAAGGTGAAATCACCTGCGGGCCCAATTTTTAAATCGTTAATCGAGACATCAATGGGCATCAATGCACGAATTTCTTGCAGGAAGAAAGACCATTTATAATTTTCTCCGGTGACATAGCGAAGAATCTTCTCTTCCATTTGTAAGTTATTGCGCTCAGTTTCAAGCGTTTTGATTTCCGCTATCTTCTTATCGAGTTCCGCAATTTTAGCTTCATTTTCTTTTTTTGTTTCCTCGGCGCGGGCAACCATACCACCCAAAACATTGTTGGTGATTAAAAGCAAGATGCCTGAGATAAGAATGCTGGCTATCGCAATGATCCACCCCTTATCGAGGGGGATACCTTTGCGACTGAGCGCTTCTTTTTGTTCTATTCCAAGGAGGTTAATGCTTATCTGTGTCAAAGTTCGTCAATTCCTCTCCGTGCGAGTCCAATTGCGGTTGCGAAAAGGGGAGCATTTTCAGTCAGATACTGAAGAGAAAATTTATTTTCATCAAAGGTCAAAAACTTGATCGGATTGCAAACCTCTACATCAATGCCCAGTGCATGAGAAAGGTAGAGATCCAGATTTTTCATCTTGGCTCCCCGATCGGAGAGTATCATCTGTTGAATACGGGCATTTTCTTGCTGGGACTGATGAAAATATTCAATTGATTTTTGAACTTCATTCGTTAGGTCCTTTAATAAAGGCCTAACTTCCTGAGAGGCTTGTTCTACGAGCGGGTTTTCGTAGACCTCATCACCAGCAATATCAATCACAATTTGGTCAAATAAATTTACTGCCTCTTCGAGATCTACACCCATATTGCTGGCGATAACCTCAATAAAGGTGCTGCTACCCAAGGGAATACTGCGTGAAAAAAGTGGAACACCAGCGCGGGTGACATTTAGATCGGTGGTTTCACCCCGAATTAAAACCATCACCGAGAGCATTTCTGGATTGAGCTCCTCGGTTTCTTGTTCGTTGATCGAGCGCATAACAGCAAAAGATGCTACATCGACAGAGATCAATTGCATTTCTGCTTGTCTGAATGTTTCGATATAGGTATCGATCAACTGTTTTTGGGCCGTCACCAACAAGACGTCATATTTACTGGCTCCATCCTCTTCGACAGTGCCTGTAACCTGAAAATCGATATAGACATCCTGAATTGGGAAAGGAATGTAGCGCTCAGCATCGTGAATTACGACTTCTTTGAGCTCTTTAATCGGAATTACAGGGAACTTGATTCGGGGGCGAATAATTGCTGCTTGACCCGAAACCGCTGTAATCACCTTGTGTGATTTAATTCCTTGTTCATTCCAAATCTGACGAATGGTATCAGCTACCCGCGAAGGATCAATGACTTCTCCGTCTCTTACCGCATTTTCAGGGGTGGGGGTGATGGCCAAACTGACCAACTGAGCTGTACCCGGCTGGCCTTTTACGGCCGCTAACTCAACCACAATAATCGACTCGTTGGTAATATCAATCCCAACAGGAATTTCTTTTACAAAGGGGTTTTTTAGCAGACCCTTTAGCGCTCCTGCGTTGATTTCACGACCTCGAAACTTCATTGTTCAACTGAACCTTTTACCCTGTTGCTTATCTGCTTCATATGAGACCCAGTGCGTTGCCATAGATTGAGTTAATATACCACGTCCAGAGTTTTTCACCAAGACGCATGGATACGAGCCCGCCCAACACCAAGGCTGGGCCAAAAGAAAACGGTGTGCTTTCACGCTGACGCAGAAGTAGAACGATACCAACTGCAGATCCCAGAATGAAGGCCAGAGCCAGAGCGGAAGATAAACTTATGGGACCCAACCAGGCTCCCAACATCATCACCAATCTGACGTCACCTCCCCCCATTCCCTCTTTGCCAAGCAAAACAATGCTCAGAAAGATAAGCGCTTCAAACAAAGCAAAGCCAATGAGTATACCCCATAAGCTATGAGAGGTAGTTCCTTTAGACACATTATATACGATTCCCATAAAAATACTTGGGTAGGTTGTCACATTGAAAATAAATTGATGATCCAGGTCGATCCAGAAAATCACCCAAAGCAGGGCAACAAAGCCTGACCAGAGGAAAAAATCGATATTTAATCCCGTCATTCCGTAAACATATAAAAATAGCAAACCGCAAATAAATTCATTTAAAGGGTATCTAAAACTAAATGCGGTTTGACACATTCTGCATTTTCCACGCAGAATGAACCAACTTAAAACAGGTAAATTATCGTACCAAGCAATTTCTTGCTTGCAGGAGGGGCAATGGGAGGCCGGAAAAGATATCGATTTCAAAACCAACCAGAGTTCTTTTGGTAACTCCTTAAACAGATAGACAAACATCCAGCCGATATCCCAGGCAACATACTTAAGAGCCCAAAGAAATCGTGGTCCAAAAGTCTGAGGGATTTCTGTTGCTTCTTCTGCTTCGTCAGGCTCTTCTTGGGCGAGCAATGTCTCTGGCAGACGATAAATAACGACATTCAGAAAACTGCCAATCAAGGCTCCAAAGATAAAAACAAAGGGAAAAACTACGATAGCAGGTAAAGCTGTGTTCATTTAAACATGAAAGCCTGTAGTATCTTTCTTTTTGCCAAATATTCTTAACGGAGAGTGTGTACGCAGTTCACTGAAACAAGACTATCTTAACAAAATATAACATTTCTCAACAATTGTCAATCTGATCTGATCTTAGCGATAGGGATGCTCAGCTTGGAAATAATCAACCAACTCTCCCTGATACTCAATCAGAATCTGCTGATAGGGTATTTTGTCAGCGATGATTTCTTGAACGATATCTCTTACGCGCCATTGGGTTGCAATCAAAATAATTTCAACGGGATCTTTTTGCAATGCTGCTTTGCTGCTGATCCTTTGACCTGTTCCAGGCACAAATGTGCCCACTTTACTCGGATCTGAATCCACGACCCGTGGAAAGCGTTGCAGATCCAGTTCGAAGCTGTTTAAAAATGCCGCGCATTTTCCCGTCCCACCCCAAATAGCCAAGCTTTTTCCCTCTTGCAAAAGCCTGTCCAATGTGTTTGTTACTGATAGAAAGGTCTGATCTCTTTTGGCTAAAAAATTGAGGCTGTCCTGGGCGTGTTGAACATATTGCCCATTTTTTTTAAATCGGGTTAAGCCAAAAATGACTTCTTCTCCATAACCTGTTTCAATCAAAAGTGGTTGACGATGAACATGACCTAAGAAATGGGCAAAAGATTCCCGCGAAAAATGAGAGTTGTGCTCATAGTAAAAATCTTCAAGCCTTCCTGTTTTCAGGGCCCGATCTATGCAGGGCACTTCGACAAACAAAAGTGGGAAAATATCAAACCAACTACAAAAGAAGGCCGTTTCTTGAATAAAGGCCAAAGGGTTCATCAAATGTTCGAGCACATGGCGGCTCAGCAAAAGATCGGGTTTGAGTTCTTGTAGGTGGCGATGGGGTTCAAATAATTCGGCCCTGACCTCAACACCTGTATGAGGGGAACTCAGATCTGCATGGGGATCAAAGCCGATATACTTTCCCTGGGGATTGGCCTGAGCCAGTCGCGCCAATAAATGTGCTTCACCACAGCCGATTTCAACGACCACAGGGTTTTCCGGTAAATGGGGCAAAATCCGAGCACAGACATCTTGTAGGTGTTCTTGCCACAAAGCACTGCGGTTATACATGCGGTTGGGATTGTTGACATAAGGCACCTGGGTATAATCAAACATACGGTTAAAAATATGACCACAATTCAAACAACGAACGAATTCCAAGGGCAAGCGTTTCATTTTTTGTGCTGCTTGGGCTGAACGCGGCCACCCCAGCGTTGCCAATGGCTGAGCTTGGCCGGTATAAAAATCCAGTGCCCAATGAAAGCCACAGGCCGGACACGTACTGTGATGCAGGTGCTCAGTTGCTAAAGAGGAAGACTTTTCTTTCATAAATGACTGGGAGGGGGGAGATCAGGGGCAAGTGCGTTCATAATGTGTCATAATTGTATAGCATAAATCAGGTGGCTGTCACTTCCGACGATGCTCTACACATGAAAGTATCCGGATTCAGTCCTTTTTCATCTGATTGCATCAGGCATATATCATTTATCTGAAGAGAAAGGATACAGACAAAAGCCGCCCTATTTCCCTTTCGTGCTTTTGTCTCATCAACGATCATGGCTATTTTAATTGATAAATATACACGGGTTCTGGTCCAGGGTATTACCGGACGGGATGGTTCTTTTCATACCCGCCAAATGCTGGACTATGGTACTTCCGTGGTCGCAGGCGTCACACCCGGCAAAAAGGGCCAGTCCCTCGAATCTGTTCCCGTTTTTAACACTGTTCAAGAAGCGGTTCATGAAACGGGTGCCAATTGTTCGATTATTTTTGTTCCTCCCCGTTTTGCGGCAGACGCTGTTTTAGAAGCCGCTGATGCGCGTGTTCCCCTGATTATCTGTATTACAGAAGGGGTGCCTGTTCAGGACATGATTCCCGTCTATGACTATGTTCGCAAGCAGGGATGCCGTTTGATTGGGCCCAATTGTCCTGGTTTGATTTCACCTGGCGCAGCCAAGGTGGGGATCATGCCTGGCCACATCCATACCCCTGGGCGCATTGGGGTGATTTCTCGCAGCGGTACCCTCACCTATGAATTGGTATATCAATTAACCCGTGCTGGTTTGGGTCAGTCTTCCTGTGTTGGTATTGGCGGCGACCCGATCATTGGTACCAAATTTATTGACCTGTTGGAGTTGTTTGAAGCTGATTCCGACACGGACGCAGTTGTCTTGCTGGGTGAAATTGGTGGCAATGATGAAGAAACGGCTGCTGAGTATATTGCCAAAAACATGAAAAAACCTGTCGTCAGTTTTATTTCCGGGCGCACAGCCCCACCAGGTAAACGGATGGGCCATGCCGGTGCGATTATTTCTGGAAGCAGCGGTACCGCAGAAGCCAAAATTGAAGCTCTGAATGCTGCGGGTGTTCCTGTTGGCGAGACCCCACCCCAGGTGGTTGAGCTTCTCATGGAACGCTTGAAGGCTTAGTTTCTCTTTTTGAAAATAGCTCTGTTATTTAGTTTATGTGGAGCAGGAGAATCTAAACCTGGTGGCTGAATCACTGCCTGATGATGTATTTGGTCTGAAAGATCCCTTTCAGAAAAAATTAGTGGTGGTCATGGCTCCCAATGAAACCTCTTTTCGTTTGATCGAAAGGGTTTTGGTGCGTATCCCTGATTTGGATTTGCGTCACTGTAAAAGTAAAATTGAGGCCCTGGCAGAAGTGTTTATGTATAAGCCAGGGCTCTTGGTTGTTTTTTGTGAAAAAAATGACGAGACACTTGCTTTTATTCGTTTGGTTCGCAACAATCCCAGTTTTCGAAATACGCCTGTTTTTGCCGTCTTTACTGAACCTCAAACTTGGGCTCAAAAACTCAAGCGCGGCTTAAACATTGCTGAAAAGTTCGAAACCCCCTTGGTACCTGACATTTTACAGGTCAAGACCGAGGGGGTATTAAATCTTCAATAAGACGAACTTATTTCCCTAAAATCGAGGCTCCTAAGCCGGGCAAACGTTCAATTCGTTTGAGACCTTCTGCAGCGTTCTCATTTTCAGAATCCAAAAGCAGAATTTGTTGATAGGTTTCTTCGGCTTTTTCCAAATCCCCTTTTTCTTCATACAAAATCCCGCACAATTCCAGAACTTGAGGTGTATCTACCCCTTCTTCCAGTGCTTTTTCAAGCATAGGAAGGGCCTCTGCGTGGCGTTCTGTTTCAATATACAGAATACCCAAGCGTACATAAGGCGTAATTAACTGGGGGGCTTTTTCGATTAAGGCTTTGAGCTCAAACTCCGCTGCATCATAACGTCCCATGCGCCGGTAGATCTCGGCCAGCATGATACAGGATTCCAGATGATTGGGCTCTAGGCGCAATGCGTAGAGAATATTGGCCAACGCAGGATAATAATCTTGCGTTTCGAGATAAACAGAGCCGAGCAGGAACAGAGCCTGAAAAGAACGGCCACTGAGTTTGAGAACACGCTCAAATGCCTGCCGGGCCTTTTCCAATTGATTGGCTTGCCCGTAAAGCACACCCAAATTTAAATGGGCGTCGATATTGCGGGGCTCCAACTGAACCGCTTTGGTGTAGTTTTGCTCTGCTTGGGCCAGTTCTCCCAATAAAAAGTGGGCGCTGCCAAGATTGAGATAACCGTGAAAAAGCCGATCATCACTTTTAATGGCTCTGACCAAATAGGGAATTGCCTTTTGGGGGCTTTGACGCAAGAGTTCAAGCATGCCTAAATTGCAGGTTGCGGCTGCAGAATTGGGATCCAGCTCCAAGAGCTGAAGAAATTTTTCTTCAGCCTCGTCCAAGCGGTTTTCGCGCAGGGCAGCAATGCCCTCTTGGAGCGTGGAATCAATTTCGTCTGACATAGAAAATCCCTGTCTGTCTTTACTGCAGCGCGAAAGTGGTATTAAAAGACATGTCTGCAGAATTTTCACCCGGCTTGAGAGCTGTTGGCTTTTGTTCGCAGGTCATTTTGTTCGCATCTTCGCGCTCTTGGGCCTGTTTTTGCAGGGCACTCATGTCTTTTTGCAGCTGTTCCATGATAGCTGTAAATTCTGCGAAAAGCTCGTCAATACCTCTGGCTTCGGGGGTTGGCGCCATATTAAGGGTGCTTTCAAGCAGATCGGCTTTGGCCATCAAGGCCTTTGTTTTTGCTGATAACTCTGCAGCCTTTTGTAAAAGGGCTGTGCGAGTGGGATCCTGGGTCGCAGGACTCTGGGTATTGGCATTGGTCAGTAGGGCACTCAATTGGTTGAAAAGCTTATTGGTGGCCGGATCCAGACCCGGTTGAGCAGCCTGAGCAGGGGCCCCAGTCTGCTGAGATGCATTGGCCTGCTGTTGAAGTTGCGCAACCTCAAGAGCCGCATTGAGTAAAACGTTTACCTTGCTTAAATCGATCATAAATAGCCTCCTTATGATTTTCCGACTAATTTATCTTGATTGACAACGATCATCTGCTTTTGTTGATCATAGTAAAGGGAAATATTGCCTTGCAAACTTGAGCCCGAAGGCAAGTTTGCCGAACCTTGAATGGCCATTTTATTGAGATTGCTCAACATGCCCATCCGGAAGATGTCTCGGTATTTCTGCTGGTTAATAAACTGCAGGATTTGATCTACGAACGAATTGGTCACTTTGTAAGCAGAACCCGTTTTTTCCGGGGAACTGGCATGGCTTCCCATCCGAGAATAGAGCTCGTAATTTGTATCTGTCACCGCCAATGCGTTAATTTTGGCTGTCATGGTGGCACGATTGTCTCCAATTAGAACACCACCCACACCTACAAAATCACTGATCGGATCGATGGTGAGATTGGGGTTAAGGGTATGAGGCACAGCTCTTGCTTGCCAACGGCTCTGTACTTTGAGCAAATTTTGGCGATCAAATTCAGGATTATAAACTGCTTCACCCACGGTGTTATAACCCGTGATGATTTTATTGTTGATGACAGTATTTACAGCTGCTGTATTGGCGGCATCACCTGTGACAGCAATACTTTCATTCCCATTGTCACCCACGGCCAAGTTAAACGTGGCATCGCGGGTTTGTACCACAATGGTATTCATGCCTTCGCGCAAATAATCTTTGATGTTCATGCGCAAGCCAACATTATAATTGCGTGAACCAGCCCCATTTTCAGTTAAAGCTGTGACCGTCATTTGCGGATTCGGCTGGCCGGGAATGGGCGTGCCAATAGGCTGTTCTGATGGGGGTTTGAGCAATTCTCCGTTGACAAAAATTTTGGCGTCTTCCAAATTGATCCCAAAGTCCCTGCGTGTGGGCACCTGAGCGGTGTCGTCAGTAGAATCAAAATAGTTGGCTGCTGTCAAAGAATCGTGATGCACCCCTGTCAAGTTGACGTTGATGAAATAGTCCTGTTTGGTATAAGTGGGTTGATAATAACCCGTGACATCTTGAGTGAATCCCGAAGGCAGGAGAAAGTCTTGCTTTTTAAGCTCGAAGGTATTGCGGGCTTGGACGACTTGGTCAACAGAACCGAGTTTCCCATAGCCACCTGCAGAGCCACTGTAGATCGTATCTGCCAGCCAAGGGAACCACATTTTTCCCTGGGCCAAGTCCGCTGCCAGATTTGCTGTGGCAGAGGAGACGAGCATTTCACCCTGGTACCAATCTGTGGGGACGGTATCCGCCGCATTGATTTCCATCTTTGTGGGGGGGGTGTAATCGACAATATTGCGGGACATGTGATACGAACGCAGAATCCCTTCGTATTTGCCAATTTCGAAATTGCCGAGAATGGGAGACGCTTGTTTCTGTTCGTTGCCAGCAAGATCCTGTCCATTGACACTTTCAATTTTGTGCAGGCCTTGAACAAATTCTCCATTGAAGGTACGAGAAACGTTCCCCGCCCCGCGGCTGATTTCCCCTGTATCCTTGAGGCGTTGATAGTCTTTGCTGGCATCGACGCTGTTTGAACGCTCTAGTCCTCCCACAACCAGTAACTGACCGGTATTGTCAGGGGCGCCCGGCAGGCTTGTGGAGTCCGAACGGGTAGAGTTGTTAAAATCCACAGTGCGGGTTTCGACTTCATAGTGATTGAAGAAGAGTGAACTGTTGATGCGTCCCCGGCTGGTGGGTTCATCATCTGTATTCAGACCGTCGTTGAGACCGCCATTCCACTCAACTGTATTTTTGAAAATCGAACCATCTTGAATATTTGAGTTTGCATAGAGTACACCATTGGTGCCCGCTGTTTCTATCAGTTTGCCACCGGCTCCAGCAACAGCTGGTATGGCGTTGTTGCTGTTGACCATCACGCCATTGGTGTATTTATAGGTACCACTCTGGAACAGTACACCATCAACCACTTGGGTCAAGGCGCCAGCATTGGCTGTGCTAAAAGAGCTTTCGTCATACCAGACATCTGCACCATATTGATTGGCTCCGCCCCCTTGGCTATTGCCTGAAAGCCAAGCATTGGCCCGGTTGACCACATTGGGGAAACGCGAACTGGTACCAGAAATTTCGTGTTGATACCCTTCGGTGGGTTCAAAACTGGCCCATTTGACACGCTGATCTTTTTGCAAAAAGGCATCTGTGGGTCCCACCACATTTTCGCGGGCGTCGACAAGCAAACCACTGGACAAATAGGCATCATTGCCTGCTTCATCACTGTTGACTGTATAGCCCACGGCATAAGAGTATTTGATTTCACGGGGTGCAAAATTATAGAGGTAATTAATGGCGGACCAAAATCCACCTGTTTTGTACTGGGTTTCGTGCTCTTCTACTTTTTGGTTGAAATAGGTGGGGGCTGGAGGCGGGCCAGTAACAGCCGTGGTGATGGTTGCCAAAATACTCATTATGATATTAACCGGCTCAGGAACCGGGGGATCATCTTCGGCACGCATGGTAATTTGGATATCACCTTGGACATTGCCTGCACCTGTGGCATATTCCAGCAGTGAGCGGAACTGAACCGGGGTGAGGGCGCCACCCAGACTTCTGGCCCAACCTGCAATGGCATCTTCGGGCAATGCGCCATTGATCGTCATGCCATCACTGAGCTTTCCGGGGGTGCGCCAGATGGATACCAAACCCTGTGCGATTGCGGCAGCATTGGCTGCCGCATCTTCAAGGCGTAAATCACCTTCAGGAGCGATACCAATATCTTCAAAACCGTTGGCTCCCAACACACCTTTGATCAGCTTTGCTGCAGCAGAGGAGTCGAACCCGTCCAGACGCACATCTGCACGGGTTTCTATGGCTGCATTTTGACCCACCTGTTGCGCCATGGAGGTGTTTAAAACGTTGGTATAGGCATCTTTCATCTTTTCCTGAAGGAAGTTCAGGCGGTTTTGCATCAGGGCTTTGTATTTGGTTAAAAAGGCATTTTCGAATTGATAATCAAGAGAAGAACGCATGATAAAAGCAGCTTCCAGCGCGCTGGGCGTAAAACTACCACCCGCGACCGGTTTGGTGGCCAAACGCAATTGCGGCAATTTATTCCCGGTCAGAGTGACCATTTGGCTGCCGACATTAAAAGCTGAAAAGCTCATTTTACGATCTCCTTGATGCCTAAAATACTGCTGGGATAGATTTTCACTCGTTCCTTATAGATGTCCTTGCCTGGCTGCTGGCGTGAAGCAAAGAATATTTAATGGTTTTCAAATATGTCTTTAATATAGTGCGATGGCCTTGCCAGAATTCAGAAAAAATTCAGCCCTTGGAAAGTTTATCCAAGGGCTGAGTCTGTTTTTAGGCGAGCCTATTTGGTCTTGGGTGGACGTTTAAAGGCGAAGAAACTGTTCAGGAAAATATCCATTTTGCCACGGCTGGAGTTTTTAAAATAGGTCTTGCGCCCCAAGTAACCGGGATCTACAACCAAACTGCCGGTGCCGACAATCTGATTGTTGCGGTCATTTTCAAAACTGATGCCGGTTCCTAGGTTTGCGCCCGCACTGGGATTCAGAGAGTCTGGCTCATAACCGTGGAATTTTAGGCGAATCGAGGATGTTACACCGCCACCCGTGGGGGCATTGGCAGAGCTGGTGATATAAATATCATCGAGCAGATCCAAGTTGAACACATCGCGAAAATCGCGAACGAGTTTGGCATTGGAACCCGATTCATTGACGCGCATGTATTCGGTCAGAACCGCATTCAGGGGATTGTCTTTGCCTGTCAGGTCATAACCCATGCGGCCTTGGTAATCGACGTTTTTATCCACCGTGCCCATTTTGATATTGCCGCCCAAAGTGGGCGTTAAGGCCTGTTTGCCAGAGAGCGAGATCGTCGAATTGCCCGCGGCAAATTTAAAACTCATATCGTACATTTTGGTGCGGTCATAATACCCTTTTCCACCATGCAGATACATGGTCGAGGTACCGTCAGTGTCGCTGTCAATGCCCATCATTTCACGGGTTTCGATATTGTCCATGGCCCCCGCTGTATCGCGGATATACGAGCCAAAGTATTTGTCTGCAAAATAACCGTAACGGAATTCTTGCAAATTGAGGGGTTTGGCACCATCATAAGCACGGCCCACAATGCGATTGCCAGAGCCTACATAGCGATCTACTTGGGTGTCTACCGTGACTGCATTGGCGGCTGTATTATTGCCAAGACCGCCCGCAATTTCACCATTGATATCGGTACCCCAACTGACGGTGTTTTTGCGCACATAGACCTCGTTGATATCTCCCAAGCCTGTGTCTTGCCAGAAGCCGTCATGGATATTCCAGTTTTCGTCATGCTGGCTGGGATCGCGCAAAAGCGGATTGACTTTTGCATTAGCGGTGGTGATATCGGCAAATCCATCTCCATTTGTATCCGCATCCCCAGCCCGGGCCCCTGCCCAACCCTGACGACCCGCTCGGACGTCAACCCCAGTCAAATAGGGTTTGTAGCGACGGGTATTGGCTGTCCCTTCCAGAACTGTATTGGGAACTTCAAACGAGCCCACGAGATTGTCGATCACGCTGCCAATCACCCCTTTGGAGGCGGTGACTTGGTAGTCATTTTGGAAAATCTTACGCTCATCTTCGATAAAGTCATAACCTTCTGATTGCAGGTGGCTGCTCATGATCTTTGCCGAGGTGACAAAACCGCTTTGATTTTGGTCATGTAAAAGCAGATCCCACATCAAGGCCTCGTTGACACTCTGCTGCAAATTCTGCAAGAGCATGTTCATAACTGTAACTGTAACTGTCGAAAGGGGATCTGCGGGGTTGAGTTTGCCCGCTGCGGCAAAGACCGCTTGATTCAGGAAAGACATAATCTCTTTGCCTGAGACCAAAAGCATACGCATGGTATCCATATTGGCCATTTCTTCATTCTGATGGGTGGCGGTCCAATAAGAATAATCCATCTGATTGAGATTGAACTGAGAAAGGAAGGCGGCGGTGGTAAAGAAACCTCCGGTTTCCAACTCTCTTGCTTCACCAGCTTGGTAGCTGTGGCGTTTTTTCAGCATACGCTCTTCCAGATCTGCATTATTTACACTGCCTTGCACCCCCAAAATACTGGAGACCACACTTTGGGCTGCAGAACCAAAATCAATCGGACCAATACTGGGCATGTTTTCAAGCGTATCAAATGCACCTTTTTCAATGAAATGGTATTCTCCGCGCATGCCGTAAGAGTCCATGGCGGTACCCCCACTGCTGGCATAAGAATAGACCGAAACGCTGTCCAAAATTTCGTGCTTGAGGGAGTCTAAAAACTGCTGCATATAATCGGTCATAACGTCCCATGACATACCACCATAGATCGTCATGGGAATATTCAGCCAGAAGAGACCCACAAAAGGAATCGGAATCGGAATCGGAATATTGAAGTCCATGTTGGTGCCAAATAACCCGACATTCGGGAAAACACTGATATCTCCCGCGTCAGCGCCACCAACAGTAGACAAAACACCCAATGTGGCTTTGACGATGTTAAACAGCGGACCTGGATCGGTCATCAAATATTCGATATCTTCGACACGGCCAATGGCAGAGGTATGGCCCCAGAACAGACCCAAAGTACCCATGCCAAACCCTACAGCCACATTGTATTTAGTCGTGTTTCCGTCAATATCCGGGAAGCCGGAAGAATCGGAACCGCCCCCGACTCTCAAGAACGAGCCGCCCAAGACAAAGTTGATCGCATCGTCGACTTTGCCCCAATTGGCAACAGATGCTGCTGTCTGAAGAGCATAACCCTCAATGGGAGGGGACATGGTGAGGAGGGGACCGCTGGGACCGGGGGTATTGTCTGCAGCGCCCCCATACCATCCAGGCAGGGTCATCATATGGGCAGAGATAGTATCCGCTTCGTATTTAACAGCTCCTGCTCCAATGCCATCGAAACCTGGGACATAGTCCCATTGTCGGCCAACAAAGAGTTTGCTGATATTGTCGATGGTTGTCGCTTGGGAGGGAATTTCAAACATGGTGTCGTTCAGGTTGCCAACACCCGCAGCATTATTGATATTGGGCTGGGCATCATTGGCGTTTTCTGCCGCTCCGACGGGGATCGGGGTATAGAGGTTATTGGTGCCACCTGTGGAGCCATGTTGGCCCACCGTTCCGGCAGGTGGGGAAGGTGGATAGACGGTGGTTGTTGCACCTGACAAACCCGCACTGCCTGAATTGGCTGTTGGCCCACTGAAGGGATCTGTGGCAGCAAAAGCCAAACGTTGATAGATAATCCCATAAATTGAGCCGCTGTCACCCGTATTCGCTCCTGTGTAGTCACGACCGTGGTTATAAATATTATTGGTTGACCCCGAAATCGTAAAACCGAGAGGTGTGGGGATAATATGGTGGCCATAAGGCATGGTGCTGGAAAGATCTAAACTCCCACCACTGGGGACATTTGGAGGGAATGTGACGGACCCCCCGCTACCGGGAGGGCCGACGGGGGATGTTCCTCCGCCACTGATACCGGATGTGGCTCCCCCCAAGGTATCTAAAGCACTAAAAACATTGTCCATAATCTCAGCGTATTGCATGCTGTTGGCCTGGGGATTGCCGCTGGCTGCAAGTGCGGTACTGCCATCAATATAAGCTGAGACACCGGCTTCTACCTGAGCTTCGCGCTTTTGCACTGCACGGGCTTCCAGCCAGCTGTCAACAAAATCACGCTGATACGGCGGTATGGCGGTTTGGTCGACCAAATCAGATTCACCCGCATGATCACCTGGATCATAACCAGGGCCACCCCAGCCTGGCGGACCGTCATCAAGAAGGGCTGGCGGTGGTGGGACGGCCAAATCGGGATTGAGGGTGATGCCCGTATTAATACCGCCAGAGGGGCCCGCATGAGGCGGCCCGCCAGTAAAGAGGCTTTGGCTGACCGCACCATTGGGATCGTAGACACGGGTGCCTGATGTAATCATGACATATCTGACCCAGCCACCAGGACCACCCGGTGGAACCAAGGTCACATTGCCAGTATCCATGATCCCAGACGAGGTGTTTTTCCAACCATAGGTCCGGGTATTGATTTGTGTGCCGCCGGGAATGGAGGATGATGGAATCGCATAACCATCTCCTGCAGCGCCGATCAGACTGGCGGGTAACAGACCCAAAAGATCATCGGCCTCCATGCCTGATGGGATTTCGGCATAATAGCCGCCGGGCGTATTTAAGGTAAAGTTATTGGTCGAAGTGGAGGGCGGCACGTTCATTTCTGTCGCTACACCGGCCTTCCACCAATTGGTGCCTAAATAGCCTCCGCTGGTGATATCATAACTGCCCAAGGGTATCGGAGAGCCAAACCCTCCCGCATTGGCAGCCCAGAGGTCATAATACTGAGCGGGACCACTGTTGTCGGTGGAATCATATTCGCGACCAGCATCGTCCCAGGTCCAACCTTCTCCATCCCCATCTGTGTCTGAAATGGGGTATTTATCATTGAGGTAGCGGCGAATATCGTCATAGGGATCGCTGGTGCTTCCTTTTGTTGCCGCCGGACCAAACCAGTCAGGGTGAGCGTAGAGGGTGTCATCAATCAGAACATTGGGGGGAATGACAGGATCTCCCACAACCGTTCCTGGCAATTGTAAGGGATCAGAGGCGCTGATATCGTTCACGTCGCGATTGCCCTGTGGTGTCCACTTATCGCTGGGGCGCAGAGGCGCATACATACTGCGTTCTAGCACTTTGGTGTAAGAGCGATTGAGCTTTTTCTTCAGGGCTTCTGCGCGCAAATTCAGAACAGCCCGGTATTCCTGATACCAGGATTCAGCGTAGCTGTTCTGGGCATCGTTATTATAGACATTTTGATACTCAGAGTTATTGAGCTGAAACAGACCACGGGAACGGTCATCCAAGCGGTTAAAATTACCGGCGGGATTGCTATAGGTGGAGAGCACATCTTGTAATCCCCTGCCGATATCCCGCTGACTTCCTCCGAGGAAGTCTCTAAACTGTTCGCCTGATGAACCTAATGAACCGATGGACATGGTTAGCTCCTGCTTAACACCTTACTTATTTTTTAGGAGTGGAAGAATGCACTCCAGCGATCAAAGACGATCCGAATTTGGCCACCAAGGTCTGGACGGCGTCTTTCGGCATTGCTCAACGTTAAGTCGCTATTATCATCTTCACCTGAGCCGCCAAAGGTCGGCACAAACTCCAAGAATAGGCTCATTTGGGCCTGTGAACCTGAATTTAGGCTTGAAATAGATGCAATTTGTACATCGTTAAAAAAGCCGTTTTGCTCTGATAAGCGGAACATATCACGCAAATAATTTTTCTGATCAAATTCCGTAATGGCATCCATCAGCACACGCTGAAATTCGTTTTTGGCGCGGCCACTGGCATTAAATCGTTGGATATCTGCAGTATTTCCGCCACCACTTACGTAAGCCTGAGTGCCATCCCATTCATCATCATTGGTATTGCGGCTATTGCTGGTGTTGGAATAGACAATGTTTTGCGCGTCAAAACGGGCAGCTGCGACATCTGTAAATTTGTATTTGTTGAGATGGGTGGTAAATCCGCCCCCCGTTTCTCCATAAAGCACGGCAGTATTCTGGTGATTGACATTTAAGACATCTAAAATCGCTTCTTGAAACGCATCGTCAGGAGAGCCCTGTTGCAGGGCTGCCGTTCCGTAAACCCGCAATTGATCAAAGATGGCATCGGACTGGGTGTCAGGGGATACACGGCTGATATTGTCAGACATGGTTTTTCCCACATAAGGTGCCGTGTTGGGGGCTGCATTGGTTGCTCCTCCCGAAGGAGTCAGGTTCTGGGCGTAACCGCTGAAATAGTTATAAGAGACACGGGCCGAACCCGCATCTTCACCCTCTCCGGAACTATAACCTTGAGCACCCCGCCGTGCCACGCCGCCAACTTCCCAATCACCCCGAGTTTCAACCAGGGCTCTGTCAATGTCACGGGTCATAGCCGCTGTGAGATCCGAAATCAATTGTTGAATCCGAGACCTCAGCAGAGCCTGATACTCATTGAGAAATACTGCCGCATTGTCGTTGGCCTCATCCTGCAACATGAACCGGTTGAGGTGTGAAAAAGTATAGTCAACATACGAGGCGGACTGACCAATGGCCACATTGCGCTTCTGGATATTGGCAGAGATATCCGTCAGTTTGAACTGGGATGCATCCCTCTGAAATTGATTGAGCATGGTATCGGAGCCCAGACCAAACGTAAAAGCCATTTTTAATGATCCTTTCTAAATATCTCTGAACAGCAAAGGCACGGAATTAGGAGTGGAAGAAGGCTGTGAATTTGTCGCAGCTGATGTCCAATCTTCCCCCGTCTTGGGTACCGTTAAATGTCATGCTGAAACTGGCCTGGGCCTGAGAGCCGTTGGCCAAGCTGGCACTGGAAGATACAATGATGTTTTTGAACAGACCTGAGCTCAACACTGGGCGGTATTCAACGCTCGAGATCGTGTCAAAGAGTACCTTCTGGAAGAGGTTTTTGGCATCCTGAATCGTGGCCTCTACACCCAGCGGGCCTGCAAAACTGTTGTTCAGGACATTCTGTGGGTTGCCTGCAGTTCCCGCTCCTGCAACATCATCGGAACTGTTATTTGCATAGCGATAAGCAGGTGTACCAATGCCGTTAATGCCGCCGACATACAATACGTCAATCAGGCCCGGATCGGTTTGAGCCAAAGTGGCCGAACCAGCCAACCGTATGGCACGGTTAGCAATGGCCGGACCATTGATCGGTGCCGCGTTAATGCCATTGCTGCCTGCGGAGGTAAATGTGACATCAAATCCCGCATCGGGATTGACCAGGGCCGCGTTGGCCAGGGCTGCTGCATTTGTCTCAGTCGCAGTTGTCATCCAGCCCATCATGAAGTTGTAAGCAGTACGACCCGCTCCAGCATCCTGTGCTGTCGAGGTGGTATTGCCTGCCATGGCTGAGCGAGAATTGTTCCAGCGTGAGTTGCTGGAACTCATTGCCACTTCCAGGTCTGAAGCCAAGGCATTGCTCAACTGCGTAATCAGGGTTTGCATACGTGAGTTTAACAAGGCACGGTACTCAAACAGGAATGTCAGGTTATCGTCGTTTTGCTTGTCTGTTTCTTCTTTGCGAATAATCAGTTTCGAGGTGGGATTCCAAACAAAACCAGCAACAGCAGAACTCATACTTGTTGCAGTCTGATTGAGGCGACTGTTGTGTACATCGCGGGTCGTGAGATTCACAGAAAGCTGGCTGTTTCCAATACCAACCATAGATCTAATGTCCTTTCAATACTCTGTTTAAGTTTGTCCGATACGGGTGATGGAGCCGACGGAGCCCCAACTGAACCAGGTGTCATAACCATTGGGGCCACCCATGCCTGCCGAGGTGGTTCCGGCATAGCCCCGCCGATCTGTCCAGCGGGGGGTGATGGCGTCACGGTATTTAATGGCTCCGCGTCCGCCCATTGAGCGCATGTCGTTTTGAATATTGAAGGTGGACACCGAATCATGCCCAGTATAACCTGCTTGGACGGTCCACTGTGCATAGGTCGCAACAGCTGCATTCCATTGCTCACGCAGGGCAGACTGTTCCAGCAAAAAGTTGGCCAAGCTTGATGCCAGCTCCAGAATCTTGGTGGTACTGGTTTTTCCCAACAAAGTCAGGGTGGTTGAAAGAACTTGGCTGATGGTTTTCATGGTCATGCCCACACCCAACTCAGTCAGTCCCCCTTTGCCATCCAATTTCTGGCGCAATTCAGCGGCAATTTTATTTGCCGCTTCGAAGCGTGCTTCGATCAATTGTTCTGCTGCGTCTTGCCCTTGAACAATACTTTGTCCGAGGGATTGATTGACCGAGTTGTAGAACTGCGGGATTTTTTCCTGCATGTCCTCTTTTGCTCGCAGAGCCATAGCATCTGAACGCATCGCTTGTATCGCTGGCATCTCTGTGTCTCCTTCGCTTTTTTCTTAGGAGTAAGGATTGGCGTCTAAGGCTTTGACGTGACCGGCGGTTGTGGTGCGATCGCCTTTGAGTTTGCCCAATTCATCGTTGACGGCATCTACTTCTGCTTCTTGCTTTTGCAGATCTAACCACTTGCTGTAGACATTGCCCAAACCGTTGACGAGTTCAGGAATGGCTGTTGCCCAGTTCACACCTTGTTGGCTGCCTGCGCTGACCGCAATTTTGGCAATGGTCCCAATTGCATTCAGGATTGCACCAATAAAGCGAATTTGCGCGGCTGTGCGCAAATGTTCGGAGGAAATTTTCTTCAGTTCTTTGTCAGCAATTTTCTGATCTTCATTTTCAGCTTCATTGCTGCGTGCATCTTTCTCACTCATATACGTGGAAATGATGCCGTTATTATTCCGCAACTGGCGTTGTTGCTCGACGGAAACCAGGCCTAATTCTGATTTTGAGCGGGATTCATTTCCTGCTGTTGACCATACGCTGGGCATGACTTGATTCCTTCCTTTGGGCATGAGATATAGTTCACCGAATCTCTTATCACCCGGATCCCCTTGTGGCTGTCCCCGCTTAATTTATTTTTAACAGAACTCTGATAATAAAAAAAAATACTTAACACAAACAAAATACTTCAGGTTTGTCCCACACGGGTAATGGAGCCGACAGATCCCCGCAGATCTGTCCAGCGGGGTTTGATGCGTCTCTGTCTAACCCGGCAAGGGGGGATTGCTGCGCTCATTTAGAACGGGATTTGACACCAAACTAATTTCCCTTCAAGAGACAGATGCAGTATGCTGGTATACAGGAATATTATCTAAACATACACATTTTTTTAGCTTATCTGAAAGGAGCGCTTCTCTTGCGGTGCTTTGGTCTTCATTTGTTTTGGGCCCAACACGGAACAGAAGTTGCCGGACAATTATCATGAATCAGACTTCGATTATTGTGAAAAATGCCTGTGAACACAATCTCAAACAGGTCAGCCTTGAGTTGCCGCGCAATCAATTGATTGTTTTTACGGGTGTCAGTGGTTCAGGCAAGTCCAGCCTGGCTTTTGACACGATCTTTGCTGAAGGGCAGCGCCGCTACGTGGAGTCGCTCTCGGCTTATGCCCGCCAATTTCTAGGCCAGATGCGCAAGCCCGACGTGGAGCATATCGAAGGTCTTTCTCCAGCGATTTCGATTGATCAAAAATCCGCCAGTCATAACCCGCGCTCCACCGTCGGTACTGTTACAGAAATTTACGATTATCTCCGTCTGCTCTTTGCCCGGGTTGGCATCCCCCATTGCCCGGACTGTGGCCAGAAAATTCAGGCCCAAAGCTTAGACCAAATTGTCGATCAGGTCCAGCAGTGGCCAGAAGGCACCCGTCTCGGTATTCTGGCTCCCTTGATTCGGGGCCGAAAAGGTGAGTATAAATCACTCCTGGAAAGTTTGCTGCGAGAGGGCTTTTCGCGGGTCAAAGTGGATGGGGTCTTTCATGATTTGGGTGAAGAGATTCCCATGGCCAAGACCAAAAAACATGATATTTCGCTGGTGATCGATCGCCTGCGTTTAAAAGAAGAGGCGGTTTCGCGTTTGACCGAATCCCTGCAATTGGCACTCAAGAAGGGAGAGGGATTGGTTGAAATTGAGAATCTGGATGACCCAGCACAAACGCGCCTGTTTAATCAAAACCTCTCCTGTCCAGATTGTGGGTTTAGCTTTCCAGAAGTGGAGCCCCGTCTCTTTTCGTTTAATAGCCCTTTTGGGGCCTGTAAAGAATGTCATGGTCTGGGGGCCCGCCAGGAAATTGTGCCCGACAAAATTGTGCCTGTGCCCTCTTTGAGCTTGAAAGGAGGAGCTATCAGGCCCTGGATCAAAAGTCTCGACCAATCAGGCAGCTATTTGCGCACGCTTTTAGAGGCCCTGCAAAAAGAGATCTCTTTTGACTTTGATACTCCCTTTGAAAAGTTTTCCCCCGAATTACAGCACACGCTTTTATATGGCAGCGATCAGCGTATGCAGGTCGATTACCAAAGCAAAGGTGCAGGCCAGCTTCAGTACAGCTTTTATACCCGTTTTGAAGGTGTGATTCCCCGCCTTCAGCGTCTCTATTCTGAGAGTACCTCTGAATCGACCCGCCAAGAAATTGAGCAATATATGGAGAAAACCCTCTGTCCCGTCTGCGATGGACGCCGTCTACAGCCCGTGGCCTTGGCTGTTAAAATTGGGGCTCTGTCCATTGCGGATATAACCGGACTCTCGATTGAACGCTTTTTTGACTGGTTGGAAACCTGCCAATTGACCCCACGAGAGGCTTTGATTGCCGCCTTGATTATGAAAGAACTGAAAGAGCGTTCGGGCTTCTTGCTCAATGTTGGTCTCGATTATTTGACCCTGGATCGCAGTGCCAATACCCTTTCTGGGGGTGAAGCCCAGCGCATTCGTTTGGCAACCCAGATCGGTTCGGGGCTGGTGGGGGTGCTGTATATTCTCGATGAACCGAGTATTGGCCTGCACCAGCGAGACAATGAGCGTCTGCTTAAGACGTTGGAGCGGCTGCGCAATTTGGGCAATACCTTGATTGTGGTCGAACACGATGAAGACACCATTCGTGCGGCAGATCATCTGGTGGATATTGGCCCCCGTGCTGGACGTCATGGTGGACGGATTGTGGCCCAGGGCACTTTGGCCGATATCAAGCGCGAACCCGAATCGCTGACGGGCCAATACCTCAGTGGCAAATCCCGAATTGAAGTGCCCCGTGAGCGCAAACCCGGTAATGGCAAAAGCCTCAAAATCAACAAGGCCTCCCGAAATAACCTCAAAGACGTGGATCTGGAGATTCCCTTGGGCAAACTGATCTGTGTGACCGGGGTCAGTGGCTCAGGCAAATCGACTTTGATCAACGAAATTTTGGCGCCCTGGCTCTGGCATGAATTGCATCACAATACACCCCGGCCCCAGGGCGTACAAAGTGTGGAGGGGGTCGAGCATATCGACAAATTGATCCTCATTGATCAATCCCCGATTGGGCGCACACCGCGCTCCAATCCCGCTACTTATACCGGGCTCTTTACCCCGATTCGCGAATTATTTGCCCAAAGTGTCGAGGCCAAGGTGCGCGGCTTTCAGCCGGGGCGCTTCAGCTTTAATGTCAAAGGGGGGCGCTGCGAATCCTGTCAGGGTGATGGCATGATCAAAATTGAAATGCACTTTTTGCCCGATGTTTATGTGCCCTGTGAGGTCTGCAAAAGCCAACGCTATAATCGCGAAACCTTGGCCGTTAAATGGAAAGGGGCTTCTATTGCTGACGTCTTAAATATGACTGTCGAAGAGGCGCTTGAGCATTTTGCCAAGATTCCCGCTTTGGAACGCAAATTGCAGACTTTGGCCGATGTCGGTCTGGATTATATTCAATTGGGCCAGCCCGCCAACACCCTCTCAGGGGGTGAGGCCCAGCGTGTAAAACTGGCCACCGAGTTGAGCAAACGCAGCACAGGGAAAACCCTCTATTTGCTCGATGAGCCCACCACGGGTTTGCATTTTGCCGATGTGGCCAAATTGTTGGAGGTGATTCAACGCTTGGTCGACAAAGGCAATACAGTCTTGGTGATTGAACACAATTTGGACGTGATCAAAGTTGCGGATCATTTGGTCGATCTCGGGCCCGAAGGGGGAGACAAAGGGGGGCAGATTGTGGCCCAGGGAACGCCTGAAGAAGTGGCCCGTAACAAACGCTCGCATACCGGACGCTTTTTAAAACCCCTCTTAAAACAGACCGTTTCGGTCTGAGGGCTGTGGTAAGGTAAAGGTTGAGGTACTGAATCATGACTTATCACACACCCTTTACACAGCAGGTGGGCATTGAAATTCCCCTGATTTGTGGTCCGATGTATCCCTGTAGCAACAAAGAGTTGGTTGCAGCGGTTTCTGCCGCTGGTGGTTTGGGTGTGGTTCAGCCCCTCTCCATGGTTTTTGTCTATGGCGATGATTTTCGTGAAGGTCTGCGTTGGATCCGTTCCCAGACCGACAAACCGATTGGCATGAATGTCTTGATCGAAAAATCGGCCAAAGCCTACGAAGAGCGGATGCAGACCTGGGTGCAGATTGCGGTTGAAGAAGGGGTCAAGTTTTTCTTGACTTCGCTTGGCAACCCCCGTTGGGTGGTCGAAAAAGTGCGGCCCCATGGCGGCATTGTTTACCACGATGTGACTGAACGCAAATGGGCGCTCAAAGCCCTAGAAGCCGATGTCGATGGCCTGATTTGCGTTAATGAAAGGGCCGGGGGGCATGCGGGTCAAAAAAGCGCGCAACGTCTGCTGGCTGATCTCAAAGATTTGGGCAAGCCCCTGATCTGTGCGGGTGGCATTGGCGACCCCGAAGCCTTTAAACAGGCCTTGGAAATGGGTTATGCAGGTGTTCAGATGGGCACGCGCTTTATTGCTACGACCGAATGCAAAGCCCATGATGATTATAAACAGGCCATTCTTAAGGCCCAGGCCGAAGATATTGTTTTGACCGATCGGCTCTCTGGCACCCCCTGTGCAATTATCAAAACACCCACTGTGGCACGCATGGGGACCCAAGCCTCTTGGCTAGAAAAAAAACTCCTCAAACATCGCAAAACCAAATACCTGATGCGTACGCTTTATGCGTTGCAATCGGTTTGGAAGCTCAAACAGGCCTCACTCAAAGGGCGGGGCTATAAAGATTTCTGGCAAGCCGGAAAAAGTGTGGAAGGGATTCACACGATTCAGCCCGCTGCTGAAATTGTCAAACTTTTTGCTGGGGCTTTGTCTGCTGAACAGATGGCCGATACCGTTTCGGACTAAAGCGCTGTGCACGTTGCTCTCAAAGCGGTTTTGGCTATTGTGGGACTGCTGTGTTTGCTCCTGCTCGCCCAACTCTCTTGGATTCTCTGGGTGGGATTGCACGACACCCGCGATCGGGCCCATGTCGCATTGGTGATGGGCTCTCAGGTTTTGCCGAATGGTCTTCCCTCCAAGCGCCTCAAAGCCCGTTTGGATCGGGCGCTGGAGCTGTATCAAAAAAAACAGGTGGCCTTTATTTTGGTCAGTGGGGGTCTGGGCAAAGAGGGCCATGAAGAAGGGGTCGTGATGGGGCGCTATTTGATGCGCAAAGGTGTGGACCACGATGATATTCTCGTGGATACTGAAGGTTATGATACCTTTCAGACCGCTGCCAATACGGCCAAAATACTCGAAAAGCGTGATCTGGTCTCGGTGATTGTGGTCTCCAGCTATTTTCATATTCTGCGCAGCCAGTTGGCGCTGAGCAAGTGTGGGGTGCAACCTGCTTGGGGCAGTTATGCCCGAATCTTTGAATGGCGAGATCTCTATTGGTCTTTGCCCCGTGAAATGTTGGGATATGCTGCTTACCTCTTTAAAGATTGTCCCCAAGGCCCTGAATTGAATCTTCCCTCTGTCCAACCCTAAGCTATCCCGTACACGCCAGCGCTGAGACCGTGTATGATGAATGCTGTTTGTTTTCAACGATCTCTCAAAATAGATCCCCAGATTGTGCTACAAAACCTGGAACTCAACGCAGCAAATATCGTCTAATGGAAGGAGAAGGGATCGTATTATGAAATTTTCCGCTCTAAGACAGCATAAAAAAATTAATTCCAATTGTGAACGCCTGATGCAAGAATATCTGGAAATGATACGCATCGGAAACGACAGCCGTGCAACGACTATGCGCAAACGCATTGTTGACCGTTACGGCAAAGAAGTTTTTGAAATTTTACGCGCAGTGGACGAAGACGAAGACGATTAGGCGCTCTGCCTATTTATCGGTTCTTCGGCCAAGACCACAGCCACTAGCAAAAGCACTGTCAGTGCGATGCTTAGGGCCAGCAGTAAATGTAAAATTTGTAACCATCCTGGCGCCCCCAGGACAATATTGCTGAAACCCGCAAACAGTTGTAAACCTGTTAGCACCGTGAGACTCACGCCCAATGAAACACGCTGACCTGTTTCGTGTTCAGCGCGAATCCCAAAACTCAAAAACAGCAAATAGCAGGCGGTTCCGACCGCCAGGATCGGATGGATCAGGCGCAACTGTACCAAAAAGTGGGTACTGCCAGACAAATCTTCCTTCAGGCGTGCTATCAGGCCCCCTTCGACAAAAATTGAGGTGGGAAAAAGGGTGTCGCCCAGCGCCGTAATCGCACCCGTCATGCTGCTGAGCATCAGCAGAGCCAAGGCCACCACCAGGGCCCATTTGATCGGAGCGGCGCTTTTCCAAGAATGGGGTTTGGGGTACTCTGACCACCAAGCAGCCAAGACGGCTGCTCCTGCCAACGTAAATGTATTGATTAAGTGCAGGGCAGCGGTAATTGCGCGGGCCACGGAGGCATTGTCTGCCACGAGTTCAAATTTGACCAGACCAGCTCCCAGGGCTGCTTCACTGAGTAAAAAAACCACCGTGATGACACTGGCGCTCCGCACCCCATGCCCTTTGGGGAAAATGCGCCAAGCCCAGCCCAGCATGACCAGGACCATCGGCAGACAAAGGCCACTGCTCAGGCGGTGGGTAAATTCGATCAGGGTTTTTGTATTGGGAGCAATCGGGAGAACCTGTCCGTTGCAGGTCGGCCAGTGATTTCCACAGCCAGCACCAGCACCAGAAATACGCACCCAGGCTCCCCAGAGAATCACCAGGACCAAAAAGCAGACCACGCTCCAAGCGTAGCGGGTAAAATTGCGGGAAGGTTGTGCCATTTTTTGCTCCTGAATCCCACTATAACAGATGCCCAGGCTGGCGAGCATCCCGAAGGCTCTTTAATCTTTAAAAAACGAAAATCTCGTTGTTCTGACCGGGGTAAGGCAGATCTTGGATGGTATAGCTACCATCGGCTTGTAAAGTGATCTGGCTGACAGAGTTTTTGCGGTCGTGAGAGACATAGAGTACCGGGCCTGTGTGAGAAAGTGCCAGATAGCGCGCTTCAGAGGTGCGCAACTCAATTGGCGGGAGGCGTTTCATTTGAGTGCCGATCAACTCATAACGGTGGATTTTATTGTCAATCGTGGCATAGAGGAAGCGACCATCGCGACTGATCACACTGCTGTAAAGAATTCCCACTGCTTTTTCGGCGCTGACCAGATTATTGCTGGCCCCCGAAGCAATATCGTAAGAGTAGATTTCAACTTCGCCTTTGAGCTGGTGCAGGGCATAAAAATAACTGGCGTCGGGAGAACTCAGGCCGACGTTGTTACCAAAGGGAATGCCGTGGTTAAAGGACTGAACATTGAGAATGCGTTTTTGACGGATATCAATTGTGGTACGGGTGATACGGTCTTCATCAAAGGCCACGGCTTGAACCTGATCTGGGGTTTTTCCCCATTCAAGGTTGCCCGTGGCAAAGCTGTGGACCAAATTTTGCCAACCCCCCTGGACCAGGTCGAGATTAAGCAAGAGTCCCTGGCCCTGTCGGGTGCCGGAGGCGAGAAGTTGATTGTTGCGTACAAGAAAATCACTGGGCCAGAGGCCTGCTTGGGAAAAAGAGGCTGCACGGCGAATCAGGAGTTTTTCGACATCGACTTCAAAGAGCGTAAATTGGGGCTGATCTTCGCCCTCACGGCTGCTGAGATAGAGTTTTCGTTCGCTGGGCACACCGTCTACCGAGAGCACTTGACCAGGCACAAAGACGGATCTCACTGTGCGATTGCTTAAATCCATGACCTTGAGCATGGTAAATCCCCCGTTGCCGGGTTCCATCGAACAGAGAAAACGATCACTTTGGGTGCGCTTTTGCGGCAGTGAAGCCGCTTGTAATGACGGCCCAGATCGGGAAGGAACTTCAGGGCTCTGACAGGCACTTATGCCACAGGCCAAAGCCAAAACCAGCATAGGCCAGGGTTTCATCTTAATTAACCAAGCCAGCCAAGCGATAACGCTCTTTCAGATCTTTGTAGACCTCTTGCCAGCCATTATTGGCAGCCGTTTTAATGGCCAACTGGGCTTCAGAGGGAGTGCTTCGAGCGCTGCTAACCACAGAACCATTGCGCTTGACTGTGGTCTGGGCTTGCACAGACATGCCATCGAGAGGGCGGCGTACCGCTGAATATTCGATCGTCTCACCTGAGTCATGCACCAAGATCACGGTTAATTCGCTGCGATCGGCTGAATAACTGAAACGGGAGTCGGTAATGGCGCGGGCGCCAAGAGCCGATGCAGAATTCAATCGTGCGGGCGCCACGCCACTGACAGGTCCAGGCTGTTGGCAAGCGGCAAACGCCAGGCCAAACACCAAGCCAAGTGCCAAATTTAGTTTTGAAAGACCAAAAACGCGTTTGCGCATACTGATTTCTCCCAAGAGCAGATCGTTTTAAAGCAGATCGTAATTAATTCAACTTTTAATTAAATTTTAGCAGAAAATTAATTTATTCGCAAACTTCTATCGGGGCTATTTTGCTTTGCCTTGATTGGCCACACCACTGATTGCTGCCTGGATTTTTTCGGGATCGCCAAGATAATAGTGCCTGATGGGCTTTAACTCTGCGTCAAGCTCATACACCAGTGGAATACCTGTGGGAATATTCAGACCGACAATTTCGTCTTCGGGAACGCCATCAAGGTATTTGACCAAGGCCCGCAGACTGTTGCCGTGAGCGGCTACCAAGACCTGACGACCGGCCCGGATCTCTGGCGCAATCTGTTTTTCCCAAAACGGGACCACTCGGTCAACCGTTGTGGCGAGGCTTTCGGTCAAAGGCAATTCCACTTCACTTAGCCCAGCATAACGCGGATCGTGCCCCGGATAACGTGAATCGCTTTTTTCCAAGACAGGAGGCGGAATATCATAACTGCGGCGCCAGATCTTAACCTGATCTTCGCCATGCTGAGCGGCGGTTTCGGCTTTGTTGAGCCCTTGCAGGGCGCCATAATGGCGTTCGTTGAGGTGCCAGTCTTTGCGAATTTCTATCCAGAGCCGATCCATTTCGTCCAGAGCCAACCAGAGCGTGCGAATCGCCCGTTTAAGCACCGACGTAAAGGCCAAATCAAAGGCAAAGCCCTCCGCTTTGAGCAAACGCCCAGCTTCGGCAGCTTCGGCACGTCCTTTTTCGGAAAGATCGACATCGGTCCAGCCTGTAAAGCGGTTTTCGCGGTTCCATTCACTTTCGCCGTGTCTCAACAATACCAATTTGTACATCTTGAAAAACCTTTCTCTGTTCGCCTCTGACATTTCAGGCTCTGGCCGCATTTTAGCATTGGCTGCGGCGCTGTAAAAAGTGCAAGCAGCCGAGTAGGTTGACCACGATCATCAAAATCAAGACCAGGGCATTAAAACCGACGGACTTGATTTGGACCCGGAAAGTGCCAAACGAAAAGCTCTTTTCGGGAGCATAAAAAGCCCAATTAAAGGGCGTGTTTAAGCTGCGGTTTAAAGCTGTTTTTTCAAACAGGGTGTAAAAGGACAGCCCCAATTCCTGAGGGCCAAATCCCCGGCTCAATTCGGCTTCGTAATAACGTTGCAGCCCTTTTTCGACCAAACTGCTGAGAGCGTCATTGCTGAGCGGATATTGGGCTTCTGGATAAAGTTCATCGACCTGACCTGTAAATTGATCCAGGGAAATAATTTGCTCTTCAAGCAGTGTTGTATTGATGGCAGGATCCGCTTTGCTGAGGGTCTTGACCAGAATCTCGTCGCGCAGAATATGCAGTTGGTTCAACAGGGTTTGACGGGGACCATTGGCTGACAATACCACACCTTCATAGGCCCAACGGGCGGGAATCAAATGGCAAATTTCAGGCACAAGCGGCAGATTTTGATCCAGAAAAAAACGTTTGTTGAAGTCTTCGTACTGAATTTGGGCGCCCCCGAGAATAATCTGGGGAATGAGGATTAAGGGGATAAAATTGATCACGGCTTCGGTGGTCTTTAAATAACTTGAGAGCATCAGCCCCAGTGAAACACCAAAGAGCCCAGATAAGTAGATAAATGGAAATATTTTCCAAAATGAGCCTTGTATGCCTAAAATCCCATTGCTCAGCAACACAAATAAACCCAATTGTAGGCCTGTCAGACAGGCCTGTACACAAAATTTAGACAGAACATACCATTTTTTTTGCAGATTGGCGTTGACCTCGCGTAAATACGTGCTCTGTTCCCCGACAATATCTTTGGCGCTGCTGCTGGCGCCCATAAAAATACCCAGGATAATGGCCACAAAAAAATAAACGGGCAAAAGGGGGTTGGTTTGAAGCAAATAATCACTGCTTTGTCCCGGTGATGAGCGCAAAATAAAGGCAATCAGCAATCCCAATAACAGGGGGGTGCTAAATTGCACACCCAAATTGCCCAGATCGCGGCTTTTGATCAAGAAGGTGCGCAGCAAGAGCAATTGAAACTGGGCCAGGTGCTCTCCCAGGCTTAGTTGCCGCTTGGTAAAGACTTTGGCTGCAGGGGGGGACAATGTCTCTGTGCCAGGAAGATCTTGACCCTGTTGCTCTAAAAATTGCTTTTGCCAAAAATCAGGGGAATAGAGGCGCTCTTGGTTATCATCTTGTTTGCCGAGAATATTAAAAATTTTTTCGGGCTGCACGCTTAGACATTGGGGACATTCCAGCGGAAAATCGTCTCCTTGATCGAAGTTGGACATATAGGCCAAACACGCTTTGGCTGGGCCAGAAAAGACCAATTTGCCGCCCTCTTCGATCAAGACAATCTGGTCAAAAAGTTTGTAAATAGGTGAATTGGGCTGGTGCAGAACCGTAATGACCAATTTGCCGGTGTCTGCCAAGATACGCAAAAAATGCATGACCTCTTCGGCATCGCGGGAAGACAGGCCAGAAGTCGGTTCATCGAGAAAGAGCACATCGGGTTCAAACAGCAACTCTCGGGCGATATTGACGCGTTTTTTTTGACCTCCACTCAGTCCCCGTTTATCGACATTGCCGACCCTTGCATGTTTTTGCTCTGATAGCTTTAAAATATCAAGCACCTGTTCGATGCGATTGTCGATTTTTTCTTTTTCTTCGAGTGGGGAGCGCACTTTTGCGGCAAAATAGAGGTTTTCATAGACCGTCAATTCGGGAAAGAGAATATCGTCTTGGGGTACAAAACCAAAAATATCGTGATAGTAAATTTGATTGGATTGAAAGGGGGTTTCATCATAAAAAATGCTGCCGCTACTGGGCGTTTTCGTGCCATAGAGCAGATCCAATAAGGTGCTTTTGCCCGAACCACTGGGACCGAGCAGACCTACCAATTGGTTGGAATTGGCCGAGAACGAAATATTGTCGATAATTTTTGTCTTGTTCTGCTTATAACTTAGGTTGGATACTTCCAGTCTATGAAAATCTGATTTTTTGACACTGATTTGATCTTGATTCAGATCAATCACGATGGTGTAATTGCCAATGATCAATTCATCGTATTTATCTAAAATTACCTCATGGTGAATCGGTTGTTTGTTAACAAAAATCGGGTATTTGTGGGTATCACAAACCGGTTTGACAGAGTATTTTGGTTTACCGTTTTTTTCTTTGATTTTATTTAATTTGATGTGGTAAAGCGCTATATTGTGATCCAAAATGCGCGGGTTGCAATCGGAGGCACTGCCAATAATATTGGACTCTTTGAAGGCATACATCTGGCTTTGAACCGAGAATTGGCGATTGATCAATTGGCCTTCGGGGCTTTGCATGAGCTGTTCAAAGCCAGATTTATTAAGCGAATAGAGTGTCATTTGGCTTGATGCGACAATCGATGCTTTGCGCAGAGAACCTTCCAATAAGCCGATTTCACCAAAATAATCCCCGTCTCCGAGGGTCTTGACCACTTCTTCTGTTTGATCTGGGTGTTTAACCAGTACACGGGCGGAACCATAGGTGATCAAATAAAATTTATCTGCGCGCTCGCCCTCTTTGACAATAAACTCATTTCTTTCAAAAATTTCCAGTTCAAAGCTATTGAGGAGTTCAGCAGGGAGCCGGTGGTGGGCCGTAATCTGAAAACGTTTTAGAAATTGGTAGGCCCCCAGGGGTGAAAAGCAAGCCATAAAATAAGGTTTTGCCGCAGGATATCGGTTTAAAAAAGTACTTAATTCCCCGAAACCAATTTTAAAAAAAACGGCAGTGGGTGAAAGGGGGATAATCTGAAAGGGCAGAAAATAAGCACCCCCAATAAAATCTTCGCTGTCCTTGAGAATGCTGATATAGGCCTTTTGTTCAGGAGAATAGAGGCCCAAGCGTCCCTCCAATAAAAAATAGAGGTTGTGGGTGGTGTCTTCGGGTAAAAACGCAATCTGGTGTTCGTCTAAGTGTAAAAATATGCCTTTGCGCAGCAAAACTTCGAGGCCTTCACGCGGGATTTTGCCCAAAATGCGATGGCCCAGAAGGTAGCTGCGCTGTTCTGCTTGTTCTTGAAGTGTAAAGCCCATCGCAAGCGTGGCTTAATTGACGATCACGGTATGAACAGATGCGCAGATATTGCCGAGAGTGCTGATGTCTTTTTGCGAATAGGTTTTTTGTTCCAAGATTTTTTTGATCTTGGGCAGGGCATGGCTCAATGCCAGAACATCTTTGCGTTGCTGCAAACGCGGGCTGAGTGCTTTGATATGGCCGATCAGCTGAGCGACAATCGGAGCGCGTTGACTCAAGACCTCACTTCTTTGCGGGCTGTATTTTTTTTCAATGCTTTTGCTGGCAATATACAGACCTTCGAGCCAGCCTGCGACATAAGCCAGACGCGCCTGATCCTTGCGATAGGACTGGTTCATTTCGGTGGCCATTTGCTCGCGCATGTTTTTCATGATTGTTTCCAATTGTGCAAATTGACTTTTGGCCAGGGGTTCTTGCATTTCTGTGTAGGTGTTTAAGATGTTTTTATTTAAATTGAGCCGCTTGGCATAGTCATACATCAGGGCTGCGTGTTTTTCAAACATCCCTTTGTCTTTGTTTTTGAGGGCCACAATGGCGTCGGTGGTGGTCATACCCAAATTAAGTGCAAGTTTATAGACATCAGTGCTGCTTATTTTTTTGGAATTGGGTAAAAACAAAGGCGTGCCCAATTTATCGAGGGAGAGATCCACCACCGATTGTAACGGCAGGTAAATTTTATTTTCTAAGGCATTTTGGGCTTTGGTCAGGGTTTTTTCGGCGGCAGAGAGCGGTTGGAGCGATAGTCCGAAACAGAATAAAGTCACCCAGATGATCTTTTTTGCTTGCATAAAATCCCAATATCTCTTTTCTTTGGATAAGATAAATTAACATTTTTCAAGATTGAAAGTCAAAAGCCACACGAACTGCTAAAATTGAACCATGACCCAGGCTTCGCTTGACCCCGCCAGTATCGAAGAAGTCCGCCAACGTGCGGATATCGTTGACATTATCAGTCAGTACGTTCATCTCAAACGTACGGGCCACAATTACAAAGGGCTCTGCCCGTTTCACAGCGAAAAAACCCCCTCTTTTCAAGTCAGTGCTGACAAACAGATTTACAAATGTTTTGGCTGTGGGGCAGGGGGCAATGTCTTTACATTTTTGATGAATTACACCAATCAGTCGTTTATCCAGGTGGTCAAAGACCTGGCCCAGGCCACGGGCGTGCGTCTGGTCTTTTCCGAAACGATTGAGGCCGAAGAGCAATTTCGCAATACCCTGCGGCGGATGAACCTGGAGGCTTGCCAGTATTTTGAATGGGTCTTGCACCACCCCCAGCAAGGCGAAGAGGGGCGAGCCTATTTGCAGAGCCGCAAGATCTCTGAATCCATGCAAAAGCGCTTTCAAGTCGGGTATGCCTTAAATGCTTGGCATGCCTTACACGACCATTTGCGCAGCAAAGGCTTTAGCCGCGAGGAGCTCGAAAAAAGTGGTTTATTTGGGCAGGGCAAAGAGGGGCTCTATGACCTCTACCGCCAGCGCCTGATTTTTCCGATTGTGAGCGTTAACAGCGAAGTCCTGGGCTTTGGTGGTCGGGCCTTGGCCGCAGATGTCCAGGCCAAATATATCAACTCCCCCGAAACCGAGATTTATCAAAAGGGCCAACATGTCTATGCTTTAAATTTGGCCAAAAAAGCCATTCGCGAGCGCGATCAGGTCCTGCTGATGGAAGGCTATTTGGACGTGATTACGGCCCACCAATTTGGCTTTGAACATGCCGTCGCTGGGCTTGGCACGGCATTGACCCAGGCCCAGGCCCGGCAGGTACTGCGCTTTACCGACAATAAACAAATTGTGATGTGTTATGACGCTGACAAAGCGGGTCAAAAAGCCACTGACCGCGGCGCAGACGTGTTGGCCGAAGTGACCACGGGGATGGCCCTGCAGGTGCGCGTCATGGGGATTCCCGATCAGGAAGATCCTGATACATTTTTGCATCAATATGGGGCTGAGGCCTTTGCCCAGGTTTTGGCGGAAGCCAAACCGCTGGTGGAATACCGCTTGGACAAAGCTTTGGTGGGCTTTCGTCTCGACAGCACCCTCGACAAAGCCCTGGCCGCCAAAGCCGCAATTGCGGTTTTAAAAACGGTCCACGAGCCGGTCTACCGCGATGAATGTATTCGCCAGGTGGCTGCCCGCCTGCATGTCGATGAAGGGGTCTTGCGCGAACAGCTGACCCAAGAAATTCGCAAACAGAGCAAAAGCAGTGGCAAAACCCGCTTTAAAAATGAAGCCCGTTTTTCCCACTCTCAGTCGCCTTCTCAAGCACCTTTGGCTGCGTCTGCTTTTATTTCTCGCGATCCCCGTGATAAACTGTATGGGTCAGAATTGGGCCTGTTGTACTTGATGCTTCAGTATCCGGAGCATCGGGAACGCGTGGTAACTGAAGTGCAAAACTTGGTTTTTTCCGATGGTTTGCATGAGTATCTGCGTCAGTATTTGGTGGATTTGCATGGGCAAGGGTACGGTTTTGAGTGGCAGCAATTGTTTACGGTTTTTCCTGAAGCCGAGGTGCACCAACGTCTGGTAGAGATGATGGAGAGTGAGCACCTCAAGGGGCTGGAGATTGAAAAATCGTTGGCTGACTTTGTCAGAAATGTTAAACTTGAGTGCCTCAACCGTCAAATCAGCCTGTTAAGTCAGCAAATACAAGCTGCAGAAGCAGAGCAGGACCAAGAGGCCTATTTGCTCCTGATGAAAGACTATATGGAGCAAATGAAAGTGCTGGCCCAATTGCGACAAATAGGCTTGTAAATGTCTGAAATCATACATTCCAGACCGAAGGAGAAACACAGGGTTTGACACAGGGTCACAGCAAACGCAAAAAAGCAGCCAATCAAGATTATGACGCCCCCCGGCGCAGCGAAGACGAAGACGATCTGCCCGGTATCGGTGAGCAATTGGGCGTTGGCCTGGTCGCGGTCGCCAGTGCTTATCTCGACGAAGAAGAAGAAACTCCTGCTGAAGAAGAAACTGAAACTGAAGAAGAGGGCAAAGAAGAAGAATTGCCTCTCAATCTGGATGCGCCTTCGGGTGTTTCCAGTGATGATCCTGTCCGCATGTACCTCAAAGAAATTGGCTCGATTCCGCTGCTCAAAAGCCCGGAAGAAGTGGCCTTGGCCAAACAGATTGAAGCGGGTAAGTTTCTCCACAGCGAACTGACTGACGCAATCATGGAGCAAACAGGTTTAACCAAAGTCTTGGCCAAGACGATCGCCAAAAGTTATAACACCAGTGGAATGCAAGAAGCCCTGGCAGCTTCGACAGAGGAGCGTGCGATCTCACTGGACCCCGATGAACTCAAAAAGACGATTATCGAAGACAGTCGCCTGTTTGTGGACAACGATGAAGAAGAGTTCGAAATTTCAAAAATTCAGGGCTTTTCGCTCGAAGAAATCCAGCAGTTTTTAGAAAAAGCGGAACAGGTGGTCGTTGAAAAGCGCAGCGTGGCTCAGGTCACCAATATTGCCGAATTGCGCAATCTGGCCCAAAGTGCCAATGTCGCTAAACGTATGTTAACCAAAGCCAATTTGCGTCTGGTGGTGAGTATTGCCAAAAAATACGTGGGCAGGGGCATGCTCTTCTTGGACCTGATTCAAGAGGGCAACCTGGGTTTGATTCGCGCTGTGGAAAAGTTTGACTACCAAAAGGGCTATAAATTTAGCACCTATGCCACTTGGTGGATTCGCCAGGCGATCACCCGTGCAATTGCCGATCAGGCCCGTACCATCCGCATTCCTGTGCATATGGTGGAGACGATCAATCGCCTCAAGAAGGTCACCCGCAAGCTTTCGCAAACCCATGGCCGCAAGCCGACTGAAGACGAAATTGCTGAGTCGATGGAAGTGACCGTTGAGAAACTGCGCGAAATTATCAAAGTCGCCCAAGAGCCGATCTCGCTGGAAACCCCGATTGGCAAAGAAGAAGACAGCCGCCTGAGTGATTTTATCGAAGGCACCGATGGCGAAACCCCAGTGGAGTCTGTCACCCAGGAATTGTTGCGGGATGACCTCGACGAGGTCTTAAAAACCCTCTCCGAGCGTGAGCGCGAAGTATTGGCGCTGCGTTTTGGTCTGGGCGATGGCAATCCCCGCACCTTGGAAGAAGTTGGTCAGTATTTTAATGTCACCCGTGAGCGCATTCGCCAGATTGAGGCCAAGGCCCTGCGCAAATTGCGTCACCCCAATCGCAACAGACGTCTAAGGGAGTATATCGAATGAGACAACGCCTTTTCTGGACCGGGACCCTGCTGACTGGATTGTTGAGCTTTGCGCTGCCAGGACTGGCTGCTTCTTCGCAAGAAGAAGTTAAAGCCCAGGTGCTACAGGTCAACGTGCGTATGACGGAGCAAAATATCACCGAGGTAGAGCTTTCTGGTATTGTCAAAAATCTCTCACCCCTGGCCGTGCGGGGGTTGCAACTCGAAATTGAATTGCTGGATCCCGATCAGAAACCTGTGCGTCGTTTTTTTATCAAGCCTTATGCCCAATTGACCGCTGGGGCCAGTGAATATTTCAGCGCTGCGTATACCCTGCGCGAATACAATCACCCCTATCTCAGCGCCCGAGCGGGTGTGAATTACGATACCACCTCTTATTTGCAAATCGCCGATTGGATTTTGGCCCGCAATGCCCAATTATTGCAGCTCTGGAATCTGCCGATCAACGAAGAGCAATTGTCCACAGAGCGTTCGCGTGTGGACTTGGCGTCGCAATATTTGCGCTATGTCCGTCCCGGCCACCGCTATTATGATGAGGCCCAGCGCAAATGGAATTTAACCCAGCTCAACTATGGCAAACGTCTGCTGACCTCCCACAGTTTGCACGAAGCGCTTCTGACGCTTTGCAATGTCGATCCCACTTCAGGACACTATGCCGAAGCCAAGGCCTTGGTTGAGCAGGCGCGCGTGCGCACCATTTACGAGCGCGCTCTGGAAAAAGCGGTAGCCGGTAATTTGCGCGGGGCTTTCCGCCAGATGCAATATGTGCCCGATGGCACCCCTTATACCCGCGAAGCACGGGCCAAACAGGCCGAATGGCTGAAAATTCTCGAAGAGAGCAAAGTCAAAGTCGGGCCGGTTGAGCCACCCTCCCACCTCAGTGCCGATCAGCGTTCGGTTTGGCTGCGCCGCAACCATGGCCCCGAAGGCGTGACGACCTCTAAACGCGAAGAGGGTCAGACGACGACCACGTGGTGGTATTTGGACTATTCTCATTTCAGCTTTGACGAAAAAGGCAAGCTACTGAGCTCAACGGTTTATTAAACAATGGCATATACGCTTGGAATCGATCTGGATATCGATCAGGTTAAGTTGTGCCTGATTCACGTTGAAGGCCCACAAAAAGTACCGTATGTCGATTGGCTGATTTTCCGTGTGCCTTTCCATTTTGGCCCCGACTATTATTGTGAGTTTGGTGGGGCGCTGATGGAAACGATCGCACAATTTCTCTATGTCAAAAAAATTGATCCCCAGCAATTAAACAAGATCTATTTTTTGTCGGGTATGCCCTATTCGGCTTTTGCCAGCTTTGAAGAGGGCCTGCACTATACGGCCAATGTCTTTATTCAATCGCTCTTTGATCCCGAAAAAGTAGGGATTTTGCGTGCCGATGGCAAACCCTTTACGCCGCGTGAAATTCTCGCTTCGGTCAAAGGCGAAAGTGCTTCGGCCTTTGTGGCCACCCAGTTTTATGGCAGTTCGTATTTGGCTTCGCGCATGTTTAAAAACGCGGTGGTGATTGATGTGGGCTCTCGCGAGACCCATATTACCCCGATTTTAAAGGCCCGGATTGATCCCGAAGGCCGGGCCAAGTTGGGGCGTTATTTGCGTCACCGGCTCTCACACCATCAGTTTATGCCTCACGGGGCGCTGTATACCTCGGTCAACCAGATTCGCCAATCGGCCCGCCTAAAAGACCAGGAGTTTCCGTTTACCGCGCGGGTCTGTCGCATGGTGGTGATTGCCAGTTTGCTCAAATATATTCACCCTGAAATTGCCCGTGAGCACGACTTCCCGCTGCTCAAAGAGAGTGATGCTTATGTTTTGTTGGCCCGTGCGATTGGGCTTGATCTCAAAACGATCAGTCAAAAAGAATTACACGAGCTGGCCCAGGTCATTTATACCGACTTCTGCGACTATCTTGGCGACTCCCTGCAATCGGTGCTCAAGGCCCAAGGCCGCCAATCTGAACAATTGCAATTGGTCTCTTCGGGGGTAGCGGGCAAACACGTGATGGATCACGCCTTCCGGCGCAATCAATTGGTCAAAGAGCGCTTTGTGCACTTTGCCGATAAATTGCCTCACCGCCTGCACGAGGCCTCCAATGCCTATGGGATTGCACTCTATGCCATGGAGCGCCTGATGGATGAAAACTTCCCACCTGAAAAGGTTGAAGTTCTGCCTTGAACGCGCTTCCCTACCACTTGCCTGAGGAGCTGAAAATCATTCGGGCCTTGGCTGGACGGTAGCACAATGTTCATCTGGTTTAAAACTGAGCCGTGATGAAAAAGCCGCCCCCACAGGGACGGCTTTAGACTGTTTCTGAATCTCAAACCTTAGCTCTGGCTGACCAGCTCACGCATTTGATCTTTAAGCTGCTGTTTCTGTAGCTCATGCATTTCCGAATAGTGCGAAAAGCGTGCACTGAAACTGCCCTGACCATGGGTGAGTGAGGTCAAAATCGGTGGATAGTGCAAAACTTCAGCCATGGGCAATTCAGCCTGAATCACCTGCACCCCACGTTGTAGTTCCATACCCAGGGGGTGGCCGCTCCGACTGCCCAAATCGCTTAGAATTGCGCCCGTCTGTTCTTCAGCCACAGTGATTTCAAGCTGCATAATCGGCTCAAGCAGCGTGGGTTTGGCCTGCTCATAGGCATTGCGGAAAGCCAGTTTGGCTGCCAATTGAAAAGCCAGATCTGAAGAATCGACATTGTGGCTGGAACCATCATAAAGCGTAACTTTTAGATCGGTAATCGGCTGACGGGCCAGAATGCCCTCCTGCAGAATCTCCTGAACGCCCTTTTCAACCGCAGACCAATAGTTACGCGGCACTACACCGCCCACAATCTGGGTTTCAAAGACAAAGCCAGCCCCCCGGGGCAAGGGTTCTAAACGCAGCCAGACATCACCATACTGGCCATGCCCTCCGGTCTGCTTCTTATGTTTGCCTTGAGCTTCAGCCATTTGGGTAATTGTTTCACGGTAGGGAATCTGGGGCTCAGAGAGTGTGACTTCAACGTGATAACGAGAGGCCAAACGTTCAATCAGCAACTCCACATGGGCCTGCCCAACACCTCCCAAAACCGACTGGTGGGTGGCAGGATCCACAGAAAGGGTAAAGTAGGGGTCTTCTTCCTTGAGCTTGTGCAAGCCATTGGCCAACTTGTTTTCATCCTGGCGGTGCTTGGGTGCAATCGCCACAGCATAAATCGGCTCGGGTTTTTTCAGCGGATACAGCACAAAGGTTTGACCTGAAAGCTGGGTTGCCAGCAGGGTGTCTCCGGTTTGGGTGTGCGCCAGTTTCGCCACCGAGCCAAGATCTCCCGCCACCAATTCTTCTACTGCTTCGGTCTTTTTGCCCTGCATACGCATCAGTTTTCCGATCCGTTCATTGTGGCCATTGGCATTCAAAACGTTCTGACCATTCTGAAGCGAGCCCGAAAAGACGCGGAATAACGAGATCTTACCCAGATAGGGATCCGTCACGGTTTTAAAGACATAGGCACTGAAAAGTTTTTCCTGGGTCAAATCCACTTCCCACGTTTTTTCAGCATTTTCAACATCCTGGCAGACCACTGGCCCACGTTCTTCGGGATGAACGGCCAAATATTTTAGCGCACTGACCAGACTGTGAAGCCCAGCTCCCGTTTTACCAGAGCCCGAAAGCAAAAGATGACGGTGTCCGGCTTTGAAACTGTCATGAATCACATGACGAACTTCATCCACAGGCAAATGGCCGGTTTCGAGATAGGTATCGAGTAAATGTGCATCTTCTTCAGAAACTTCTTCTACCAGGGTTTCCAACCCCTGGGCCACGTCCACATCGGCAGGAATCTCTTTGGCATGGCCTTCACGGGATTCATCTGTGACCCAAGCTTCTTCTTCGAGGAGCTCCACATTGCCACTCAAATCATGGCCATGTCCAATGGGCAGGGTCAGGTGATAAAGGTTTTGAAAATCAGGGGTTTCTTCAAGCTGAGCTGCAAAGGTCTCAAAATCCGCCAGATCATGGTCGAGTTTATTGACAAAGAGCATACAGGGTAAATGGCGCTCGCGAATCACGGTCATCAGTTTTTGCGTGGTAATATCCAAGCCCTTGAGAGGGTCCAAGACCAAAATCACGCTTTCCACGACATTTAAACTGTCCAAGCTTTCATGTAAAAAATCCTGAAAACCAGGGGTGTCGATAAAATTAAACAGCCAACCGTCTTGAGTGCTGACCTGACACAAGCTGCTGCCCAGGGAAAGATGGCGGCGAATTTCATCGGCATCATAATCTGAAACCGTTGTGCCCGCTTCGATCGTCCCTTTTTGGGAGATGGCCCCCAGATAATGTAAAAGGGACTCCAGTAGGGTGGTTTTACCACTGCCGAAAGTCCCCAATATCGCAATATTTCTTTTTTTTGAGTCCTCAGTCATAAGGCATGCTCCTGTTCAAATAAATCTCTACAAGGATCATATCCCTCTTGATCGACTCAACGCCAATATCTGCATCAGTTCCAGAATATATCTGCATCATGGGCAGAAGATATATTCCGTGTTAAAATGTGGGTGATTTATGCATTTTCTGGCCCCGGTTCCAAACCCTCAGTTTCATTTTCGGGCTCTTCATGATTGATTTTAAAGCCGGTCACCCGTGAGACCCAGTGAACAAAGTCATCCATCAGTGTAAAGACCACGGGAACCACCAAAAGCGTGAGCAGGGTGGAAGTAATCAAACCCCCAATGACGGCCACAGCCATGGGGGCGCGGGTCTCCGAGCCGGCTGTGAGCTTGAGTGCCACGGGCAACATGCCCGCAATCATGGCGATCGTGGTCATTAAAATGGGCCGCAATCGCACTGGGCCCGCCAGCAGCAGGGCCGCGTTGCGCTCCATGCCACTTTTGATCAGGGTAATGCTGTAGTCCACCAACAAGATCGAATTCTTGACCACCAGACCGAGGAGCATCACGATTCCAATCAGGGTAAACAGACCCAATTCTTGATTGGCGAGAAAGAGCCCCAAAAATGCGCCCGCAAATGAGAGTGGCAGGGCCGCCATGATCGTCAGCGGATGTAAAAAATGCTCAAACTGTGAGGCCAGAATCAGGTAGATAAAGATCACTGCCAGCAACATGGCTTGGCCCATACTCGAAAACGAGTCTTTCATGCGCTCGGCCTGGCCCTGAAACTGGTATTTGACCCCCGGTGGCAATTGCATTTTTTTCAGCTCAGCCGTAACTGGATTGATAATTTCGCTCAAAGAGGCGCCCGGAATTGCGTTGGCATAGACCATGACCTGCCGCTCGCGGTCGTAGCGGTTGATATTCGTCGGACCCAGTTCAAAGCGAATTTCAGCCAAGGCCCCCAGTGGGATCTGGGCACCAGAAGCTGTTTGCACAGGCAGTGAACGCAGGCGCTCATAGTCGTAGCGCTCAGCATTGTTGAGGCGCACCCGGATGTCCACATTGGTATTGTCCAGGCGCATCTGGCTGGCCAAATCGCCCAAGGAGGCGGCCCGAATCGTGCTGGCCAGTACGGCGGGTGTGACACCCAATTCCATGGCCCGGCGCTGATCGACTTTGAGATGCAATTCTTGGCGGGGGGTACCGGTGGAGGTTTTGGATACCTTGACCACCGACATCTGATGCAATCGGCCCACGAGTTTGTCTGCCACCATTTGCAGGTCTTCGAGTTTATCGCCCTGCAGTGAGAGATTCATATCAAAGGTATTGCCTGTGCCATCATCCACCCCTTGGGTTTCGCGGTAAGAAATGATCGCGCCGGGGATATTTTCAGTGAGCTTTTGCAAGCGGGTTTGAACCGAAGCGGCACTTTCGCGGCGGCCTTCTTTTTTGGATTTGAGCGTGACAGAGACAGAGCCCGCGTCGGTGGCGCCCCGGCTCGAGCCGGCCGTGATCAACAAACTTTCGACCAGGGGTTCTGTTTTGACCCGTTTGGCGATTTCCCAGAGAATGCCTGCGGTTTGTCCCAAGCTGCTGCCGGAAGGCAAATCGACCCCAATTGAAAATTCTTCGCGGTCGTTTTTGGGGGCAAAGCCGGCGGGCAACAAACTGGCAATGGGGATCGCCAACACAAAGATCAACACCGCAATACCGAGGGTGGTAAAGCGGCGGCGCAGGGCCCAGCGCAAAATTTCCTGATAGCTGCCACCAATGCCTTTGACTGCAGCGGCATGTTCATCGACATGTTTGGCGGGCATGGGTTTGAGAAAATAGGCTGCCAGCATGGGGGTCAGGGTGCGGGCCACCAACAGCGAGACCAAAACTGCGCAGGAAACTGTCAGACCAAATTGCCTGAAAAAGCGCCCAATCATGCCGCCCATAAAACCCACGGGGGCAAAGACGGCGACAATCGAAAAGGTGGTTGCGACAACGGCCAGGCCAATTTCGTTGGTGGCATTGATGGCTGCCCGAAAGGGGTGTTCCCCCATTTCGATATGCCTGTAAATATTTTCCAAATCGACGACCGCGTCATCGACCAAGATACCGACCACCAGCGAGAGCCCCATCAAACTCATAAAATTGAGCGAGAAGCCCAACATATTCATAAAGGTATAGGTCGAAATCACCGACGTCGGAATGGCAATCGCGGCAATGATCGTGCCGCGCACTGTGCGCAAAAACAAAAAGATCACAATCACGGCCAGTAGGGAGCCCACCAGCAATTCTTCCATGGCCCCGTCTTTGGATTCTTCGATAAATTTGGCGGTGTCAAATGAGAGGTCGATTTTCATGCCCGGCGGCAGGTCTTCGCGGATTTTTTCGACTTCGGCATCCAGGCGGTGGGCCATATCGACGGTATTTGTGCCCGATTGTTTTTGAATCGAAAGCACCACAGCGGGCTGGCCATTCCACCAGGTGCGTGAGCTGAGGTCTTTAAAGCCGTCTTGAACTTGGCCCAAATCGCTGAGCAAGAGCACTTTGCCCCCGTGGATGGTGATCGGGGTTTGGGCAATTTGTTGCGCGGTTTTATAGGCGTTGACGGTGCGCATGACAATCACGGATTTGCCGGTGTCGATCTGGCCGCTGGGGAAGTCGAGGTTTTCTTGCTGCAAGCGGGCTGAAACCTGGGATGGGGTGATTTTGTACTGGGACAACAGGGCCGGATTGAGCATGATTTGGACTTCGCGCTCTTGGCCTCCCAAAATGCTGACCTCGGCCACGCCATTGACTTTTTGCAATTGGTTTTTGAGTTCGTCGCGGGCAAATTCGGTGATTTCAGGCAGGCTTTGGCGCCCAGTAATGGCATAAAAAAGCACAGGGGTGGCATTGGGGTCGACGCGGGCAATGATCGGCTCATCGGCATCGAGGGGCAATTTTTTGCGCACAAGGGCGACTTTTTCGGTGACTTCGTTGGCGGCTTCTTTGATGCTTTTTTCGAGTTTGAACTGAATAATCACGGTCGCGATGCCGTTGCTGGAGGTCGAAGTGATATGTTCGATCCCGTTTAAAGCGCTGACGGCGTCTTCGAGGGGTTTGGCGACCAGGGTTTCCATTTCACGGGCCGAGGCACCGGGGTAGGTGGTTGAGATCGAGACAATCGGAAAGCTGACATCGGGGAAGAGTTCGACCGGCAGGTTGATATACGACATCAGCCCCAGCACCAACATGCAGACAATCAACATGACGGTGCTGACTGGGCGGCGAATGGCCATTTCGGAGATATTAAAACCAGCGGATTTTGCTTGGGCTTTGTCTTGATTTTTTTCTGCTTCGGGTGGGGGATTAGCTGCCATGGGGTGCCACCTCTTTGACTGCTGGCTGGATTTGGACTTTGTCGCCAGGGCGGACAAAACTGGTACCTTTGACAATCACCTGATCCAGCGGGCTGAGGCCCTGACGGATTTCAACCGCTTCGGGGGTGCGCAGGCCGGTTAAAACGGTTTTGGCTTGAACCGTTCCTGTTTGGTTTTTTGTTTTGGCGTCTTTGCCCAGATTGACTGTATAGACCCAGGTTTTGTTATTTTCGCGAATCAGGGCTTCTGGGGGAACCGTGAGGGCTTGGGTTTTTTCTGCCAGCACAATTTCACAATCAAGCAACATGCCCGAGCGCACGGCACTGCCGCGATCAAGCTGGGCTGTGAGTTTGACCAAACGGGTCTGGGGGTTGACCACGGGGGCGATGGCGGTAATCTGTGCCACAAGTACCCGCTGACCCAGGCCCGAACTGCGCACTTGGACACGTTGTCCAAGTTGAATCCGTTCCAATTCCCGCTCAGGCAAAAAGAGTTCGATTTCGGGCCGGCTGTTTTCGGCCAGGCTCAAAACGGCGTTGGGGGGGCCAACAAAACTGCCAGGATCGAGGTTTTGCTGGGTAACTACACCGGTTAAGGGTGAGACCAAACGGTAATTTTGCAATTGGGCTTGGTAGAGCTGAATCGTGGCCAAAGCCTGGTTGTACTGGGCGCGGGCAGCCTCGATCTGTTCAGGGCGGGTGCCATCCAATAATTGCTGTAAATTGGCACGGGCCCCGACAATCTGCTGTTCCATGGCCAAAATTTGCTGTTGGCTGCTCTGCAATTGGGTTTTGGACATTTCCAATTGTTGGGCGGTAATCACCCCTTCGCTGGCCAAATTCTGTTGACGCAGCAGATCTCTTTCGCTCTGGGCACGGCTGGCTTGCAATTGGCCCAGACTGGCCTGCAATTGGCGCACACTGGCGCGGGCCTGGGCGATTTGGGTTTGCAGGGGGCCGTTGACCATTTGATTCAAATTGGCTTTGGCGGCCTGGGCCGAGGCTTTGGCCTGTAAGAGCTGAGCATCAAGTTCGGTGTGTTCTATCTCTCCCAGGGTTTGTCCCCGATAAACGGGGCTGCCTTCTTTGATATACAGGGCAGTCAAACGGCCACTGACTTTGGGGACCAATTGCACTTCTTGCATGGCGACTACGTTGCCAGGGAGTTTGAGAATATCGAGCAGACGGCCTTTGTGGGGCTGTGCTACGGCAACCGCTGTGGGGGGCGGAACCTGGTGTTTGAGTGCCTCTTCGCGGGCTTTTTTTTGCTGTACCCGACTGGCCACAAGTCCCGCAAAGAGCAAGACAAAAACCAGAATTCCACCGATGATAAGCCGTTTTTTATTCATGTGAGTTTTCTTTTGAGTGACAATTTAGATTGTTGTTTCATCATATTTTATGGCTAAAATAATTTAGGTTGTAATAATTTAGGTTGTAATTATTTTGCAATAATTTTATTTTGTAGTGTTTTTATTTTATTTAATAAATATTTTAGTATCTAAAGTATTTTAACACAAAAGAATAGCCCCACAAGGTGAATCAAATCACCTTGTGGGGAAGAAAAAGAGAAGAAATTTTTGCTTTATAACGAAAGTGTCTTTGGGGTGAAAGACGCTTTAGCCTTGGATAAAATGAGGCACAAAACGCGAGGCGTTGGTGGTAATCGGTCCCAAATCTTCGCGAATGCCAATACCCGCCGCATCCCCCCGTATAACCCAAGAACCCAATACGGCCGTCCAGCCATCGTAGACCGGCAAGGGATGGTAGGCCTGGATAATATGCCCTTCTGCGCCATAGTCACCCCCCAATTCGAGGATGTCTCCCTCTTGGACCAGGGTAATATTGGCGCCTTCGCGGCTGAAGAGGGGTTTTTTGACATAACGTGAGCCCACTTTTAAATAGGCCTCGGGGTCGTCAGCAAAATAGGCGGGCAGCAAATTGGGATGCCCCGGATACATCTCCCAGAGCAGGGGCAAAATGCCTTTGTTTGAGAGCAGCATTTTCCAGGGGGGTTCAATCCAGCGTGCGCCAGTATAAGGCAATTGGGGGCCAAAGTCCTCGCGCACCATCATTTCCCAGGGATAGAGCTTAAAGATTGCTTCGATCACCCGATCTTGCAAATCGGTTAAGCGTCCGGCGCTGTCCATGCCAATTTGGTTCATGTCCATCAATTCTGTGGGATAGCCGACCTGCTGAAAGAGCCCTTCGAGATAGCGCACTGTGCCTGTGTCTTCGTCGCTGTCGGTCACGCAGCCAAAATGCACAAGGGTGTCGAGCCCCAATTCGGGGATGCCTGCGAGCAGTTTTTCTTCAATTGAATTGAACTGGTCGGCATCAACGGGCAAAATGCCTTTGGCAATCAGGTCTTCGAGCCAAAGCCATTGAAAAACAGCCGACTCATACAACGAGGTAGGGGTGTCGGCGTTAAATTCCAGCATTTTGGCGGGGCCCCGGCCATCGTAGGCCAGATCAAAGCGGCCATAGAGGGTGGGTTCGTCGCGGTTCCAGCTGTGGCGTATCCAGTCTCTGCAAAAGGGCGGAATTGCCAGTTTTTCCAGCCACTCTTCCCGTTGCAGGGCCTCTTCGACCACGGCATAACACATTTCCACCAATTCACCGGTGGGGGCTTCGAGATCTTTCTCGACTTGCTCCAGGCTAAATTGGTAGGCCCGGCCTTCGTGCCAATAGGGCTCGCCGTCGATGGTGTGAAAGGTGAACCCCGTTTCGTCTGCCAAATCGAGGGCGTAGGGACGGGGTTCGAAGGCGCGCAATTTCATTAGCTGGACATGCTGGCGCGGGACATCGCACCAAAACCACCGCGTTTGAGCGTGCTGGTGGTGCGGGTGGGACGGCTGGTGACCACAGAACGTGAGATCTTTTGACGGCCTGTGGTACTGGAAACCACCATGCCCCTATTGGTCATAAAGGGGCCAGCAGAGCCTCCTGCATAGGTGCGGTACATCGGTTGAGATATGGCTTGTCCAATCATAATTCCCGCCATCATTGGCATAAAGCTGCTGTGGTGGTGCACAACGGTAGTGTGACCGCTGCCATCGCTGGTAGCGGGTGCGGTTTCGCCGCTGTTGCCATTTTCATCTTCACAACGTCCCACACCAAATTCGGCTTCACAATCGGCTTTGCTTTCAAATTTGGGAGCCACGTCTTTGTGTTCGGCTTGGGCTTTGGCATACAGCTCTTGGCACTGGACTTGATTGTATTGGCCAATTGCGACACATTGTTCAATGCTTTCCACCACTGAGGCGTCTTCTTGTTTTTCGCCACAGCCAGTCATCAGGCTGAGAGACATTACTGAGCCGATAATGGCGGGAGTGACCCGCCGGGAACGTTTGAGCATCTTAAAACAGTCCTTCTTGAATAATCTAGCGACCCTTCTATTTTAACGTCTGAGGTCCGCTCTGACTATGCTCGCGATCAATAAAAATGCTGAAAGCGCTGTGCGCCACTGTAAAGATTAAAGCGCTCAGGTTTGGTAAAGCCGATCAGGGTCTGTTCATAACTGCGTGCCAGTTCCAGAGCCAGACTGGTGGGGGCACCGACAGAGACAATCACAGGAATTGAGGCCCTCAGCGCTTTTTGAACCAATTCAAACCCTGCTCGGCCACTGAGAAACAAGATGTGTCTGTTCAGAGGTACTTGGCCTTGCATCAAGGCTGCTCCAATCACTTTGTCCACAGCATTGTGGCGACCCACATCTTCGTGTAAATGCAGCAATTGCCCTTGGGGGCTAAACAGCGCGGCCGCATGGACGGCCCCTGTTTTGGCAAAGGCTTTTTGTTGGGGCTGGGCCAGGGTCTGTAATTGTGCCAGCAGGGCGGGATCTAAGTGCGGTTCTGTGGCTTTCATATCCGGTTGTAATGCTTGTTTGAGACTGGCTATTTCCTGTTTGCCACAGAGCCCACAGCCTCCGTGGCTGACATTCTGGCGCTCTAATTTGCTTAAATCTGGGTTTAGACCAGGTTTGAGACGCACCTGTAGAATATTGTACTGTTGCTCAACGCGATTTTTGCCGAGACAATAGGTCATTTTGACCACATCGCTGTGGCTTTGAATCAGGCCTTCGCCAAAGAGCCAGCCCAGCGCCAATTCATAATCCATGCCCGGCATGCGCAAAGTCGTAATCACTGAGCGGGTTTGCGACTCTTCTAACGGGCCCCAACACAGGCGAATTTCGAGTGGTTCTTCGCAGGCCAATTGATCGGGGCGACTGGGGCTAAATTGGCCTTGTTCCCAGCGAAAAATGGCATATTTGCGTAAGCTGCCGCCGGCTTTCATAAGCTAAGGAGCTGCTGGAGGCAAGGGCTCGGTAAAGACGTTGGTGAGGCGGTGTTTGAGCGCTTCGGGGGTCATCTGATAACGGCCACTCCAAGAGCTAATGATATAAACAGGTTTGCCATTGTGCATTTCTTTGCCGGTGAGCAACATGGCGTGATCCTCTGAGCCAATCGTCAGTTTGCGGCCCAAACTCAGGGCTTGGTCCACTTCTTTAAGCAGGGCTTCGGGGTCTTTGACCCGTTTGACTTTGGTTGTTTTGCCTGGCTTTTCGGGATCGGGAACTTCGACTTCGATATGGTATTTGGCGGCCAGATCCTGCCATTGATTGCCAAAGAGCCCTTGGGCCAGGTACTCCATCTCGCCTTCACTCATGCCATCGCTGAGGCGTGCCAGTACAGGTTTGGGCAGGGGCTTCAGATCGGGGTGTTTGCGGGCCTCGCGTTTTAAGGCATCAGCTTCATTCAACCCCTGAGCGCTATCCACTGAGAGGCGGCTGTCGTAATAGCTGGGTTGGCCACGGTGAAAGGTGTGATAATCGTTTTCGCCGGCCTGGTGACCGAGGTTCATAAACGAATTTTGGATCAAGCGGCTGGAGAGCAAGCGCTCGTCATTTTTGTCTTTGGCAAAGGTGGTATTGGGATAGAGCCTGCGCACCTCACCTTGGGGGGTATCCAAAAGTCTGAAGGATTTTCCTTCGGCCAATGTTGTGGCCAAATCGAGGTATTTAACCGGATCTTTGCGCGCCAATTCCATTTGAATTGCTGCTGCGGCACAGGTGCCTTTGTCGCCCTGGTCGATGTCTTCAGGAAAAGCCAAATCCCGCAGCAGGCCATTGAGGAAATCTGCCCGTTGGGTCTTGGGAATGGCTGCCTCTTTGCTGGCGGGTGATTGTAACCATGTCGTGAGTTTTTCTGCTGTAGCAGCAGTGACTTCGGGCGGATGTTGACCCAGGAATTGTTTAAGCAGAATCAGGTTTTCGGCCTCTTGGCCTGCCTGTTTTTGAATTTGGTTTAACAATTCCAGCACAGCAGGCTGAGTCGCATATTTTTGTGCCAGTTCTGTTCGCAGGGGGCCAGCCGCTTGCAGGCGGGCCATGGAAAGGGCTTCGTCGGCTGGATCATCGAGATAGCGCATGCCCGAAGCAAAATCTCGGCCTTCAGCTGGTTTAAGCACAACCGCTTGGGGGCCTTGGGGGGCACGTAAATCTGCCAGTTTTTTCAGTTGCCCCATCACCGCTTTGAGGTCTTTGTCATCCAGGTTAAAGGTGCTGGCCAAGGATTTCAGCTTGACCGAATCGATGGCTTGGAACTCAGCGACACTCAGGGAATTGTCGTGATTGCTGTCGAAGTGATTGAGTACGGTTTGCATAAATCCATCTTCGAGCTTTTTGCCCAGGGCTTTTTCAGCCCGTTGTTCTTGGCGTTCCAGGCCTTTTTGCAGGCTTTGGTTGCGCTTGTCCAAATCCGCTGTGCGAAAAAGCACGAGTTCTGGCTGGGCTTGGCCCTGGCGGTATTTTTTTTGCACTTCCTGGCGCAGACCCAGATCTGTGATACCCGCTTGATCCAACTCTGTTTTGGAGAGCTGGCCATCTTGGTCGCTGTCGAGTTTGGCTTTGATCTCCGCTGCGCTGATCTTGCCATTGCTATCGCCATCGAGCTTTTTTAAAGCCTGAAGGGATTGGATTTGGTTTTGCTGTCTTTGGATCGGGTTCATCTGGTTATTATCGCATGAGACCGTCCAAATCTTACCTGTGCCAGGGGGAACCATTACAAGAATTACCCAAAACCTAGCACCTAATCTCCACCAGCACGTTATAATCCGGCACACCGGCTGGGCCTGAGCGCCGATCGGGGGGCAGCAGCACATTGCCTTCGGGCCAATGGACCTGAAGATTGCCAGGGGCCAGCTGGGCTGGGCGGGCAAAGACCTGGAGTTCGCCGTGTTCTGAAACCAAGGTCAGGGGAGCACCTGCTTGCAGGCCCAGCTTGGCCAAGTCGCTTGATGCCATCAGTACATCCAGGCGCAGGGCCCCTGTGAGGGGATCGCGGGGTTTTTGAACCATGCTGTTAAACTGTTTGCCCCGGCGGGTGCTGAGCCTGTAAAAGCCTTCGGGAACGCTTGTGTCGGGTGGGGTTAAAACGGCAAAGGCCGCTTTGCCCGAGGCGGTTCTAAAACGGGTTTCGCAGAGCAGGCGGCCCCCCCATTGCAGGGCGTCGCCTTGTTTGTTGATATTCTCGATGCCTTTATAATCGGGGCAGGTCAGCGCAATTTCTCTGCGAATGGCGGCACTGTCGGCAAAGGCGATTTCTGCCGCTTTTTCGGGCTGTACCCGTTGGGCCAGATCGACCAAAACTTGCCATTCCGTGCGGGCCAAAGCGATCCTTGGGCCTGCAATTTCGGGGCTGAAAATCACCTGCCGTTCGGTGGTGGTTTCGGTGCCGCCACCGGGCATTTCGTAGCGGGTGGTGGCGGGCAATAATAAGGTATATTCACCACTGTCTACCAGCATTTGCGAGCTGAGACAAATGTCTTGGTGGACGCGGATCGGCAGATGTTGCAAGGCCGTTTCGACCCCCGCCGGATCGGGCAGGGTTTCGAGAAAATTGCCACCCACGCACCAGAGCAATTCCAATTCGCGTTTTCGGGCCGCGTCGAGCATATCTCCAGCCATCAGGCCAGGCCAGGTGGGCAGATCGAAACCCCAGTGCTGGGCGAGCTTCTCGGCGTTTTCGGAGGTCAGGGGCAGATTGCCGGGCAGGTGGTTGGGCACACAACCCATCTCGCCCCCACCCTGCACGCCGCTGTGACCGCGAATGGGCATCAGGCCGCAGTATTCGCGGCCCACAAAGCCCCGTGCCAGGGCCAGATTGACAATCGCCCGCACATTTTCGACTCCGTGGCTGTGTTGGGTAATGCCCATACTCCAGACAAAGACGGCTGAGCGGGCTTTTGCCAACATCTCTGCCAGTCGTTGCATTTCTGCTTGTGAGCTGCCTGCGCCTTTTTCAAGCTCTTCCCAGGGGGTGGCGCTTAAATGGGCCTGTAATTCAGCAAAGCCTTCGGTGCGGCTCGTGATAAAAGCTTGATCGACGGCATTTTGTTCAATCAGGGCTTTGAGCACACCATTCAGAAACGCCAGATCACCCCCGGTATGCACCTGGAAAAATTCGTCCATGAGCGTGGTGCCAAACATGGCACTTTCGGGCACCGAAGGCACCCAATAGCGCTCCAGGCCGGGCTCGCGGTAGGGATTAATGACAATGATTTTGGTGCCCGCCAATTTGGCGTTGTACATATATTTGGTGGTCACAGGCTGGTTATTGGCTACATTGCTGCCAATTAAAATCAGCAGATCGGTGCCGATCCAGTCGCGGTAAGAGCAGGTCGAGGCGCTTTCTCCAATCCCCTCTTTGAGGGCCACCGAACTGGGTGAGTGGCAGATGCGGGCAGCGTTATCGACATGGTTGGTGCCTAAAAAACGCGCCACCTTTTGTGCCACATAATAATTTTCATTGAGAATACCGCGCGAGGTCAGAAAAAAGGCCAGGCGCTTGCGGTCCATGCCTCTGATGCGCTTGGCCACGAGATCGAGGGCAAAATCCCAGGAGATCGCTTTAAAGCCTTTTTCGCCGCGAAAGCGCAGGGCCGGAACCGAGAGACGGCCCAATTCGCGCAGCTCTTTGCTGCTTTTGTGTTTGAGCGGACCGATATCTTCGAGTAAATGCGGATCGAGGGCGGGCATGGTGTTCAGACGCAGCAATTGCAAGCGCACTGTGCAGAGGTGCAGGCCTTCGAGGGTGAAGTCTTTCATACCTGTGGTGCCGAGGGCGCAGCCGTCGCACACCCCTTGGTTGAGAATGCGCCAAGCGTAACCCAGTTGGTCACGGTTTTGCCAGCTCACTTGCAAGGTTTCGAGCAAATGGTGTGGTTTGACTTGGCCCAGGCCCTGGGGCGAGAGCCCTGCCCAAAAGCGCGGATTCAGCGAAAATGCCATCTTAGAAGGTGTGGGGCATTTCAGGCAGGCCAATGATCTTGTGCAGGGTATCTGCCAAGGTGGTGCTCAGTCGCAAATAAAGCGGGCTGATCTCGGTTTCTTCTTGGGCCAGATCGGCAAAGGCTTTTTGGTAGTGTTTTGCCGTTTTGTAGAGCTGCATCAGGGTGTCGAGATCGCAGCGATCTTCAAGCAGTGGCATGACCTGCAAGGTAAATCGGTGGTAGTTCTCGGCATAGAGTTCCAATTGCTCCCAGACCATGCTGCTTTCCTCCTTGCGGTGCCGCGCGGGTTGCTTTTATTTAGTTTGATTATAATCTTCAATTGTTAAGTTTTGATGAAGTTGAGCGTTTTTTTATTTTTTGTCTGTTGTCTTAGCTCTCATTATTAGGGCTGTGGCTGGGTTTGTGTTAATTAAAAAATAGTGATTAAAAACAAAAATAAGATTTATAAAACAAAAAAAAATAATATTAAATAAAATTTTTTTGTTTTTTGGAAAATTTATTTTATTTTATCAGAATTTTGTAAAAAATAAAGTTTTTGTGTTAGGCTTCTAGAGGTGAGAGAGCAATCTCACCACTAACCGAAAAAGAGAATCCTTATGAAAACAACACTCACTAATCAAAACTTTAAAGCTCTGAATCTCAACTTAGCTGCTATAAACAAAAAAAGTCTGCTCACCTTGGCAGCGGGTTCCCTGTTGATCTTGACCACTGCTTGTATTGACCCCGGTGTAGGGGTGCCGCTCACCGCCGTGGGAGCCACTGGAAACACAGGGAGTACAGGAAATACAGGTGCCACCGGTGCGACCGGAGCGACAGGCGCTGCGGGTTCCACTGCTGCCGGTACCACAGGGGCCACGGGTGCAACAGGATCTGATGGCCAAACGGGTTTAACCGGTTCCACGGGTGCAACAGGAACCACAGGGTCTGATGGCCAAACGGGTTCCACAGGCTCTACGGGAGCAACCGGCTCCACCGGTTTGACGGGTTCTACGGGCTCTACGGGTTCGACCGGCCTCACGGGAGCAACCGGCTCCACAGGTGCAACGGGAGCGACCGGTTCGGCTGGTAAAGATGCCTTTACACCACCTTTTATCAGTTCCACCAATCCCTTGAATGCAGCCACTGCGATTGAGCTCTACCGTTCGATCACAATCACCTTTAACAAAGCCATGAAGGCCTCTTCGCTCACGACGAGCTCTTTCATTCTGAGCAATTCGGCCACAGCCACTGTTGCGGGAACGGTTTCTTACGACTCCTTGACCAACACAGCGACCTTTCGTCCGAGCAATAATCTTTTGCCCAATACGAACTATACAAGTACCGTCACCACGGGCGCACAAGATACGACAGGCAACCCCTTGGTGGTCAATCTGGTCTGGAGCTTCAGAACCGGTAATTTCTAAGCTGAGGTTCCCATTGGCTCAAATTAAAATGAAAAAACTGATTTGATTCAATATCAATGGTTATTCGATGATAAAAAATCAAATGGAGGCTTAGGCCCATGAAAATATATAAAATGAAACCTTTTCTCGCTGGAACACTCTTTTTAGTGCTCCCCTTTTCCCAGATGAATGTTCCTGCTTTTGCAGCTTCTCAACCTGTTTCTTCCTCTTTCCAAGTGGCAATGGCGATGAGCGAGCTGACCGATGTCCCGCGCTCCCATTGGGCGTATCAAGCGGTGCAATACCTGGTTGAAGAATTGGCTGTCATGGATCCTCTCACACAGTCTGAGTTTAAAGGTGATGCCTTTATGACCCGTTATGACTTGGCCGAGGTCTTTTACAATATCATCCGCAAATTGGAAACTGCCAATGGCAAGAGTCTGGCCAGCCTTTCTGATGCCCCTCTTGAGAACATGAGCGATGTGGACGAAAAACACAAAAAAGTAGTCAACAGCATCGTCAATGATTACGGTATCATGCAAGCCATGCCTGGCCACAAGTTCTTGGGCAATGAAGCGATCTCTCGCTATGAACTGGCCCATGAGCTTTACACGTATTTTGCCTTGGTCGAGCGCCAAAGTGGCGCTCCCAATATGGCCCTGCGGGACCGCTCTTCGGATTTCACCGATCTGCCTTCTGACCACTGGGCCACCAAAGCTGTGCGTGGGATTGTCGACAAATACCAAATTATGGAAGGGCATCCAGACAGTACCTTTCGCGGCGGCAAGCGCCTGACCCGCTATCAGGCAGCAGCCACACTGCGTGACTTCATTGGGTATATCAATGCCTATCTGATGCCGATCGTGCCCCAGCCCACACCGTTGCCGACTGCGGTCCCCACACCGAGGCCCACTCCCACAGCCATGCCCACGCCGCTGCCGACGCCCATACCCAAAGCCCCCCTGAGTACCTTTGATCTGCGTTTGGGTGGGGACTTCCGGGTCACCAATGGCAATCCCACCGACTTTACCAATCTGCTCAATAACTCGGCGTATGGCCCCAATGCTGAACTGACAGTTTGGTTTCCCAAATTGGGCCCTGCCCGTTTGGGGGTCGATGTCTATGCCAATTACCTTTTCTGGCACAAACCCGAAGATTTTATGGTTTTGAACCGCTTTAACCGTCTCTCAACCGGTGGCTCCGTACTGTGGCGGATTTTGGGTGCCGACAGTGCCGAAGATTTGTCGTTGGTCTTTGGTCTCGGCTACGACCTGACTGTCTTGGCGGGCAATCACAAAAATACGGGGGCAGCGTATCAGACCATGAACCATGGTCCGAGTGCCAGTTTGGGTTTTGAATACCCGATTACTTCCTGGTTGAGCTTTGTCGCCAATGAACACTTTACCTGGTACCTGGGCGCGCAAAATTATCTCGACCGCTATGTTTGGCGCAATGATGCTTTCATTGGCCTGAACATTCCCGCTTATACCTTCGCCACCTTTGAATTGGGCTACCGCGATACCCGGTATATCCAGGCCGATAAACCTTCGATTGTTTTGGGCGATATGGGTCCCGAAGCCAATCTGCGTCTGCGTTTCTAAACAGAACTCAGCCATTGGGCGGGGGGTGGTTTAACTGCCTCCCGCCCTTTTTACATTTGGCTTAAACCCTGGTTCTGATTCCTTTTTGGGGTAGAATACAGGCAGACCCTTCTGGGCACCATCTCAATGCAATCAGGGAGAAAGACCATGCCCCATGTTGATCAACACACCCAGGTGGTGGGCCTGCTCGGCTACCCCCTGCACCACAGTTTTTCTCCTTCGATGCACAATGCCGCCTTTGAGGCCTTGAACCTGAACTATGTGTATATTCCACTGCCGGTGCCGCCGGGGCGCCTGAGTGAGGCGGTTCAGGGCCTGCGCGCCCTCAATTTGATTGGCGCCAATGTGACCATTCCCCACAAAGAGGAGATCATTCCCTTTCTCGATTATGTGACCGAAGAGGCCCAATTGGCGGGGGCGGTTAATACCCTGTTTTGGACCGAAGACGGTTATCTCGTCGGTGACAATACCGATGTCGAGGGCTTTCGCCGCACCCTCAAGCAGTGGCAGATCGATCTCGAAGGGCGCACGGCGGCGATCATTGGCTCTGGCGGCGCGGCGCGGGCTGTGGCTGTGGCCTTGGCGCGCACGGGGGTCAAAGAGATCATCTTCTGGGCCCGGCGCTATGAGGCCGTGCAGCGCGTGATTGAAGACCTGCAACCGCTCTTTCCTGAGTTGGTCTGGAGTTCGCACACCAAATCCACCCCGGTCTGGGCCGATGATCTGACCCGCACCTCGCTTTTGGTCAATGCCTCCCCGGCAGGCATGTTCCCCCATATCGACGACACCCCCCTCAGCCGCTCGCTGCTGGGCATGTTGCCCGAAGGGGCCCATGTCTACGATCTGGTCTACAATCCGATGCAGACCCTGCTCTTAAAAACCGCCAAAGAACTGGGCACACTTCAGACCCATTCGGGGGTAGACATGTTGGTTTACCAAGGGGCCGTGGCCTTTGAACGCTGGACTGGGCAATCGCCGTCGGTTGATCTGATGCGCCGGGTGGTACAAGATCGTCTGGGGTTGCAGTTGACTGAATCGGAAAAAATTTAACTTATTCACCATAAAAATTCTTTTTGCCGCGATTAATTTCCGGTAAAATATATATTATCCGCAGAAGTGGATCAAGGGGATCAATTTAACCTGATCTGACTTGGCTATTTCTGTCATTTCAAGGGACGCACTCAAAAAGGAGATGCAACCAATGCCCCAAGATATTATTTCATCTGTTGGAGATTCACACCTGTTTCAGGAAATGTCCAATCAGGGCCACGAACAGGTGGTCCATTTCTACGATGAATCTGTTGGCCTCAAGGCCATTGTCGCCATTCACAGCACCGTGCTCGGCCCTGCTTTGGGCGGAACCCGCATGTGGCCCTACGAGTCCGAAGCCGAAGCCCTCAAAGACGTTCTGCGCCTCTCACGTGGCATGACGTATAAAGCGGCGGTGGCAGGGCTCAATTTGGGCGGTGGCAAAGCGGTGATTATTGCCGATCCCAAAAAAGACAAAAGTGAAGCGCTCTTTCGAACCTTTGGGCGCTTTGTGGAAAGTCTCGGTGGCCGGTATATTACCGCAGAAGACGTGGGTATCAACGTCAACGATATGGAATATGTGCGCATGGAAACCCGCCACGTGACCGGCCTTTCTCGGGCCATGGGTGGCAGTGGAGATCCCTCCCCGATCACGGCCCAGGGCGTGTTTCAGGGCATGCGGGCCTGTGTCGAAGAGCTCTACGGCAATGATTCGCTCAAAGGCAAGCGCGTGATGATTCAAGGGCTGGGCCACGTCGGCACGGCTTTGGCTGAATTGCTCTCACAGGCCCAGGCTGAGTTGGTTTTGACCGACTTGGACATGGGGTACGCTGAAGAAGTGGCTGCGCGTTTTAAGGGCCAAGCAATTGATCCAAGTGATGTCTTTAAGATTGAAGGGGATATCTATTCCCCTGCTGCTTTGGGAGGCACGATCAACGATCGTTCGCTGAGCCATTTTGGTTATAAAATTGTCGCGGGTTCGGCCAATAACCAGCTCGAAGACGAAATTCGCGATGGCATTGCGCTCAAAGACAAAGGCATTCTCTATGCCCCCGATTATGTGATCAACGCTGGGGGCCTGATCAATGTTTGGAACGAGTTGCAAGGCTATAACAAACGCAAGGCTCTCAAAGAGGTGGAAGGCATTTACAAAGCCCTCAAACAAATCTTTCTGATTGCCCAAAAAGAGGATTTGCCCACCAATTTGGCCTCCAATCGCTTGGCGGAACGCCGAATTGAGCAATTGTCCAAGCTGAGCCGGATTCACATTCCGACGGCAAGCAAGTCGCGCTAAAGCTGACTTTTTCCGAAAGTGCCCGCTCTTTTCAACTTCGTCCCTGCGACTCTGCTCAGGGAGCTGGTTGAAAGGAGCGGGCTTTGCGTTTAAGTCAGGATGTCACTCTATGCGCGGTAGTCCAAAAGCACTTGGGTGGGCAATCCTGGCATGGGCTGGTTGAGATCCACGCCCGTGCATTCCAAGACGCCGTCTTTCAAAAAGGTATCAGAGCTGCCTTTGGCGCCAGCAAAGGTCTGGAACATTTTGAGGGCATCATCGCTTTCAAGATAGACCAGCAAAAAATCGCCCATCGGGGTCTGTTGCAGGTGCCAGCTTTCGACGGGCACACCGAGTTCTTTTTGGGAAGCATCAAAGGCGGCAGTGTGCTCACCGCTGTTGAGGGCCTGGGCAATTTCGCGGACGCGCTCGGTTTTTCCGGGCAGAATCGGGAACATGGCAGAAAAAATAGCCACTTGTAAATCTCCTTTTGACTCTGAAAGTAGGGGCATTTTAGCACAAACAGAGCGTCGATTTGAATTCGGCAAAAGGGGGTATAAACAGGGGTATGGTTTGGCGTTTTAAAACATCTTTGTGGCTCTGGGTGGGGGTTGGCTTGTGTCTGTCTGCTTTATTGAGCTGTGAGCCTCCACCAGGCGAGCCTGTGCCATTTCCTTTGCCCACTTCCTTTCAGGCCCTGGAAAAACGCTACCAGATCGCGATTTATTACGATCAATTGCAAAAAACTGTGCCGGATTATTGGCGTCAGGCCCCCATCAGCTTTCACTACATCCCGATCTCAGAAAAAGATCTCAGTTTGCTTTATCCACCGATCCAGGCCGCTTTGGCCCAGTATCCAGATGCGGTGATCAAAAATAATTTAAGGGCCTTGGGCCTGGCCAAACAGCTGAGCTTTTTTAATACCCAGTATGGGGCCACCTATACCGAAACCCAGCCCCAGCGCAACACGATTTACCTGTCTCGCATTCCGAATTTGGACGAGGCAGAGGTCTATGATTATGTGCTTGATTCCGTGCACCATGAATTTAGCTCGATTCTGCTCAAGAAATACCCTTTCCCCGAAAAGGCCTGGCGAGCGGCCAATCCCAGCGGGTTTCGCTATCAGTATGAAAGCAGCGATAACCCAGGTCTGACGGCGATGCAAAACAGCGATGTGCATCAAACAGGGGCCGTTTTTTTTAGCAACGGTTTTTTAAGCGCTTATTCTCAGGCCAGTCTCGAAGAAGATCTGAATGTCTTTTCGGGTGAGGTCTTTACCCATCCCCAGGCCATCTTAGAGAAAGCGCGCCGCTATCCACGTATTGCCCAAAAACTCAGGGTCTGGTTGGGTTTTTATGGGGGCCTGGATTCAAGCTTTAAAACCAAGCCGCTGTTTCAAAACTTGGCCAAAGCGGGTTTTCGCGCATCAAACAAATAGGCCCAGGCTTTGCAGACGCTGAAGCTTGGCTTCAATGGTTTGCCACTCTTGTTGGACATAAACCTGGGCATAATTGCCTGCAATAAACGCCGCCAAAAGTGGGAATAAATCACTGGCTTGGCCGCGTTCCCACTCGCCTGACTCAGATGTCTGCCTGAGGGTTCTCTCTTGGGCGGGGTACCAGCTCTGGGCCTGCAGCCCCCTGTTTTTTTGCTGACTTTGCAGCTCGTTTAAGGCCGGTTTTAAGGCTTCCTGGGTCAATGGCTCACGGCAGATCATGGCCCAATTGCAGACAAAATGCAGGGCCCGCAGCAAATCGTAATTGTAAAAGCGTGGAAACAGGGGTTGTAACCAGAGGGGATCAATCACCTTGCCTTGCGAACTTTGAAAAAGCCTGCGCTTTAAAAGCGATTCAGCGCCTTGGCGCAAGAGGTCTTGTTCGACCTTTGAGCGTTGCTGTTTTTGCAAGAGGGCTTCCAAGATGGGCAGTGTCGAGACCAATGAGCTGCGTTTGGACTGTGTATACACCGCTTCATCACAATTATAACCGCCATCGGGCAATTGATAGCGACTCAGCCATTCTCCCAGCCAGGGCCAGTCCTGCCAGGGATCACGCCCGCCTGCTTGCAGAATCTGCATGGCCGTGCCGAGGGCGCAGTGGCAGAGAATGTGGCGATAGGGGTCGATATCCGCCGGCAATTCACTTTCAAGCAGAGGAAAAAAGGGCAAATAATGCCCCGCCAGCAAATCGGCAAAGCGTTCAAAGACCCCAGGGCTGAGCTGCTGAATCTGCCCGGTCTCCAATAAAAACGTCAATTTCCACCAGAGATGATCCCATTTGGGCCAATAGGGATCTGTCGGACTGGGCCAAGGGGCTTCCAACTCACTGAGCAGGGTTTGCAGAGCGGGCTGAAGTTCGATTGGAAAAGTCGGTATTTGAACCTTTTGCATTTATTTAGCTTAACACAGCCTGCGGCCTTTCCGATTGGTTGCCTGAAAGGCCCCATTCCCCTTAAACTGAGGATAGACGGAGAAGACAATGAGCGATTTTGGCAGCGAATTGGGGACCGATTATTGCGTGGTTTATCTGACCGCGGCTTCGTTGGAGCAGGCGCAGCTTTTGGCTGATACCCTGGTTCAAGAACAGCTGGCGGCCTGTGTCAATCGCGTGGGCCCCGTGCATTCCACCTATCTTTGGCAGGGGGAACTCTGCCAAGACCAAGAGTATTTGTTGATTGTCAAAACCCGTCAAATGCGCTTGAGCGCTTTAACTGCCCGTGTCCAGGCTTTACACAGTTACGAAGTGCCTGAGGTGATCGCTTTGCCGATTATCGGTGGTCTCGATCGCTATCTCAAGTGGATCGGCTCCCAGACCCCAGATCTTTAAGCAAGATCCTTAAGCAAGACCCTTCATCAATCCCCGGAGAATTTCTATGTTGAATCATGCCTTTTACAGCGAAAACCGCAAGCATTTTATGGCTGAATTGCCCCCCCGCAGTATTGCGATTATTCCCAGCCCAGCTCAGTCGACCTATAGCCACGACGTGCATTATCCCTATCGTCAAAGCAGCTATTTGCGCTATTTGACCGGCTTTGTCGAGCACGATGCGGTCTTGGTACTGGCCCCCGACTCTCCCACGCCGTATACCTTTTTTGTGTTGCCCCGCGATCTCGAAAAAGAGATCTGGAATGGTTTTCGCCACGGCGTGGATGGCGCGCGGCAGACCTTTGGGGCTCAGGCCGCGTATACCATTGATCAGCTTGAGAGCAAATTGCCTGAACTCATGGCCAATACCGAGCACCTCTATTATGCTCTGGGCCATGATGAAGCCTTTGATAAAAAAGTTTTAACCGCCCTGAATGCCGTACGCAAACAGATCCGCAATGGTATCAGCGCCCCTCGGCATATCCACGATCCGGGTGAGATTTTAAACGAAATGCGTCTGCGCAAGCAGCCTTACGAAGGTGAGATGATGCAAAAGGCGGCAGATATTGGCGTGGCTGCACATATTGAAGTTATGAAAGCGGTCAAGCCCGGCATGAACGAATACGAAGTGCAGGCCCTGATAGACTATACTTTTGGCAAGAATCAGGCCCGTGCCGGATATCCCAGCATTGTGGGGGGCGGCCTCAATGCCACCGTTTTGCACTATATCGAAAACAACCAGCCTCTGTGTGATGGTGAGTTGTTGCTGGTCGATGCAGGCGCTGAATACCAGTATTACAATTCAGACATTACCCGCACCATGCCGATCAACGGTAAATTTAGCCCTGTGCAGCGCCAGGTCTATGAACTCGTGCTCAAGGCCCAAAAGGCGGCGATTGAACAAGCCCGCCCCGGCAATACCTTTCTCGATCCCCACACCACGGCTGTGCAGATTTTGACTGCGGGTCTGGTCGAGTTGGGGCTCTTGCAAGGCGAGGTCGAGACCTTGATCGAACAAGAGGCCTATAAAAAGTTTTATATGCACAAGACGGGCCATTGGCTGGGCGGTGATGTGCATGATGTCGGTGATTATCGCGATGCCGAAGGCAATTGGCGCAAACTTGAGCCGGGTATGGTTTTGACAGTGGAACCGGGTCTCTATTTTGGCCCGCACTTGGCTGGAGACATTCCCCATGAGTTTCTGCATATTGGCATTCGCATCGAAGACGACATCCTCGTGACCGCAGAAGGCCCCTTCAATTTAACCGCTGGGGTGCCCAAAGAGGTCGACGAAATCGAAGCACTGATGCGTTCTTAAGTGCGTTTTTAAGCCTGAATCGCCAGATTTAACGAGCTGTTCTGAGGAGGGTGATTGGTTTAACGCGCTTTACAGCGCATCAATCCCAGCTCTGCTGCGGAGCCAACGGTTTCAAAATAGCTCCCTTTTTCGATAAAGTTCAGGCTCATGGCATTGAGGGGAGCGATCCAGAATTTGTCTTCAAAAGGGCTGTCAAAGCGCGAGAGCAAAGAGTGATTGGCCCCTTTCTCAAACAGACAGATCTGATTCTGGGGCAAGCGCTCGCTGGCCTCTTTCTGAGCTGTATTGCTGGCTGTTCCGTCTTTTTCTACCCCGACAATCTGAATCGGGATCTTGATTTCGTTTAAACGCGTCAGGGTTTCTTGGCCCAAGCGTTGCATGCCACGCAGGGCCCGCAGCCGGAACTGGCAATAGCCACCGCGTCCACCGGCCCGCTCAACTTCGCAACTGTCGTCCCATTTGGCGGGATACTCGGGCGCGAAGGCGCTCAAGGGGGGTAAAAAATAATTGGAAGGGGGGTTGATATCCAAAAGTGGCGCGCCCAAAATGCCGCGATCAAACTGTTCGGGGGCTTGAATCAAGGCGCTGGCAGCCACGGCGCCCCCCAGCGAGAGGCCCATCACTGCACGCAGGCCCTCTTTGGGCATGACCTGGGCGATTTGAGCTGCATATTCTTCGTAGCGCCGCCAGCTGGCTTCTGTTGGCAAATCGCTGGGTTCGTCGATCCATTTTTCCGCCTCTTGGCGCGAGCGGCGACCATGGCCCGGCAAGACCGGCACATAGACGGCAAAGCCCCGTGCCGCCAGTTGGGGGGCCAATTCCCAAAATTGCTGAGGACAGGCTGAATAGCCATGAAAGAGCAAAACTGTGCCTTTGCGTGTACCCTGAGGGGGCAGATAAAAGGGTTTACAGGCCGTTTGCAGGGGATAATAAAAGTCACTTTGGATCAGATGTTGAATCCAGGCCGCTGGGTCTTGCTCAAAATCGGGGGCAAAGCGGGCTTGGGGAGGCACCGGGGGTTTCCAGGGCTTGGCTGGCTCGGCCCTCAGGGGGGGGGCAGCCAAGCCACAGGCCATGAGGCTCAAGCAGAGACCCCGCCAGGTTTTTTTTAAATATTCAATGATTGGATGCATGACTGATATCCTGAATTAACCAAAAGCAGAACCCGGCTGACTGAGGAACTCAACTTCTGCTGGTGTACTCGACCGTCCCAGACGGGCATTGCGGTGGGGAAAACGGCCAAAACGCGCGATCACCTCGCGGTGTTGACAGGCATAGTCAACAAACGAAGCCATTGCTCCCTCCAGGCCTACGGGGGCCTGGGTTTGCAGTTTTTGCAAAAGGCTGATCGCCTGTTCCTGGTCTTCAAGGGCCTCACTGTGTTCAAAAGGCAGATAAACAAACAGACGCGACAGCGCTGGGAGCGTTTGATCTCCGCCTGATGCGCAGAGGGATTTGGCCAATTCGAGGGCTTGGGCATCCCAGGCAAAGGCCTGCCCACTGCCGCGAAAGAGGTTGCGGCTGCACTGATCGAGCAGGATCAAGAGTGCCAAACTGCCTTCGGGGGTGCTTTCCCAGTTTGCCAAATCCCCTGTTGTGGCTTGGGTGTGTAATTCACCCAATTCGCTGCGAATGGCATCGTCAAAGGCCGGATCACTTTTAAACCAGCGTTGAATCTGTTCTGACTGAGGCAAACGGGAATGAGGATAACCCTCAAACCAAAAATGGAGTACCTTGGCAATATCTATTTGCATTTAACCTCTGTATTTTCACGGAAAGCTTCAAAAACTGTCAAAATAGCATAGCACAAAGCCAGATGTCCTTAAAGTGCGGACTGTTTTGAGGCCTGGGCAAAAATCCAAAATTCACAAAAAGAAGGGATAAATACCTGTTCAAACACCACTTGACTGAAATGGCTTTGCAATAAATAGGCAATCTGTTTTTGTTGTTGCTGATCTGCAACAGGGCCGCAGGAGATGCTCAAAACGCCGGTGGGCAATAGCGCGTGTGCAATGCTTTTAAACAGGTGTTTTAAGTAACTCTCAGCTGTTTGGCCTGTTTGACTCCAGGGGGCTGTGCCCAAATCTGAAATAACCGCATCCAAATTTTTTAATTGAGACAATTGGCTGGCGGCCTCGCCAGCTAAGAGTGAATATTGAGGCGCTTGGAAGGCCTGGCCACAAAGCGGCCCCAAAAAACGTTGAGCAGCATGAATGACCGCTGGATCACGCTCCAAAACCCAAATTTTTTTTAAACTTGGCTTATTTTGCAGCAGGGTATTTAAGACACCACCATCTCCGCCGCCGAGAATGGCGACAGCGGCATTCTCGGGTATCCCATTGAGCAGTTTGACCAATGTTTGATGATAAATCAGATCACTTTCTGCAATTTGTAATTCTTGATCCAAAAATAACATGCGTCCAAAAGTCGGGTTTTCAATGATCTGGATTTCTTGCCACTGGGAGCGTTCATGCATTATTTGTGCACTCACATGGTAGCGAATATCGTAAGCAGATTTTGAAAAGTCTGTCAGCAGTCCTTTTTCTGCCAAGACAATTTTTTGACCTCGAATAATTTCAGCTCTGCGCAATTGCAGCGGTTTTAAACGTGCTTGTAAATAATTCAAGAGCCATTCAGGCTTCTCTGAACCTGGTGAACAGGTAAAAATGTCCACAGCCAAATGGTGGGTTTCGGGGTAAGTGTGTAAAGCCACATGAGATTCGCCGATAATCGCGACGGCAGTTACACCCATGGGTTCAAATTGGTGAGCAGCGATTTCTCTGAGATCCATACCCGCTTGTGTAATGCCCTCTTTTAATAGTTGACACACGCTGTCTGTCTGGGCCAAAATCTGAAATTCTTGGCAATCCAAAAATTCGGCAATCAGTTGGCTGCCAAAGGCCTTCACTATAAATAGCCTTGGGCCTGCAGGGCAAAGAGCCGAGCGTAGATCCCATCGTTTTGCATCAGTTCACCATGGCTTCCACGCTCGATAATATGGCCTTTGTCGAGCACGACAATATCGTCAGCCATGCGCACGGTTGAGAAACGGTGAGAGATCACGATCGCCATCTGGTTGTGGGTGATTTCGCGAAAGCGCTCAAAGATCAGGGCTTCGGCCTCTGCATCCATGGCTGAGGTCGGTTCGTCCAGCACCAGAATATCTGCGCGGCGGCGCATAAAGGCGCGGGCCAGGGCGATGCGCTGCCATTGCCCGCCTGACAATTCGCGGCCATTTTTAAACCAACGTCCCAATTGGGTGTGGTAGCGCTCGGGCAATTCGTCTAAAAACGAAGTGACCATGCCTTTTTCACCGGCTTCGGCCCATTTTGCTTCGTCATAATAATCATTGAGATCGCCTGCACCAATATTTTCGCCGAGCAGCATCTGGTAGCGCACAAAATCCTGAAAAATGACCCCCACCCGTTCGCGCAGGGTGTGAATATCCCAGTCTTTGAGTTCAAGCCCGTCGAGCAGGATCTTTCCGCCTTCGGGCTCATAGAGCCGGGTCAGCAATTTGATCAAGGTGGTTTTGCCCGAGCCATTTTCTCCGACCAAGGCCAATTTACGTCCCGGCTTGAGCACCAAATTGATTTCTTCCAGGGCCAGTTTTTCTGCGCCGGGGTAGCGAAAACTGACATTCTCAAAGCGAATGCCATCACCGGGCAAAAGACCCACCTTTTGGGTTCCCCCGTAGTGGGGCGTGGGCTGATCGAGAAATTCGTAGAGCGTCGAGAGGTAGAGATTGTCTTCAAACATGCCGCCAATGGCATTCAGGCTGCTGGCAAAAGCGGCTTGTCCCTGTTTAAATACCAAGAGATACATGGTCATTTCACCCAGGCTCAAGCGGCTGTGAATGGTCTCGATGACGGTCCAGGCATAAGCACCATACAGAGCCAAATTGCTCAGGCCGCCCAAGAAAAAGCCCCAAATATTGCGCTTCCAGGTCAGGGCACGGTCTTCGCCAAAGATCTTGTTAAAAATGTCTTTGTAGCGCTGCAAAAACAGCCCGCCCAATTGGTAGAGTTGTACCTCTTTGGCGTAGTCTTCGCGGGCGATCATCATTTCCAAATAGGTCTGCTCGCGGCTTTCGGGGGCCCGCCAGCTAAACAGGCGAAAGGCGTCGCCAGAGAATTTTGTTTCGGCAATAAAAGCCGGCAGAGCGGCCAAGGCCAGCAGGGCCACCGCCCAAGGCGAAAAGGCCAGCAGCAAGCCACAATAGGTGATCAGCGAAATCGTGTTTTGCACCAGCCCAAACAGGCGGTTGATCAGGCCCAGCGGACGGGTTGAGGCTTCGCGCCGGGCACGGGTCAGTCGGTCATAGAACTCTGAGTCTTCAAACTGCGGCAGGGTCATTTGCAGGGCTTTTTCCAAAATCAAGACATTGACTTTGTGTCCGAGTTGGGCCCGGAGCAAAGATTGGCAGATCTGAATGCCTTTTTGCAGTCCCAATTGTAAAATCACCAGCAGGCCTTCGAGACCTACATAAAAGAGCGCCTGTTGTTGGGCCTGCTGGCTGCCCTGCTGGGAGGCGCTCAGCACACTGTCTACCAGCAATTTGCCTGTATAGGCGATGCCTGCTGGCACCAAACCTGCAAGCAGGGTGAAGAGACCATACATGACTGTCAAGAGAGGGGCTGTTTGCCAGACCAGGCGGAGAGCGGGCAGGCTGTAGCGAAAGGCGCCGGTTACAGTGGTGAGCAATTTGGAGAGGTTCATTGATTACAGCCTTGTATTTTTCAAACGATCAGAAGCACTCCAGACATTAAACTACCAGTCTGAGTTGGGGAGCAAGCCCTTCAAGTCGCTTTCCCCTCAAATGAAAAGGCCACCTTGATTTTTTCAAGGTGGCCTGGAACGGAAAAAAAAGTGAGATTTACTCTTCCAGTTTTTTCATGAAAACGGAGTCATCATGGGTACCGGGTTTTACGGTGGGTTTGACATCTTTGCCCATAAAAACCGAATCATCGTGGTGCAGTTCGAAGTTACCCATACCGGGTTTCCCGATGCCAGGTTTGCCAGGAAAGCTGGGTTCAAAATCAATGCCGGGGGGGAAGGGGCGAATTTGATTAATCCCAATCAGATGGGGAGGAACGGGGCGGTTCTCAGAAACAGCGTCGACAACATCGTACATGTTTTTGAGCACATCGCGTTCGTTTTGGGTGGTATCGGGGCTGGACATGCGTTTGACGATGGCATCTTTGAGATCATCCAATTGGCCGGGGGTCATGCCTTTGGTTTCACCTAAAAGGCTGCGCATGGCGGCTTGGCGAGCACCAGGCATTTTGGTAAAGAGAGCCGCGTCCACGGTTTCATCGATAATGGCGCTGTTGCCACCTTTGCCCAGAAGCTCGACAATACCGGGGGTGATAATACTGGTTCTCAGGGGCTCGATTGCAGACTGATCTTCAAGTTGGTGTTGGATTTCGTGGTGCTTACCTTTGGTCGATTGGCTTTGGGCGGCTTGTCCAAGGCCTGAGGCTGCCGATGCGGCCCCTGTTGCTGCTGCACTTGCCGCTTTTTGAATGCCTTTGCTTTGGCTGTGAGAGGGATTTACTTGCATCAGATTTCATTTCCTTCTTGTTTTTAATTTAGACTAAAGGCCTTTTACGCACACTTGCGAAAATTTTAGCGTCTGGAGGTGGGATTTGTGGCTTGCATTTGATTAAAAATACCTTAACACAAGAGTGATGAATTGTTTATCTCTGGCAAGTTCAAAAAGATGAAGTGCGAGGGGCAAATAAAATCTATTTTTAATTAATTTTTAATAAAAAGAGTGATTTTATTAAATCTAATCAAGCCCAAACAAGACCTGCTCTTTTCAGTGTTTTAGCCTTCTCGGAAAAAGGGAGAGGCAATATATTCTTTAAAATAATCGGCCAATTTATGCTCGCCCTGGGGTGGAGCGGTTTTACTTTTTTCTGCGCTATCAGCGATAAATTTGAGGTGTTGGGCGCGTTGGGGGCTGAAGGGTTTTGTCAAACTTGCTAAAACGGGGATCAGACCAGCCGGAAGGCCTTGAATCTGTGCTTTTTTACCCAGGGTTTCAAAGGCCAATTGGGCAATTTGTCGCTGACTCAGGTTTTGTGGACCACCAGCCAAGAGTTCTTTTTCTTTGGCTATCATGGCCTTGATACAAATTTGGGCCAGATCTGCGGCATGAATGGGATTCATACTGCATTCACCCTGACCCAAGACATAGGTTGTGCCGCGCCGGGCCATATTGAGATAGGTTGTTAAATCTGAGAAATAGCCGGTCGGTCGAATAATGCACGAGGTTGTGGGAGATTCCTGCAGGGCTTTGACAAAGCGCTCTTTGGCTGTGTACTCTTGGGGTTGAGCAGGGTTAAGCCGGGACACATAAATAAATTTTTTTAATTCGGTGGTCTGCTGTGCAATTTGCAAGAGATTGTAATTGCCCTGATAATCAATCGCGGCATAGTCTCTGCCCGTTGGGCTGTTTGCGCCGACACAAGAAACAATATATTCAATTTGTTGGCAGGCGTTGTAAAGGCTTTCAGGTCGCGTCAGATCTGCGACGACAATCTCATCAACTTCGGCTCCCACGGCAGGTTCGAGGAATGGGCCACGTTTCCAGAGCTTTTCGCGATTGCGGACCAGGGCACGTACACGGTGGCCCTGTCGCTTGAGTTCATGGACCAGATGTTTGCCAAGATACCCCGTGGCTCCTGCAACAAGCACAAATTTCATTGAAGGCTGTTTTCCTGCTGTGATTCAGCCCAAGCTGGCTGCTTGCGGGACTGTCTGGGATATTGTACCAAATTTGGGTTCTGCCAAGGCTGATTTGCGGTTAAAGACATCCTGAATCGGCGTGGTAAAATGATTTAAAATAAGTCACTGATTTTATCCGGGAAATTATCAGCGAAATTATCAGTGAAATTATCAGGGAAAGAGGCAAACCAATGGCCCCACAGGAAGCGTTCCAAGATCCCCTTTTGCAAGAACTGATCCGCCGTGAACTGTTGACCCAAGAGCAGGTACAAACTGCCGCAGAACTGATAGCTTCAAACCTCAAAGCGGGCCAACAGGCTTTGGCCGGCACCCGTTACCTCTGGGACCAAAATGACTATACACTCCAGGCCTATCGCTATCCCGAGGGGCAGGAAAAGTTTAACTTACAATTGCCTAAACCTGATGGAGCAGATAAGGCCATCAATCTGGCCGATTGGGAGCCAGCGGGCACCCATTTGACTCTGCTTAACCCTGAGAGTGCCAAAAAAGCCGAAGATATCGCCTGGCAACTCTCGCCGCAATTGGAAGTGATTCACAGTCGAGAAGGGGCTTTCTGGAATGGCCCTTTTTTACAGGACAACAATTTGGCTCTGGGACACAGTTTTTTCTGGAATGCTTTTCCCAAGCAGAGTATGAATGCGCGTCCGCTCGATTTTTTTATGGGCTATCAAGGCAATTTGGCCGCTTTTGCCGATCGCGGCGCAGGCCAGGTCCATCTGGTCAATCTCGAAACCGGGCAATTGCTCAAAACCCTGAGTTTGCGCAATCCCGGCTCCAGTAAAACCCTCAATCTCTGTCTGGCCGAAAAAAGTAAACGGTTGTATCTCACCGATAACAGCACCAGTATCACGGTGGTCAACCTCGATGACTACAGCAGCCATAAAATTTCCCCGGCTGTGGGCCTGCTGGGCAATTGTGTGCTGAGCAAAGATGAGGCCTTTTTGTTCGTTCTGGCCACCAAACCCAATCCGGGACTCAAGGTCATCGATCTCAAAACGGAACAGATGAGCAAAGATATTGCGATCAAAGGCGATCTTTTCAGTACCAATAGCGATTCTCCTGTTGATCTGATGGCTCTTTCTCCTGATGGCGAACAATTGGTCTTTATGACCTATCTCAACGATCCCGATCCCTTTACCCCGATTATCAGCGTGATCGATGTGCCTCGTCAAAAGACCACTCAGCGTTTTTCAATCAAAGATGGAACCCGGCCCGCGGCCCTGAATTTCTTGGGTATCAACCCCATTGCGGCTAAAAATCAGACCGTGCTCGAGATTTTACTTGGGCAGGGAACGGTCAGCGAGGAAGCGGTTCGCGATGCCCGCGTGGCTGTGCGCCAGAAAGCCCTGGAAGACTCTCTGCGCCAACAGGAGGCCCAGCAAGCAGCGGTGCCGACGATTGATTTGGAGCAGAGGGCCTTTGAGGAAGCGCAAAAGAAAGACGAAGAAGAGCCCGAAGAAGCGCCACAAGAGGGCGCCCCTCCGCCGTTTAAACCCGAAAAAGCGCCCCAAATGAATATCTCTCCGGCGGCCGACGAATTGATCACCAAAGTCTGTTCCGATACGATTTTTATGCAGAGCAAGGGCGAAGTTGATTTGCTCGGCGATCCTGAACTGACTGAAAATCTGGTCAGGGTTAAATCCGCCGCTACCCGGGCCCGCAACGAGTTGGAATGGTATACCGGGGCGATTATTAAACTCAAAAATGTGGTGGGTGATTACCATCTCGATATTGTGATTCTGCGCGAGCAAATGGAAGACATGTTGCACAAATACGAACGCGACAGTTTGGTCAAAGCCGGCCTGAAAACAGTGCCTTCGAATTGTCCCAACTGCTCAAAACCCCTGTTTGGCAGTTATATCTGTTCTTATTGCGGCTACGAGATTGAACGCCCCGAAGAATTGCTCAAACGTGGGATTATCAGTATTGCTTCCGCTCGCCCACTGGATAACCTGACCCAGGGCCACTTCCTGATGATCGATATGGAGGGCAAACGGATTCTCGAAGTGGATGAAAATAAAAATATTTTCTGGACCATGGGCAAAGACATGTTAATGGAAGCCTCGATTGAATTGGCCTTCCCCCGCGACGCGGTGCGCCTGCCCACCCGCAATACCTTGGTTACAGATTACAGCCTCAACCGGATTATGGAAATCACCCCCAGTGGCCGTTTGTTTTGGGAATTTAACCAGGGCAAATCTGCTGATCACAAGCTCAAAAACCCGGTGCGAGCCACTGCAAATGGCTTGAATCAGGTTTTAATTGTCGATCAGGGCAATCACCGTGTCATAGAAGTCGACAAAGACTCAGACATTCGCATGCAATACGGCCAATTGGGTGAGGCGGGTATCAAAGAGGGTTTGCTCAACACCCCCAGTGATGTCCAGCGTTTGGCCAATGGCAATCTCTTGATCACCGATACCGGCAACCACCGCATTCTGGAATTGGAAAATATGGAAATTGTTTGGCAATATGGCAATCCTGAGAATAAGGAGTCAGGGGGCTATGGTGTTGAGCCGGGCTATCTGAGCTACCCTCAATCTGCGCTGCGCCAAGACAATGGCCATACCTTGGTGGTCGACGCCGGCAATTTGCGTATTTTGGAGTTGGATGCCGAAGGCCAGATTCTCTGGGAACATTTTACCCACACTGGGCCCGAGGAGTATCAGATGGACTCCCCTTTCCGGGCCACCTATTTCTGGAATGGTCTGGTTTCGATTCTGGGTGAGTCTTCGATGATTGAATATGACCCCGGAGAGAAAAAGGTGGTTTGGGGCTGTTTGATGTCTGACTTTGAACGGGCCAAAGCCGTTCTGCAGGTTGAACAAACCACCAAACGATTTGTCAAACACGGGGTGCGCAACCCCTATATGCGCTTGGCCGATAAAGCGGAAGAAGAGGCCACGGCCAAAGCCGATGCCATGCAGGCCCTGATTTCCAAACGGATGTCAAACGTGCGTACCGCAGCCAGTAATAAGGCACATGTCTCGCTCTTTGGCAAACCCGAATTGGAACCCTTGAAATTTTATCTGGTGGATCGCACCAAAAACCGCGTGATTCTCACTGACCGTGAGGGTCGTATGGATTGGCGCTATGGTGAAGGTGAAGGTCAGACCTTGCAAAAACCCAATTCCTGTAATCCAACGGCTGTGGGCACACTTATATTGGCGGATACCGATCAGCATCGGGTCATAGAAATTGACACAAAAACCGGCGAGATCGTCTGGCAATTTGGCGAGACGGGCAAGCCCCGCGACAAACAAGCGGGTTTAAACCGCCCCCGTGGGGTGCAACGCTTGGCCAATGGCAATACCCTGATTGCTGATCAGGGGAATACCCGCGTCTTTGAGTTGACCCCTGGGGGTGAAATTGTCTGGTCGTATGAAGGGGTGGATCGCCTGACGGGGCCTTACCATGCCTCCAAACTCGAAAACGGCAATGTCTTGATCACCGATTGGGCTGCGCACCAAGTGATCGAGGTCTCTCCTGCCGGTGAAGTAGTCTGGCATTTTGGCGTGCGCAAAACCACTGGCGAAGATGCCACCCATCTGAGTTATCCAGAATCTGCCAGTCGACTTTCCAATGGCAATACCCTGATTGCCGACACCCGCAACGATCGGGTGGTTGAGATCTCACCTGAAGGAGAAATGGTCTGGGTGTTTTCAGGGCGTAAAGAGATCAAATACGGTTCTCCGGCTTATGCTGAGCGCATGACCAATGGCAATACCCTGGTGGTTCACAGTCACAACCGCCAGATGATTGAAGTATCGCCTGAACTCAAGGCGCTCTGGAAACTGATGTTGCCTTTTGATCGCCCTGCGGTGGCAGCCAAACCTGCTGCGACAGAAACCCCTGCTCCATGATTGCCCTGGTCACTGGCGGCAGCCGTGGCATTGGCCGTGCAATTGCAGCTTATTTGGCCCGTCAGGGCATGACCACTTGGCTCTGTTCACAAAACCGTGAGCGTCTCCATCAGACTTGCCAGGAATTGCAGGCCCAGGGTTTGCCTGTCAAGGCCCAGGAATTGGATGTGACCTCGGCCTGGGAAGTAGAAGAGGTCTTTGCCAAAATTGTGGCTGAAAGTGGCCGTTTGGACGTGCTTGTTACAGCTGCTGGGGTTTCAGGCTTCAGTGATCTGGAGAGCGAACAGGACATGCAAATCTGGCAGCGGATCATTTCCACCAATCTCACAGGTACCTATCTTTGTTCTCGGGCCGCTGTTTTGGAAATGCGCAAAACGGGTGGGGGGCGCGTCATTCATATCTCTTCTGTGCTGGGTTTAAAAGGCATTCGCCATTCGTTGGCTTATTGTGCCGCCAAACATGGGGTGGTGGGACTGACCCGTGCCTTGGCTCAGGATGTGATGCCTTGGGGAATCACGGTCAATGCTGTCTGCCCAGGTTGGGTTCGTACAGATATGGGGCAGCAGAGTATGGCCGCCATTGCTGAACATTATGACTTGCCTCCCGCCGTTTTTGAAGAAGAAGAGCTGCGCGCTGTGCCCTTGGGACGTTGGATTGAGCCCGAAGAAGTGGCTGAAATGGTGGGCTATTTGATCTCTCCCCAAGCGGCAGCTGTGACCGGGCAGGCTTTTGAGATCTCTGGTGGTCTTTAGATTTAAGCGAAGGTTCGCTCTCTTTTAATCGTTTTTTAATTTTTAACGCTTCAGATCACACTTAACCTGGGCGATATAAATAGTATCAAAATTGCGTAGAAGGAATTTAAATCAAATGTCTATTCAAGCTCTTTCCAACCAGTCCGCCATCGTTTCAACCCCTGTTGCCAAACCCCAGACTGAAGCTCCCAAGCCCGCCGCCTCTGAATCCAAACCCAAATCAGGTCTCGATACCTTTACCAATACCTTGGCCGGCGCAGCTGTTGCCGCTCAAACCACAGGCTTGGTTGCCGCTGGTGGTGCTGGTGTGATGAGTTATCTCAGTTTAAAAGAAGCCCCTGTTTTCCACCGCGTCTTGCTGTCTGCTTTGAATGCCGGTGGTGGCGGCATGGCCGGCGCCGTCGTCGGTGGCCTGAGTGGCGCCGTGGCGGGTGCGTTTGCCAAGAGTAAATCCGAAGGCGCTATGTATGGCGCTGCAACTGGTGCTGTGGCCGGTGCTGCTGCCGTGACTGCTTTAAACCTCAAAATGGGCAAAGGCATGGATGTTAAAATGATGGGCGGAGGCGCTCTTTTGGGGGCTGCTCTCGGCGCTGTCGGCGGCTTTGCTGGTTCTCTGGTCAAGAACGATTAATTAGATATCTATTTCAAAGGCCCGTGGAAGTCCATTCCACGGGCCTTTGTGCATTGGGGGGTATGTTGCTTAAGTCCTGCTTTCACCCGATTCAGGCTCCAAAGACAGGCGCCTTGAGAAAAACATGACCAGAGCCAAGACCACAAACAGGCCCAGGCTGCCCATCAGCAGGGCATAGTCCTGCTGGTCGATTATCACGTAAATGAAGCCGTAGAGGGCAGACAAAACCCCTCCCGTCACCACAGTCAAGGGCCAACTCTTTAAGAAACCAGCGGCATAAGCGCAGATCAAGAGCAAGGTCATACTGGCGGCCGTCGCATAGGCCTTTTCAAAACCGAGGATTTCCGAAATTGAGAGCAAGAGCGTATAAAAGACACAGAGGGCAAAACCAACCAGCAGGTATTGCAGCGGATGTACCAAACGCCCTGTTAAAATTTCGACAAAGAAAAAGGTAAGAAAAGTTAGACCGATAAAAAACAGGGCATATTTGACTGAGCGGGTCACTTTCTGATAATGGTTGTGAGGTTGAATCAGCCAGACACCAAAAGCGGCATTTTCAAAGCTGTATTGTTTACCTTGCCAGAGCTGGGGGAAATTGCGGTTCAGATGTAAGACTTTCCAATTGGCTTGAAAGGCCTCGGGCGAAATACTGCGACTGTCGGGTAAGAAGGCGCCGTCAAAACTGGGATCGGGCCAGGGGGCTTGGAGCTTGACTTGTGTTTCTTGACCGACGGGGACGAAGAAGAGTTTTTGGGTTCCTTTCAGTTTGAGCTGAATCTGGAAATTGAGTTGTTTCTGTCTTTGCGCGGCACTCAGTCCGACGGGGGTATGAATCCCCGATGCATAGAGATGATCTGTGACTGTGCCAGGATCAAAGGCATGGTTTTGGGGACCCCATTGTAATTTAACGGTCTCTTTGATTCCGCGCAGGTCGGAAATGCCTGTTGAAACAAAGGCCTGCTGCCAGAGAATCTGGTCTTCTGCGATGGGCAGATTTTTAAATTGAGTGGGATTAAAATGCCCCTTGAGCTGCAGATCGGTGGTATACACGGTCAAGGTATATATGCCCCGGTGCAGCTTTTCAGGCGATAAACTGCCCTGAATATCCAGTTTTTGCGGCAAAATATGCAGATATTCTGTGATCGTACGAACCTTGCCTTTTTCAAGGGGTATCTCCTTGCGGTAGGGCAGCGTCAGAATCGGGCCTGTCAGGGTTTGGGGATCCGCCCATTTGCGGTTGACCTCTTCACTGGCACTTCGCTGCAACCCTTCTCTTTCACGCACCAACTCTTGAATAAAAGCCACAGGGATCAGCGAAAAAAGGAAGAGAAACATCATCGAAAAGAGTTTAAAGGTCACGGAGGAGCGCATCCGCTGCCAGGATCTGCGCACATCTTGCCAGGTCATCTGGGCTGAAAGTGGTGCTTCTGGCGGTTGTGACGGGGTTTCGGACTGCATTTATTATCTCCTAAAGAACTTTATTGTATAAAGTAAGCTAAAGGAATAATAAACTACTTTGTATTGCAAAGTAAAGTCACCAAAACCATTTTTACTAAAATCGGGTTTAAAAAGAGAACTTAAGCGGGACTGTTTTCGCGTTGGGGTTTTGCTTTGAGGGGCAGGCAAATGGTAAATGTGGTACCGGTATTGACCACACTGTTGACTTCAATACTGCCACCGTGGGCTTCGATGATGTCTTTGACAATTGAAAGACCGAGGCCTGTTCCGCCTGTGACGCGGGAGCGTGCCTTGTCGACCCGGAAAAAGCGGTCAAAGATCCGATGCAGATCGATCTTGGGTATGCCTATTCCTGTATCCGTCACTTCGATCACTGTTTGCTCGCCTTCAATATGGGCGTGCAAAGTCACGGTTCCGTGGGGACGGTTGCATTTGATCGCATTATCCACCAAGTTGATCAAGACCTGTAAGATCCGATCGCGATCGGCTGTCATCATGGGCAGGGTACTGGGGTAATCCGTGACGAGGTCAACATCGTTGACCTTGCTGTGATGAGACATGGTCGATGCCACATCGTCCAAGACCTCAAACAAGTCAAAGGAGGAGACGTGCAATGAGGTCTCCGCTTCGTCGATATTGGCCAAAATAATCAGTTCGTTGACCAAACGCGTGAGCCGATCGGCTTCTCTTTGGATATTGGATAAAAATTTGTCTTTGAGTTTGGGATTGGCGATGGCCCCCATTTGCAGAGACTCAGCCGCCATTTTGATTGAGGTCAGCGGCGTTCTCAATTCGTGGGAGACATTGGTGATAAATTCCCGCTCCAGCGATTCCAGGCGCCTGACAGCGGTCAAATCTTGAATTTGCATCAAAAAACCGCTGTGTTCAGGCAGATGATAAGGTTGGGCGTTGATACAGAGCGTTTTGGGTTTGGCTGTCCAGGTCGAAATAAATTCATGAGAAACAGCCTTAGACTGGCTCATTTCTGACCACAGTCCTGGCAGGGGAGAGTCGGACCAGAGTTCGCTCAGGTGTTTTCCTTGGAGTTCGTCACCTGTTTCTAAGATCTCATGGGCATCGGGATCCACAGACAAAATTTGCCCTTGCAGATCCAGAATGAGAACTCCGCTGTTGACGAGGGCCACGGCCCCGCTTAACCCCCGAGGCGGTAGCCGAAACCGCGCACGGTCTGCACAAAACGAGGATTGCTGGGATCAGCCTCGATTTTTTCACGCAGCCAACGAATATGGACGTCTACCGTTTTGGTGTCGCCATAAAAATCCAATCCCCAGACCTGCTCGAGAAGTTCTTCGCGGGAAAAGACTTTGTTGGGGCTGGACATGAGCATTGCCAGAATCTTAAACTCTTTCGGAGAGAGTTCAACCGCTTTACCACGCACAGTGACTTTGTGTTCGGTCAGATTCATTTCTAACTCTTCATAGCGATGGGTTTCTGGCTGGGTACTGTCGTTTTCGGCACTTTTGCTACGGCGGAGCAAGGCCCGTATGCGGGCGATCAATTCCCGTAGACTGAAGGGCTTGACCAGATAGTCGTCCGCACCCACTTCCAGACCAATCACGCGATCAATTTCCTCACCTTTGGCTGTGAGCATAATAATGGGGGTTTCATTGCGCTCACGGCGAAGCATGCGACACACTTCTAATCCGCTCAATTCAGGCAGCATCAGATCCAAAACAATCAGATTGGGTTTTTCCAACTGCACTTTTTGCAGGGCGTCCTGGCCATTGTGAGCACAGACCACTTCAAACCCTTCTTGTTTCAGAGCGTATTCAATAGATTCAACGATGGACTCTTCATCATCTACTAAAAGAATCTTATCAGCCATGGTCGCTTCGTTTTACCTCTACCTGTGATTGATCAACGTTTTGTGTACGATGCTTCTGCGCACCCATTTAATTTAAGCTTCGGTGTCTAAACCTGGTATTTAAACCGAGCGTTTAAGTCCAAAAGCTTAAATGCTTAACTTGCGTTCAACTTACGTTTAACTTCTTATGTTTTATCAAGTATAAGTCATTATTACCTCATCTTAACATGATCTCTTAATCTGTGCCAGAGTCGCAGACAAAAATGCGCAAGAGCCGGATTAACTCCGGCTCTTATCGAGAATTTTCAGGATAAACCGATCTTAATGACCCAAGCTCTCCAAATACCGTTCAGCATCAATGGCCGCTCGACAGCCACTGCCTGCAGCGGTAATTGCTTGGCGGTAAACGGGGTCATGTACGTCACCTGCTGCGAAGATACCAGGAATCTGGGTTTTGCTGCTGGCGCCTTCTACTTTGAGATAACCCACCTCGTCGGTTTCGAGATAATCTTTAAACAGATCTGTATTGGGTCGATGGCCAATTGCGACAAATACACCATCGATCGGCATCTCTGTGGTTTCGCCATTGACTGTGTTTTTTAAGCGGATTGCAGAGACTTTTTTATCGCCCAAAATCTCTTCAATTTCGCTGTTCCAGATAAATGCGATTTTGGGATTGGCCATGGTGCGATCTTGCATGATCTTGGAGGCGCGCAGCTTGTCACGCCGGTGAATGACATACACTTTGTTGGCAAAGCGGGTCAAAAAATTGGCCTCTTCCATTGCGCTGTCTCCACCGCCGACAATGCAGACCTCTTTATTGCGAAAAAAGGCTCCGTCACAGGTCGCACAGGCCGAAACGCCGTGCCCCATCAGACGCAGCTCGGATTCCAGGCCAATTAATTTGGCGGTTGCACCGGTGGAAATAATGACCGAATTGGCGAGATAAGTTTCGTTTTCGACTTCGATTTTAAATGGGCGCTGTGAAAAATCAACGGCGGTCACGTCACGGGTTTGCACGCGGGTGCCAAAGCGTTCGGCCTGTTCTTTGAGTTTCATCATAAAATCAGGCCCCATAATGCCTTCCGGAAAGCCCGGATAATTCTCGACATCGGTGGTCAGCATCAATTGGCCGCCGGCCATATAACCTTCAAACATCAGGGGGTTGAGATTGGCGCGAGCAGTATAAATTGCGGCGGTATAACCTGCTGGGCCAGAGCCAATAATAATTACATTTTCTACATTTTCAGACATCTTTAAGAGATCCTTTCAGACGGTTTACTTACATCATACTGCATGAATCAATACCTGCGAACCAGATACCCCAATAGGTATATCTCGGGCTATTTGCCCCAGACTTCTTGGCCAAAGGTTTTGCTGCCGGGCTGGGTCCAGCGTCCGTTCCAATGACCTGTTTTGGGGTTCTTGCGAAAGAGGATCAGACCGTAGCCGTTGCTCTGGGGCTTGGTAAAGATCACGGCAAAGGCGTCGCCATGATCAATCCCTGTGCCGATATAAGTGGTGGCACCAAAACGCCAAAAAACCGTATAGGTCTGGCCGTTCTTTTCGACGTGTACATGGCCTTTATAGGGAACTTTTTGGCCAGGGTTATTACCTACACAGCGGTAATCTCCCAATGGGGCTTCGGCCCAGGCTGGCATAATAGGGCTGACAAGAATCATACTGAACAGCAGCAAGCGTCTGATAGATAAACGGCTTACTTGAAGGCGGGAGCTGAATCTCATCGGTATCTCCAGTTCTTTTGCTAAAACTCTTTTGGGCTTTCTAGGCAAGGCGGGGCAGTGTTTCCAGTATAATTTGTTTAGATGTTAAATATGAGGTTCTTTTAACCGTGTCATTTATCCACGCCTCCCAGTTCACTCCTGCTCCGAGTGTTGCCTGGTCTGAGGTTGTGCCCATTTCGGGAGTTGAAAAAAATCTGCCTCCAGCATCTGAGTCTGTCGCCCCGTCGCCAGCCATTCCCTCTGAGCAGGTTCAGATTTCTGAACCGGCGGTCAATGAGCAAAAACCAATGCCTGCCGTTATGCCTCTACTGGCAGCGGCTAAAGATCAGCTTCAGGCTGCAATCCAGGGGGATAAACCCCTGTCCAAAGCCACCCAGGATTTGGTCGCTGAGGCCGTTTCGCAGGAGCCCCTGAGCGCACAAAAAAAGACAGAATCCCCCCCCCCGAACCGACAATTGCCTTTGGGACAAGCGGCCTCTGCCGATGTCTTACATCTGATTGCGCCGATTATTTCTCCCTTGGAAGCGCCCGTTCCCGCTTTGTCTGACGAAAAGATTAAGGTGCCTGCGCCTTCAAAAGACCAAATTGTGAACCAGACCGATGCCCTGGTCAAAGGGACGATTCTCACCGTACGTGCGATTCAAGAAAAAGTGAGTTCAGAGTCAGCACTCTTGCCTGTTTCTTCCCAGCCCCTTTTACAGGGGGTGGCTGTTTCGACGGTGGCTCCGATGATCTCCTCTGGGCGTAAAAATCTGCAAGATGTGATTTCTGGGGAAAAAACGGTCAGTGAGGCTGTCGGGGCCGTGGCCAGTGATGCCATGGATGCGGTTGTCAGCGGTACTGTTTCCAATCTTGGGCATAAATTGCTTTCGGGTGCGGCCTCTGCCTTGGGCGCACCACCTGCCACAGCAGAAGCGGTGGGTATGGTCGCTGCTTTCACCTCGGCTCGGCTGAGCAATGTGGTTTTGGAGGGCATGGGTGCCAAAATGGTGGTGATGGATCAGACCAAAAACTGGCTGGATCGCAATGTGACGGGGGCTCCTCTGGCCACAGAACCTTTGCTAAAAACGGAACCTTTGGTGATTGAATCCGTTGAAATCAAACCGCTTGAAATTAAACCTCTCGAAATCAATCTCGAGCTGCCAATTTTGGAACTTCCCGTTTTAAGCGAATAAATTTCAGCTCAAACCAAGGGCATGCGCGCTTCTAGTCATCAAGATTGCGTTCGCTGCAAAACTCCAAGCTGACTTCACGCTCGCGGGTGTTTTTTTGCAGACAACGGGCTTGTAAGGGGCCCGGTTGGTCGCTATCGAGGGTACGCATGGCGCCAGAAAAATTAAAACGCACCCCAGCATAGATCTGATTAAGCGCCAAAATGCGGCAGTGCTGGGGCTGACCTGAAAGTTTAACCTGTTCTTTTAAAAACTGGACTTCATCGGTCAGGGTATTGCCTTCGATCATCAGGCGGGTACGTTCGACTTCAAGCTCTTTTTGCCGTTCGACCTGATCGCGGGCTTGGGTACGGAGATAGATCAGTGATTTGATATTCTCTTCGAGTTTGCGTTTATTGAGTTTAAGTTCTTCTTCGAGATCACCCAAACGGGTTTCTACAATCGGATCTACGCCCAAATAAAGGGTGGTGGTGGTCGATGAGGGTGAACCCAAAATCCGGGCTTTGATCAAATGCGCAGAGCTGACTTGACCCCCGTTGATTTGGCCTTTGCCCTCTTGGGTGCCGACCCGAATGGGCCCCACCGTGCGGACTTGACTGTGAAATAGGCCTTCGCGCACATGCAGGCTACCCTGGCATTCAATCTGAGCCTGTTGAATGAAGTGCGCATGAATATTGCCTCTGGCACTAATATGGGTATTTTGATTGCCAAAGACCGAACCGTGGATCACAATATTTCCCCCGGCATTGAGAACCGCATCTTCGACCGAACCTTGGACAATGATATCTCCTCCCGCTTCAACCCGGTAGCCGCTGTGAACGTTGCCTGCAATAATCACCGAGCCATCAAATTGAATATTTCCGCTTTTGACCCCGACTTCTTCAATCTGAACCAAATTCTGAATCCGCACTGATTGCACCCCTTTAACGGGATGCCCTGGAATCGCGGCGACCAATAAATTGGGATCATCAGGATGCCGACAGGTTCCTTCTCCTTCGAGCAGGCGGCGGTCAACCCCTGCCCGAGGGGAGATGATCTTGCCGCTGAGATCTTTGCCCGCTTTGCCTTCGATCGGTGGGTGTCTGAGTAAAAGTGGGGTATCTTCGGGAACGGTGGCCAAAATATTGAGCTGGCGAAAATCGACTGAACCGTCTTCGTTTTCAACTGGGCCTTGGCCGATTTCATCCAGCAGGTATTCCAGCCAAGCATCCTGGCCATCTGTGACGGGTTCTCCTTGGGCCACCAATTCGCGCTCCAAAAACCCCTGGCGGACAGCTTTATCTAAAACCGCTTGGTCCAGGCCAAAGATCAGGCCTGAACGCTGTAAAAATGCCGAGAGAATGTCTGGCGTGACTGTTTCTAAGGCATAAAGGGGATCCACATTGAGCCAGGCCTGTTGCCAATCGGCCGAAACCTCCAACGTAATACCATGGGGGCGATCATTAAAAATATGGGGTTTGAGACCCAAGGCCTGATCGGTATTTTCAAGCCCCTCTTCGCCTAATACGTCTTGAATCCGACCCATGACAGGATTGGTTTGGTTGGTATGATCTTTGTATGAACCGCCAATTCGGGTTTCTGAGGTCAGGCGGTTGCGCATAATCCCGGTGGGACGTTTAATCAAGAGATTGGGGCGGGGCAAATTGGAGGCGCCGGCTTGTTCGCTCAATTCGATCTGGCTACGCAATTGCTGTATATCTGCAGCCACATCTGACATATGCTGGTAGCGTTCGCCCCGGCGTTTGTGTAACATGCGTTCAATCAGGGTATTGAGTTCGGGGCGCAGATTGGGATTGTGGGTTTTGGGTGGAGCCAAGGGCTGAGAGAGAATATTCATAATGGTTTGGCCCATGCTCTCGCCTTCGAACGGCAATCGACCGGTGTAAATCTCATAGAGCATGACACCCAGGGAGAAAATATCTGCGCGGTGATCGACCATGGCTGAATCTTGCAATTGTTCGGGAGACATATACGAAAGCGTTCCCAACATCGTTCCAGCCTGGGTTTGCAGGGTGAAATGCTCAGTTGTATTCATCCGTGCAATGCCAAAATCCATGATCTTGACTTGGCTCTGAGGGGTGATCAAAATATTGTCGGGTTTGATGTCTCGGTGGACAACTCCCTGTTGATGGGCAAACTCGAGCGCGTCACAAATTTGAACCAAAATATCCAAGAGCTCTAATTCGCTGAAGGCGTAACCTTCGCTGAGTAGGTCTTTGAGAGTTTTTCCTTCCAATAACTCCATGATCAGGTAGTGTTCATGGCCTTCTTGGCCGAAATCGTAGACTGAGACGATGCCTGGATGTTGGAGCAGACCCGCGGTGCGAGCTTCACGCTGGAAGCGGGCGATCATCTCTTCGGAATCTGCATTGCTGAGGTTTTCCAGCCGCAGTTCTTTGACCGCCACAGGCCTGTGATTGAGTTGGTCAAGGGCCTGATAGACAACGCCCATGCCCCCACGGCCAATCTCTTTGATTAATGCATATTTGCCCAAAACAGTTTGGGTTTGTGTCATAAACTGAATATCCCAAGGTTTTCAACATCTGCTCTTAACCAGTCTTTTTGAGACTGGAAAGCACAGTACTAAATGACTGCTCTATTTTGATCTAATATACACCGAGATATAGGGATTTAGTTTGTTTTTTGTGAAAAATTAATCTTCTTTGCGGCTGTCAAAACCGTCAAAAAGTGGACCCCCTACCAGGGTCAATACCTCTTCGGCAAAGCCCAGTAAGGGATTTTTATCTGCTTGGCAGTAGAGTTTTTCCAGGGCCCCGCATAAACGGTCTGCCGTCTCAGGATGGGCTCTGACCAGTGCGCGATGCAGCCATTTGCCGCTGCCGCTCCATTGCCGCTGATGCGCCAACCACAGATCTGCGGCCGCTTTTGCTAGCTCTGAGCCAATATAGAACATTTCTGCGCGCCTGTCTGAACCGCTTAAATCTTCCCGCAGATCGCTCAGATGGTAGCGTTTGGCGCGGATCACTTTTTCTGAGAGCGCAGTGGGACCTGCAGTAAGCAGCTCTCTGCATTGTTGCTTGAGCGCTTCGGCTTGGTTGTTGAGATCTTGAATGACCAGACCCTCGCTGCACATTTGCAAAAGCGAGGGGGTGCGATTGGCCATGTCTGTCTGAAAAAAGGTCTGCAATGAGGCCGGAGTGTGCACAAAAAACTCCACGGGCCAGTTGCCCACCTGTTCCGAGTAGCGGTAAGGGGCATCCGGGTCTTGCTCGGTGATAATCACCAGATCCAGATCCGAGGTGGGTGTGCCTTCTCCACGCACAATACTGCCCGCCAAAAGAGCCAGCAAACAGCCGGGATAGCGGTTCTGAACCAAACGTGTGGCGACGAGTTGGGGGTGGGTCATCGTGGGGCGCTTTTAGACGCGGGGGGGCTTTTCGACGACTTTGTCGATCAGGCCATATTCAAGCGCCTCTTCGGGAGACATAAAATTGTCTCTCTCGACGTCTTTTTCAATTTTTTCTATGGGCTGTCCACTGTGAATCGACATCAAGGCATTTAAGCGGTGGCGCAAGCGGACAATTTCAGAGGCCTGGATTTCAATATCTGTGGCCTGACCTGTGGCGCCCCCATGGGGCTGGTGAATCATAATGCGGGCATTGGGCAATGCCATGCGCTTGCCTTTTTCACCCCCGGCCAGCAAAAAGGCCCCCATGCTGGAAGCCTGGCCAATACAGATTGTGCTGACAGGGCTTTTGATATGTTGCATGGTGTCGTAAATGGCAAAACCTGCGGTGATTAATCCACCGGGCGAGTTAATATACATCGCAATTTCTTTTTCGGGGTCTTCGGCTTCCAAAAAGAGCAATTGAGCAATAATGACATTGGCGAGCGGCTCATCGACTTCGTCTCCGAGCAAAATAATCCGGGATTTGAGCAGACGCGAAAAAATATCGTAGCCTCGCTCACCCTGGGGGGTGTTTTCAAAGACGTAGGGCACGATCACGCGGTCCAGGCGTTCGGGTATCAGGCGGTTGGTTTCGTTCATTTTCAAAGGCCTTTGTGCAGGATTTCCCTCATCATACCACTGTCCTGGAGGGGGTGGGGACTTGCTATACTGTAAAGACACAGGGCTGTTTTGGGTGCTTAGTCCAGCAGCCATTTTGGTGCTTCAATTTAATTAAGTTATTGGGAGAAATGGATATGTCGGTACAAACTCAAATTTCAGAGCGTCTGGAACAGGCTTTATCCCCCCTTTCTCTCGAGGTGATCAACGAGAGTCATCAGCACAGTGGGCCCGGTTCAGAAACGCATTTTAAGGTAATAGCCGTATCTGAGGCCTTTCTTGGGCAAAATCGTGTGGCCCGCCACCGTCAGGTCAATGCGCTCTTAGAAAATCTCATGGGCAACCCGATTCATGCACTCTCTTTGCAGCTTTTTACATCGGCTGAATGGGAAGCCCGATCTGGGATTGCCTTGACTTCGCCAGCCTGTCGTGGAGGTTCTAAGGCTGTTGGGGCCTGAACGTTGCCGTCTGAATACGTGTCTTAGACACGGGGGGTGGGGCCTGTTTATCGGGCTGTGATTGTGTCCGAACACCCAACCATTTTAGACTTGAACATGTATAATACAGCTTATGAATCAACCGATGCCTCCGCAGCCCAAACCAGCTGCTCCAAAAAAGAAAATAACCAAGGGTCGTAAAAAAACCGATCCCTTTTGGCCAATTGTGATTATTCTGTCTATTTTGGCTTTTACGGGGTCTTTCTGGTTTTTTTACATGTTAACAAGCAAAATCAACACACGTACCTTTGAAACCACAGACAAACCCAAGTTGATGTTAACCCCCACGCCCTATCAACTCGAAGGTGAGACCCGCACCGTTGACTACGGCCCGGTTCCCACGCCAACCCCCCTTGAAGCAGTCTCCGCTTCACCTTCTCAAAATGCGGTTGTGGCCACCGGAACCCCCGTGCCCAGTGCCACCCCCTCTGCCGCACCTTCTGCGATAGAGACCTTGGCTCCTCCTCCGACTCCGCCGCCGACCCGGACACCCCGTCCAATTGCTACAGCAGTAGCCACACCCACTGCGCCGCCAGCAAAAAAAGCCTCTTACCGTGTCCAGGTGGGCTCTTATTCCAGCCGGGATGCCGCTCAAAAAGTGGCCAACGAATTGTCTGAAAAAGGCTATTCGGCAGTGGTCTCCGAAGACAGTGGCAAGTTCCGCGTCCAATTGGGCGTTTATCAAGAGCAAGATGGTGCCCTGGCGATTGCTGAAGAAGTGACCCAACAGGGGTATGCGGTGGTGGTCCGCAAAGTGGAGCTTTGATTCGCCTCCTGGCTCTCTGTTTGAGTCTGTTGTGCGCCGCTCCCGCTTGGGCCTATTCTTCACGCGGCATGACTGTGCCTGAAGAATTTCGCTTGGGCCCTGTCTTTCACAGTGGCGTGACCCTGGGGGGGACTCTGGGTGATCGTCAGTATTATTTACTTGAACTCAGGGGTGAAACCCCCAATTTGGGTTACAGCCGCGTCTTTTTGCGGGGCATTGCACTCTATGAGTTGCTTTCTTTGCCCACACTCAACACCACCACCCCCGAAGCAAATCCGCGTCAGGTGCGTTTGCATCAGCAATTTATCAGTTTGGGTTTTGAGTCCCCCGTCTATTTCTCTGCTTCCCGTGACCTGGATCTGGAATTCGGCTGGACGGGAGGCTTTACCCTTGAGCGTGTAACCTTTAAAGAGCCCAACAAACCCGTGGGCCAAGACACCGGAATCGGCGCTCTGTTCTCGGATTATCCCGAAATTCAGCCCGCCAGTTTGGGTGTGCGCACCACCCAGACCAATAACACCCAACAAGACACGCAATTCTTTGGCGGGCAATTGGGGGTTTATAGCCGCTATTATGGCTTTTATCCCTTTGTGCCCTATGTTTCATTGGGCCTGAATCTGGGTAGTTTTTTGGATAAAAAAGCCCTGGTTGAGGGGGTCGAACAAAAGCCCACCACCACACCAGGAACACCTTCCACCACGCCTTCTGCGAGCCCAATCAAAGAGCGCCAATACAAAGCCAGTATGGTTACTGGTCCGATTTTGGCTGCCGGGCTTGATATCTATATTTTGAGCCGGGGCCTGATAGGAATTGAATATACCTTCTGGAACTGGGATTTTGGGCAGCCAGCTGACTACACCCATTTTTTGTCTTTAAAAGCCGGGTTTCTGTTCTAGGTTTTGCCAATACCGGGTTTGTAATTCGGGCGCATCTGGATAAATGGCCAAGGCATAGGCCAGGGTACTTTGCGCCTCTTGGCTCAGTTTTAATTGGGTTTGGGCTTCAAACAGTTTCAGGAAACTTTTTTTGGATAAAGGGTTCCAACGAACAGCCTGATCGAGATAAAACACGGCATTTTTCCAGGCTTTGTTTTCGTATTCACTTTCACCCAATAATTGGTAAGGCAGCCACCATTCAGGGTATTTGCGCATGGCCTGCAGGATCAGATCTTTGGCCCAGGCCGATTTGTTGCTTTCTTTCAGGCGCAAGGCCCGAATAATGTCGTTGCCCGCTGATTGAGGATCTGCTTTTTCGGCTTTTCCCCAATTGGTCAGAGCCAGATGGATATTGTTACCCTCTCGGTATTCCAAATACCCCTTTAAAAAGTACCATTGGCTTTTTTGGCTCTGGGTCCATTCTTCCGGGGGGGCTGTGGGCATCTCTTTAGAATGGTTTTGTCCCTGATACATTTCTTGGAGTTTGACCATCAATTCCAGATCTTCTAGGTAGAGCGGGTTGAGGGGCTGTGCTTTTAATTGCACTTCGATCTTTTTCCGGTTTCCAGCTGCAATTTCAGCTTCCAAACGGGCAGTGTGATAATGTCTGTGTTCGGGAAAAAGCATTTCTGCCCGCCTGAAAAACGTCTGGGCCAAACGGGGGTTTTTGTCCCAAAGATAGAGTTTTCCCAGTTTAAAATGGCCCAAGGCCTGTTCGGGTTCTGCCAAGGTATATTTTTCATAAAAAGCAATTGCACTCTGTACCTGTTCAGACGGGTTGCATTGGGCGCTGCGCTGACAATGAAGCAGACTTTCAAAGGCCGTATCTCCAGCGATTAAGTGCGCTTCGGGATGTTCTCGGGCATGTATTTGGACAATTTTTTTTGCCACTGTGCGCGCACGTTCAAAGTCCAAATTGATCCGATAGAGCCAATTTAACTGTACCCAACTTTCCCAGTCTGGTTGTTTTTTTTCCAGGGCCTTTTCAAAATCCTGAAGGGCTTGAGAGTAATTGGCCTGGGAGAGCTGAATCAGGCTGCGCAATTCGTAGGCCTCTTCAAGCAGCGGATAAGCTTTGAGCAGCTTTTCTGTCTCAGCCAGGGCTGCGCGGTTGTTTTGCAAACGCAATAAACTCATCGCCAAACGCAGGCGCAACCCTTTGCTTTGGGGCAAAAAGGAGAGAGCCTGTTGATAGGCTTGGGCGGCCTGTTTAAAATCCTCCAACTGAAAATAAATGTCTGCCAAAGCGCCTTGGAGTCTTCCCTTCAGTTCTGGGGAGGGCAGCAATGTCAGGGCTTTTTGGTAGCGTCCATAGGCCGATTGGTAATTTTTCTGCTTGTAAGCGACAATCCCCAAACTGAAATGCAATTCGGGGTTATAGGGGTCTTTTTCCTGGGCCTGTTCAAGGTAAAGCCGGGCCTCGGTGTAATAGCCCTGCTGCATCAGGCGCAGCCCTTCGCGATAGAGCGGGTCAGCAGGCGCCTGGGCCCCCAGACATAAAAGGGCTGCCAGACAGAATAACAAAGCCTTGCGGGAACGTTTTCCCATGTGTGTTTAGCTGTTTTTTTTCGCTTCGAGTAATGTGCGCATCAATTGATTGGTTTGCGCTGGATCTGCACGGCCTTGGGTGGCTTTCATGACCTGCCCCAATAAAAAGCCCATGACTTTTTCTTTGCCCTCTAAAAATTGCTGTACCTGGGTGGGGTTTTGGTTGAGGATCTCCCCAATAATGCCTTCAAGGGCTGAACTGTCTGAGATTTGGGTCATGCCCGAGGCCGCGATCAGGGCCTGAGCGGTTTGATCGCTTTCGAGCAAGGGCACAATCAAAGTCTTGGCTATTTTTCCGCTGATCGTACCTTTTTCAAGTAAAGTCAGCATTTCAGCTAATTTGCTCGGTGTCAGTTGGGTTTGAGCCAGTTCCACATGTTTGTCATTGAGGTAAGCAGAAATGTCTCCGATCAGCCATTTGCAAATTTCACGGGGATTTGCATATTGCTCTAGGGTGGCTTCAAAGAAGGCCATTGCTGCCGGTTCTGCGACTAAAACCCCGGCATCTGCTGCGTTCAGACCCAATGATTCGACATAGCGCTGGCGGCGAGCCGCAGGCAGCTCTGGCAAGCTCTCTTCCAGGCTTTGAACCCAGGTCGGATCGACTTCGATATCGACCAAATCTGGATCGGGAAAATAGCGATAATCATGGGCCTCTTCTTTGGAACGCATTGAGATTGTACGACTCTTCTGTTCGTCCCAGAGACGGGTTTCTTGAACCAAAGACTCACCACATTCGACGGCTGTAATTTGACGTTGAATTTCGTAATCAATCGCCTTTTGTAAAAACTTAAATGAGTTGATATTTTTGAGTTCGACCCGTGTTCCCAATGTTTCGCTGCCCAGAGGTCTGACCGAAACATTGGCGTCACAGCGCAGGCTTCCCTCTTGCATTTTTCCATCGCAGACCCCAATCGCCATCAAGATACTGCGCAATTCTTCTAAATAGGCTTTGGCCTCTTGGCTGCTGCGCAGATCTGGTTCGCTGACAATCTCCAGCAGTGGCACGCCAGCACGGTTAAAGTCGATCAGGCTGTAAACAGAGCCCGCCATGCGGTCGGCTCCGGCATGAACCAATTTGCCTGCATCTTCTTCGATATGGATACGTGTCAATTGAATCCGTTTGGATTTGCCAGCGGTTTCAATGTCTATCCAGCCCTTTTCGGCGATGGGCTGGTCAAATTGGGTTATTTGGTAACCTTTGGGCAAATCGGGATAAAAATAGTGTTTGCGATCAAATTTGGTGATGCGGGGAATTTGACAGTGAGTGGCCAAACCGGCTTTGATCCCCATTTCGATCACACGCTGATTGAGTACAGGCAAGGTGCCAGGCAAACCCAAGGAAACGGGTCCGACATGGGTATTGGGGGCCCCTCCAAAATGGGCTGCAGACTCGCAAAAGAGTTTTGACTCGGTCAATAATTCTGCATGCACTTCCAATCCTATTACGGCTTCAAACTCTGTCACGGGGGGCTCCTTTTTCTTCGAGGCTGTCGTGTTTTAATATTCTCGTGGGGGGGGAGAGGCTTGGCGGTGCCAGGGCCAGGGATGGACGCCAAAGGCATGCATAATATAGACCCGAACGCGCCCTTTTTCGATTTCACTGAGGGCATGGCAGAGCAGGCAAAATTCTTCAGACCACACCCAGTCATAGACACATGACTGGGCAAATGGGATATTTCCCCAGCGGCGAATAACCCGATCGTAGGTCTGTTCTGCTGTTCTCAGGGCTTGAATCAATGTTTGGTCAAACAAAAGCGGAGACCTCTCTGCAGGTGTCTCAAAACAGGAATTTTCTTCAACTATGATACACTAAGGTTGTCTTCAAGAAACAGTGTGAAGCCGAATCGAAACAATGCGGGAGAGAATCTAAGGGTGGCTTTATTAGGAAAACTTGTGGTGGCAGGAATTGTCATTGGTGGCGCTGCTTATTGGTATGATTCCAGTTTTGCCAAAACCAAAATCAAAGATGCTTTTTTTGTTTCTTCAGAAACGGATCAACGCTGTCGCAACAACCATGAGAGTATGTGCCAATACTCCGCGACAGTGATGTTGAAAAAGGAAAATATCCGTTATACCTTTCGCATACCCTGGAGTTATTACCATTCCAACGAAACCAAACTCAAAACCAATGATCGGGTTCCCGTGATTGTCAAAGCCAAAATGATCTTTCCCGAGCGAATTCTCGATTTAGCACCTAAATACAGAGCCAAAATTGATAAAAGACTGGCAGAAGAAAAATAAACAACTTCATAAATTTTAACAGGCGCTTGGCGTCTTCTGTGACTGCTGCGCTTGCTGAAGAAGCGGCACTGCAATAATAATCGAAACAAGGTAGAATGTATTAATACATCGGTTAGGACTGAGATAAAAGCATGAAAAAATCCCTCATCGCCATTTCTATATCCCTCTTTTCTCTGGCCGGTTGCCAGACCAACGGTCCCGCTGTTACAGCACCCACTCCGTCACCCACAGCTCCTGCTCCCAGCGCGACACCCATTCCTGTTTTTGCTGGTGAGACGGTTCTCAAAGGCGCTATCGCCCTGGACGCACTGGCTGTAATTGTTGAGGTCTCCTCCGTTGATGGCAGCTTCCGCAAGGCGGTAGAAACCACCACCAAAAGCTACTCCATGGGCAGTGTGCCTGTGGGCAAACAGGTGCGTGTTTTGGCCCAGTACAAAAACAACCCCCGTGTGATTCTCAGTGCCCGTTTGGATGTGGATCCCGCTCAAAAAGAAAAAGAAACCCAATTGGACGTAACCCTGGCCAGCACAGCTGTGGACTTGATTTATGCCAAAGCAGCAGAGCTCAGTGCAAGTGCCGTCAGTGCGATTCCTGTTGCACAATTGCCCGCCAACGAAAAATTAAAAACCCATTATGAAGCTGTCTTGCAGGTTTTGCAAAATATTATGCAAACCCCGATAGATGCACAGGTGCAGCCGCTACAAACCCACCCCGATTTGGTCAAAAAACTCAACGAAGTGGTGCCGCAAATGCAGGCCGTTTTGACGGGACAGCCTGTGGCCTCCCCAGTTCCGACAGCCACACCCACCCCTGTTCCGGGCACGACCCCCAGTTCTGCTCCTGCAGCTTTTACACCCAGCAAACTTTTAATCAAACCCGGTAATGCCGTAACCATTGCCAAAGACACCAGTCTGAAACTCTGGGCCGAGGGGCTTGATGAAAAGACCGGTGAGCAGCGAAATATCACCCCCATCTGGGTTTTGGGCAATAACAGTGCCTTTGCGACCTTGACGGCTGCGGGTGTCTTTACCCCTCAAAAAGCAGGTACTTATACCTATACCGCCAATTTTGGCAATCTCTCTCAATCGGTCACCATTACTGTCACCGACAGCGAGTTGAACTCCCTTGAATTGGTGCCAGATACCAATTTGACCCTCGACAGTGGACGAACCTTTGAACTCAAAGCCAAAGGCAAAGACAAGTTTGGCAACGAAGTCACCGTCTCCCCCTCTTGGGAATTGAGCAATAATTTTGTCGGTACCATCGACGAAAATGGGGTGTTTAAAGGCAGCCAGACTGGGCGTGTCGATGTCACGGCCCGGGCCCGCGGCTTTTCTGCCACGACCAATATCACAGTTCAATCGGCTTCCTCTTTTTTTATTGAGATGAGCCCTGATCGGCCTGTGATTTTAACGGGTAAGGAACAGCCTTTTCAGATCTTGGCTCAGGATCTCGCCACCAATATCTCCTCTTTTGCCTTTAACTTTTCGGTGCTCGATAGCACGATTGGTCAGTTTGTCAGCCAAGACAGCAGTATCAGCGGTATCAATCCCACGGCTGTCTTTCGGGCTTTAAAACCGGGTACCACCGAAATTCGTGTGCGTGACATTATTTCCAATGTCACCACCACTGTGCCCGTAACGGTGGCAGACAGTGTGCCTTATCTCTCCAGTTTTTCCCCCGCGGTGCCTTTGGTACCAGGTCAAACCATTACTCTGAGTGGTGAAAATTTTTCGACCTCGCCGGCTGAGAATCAGGTTTTTTTTAACCGCGTTCCGGCAACGGTCTTAACTGCCACTCCGACCCAATTGGTCGTAACCGTTCCGATTGGGGCTTTCAGTGGTTATGTGAATATCACCACAGCTGGCCGCAAAGGCAACGGCATTCCCTTTGTGATCAGCCCCAAATTGGAAAATATCATTCCCCAAGAGGGGGCTGAGGGCGCATTGGTGACTTTAACCGGCCAGTATTTCTCGACGGATAATCCCGCCCACAACGCGGTTTTCTTTGGCAGTCAAAAGGCCAGCATTCCTTTAAATGTCACAGGCTCTTCGATGCAGGTGATTGTGCCCAGCAATTTGGGCAGTGAAGTGGATGTGTCTGTGCGGGTCAAAGGCCAATTGAGTGACTTTCGTAAGTTCTTGGTTTCGGGTGCCAATCTTCCCAATTGGGATGAACGTCAACCGACCCTTACTTCTCGCTCAAATGCCATGGCTGAAGCCATCAGTGGCAAGGTCTATGTGATCGGCGGCAGTCAGAGCGATCGCAGTGACAAACTTGAGGCCTATGATGTCAGCACCAATACCTGGTCTGTGCTCAATCCTTTGCCTTCCAATCGTTCGGATGTGGCTACAGCCATCTTGGATGACCGGCTGTTCGTGATTGGGGGATCCGGTGAATCCAACCGTTTGGATCGCTATGATCCCGCCACCAATACCTGGGTCAATCTGCAGGGCATGACCACCGGTCGCTTTGGCGCCACAGCAGAGACCTTCCGGGGCCGGATCTATGTGATTGGTGGCAACGGCTCCAATGGCCGGGTTGTGGAAGAATACAATCCCGATACCAATAAATGGACCACCAAACGCACCTCTCCCAGTCGCCGTTTCCAATCCGCTTCGGTGGTCTTTAATGGCAAGATTTATGTGATTGGTGGGGGGGAAACCGCCGAAGATCGCGTCAATGCCTATGATGTCGACAAAGATGAGTGGGTCACTGGTTTGGCTCCCATCCCCAAGGCGTTGACCAAAGCCCAGGCTGTTTTGATCAACAGCAAGGTCTATGTGGTCGGCGGAGAAGATACCAACGGCGTGGAGCAAGACTCCGTGTATGAATACGATCCCAGTGCAGATAAGTGGCGCACACTGAAACGCCTGCCTTCTTCTCGTGGCGGCGCTGCTGTGGCTGCTTTCGGCTCTCGGATCTACGTGATCGGCGGTTTTGATTCCAATAACAATACCGTGACCACGACTTTCCGCGGCACGCTCTAAGCGAACCTTCAATTTTTAAGCGGCCTCACATTGCTGTGGGGCCGCTTTTAACTGGCTCAATTTTACGGGTTATCTGGGGCTGATGCGTTATTTTGGCTCGGTTTGCTTTTTTTGGTGGGGGGCTAGGATTTGGGTTTCTCGGTCTGACCCAGATCTTGCATCCAGAGATTGATCAGAGAATCTTTCTCTTCCTTTTTTTCCTCAGCCGACTTTTTTTTGAGTTCTTTATTCTCGGCCTCTTCGGGGGTGGCTTGGGATGGGGGCTGTTCTGTACTCATGGCAATCCAGACGTTCCTTTCTTGGCACTTGCAAACCGATCACGGGTTTGTCTTCATTCTTTCTTTAGCGTAGCATTGATGCTGGCCCTTGTGGGAGCTTATTTGTCTCCCAATTTAACGCGGGGATCCACGGCGGCATAAGACAAATCGGTGAGCAGGTTGGCGACAACAATCAGAGCCGAGGTAAACAAAACCGTGCCCAGAACCACAGGAATGTCTTTTTGGCGCAGGGCCTGAACAGCCAAACGGCCCAGACCGGGCCAGGCAAAGACGGTTTCTGTGACCACCGCTCCGCCCATCAGAAAGGCCAAGTCCATGCCCACATAGGTGATGACCGGAATCATGGCATTGCGCAGGGCGTGTTTAAAAATGACGACCCGCTCGGACAAACCTTTGGCGCGGGCCATGCGGATATAGTCTTGGCGCACAACTTCGAGCAAGGTGGAGCGGGTCAGGCGGGCCACAATGGCCACGCCCCTGACACCCAGTACTGAAGCGGGCAAAATCAGATAGCTCAGATAAGCGGGCCAGCCCAGAGAGGTCACTTCGATTGTATTGAGGGGGAAAATATGAAAGGTGTGCACAAAGAGCAAGAGGGCAATCAGGCCCACCCAAAAACCGGGGGCCGAAACGCCGCCTATTGCGGCGACCATCAGTATTCGGTCTAAAACAGACTTCTGTTTGATCGAAGAGATAATGCCAACGGGGATGCCAATCACCGTCATAATAATCACTGAGAGCAGGGCCAAATTAAAGGTCAGCGGAAAGGCCTCAAGAATGGACTCGGTGACCTTTTTCTTGGTGATAAAGCTTTGACCCAGATCGCCTTTGACGACATTGCCGAGATAGCTGGTATATTGCACATAAAGCGGTTTGTCCAGATTGAGCTGGGCCCGAATCGCGGCTTTGGTTTTGGCGTCGCCCTTTTCGCCCATGATCGTGGAAACCGGATCACCAGGGACAATGTAAAGCAGGGCAAAGGTAATTGTAAAAATCCCCAAAAGTGTAATGGGAATCAACAATAGCCGCTTAACAATATACTCCAGCATAAACTCCCCTGATTATCCCTTCAATTGTGATAAAGCCGACTGCAATCGTTCATGGCTGCGCTTTTGACCGAGCAAAAACAGGCTTTGCTGCAGATCTGCGCCTGCCGTGCGACCTGTTAATGCGGCCCGCAGTGGCCACATGATTTCTTTCATTTTATAGGGCAATTGACTTTTTTGCTGCTCAAAAAGGCTGTGTAGCGTTTCAACCGTCCAGGTGTCGAGCTGTTCAAACGCGGCGGCAAAAGCACTTAAGACCTCTTTGGCAGAGGCCAACTCAAAGGCCTTTTGGCTTTGCTCGGGATCGGGGATCAGTTCAGCTTGGAGTAAAAATTGTGCTTGCTCCAATATTTCGGGCAGCAAGCGGCATTTTTCTTGAACCAAATCAATCACAGCCAAAAGCCAGTCTCTGTCAAAGCCTGCTGCGGGTGTTCCCTGCTTTTCGAGCCAGGGACCAAGCCGCTCCAAAAGCGTTTCGCGGGGCAATTGCCTCAGCCACTGCCCATTGAGCCAGGTCAGTTTTTCGATGTCAAAAATCGCGCCGCTTTTGTTGACATGGTCGAGATCAAAGAATTCAGATAATTCATTCAGGGCCAATACTTCGCGGTTGTCTGGGGCCGACCAGCCCAAGAGGGCCAAATAATTGACCAGGGCCTCGGTTAAAAAGCCTTTGTCGAGGTATTCCCCAACAGAGGTCGCACCGTGGCGCTTGGAAAGCTTAGAACGATCGGGGGCGAGAATCATGGGGAAATGCCCAAACGCAGGCAGTGTGGCGCCCAGGGCCTCGTAGATCAGAATCTGCTTGGGGGTGTTGCTGATATGGTCCTCGCCGCGCAGCACATGGCTGATCTGCATCTCAACATCGTCGATCACCACTGCAAAATTGTAAATCGGGCTGCGATCGCGTTTGGCGATGATAATATCCCCAATCAAATCACTTTGGATCTCAATGCGGCCACGAATCAGATCGTCAAAGACCACTGCTTTGGAGGGTACGCGCAGACGCCAAACGGGCGTTGCACCAGATTCAATCCGAGCCTGAGCTTCGGCCCGAGTGAGCTGGCTGCATTTGCGGCTGTAGATATAGGTAGTGCCTGCTTGTTCTGCGAGCTGCCGCTCGGCTTGTAGATCGGCTTCCGAGCAAAAACAGGGGTAGACCTGTTCTTTGGCTTCGAGTTCGGCCAGGGCCTTAAAATAGATTTCGTTGCGCTCGGATTGAAAATAGGGCCCGAAGTCTCCACCCACATCTGGGCCTTCGTCCCAGCTCAGCCCCAGGCCTTTGAGACCTGAGAGGATATTCTCGGTAAAATGGGCCTGGGAGCGCACCTGATCGGTGTCTTCAATGCGCAAGATCAATGTGCCGCCGTGGTGGCGGGCAAAGAGATAATTAAATAAAGTGGTTCGGGCTGTGCCAATATGCAAATTGCCAGTGGGCGAAGGCGCAATCCGAACACGGATCGGGGAGGGAGTTGCTGTCATGATTTCGAACACCTTCATTGATTAATCAGTATAGACCAGAAGCGCACAAATCACTAATCTTTGAGCACTTTCCGGAGCAGGGGAATATCCAAAAATTTGGGCAAATACCAATTGGCGTTGCCAAAGAGTTTCATCAGAGCGGGAACCACCATCAAGCGAATGATCGAGGCATCAATAAAGATGGCAATGGCCATGCCCAAGCCAAATTCTTTGATCACAATCAGGCGCGCCAGGGCAAATCCAAAGAAGACCAGGATCATGATCAGGCCTGCACTCGTAATAATCCCGCCGGTTTTTTCCATACCAATGGCGATCGCCTCTTCGGTGGTGGCACCCGCATCATACTCTTCGCGAATGCGGTTGAGCAGAAAGATTTCGTAATCCATGCTCAGACCAAAGATCAGGCAAAAGAGAATCAGGGGCGAGACCATCATTAAGGCCTCAGGCAGGATTTCAATTCCCAAGAGCTTAGCGGCAAAGCCCTTTTGAAAGACCAAAACCATGCAGCCATAGGTCGCAGTGACTGAAAGCAGGTTCAAAAATACGGCTTTGAGGGGCAAAAGCAGAGAACCAAACGAAAACATCGTCAAAATATAAGTCACAATCACTGTCATCAAGACAATAAAAGGGAAATTATCGTAGATTGCGTCCTGCATTTCAACCGGAATGGCGCTCATGCCACCGATCAGAATTTCCAGATTGGGGAAGTGTGTGTTGACTTTGTCGCGGAATTCACGCATATCGCGAATGGTTCCCATATCGGCGCCACTTTCGGTAATGCCATAGCCTTCCCAATTGTGATACATCATCAAAGCGGCTTTGCTTTCGTCTTGGCTGATATAAGGCAGGCTGAAACCCGGTTGAAAGAGCTGCATATTGGAGATGCCTCCATAACCCGCAATGGTATTGTAGAGCGGAAAATGGGAGTCGAGCGGCTGAGCTGTATTGACCAATCCGATCATGCTGGCAATGGGTTCCTGGTTTTGAACCGCCTGCATAAAGCCATAGATGTCCCGGATATTTTTTTCCTGCCAGATGGGACTCTTGTCTTTGGTTGCAAAAGTCACGATGATTGGGGCAAACTTGTATTTGCCGTCGATTTCCAGCAGTTTTTCAAAGCCCTGTTTGGTCTCCATCGAATCGGGCATGATGCGAATGGACGTATTCCAGAGGCGCATTTCCAGTGCAAAAAGACTCAGGCAGATCAACATGCTGATCGAAACGATGCCAAAGAAAAGCGGTCTTCCCATAATATAATGGGCCCATTTATACCAAAAACGGTTTTGTCCCCAGGCTTCGGTTGCCATTTTAACCAAGCGACGCGGGGTGTTGATGCGATCCCCCAGCAGTGAGAGCACGGCAGGCAACAAGGTGAGACCGAGGAGAATGGTCATGACCACCACAATCAGGCCGCTCATACCCAAAGAGCGCATAAACACGACATTGGGAATCAGCAGCGCAAACAGGCCAATGCTGACCACGGTGCCAGAGTAGAGGATGGTGCGACCTGCTGACTCAACTGTGCGGATCGCCGCCGTTTCTTTGTCGAAGCCTTTGTCAAAGAGTTCTTCGCGAAAGCGATTGACGATCAGCAGGGAATAATCGATGCCCACGCCCAGGCCCAGCATTGAGACAATATTTTGGGACAAAGAGGTGATCTCAAGAAAATGGGCAAGTATATACAAAATGCCCAGGGTTAACATGCTGCTCATCATGCCCATGATCAATGGCAAACCTGCGGCCACCAAGCCGCCGAAGGCAAAGATCAGGACAATGCCTACAATTGGCAAAATCTTCTTCTCGGTATCAAAGCCATCTTTGGCGCTGACGGTGGTGATTTCTCGGCCAAAGAGAGGCCCCCCTGTCAATTGCATGCTATAACCTGCAGGCTTTTTGACCTGCCGCAGTTTTTCACTGAGCGCACCCGATAAAACGTCGGCATCTTTGTAATTGCGGGCCATCAGGCCGATATAGACAAAGGTGCTGCGGCGATCTTTGCTCAACATGCTGGGGTCTTGTTTATAAGAAACCGGCGAGGCTGCGCCTTCAAAGTCTTCTGCGACCTGCATGTACTTTTGCAAGAGGTCTGTGTAAGCCGGTGTTTCGACGGGGTTTTGGGCGTGTTGCAAGACAATCAAAATATTGTAAAGGTATTGTTCGGGAAACTCTTGGTTGATCAGGGTTTCCTGGCGAAACATTTCACCGCCTTTGGCACTGGTGACTTCGCCCTGGAGCACTTTGTGGAGATGGGTACTGCCAAAAAAGGCGGGGATCAAGAGGCAGATCCAAAAGAAAATAATCAGCAGTCGAAAGCGGACCACAAAGGTTCCGAGGCGGGTGAGCATGTTTGATTCCTAGGTTGATTGCTGCCATTCGGGTCTGGTTCAAAAACGTATTCAAAACGTGTTTTATCAGAACGCTCTATTATAACAGGACTCAGAGAGCCTCAACAGGAGACCGGCACCGGTTTGATTCAGGTCCCCTCTTCATTTTCGAGAAAAAGAGCCAAGATATTGTCTTCGCTGTGATCGGGATCTGTGTGAATGAACTGAATAATTTCTTGCAAGGCCAGTGGCAGACAATAATAGGGCAAATGGCTGAGAATCTTTTGAGGGGCACCCTGTAAAATCAAGATGATTTCGTCCTGGCTTAAGTCTTGGCCCTGTAGGGCTTTGTCTAAGACGGGGCGAATTTGAGCCTGATTGTGTAAGTGTTGTGAAAAACAATAGTCAGCTAGTTTTTCACTCAACAAAGTGAGTTGCTCTTTGCTCAGGGGCAAACCATGCAGGGTTTGACGGCTGATCTCCAGCAGTTTGACGGCGGTTTCAGGATGGTGCAAGTATTGCAGAGCCAGGCTTTGGATCCGGCCCGTGGCCCCCGGTAAGACGCCTTGGTGTTGGTGCAAAATTTCCAGAGGGTGTTGCAGATCTTCCAGTGAAAGGGTGGGCAATTCGGGCTGGCGCAGCCAGGAGGTAAACATCGTGGGCAATGTTGTCAGACGATTCCACAGCGTTTCGAGCTGATCCAATTGGGGCTGTGACAGTCCCCGCTGGTAGAGAATATGATCCAGCAATTCATAATTGGCCTGGATCTGTTTAAAATCTTTGCCCGCGGCATAGAGCATGGGGCGGATCAGTCCTTCAAAAAAATGCGGCGGAAAGAGTTCAAACAGGGTTTTCCACTCAGACAGATCAAGATCCGTCAGGGTGTGTTGATTGAGGGGGTAGCGGTGGCCAGTCATCAGGCTGTCGAGCACCTTGCGAAGCAAATGATGAAGTTTATACGGCAGCGAACGTCCACCATTGACCACCGTATCCACCAGATGTTGAATTTCTTCGTAGCTCATTTCCCGCTCTTCTGCGCGGGCTGTTTCAACGGCCCCTGAGCTGCGGTGTTTTGACTGCTGACCAGATTCATCTTGGCCTTCGCCTTGAGCGCCAGCGTTGTTCTCTGTCTCCATGGGCGCGTTGTCTACGTCCAATGCCATCTCAGGGACATCGTCGGCGATATCTGCCCCCCCAGCGCTTTCGTTGAGTTCTGCCGTCTCTCCCCCCTCGCCAGGGCTGGTTTCTGCCAGAGCCTCGCGGTGCTCTTCTGCGGTTTCGCGCCAATTTTCAATCACGTCTTCCATGGCTTCCTGGTTTTCGAGCAGATCCTCTTCGTAGGACTCTTCACGCAGGGCGAGAATTTCTTCAAGCTCTTCGGCCTGTTCTGTTTGTTGAACTTCCGGGGAAAGTCCTTTGCCACTCAGCAGCGGCGGGGGCAGTTGTGCCGGCTGCTGTAAAGGCGGAGCGGGTGGGCGTGCTGCTGCCGGTGGGGCCATAACCTGTTGTAACAAGGCCTGAAATGCGGCTTGTTCGCCATCGCTCTCAGCGCGAAGGGCGCTGAGGCCTGGCAAAGTAGGTTCAGAAGAGCGGGCATCGATACGCATACCTGATATTGTATATGATAGAGGTCTTCCAAATAAAGGAGAGAACATGCACAAATCCTTTGAGCAGTCCTTTGACTTAATTATTTTGGGCCAGGATCCCGCTGTCTGCCTATTGGCTTTGTTGGCCGCCCGCTCGGGCCATCAGGTGGCTGTGGTTGGGCCTGTTTTGGACTCCCCTTTTTTGGGGGTCGCCACAGCTCCATTTGTGTGGTTTGGTGAGTCTGAGCCGCAATGGCAAAAAAGTTGGATCAAAAGCGTTTTGACGGGTGTGGTGTGGCTGGAGTCCGAAAAAGTGCCTGATCTTGTGCAATTCCCTTTTCACCACCTGGATCGCCAGATCTGCTACCAAGCCATGCGTTTGGATGCTGAAACCTGGGGGGCTGTGTTTTTTGACGGACTTGCTGAACTTGGGCCGGCCGGTGTCGCAGTCAACTCAACGCTTTTATCTGCGCCTGTCTGTTTTGATCTGCGTCCAGCTGCGGTTGATTTGACCTGTGGCCGTTGGATCTGGTCCTCAGAACTTGTTTTGTCTGCACCGGGTATCTTTGAGATCTACCCCGAGCAGGGGCCCCTCTGGATCTGGTCTGAAAGTCTGGCTGAAAGTTATTTTTCGCTGGCGGGTGAGGCGAATGCACCGCCCGATCTGGGGGCGTTTTTTTCAGATCCAGACGATCTGAGCGCCTTTACGGCCCCCCCCTTTTTTCTCGGACAATCAGCTGAATTGGCCCCCATCATCTGGCAGAATCCCGTTTTGCGTTTTCCCACCCCTGCGGCAGGACCGGATCCCTGGCGGGCGGTGGGTCAGGCGCTGTATTTGCTCTGGGCGCGGTATGCGGGTCAAGAAATTGCCCTGCGGGGTCTTTCGGATCCGCTTTTGTTGCAACATCTGCAGGGATATTGGAAAAAATTGCGAATGGGATCAGAACAGAAACGGGAAAAGTATGATTTTTTACACTGAATCTGATCTGCATCATCTGGCTTTTTGGCTGTGAGTAAGATAAGATGCTTACTTGTCTAAATACACCCAATCTATAACCTGAGTGATCGGTTATATCCCGTGGTTTGTCGCGGTTTGTCGTGGTCTGTCTTGGTTTGTCTTGGTTTGTCTCGTGGTTCGTCTCGTAGTTAGCCTGCGTTTTGACCCTGTTCGAAGCCGAACTGTACCTGTACTTGCCTGCATGCTTGTACTTGCCACTGTGTGGGTGAGAACGTATAATTCAGGTTAAGAGAAAGATTAATTTATGGGAAAAGAAGACGTTATTGAGATGGAAGGCGCGATCCAGCAGTCACTTCCCAACGCTATGTTTACGGTGAAGCTGGAAAATGGCCATGAAATCCTCGCCCATATCTCCGGGCGGATGCGCAAAAACTTTATTAAGATCCTGCCAGGGGATCGGGTAAAGGTCGAATTGTCTCCCTATGACCTGACTCGAGGCCGGATTACCTATCGATTGAAATAAGAGAGAAGAAGACGAATGAAAGTACGCTCATCTGTCAAACCGATTTGTATCAAATGTCGTGTAATCAAACGCAAAGGCCGTGTGATGGTGATTTGTGAAAATCCAAAACACAAGCAGCGCCAAGGATAATTTGCGAATATAATGAGAAGGAGTTAACCGGACGTAATCTATGGCACGTATTCAAGGCGTGGATTTGCCACGCAACAAACGCATTGAAATTGCGCTGACTTACATCTTTGGAATTGGTCTTAAAACCAGTCAGGGAATCTTAACCAAAACAGGAATCAACCCTGATACCCGCACTTTCCAATTATCGGATGACGAAGTCGCCCGTCTGCGCGAAGAAATTGACAAGTATAAAGTTGAAGGCGATCTTCGCCGTGAAGTTCAATTGAACATCAAACGCCTAATTGAAATCGGCACTTTCCGAGGCATGCGTCACCGTCGTGGTCTGCCCGTACGTGGCCAAAGAACCCGGACCAATGGAAGAACCCGCCGTGGCGCTCGTAAGACCGTCGCTGGACGCGGTCGGAAATAAGGAGAGAATAGATAGCAGATGTCACGCAAAGCTAAATCAACCGCTAAACCCCGCCGCAAAGTTAAACGCAGCGTCAGCAAGGGTGTGGTACACATTCAATCCACCTTCAACAACACCATTGTTACCATTAGCGATAATCAAGGCAACACCATTTCCTGGGCCAGTGCAGGCACAGTGGGCTTTAAAGGCGCCAAAAAAGGCACCCCCTTTGCCGCCCAGTCCGCTGCTGAAAATGCCGCCCGCACCGCCATGGATTATGGTCTGCAAGAAGTCGATATTTATGTTAAAGGTCCTGGATCAGGTCGCGAAACCGCCATCCGTGCCTTGCAATCCGTGGGTTTGGGAATTTCCCGCATCCGTGACGTAACCCCGATCCCCCACAACGGCTGCCGTCCGCCCAAACGGCGCAGAGTCTAATTTAGTTAGACTCACTACCTCTGGAATCTGGAAAGGTTAAACGTTAAAACCCTATGGAAAATCCTACCATTGAGTGTGTGGAATCCTTTGAGACCCAAGACGGTCTCTATGGCAAATTTGTTGCCGAACCGTTGGAGCAGGGCTATGGCACCACGCTGGGCAACTCCCTGCGCCGTGTATTGCTCTCTGATTTAGAAGGCGCTGCCATTACAGCTGTCAAAATTGACGGCGTTTTGCACGAGTTCTCAGTGATTGAAGGCATGGTCGAAGACGTGCTGGACGTGATCATGAACCTCAAACGCGTGGCTTTTAAGTCTTATGGCGAGTCCTCCAAAATCGTGACGCTCTCGATGACCGGCCCGGCTGTTGTCACCGCTGCAGACATCGTCTGTGACAGTGAAGTCGAAGTGGTCAACAAAAATGTGCGTCTGGCTACCCTGCAAGACGGTGCCAAGATTGAAATGGAAATGCGCGTCGAAAAAGGCAAAGGCTTTGTGCCTGCGGAGCAAGTGCGCCGCGAAGACCTGCCCTTGGGCTGGTTGCCAATTGATGCCATTTATATGCCGGTTCATCGGGTCAACTACAAAGTTGAAAATACCCGTGTCGGTCAAATCACCAATTTTGACAAGCTCATCCTCGAAGTCTGGACCGATGGCAGCATTGCTCCCGATAAAGCGATCAGCACCAGTGCTGCAATTCTCTCTGAGAAGTTCCGTCACTTCACCGTTCTGGCGGGTGATGGCTTGGCAATTGCTGGCAGCATGATGGCTGAACAAGAAGACGAGCCCAAAAAGTCCAAAGAGGAAGAGATCAGCATCGAAGAGCTGGAACTCTCCATCCGCGCCTACAACTGCTTGAAGCGCGCCAATATCTTTAACTTGTCTGATCTGCTCAAAAAATCCGAGCGGGAACTGATGGACATCAAGAATTTCGGTAAGAAATCTGCTGAAGAAGTCATCGACAAGGTCAAAAGTATGGGCTATCTGCTGCGCAGTGGTGGCCGCAAAAAAGATGACGAAGACGAAGATGAGGCAGACGAGGAGTAAACTGATCCATGAGACACCAAAAGAAACGCCATAGACTTAACCTGCCGGCTGATCAGCGCAGAGCTCTGCTGCGCAATCTGACCACCCAGGTGCTCAAGCACGGACGCGTTGAAACGACTGAAGCCAAAGCCAAAGCCGTTAAAGCCGAAGTTGAGCATATGATCACCCTGGCCAAACGTGGCAAAACTGATCTGAGCGCCCGTCGCGCTGTGTCTTCTTATCTGTTGGAAAACCGTTCCAGCAAACCGGTTACCTTGACCGTGGAAAAGAAAGACATTATCGACGAGACCAAGTATCGTGTTGTCAAACGCGATGACAAATCCAAAGAGGTCAAAGCCCGCGAAAAAACCGTGGCGCAGCGCCTGTTTGAAACCATTGCTCCCGGTTATGCCGATCGCAACGGTGGTTATGTGCGCATTTTGCACTTGCCCCCCCGTCGCGGTGACGGTGCCCCGATGGCATTGATTGAACTGGTCTAAGTTTTAAACCATTTGCAACAGGCAGCCCCAGGGCTGCCTGTTTTGCTATGTCTAAACGGAATGTATGAAGGAGCTGTAAACCGATGTCCTTTTCCGAACTGCGGGCCTATTTCCCCCATACCGCTGAGCAGATTTACCTCAACCATGCGGCGATCAGCCCCTTTTCGGTGCCGGTGGTGCAGGCTTTACACAGCTATATCGAACAGCGCCACCTGACCGAAATCGAGAATTATTACAGTTTTCAGCCGGTTTTGCAGGCCACCCGTGAGCGTTTGGGCGCATTGTTACATACCGCCTCAGAGCGGATCGCCTTTTCCCCCAATACCTCCAGTGGCTTGGCTGTTTTGGCAACCGGCCTGAGCTGGCAGCCCGGTGATCGGATCTTGCTCAACGCCCTGGAATTCCCTTCCAATGTCTACCCCTTTGAAAACCTGCGCCGCTTGGGCGTGGAGATCGACTATGTTCAGCCCCGCAACCATTATTTGGCCCTGGAAGATTTTGAAGCGGCTTTGACCCCGCGTACACGCCTGCTCTCGATCAGTCAGGTGCAGTTTTTGACGGGGCAGCGCATGCCACTGCAGGCCTTGGCTCAACTTTGCCAAGCGAATCAAACCTGGCTCAGTGTCGATGGCATTCAGGCCTTGGGCGCCACCTCGCTGCCAGTTGAAGACCTCGGCATCGACTTTGTCTCCTCGGGCAGTCACAAATGGCTGATGGGGCCAGCCGGAGCCGGTTTTATCTATGTCTCCGAGCGGCTACAGGCCCAAATGCACCCGGCCATAGCGGGCTGGCTGAGTGTGACCGACGAGTGGAATTTGCTCGATTACCAGCTCAATTTTCGCGCTGATGCGCGCTGCTTTGAAACCGGCACTCTCAACTTTATGGGCATTGCCGGTTTACATGCGGCGCTGGGAGTCTTTGCCGAAGTCGGTTTTGCCCAGATCGAAGCCCATATCCTTTCCCTGACCGGCTATTTGCAAAAGGCGGGCCAGGAGCTGGGGCTCACATGTATCACCCCCGAGAACCCTGCTGAACGCCTGGGCATTTTGACCTTTGAACTGGAGCCAGAGCGGGCTGCGGCTTTACATGCCGGCCTGACCGCGGCCCGGATCGAAAGCTCCCTGCGCGAAGGGCGTTACCTGCGCTTTTCACCGCATTTTTACAATACCCAAGCTGAATTGGCGCAGGTGGTGGCGTTGATTCGGCAACAGCTGTGAGTCATTTTTTTCGGCAATTTGAGGGCCGTATCTTTTTCTTGAACGGGTTATGGCTTTGCCAGCTCTTTTGCCCAGGCTCCAATCAGAGGTCCCATGAGCAGCCGATCCTGACTACTGCGCCATCGGGCAAAGATCCAAGCGCCACCAATTTGAAGTTCATCGATGCCATTTTCGCGCAATGCCCGCCGAATATCAGGATCGGCACAAATTCTTTGGGCAGAATCACTTAAACGCCAAGTGCCTGATTCATGGAGTGGCTGGGCTGGATCCAAAATTTCCGGGTCTGCCAGATCCGGTGATTCAAAGCGGTCCGGGCGAAGTAAAACGTAGTGCGAGGCAATGGTATCATCGTAGGTTCCCGTCTTGAGCATGACGACAAAATCGCGTCGCTTTTTGACAGGGAGTGAGCGGTAGGCACGTACCAAGGCTGAGGTTTGAACGTAAGTGCGTGGCCAAGTCGCTTCTCCAGCCAGGTATTCTTCTTTGGCACAGAGTTGAACGTTTCCTGTTGTGAGCTCAGAAATGATATCGGCAAAAAGCGGTGCCATTGAGATGCCAGCAGGGGTGTAATAGTTGAGTTGCTGTGCTTTGCTGTTTAATAAACCAGGTGTCCAAACCTCATTTTCAGACGGGGCCAAAAGTTGCAGAACCATGGCCAGGCAGGTTAACATACAGCCTTCATTACCGATGGTATTACCGTCTTCAAACTCCCTCAGCAACTCTTCTGACTCGTTTTGCGGACGGCGGTTCAATTTCGTATGTGCTTCGATGACAAGATCGCGATCCCACATCAGATCGTCTTTCCATCTGGGATCGTCCTGCCGATAGGGCAATTCCGAGAATATGTCCTGATTCTCTGTTTCACCATGATTCAATTCTGCTCTATCTTTGCGTTTAGCAGCAGCAATAAAACTGGGCACGAACAGACCGTGCGCTCCCAAAAACAGGTAAGCTCCTGCGCCAAACATCTTGCTTAGAAATTCCCGGCGGCTGCTGTTCAGGATCATTGGGCGTGTGACTTTCATGAATATTTGAGCAATTATATCGATAGAATTCAGGACCCGTCAATCAAAATCCCTTGTTTTAGTATTTGCCTGAATTCCGCTTGGATGGGTCCATACTGTATTTTTCACATTTTCTGAGTTTGCTTTATAATGGGGATATCCCCTCAATGTTCCAAAACAGAAAGAATCCCCTTTATGCTCCAGATCGAAACCTTTCCCGTTGGCCTATTACAATGCAATTGCAGCATTGTTTCCTGTCCAGAGACCCGCGAAGCGCTGGTGATCGATCCCGGTGGCGATGCGCCCAAAATTTTGGCCTACCTCAAACAGCATCATTTAACCGTGAAATATCTCTTACACACCCACGCCCATTTTGACCATGTAGGGGCCAGCAAAGAGTTAAAAGAAGCGCTGGGAGCACAAATTCTCTTGCATCCCGAAGATCTTTTCCTCTACGATCAGGTGCCGATGCAGGGAGCGATGTTTGGCCTGAATTTGGAACCGACCTGTCCACTCGATGGGCATTTGGCCGATGAAATGGAAATTGCCTTTGGCAACAACAAAAGCAAAATATTGCACACCCCCGGCCACACCCCCGGCAGTGTCTGTTTTCAGATCGCAGGCCACGAAAACCATCTCTTTACAGGTGATACGCTTTTTCGCGGTGGCGTGGGCCGCACGGATCTCTGGGGCGGCTCTGAATCAACGTTGATGAAGTCGATTCAGCAGCGTCTATTGACCCTGGATGAGGGCACCCGAATCTATCCTGGCCATGGCCGTGAAAGCACGATTTGGGACGAAAAAAAAGCCAATCCTTTTTTGCGTTAGTGCTCTTCCTTTTTTGCGCTCGCGCCCTGGTTTTGGTGCTAAAATACCCACATGCAACCTCCTTCACCCACCCGCCAAAAAATTGACCGTGTTTTGCAGTCCAAGCTTTTATTGGATGCGAGCCCCAGCCTGAGTGATGTCTATACCCTGATCAACCAGCTCAGCAACGATGTGCTCGATCTCTACCCCCATATCGCCTGCCGCACCCAGTGCAATACCTGCTGCAAAGGCACCTCGATGCCCGTCGCGACACCGGCTGAATGGGCGATCTTGCATGATTATCTTTTGCGTTATTGGTCCCAGGAGCAACGAGAAGCGCTGATTGAACGTGTTCAATCGCTCTTTTCTACCCATGCTGAAACCCTCTGGGCTGTGCATGACACCATTCAGCAAGAGGCAGATATGGGCAAAGTGGAAACCTTTGCGCGGGTCTTGCCCCAATTGGCGGATACTCAGTGTCCCTTCTTGGTGGACGAAAAATGTGGGGCCTATGCGGGCCGTCCAGCAAAATGCCGGGCCCATGGCGCGTTCCTCTTTCTCTTTCAGGAGCATGTGCAACTCCATGCCTGTCAGTCTGAGGTGGACAAGATTGAGGTTTTTATGCAAAAACAGGGTACACGCAAAGTGGTCATGCCGATCTGGAATCACTTTGAAGAAAAAATAGTCAGAACTTTTAATGCCCCTGGAGCGACCTCGACGATTTTGGCTGTTTGGGTCTATTCCCATCTAAAAGACGGCCAACTCTGTGAAGAAGTCAATTTAAGCCCAGATTTTCAGGCCCTGCGTCAGCCCCAAACCGCTTAGGTTTTTATGAAAATTGCGATGACCCTGGGGCTTTTGCTCTGCTCGAATATTTTTATGACCTTGGCTTGGTACGGGCATCTCAAATTCAGTGAGATCAAAGGCTTCCAATCTCTGGGATTGGTGGCGATTGTTTTGATCAGTTGGGGCATCGCCCTGTTTGAGTATTGTTTTCAGGTACCCGCCAATCGAATTGGCTTTGCAGGGCACGGTGGGCCTTTTTCGCTGATTCAACTCAAGGTCATTCAAGAAGTAATGACTCTGGGCGTCTTTGTGGTGTTTTCGCTACTGGTATTTAAAAATGAGAGTTTTCGCTGGAATCACCTGATGGGTTTCGCCTGTTTGGTGGCAGCCGTCTATTTTATTTTTAAACGTTGAATTTTTTAGACAAAAAAACAGACCGGGTGAGAGCCTCAACCCGGTCTGTTTGATTTATGTGTCTAGTTGGACAGGAAGGTCAGGGTATTGTAAGAGACCCGGTAGCCCTGAGCAAAATTGCGAATCGTGGGATTCAGCAATTGTACCGAGAAAGAGGCGGGGGAACTCTGACCAGCCACACTGCGCTCCAAGCGAGTGGGGGCTTCCCAATTCGAATTCGAGCTCAACACATTGAATGTGCCAATATCAAAGTCACTGGCCATCAGCTGTACTTTGTAAGTATTGCCCAATTTGAGACTGGATGGATGATCTGTGCCAAAATCGGGGTAAGTCAGTGAAGTGCCAAGGGTATAGGCTTCCCAGCGGAAGGTTTGGGCCGTTTCGCCCTGGACATCCAACTGATAGCTATTGACGCTGTTTTGTTTATTCCAGCCAATGGTGGGGGTCAAGTCACTGGTCTTAAAGTGGGTTTTGTTCAGATCGGTAAAATTGGTTTCATCACCAATCCGGTTAAACACAGGTGGTGGCAAGAAGGTGCGGGTGATTGTATTGTTGAGCTGAATATTCGGCACAATAATGTCGCTGCCTTTGAGTGACGTTCCACTGTGGGCTTCAAGGGTAAAGGTGGTATTTGCCAATTTGGGTACACGTACCACCTGTGTCACAGTGGCAGAGGTATTGTTGGTGTATTTTGCCACCAGCACCCGTCCACCATCAGGCAGGTTGATATAGACATGCATCACCGCATTGTTAAGACCACTGTCCGCAGCGGAGGTCAGGTTCACAGTGATCTGACCAAAGGCTTCGGGGCTGACCAAATGGTTCAGTGAAAGCAAGAGTTCTGTGGCTTTTAGTGTCGGAGCCGTGATTGTACCACTGCTACTGGGCGTCGCTGTTGGCACGGGCTGAGGGGGTGGTGTGGGCACTGCCACGTTGGGGCTGTAGCCGTATTGGGTCAATTGCAAGAGGCTGCCGACACTTTCAAAGACCCCAGAGAAGAGGGTTCCTTGGGTGCTGGCGCGATTGGCTTTGACGCGCACATTCATGGTATAGCGGCCCGTGAATTTATCAGGGGTGGCTGCCGCAGCTTTGCTCTGATTGGCATCTGCAAAGACCACAAACGAATCCCGGCCATTTTGGCTCAAATTGGTCACGCCACCATTAAAGCTAAAGACCTCTTGGCGATAAAGAGGGCCTTCTGCCAAGGGATTGAGGTGAACATCGCGGTTGGTACCCGGAGGCACATCGGTGACAGATGACGCGGTATAACCTTCAAAACCAGCGGAAATACTGACCAGTTTATCAAACTCTTGGGTGGTGGCATAAAAACCATTGGTATCGGTGGTCAGAGAGAGTGATTCGTCAATTTTAACGCGGGCGTTGGCCAAAGGCTCAAAGCGCTCATTTTTGATATTCCAGCCCAAGACTTTGCCTTTGATAATCGATTTGACAATCGGTTGAGTGGCTGTGAGTTGCCCACTGGCCTGAATAATCGGCAAGGGGTTGGCTGCGATCTGATTGTCAATATCAGGGGGCAGATTGGGCAGAAAAGGGGTTGCCGTTGGAACAGGCAAAGGACCGTCGATACCAGGGTTGCCAGAGGCTATCGCACCAAAGGGACCTGACGGCGAAGGTATGGCGATCGGACCGTTGGGAGAACCGCCTGCTGGAGGCAGGAAAACGGGCAGGCTTGATGCCAAAGAAGAGGGCAGGCCAACAGGAGAGATGGCTCCACTGTTATTGTCCTTTGTGTTCACCAGAAACGGAACCGTACAGCCAACGCTGAGCGCCAGCCCACAAGAAACGAGGACCGACTGAATATGTTTTCTGTTCATTACCAGGCCATATCCTTATGCAATTTGTAGACAATTCCATTGCCGCCGCTGAAAACCACATAGTCGGAGCCGCCTCCCAGTTGAACAGGGAAAGACTCTGCCCGTTTGGGCAACTCGCCTTTGGAATTGGGGACAGTAATGGGAAAGACATCGTTGAGACGTTCTGAGTTTGCATCCAGGGGGAGCAAAACCCGGTTAATGGCAATTCCAGTATTGCCACTGGGATCGGTATCAATCGCCAGGAGTTTGTCGTTGGGCAAGACCAACGGCCCTGAGCGAGAGGCTGCTGTCAGGGACAAATTGCTTTGATCCAGACGGGCAGACTGCAAGACAACAAACTTGGCTTCATCTTTGAAGCGGGTATCGTCGGCGTAATTTAACTCAAAAACTGCGTTGCCATGTTGCAGGTAGACGTGTTGGGCATTGCCTCTTAAGACAGGAGCCGAAAGAATATTGGCACTCGAATAAGAGAGTGATGAAACCACCCGCCCATATGCCGCTGTATTGGCATCGACAATTTCGACCCGATCACCCGAGGCTGGAGCATCGATCAAAGCACTGTTTAGACGCACACGACGCGTAGCTGGAGTCACTGTTGCGACGACACCATATTCATAACGACCGCGCAAACTGTTGTTATTATGAGTGACGCGGACCATTTGGCCGGGGCTGAATTCAGCCACACTGCCCAATTCAAATTCAATAGTGGAATTGGTGGTGCCCATGACCCGGTTTTGAATCTTTTCGAAGGCCACAAATTTTTCCGTGTGCAATTTGTCTTGAACGGCAGCGCGGATCGTGCCGCCAGGATCTGGAATCGTGACCTGATAGACAATTTTGGTTGCCTCCGTGGGGACTTTTCCATCATCACCCAGGGCGATTTCGATCCCTGCATGGCGATTGGTGCCTGTGGCATCTTTGTCACAACTCGCGTTACTTGAAGAGCAAATGGTTGCTGTGGGCGTACCCGCCAAGCTTGGGAAGACAATATTATCACCCTCAGCTAAGCCCTCGGGGCTCCCGACTTTAAATTGGAAGACCAAATCTGCGCCAGTGGCTGTTGCCGTTGGCGCTGGGGTTGGCGTGGCGTTTGGAGAGGGGAAAGGGGTAGGTCTAACCGCGTAATTGACAACAGAGATAGATTCCCCTCCGATCAAGAAGGGGTCTGGAGTGGGGGACGGCAAGGGGAAAAGTTTGTCTTCTTTGATCGTCACTTTGCCAGTGTCTTCAATTTTATCTACGGTACCATAGACGTTCAATCCGTTCGACGTGATAATCCGAACAAAGTCATTGGATTTAAAGCCAAAACGCTGACCCACTGCAAAATCTTTGTCTGAGGGTTTTGGCTCTCTTTCGAGAGTGGTGGCAGGCAAGGTGCGGTTGGCGACATTGGGCCCCAAGACCCGGGTTGGCTGAAAACCTTTGAGGGTTTTGATTTCAAGCAAGGGACTTTGTGAGGCCAAAGACATATTGGTGCTATTGGAAGCGTCATTCAGACGAACTTTATAGAGCTGAGAGCCGCAAGGGGCTATCGCTGCGTCCAAAGCGGCATCAACCGCCACAGCGGCTCTAACTTGGCAGCCTTCGCTGCGGGGCAAAGTGGTCAAGTCCAGGGTTGACACCGTGGCTCCATTGTCTTCTCGGATTTTGTAAAACTTGCCTTCTTCTGAACCGATGTAAATATGCCGATTCAATCCGGTTACCACAGGAGAAGCTTTAAACTTACCTGTGTTTGAACTGCTGACCACTTTGGGGGCATAACTCTGGGTGAAGGTGCTGCCATTGAAGGTGTATTTATAGACTTTTCCCTCTTTGCTGCCGGCCAGATAAATACTATCAGTGGCCCCAGAAATGACCCAGGGAGAGGTAAACTCAAAATTTTCATTGACAACATCAACAAAACTGCGTACCAAACCAGTATCTGCATTAATGGCGTACAGACGTCCGGTATTGGCCAAGGCATAAACCGTGTTTACGCCTCCGGCTGCACCAATTGCAGGAGAGGTTCCGACAAATCGGGCGTTATTGTCGTGCAGGCTCAATTCCCACATTAATTGTCCATTGACATTGAGAGCAAAGACATTGGTTGACGCTGCACTGCCTGTTAAATAATAGGAGTTGCTGCCAATGATGGCTGGGGTATTGGGGAGGTATTCGACATTATCAGAACCAGGCAGGTTTTTTGCGAACTCACTGGTCAAGCCGCCTGATGTACTGGCTGATTTGGCACCCTGCTCAATCGCGGGGGTGCTTAAATTGGCTTTCACAGAATCTGAAAAGGCCTGGGTACTAAAATTTGCTGAGCCGCCAACGATGCGATCACTGGTCCAATCAAATCGATAGAGCGATTGGGGCAGATTGCGAGCTTGGGGAAGAGGAGCTGAAAGCGGAGCTGCCGCTTGTAACCCGTTTGAAACGGGTTTGACCTGTTTCAGAATGTCTGGGCTGGAAGCTACGCAACCAACGACGGCCAAGGACACACTGAGAGAAAAAGCTACCAATGCAGTACTTTTCATGGGGAGATATCTCAAACCAACCATTCGTCATTTACCTCAAGTTTGATACCGCCGGTCCAGAGCCAGACGCAGGTGTCAGATTCGGAAAATCCTGATTTCTTTTATGGTCTTTCTTTAATCGTCTTTCGGCATGTCACTATTCAATGCCAGTATTCAATGCCAGACAATTAGCCAATCCACATAACACAACTATACACAATTTGCAGCAAAAACCCATATAACTAATTTGCCGATTTAATGTAATTTTAAAATTTTAAAAATAAAAACCTGACAACTTAATGCTTAATTAATATGTATCTTAAAGTGATGAATAGGTTTGTTTATTTTTATTTTTATTTAATCTGTTGATTTAGATGCCTATTAAATCTTTTATTTTTTTTAATATGCTTGATTATACCTTTTTTATGCTGTTAAATAAAGTAATTAATCTTAGTTATCTTTGTTTGCAGCCGCTCAAAAATGCTGTCTTCTGTTTGTTCTCAGCAAAATCTGTGGGAATTTAAAAGGCTGATTTGGTTTGGCTTATTCTGGCTAAAAAGAGGGGGCTCTGTGATAGGATACTATTTAGAAGTACCCTGTACGTAAGTGTGAAATCCATGTGTTTTGAGCCTAACCCTTGTAAAGGTTGAAACCCACTTCTGGTGCGGCCGTATACCTCCGCGTTGAGGAAACTTTAAGCACTGGAGAGGTTTCTGTTATTGTTTTGGAGCATTGCTTCATAAACAGCTTGGTTTTGCACTGTGCAGGGTGCTTTTTTTAACTTCAACTGGTTTTTACTTTTGTACACAATCAATAAAACACCTGATTTAAGCCTATTCTATGCCCAATTTACCTATTCATTTTAGCTTGTCTTCTCCCGAGGAAACCCATCAATGGGGAGCATTGTTGGCAAAATACAGCGCTCAATTGCCTTCGGTCTGGCTTCTCAATGGAGAGTTGGGCAGTGGTAAAACCACTTTTGTGCAAGGGCTTGCCGCTGGTTTGGGCATTGCTGAACGTCTAACGAGTCCCACTTTCGCTTTGGTGCATGAGTACCAAAGCCCCCAGGGACTTTTGCTCTTTCATTTTGATCTGTATCGCTTGGGCAGTGCGGAAGAGGTCTTTGATTTGGGCTTTGAGGATTATTTGAGGCATCCCCGCTCGTTGTGTTTGTTTGAATGGGCTGAGCGTTTCCCTGAAATTTTTCCCACGGATTGTCTTAAAATTCAATTTAGCCATGCCGAACACGGGCGCAGCGCAGCTCTCTATTTGCCCGCTGGCTGTGCTATGCTTGAGACAGTTTTCAGAAAAGACTGGCAATTGCGATAAAAATTTTATGACTTCGGCTTTCAACTCTCCCACACCTGCCTTTGATCCCCAAAGTTTGGAACAGTTAATGACAAGTTCCCAGCCCGCTCTTGCCAAGGCTTTGGCTTTGGCTGAAATGGGCCTTTCCAGTATTACCCATTCTTTGGATGAAGATGTGGTCTTTATCTTGGATAATCATGAAGAGGTCGTTTTGCGGTTGAAAGAGATCAGAATCGAATACATTGACAATCTGGTCTCTGAGTTGGTGCTTTATGCCCGCTGCGATTTTCAAAATGTCTTAATTCTGGCTAAAAAATTAAATATGAAGATGGGGGCTTTCAGCTCTCATTTTACGGTTATTTTAAAAGGCCACCCTGAGTTTGTCGAAACGTTCAATGATCAGATTATTCAGATGAAAGAACCGGCTGATTTTTTTGAAACCCTGGACGAAATTAAACGTCCCATATTTCTCAATTTAAACCATTATATTATCGCCCGGATTTCTGATTAACCCATGAAGCCTTATTTAATAAGGGTGCTTCGGACTCTTTTTTTGGGGAGTTTGCTGCTTGTGTGGCCTTTGGGGGTTCTTGCTGCTCCCATGCGGACTGTCGAAGTGCTGGCCGATGAGGTGGAGATGGACCTGGACACGGGGCATACTTCGTTTCATAAAAATGTCAGAATTGTGCTCAATCAATACCGCATTACCTGCCAAAAGGCCGAAGTCAAATTGGATCCCAAAACCCGTCAATTGAAGGAAATCATCATGACAGGCTCTGTTATAATACAGGGTAAGGACGGGGTGGTTCGCAGTAAGAAAGTGATTTTTAACGCCCTGACGAATAAATTGCGGCTCGAAGGCACGGTTTATACCCGCATTCAGGTAGATTTGCCTCCTGAGTTTAAGCCTTGATTGATCCTATTTTAATCAAGGGATAAGCATGTTTTTTTAGAATGCGGCGATAAAGATCTTGTATAGGTCTGAGAAAGGGTATCTGACATGACATACACAAGCAGTTATCAGTCCCAGGTGCCGGGGAGCAGTGTTTACAGCCCATTTAATCGAAATGGCGCTGGTGCTACGCCCGGTGTTTATCCTGGTGAGGCAACTTCCCCTGCTCAACCTGCGATGGCTTCCGATGCCTTTGTTCCTGTGGCTTCTCCAGAGGACATGGATCGCGTTGTCTCCAGCATTGACGAAAAAATAGCCCGTATTCGTCAGGCTTTTAGTCAGCCCGCCCCTGCTGCAGGTATGCCACCTCCTGGCCAACCAGCTGCTGCGCCCGTCAGCCAAGAAGAAGTGCAATGGGCCCTGCAATTGGAGCAAAAAGTCAAAGGGGGGCAGCAGCCAACAGCCCAAGAAGCTGCCCGCTATGAAGATATTGCTAAACGTCTGGCCGGTGCCCAACAACCCCAACAGCCCCAACAGCCATCAGCCCCCACAGCACCTGCTGCCGCGCCGGTCAGCCAAGAAGAAGTGCAATGGGCCTTGCAATTGGAGCAAAAAGTCAAAGGGGGGCAACAGCCAACGCCCCAAGAGACTGCCCGCTACGAAGACATTGCCAAGCGCCTATCTGCAGCACAACAGCCAGCCGCTCCAACTGCCCCGGCAGCACCTGCTGCTGCGCCGGTCAGCCAAGAAGAGATTCAATGGGCCTTGCAATTGGAGCAAAAAGTCAAAGGGGGGCAACAGCCAACGCCCCAAGAGACTGCCCGCTACGAAGACATTGCCAAACGCTTGGCTGCTGCTCAGCAGCCCCAACAACCCGCCGCTCCCGGTGCAACCCCTCCCGCTGGGGCCCGTGATTGGAATGGCTGGAGCAAACCTTTTGCTCCGCCAGGAGCCTCTCCGATGCCTCTGCCGATTGCTGCTCCTGGCAGCGGACAACCCGTGGTCACCGTGCCTACCAGTTTGAGAGGGTCACCCCAAACACCCCCTGCCGTAGCCATGACCCAGTATGCCCCTGCAACTTTGCCTCCGGCACCGCAAGCGCCGGTCATGCCCCAGCAGCCGATGATGCAGCCCCAACAGCCCCAGGCTCCCATGGCTCCCCAAGCTGCTGCGCCACAAATGGGCAATGTCAGCCAACAGGAAATCCAGTGGGCTCTGCAGTTGGAGCAGCGTGTGAAAGAGCAGTGTTACCAGCCCAATGCCCAGGAAGTGGCCGCTTATGAAAATATCGCCCAACGCCTGAACGCCGCCCAAGCGCCCGCTCAACAACCAGCTCCACAAATGACCCAGCCACCGGCACCGCGTCCACAGATGCCTGCTCAACCAGTCCAACAGCCGATGATGCCCCAGCAGCCTCAGGCTCCCATGGCCCCCCAAGCTGCTGCGCCACAAATGGGCAATGTCAGCCAACAGGAAATCCAGTGGGCTCTGCAGTTGGAGCAGCGTGTGAAAGAGCAGCGTTACCAGCCCAATGCCCAGGAAGTGGCTGCTTATGAAAATATCGCCCAACGCCTGAACGCCGCCCAAGCACCGGCTCAGCAACCTGCACCCCAGATGGCTGCCCAACAGTCACCTCAGCAGGTGATGATGCCACCCACCCCACAACAGGTGCCGATTGTGCCTCAGCAGTATCCGCATGTTCAGGGTCAGACGCCGCAGTACATTGTGCAGCCTCAACCCTTTGTGCCTCCGCAACAGCCGCAGCAGATTCCGCCGGGCTATCAACAGGCTCCGGGAATGCCTCAGCAGCCTCCTGGCATGCCGGGTATGCCGCCTCCCGGTCAGAAGCCCGGTTTTACAGACCGGCTTAAAACTGCCTGGAACGCGCTCTGGGGTTAAACCGGTTCCAACGCAATCACTTCAGGTAGGGTCCCCTTGGGTTTGTTCTCTCTGAGTTCAGGCTTAAGGGGACCGTCTTTTTGCTGGTATTTTCAACTGGCTGAGGACCGCAGACAATTCTTTAAAACGTGAGTCCAAGCCGAGACGACCAGGAAAAAAGCTGTTGTAAATAAGCGAGCGTTCTCTCAATGAGTGACGATCCCAGTCGCTCATGCGCTGAGACAGCAGCGGAAGTAAAAGTGGAAAGAGCCGTTCCAGTGACAATAAAGGCATTGGCTTTGTCTGTGTATAGGCACTCAATTCACTGAGTACCTGATTGACGGATTGGGCTGGATTTCCCAATACCAGTTCTTGCTCTTGCGGCGGGTGCTGAAGCCAATTCAGCACCAAATGGGCAATGTCTTCGGCATGAATCCAATGAAAGGCCCCTTCTGCCTTGAGGTAGCGCAACCAGGGCATCCAAGTGTGGAGCTCTTTTAAGCCTTGACTGGCAGCACTGTAGGGGTGATTCTGATCTCCACCCAGAACCACAGTGGGGTAGAGGAAAATCAGTTTTGCTAGCCATTGGGATTGATGCAGGCTCAAATAACATGCAGCTTTGCTGCGAATATAATCGGTGCCTGCCGAAAGGCTTCGTGAACTGAATTGACCTTTCCCGTTCAAGAGGCTGGCGGTGGAAAAATAAAAAATCTGGCGGCAAACCTGTGGATCCAAATAGTTGAATAATTTTAGGCTTTGGCTGTGATTGACTTGGTAAATGCCGGGGCCGCCCCATTGTACTGCGGTGTGGATCAGGACCTCTGTTTGGGAAATTTCGCTTTGCCAATGAGCAATTGAAGCCAAATCTCCAACCAAAATCTGCAAACGGGGATGGTTTTGAATGGCTTCCGGCAGCTTTTCGGGTTGCCGGATCAAGGCAAAAATGGGGCATTGGGTCTGTTCCAATAGTGTGCTGAGGATATAGCTGCCGACACAACCACTGGCCCCGGTTAGGAAGACCCGTGTAGAGATGGGGATAGCGCTGTTCACCATGTTTATAAAATTAACCATTTCTTAAATCAAACACAAGACTAAATTAAGAATGTTTTGGCCGGGGAAGCAGATAAGTACAATGTAAGCCGGAATCTATTATCCGGAAGAGCGTAGAGACCTTCAACTCTTTTTAACCCACCCCAGGGTCTTTACTCTCTCTCAGTTCAAGTGTACCGGCAAAATTGTTACAGAATGAAAAGAGGGAAGAAATTATGTTTAAGACTATCAAACTTTTGGCTCTGGCTGCGACCGCCTTTGTTGCTTTGACCGCCTGTGGTGCTCAGCAATACCCCATGAATCCCTATGGTTCTAGCTATGGTTCTTCTTACGGAACCGGTTATGGCTCTAGCTACGGCACCGGATATACCGATCCTTATGCTACCGGCTCCAGCTACGGTACCGGCTACGGTACGACCCCTGGCTACGGTTCCAGCTACGGAACCGGTTATGGCACCACCCCTGCTTATGGCACTGGCTATGGTACCGGCTACGGTACAGGCTCTGCTTATGGCACTGGCTACGGTACAGGCTCTGCTTATGGTACCGGCTACGGTACAGGCTCTGCTTATGGCACTGGCTACGGCACGACCCCTGCTTACGGCACTGGCTACGGCACGACCCCTGCTTATGGCACTGGCTATGGTACAACCCCCGGTTACGGTACCACTCCTTACGGCACTTATAATGCCAATACCAAAACCACGACTCCTGCTCAGACAACAACCACAACCCAGACCAATAACCAGGTTCGCCGCTAAACTTTACCCTCTTTTCTCCTCATTCTGTCGATCTGTTTAAATCCCTGTCTTCCAAAAATATGAAGATGGGGATTTTTTCATGAAAATCCAAAAATCTGGATCAAAAATCGATCAAAACGCTTTACAAAAGACGGAAAATAGATTAAATTAAGATTATGGATAATTAAAAACGAGGTTCGAGCATATGTTTAATAAAGTCAAACTTCTAATTCTTTCTGCCCTTTTGGCCAGCAGCTTCACTGCCTGTGGTTATCAACAGCCCATGTACCCAGGCTATGGCACCGGCTACGGCACTGACCCCTATGGTACGGGTTATGGCACAGGCACCGGTTATGGTACCGGTTATGGCACGGGTTACGGCACAACCCCCGGCTACGGTACAGGTTATGGCACAGGTACTGGCTATGGCGGCGGTTACGGTTACACAGATCCCTATGGCACAGGCACCGGCTATGGTACGGGTTATGGCACCGGTTATGGCACAACCCCCGGCTACGGTACAGGTTATGGCACTGGCACCGGCTATGGTACGGGTTACGGCACCGGTTATGGTACTACCCCCGGCTACGGTACAGGTTATGGCACTGGCACCGGCTATGGTACGGGTTACGGCACCGGTTATGGTACCACCCCCGGCTACGGTACAGGTTATGGCACCGGCTACGGCACCACCCCCAGCTATGGTACTGGTTACGGCTCCACTCCTTACGGTACCTATAATGCTGCCACTACAACACAAGCAGCTTCAACAGCAACCAAAACCCAATCAACAACTGCTGCAGCTGCTACCCCCAAAAAGTAATTCTATTGAATTTTAATTATCCAATTATGTCCGTCTAGGGAACTCCCGAGACGGGCTTTTTTTATCTGCATTTTTTGCTGGGGTTCTGTTCTGATTGGGATTTGCCAATGTTCACGGGGAGATATGATAGAATAGGGAAAGAGCCAAAAGTGATTTGAAAAAAAAACTTCTGCTCTTCGTAAGATATTTGCATCGTATATCCAGCGTGCCCGATTGTCTTTTCTTTGAGTAAAGAGAACATAAGGCATCTTTAAAGCACCGGATATTATTTTAACAAGCTCGTATTTGTGTTTGAATCAGGTGCCATTTGTCTTAAATGGTGCTTTTGTACCTTGATAATTAAATAATTTACTCTCCTCCACAAATGCAGCTATTTTTTAAGAAAAGAGGTAAACAGAACTATTGTGTCAAGGGAAATAGTCGTAAGTGAAGCGGATAAAATCGCGGTAGTACTAGATAACGGAGTTGTCGCAGAGTTTTATCTGAGTGAGGGGGAGCAGTTTGTCGGAGATATCATTCTGGCCTCTGTTGAATCCATCGTCCCCGCCATTGAGGCCTCATTCCTGGATATTGGGCGGGAAAAAAGCGGATTTATTCATGTCTCCGATCTGCCTGCCAGCAAGAAGCAACAAAGTGGCATCCGTCAGTTTTTAAAACCCCAACAACACATGCTTGTTCAGGTCACCCGTGAACCCACAGGGAACAAAGGGGCCTGTCTGACGGGATTCATCCAATTGCCCGGTCGCTATCTGGTGCTCACCCCCTTCGAACGACGTATTGGCCTTTCTAAACGCATTTATGATGCCCGGGAACGGGCTCGCCTTTCACGGATCGCAAGAATTATCTGCGGTTCGGGTTATGGTATCGTTTTGCGTCCTGAGGCCGTAGGTCAATCTGAACAGACGTTACGTGATGATTTAAAATTATTATTGGCCCGCTGGAAACACATTCTCCAGATCTCAGAAAAAGCCACCCCAGGTACGACTTTGTATCGGGATCAGGATATTCTGGAACGAATTCTGCGCGAAGGTGCCACCCATTCCGTCAATCGGATCGTGGTGGACAGTCAGGCAACCTATGAACGTGCGCTCAAATACCTGAACAATTGGTCAGATACCCAAGCGCGCAACAAACTGCGTCTCTACAGTGGCAATGTGCCTGTCTTAAGCTATTACGGGATTTACCAGCAGTTGGAAACCGCGATTCAGCCTTTGGTGCAATTGCCCAGTGGCGGAACACTCGTGATCCAGCCGACCGAGGCTTTGACCTCGATCGATATCAATACCAGCTCGATGACATCCACGGACAATCAGCCTGAAACCATCCTCCGTACCAATTGTGAGGCGGCTGAAGAGATTGCCCGTCAATTGGTGCTGCGCGATATTGGTGGCGTGATCGTGATTGACTTTATTGATATGGACAATCCCCGCGATCAGCAGATTGTTTGGCAGAAGCTCTCAGACGCCTTGCATGGCGACAAAGCCCAACCTCAGATCAATTATTTTTCTGAATTTGGTCTGGTCGAAATGACCCGCCGCCGTCAGCGTCAGCGTTTGAGCGAGATGTTAACGATGCCTTGCCCGACTTGCCAGGGTATTGGCCGGATCCGCAACCTCTTCTACAGGGCTGATGTGATGACTCACGATGGCATGAAAATGCGCATTCCTGTCACGACCCCTGCTGAAAAGAGCAGCCGTTTTAGAGCGGGCGCTGAAAAATCAACAGCTCCCCCTGTACCCACTTCTTCTCTGCCAGCACCTGCGCCCAAAACCCGTGAAAACGGTGGACGTTCGAAGCCTGCTGCGCCGATTGAAAAAACGGTTTCAGCGCCTCCGCCCTCGATGCCGGTCGTGCAAGAGCCTGTGGTCAAAGAAAAGCCTCAAACCAATGAGCGTCCAGAAGATCTGCTCTTTGATGAAAGCTATTTTACAGGTGAAATTACCGATGAGCGCTTGGGTGAGTTTATTGAACGCGAAGACTCCCTGAATGTCTCTGGCAAATTGGCCAGCCGCTTGGACGAGCTTTTAAGTCAAATTGACAGCGATGGTTTGCAGAGTATTTTGCAGCCGATGGGATCTCCTGAACCCGAAGAAGAATTATCTGCCCGCGAGAGAAGTGATTCGCGGTCTCGCGATGAGCGTTCCCACGATTCGGTTTCTGAACACGGATCTGACGAATTTGACACATCTGAAGAGGCTGTCTCCGCTTTCATTGAGGAAGAAGAAGACGCAGCGCCCGCTGACGATGTTGAAGATGCGCATCACTCTGATTCGGCTGATGAGCCCGAAAGTGCTGTTTCTGATGACGAAGATGGATCAGAAGAAGCGGCACCTGAACCTGCAGTCAAAGCCAAGCCAGCCAAAAAGTTGCTGACCCGTCGGCGTACGATTCGCAGCTTTAAGCCCAAAAAATAGGCCATGCTTAAAGATCTGCCGCTTCCCCGTCAGCCCAAACCACCCTGGCTCAAGGTCCGCTTGGCCGGGGGGGAGAACTATGTCCACTTGAAACAGATTTTGCGCGAACGCAATTTGCACACGGTCTGCGAAGAGGCGCGTTGTCCCAATTTAGGCGAATGCTGGGGGGGCGGCACCGCCACCTTTATGCTCATGGGGGATACCTGTACACGGGGCTGTCGCTTTTGTGCTGTGAAAACGGCCAAACGGGGACAACCTCTCGACCCCGATGAACCTCAAAAGGTGGCGGAAGCCATTGCTGCCATGGATTTAGATTACGTGGTTTTGACTTCCGTCGATCGCGATGATTTGCCCGACGGTGGTGCAGACCACTTTGCCCGGACCGTGGAGGCCATTCGCGTGGCCCATCCTCGGATTTTAACCGAAGTTCTGATCCCCGATTTTCAGGGAGATCAAGCCGCATTGGAGCGGCTGATTGCGGCGCGCCCCGATGTGATTGCCCACAATCTCGAAACGGTGAAACGGCTTTCGCGCCAGGTGCGTGATGCCAAAGCAGATTACCAAGTCTCTTTGGATGTCTTGGGCCATGTCAAAGCGGTTGACCCGACGCGCTACACCAAATCTGCGCTGATGCTGGGTTTGAATGAAACAGATGCAGAGATCGATGCCGCTTTGGACGATTTGCGCGCTTATCAGGTGGATATTCTGACCATGGGTCAATACCTCCAGCCCACGCCCAAACACCTGCCCGTTCAGCATTTTGTGCCGCCTGAGCAATTTGAGCACTGGCAGCAGATCTGTGCCGAAAAGGGGTTTTTGTTTAGCGCTTGTGGCCCGCTCGTGCGCAGCTCTTATCGGGCCGGTGAGTTTTTTATCAAAAACCTCTTGCAGAAGGACCTTTCCCATGATTGAAGTTCGTTTGCCGCCGATTGGCGAAGGCATCGCCGAGGGGGAAATTGTCAAATGGATCGTGCAAAAAGGCCAAAAAATTGAAGCCGAACAACCCCTTTTAGAGGTCTTGACCGACAAAGCGGCTGTTGAAATCCCTGCCCCCCAGGGCGGCATTGTGGCAGAATTGCTCTTTCAAGAAGGTGATTTGGTGCCAGTTGGCAGTGTGGTTGCACGTTTGAGTCAGGGCGCAGAAGTGAAAACACATTCGGTTGCTGAGGCTCTGAGCGTCTCCAGCCCGGCTGTGTCTGAATCCTCTGCAACGGTTTCCCAACCTCAAGCCAGTGATGTCGCCATGGCTACACCAGCGGTGCGCCAAAAAGCCCGCGAAAAGGGTTTGGAACTCAGTCAAGTCAAGGGAACGGGTCCTTTTGGGCGAATTCTGATGGAAGATCTGGATAGCCCTGTTTCTGGCCTGCCGGCCTCACTGTCTGCTGCAGTCATCCCGCCTGTACCTGCTTCTGTTTCTGCTCAATCTGCTGTTCCTTCTGTTCGCTCCGCCTTGCCAGCGGCACAAGAAGAGCGGATTCCCCTGCGTGGGATTCGCCGCAAAATTGCCGAACAAATGGTCAGATCCAAATACACGGCCCCTGATTTTCTCTATGCTGATGAAGCTGATTTTAATGAGTTGGTGGCTTGGCGCAAAGAGTTATCCGAGTGGGTCAAACCTCAAGGGGTCAAGCTGACCTATTTGCCTTTCCTGATCAAGGCGCTTATTTCTGCTTTAAAGGCCTACCCGACGCTCAATGCTTCGCTCGATGAAGCCACACAGGAGTTGGTACTCAAAAAGGTTTACCACATGGGCATTGCCGCCGCTTCCCCACAGGGTTTGTTGGTGCCCGTGATTCAAAATGCGGATCAACTTTCAATTCTCGATTTGGCCCGTGAAATTGAGCGCTTGAGTGGGGCTGTGCGCGAAGGCAAAGCCAAACCCGAAGAACTCAAAGGCAGTACTTTTACGATCACCAATATTGGTGTGATCGGCGGCTTGATCTCTGCCCCGATTATCAATTACCCCGAAGTCGCTATTTTGGGCTTCAACAAAATCTATCAAAAACCCGTGGTCTGGCAGGGTGAAATTGTGGCCCGTTGGGTTTGTACCCTTTCGCTTTCGGTCGATCACCGTGTGGTGGATGGGGCCGATGCCGCTTATTTTTTAAGGCATATGATTCAATTGCTTGAAAACCCCAAGCGTCTGTTATTGGAATAAACGGCGGCGTGACTGTTTTGGGTGGCCTTGAAGTTCACGATCTGGGGCTGCGCGACTATGCGGAAATTTGGGAATTGCAAAAAGAGCGAGTCGCTATGCGTGCGCGGCAGGAAATTCCCAATCAATTGCTGTTGGTTGAACATCCCCCTGTTTTGACCTGTGGTCGGCGCTTTCAGTCCCAAAATCTGCGCTTACAACCCCCTGAGCAGATTCCTGTTTACGCGGTCGAACGGGGCGGAGATATTTCGTTTCATGAGCCAGGCCAGTTGGTGGGGTATCCCATCGTTTGGCTGCCTCCTGAAAAACGGGATGTGTTGGCTTTTTTGAAGCTACTGGAACAGACCCTGATTCGCACGCTTGCCGATCTACGAGCACCTGCCCGGAGCCATTCTGAAGCCGGGCATACAGGGGTTTGGATCGGGGAGCGCAAAGTGGCCTCGATTGGCATTGCTCTGCGGCGCTGGGTGGTCTGGCATGGCTTTGCGCTCAATGTGAACAATACCCTGGGGCTTTTAAAATATATGAATCCCTGTGGATTTTCGCCAGAGGTCATGATCTCCCTGAAAGAATGGGGCCAAAGCGAGTACAATATGAAATATATCAAGGAACGGGTGAGTGCCCATTTTCAGGAGCTATTGTCGCTGGCATGAATGAATCTACTGCCTACCCTGAATCCATTCGCGTGTTGGTCGTGGATGATTCTGTTTTTGTTCAGCGGGTTTTGCGCCAGTGGTTGCAAAATGTGCCGGGAATTGAGGTCTTGGAAGCCTCTGCCGGAACGATTAACGCTCTGCAGCGGATCAAACATCTCAAACCGGATGTGGTTACGCTCTCCCCGGATCTGGAGTCTGACACTGGGATTCAAATTTTGGAGGCCATTGGCCGAGAATGCCCCACACCTGTGATAGTGCTCAGCTCTCCCTCGGATTCGGATACGCTGGTCGCGCGCAAAGCCTTGCAATTGGGGGCCTTTGATTTTTTTCCGCGGCCCGTCGAAAACCAGCGACCGATCCAGAGTGTGCGCAACGAATTGGTGCGCAAGATCCGCTCTGCGGGTCAATGGGCCCAGCAGTCGCGCCGCTTGGAGAACCAGCGCACCCATCGCCGTGTTGTGCACAGCACGGGCGGACTTTCGCAAAAAGCCCTGGTCCAGATCAGCACGGGGGTGGCGCGAGCCGTGGTGATCGGTACCTCTACCGGAGGTCCTCAGGCTTTGCGCACACTTTTTGCAAGTTTACCCGATAGTTTTCCGCTGCCCATTTTGGTGGTGCAGCATATGCTTCCCAATTTTACTCAGTCGCTGGCTGAGAGTTTACAATCGGCCTCAGGTCTGGAAATTCGTGAGGCCCGGCAGGGAGATACCCTGGTGCCCGGACGGGTTTTGGTCGCTCCTGCGGATTTCCATATGGAATTGGATCGCCGGGGCCATATTCTGCTCAATCAAAATCCACCCCAATGTGGTGTGCGGCCTTCTGTCGACATCACGCTTTTTTCTGCTTCCCGCTATTTTAAGGGCCGGGTTTTGGCTGTGATTTTGACCGGCATGGGCCAAGACGGCCTTGAAGGTGTGCGTGTGCTGAAAGAGGCTGGGGGGCGCTGTTTGGCCGAACACGAGTCTTCGTGTGTGGTTTATGGCATGCCCCGTGCCATTATTGAACATCACTTGGCCCATGGGATTGTGCCTCTGGCCCAGATGGCAGAGAAAATCCAGCATCTCTTAAGTGACTGGCGCTGACTATTTTGGCCCCCGCTTTTATACCAAGGGCTCTATTTTTTGCGCCAAGTTTTCATCGTGTTCCTTTTCGATATGCTGACGTATCAGGCCCAATAAAAAGACGGTTTCTGCGATGTTAAAGCCTGGCAGAGGCAAGGTCAGGCGATTTTTGGAGGCAACATAGTTTAATAAGTGCAGGATTGACAGATCTTGATTGATCTCTTTTTTTCGGGTGATTTCTGCAGCTCCAGCGTGTTTTAAGATGTGAATGCGTGCATGACTCATTCCATAAAGTCGATAATCATCAGCCATTTGGTAATTGCGATAGTCACGGTCTTCAGTTTGTGCGTTTCTTTTTCTTTCATCGCCACATTGCCAATAAAAAATGAGTTCGTGCTCCCGTGCCAGAGTGCCTTTGGGATAGGTTTTGCCGGAAAAATCAGAAATTCCCCAAATCAAATTTTGAGGGCCTATTTCTAGCCAATACTGTCTACCCATTTTAAGTAAGGTCAATCCAGTCACCAGGACAGCGATTCCCCACAGCAGCCAGGCATAAGGCTGCAGGACAAACCACCCTTCCGTATCTTTCCAAGCCAAGAATCCCGCCCAAATCCAACCCCCAATCCAACTTAAACAACTGAGATGCGACTGACGTTTGTACCAGCTATAACGATCATGGCCTGAGGCTGTTTGTCTGTATCTGAGCCAGTGAGGGAGCTGTCCTGTCTGTTCGGAAGTTGGTTGTTGAATGATGTCTTTTGGGTTGAATTCAAGTTCCTGCCATTGTTTTTTATAGCTGTCCCTCTCTTCGGGGGGGAGGCGTAGTAATTCTATTTCTTGGCCATTTTTGAGTACCAATGAGAGCATCTCTTGAGGGATCTTTGTTCTGCGATTGTATTCAATCTTGATACGGTAAAAGGTGAAATCTGTGACTTCCTCATAGTTCAAACGTCCGATCAGGCCTTGGGTATCCCTCCAAATGATGTGTCTGTGCTGATTTGAAATTGTTAATTCTTCAATTTTGAGGCGGTATTGCCTCAGTAGGAGCGTACTGGCCCATAAGAAAACCAAGGGCAGTCCCAAGTAGGCTTTGAATAAAATCAGAATAAGTGAAACCAAGCCCGTCAGGGATAATTCAAGCCAGACAATCCAGGTCTGAGTCAAATGGATTTCACTCAATTTTCCAACAGAATCTCTGCTTGAAGCTGTTTGATTATAAGGCCCTAACATGGGTCTGCTCCCGAAATTGATCCAAAACCCAAATGTGGGTCCATTATTTTTGGCAATGCGGGCAAAAATGCGTGCCCCGCTGAGCCACGACTGTTTTTTCCAGGGTTTTTCCACAGCGCAAACAGGGCAATTTGCCACGGCCATAGACCTGTAAATCTTCTTTGTGTTCACCCCCTTGGCCATCGGGATGTAAATAGTCTTTGAGGGTGGTTCCCCCGCTGGCAATGGCCTGGCTTAAGATCACAGGTATCGCCGCGTAGAGCTTTTGGGCTTCACTTTTTTTGAGGCTGGCAGTTGCTCGGGTGGGTAAGATCCCTGCCGCAAACAGGGCTTCGTCGACATAAATATTGCCCAGACCTGCAATCTGGGTCTGATCCAATAAAAAGGCTTTGATCGCCCGCTGCCCCTTGAGGCACTTTTGAAAATAAGACCAAGTATAGTCCGGGCCCAGGGGCTCTACACCCAATTTGAGCAGTCCCGGATGGGCTGCCAATTCAGCCGGGCTGAGCAATTCTACCCGCCCAAATTTGCGGATATCTCGGAAATAGAGTTGAATCCCACCTGAGAAGCTGAGCTTGAGATGGGTGTGTTTGTCGGGCAGATCAAACACCGGATGACGATAATACGTAAAGGGCAAGACCAGCGCCTCGCTCTGTTGGGCTGGATGGGTTTGGCTTTCTTGCAGCAGCATTTGGCCGGTCATGCGCAGATGTACCAAGAGGCAATCTTGGCTCAAGCGGAGAATCAGGTATTTGGCTCGGCGCTCCAGGGCTTCGACGCTTTGGCTTTTCAGCCGTTTGGGCCAAGTCTGGGGATTGGGCAAGGTAATCTGAGGGGTGTAAATCTCAACCGTTTCAATCTGCGTGTGCAAGATTCGGGCTTCAAGACCCAGACGCACAACTTCCACTTCGGGCAATTCTGGCATGGTGTTTTCCTCTGACTATTGGAAGATAATCTTGCGAATGCGGTTATTGCCGCTGTCTGCGACCAATAAATGGCCCGCAGGATCAAAGAGCAGTCCGATCGGCTGATTAAACTTGGCCACCGCTGCATTTCCATCGGCAAAGTCGGCATTGCCGTTGCCAGCCACTGTGATCACTTGTTGTTGATCGGCGAAGTATTTGCGGATGCGGTTATTTTCTGTATCTGCAATATAGAGATTGTCTTGGGTATCAAAGGCCAGTCCCCGTGGAAAACGAAAGCGGGCTTGAGCCGCAGTGCCATCAACAAAGCCCTCGAGGCCATCGCCTGCGATCGTTGTGACCTCACCCGCAAGGGTGATTTTACGGATGCAATGGTTAAAGGTATCGGCACTGTATAACGTATCTTGGTGCATAATCAAGGCGGTGGGGTGATAGAATTGTGCTTCGGAACCCTGTCCATTGGCAAAGCCCGAACGGCCATTGCCAGCCAAAGTACTGACCATGGCATTGGGAGAAATTTTGCGGATGCTGTGATTGCCTGTATCAGCCACATACAAATTGCCGTCGCGATCAAAGGCCAGACCTCGGGGGCGGTAAAATTGAGCCACGGCTGGGTTTCCATCGGTAAAACCGGCAATGCCCGTGCCCACAAACGTGGAGACTTGGCCTTCGGGTGTCATCACACGAATGCGGTGGTTGTCTGTATCCACAATATAGATATGGCCAGAGGGGTGGCGGGCCATCGAAGAGGGAAAATTAAACCTGGCTTTGTCTCGGCTGCCATCGGCAAAGGTGGTGTTATCGAGCAATATACGTTCAACCCCAGACAGCGTTGAGACATCGCCACTGAGAGATAATTTGCGAATCAGGTGGTTTTGGGCATCAGCGATCAAAAGTTGCCCTTGCCCATCCCACAAGAGTGAGTAGGGAGCCTGAAAAGTGGCTTTGAGTGCGGGACCGTTCTGCAAGCTATTGGGCAGAAGCCAGGTAGCTTGATTTCCTGCCAAAGTCTGGACTTCCAAACTGCCCAGGGGCAGGTTTACCATGCTGGAAGGTGGGGTCGATGCTGGCGGGGGCACAGGCGGTGATGGTGTCTTGGCTGTTGCTGTTGCCGCTGTCTGTGCCGACGAAGCCTGTTGCGGCAGAGCATTGGCTGTTTTTTGACTGAGTAACCGGGAGACTAAATTGGGGGTGACCTTGGTTAAAACATCTTTGAGTGGGCACTCGCAGTCTTGAAATTCTTCTCGAATAATCACCCCTTTTTCGACGTTTAAAACCCGAATACTGAGGGTATAAAGGGTGTCTAAACGGCTGACAGAGCCTGTGACCAGGCCATCCACGCCCAAGAGTTTGCCAATTTGGGCCTTGCATTTGGAGTCATCACAAAAGGCCGATTGTTGAAAGCCGAGTTCTTTGAGTACGGACTCCATTTTTGCCCGTTCTAAGATCTGAAAATGGCCCGTTTGGTGCAATTGGGCCCGCAGGCGATCTGTGATAATGCTGGCTTCATCGGCGGTGATGCCGCCTTTGGCATCCAATTCCAAAATGGCGATCGAAGGCTTGGCTGATGCTTCAGGAAGATAAAGCCCCGCCAAAACGATCCAAAGGCCTAAAAACAGAGATATGCGAATAGATTTAAGCAGTGATTGCAAGCCAAGATCTCCTGGGTCTTAATTTCAGCAAATGTATCTATTCATTATCTCAGACGAAGTTGGTTTTGGGATTAAATCGTTTGATTGGCTTCAGTTTCTTTGTCTGGCCCGTTGTGATATGCCTCGCGCAATTGGTTCACATAGCTATTGGCCTGTCGGGTGGTCTCGGGTTGGCGGTAGTCTGGACTGAGCCTGAGAATCCAGTCAATGGCTGTTGTCAGACTGATGCGGTGACCCGCTGAGACATAAACTGGGCGAATCTGGGGCTGGGTGCGCAGAGCCACGCCCACCTGTTCACTGCCCAGCCAAATGGGGCTTTGGTCTGCCCGTTCGGTGCCCGGTTCTACCAAGGGCTTAAGCAGCGGTGTTTTGCCACAGCCAATCGTCGGAAGATCCAGCAAGACACCCAAATGAGAGGCCAGACCCAGACGCCGAGGGTGGGCTTGGCCATGGCCGTCGCAGACAATCAGATCGGGCAAAAACTGGAGTTTTTCCAGGGCTTTGAGCAGGGGAGGCAATTCGCGAAAAGAGAAGAGCCCAGGCACATAGGGAAAGACAGATGTGCCGATAAAATGGACCTTTTCCAGCACTTGCAGAGAATAAACATCCAGGATCACCACCCCAGCGATCAGCTCCTCTGAATTTTTGCCGTAGGCAATATCTACACCGGCTACCCGTTTGATCTCTGGCAGATTGTCGTTTAAACAAACCTGTTTGGCCAAGGCCATTTGCAGAATGGTCGCTGATTCCGGGCTCAGATCCCAGATATGGGGGTGGTGAATTTGGAGTTGGGGCATTTGACTTCTCTTAATGGGATATTCAGGAGACCCTGCGAAATCCAAATGGTCACATAGGGTCAAGCCCTGGTGTTATAACCAAGGTTATCCATGGTTGCTCAAAAGCCTAACAGTAGCCAAACAGTCAGGCTCTCGGCAAGCAGTATAACCCATCACCTGCATTTAGCCGAGAGGCCTGTTCACAGGTCATTTCGGTGGAAAACGATCGCCTTGACACTCGTATCTGCTGGGCGCATACTGGAGGGTATGAAACCCAACGCAAGTCTCAAGATTTCTGCCTCGAACTGGCGCTGGTGGTGGCCTTCCACTGCCAGTGGCAATTGGCGTTTGGGAAAAAAAGAAATTCTGTTTTAGTTTTCCACCCAAATCCCCTCCTTGCAGCCACTGTGCCCCCTCACAGTGGCTGCTTTTGTTTTTGCCTGATTCACCTTACCGAGAATGGAGACCCCGATGTCCGTCCCCGAAACCCAGTCCTTTCCCCTCAATGCCCCTTCATTGATGCGAATCACCCGTGAAATTCCTGCCGATACACTCACTCCTGTCTCTGCATTTTTGCGTTTGCGCAGTGCGGGAGAACCCGGCTTTTTGTTTGAAAGCGCCGGTTCAGATCTGCACCAGGCGCGCTACAGCCTTTTGGGTTTTGCCCCTGATGAGACCCTGACCTTGCAAGACGGCGTTTTGACCCTGCAACGCGGTCAAAGCACTGAGATTCTGACCGGTGACCCCTTGCAAGAACTCAAAGCCCGGCTTCAAGCCCAATCGGCCGAAACCGACCCAGCTTTGCCGCCATTTACGGGCGGCTATGTGGGCTATCTGGGCTATGATTGCGTGACTTATCTGGAGCGGATTCCACTCCAACCAGCGCGCTCACCTCTGCCTGAGGCCTGTCTGATGCGCTTTGCTCGGGTCTTGGTCTTTGATCACCTCAAGCGTCGGATTTTGCTGGTGGCGCATGTGCCCCAAAGTGCAGACGCTGAGCAAGTCCAAGCCGCCGAAGCGGCTTTAACAGATCTCCATCAACGCCTGCGGGTGCCTGTGGCTGCAGAAGCGCTGCTGGATTTGCCCGAAGCCTGCAGCGCCGATTCGGCACTTTTACAAGGCCGCATGGGGGAAGCTGCCTTTTGTGAAAAGGTGGCCATTTTGCAAGAGGCCATTGCGGCGGGAGAGATCTTTCAGGCGGTGCTCTCAGAGCAGTTTACCAGCCCGCTGGCAGGAGATTCTTTTGCGCTCTACCGTGTTTTGCGTAGCCTCAATCCCTCTCCCTATCTCTATTATTTGGATATCGGCGGACCGGTGCTCTTGGGCGGCTCGCCTGAGATGTTGGTCAAGTCAGATGGGGCCGCTGCGGCCACTTGCCCAATTGCAGGCACCCGCCGCCGGGGGCAGACCGAGGCCGAAGACCGCGCCTTGGCGACAGAGCTTTTGGGCGATGAAAAAGAACGGGCGGAACACCTGATGCTGGTGGACCTGGGCCGCAACGATCTGGGCCGGGTCTCTCAACCTGGCACGGTCAAGGTCAGCCGCTATATGGAGTTGGAGTATTTTTCCCACGTGATGCACTTGGTCTCGTTGGTTGAAGGCCAATTGGCCCCAGGCCAAACAGCCCTGGATGCGCTCTTTGCCTGTTTCCCGGCCGGAACTTTGTCGGGGGCTCCCAAAATCCGCGCGATGGAACTCTTGAGCCAACTCGAACCCGTACGCCGGGGCTGGTATGGGGGGGCGGTTTTTTACCATGGCTTTGAAGGGCAACTGGATGCCTGTATCACGATCCGCAGTCTGGCGATCCATCAGGGGCAGGCCTATCTGCAAGCGGGAGCGGGGATTGTTGCTGATTCGATTCCCAAACACGAGTATTTAGAGGTGCGCAACAAAGCCCAGGTGCTTTTTCAGGCCCTGCAAATGGCCAATCAAATGGCAGAGCAACAGCAAGGAGAACAGCCATGATCCTCTTGATCGACAATTACGATTCGTTTGTGTATAACCTCTATCAGGCCTTGGCGGGAGCGGGTGCTCCCTGTCGGGTCGTGCGCAATGATGCCCTGAGTGTGGCAGACGTACTGGCGCTGCAACCCCAGGCAGTGGTTCTGTCTCCGGGGCCTGGTCGGCCCGAACAGGCGGGTATTTGTCTTGACCTGATCTCAGCGGTGCAGGGCCGTTTTCCTCTTTTGGGCGTGTGTTTGGGCCATCAGGCGATCGCCCAGGCCTTTGGTGGCAAGATTATCCGCACCCAGGCCAAACACGGCAAAACCTCAGATATTCTCCACCAGGGCCAAGGGCTTTTTGCAGGGCTGCCCTCACCGATGACGGTCGCCCGTTACCATTCGCTGGTGGCCGAGCGGGCCAGTTTACCTGATTGTCTGGAGATCACAGCTGAGAGCCAAGAGGGCCTGATCATGGGGCTGCGACACCGCGAATTGCCGATCGAAGGTGTGCAATTTCACCCTGAGTCGATTGCCACCCAAGCGGGTCCCGCCCTTTTAAACAATTTTCTCAAAGGCCTGGAGGCTGTGGTATGAAAAACATACTTGAAACCCTTTTGGCGGGGCAGCCGCTTGCCAGCCAAGCAGCAGAAGCGGTGCTTGATCGCATTCTCAATGGCGAAGTGCCTCCCGAAGTAACAGGGGCCCTGCTGGCCGCTCTGCGCATGCGCGGTGAGACCCCGCCAGAGATCGTGGGTTTTGCCCGGGCCCTGCGCGCTCGTATGCAAAAAGTTGAGACGGGCCTGCCCCTGACCCTGGATACCTGCGGGACAGGGGGAGACGGTGGCGTGACCTTTAATGTCTCCACGGCTGTGGGCTTGCTTTTGGCCAGTTTGGGTGTGCCTGTGGCCAAACACGGCAATCGGGCGGTCTCTAGCCAGAGTGGCAGCGCAGACGTGCTCGAAGCTTTGGGGCTTCCCCTTCAGCACAGCCCCGAAGGCGTACAACGCGCCCTGCAAGCGACGGGCTTTGGCTTTTGTTTTGCCCCCTCGTTTCATCCCGTGCTCAAAGAAGTGGCTTCTTTGCGCCGCTCCCTGGGTGTGCGCACGATTTTTAATCTGCTCGGGCCGCTTTGCAATCCGGCAGAGGTCAGTCACCAATTATTGGGGGTTTACGATCGCAAACTCACCCCCATTTTGGCCGAGGTATTGCGAGATCTGGGCACCACAGCTGCGCTGGTGGTCTCCTCCGAAGACGGGCTGGATGAACTCAGTCTGGCAGCGCCGACCCAGGTTTCTGAACTCAAAGATGGCCGCATTACCACCTATTTGCTCACCCCCGAAGAGGCGGGCTTGCCCCGGCAGTCTTTGGCTGAACTTGAAGGGGGCAGTGCCGCCGATAACGCGGCTTTGCTTGAGCGGATCTTTGCCGGTGAAAAAGGCCCGGCCCGCGATTTGGTCTGTTATAACGCTGCGGCGGCCCTGTGGATTACTGGGCAGGCAGAAAGTCTCAAAGCCGGAGCGGCCCTGGCAGGTGAAGCCCTCGATCAGGGCCGGGTTCAAACCACGCTGAGCGCGTTGCGGAGGTTGATATGAGCGTTTTGGCGAAAATTGCGGGTCAAACACGGCTGCGGGTGGCCCGTGAAAAAGTTCAACAGCCTTTGGCTGAGTTAAAAGCGCAGATCTCCACAGCCCGTATCCCCTGGGATTTTAAAGCCGTTTTTGCCCAACCCGGCTTTCAGGTGATTGCCGAGGTCAAATTGGCCAGTCCATCACGGGGTGCCATTGCCCCCGATTTAAAGCCTGTCGACGTGGCGGGGGATTATTTGGCGAGCGGTGCAGCTGCCCTCTCTGTGTTGACAGAACCCGACTTTTTTCAAGGGGATTTGGCCTATCTGCGTGCGATTCGCACAGCTTTTCCCCAGGCCCGGCTCTTGATGAAAGATTTTATGCTCGACCCTTACCAGTTTTACCAGGCCCGGCTGGCGGGGGCTGATGCCATTCTGCTGATTGTGGCAATGTTAGAAGCTGCTGAATTGCAGGCCCTTTATACTTTGGCGCTTGAATTGCAACTCACCCCGTTGATAGAAGTGCATACCCGCGAAGAATTAGACATTGCCCTGGCGTTGGGGGCCGAGCTGATCGGCGTCAACAACCGCGATCTCAAAACCCTGACCACCCGCTTGGAAACCTCGCAGGAATTGGCGCAACATGTGCCACCGGGTGTGACCTTGATCTGCGAGAGTGGCTTGTCCCAGGGCCAGGATTTGGCCTCGGCTCGGGCTTGGGGCTATCGGGGCTTTTTGATTGGCTCCCATTTGATGGCTTCGGGCCAGCCGGGTGTTGCTTTGGCTGCCTTGCTGGCGCAAGCAGAGCAGAAGCAACAAACGGACGAACGCCATGACTGAGACTTTATCACTGAAAGGTAAGACCCAGACAGATCTGCCACGCATCAAAATCTGTGGTTTGACCCGCTTGTCAGACGCCCAATTGGCGAGTGAGCTGGGGGCCTTTGCCCTGGGTTTTGTCTTTTATCCGCCCAGTCCACGCGCCGTAGCTCCTTCGGTTGCCGCCCAAATTGTGGCACAATTGCCAGAGGCTATTTGGAAAGTCGGGGTCTTTGTCAATGCCGACGCATGCACCCTGCGCCAAACTGCGCAAACCGTTGGTCTGACCCATTTGCAATTACATGGCAACGAAAGCCCCGAATTCTGTGCTGAGTTGATGGCGGAGGGCTTTCAGCTGATCAAGGCTCTGCGTCCCCGCTCAATTGCGGATTTTGCTCCCTGGCAGGGCTCAAGCGGAGATCCCCACGAAAACCTCTGTCCGCCCTATTTATTGCTCGATACAGCGGTTCCCGGTGTCTGGGGCGGCAGTGGCCAGACGGGCGATTGGGAATTGGCACATTCGCTGGCTGTCATGCGGCCCGTTTTTCTGGCGGGCGGTCTCAATCCCGACAACGCTGCGGCCGCATTCCAGCAGGTCCAGCCCTGGGCCTTGGACCTCTCCAGTGGGGTAGAGGCAGAGCCGGGCCAGAAAGATCCTCAGAAATTATCTGCCTTATTTGAAAATATCCGAATCTCTTGCTTAGATTTACCTGAAAGGAAAGACAAAAATGTCTGAACCGATGTTACTCTCTGCTTTTCAACCTTTGTTACCGGGGGGCTTTTTTGGCCATTTTGGTGGCCAGTATATTCCTGAGACCCTGATGGCTCCCGTCCAGGAACTGGAGCAGGCCTGGACCGAGGCCCGCCAAGACCCGGCATTTTTGGCGGAGCTTCAAGACCTGCTCACGCACTATGTGGGGCGTCCCACCCCGGTTTACGAAGCCCGCAACCTCAGCCAGCAGCTCGGTGGGGCGCGGATTTTTCTCAAACGCGAAGACCTCAACCACACCGGGGCTCACAAGATCAACAATTCACTGGGCCAGGCCCTCTTGGCCAAACGCATGGGCAAGACCCGGATTATTGCCGAGACCGGTGCCGGTCAACATGGGGTGGCCAGTGCCACTGTGGCCGCTTTGCTCGGGCTGCAATGCCGGGTATATATGGGCTCGGTGGACATGGCCCGCCAGGCCTTAAATGTCTACCGCATGCGCCTTTTGGGCACCGAAGTCTGCGCTGTGAACAGTGGCTCTGCCACACTCAAAGACGCAATCAACGAAGCCATGCGCGACTGGGTTAGCCATGTGCAAGACAGCTTTTATCTCTTGGGCTCCGTCTTGGGGCCCCACCCTTACCCAGATATGGTGGCGACTTTTCAATCGGTGATTGGCAAAGAGGCCCGCGCGCAGATTTTAGCACAAACCGGCCACTTGCCCGACGAAGTGGTGGCCTGTGTCGGTGGGGGCAGCAATGCCATGGGCCTGTTTCGGGGCTTTGTGCAAGATGCCGAAGTGCAATTGACGGGGGTCGAAGCGGGCGGCCGTTCGTTGGAGCCGGGCCAACACGCGGCCCGCTTTGGCGGGGGCAGTCCGGGGGTTTTACACGGCAGTGAGACCTTGGTTCTGCAAGATACGGGGGGCCAGATTCTCGAAACCCACAGCGTTTCTGCTGGTTTGGACTATCCGGCGGTCGGGCCCGAACACGCCCATTTGCACGAAATTGGGCGTGCCCACTATGTCTCGGCCAGCGATGAAGAGGCCTTGGAAGCCTTTCACCGCTTGGCCCGCAGCGAGGGGATCTTGCCCGCTTTGGAGAGTTCCCATGCCCTGGCGTATGTACTTAAACGGGCCCCCCAAATGCGCCCAGACCAGATTCTCTTGGTCAATCTCTCTGGCCGCGGCGACAAAGATGTTCACCAACTCTACCAAGCGGAGGAAAAAGCATGAAATCTATCAACACCACCTTGATGGCCTGTCGGGCTGAAAGCCGCAGTGCTTTGGTTCCCTATCTCACCGCCGGGGTGCCCGACTTGCCCACCACCGCCCGCCTCTTACACGCTTTGGCGGCTGCGGGCGCAGATTTAATTGAATTGGGGGTGCCCTTTTCCGACCCGGTCGCCGATGGCCCTGTGATTCAAAAGGCCTCCGAAAAGGCCCTGGCCCAAGGCGTCAATCTGGCCCAAATTTTGGATGTGGTCGCCCAGGTGCGTGCCGAAGGTTTAGAGACCCCTTTGATTCTCTTTAGCTATTACAACCCGATTTACCATTTTGGTTTGGACAACTTTGTCAAACAGGCCTTGGCCGCAGGTGTCTCCGGCACCCTGGTGGTGGATTTGCTGCCAGAGACAGCCGGTCGCTATTTGGATGCGGTTGCAGGCTCAGGGCTCGAAACCGTGTTTTTGGCGGCGCCGACCACGGCCCCTGAACGGCTGGCCCGGATTGATGCCGCCTCGACAGGCTGTGTTTATTATGTCTCCCGCACGGGGGTGACCGGCACACAGGCGCAGGTTCATGTCGATTTACCTGCGACCTTGGCCAAGCTCAAAACCCATGTGAGGCAACCTGTGATTGTCGGCTTTGGTATTTCGACCCCCGAACATGTGGCCCAGCTCAAGGGCTGTGCCGAAGGCATCGTTGTGGGCTCGGCCCTGATGGCAGCCCTCGATACTGCTTCAACCCCGGATCAGGCGGTCGAGATTGCCTCTGCCTTGATTCGCTCACTCAAACAGCCCCTGGAGGAAAATTAAATGTTGGTCATGATGCGCAAAACCCACAGTCCCGAAGAATTACAGGGATTATTAAATATGATTGAAAAACTCGGTTATACCGCCCATGTCTTGCCCGGTGAACACAGTCTGGCTGTAGGCATTACTGGCAACCACAGCAGTGAAGACCGTGAGAAATTGAACCAAATGCCCGGAGTGCGCGAGGTGATTTCGGTCTCCAGCCCGTATAAACTGGCGGGCCGCAGCTTTCATCCGGAGGACACCATCTTTCAAGTCGGGGAGGCGACCTTTGGCGGCAATCACTTTGTCGTGATGGGCGGACCCTGCGCGGTTGAAACCGAAGAACAGACCGTACGTTTGGCGCATGCGGTCAAAGCCGGGGGTGCGCAGATCTTGCGCGGCGGTGCTTACAAGCCGCGCACCTCGCCCTACGCCTTTCAGGGACTGGGCATCGAGGGGCTCAAAATTTTGGCCACAGCCCGTGCCGAGACGGGCTTGCCGGTGATTACCGAGGCGCTGGATTTGCCCAGTCTCGATGCCGTCTATGAATATGCGGATATTATCCAGATCGGTACCCGCAATATGCAGAACTTTGCCCTGCTCAAAGCTGCCAGCCAGCTCGACAAACCCGTGCTGCTCAAACGCGGGCTTTCCGCTACGATCGACGAGTGGCTGATGGCGGCAGAGTATTTGCTGGCCGGGGGCAACGAGCGTGTAATTCTCTGCGAGCGTGGTCTGCGCCATTACGATCCGCATACCCGCAATTTGCTCGATTTGGGTGCCGTTTTGGCCGTGCGCAAGCTCAGCCATTTGCCGATTGTGATCGATCCCAGTCACTCCCTGGGCCACAAGAGCATGGTCGTGCCCGCCTCGCGGGCGGCGGTGGCGATTGGTGCGCATGGCCTTTTGGTCGATGTCCATGACAGGCCCCACGAGGCCCTTTGTGATGGTCCCCAGGCAATTTCTCCCGAGATGTTCAGCGCGATGGTGCAAACCCTGCGCCGAATTGAAGCGGCTTTGCAGGGCTGAGCTGATCTGCTCTGATTGATTCGTCCTTCTTTTTTTGCCAAAAGAGTGGTGGTTACCACCACTCTTTTGAACTTTACGGCACAAAATGGGTGTGTTTAAATAGAACCAGATTAAAATTGCTTGTACATCAACCATGGAAACTTACAATGAGTAAAAAATTTGGGATTCTGACTGTGATTTTTACCAGTCTCACCGCTTGCGCTGCTCCCGTGTTTCAATCCCCCTTGAACACGCCATCGTCTGTCCGTTCTCTGAACACGCCGACCTCAACGTTGGTAAAAGCCCGTTCCGATCAGGGCTTGGACCAGGTAAGTATTCAGTTTCGCAATATGATGTTTGAGGGGTTGGACAAAAATAAAGATGGTTTTTTGACTGTACAAGAAGCTTTGTTGCAAGAAGAAGCTGATTTTTTAAAGTTTGATACCAATCGAGATCGGAAAATTAGCAAACCTGAATTTCTGAATCCTGCTGTGAATGCACGGGCCACTTTTAGCCGAGACGAAATTCGGAATTTTGCAAGTGCTTTTTGGAGCAGAATCACCCCCTATGGTATCCCTCTCGATTTTGAGCAGTTTTGGAATGCCCATAAACCCACCTTGATTCAGCCAGGATCCGAAAATCGCGTGCGCCAGGAAGTACGCCTGACGTTTAATCAGACAGATCGCAATTTGGATGGACGAATCACTTTCAGTGAATACGAAGACTATTTTGCGCTGTATTTGTGGAGCATGCAAGAAAGTCCGATTCCCGTTGCCGAACAGTGAGCCTTCCATCGGGCCGAGAGCGATAGCACTCTCGGTTTAATTCTGTTCAAGGATCAGTTCTTTAAATGCCTGAGCCGGGGCGGATAATATTCTGTTGTGGAAATGCACAAGCGAAGGTGTGAGACCACAGTCTAAGTGTGGGCCATATGTGCGTTTGAGTTGTTCTTGGGCTAAATAAGGAGCTGCATATATTTCTGGTACAAAACCCATCCCGGCACCACTTAAAGCCAGTTTTAAGGTTAAAGGGAATGTGCCGATATAGCGAAAACTCATTTTCTCTTTAAAAATGCCAGCATATTTTTTTAAATCAGAAAAATCGAGCAGATCTGTTTTTTTTCCACTGCGCTCCAAATAATTTGGCAATGCCGGTAAAAAATAGACCGGAGGGACTTCCTTGGTTGGGTGTTTGACGTAAATGCCGGGAGAATACGTTCCATTTGTATAAGTAAAATCAGGGTCATCCCATGTTTCTGATGTGACCAGTGCTAATTCTATTTGATCTGATCTGAGCCATTCTTTGATCTCTGATATTTGGCCGATCATCAGTCTGAATTGGATTTCCGGAAAACGTTTATAAAGCTGAGCCAAGATCTGGCTCAGCTGGGTTTCAGGGTAAGAAAAAGAGACCCCGACTGCCAAGCTTTGTTTCTGAGGTTTTAATTGTGTGAGTTGGCCTTGTAAAAACTGGAGTTTTTCCAGAAATGAATGGCTGTTTTGTAAAAGTTGTTGACCGGTAGATGTCAGGATTAACCCCCTTTCTGTTCGCTCTAGCAGCGGCGTTTGAAAATGGGCTTCTAACGCTTTTAGGTTGTATCTTAAGACCGGTTCTCTAAGATAGAGTTTTTCTGCAGCCAATGAATAGGAGCCCATTTGGGCTGTCAATTCTAAATAGGTCAGCCATTCAGGCTTCAAATCGAGTATTTTCAAGATTGCATGACCTCATTCAGGGCGTTTAATAGTTCAGAAAGAAGCGGCGTGAGTGTGTTGCCTTTGAGCCAAATAGCGGCTGTTTCTAAGCGAGGTATATTTTCGGGCAGGGGCAAGGCTATCAAGTTCCCGTTGGCGAGTTCAGATTTGACACAGGCCTCCAGGATAAATCCGATACCGATACCTGCCAACACCAATGTTTTCATCATGCGCCAATGATTGGTTTGTGCTTTGTATTCAATGGGTTGCGGTAAAAGTGCACTGTCTTGAAAAATTTCGGTATTCAAGGGCGTGGAATAATGGATAAAATCCCAAGGAGGGGCTTTTTGATACTGTTCGGGCGTGGCGATAACCGTCCAGCGCAAAGCGGGTAAATCGGCTTTTTCAAACTGGGCTGGTGAAGCGCCCGTGATCAAAGCCGCATCTAAATAGCCTGTGAGCAATAAACGATGTAAATCAGGAGCTCGCATGGGCAATACACGTAAATCCATGTCAGGCCAACGTTTCAGCAGTGGGGGTAAAATGCGATCTAAGAAGAGATGTCCAAAAAGGGGATCTATACCCAGATGAATTTGGGTGGGTTGAGCTTGGAATTCTTTTTCAAGCTCACGTAAGTTCTGTAAAAGCCCTGGAATTTGATCTTTGAATAATTCACCCGCCCATGTCAGTTCATGTTTGCCGCCCTGTCGAATAAGCAGAGAATGCCCAGCCCAGATTTCAAGAGCCAAGATATTTTTGCTCAGGGCCTGTTGGCTGATATTGAGTTTATGGGCTGTTTCTGTATAGCTGCCAATTTCAATCAATTGTTGGAATTGCTGTAACCAATGTAAGGACAGATTCTTCAAGATGATGCTCCCGAACGTTTTGCTGAGATTCTTTTCGCTTTGCAGCATTTAAAACTGAAGTTAAAAAGAGAGATATGTTTAGACAAAAGAGTGGTAAAGTCCACTACTTTTTTGCGCTTTACAGCCTACCCACCCAATGATTCACTTGAGTATAAGTCGCGATTGAAATTAAAGAATGAAAAAGAGTTTGATATGAAAATTGCCAGATTAATATTGAGTCTGCTCCCACTTTTGGGGGCCTGTTCTTTTAGCCCTTCTCCGATCATAGCGATGCCAACCGGTTTGAGCAATACAGAGCCCGTCCTTTCTGATTCCCCGCCGACAACAGATTCTTATGCACTTGGGTATCGCTTTGAGAAAATCGACAAAGACCAAAGTGGGAATATTGACCTGTATGAGTTTCTTGAAGCCAATCGCACTTGGCTTTTTAATAATCCCGTTGCTGATACAAAAAATTTTCAATCCTTCGATCAAGATAAAAATAATCATTTAAACAGATACGAACACGGCATGTGGTTGGCCGATAAAATGTCTGTTTGGTGTGTGTCTACACCTTCCTCTGCTTACTGTTCATCTCAGAGAAGATAAAATTTCTGATCCCCCAGGGGCTTTACAGCGCTCGTTTCTCCTGTTATGAATAAAAAATAGGCATTCTCACTGTATAATGCATTAAATCGGAAAACGGGCGTCGGTGTATGAAATCTCTCTCTGTCTTTTTATCTGCTCTTCTGATCATGCTGGGCCTGACAGGGCCTCTGCAGGCCGCATCGAATTTTTCTTCATCCGAGGTCTTTGTTCTGTCTCAAGAAAAGGACCCTTTTGCCTCTGAGAACCGTGTTCCGCTTCAGCTCCGTTATGCCGAAAGCACCTGGCTGGGAGCCGTTGTGCCTGGACTTGGGCATTTTTTATTGGATGAACCCCTGCGTGGCGGGCTGTTTATGGGCGGATTTGTGCTTGCATTCCCTGCTGGAGGCATGTTGGGAATTGGTATCAGCCAATTGTATCCTTCCAGGGGGTTTCTGAGCGGTTTGACAGAGGCTTTGATCTTTGCGATGCTCTGTGCCGGGGGCGTATATATTTGGAATTTTATCGACGCCCGTCAACTCAATATCGAGAAGAACCAAGTCTTCGGGGCTCAGTCATCCCTTTATATGGGGCCGCAGGGGACACTGACCTGGCAGATCAGTGCCTTTTAAGGCAGCGGCAAAATCACCGTCACAGTGCCGCGCAGATCGCCTTCTTTGTAGCCGGTGGCCTGATCGCTCGGGTAGTGTTGCTTGAGCAAGGCCTTGACCTCGGGCTTGATTTGAGCCGGGGCTCCGTGGCATTGCAGGCAGGCCGCCTGAATTTTGATTGGTTTGAGATAGCGCAGCGTGGATTTACCTTGGTGAGTGACCACTTCCGCGTGTTCTTCGGGGATGTTGCTGGGGTTTTTCTGCCACTGGGTCAGCCATTTTTGCTCGTAGGCATCGGGTTTATTCGCGGGGTTGCGGTGTTTAAGTGCCACCCGCCGGATCTGTAAGTGATGTTTTTTTGCCACATTTTTGGCAATGCTGGGAGCCACTTGGCTGCAGACTTTCACCGCTTCGGGCGCTCCTTTGCTGCTCAGGGTGCTCTTGAGGGTGGTTTGCAGCTCTCCCAGCAGGGCTTTGCTGGCTGTGCGCGCCTGTTCCAAGGCTTGGGGGGGCGGCGCTGCGGCCATGAGCAAGAATATGAATGGCAGGAGCAGTTTCTTCTTCATGGCAAATACCTCTTTTGATACTGTGCCCAGTATAGTATGATCACCACATTTACTCAAGTCCGTTTTTGAATCAAATTTGCCAAACACGTTAAAATAGCAGATATGTTACTCACAGCCTGCCTGATTGTCAAAAACGAAGCTGAAGTTCTGCCTCGCTGCCTACAAAGTTTGCGGGGGGTGGCCGATGAAATTGTCTTGGTCGATACAGGTTCAAGTGATCAGACCCTCCAAATTGCGGCCCAGTTTGGTGCGAAGATCTTTGCGCTGGCTTGGCCCCGGCATTTTGGCCAAACCCGCAATTTTGCGCTGGCCCAGGCCCAAGCCGATTGGATTCTCAATATCGACGCGGATGAGTGGTTGGAACCTGTGGCTGGTTTGACCCTCACAGCACATTTGCGGGTTGCGCCACCTGCGATTTATGCTTTGAAGTGGCAACAGCACCCGGCGTTGGCCTGGAGCCAGAAAGCTGTGCTTTTTCCCAATCGCAGAGGGGTGGCTTATCTGGGGCGGGTACACGAATTGCCTTGGGATGCCTCCGGTCAATTGGCTTTTTCGCTTTTGCCCGAAATGACCCTGTCCCATGCCCCGCGTTTTTCTCCCACTGATCCGCGTAAGCTTGCTATGTACAGGGTCTTATTGCGTCAGGACTTGAAGCACCCCGACCTGCTTGAGCGTTTTCATGCCCTGCGCCACTGGGCCCAAAGTGAGCTGATGCTTCACAGCGATCGCGCTGCCGAGGAGGCCTTGCTTGAGGCCTGGGCACTGGTGTCCCAATTGCCGTTGGCCTGTCGCCTGTGGGGGGCCTCGGTGCTGGATTCGCTTTTGTTTTTGGCCTGCGAGGCCCGAGATGAAGCCGCTTATACCCGTTGGCGGCAGGTCTATGCCTTGCACTATCCCGAAAGTGAGAAGTTGCGGCAATTGCCTGAAAATTGGAACGCGATACAATAGGGGGGCGGTTGGTCTCACTTGCCAATCAGATTATTAACGACGGAATCCCTGATGAAATCCCACACATTTGTTTTGAGTTTGTTTTGCTCTGCCTTGCTCTCGTTGCCCATTGTGCCTGCTATTCCTGCTTTCGCGGCAAGACCCGAGAAACCCCATCCCCTCGATCTGGAAATGGAAAGCTGTAGGCAAAAAAATCCGTCCACCGTGGGTATACAAGACTGTTATGAGGCTTATACCCAGCGCTGGGATCAGCTTTTAAACAAATATTACCAATCGCTCGGGGGTGACAAAAACGCCACTTTGCGCAACAGCCAAGTGGCCTGGCTCAAATACCGCGATGCGGAATTTCGCCGGATTGAAATCAAATACCAAGAGATTTACAAAAGAATGCGCGGAGGCACCATCTATAGCTTGATGGCCGGTTCCGAGAAATTGCAGGTGGTGCGCCAGCGGGTTTTGCTGCTGCTGGCAGATCATGAACTCAATACCTGTGGCACGGAAGGCTGTGATTAAGTGGTTTTAGACTCAGTTCGCCGGGATTTGGTTTGATCATATTTGCGGCCTGTATAGCCGATCGCAAAGAGCCAATACACCACCACGGCCATGGCCAAGCCCAGGGCGATCCAATCCACGTAATGCGCCGGGCTTTTGAGCAGATTCACGACCAAAAATCCCAGCACAATTTTTAAGATCGAAGCTGAGACATCACCCAAGCGCATAATCGGGCCTTCGATCAGGGGCTTGAGCTTGAAGCGGATATCTTCAGAGGTGACGGTATACAGCAATTCTTTGCTGGCATTGTTCAACGAATAATTGAGGGCTCCGCCGACCACCAAGACGATTTGCAAGAGCATCAGATCGAGCGGAAACAAAAAGGCCACTCCCGCCAAGAGAAAAAAGACCGGCAGAATCAAGCTGGAGAAGCGCAAACCCAGATAGCGGAAGAGGGGACGGGAGATCACCAACAATAAGAAAGCCCCCAAGATACCGTGATATTTATACGTGCGTGAGAAAAAGTCCCGCACCTCTGCTTCTTTTTGCTGGGTATAGGCCTGAAACGATTGGGTCAATTGTGGGGCCAAAGTGGGGGCCTGTTTGTGTGTTTGCAAAAAAGTGGCAATCACTGCCGCTTGCTCTTGGCTGTTGATTTTTCGCAGTTGATCGACCAAGGCCAAGCCTGCTGCTGGAGGCACCTTTAACCATTGAAACTGGCTTGTATAGGTTTTTTGTGAATAGGTGCTATCGATAATTTTTTGGCTTTGAAAATCCATCAGGGTATTAAACAGGGCCAAAGCAAAAACCATAACGGCAATGCCGCGCACATAGCGATTGCGCCAGACCTCTTTGAGATCTTCGAGGCCTTTGGAGGAGACCTTTTCGGATAATTCGGGATTGTCTTGGGCTTTTTGTGTCGCACTTAAATCTTGGGGCTCATTCTGTGAGGTGGGCCTGGGCTGTTTTTCGGCGGTGCGAATTGCCAAAAGCAACAAACCCAAAGCTGCTCCCATGGCCAGGCTTGAGATCAGCAGGGCCTGATCTTTAAAGGGGCTGCGGGCAATCCAACTGGAGACCTCGGCCCCCAAAATATTGCCAATGGTGCCCCCGAGGGCAACAAAACCAAAACTGCGCTCACCCTGGGTTGGGGAAAAAATCGTGTTGATACAGCTCCAGATCAGGGCCACTGCCAGCAAAAAATAGACCGAGGCCCAGAAATAGAAGATCACCATCGCTGTCTTGCCACCCACGGGCAAATAGACCCAGAAGACCAATTTGCAAGCCATCAAAAGCAAATAGGTCAACACAAATAAACGGTATTTGGGAATAAAATCGCAGCAAAAATTAAAAACCTTGGTCACAGCCAGCGAGATAACGGGCACAATCAGGTAAAAAAAAGGCAAGACACTCGGATCAAAACTGTTTAAAAACTGGGAGTTCCGCAGGGGTTTGACCAAATAATACGAGAGCAGCAGAAAAAATACGCCGAGAAAGCTATAGACTGTCTTGGCGATTTCTCCCCGGCGTGCGCCGGTGATCCATTCAATCATCTGCATGGCTCTATTGTACTCCGGCTGCTTTGCGGGGAATGTAGCTGGTGTAACATTGACACTTTTTTTTGTGGATTTACCCAATGACTCACTGAAGGGCTTTCCAGCGCTTATAATGAAAAAAACGCCCTGTTCCTCAAGAGCAGAGACAAAGGATATTTTATGCCAGCCAAAATTGCTGAAGATCTGATACCTGAAGCTTTAACCGAAGAGCCCACTGTGGGGGCGGAAACGCCCGCAAAAGAGCTGATTGTGGTCTCGGAAGTCTTGCCCGAAACCCTGACCATTATGCCCTTTCACCCCCGTCCTGTTTTTCCCAATGTGCTGATGCCCTTTACCTTTTCGGGTGAGCGTTACCTCGAATTGCTCAAAGACAGTTGGGAAAATGGCAACCGCATGTTTGGCCTGGTTTTGGTTAAAAAAGAAAACCCCGACGATCTGTTCGCCTCTGAACTCTATGAAGTGGGCACGATTATCAAGATTTTTAAGGTCAATGTGCCCAGTGACGGTGTGATCCAGATTTTGGGTCAGGGTCTGCAGCGCTTTTCGCGGGTCAAGACCTTGCAAACTGAGCCACTTTTGCGTTGGGAGGTGGCATACCATCCCGATCCCCAGACCAAACCCAGCGACGAACAAAAGGCCTATACCCTGGCGATTATGTCTGCGGTCAAAGAATTATTGCGGCTGAGCCCGATTCTGCAAGAGTCGGTTAAAATGCTGCTCTCACAAATGACCTATGACAATGCGGTTACGCTGATGGACGTGGTTTCTTCAATTTTGGGTGCAGATCCAGATAAGCTCCAGGATTTGCTCGAAACCTTTGACCTCAGCCGCCGCAGCGAAAAATTATTGCTTCTGCTCAAAGAAGAGCTGGAAGTGATGATGATCCAGGAGAAAATCCAGACCCAGATCACCGAAAAGGTCAACAAACAACAAAAAGACTTTTTTCTGCGTGAACAGCTCAAGATGATCAAAAAAGAGCTGGGCATGGAGAAAGACGACAAAACCACTGAAATAGATAAATTTGAAGCCCGCTTGCCCAAGCTCAAACTGAGTGAAGAAGCCGATAAAGTCATTCAAGAGGAACTCAATAAACTGGGCATGATGGAGACCCATTCGGCTGAATACCAGGTCACCCGCAATTACCTCGACACATTGACCAGCCTGCCCTGGGGACATTACTCCAAAGACAACCTCAATATCCCCAAAGCCCGGCGGGTGCTCAATGCCACCCATTATGGTCTGGACGATGTCAAACAGACCATTCTGGAGCTGATCAGCACCATCCGCAAACGCGGGAGTTTAACCGGCAGTATTCTCTGTCTGGTGGGCCCGCCCGGTGTCGGCAAAACCTCAATTGGCCGTTCCATTGCGGATGCCCTCAACCGGGAGTTTTTCAGGTTCTCCCTCGGTGGCATGCGTGACGAAGCGGAGATCAAAGGCCATCGCCGGACGTATATCGGCGCCATGCCAGGCAAATTGATTCAGGCGGTCAAACGCACGGGCACAGCCAATCCGGTGATTATGTTGGACGAAATCGACAAATTGGGTGCGAGCTTTCGCGGCGACCCGGCTTCGGCCCTGCTCGAAGTGCTCGATCCGGAGCAGAACAAAGACTTTCTCGACCATTATCTCGATGTGCGTTTTGATCTCTCAAAAGTGCTGTTTATTACCACGGCCAATCAACTCGACACCATTCCCGGCCCCCTGCTGGATCGCATGGAGATCATCCGTCTCTCTGGGTATATTCTCGAAGAGAAACTGCAGATCGCCAAGAAATACCTGATTCCCCGCCAGCGTGAGCAACACGGTCTGAGTGAGGCCGAGATTCAGATCTCCGATGGCTCTTTGCGCATGATCATCGACAAATACGCCCGCGAAGCCGGGGTGCGCAATTTGGAGAATCAGCTGAAAAAAATCATGCGCGAAGTGACCTTGCGCATGGCCGAGAAAAAGGGCGAACATTTTAAAGTCAGCACCCGCGACGTTGAAAAATACCTGGGCAAGCCGCGTTTTAATCCTGAAGAGATTTACGATGAACAGGTGCCCGGTGTGACCATTGGCTTGGCTTGGACCGCGATGGGGGGCGCCATTTTGCACATCGAAGCGGCAGCGCTCAGCACCAAAGGGGGCGGTTTTAAACAAACCGGCCAACTCGGTGACGTGATGAAAGAGTCCACCCAGATTGCCTATACCTGTGTGCGCGCTCTGCTCGATCAGGAAAAGGCCCACAAAACCTTTTTTGAACATCATATGATCCATTTGCATGTGCCCGAAGGGGCCACGCCCAAAGACGGTCCTTCGGCGGGGATTACCATGGCGCTTGCCCTGTATTCCTTGGCCACGGGCAAGGCTGTGCCACGCCGGATAGGTATGACCGGCGAACTGACCCTGACGGGCAAGGTCTTGCCCATTGGGGGACTGCGCGAAAAGGCGATTGCGGCCAAGCGCTCTGGGGTCTTTGAGCTGATCTTTCCCGAGGCCAATCGCCGCGATTTTGATGATTTGCCTGCTTATATCCGCAAAGGGCTGCAGGTGCATTTTGTCAAACATTTTAGCCAGGTGCTTGAGCTGGCGTATGCCGACTGATCTCTGCCTGCGTTTGGCCAAGGCCACAGACCTGCCTTTTATTCAGCAGGTCTTTCGCGAGGTGCTGCCGCTGTATTCCGGGCTGATGCCCGGCACCTTTGAGGGCAATATCGAGACCCTTGATCAGCTGATCGCGAGCGAACAGCCCTTTTCGGTGACGGGTCTGAGTGCCGAGCTGATTGAGGTGGCGGGCCTGCCGCAGGGCTTTTTGGCCTGGGCGGTTTTGGATGCTGGGCCGGTTTATCTGGCCTCGCTGCATTTTTTGGCCTCGGCCCGGCGCCAAGGGCTCGGGGGTCGGGCGCTGGCACTCTGGGAGCAAAGCCTGAAGATGCGGGGCTTTCGCAGCGTGTATCTGCTGGCACACCGCGAAGCCACTTGGGCCGTGAATTTCTACCTCAAACAGGGCTATGCCGTGCTGGCAGAGGAACCCCCGGCTATTTTGGCCCTGACCAGTGAGCAGATTGAACATTTGCTCACACCTGGTTTGCTGCTGATTGGCAAAACCTTTGAGCTGAATCCATGAGGCGCCGCATTCCCTGGTTGACCCTGGTTCTGCTTGTGATGGTGCTGATCACGATCTTTGAAGCGGATTTAGAGGCCGGCCATTGGCTACAGGCCGGGCTCAAATTGGCTGGGCTGGTTTTGGTCTGTGCGGGGATCTGGGGCTTTAATATCTGGCGCAGGCAGCGCTGAGGAGGCCTCTGTGACGGGCTCTGTGACAGGCAGGCTGAAGTTGATATTCGCGGAAAAGGGCAAAGTTAGGCTGTACATATCATCCCACCGATAAATATGAAGTTGTGAGTCAAAGGGCGAAACCATCAATCCCAATCCCAGGCCAATATCCAAGCTCAAACCTGGTAACATTTTCCATTCAACTCCCACTTTGCTGCTCAAAAAAATCTCAGCTGAAAAATCTGATTTAGTTTGGTATCGCTCTACCCAGGAGCCGGTATAACCCAAGATTTCAACAAAGGGATTCAGGCTGTGTGTGGAGGGATTCAAATACCAGCGCCCAATGAGGCCGGCCCCTGTTAGCAGTTGGGGGGTGCTTTTGAGAAAAAGCCCCACCCCCCATTGTGACTCTCTGTACCACAGGGTCCAATCTTGAAGTACGGGTGGGGAGCTTTGGAGAAAACCCAATTTATAATGGTAAAAATGTGTACCAGCACTCAATTGAATCCGTTTTTGCGGCAAGGTATATTCTGCCACTGTTTGTGTATATTCGGGAGAAAGGGGGGCGAGTAGGTGTAGACCCATGCCGACCTGAATATGAGGTGTAATAAACAGCTGATTTTGTTCGTATTTCCCTGAAAAAGAGTCAGAGACGCCCAATAGAAAACCTGCAGATATGTGGGTGCTGCTACCCAATAGGCGAGATTCAAAGCCAATGTGGGAGGAAAGATTAAAAAAATGATTGTTGAACATTGGAAATGGGGCTACTGCGCATTCCAAGTACAAACGGTGAAATGGCAATTTCAATAGCTCGGGAATGAGGGCTGCAGGCAGATAATAACGGGATTGGAGAAAAAGGCCCGGTTGATATGAAGATAGGCTTGAATTGGGTAGTGTTGCCGTACCTATTCCCCACTGCCAATCGGGGTGGGTCATTGCCACCAGGCTGATTTGGCTCACGCCTGACCCCAAATGAAATTCAACCCCCAGATTGAAGGGAGTCCAAGGCTCTGTGCGTAAAATTCGCAGTTCTTCTGGAATCGTTTCTAATTCAGCAAAGACAGGTGCTGTATGACTGGTGAGTAATACTGAGGCCGCTAAACACGTAGTTTGGCCCAATTTGAACCAGTTGAGAAATTGACGTGGACGTTTTTTATCTCCAAATAGGTGCTTCAAACCAGTGCATTTCTTGGGGTTAAGCATTGGGATGGCCTTTCTGGAGGGCAAGGATTTAAACTCCAGAATAACATAATTTACAAAAAATTAAAAATCGTCTGAATTGACGCGCTTTTGCGCCAGGCTTTCCCAGGCTTCCACGCGCACATCCCAGACGTGCTGGGCCTGGGCCCAATCGGCTTGTTCTTGGCGCGTTTGCTCCCAAGCCGAGGCGCCTCGGTACCAGGCCTCAATTTCATTGCCCAGGGCGTGCAAATAGCTCTGGTAAAAGGCCGAGGGCTGCTTGTGCCAGGGGACCAAGCGGGCATACCCTGCCGTGGTTTCGGGCAGCGCGCCCAGAGCGCTGGTGACCACGCGGCAACCCGCAGCCAAGGCCTCCAGGGCGGCTGTGCAAAAGGTTTCGGGAAAGAGATTCGGGTAGGCCAGTAAATGGGTCTGGCGCAGGGCTTCTGCCAGAAGCGGTTGGGGCACTCCCCCCCGGTAGCTCACACCGGGCAAACTGCGGCACAAGCCATAAAGAGTGGCAAAGCCGTCTGCCTCTTCGGGGATTTGGTAGACGGCAAAAGAAGAAAAGATTTGCAATTCCAGGGCGGGGTATTCCCTGCGCAAGTCTTGGTAGATCGGCAGGAGCATTTCCAAGCCGCGTCGGGGCGTGGAGGTATAGGCCAGCACAGGATCACGGCTCAGGGGAGTTGGTTTGCCCGCAAAGTGGGGAGCGATGGCATTGCCGATCACCTCGGTTGGCAAGGAACCCAGTTCGTAGCAATTGAGATACCCCTGTTGCTGCCAGTGTGAGACAAAAACCATGGCCGCACAGTGTTCTTTCACCTGCGCCAGGGTGCTTTGGGAGAGAGTCAGGGGCAAATGATGATTCCAAAATACAAGTGGTACGGCGGGCCAGTCCACTTCGGCGATAAAATCTGCCTGATTCAACAAGAGTATCAGGTCAAAGTCCTGTTGCCAGAAGTCTGAAGGCAATGTCTCTAAGGCATAAATAGGTACAGGGCTGTCCGGTGGTGGCTGGCCTTTGAGCACAAAGCTGACCCGGTGTCCCCGTGCCTGGAGAGCCAGAGCCAGATAAGAGAGAGCCGATTGGGAGCCGCCCAAAGGCGCTTTGAGCGGTGTTCCGGGATGATAAGACATTCCCGATGGATCAAGCAAACACCAGTGCATCAGCGCAAGGGCCGCATCGTGACGCTTTCGCCTTCCAGGCAAAGCTCCACCCGTGTTTGTTTTTCGAGAAAATGATACGGCGTGGTTTTACCAAAGCGCAACTCCACCCCTGGGTAGATCAGCTCAGCATAGACTTTGCTTTGGGGTTGCAGTTGAATCCGCAGGCGGCTGCCGTTGGGGCTGCCCAATTCACGCACAATCACATGTCCCCCCGCTTCGATCCGGCCCTCGCGGCAATAGCCCGGTGTACCCGTGATCAAGACATGTTTGCGGGCGTGTAATTGTGAGTTATAACAGCCTTCGCCAAGAATATAGATATTGCCCTGAGAGTAGATTTCCGAGGCCTGAACATAATTCAGATAGACATGGCTGGAGAGATTTTCAAGCGCCTCAAGATCGAGCAAAAAATCACCGAGTTTATCCACCCAATCGTGGTAAAGCGCGGCGCTGAAGTCTTTTTGCTCAAGATTCATCAGGTGCGACAAAACGACTTTGAGCACCATGACCTTGCGGGGATGGAGTTTTTTGAGCGTTTTGAGTTGTTCCCAGAGTTGCTCAGCATCGTTTAAAAGCCCAGGAAATTGGGTTTTGAGCAATTGCAGAAAGACGGCTTTGTCTGAGCGATTGGCCAGTTGGGGAACGGTTTTTTTGAGCTCGGCAAATAGTTTTTGCAGCTTGAGCATCTGCACCAAGAGATTTTTGACTGGCACAATCAGGCGCATACTGGCACTGGCATCTCCTCCCGAGGCGATTTTGGCCTTGACGGTATTGCCATGTACGATCATATTTTCATCGGCTTCGAGTTGGGCGTGGCTGACCTGACCGGCTATTTCGATATGCTGGCTCGACCAGATCTGGGCTTGGTCTGTGACATCGGCTGCGATTTGGACGCTGCCCTGCACATCAACGATATTGCCGCGGTACCCGAGGATCGGCTCGGTGTAAATATGACAGCCCCTGACCCGTGCGTCTCTTCCATTAAAAGAGGGGATGCCTTCCAAACTGGCGACAATTTCACTCCCCTCTTTTTGCAAGCGCACAGAACCATCGGCGGCCAATAAAGGCCTTTGAATCTCTGGAGCGATCAGGGTTTCTCCTTTGAGATTGCGGCCCTCGCTTTCGACTCTGCCAGGAATTTTTTTTACCAAGACTTCACCGGCTTTGCAGGGCCTGAGGACGGGGTAGATCAGCTCCAACGGTGGCAGATCCAAACTCTGTGGCCCTTCGGGCAAATGGGGAAAAGCATAACGCTCCTCAAAGTGATCCGCCAGATAAACGGGCGGCTGGCCTCTGGCAATGCAAATGGGGGATTCGGGGGGCGATTCGAGCGCTTGATCGAGGTTCTGGTCTAAAATCCCAAAAACCACACCCCGTTTTTGGATCGTGCCCAAAATCTCAGTGCGGATTTCTTCGAAATCCTTGAGCAAAGCAGGTTTTGCTAGGGTCTTGATCAGCAATTCTCGAGTGGGTGGGGTGTCTTGTAAATGGTAAAAGAGGCCCGGCTTGAGAACTTTGAGTTCAAGCCAAGCACTCATCCAATCGGAATCGACTTGGATCTTGGCTGTGTAGCGGGGCAAGGTGAAAAGTGGGAGGGTCACACGAATAGAAGTGCGGGAGAACACTTCAACGGGTTCCGTAATCGGAACTTCGTTAACAAACACCAGAACTGAGTCATCTGCCTGTAAACGGGCAGGTGAGCCTCCGGGTTGAGGGTCCCGGATTTGGATGTGGCCATCTTCAACGCTGGCCACACCATTGAGTTCGGGGGATTCCTGAGGGTCTGACATAGTTCAGCCGGTGTGTTTAGAGGTTCTCCCGCAGTGCCAAATTAATATTTCTTCTGCTGTTTTTTCAGCTTCTTTTTGGCACGACGCAAAATTTCTTTGCGTTTTCTTTGTTTCTTAGCACTCGGGGGCTCGTAGAAGCGCTTTTCTTTAATTTTACGAAAAACGCCGGCACGATTGAGTTTCTTTTTGAGGGTCTTAATCGCTGCGTCGACTTTTCCGTCTTCAACTTCAACTTCCATCATACCCGCACTCACCTCCTCTCTGATTCTAAACTGTTTATGCTACTTTTCGGCTTTTCCAAGCCACTGAGTCGAGGGTCCAGTTGAGAGTTCAAAGGAGAATCAGAACGAGAATCAGATCAGGGGGAAAGTTGCTTTTAACAAGTAAGCTCATTCATTCTAACAAGAAATGGCGCCAGCGCCAAGAAAACCGGTCTGGCTAGTCCAACGCGATCTTGAGCCCTTCGCTATTTTTGAGGTGTAAAAGCGCTTCAGCATTGCCTTTGGCATCGTCGAGGGCATGGTGGGTATGGGCTGTTTTGCGCAGGTGTTTAAAATTTTTAAAACAGTCTTTTTCAAGGCCTTTGTAAAGGCTGCCCAAATTGGTTGAGCTGTGGCCGAAGGGGTTGTGACCCAGAAAATGGTGAAAATACCAGCAGACAAACATCCAGTCAAAGCCATTGTTATCTGAGATAAACATCGGCCGGCCCACACTGTTTTCTTTGACCCAGGCGGCAAAGCGCGCCATGATATCTGGGGGTTCGCCAAAGGCATAGGTCTGTTCGCGGCGAAAGCCGCTGGGGGCCAAGGCCTCGGGAACCCACTGATCAGAAATCGGCCGCATTTGTGCATAAAAAGTGGTTGAGAGATCGGTCCTCACCAAGACCGCCCCCAGGGAGATCATTGAATAAGCACCGGGAATGGGGCCATCGGCCTCGATATCTACCATGAAATAGCTCATTGGGAGAGGCCGTTTACTTGTTTTCGGAGGGGGGTTCTTCAGCTTCTGGGGCAGGCTGCTCACTGGCAGTTGGCGAAGTGGCTTTTTCAACTGTTTTTCTGAGTGGCTGGGCCAGACTGTCTTCTAAACTGGGTGCCGAAGGGCGATTGGCCCAAAGCAACATGGCAAGTCCACCGAGAATCATCGGTAGGCAGAGCAAATGTCCCATGGTCAGCCAATTGGTTCCGAGCAAATAGCCTAATTGTACATCCGGAATGCGCGTGAACTCAACCACTGAACGGCCCAGACCATAACCGAGCAAGAAAATAGCGCCCAGGCTGCCCTCTTTTAGGTTTTTGGCGTAGCGAAAAGCCAGCCAAAGCACGATAAAGAGCAGTGCGCCTTCTAATCCTGCCTCGTAGAGTTGGGTTGGGTGACGGGGTTCAGGGCCGCCGCCAGTGGCATTAAAGACCACCCCCCAATTGCCTGCTGTGGGTTTGCCCCAGAGTTCGCCGTTGATAAAATTGCCCAGCCGACCAAAGAGCAATCCCAGTGGTGCAGGCACAGCCACAATATCGAACATGCGTAAGAGGGGAATTTTTTTGTGGCGGGCATAGACCATAATGGCCACAATAGAGCCCAATAAGCCCCCGTGGAAAGACATGCCCCCGGTCCAAACCATTAGAATTTCCCAGGGCTTTTGCAGATACATGGGCAGATTATAAAAGAGCACATAGCCCAAACGGCCGCCCAAAATCACACCCAAAAAGCCATAGGTCAAAAAATCCATGGCATCGTCTTTGCTAAAACCCATACCCAAAAAGCGGGGGTTGCGGGCAATCAGCTGATAGGTGGCAGCAAAACCCAAGAGGTACATCAAGGCGTACCAACGGGGCTCTAAAGGGCCCAATTTAATCAAGATGGGGTTGAGGTTGTGGGTGTAAATCCAATTTGGCATGTTCTGAAGGTTGTTTATGAAAGTTGTTCTAAAAATCTGTCTGAAATTTGTATGAAGTTACAATAGTAGGCTAGAATAATACCACATCACGCATTGAAACTCGAAGTTATATGGGCCAAGACACTGAACAGGGGCTGAGTACAGGGCGCTTCTCGCCGATTAAGGCAGAGCGCTTCTATTTCTGGTCGGTACTCGTTTTGGGCCTGCTGATCTTTGCTTATTCCTGCCGCACCACCCATACCTTTTGGGCGATCAATGGCTGGGACTTTTTGGTCTTTGCGCTCTTGAGCATTTTGGCTGAGCAGACCTATGTCACCCTGCCCCATGGCAGCAAAATTTCTGCCAGTTTTTCGGTTTTGCTCACAGGACTATTGCTCTTTAATGCGCCTGTGGTCATTGTTTTGGCTGCTTTGGGTAATTTTTACACGATCTTGATTGTGCAGCGCAGAGGCTGGGATATCGCCTTTTTTAATATGGCGCAATACGCGATTACCTACGGCGCGGCTGGGGCTGCTCTCATGGCCGCAGATGCGCGCATGGGCACGGTGCTCTCGGAACTCCCGCTTTTGCACATGATGGTGTCTGCTGGGGCCGCGACGGTGACCTATCTGGTGATCAATATTCCGCTGGTGAATGGCTTTGTGGCGATCAAAAGCCAAATCGGTCTGACCTGGCAAAAATGGTTCAAGTCGCTGCTGGTTTTTCAAGAAGACAAAGTTGAAATTACCCAGACCCTGTTTTTCTTCCCGATTGCCGTGATGGTGGCCTCGTTTTACCAGCGCGATCACAATTTGGTGATTTTGGGGGTGCTGATGGCCCTGATTTTGGGGGGGCTCAAGTTTATTGATCAGCGCCGCAGTATGGAAGAGCAAAACGACAAGCTGCGCACCTTGTATGAGATCAACAAAGAGCTGGGTGAGTTTATTTTACACGAGGCCGAGGTCGAGATTACCCAAAAGGATTTGTTTCACAATTTGCTCAAGCAGCGCAATTACCAGCAGATTGCCCGGGTGATCTCCAATCAGCGCTGTTCGATCTACCGGGTCGAACACCTCGGCGAAGATTGGCGTATCGTTCACGAGGTCTCAGATCATATTCCTGAACCTGAAAAAAACTTTCACATGGAAGACGAAGGGCCTCTGCAGGACATGGTCCACAGCAAACAGGGGGTGATTCACAATCATCTCGGTCATTTGCCCCTGCCGTACGTGCTCTGGAAAAAAGCTTACAAAGCCTTCATTGCCCAGCCGATTCTGCTCGATGACACCGTGGCGTATATCATGGTGATTTTTCGCGAGCATATGGAGCCCTTTAGCGAGCGCGATGAGCGCATGCTCAAATTGCTGATCAAACCGATGGAGATCACCCTCAAAAATATCCAATTGCGCATGAAAATTCAGGAACAGGCGATCAAAGATGGTCTGATGGGCGTATTTAACCACCGCTACCTGAAAAACAAGATGGAAGAAGAGCTCAACCGCTCCAAACGCTATAAAAAGCCGCTTTCGCTGATTATCTGCGACGTGGACTATTTTAAAAAATTCAACGATACCCACGGCCATTTATTGGGCGATCGGGTGCTCAAAGAAATTGCCGGTATTTTGCAAGATTCCGTACGTGAAACGGATATTGTGGCCCGCTATGGTGGCGAAGAACTTGGCATTCTCTTGCCTGAGACCCCTTTGAGTGCCGCTTGTGAGGTGGCCGAGCGCATCCGCCGCAATGTGGCCAATTATCCTTTTGTGGGCAAAGACAACCAGACTGTCTCGCTCTCGATGAGCATGGGCGTGACCTGTACCGACGATGACCCCAATTTACAGGTTTCCGAATTAATTGTCAGAGCCGATACGGCCCTCTACAAAGCCAAAAACCAGGGACGCAACCAAATCTGTCAGGCCGAGGTCGAAGAGGGCAAATTGATCATCGAGACCTATTCCCGTGGGGCCTCGCCGCGTCCAGCGGATGCAGTCGTCATTTTGCCTGCTGATTTGCGTCCGGAGACACGTCAAATCTGGCTCGAAGCTTTGGACAAAGACGCCCCTCTGCTCTTGGCGACTTTAACCGAATTCATTCAGGCCCAGCCCGATCTCAAGCCGGTCTACCAGACCTATTTCTTGAATAAAATTTTGCCCCAATTGCCTGAGTTGTTTCGCTCGTATGTGCAGACGCCGCGCACTGCCAGTGGCCCCCACGCCTGGGGGGAAGCCGTTCAACAGGCTCTCATACTCTGGAAGCAGCGGCTTCAGAACAAATTGCAACACCAATCCCATGTTTTACTTCTCAACGAACTCTGTTTGCAGGCCTATCGCCATTTTATTGAACAGGCCTTGGCCCTGCCCATGGCTGAGCCCGAGAAAAAATTTATTTTTGAAATTTGTTATGCCTTTTTCAAAGAGGTCAGCATGGTGCTGCTGCAAAGCTCCTGCTCCTATCTCGAAGAGCAGCGGACCCAAAGTATGCACCTGCTCGAAGCTGTGCGTGGGCTCAATCAGTTTCAAACGGGTCTCTTGGGTGAAGAAGAATTGCTGGAACATGTCTTAAATGAAATTCAGGCTGTGGTGCCCCAGGCCGAAGGGCTGCTGATCAGTTTTCCAGATGCGACTTCGGGGCAATTTCTGACCCGTGGTTTTCGGGGACTTTTGCCGCGGGCCGTGGCGGCGCTGCAAAACCAACTCAGCTTTCGCTGGCCCTTGCCCGGTTATTCGGCCTGGCAATTGGTAGAGAGCCAAACTCCCGAACTCTGGGGCGCTGCCCGTGCCAGTCTCGAAGAACATTTGCCTGGGCTACAGGCCGCGATTTTTAGACCAGTGAGCCATGAGCGCGATGTCAAAGCCCTGATTGTGTTGTTGTTTAACCAGCCTTTGCCACTTTCCAATCGCCAATTGCGTTGGCTCGAAACCTTTTCCGATGAATTTGCGATTGCCTTGGCAGGTCAACGACAGACCCTGCAGTTGGAACAGCGGATTGTCAAAGTGCTCAAACAGATGATCGATATTTTTGAGTCGGGCGCATCGCCCTGGCGCTTTCACTCCGAGCGGGTCAGTTCTCTGGCCGGACGGCTGGCCTTTAAACTCAGTTTATTGCCCCATGAACAACAGCAGGTGCGCGAATTGGCGTATCTGCATAAAATTGGTCAATTGGTCAGTTTGCCTGCTGGCCAAAATAACCTGAATGAGACTTGGCAAGACCAGCAGCACGTGCTCTTGGGCGGACGTATTCTCGAAATGGTTCCCCATTTGCGGCCCTTGGCACCGGCCATTCGCCATTTTGCCGAACACTGGGATGGCAGCGGCTTTCCCGATGGCCTGGCAGGCCCACAAATTCCACTCTATGCCCGGATTATTGGCCTGGCCAATGCCTACGAGAGCCAATTACAAGCAGGTCATTCGATTGCCGAGGCGGTTGAATCCCTTCACAAAACTGGCTATTATGATCCCAGTTTATGCACCCTCCTGAAAGATATGGTAGAAGCAGATGAAGTTAAAATTTAAGTGGTTTTTACCGGCTTTGCTGGTTTCTTTGCACGGGTTTCAGCCGATGCAGGCCTGGGCGGAATCGGACACCTTCCTCAAATTGGTGAGAGATCCCAGTGCTCAACGCACCTTTACCAATCGGGTTGTGCAAGAGGTCAAGTCTTGGTCTTCCCAGCAATCGCCCGTCAATGCCTTGCAATTGTCAGACACCCGCTTGGCCTTTAATCTCTCCCCCCGTCACCCTGTTTTGCGCCAAAAGTTGGCGGAAATGCTCAAAGCACAAATCCAGACAGAGGGGCACCCGCAAGATCTCGAACTGGCGTATAACCGCTTACTCAATCTCGCCCCCCGCGACGAAAAGCTGCGCCTGCAGCTCTCGCAACTGCTTTACCGCAAGCATGGCAAAGCCACTGTCGAGCAAATCAAACGCAGTCATACTTTGCTCAATGATGCCTTTAACCGCTGGGATGAGCAAAAATACGATCTGTCTCTGGGCTATTTTAAAGAGGCCGCTCTGCCGGGTTCGTCTGAGTTTAATACCCTTTTGGCCATGCACCTGCGTGATCGGGGCCGGGTGGCTGAGGCTCAGGCCCAGCTCAAAGCCATGACAGGGCAACCGGATTATCTTTTCATGCGGGCCGGTTTGGCTGAGCGCATGAACCAAGCCGAAAAGATCCTCTTGGGTGAAGCGGCTCCCGAGGCCAAAATAGGCGCTCAAATTGAATTGGGCCAATACACGGAGGCCGAAGCCAGCTGGAAAAAACTGCCCCAATCGGCCATGAAACATTGGTGGCGAGCCAAATTTTTAGAAAAACAGGCCCGTTATCACGAGGCAGCAGTTGAGTATCAGGGCTATTACCGGCTCAAATGGGAAAAGCAATTCCCTGATTTGGTGCCGGTGGTTTACAAGGTGCAGCTTGAAGACATCAATTCCCTTGATTTGGTGGCTCTCAAATTTCGCACCTCATCCGAATTGCTGAAACAGGTCAACGAAGGCCTGAATCAAGACTGGCTGGAAACCTACCGCATGGTGGTGGTGCCCATGCCCCGTCACGGTTTTAGCTGGCCGACTGTCGGCTATGTCTCTTCCCATTTTGGCTATCGCCTGCACCCGATTCGGGCCACTTGGCGTTTGCACGAAGGCATCGATATCGAAACCTTTGAGGGCATCCCTGCTTCAGCAGCGATTCCGGGCCGTGTGGTTCAACGCGGTTACGATAAAGAATGTGGCAATATGGTGCGTCTGCAGCATGAACCCCAATTGCAAACGGTCTATTGTCATGGCGAGAAATTGTTGGTTTCCCAGAGTCAGTCGGTGGCGCGCTCCCAGGCCCTGATGATCACCGGCAATACGGGTGCCAGTGCCAGTAACCACCTACATTTTGGGGTGCGTTTGCAAGGACAGTACACCGACCCGATGGATTGGCTTTAAAGATCAGGCCTGTTTCGATGCGCTTTTATCAGGCGGCGATCTTGGGGGCCATTCAGGGGCTGACGGAATTCTTGCCGGTCAGCAGCACGGCCCATTTGATTGCCGTTCCGCGTCTCTTGGGCTGGAAGCGTCCGGGCTTGAGCTTTGACACCTCTTTGCATCTGGGCACACTTTTGGCTGCTGGGATCTACTTGCGTAAAGATTTGCGCAATATGTTGGCCTCTTTGCGTGTGGCTCCAGAGCAGAGCGAAGCTTGGCTAATGCTTTTGGGCAATATTCCCGCTGGTTTGGCCGGTTTGCTTTTGGACAAACCTGTCGAAAAACACCTGCGTTCCCCAGCCTATATGTCGGCGGGCATGGTCTTGGGAGCCCTGTTGATGGCCTGGGCCGATCAGCAGGCCGGCAAATCTGAAAATAGAACACGGGATTTGCCTTTTAGGGGGGCTCCTTTTTTCTTGGCGGCCAGTCAGGCTTTGGCTTTGTTTCCGGGGGTCTCTCGCTCGGGTATTACGATGGCCACAGGTTTGGCCACCGGTTTGAGCCGGACTGAAGCTGCCCGTCAGTCTTTTTTGGCGGGCTTTCCGATTATTGCGGCAGCGGGGTTGTTTAAACTCAAAGACCTGTTTAAAGAACCCCCATCCCAGCGAGAAATGGCCCTTTTGGCCACGGCTTTGGCCACGGCCACCGTCAGTGGCTATCTAAGTTTGCGACTTTTATTTCGCTTCTTAGAAAAGCATTCACTGCAACCCTTTGTTTGGTATCGGCTGGGCTTGGCGCTGTATTTAATGGCCCAGAAAAACCAAGCTGAGGCGTCAGATTGAAATTTTTCGGGCTATAAGAATCACAGGCGTCTTGATTAAAACTCAAAATGTTTGGGTATAGAATCGCCAATGGGCGATCAACAAGGAGAATAGATTTATGTCTGAAATTGAAGATGTTCAAGCCATCGAGAAATCAAAGCCAGGAAATGCCTATCAGCGCCAAGCCGATTTGATGGCGCAATCTGGCAAGATGTGGGTTCCTGGCAAAGGGATCATTGATATCCCCAAAGAAGGTGGCTCCAGTGGCTCGGAACTGAACGACCGTGGCAATCGCAACGAACGGATTCAATCCTCGATCAAAGAGGGCTTTGATGCTGCCAATGCAGGTTCTGTCAGCGGCAACGCGGCAATCAAACAGGCCCAATCTTCTGATAACTCCCACACCGGGGGCGATGGCTCTGGCTCCAGTAGTCACAAACATCCAGATGCCGCCAGTATTTCTGCTGTGGCTCGGGCTCAAGATGCCAGCACGATGAAAGCCGCAGTACAGGTGAGCTTTGACCTTGACCCCGAGGAACGCGAATTAAAAATTGGCCAAAATCGCCTGATTCAACAAACCGAGCAGCGCTTGGGCATCACGCTTAATCGCGAGGATATTCAAGGCATGGACATCTCTGATATCAACACAGCGATCAAAGCCTTGGCGACCCGGACCCGCCCGACCGAAAACAACCCCGCTGTTGAAAATTTCTTTCAGCGTTCGATTCCGACCCAGGATTTCTTCGACCCTGTAGCTGTCGACCCCCTGCCCCAATAACCCCTGATTAAAGACTTTTGCCGAAGTATCTGAACACGGTACTTCGGCTGTCTTTTTGGGTTTTTTCAGGTTATCTTATGGTAAAATTACGCTGATGTTTTAAGCAAAGGAACTCCAGCTTTGCTTTTTGCGTCTTCAGAATTGTATTGCTTTAGGTGAAACCCATTCTGTTTATATGTTTCGCCTGTGATAAGGAGAATTTCCAGCATCCAAAGCTGGAACAACTGCAATGATAAATAAATTTTCGGCTTTGGCCTTGCTGGCCCTTTTGCCCACACTCTTGCTCACCGCTTGTGACGTGGAGCCCCCCTCATTTGTGAATCTCAACCCCGGTTCTACAAGCGCGAATGGCGGCGCGGTTAACACCCGTTTGCGTCTGCCTGCACGCTATTTGGCCAAAAATACCTCTGTGCGTTTGGCCAAAATTCAGGCCCGCCGTTTTGAAATGGACCCCGCTCTGATTTTGGGCGTGATTACCCAAGAATCGGGCTTTAATGCCAACGCCGTGAGTTGGGCAGGGGCCCAGGGCTTGATGCAATTGATGCCCGGCACGGTTGAGCATATTCGCAGCAGCAGTCCTGTTCAGATTTCGTCCCCGTTTAACCCTGTCGACAACATGGCAGCCGGCACTTGGTATTTGCGCTCGCTTTACGACCAATTCCGTGCTTATCCTGAACACCAGCGCCTGCAATTTGCCTTGGCCTCTTATAACGGAGGAGTGGGCCGGGTCAGCAAAGCGATTCAGAAAGCTGCCACGCTGCAAAAAAAGGCCAAAACCAAAGTTAATTGGCAGGATATTCGTGGCTATTTGCCTAGCGAAACCCGCAATTACGTGCCCGCGGTGATGTTACATACCCATTATTACCGCCAGAATCTCAAGAAAATCTGAGCCTCGACCTGCTTGTCTTCTTTTGTGGGACAGGTGCTATAATTTGGGCATGTATTCACCTCTGCCCCCGGACGACTCTTTACCGTCAAATACAGCGCTTTCAGAAGCCGATTACGCCTATTTGCTCTCCCATTTAGAGGGGCGTTTAAAACACGAAATGCGCGCTTTTTTTAGGCAACGCACCCTGTATCTCGTTTTGCAGGGGTTTTCGCTGCTGATTTTTTCGGTGGTCTTGTTTTTAAATGCCCAGCGCTATCACAGCCCGGTGATTTGGGCGATTGGGGTTTGTCTGATGCTGTTCAGCCTGATTGAGTTTTTGGAATTAGACAGTCAGACCTCGGGCAAAGGTTTTTTAGATAAATTACTCCCATCGTCGGGAATCCCTGTTTTGGAGCAAGAAGAAGACCATGCCCGCTAAAGTTGAAGTATACTCTACGACCTATTGTCCCTATTGCCGAGCTGCTGAGCGTCTGCTTAGCAGCAAAGGGGTTGAGTTTACCCTGTATGATGTCACCCATGACACCGACAAACGCCATTGGCTTGTCGAAACAACAGGGCAAACCACTGTTCCCCAAATCTTTATCAATGGCCAAGCCATGGGCGGTTTCACCGATATTCAGGCCCTGGATCGGCGCGGGCAATTGGTGCCGCTTTTAGAGGCCGAGCCGGTTTAAATCCGTATCAATCAGTCCCAGGGAGGGCTGTTATCGTCTTCCGAAACCGTGGCATAGCTATTGTTGGCGGGCGCAGAAGGGCCACTGCCACCCAATTCTTTCAACATTTGCAGGGTTTCTTGAATCTCTTTCATGCGGTTTTGGCAGAGATTTAACAGCTTTTTTAAGACTTCTTGTTCATGCAGCAGGTTTTCCTGTGAGACCTCTCCACCGAGGCGACCCTGATCCTGAAGCAATTGTCCGTAGAGCTGGTAAAGGCTGTCTGGCAGCCATTGCAGCGGTGTGGCTTCGGGGGAGGCCTGGACCGAGTCAAAGCGCAGGGTATCAAGCACCGTGTCGAGCTGAGCAGCTGGAATGCGACCCGAACTCAAGGTGCGGCGCTCTTCCAATTCGTATTCATAACAGGCATGGCCACTGCCCGAGCCGTAAAAATGACCATCCAGCTCTTGTACCACGTCTACCCAACGGCTACAGCGATCACAGCGGCTTTTGCCTTGGCGCTTGATGTCCTGGGAGGCCTGTTTGAGTTCGCGCAGATTCATTTCGTCGATGGTTTTGATCTGCCCCTTTAATTCGACCCCTTCGTTGATAATCCGATCCCGGTCAGCGGGGGGCAATTTGATCAATTCCAGCATTTTTGACAGGCCCAAAGCTGCCTGTTTGTTGAAAGTGGGGTCTTCAGCCAGAGACATAAAGCGCTCGGCATCAGCGGGGGCGATATCGATGCGGGGGTCGTGTAAAAAGGCCGCAAAAGAGGTGTGTCCTGCTTCGCGGTATATCTTGCGACTTTTGACTGTGCCCAAGGCTTGGCCAATTGTGAGAAAATTGGCGGCAATATTTTGTCGGGCCTCGACAATGGTCTCGACCAAGGCACTCAGGGCGCCACTTTCAGGAGGCAGGGGCTGGGTTTCAATTGTTTGGATTTGCATTTTATTACCTGTTATTGGGGATCTTTGAGCTGGGAGGCGCGGTATTCAACCTGGCCTTTACTGTTGAGGATTTCAAAATAGAGCCGTCGGGGACTGACTTCGAACCACGCAAAGCCAAAACTGCTACGGGCAAAACGGGTATCTTCGCCCCGGCCCACTGGGCGCAGGCCTGCACCGGTACCGACGATCAAATACTCAGTGCCGCAGCGTGATTTGAGATGCTGTTTATCGTGTTCGTGGCCTGACAGATAGAGCTGCACCTGGCCACAAAATCCGTCAATCAAACTGCGCAGGGCTGGGCTCTGGCTGTTGTGATAAAAACTGTTGGTGTGGCGAGGATGGTGGCCAAAGGCGATTTTCCAAGGGGTATTGGCCGATTTGAGGCGGTTTTGGAAGTACTTCTGTTGTTCTACTGTGGGTTCGTTGGTGTCCAGCGCTAGAAAGGTCACTGGCCCCGCTTCAAAATCATAATAGCGTTTGGGCAAATACCATTTTTTGCTCTTTTGGGTGTAAGCCACTTGGGCATTTACATTGCCACGGTAATCGTGATTGCCCAAAACCATATAAAAGCGCTGGGGCAATTGGGCATAGGGCTTTTCAAATTTGCTCAGAAATTGACCATCATTGACATTTGAAACGCCATCATTGTAGATATTGTCTCCCAGGGTCACGACAAAATCGCAGCCGGCCTGATCACATTTTTTTTTGACGGCATCAGCCACTTCATATTGAGCGGCACCACCCGTGCCCATATCCCCAAAAGCCACAAAACGCAGAGTCTCCGACTCTTTGTTTTCTTTCTTTGCAGGCGGTGTTTTACTGTCTGCCGCTTGGTCGCAACCCTTGACCGCAACCAGGCTTGAGAGCAGCAATGTCAGAGTAAATAGGCGAGAAAAAAACTGAGAATTTTGCATGCCTGTATTATAACCCACTTGTACTTGGGGAACAGCCGGGAGTGTTTTACCTATTTTCACGCGTAAGCTTTGACTCGTGCGATAATACTTGCGACAACGAGGACTAAAGATATGAGTGACTTTCCACTGACAGAGCCCGCAGCAGAGGAGTTTCTGACGCCCCCCAAACAAGCTGAGCCGCCGCAGCGCAAAAAAAAGCGCTGGATTTGGGGCCTGCTTGTTTTGCTGATCATTGCTGCGCTGATTGGAGCCGGCCTTCTTTGGCAGCGCAACTCAGCTCAGGAACCTCCCCATTTTCTGGTCAAGCGCCAGGATTTAAAAGACCGGATTGATGTCAGCGGGGCCGTTTTCTCTGAGCGTGACGTGGTACTCAAATCCGCTGTCAGTGCCCAGGTCCTGGGGCGACTGAGCGCTGAAAATCAACGTGTCGCAGTAGGCACACCTCTTTTGCGCCTCGACAGTGCGACTTTTGGCCTGCAATTACAACAGGCCCGCACCAATGCCCAAGCCTCGCTGGCCCAGGCCCAAACAGAATTACAAACCGCTCAAAAAGCCTTGGAAGATGCTTTGCGCCGCAAGGCGTTGAATCAACAGAATGTGGCCAATCAAGAGCGCAAAGCGCAGAAAAACCTGGATTTTCAGGAGTCCGAATATTTGCGACAGGTGCGCTTGGCCGCAGAAGGCGTTGTGACGACACAAAAGCTGGAGCAACAAAAACAGACCCTGGATCAGGCCCGGCTTGAACTCAAGGGCGCTTTGGACAATTTAAAGACCCAGATGCGCGATCAGACGGAGATCAGTACCACCCGCAGCCGAATTCAACAGGCCCAGACCGCTTTGGCCAATGCCCGCAACCAAGGCCAAGCCAGCATTCGTTTGGCTGAAGACAGTTTAAACAAAAGCGCAATTCTCGCTCCTTTTAATGGTACTGTGGCGCGTTGGCAGGTCAATCGCGGAGATTACGTCACTCCGGGCACCCCACTGGCCCGTTTTTTAGACACCCAGGATTTGCGTCTGACTTTAAATGTAAACGAATTGGATTTGCCCAAGGTGCGTATTGGCTCTGTCGTTGAGATTATCTTCGATGCATTTCCTGATCTGCCCTACCCTGGCAAAATTGTCTGGATCAGCGAATCAAGTATTACCAACAGTGAAAATGTGCAGGTTTTTCCAGTCAAAGTGGGGTTTGCCAATCCCCAGGGCAAAGTGCGACCCGGCATGAGTGCTGATGCCCGAATTACCGCCTCTGAGCGCAAACAGGTATTGGCTCTGCCGATTACCAGCGTTCAGAAAAAAGCGGGCCGTTTTTACGTTGACCTGCTTCAAAATGGCAAAACACAGTCCCGCGAAGTTAAACTCGGTCTCTCAACCCTGGAGAGTGTCGAAGTGCTGTCAGGCCTTCAGGCCGGGGACAAGGTCTTGTTAGAACCGCTGGCGCTGGCCTCTCCCATAGGTAAGAAGTGACTACGCCACTGATCGATGTGCGTGCCCTGAATAAAATTTATCAGGGAGCCGTGTCTTTTCACGCTTTACACGATCTCGAACTCAAGGTCATGCCGGGTGAAATGATCGCGATCATGGGTTCTAGCGGCTCGGGCAAGTCGACCCTGATGAATATTTTGGGTTGTCTCGATCGCCTGACTACGGGAGAGTATCAGCTTCAGGGGCGCTCAATCGCCGCGTATAACGATAATGAATTGGCGGTGATTCGCAATCGTCTGATTGGCTTTGTCTTTCAGAATTTTAATTTACTGCCGCGTTACAGCGCTGTGAAAAACGTCGAATTGCCTTTGCAATACAGCTCAGTTTCGGCCCGTGAGCGGCAAAAGCGAGCCACAGAGGCTTTGCAGCGGGTGGGTCTGGGCAGCAAGCTGGCCAATCGCCCCAATGAAATGTCGGGCGGGCAAAAACAGCGTGTGGCAATCGCGCGGGCCCTGGTCAATCGGCCAGCCTTGATTATGGCCGATGAGCCCACAGGTGCTCTGGATACCCAGACTGGCAAAGAGATTATGCGTCTCTTTCAGCAACTCAACCGCGAAGGCATTACCCTGATTATCGTGACCCATGAGCCGGATATTGCCGGTTATTGTCAGCGCGTCTTGCGCATGCAAGACGGACGCCTGATCGAAGATCGGCAACAAGAAGCCGTGATCTTGGAGACTTTGGATGCTGTCTAAGTATTTTTCAATGGCCTTTGAGGCGCTGGTGCTCAATAAAGTTCGCTCGTTTTTGACGACCTTGGGCATGATTATTGGGGTCTTTTCGGTGATCGTGATGATTGGCTTGGGCCAATCTTCCCAGGCCAATATCACCAATCAAATCAAAGGCCTCGGTGCTGGGGTGCTGATTATTACGCCAGGCAATCCCAAAACCCAGAGCTTTGGCCCACCTGGGGTCAATACCGCCAAAACACTGACCCTCGATGATGCCCTGAGTTTAGAGAGCCTGCCAGGCATTCTCTACGTCTCGCCCAATGTCTTTATTCAGGCCATGATCAAATTTGAGCGCAACAATGTACCCGCCTCTGTTTTGGGCTCTAATCCCAATATTGTTCAGGCCCGGGGCTTTAAAATTGCCAGCGGGCGCTTTTTTACTGAGCAAGAGGCCCGCGTCGCAGCTCCAGTGATTGTGGTGGGGTATAAATTGGCCCGCGATTTGTTGAAAAACACCCTCGAAGAACCACTCGGTGCCAAAGTGCGGATCGACAACGCCCGTTACCGCATCATTGGGATTTTAAAAGAGCAGGGTTCGGGGCTGTTTGGCTCGGTCGATGATCAGGCCTTTATGCCCACCAAAACCTTTCAGCAGACGATCAAATCTGGCAAAGGACTCAATTCAATTCTGCTTAAAGTCGAATCCGAAGAACTTTTGCCCGCCATTGATCTGCGCACCAAGACCCTTTTGCGCTACCGGCACGCCATCCGCAATGACGAAGAAGACGATTTTAAAATTCAAACCCAGGCGGAATTGCTCTCAACGGTACAGGTTGTAACCCAGGTCTTTACCTTTTTATTGGCGGGGATTGCTGCCATTTCGCTGGTTGTGGGTGGGATCGGTATCATGAATATCATGCTGGTCTCTGTTACGGAGCGCACGCGCGAAATCGGTGTGCGCAAAGCTGTGGGGGCCAATCGCCGTGATATTTTGTTGCAGTTTTTAATTGAAGCGGCTGCAATTTCACTGACTGGGGGCACGATCGGGATTGGACTGGGTTTATTGGTCACCCGTTTGGCGACCCAGGCCATGAATTTGCCTTTTGTTTTGTCGGAGACCGCCGTGATCGGGGCCTTTATCTTCTCGGCTGGGGTGGGTATTTTCTTTGGCATTTATCCTGCGAATAAAGCCTCTAAACTCGATCCTGTCGATGCCCTGCGCTATGAATAGCGCCTGGATGTTGTAAGAGCTGATACCAACGCCATTGGCCAGGCAATTCGGTCATTGCGGTCTCTCCTCCTGACCAAAGGCTCTTCGTCTTATCCATTTGATTGCTGAAGCTGGAGTCTTGCCAATACAGGCATGCTGACATTGTCAGGTGGCTTGCCAAACCCAGATAACCTCTGGCCTGGAGTTGTGCCAGTATCAGCGGCAGCTGCTCTCTTTGGGGGAAGAGTGAAAGTGCCACAAAGGCGTATTTGAACCATTGCTCGGGCTGTGTTTCTGGTTTGGTGTTTGTCCAGAGCTGTAAAAAGCTGGGACCCAGTTGTTCTTCGCTGCAGCCCAGGATCTCCAAGAGGCGTTTGCGAATCCAAGCCTGCCCAGGGTGGGGATGGCTTTGTTGCAGGGCCTGCAAGCTGCAAAGTGCCAGCCAGCCCTCGCGTTGGGTCAGATAATAGTCCAATAGCGCTTCTTGAACCAAACCAGCGTAGCGCATCAAATGGCTGTGTACCGCCGGCAGACCCGGCTCAAAAAAACCGTTGAGCAGACGATAGCCTTCATTTAAATGCCCGCTTTTGATCATGCTCCAACCTCCCAGCGCACGGCTTTCGGCCAAAGCGAAAAAATCGGCATAACTTTGACCCACATGGACCATGGCTGGAAGGGATCTTTGCCAAAACAGGCACTCCAGCAAATAATAGAGATTGAGCCCCAGCGGTGCCCCCAGCCAAGTGGGACTGGCGGGTAATTTGCCCTGGGCCTGGGCTGTGGCCTCAAGCGCTTTTTCTAGCCAGATCCGGGCTTCGTCTAAAGCCGGGGGCTGGGTCTGGTAGAGCAAAACATGGCCTTTTTGAAACCAAAAATAAGGGGTATTGTATTCGGCTTTTTGCAGGGCCTGATCCAAGAGTACATTGCGGTTTTGTTTTTGATGTTTTTGGCGCATAAAATCGAGCTGGCCGCTGTGTTCGACGATCACCTCGAGCAAATAGACCGGGTGTAAATAGCCTGGCAAAGTGCTACAACAGAGTTGCTCATGTAAGGGGCCATGAAAAGCCAGATCACGGCGACGGGCAAAGACTCTGCCCAATTGTGCCCAGTGGTTGTGGCCGGGTCTATTGCCCATTTGATGTTGTCTGATAATGAACAGATTCAGCCCCAGTGGGGCGTAGCCAAAAAAGGCCTTTAAAAAAAGCTGGCTCTGGGGCAAAAGGATTTCATCGGCATCCAAAACCAGGACCCAATCGCCCTGTGCCGCTGCCAAGGAGACATTGCGGGCTGCGGCAAAATCATCAGGCCAGGGAATCTGGCTCAGGCGCACTTTGGGCGAAAAAGATTGTGCCAAGGCACAGGTTTGGTCTATTGAGCCCGTGTCGATCAGAATCATTTCATCGCTCAGGCTCTCTGTGCTCTGCAGGCTGGCGAGCAGGGTGTCTTCGGCATCACGCACGATCATACACAGGCTAACCTGGGGGCGTTTGGGGGGAGACAGCCAATTGAGAAGCCAATCTGGGGCCTCTGTTTCGGGGGCTAAATCTGGTTCTGTGCAGGCCAAAAAGCGTGTGGGAAAACAGAGCCAGCCCAAGTGGCGAATCCGGGCAGCCAAACCTGGCCAGTTGAGACCTTGTACGGCAATATGCAAATGAATCAAGGCCTCTGCGGTCAGGCATTGCTCCAATTGCTGTTGGCACAGGGACAACGCCCTGAGATAATTACCGGCCCTTAACGCTGCTAGCAGTCCAACTGTGGGGCCATGGTAAGCACTGTGGTCTGTGGGCGGCAGCATGCGATGGCCTGCCCTCCTTAGCCTTTGACGCCACCTGCGGTCAAGCCCGAAATCAAGAAGCGCTGCGCCACCAAAAAGACCACCAAAACGGGAATGGTCACAATAATCGCGCCAGCGGCCATCAAATGCCAGGCTGTATTAAATTCAAAGACGTAGGTGCGCAGGCCGACAGGCAAGGTGTAATTGCTTTCCCCGGTCATGAAGGTCAGGGCAAACATAAACTCATTCCAGGCGGTGATAAATGAGAAAAAGCCGGTTACAGCCAAACCGGGCAGAGAGAGCGGCACAATGATTTTGATAAAGGTGCCAAAGGCCGACATGCCATCAATCATGGCTGCCTCTTCGAGTGAGATTGGAATGGCGTCAAAGAAACCTTTGAGCATCCAGACGCAAAAGGGCAGTGAAAGCGTGGAATAGGCAATGATCAATCCCGTAAAGGTATTGAGCAACCCTAAGTCTTTCATAATATTGTAGAGCGGCACAATCAAAATCGCACCGGGAAACATCTGGGCGACCAAAAAGGCAAAGAGCACGCCTTTTTTGCCCCAGAATTCAAACCGCGAAACCGCATAAGCGGTTGTGGATGCCAGGATAATCCCGATCACAGTGGTCAAGAGCGCAATCATCACGCTGTTGAACATCCACTGCCAAAACAACCCGCCCTGTAAGACCTGCTCATAATTGGCAAAGGTCACGGTCTTGGGGAAAATCGTCAAATTGGGGCTGAGTACCTCTTCGGCGGGTTTCAGCGAGGTGGAAAAAATCCAAAAAACGGGGAAGACAGCGATCAGCGAAGCCACCACCAGGACAAAATAGCTGAACCAGGAGGGTTTGCCAATACTGGGGTTCTGTTCCATTGCGATCCCGCTTTCTGTCTTCTCTTTGAGCTTGTTTCAGGGATTCATTATAGTACAGTTAGGGCTGAAGCCCAAGCACTGAATGCAAAGCACATTGCCTGCGAATGGGCTGCGACATTAAACCCCGGCCTTCATTCACGCGTGTTAAGGTCCATGAAAAAAGCCCGGCTCATTTCTGAACCGGGCTAAAAGGGGCTTGGAAATTAGCTGCCGAAGCTGATGGCGACGGTGCCAATCGATTGGATCTTGATCTTGGGTGCAATCTCGTTATAAGAGAGCACAGTCAACATCGGGAAGTTGCGGTCGGTCAGCTTTTTGACGTGGGGGCGGATCTGCGGGTTGCAGAGCACCACGGGGTTGTGACCGGCATTGGTGGCCGCTTGCACTTCGTTGGCCAATTTGGCCAGAATCTGTTGGCTGACCTGGGGATTGAGGGCCAGGACGGCGCCCTGAGCGGTCTGCTGAATACTTTCCTGAACCGCCTGCTCGACTTTGGGGTCGAGGGTGATAACCGGAATAATATTCTGTTCATTCGCCAGGTTATTACAGATTTGGCGCGAGAGCGACTGGCGCGCCAGCTCTGAGAGGGTATCGGGATCCTGGTTGATCTTGGAGAAGTCGGTCAGTTTTTCCAGAATCGTGGCCAAATCTCGAATTGAGACGCGCTCGCGAATCAGATTCTGCAAGACTTTCTGTACGCCACCTAACGAGAGCAGGTCGGGAATCAATTCCTTGACCACCACGGGGTGCTTTTCTTTGACTTTGTTGATCATGACCTGAACTTCTTGGCGGCTCAGGATTTCGTGGGCGAAGGTCTTCACAATTTCGGCCACGTGGGTGATCAAGACGTTGGTGGGGTCGGTGACCATATAACCCAATTGGGCCGCACGTTGAGCTTCGTAACCCGCCACCCAAACGGCAGGCGTGCCGAAAGCGGGATCTTTGGTCGGGAAGCCAACCAGCTCTTGTGAGACATCGGTATCGGGCTGTTGAATCGCGAGCATATAACCCATGAGGATTTCGCCGCGGGCCACTTCGATGCCTTTGACCTTGATCGAGTATTCGTTGGGGCGCAGATTGAGGTTGTCTTTGAATTGGATACCGGGCATGACAAAGCCCAATTCCATCGCGATCTGAACGCGCATCGGCACCACGCGGTCGAGCAAATCCCCGCCTTGTGAGGGGTCGACGAGGGGAATCAGATCCAACCCCATCTCCAGGGCCAGAGGATGAACTTCCATGACCTGAAGCACGTTTTCGGGCTTCTTGACTTCCTGTTCGGGAATGGCTGAATCTTCTTCTTCTTCCACCACCATCTGGGCTTTTTTGACCGATTTGCGGTAGACAATAAACGCTGTAATCAGCAGGGAAACGGAGATGGCCACAAAGAAATAGGTGGGCATGCCGGGAATAAAGCCGAAGCCGAAAATAAACACCCCGCCCATCACGAGCGATTTATACGAGGCGAACAATTGGGTCTTTAAGTCAAACGCCAAGTTGCTTTCGGAAATTGCACGGGTGGTGACAAAGCCCGATGAGATTGAAATTAAGAAACCGGGGATGATGGCCACAAGGCCGTCACCGATTGAGAGGGTGGTGTAGCGGGCGGCAGCTTCGGAAAGCTCCATGCCTTTCATCAAAACGCCGATGGCAAAACCACCGAGAATATTGACGAGGGTAATAATCATGCCTGCAATGGCATCCCCACGGACGAACTTATTGGCACCGTCCATGGTCCCGAAGAAGTTGGAGCCTTTTTCCAAATCTTTGCGCCGTTTCTTGGCTTCTTCAGCGTCGATCAAACCGGCGTTGAAGTCAGCGTCGATACTCATCTGTTTACCGGGCATGGCGTCCAAGGTAAAGCGGGCCGCGACTTCCGCAACGCGCTTGGCGCCCTCTGTAATAACGATGAACTGAACAATCATCAGGATGATAAAGATAACAACGCCGACAACGTAATTGCCACCAATCACGAAGTTGGCGAAGGTATCGACAACGTGGCCGGCATCAGCGTTGAGCAAAATCGAACGGGAGGTGGCGACGTTGAGCGCCAATCTAAACAGGGTGGTGACCAGCAGCAGCTGGGGAAAGACCGCAAATTCGAGCGGGTCAATCAGGTTCAGAGCGGTGAGCAGGATCAAGATCGAGGCAGACAGATTGATGACCAAGAAAAGATCGATCAAACCGGTCGGCAAAGGAATCATCAGAATCACGACAACCATGATCGCCAACGATGCCAATGAAATATCGGCGATTATCGAACGTCCCGCATCTTTGTTTACAGCTGCCATCGGCTCAAACTCTTAACCTTTTAGACATAATTTTTTAGTATTCTAACAGATTCATGCAAATGAGACTGTGAGATTTAACAATTCGTAGCGAAAAAATGAAGAAAGGGATTCCCTCAGGATGAGTGGGGCCCAGAGGCGGCCCCACTCACTGTGAGAAATTGGAATCCTAGGAAACGCCTGCGGACATCGCTGCCAAACGTTTCTTGAGGGATTGGCTGACCATCTTCTGCGTCATCGGAGGCAGGACGGGGTTCTGAGACAGACGGCTGCGAACCTCGTTCTGAATCTCGGGATTCAGTAGATTGATAACGTCTTCAGCTTGACTGGGGTCGAGCTGGGCCAGTACGGCGACCAGGGTTGGCAGGCGCTCTGTGGAGAGCAACTGCGCCACGGTCTGAGGGGTGACACCCTGCAGGAAACCGAAGGGGTTGTCCGGCGTGGGAGGCATGATGGGCGCACGGCTTACTTCCTGGGCCTGTTGGGAAGGCATGGGAGGCATTCCGGGGGCAGCAGGCAAGCCGGGGGCACCTTCAGATCCTGGCAGGCCAGGGGCGCCGGGCATGGCTCCGGGGATGGCGGCGTACTGAGGAACGCCAGCGGCAAACTGTTCGGCTGCAGCGGCTTTCTTCTTGCCGAGCAAGGCGCCACCGATACCGGCACCGACGACCAGACCACCGAGACCGATCAGGATAAAGACCCAAAGCGGGGTTTTCTCGCGGGCTTTTTCCATTTCAGACTTGAGTTTGTCGTAGACAGAGGTATCAAATTTGACCTGGCGAACAAAGATTTGGTCTTTTTGGGCTTCATCAAAGTTGATGGCTTTTTTGACCATTTCTTCGACTTCTTCTTTGGTCAGGGGGGCAGGACCGCCTTCAGCGGCTTCTTCCCCTTCAACCACGGGTGGCAATTCGAACTGAACAGAAATGGATTTCCGTTCAATAAAGCCGGTTTCTTTGGAGGTCAGCTGCTCGATATTGTCGTAGTTATAGCTGATCTGGGTATTGTTGCGCTCGGTTTTGCTCTTGTCGGTTTCGGCAGAAACTGCGCCTGTCGCTGTTCCTGCACCGGGCAAGGGCTTAGTGGTATCATTTTCGTTCTTTTCCGTCACGCTGCGCTCAGCCACTTTGGTTGGTGTTTTGGTCCCACCTTCTTCCAGTACTACAGGCTTGTGCAAACGGGCGCGCTCCTGAATGCGGTCAAAATTGGGCTGAACTTCAGCTGTCGCTTTGACTTTGCCAGGTCCGAGCAATTGTTCCAGCATCACGATGACTTTGTTTTCGAGTTGCTGTTCCATCTGGCGTTTGACCTGCATTTGCTCCAGCAGCTGTTTGTTCAGCTTTTTGCTGGAATCTTCGCCGTAGAGGCCCTCTTGGCCTTCCGCCAAAACCTGACCTTTGTTGTCGACGACAGTCACGTTACCGGGTTTGAGACCGGGGGTGGCACTGGCGATCAGGTGAGTAATGGCCTGAATATATTCAGGTTTGAACCCACCGCCGCCGGCAAATTCCAAGAGTACAGAGGCTGTGGTGGGGAGCTGTTCTTCTGAGAAGAGGGTGGGCTCGGGAATAACCACATTGACGCGGGCATCTTTGACACCTTCAAAACGACCGACCATGCGGGACAAATGTCCATCACGGGCGCGTTGCAGGGCCACACGTTTTTCAAAATCGGTACTGATAAAGCTCTGTTTGTCAAAAATTTCATAACCCACAATGCCACTGCCGGGCATGTTCTTCTGGGCCAATTTAACCAGGGCTTCTTCGGCTTTGTCTTTGGGTACGCGGATTTCGGTACCGCCATTGGCCAGTTTCACCGGAATCCGGTATTCTTCTTCGAGCCAGTCCTTGGCATTGCCCGCTTCTGCCATCGGCAAATTGCGGTAAATGGTGCGGAACCCATCATCTTTCTCTTCTCCGTCGCCGCGCATAAACAGGAAGGCTAACAATCCAACTACCAGGACAGCTGCCCCAATCAGTACACCTATGCGTACATTGGGGGGTAAGTTGCCCAGGAAGCCACCTCCTACGGCTTGATCATCAACGGCCATTCTAAAATCTCCCTTCTCAGATTCGCTCGCTTAAGGTTCAGGTTGCTAGACCTGCATATTCATCAAGGTTTGGTACGCTGTCGTCAGTTTGGTCATCACGGTCGAAGCCATGGTGACCATCGTATCCAGTTTGGCGCCAGCAATCTGGATGGAGTGAATGTCCACGTCTTTGCCTTGCAGCAAATCAGTCATGAGTTTCTCACTCTCGGATTCAGCTTCGTTTGTTTCTTTAATCGCTTCATTGAGAACCTCGGTAAACGACGAACGTTTAGCGGTGATCTCATCTTTGGGCAGCTCAAAGCTCATGGGCATCATGGGCTGTGCTACCCGTAACTCACCGGGGAAAAAGGATTGAAGTGCAGAAACGCTTCCTGAAGTTGCCATAATTTACTCCTTATTTCCCAATTTCCAGGGCTTTGTTGATCATTGATTTGGCGGCATTGGTGATCTGCACATTGGCGTCGTAGGCGCGCTGGGCGGCGATCATGTCGACCATTTCTTTGACCACGCTGACATTGGGCAATGAGACGTAACCTTCTTGGTCAGCATCGGGGTGGCCAGGCATATAGACCACACGCAGGGGAGAGGGGTCTTCGACCACTCCCTTCATTTTCACGCCTTCGCCTTTGGGTTTGTAGGTCGAAGGGTCCTGCATATCGTCCATTACGGCAGCGGTAATGCTCTGTGCCAAAGACTTGTCACTGCGTTCGCTAAACTCGTCATCCATGCCTTGCAGGGCATCTTGGACAGCCTCTTGGAAAACGGGCATACGGCGGCGGAAAGGGCCCCCTTCTGCTGTGCGTGTGCTGTTGGCATTGGCAATATTGCCGGCAATGGTGTCCAACCAGAAACGGCTGGCAACCATGCCTGTGGCGCTGGTATTAATAACATCAAATAAACTCATGCTGACTCACCCCTCTCTAACGGTTCGAAATAATGGTTTTGAAGGTACGGAACTCACCGGAAATCGAGCTGACCAAGACATTGTAGAACGAGGTGTTCTTGATCATCTTGGACATTTCCATTTCGGGACTGACATTATTGCCATCTTGGCGAGCCGTCCCTTGCATTTCTTCAATGCTGGGTTGTACGGCCGAAATTTGGTCAGCACGGCTGAGGGATTTTTCGGCTTGGTGGCGGGGATCGAGATCGACGCCGGGTACATATTGATTGTACATCTGTTCAAATTTGGTTGAGGCCAAGGAGTGGCCGACGCCCAAATCGGTTTCATATTGCTGTCCCTCTAAATAGAGGTGATCAATGTTTAAGCTTTGAAGCAATTGGTCGTTGATGCTGCGGGTTTTCATTTCCTCAGTCACATCGGGGCCTTCTTCGTCTTTGGCACTCTGCTGGATGCGATCCAACGCATCTTTAAAAGAGACCTCAGAGCCTTTAAACCCGGGGGTGTTGATATTGGAAATGTTATTTGAGATGACTTTGTGACGGCTGGTGGTCACATCGAGCATTTTCTCGGTAAAAGCCATCAAGGGACTGAATAAGACCATTTTGCTCCTCCTACATCGTTAAAAAATCATCCACAGATTTGCGCTTTCCTAGTTTCATGCGCAATTGCTCCAGGGCCCGCTTGTGGATACGGCTGACCCAGGACTCGGATAAACCGAGCCGTTTGCCTATTTCGTTAAAAGGCAATTGCTGAAAGTAATATAATTTCAGCGTCGTGCGCTCTTGGGTGGGTAATTGTTCGATTACCCAGGTCAGGGTTTTTTGCAATTGCTCAAACTCAATATCACGCTGTACTGAGTCGGACCCTCCCAATTGACTTAAAAGACTAAAACCTTCATCTCCATCGGAAGAACCGGTTGGGGCATCCAGTGACAGAATATAACTGTATGCCAAACGGGTCACCTGACTAAACAGGTTGGCGGAATCCGTTTCTACATCTTCGGGGTCTTCGTAGACCACTTCATCTTGGTTTTTGGGCGCTTTGGGTAATTTGGGTAAATTGTCAAGAATGGCACCTTTGATGTAATACGTTGCAAAGGTTTCAAACTTAACACCGCGACCCGGATCAAAACGCTCAATTGCCAACAGCAATCCAACCACACCGTCACTGACTAAATCGTTGAAGTCGTAATGTTTTGGCAACTTCATCGACAGCCGACGGGCAATCGAACGCACCAGTGGCATATAGCGTTTTACCGCATCGCCACTGTTCGTGGGGGCATTGGGGGCTGTACTCATGGCCTGTGCGCCCATTTAGCTCTTCGACACATCCCGATTGGTCATCTTGCCTATTCTATCATTCCCGCCTATTTAGTTTATATAATTCTTCCATGATTTGCTCTGAATTATCAATGGAAGCCGGTTCATCCGACGCAAAACCTTCGCTTCGGGTATCAAATCTGCCCGTTGGTAGGGGCCCCGCTACAACCCCTTCGAGCCGTTCATCAAAACGAACGGCATCGTCGGGGCGTTTGGTAATCACACCTTCAAGACGGGCATCAAATTTACCCATGTTTGCAGCAACATCACTGGGAAGTGTGCTCTGCAGCGATTGTTCTGGATTTTGCAGACCCGTCATCTGGGTCATCATTTCTTTGGCCAAGCTGCCACCTTGTGAGCTGGCGAGTTCTTTGCCAATTTCCTGATCGAGAAAGCCCATCATCATTTCCACGTGCGGGCCGCTGAAAAGACCATCTTCTTCATTGCTGGAATTCTCACGCATTTGCGAAAACATATAAGAATACAACATGCCAACGAAGTCTTTGCTGGCTTCGGCCAGATTGGGGGTGCGGGCGGTGGGTACATTAATTGCACCATCACCAAAACCCGTTGTCAGGGAACCTACCAGGGGTACATTATCAATCATCTTGATTTCTCCCTATTGGATTTCCAGATGCGCGTTGAGGGCACCTGAGACTTTGATCATTTGCAAAACAGTGATCAGATCCCGTGGGGGAATTCCCAGGGAATTGAGTGATTTGACCAAGTGGCCCACGGTGGAACCTTTGACCAAGACCAGCGTGTCGCCTTGTTTTTCTTCATAACTGATGGTTTTATTGGTCACGGTTTCGGTGGTTCCCTGTGAGAGGGGGTTGGGCTGAGAGACGGTCGTGACGGCATCGATTTTTACAATCAGGCCGCCGTGGGCAATTGAGACGGGACCAATGCTCACGTTCTGACCGATGACAATCGTGCCTGTGCGTTCATCCAAAATGACTTTGGCAGCCCCGTTCTGGGGAGAGATGGTCAGATTTTCAATCCGCGCAATCAGCTCAGGCACATTGTTGCGGTAAGTCGAGGTGACAAAAACCCGCACCGTAGATGCATCCGTGGCTTTGGCATTGCCGAGCAAATTTTTGTTGATTTTATCGGCCAATTCGGTGGCTGTAGTGAAATCGGGATTATTGAGGTAGGCCTCGATATAGCCGTTTTCATCCATCAGGGTGACTGGGATTTCTTTTTCGACAATTCCCCCGTTGGGAATACGACCCACAGTGGGTGCATTTTTGGTGATTTGAGCGCCGGTATCGGTGCCAAAACCAAAGCCGCCGAGCGAAATTGGGCCCTGGGCGACAGCGTAGATGCGGCCATCAGCACCACGCAAGGGAGTCTGAATCAAATAGCCGTTCTGCAGGCTTTTGGCATCCCCAGCAGAGGAGATGGTGACATCAATCAGCTGACCAGGTTTGGCAAAAGGGGGAATGTTGACGGTGACAAACACCGATGCCACGTTTTTGGGGCGCATTGCACCTTCGGGCATTTGCGGCATGCCGAAGCGCTCAAGCATATTGACCATGGCCCGGCGCATATAGGGAATGGCGTTAGCGGAGTCGCCTGTACCATCGAGGCCTGAGACCAGCCCAAAACCTTGCAATTGGTTGAAACGGGCGCCACGGAAATTGACCACGTCTTTGACGCGCACTGAAACCGGTGGGTGAATATCGATAATCGGCTTGGCGGCTGGGGCACTTGCCTGTTGATTGGCCGCCGGTGGATTGACCTGGGCCAAGACGGGCAAAGTAACTGCGGCCAGCAGGGCCACGGTGATTGAAGAAAGGATGCGAAGGGTCATGATTGTCTCCTTTAAATTAAAGCAGGAAGTTGAAGATACGTGTCATCAGACCCGCAGTGGCACGTGCACTAACAGGGCCAGTGCCCATCACGTCAATGCGCATATCGGCAATCCGCGAGGATGCAACCATATTGTCAGCAGTTACGTCATTTTGACGAACCACGCCGGTCAGCACCATTTCATTTTCTTCGTCGTTGACGCGGAAATTTTTGTGGGCGGTGATAATCAGGTTGCCATTGGGCAAAATATCTTCAATTCGGGCTGAGACCAGGAATTGAATCACACCCACACGGGTGGTTGAACCGAGGTCATTGGCTTGCATCTGGCTTTGAGCTTGAAACTGACCTTGCAATTGCGTGGCGCCGGTCATGAAGCCTTGGGGAAAAGACCAACGGTGTTGGTTTTGCAATTGTTTTTGACCAATCAAGGTGGCCTGTTGGCTGGCGTTGATTTTTTCTTCGACCATGACAGTGACAATGCCACCAATGACAAAGGTGGGGCGACGCTCAGTGAAAAGCGTTGCTGTGCTGGTATCGTTCCAGATCGAGTCAGCCTGGGCGGGCAGCGCTGCGCCTACCAGACAGAGGCTCCCCAAAAGAGCCGTTTGCATTAATTTGCTTTTCAGATTCATTCCCAAAGCTTCCTCACTCAATTTACTTAATCTCAAGGGTGATTTCACCCCGGTCACTGACGCGACCCTGAACAATTTCATTGCTGCCAAAATTTAATATTTTAACTGAAACCATTTGATCTCTGACCCCATTTTCTTGGGCCTCTCCCTGCGCCACCAGGCGGAGGGTGTCGTTGATTACCACAACCCGCACCTGCTTGCCTTTGTAAACCAAGGCCTGTTGTTCCAGGGCTGTGCGGGTCAAAATGGCACCTGAAACAAAATCCCGGGTGGCTTTAAAGTCTTCGGGGTGGGCTAGCACCCTGAGTGAACCATTTGGCGTCTCCGAGAGTTTTTTGCGTGTTAACTGTACGCTGTCTGAACTGAGAAACTCACCCCTTTGAATCGCTTTGCGGGCCGTAAAGACCTCTGCCCAACCATCGACTTTGACGCTGACGGACATGGCTGCCCGGTAGCGGTTGCCGTCCATCACCCTGAGGGTAATGGCGGTTTTGCCAATCAGATTGGTCAAATCACGCTCTTCAATTTCGAGGGACAAATTTTTGCCCAGTTTTGCCAGTTTTTCTTCGAGGAGTGAATCGTTCCATAAAACGAGAACACTTTGTGCAGGTACCGCGTACTGATTCTGAACAGACTGGCGCAAGCGGAAAATCAGTTCGTCGGTGGTACCTATGCGAATCGGGGAGGCATTGGCGCTTAACTGAAACAGGCAAAATGCCAAGAACCAGATAAAGCTGCTGATACCTCCCCTTTTCTTCATTCCAAATCTTAACGAGACAGGTTGTTTGCAGTATCCATCATCTTATCGGCCACGGTGATGACTTTTGAATTGGTGTCAAAAGCTTTCTGCGTGGTGATCAGATCGACCATTTCTGTGACGATCTGGACGTTGGATGACTCCAAAGCACGGCCATGAATTTGGCCGAAACCGTTTTGAGCGGGCTGACCCTGCTCGGGAGAACCGGAGGCGGTGGTTTCAGCGAAGAGGCTGTTGCCACGGGCTTCCAGACCGGCGGGGTTGGGGAAACGGGTCAAGGTGATATTGCCCAACTGAGACAGCAAACCAGTACCTGGCTGGGTGGCCCAGAACACGCCTGTGCGGTCGATGTGGAAATCGGTTGTGCCAGGGGGGATCGTGATTGAGGGATCCAGGGTATAACCGTCAGCATTGACGATTTGGCCGTTGTTGTTCAGTTTGAACAGACCTTTGCGGGTGTAAAAACGCTGACCGGAAATGGGGTCCAGGACGGAGAAGAATCCGATTCCATCAATGGCCCAGTCCAGGTTATTGTTGGTGGCCTGGAGCGAACCCTGTTGATGAACAACGTTGGTACCGGCAATACGTGCGCCCAAACCAAAGTGGATACCGGACGGATTGTCCACGGTGCCCGGACGGCGATAGTATTGGTACAAAAGATCCGTGAATTCAGCGTCCGAGCGCTTAAAGCCTTCGGTTTGAGTGTTTGACAGGTTGTTAGCAATGACGTCAATTTTAAACTTCAGTGCTTCCATGCCTGACGCGGCGGTCCAGAGTGCATGCATGTGATTCTAACTCCTCCTAAGTCCTGATAAAAAAATTTATTTTAGCCTAATTCAATTAATTGTAACAGCTCTATTGCATTCTGCCCATTTCATTAATGGACTTATCGAGGATTTTGTCCTCGGCTGCAATCACTTTTTGAGACATGTCGTAATCTTTCGAGGTCATCATCATCATTACCATTTCGTTGACGATATCGACGTTCGAGCTTTCGAGATAGCCCTGTTTGATCAAATAGGGCAATTCGGTGGCTTGGCCGGGGTTGGTATTTTTGGCTGGCAGGGGATCCAGTACCTGGGCCAAGGGGCTGTTGTCGTGGGGCATACTCACACCGTATTTTTTGAGCAATTCAAAAGTTTGGGCGCGGTCATCCACGACATTTGGGGCATCGGTCCATTCGACCATTTTGATCTGGGCGCGGGCCACACGGCTGGCGGGATCTCCTTTGTCACGGCGGTCAAAAATGCGACCAAAACGGTCGATTTCAATTGCGCTGTCGGGCATGGTTGCCCGCGAACGAACCCCATTGGGATCGGTGACAGGGACATCTGTCAGAATGATACGGCGATTGTTGACATCCAAGAGATAATCACCGTTGGTGTTGACCACTTCATTTTGATCGTTGATCATAAAGTGACCATTGCGAGAAATGGTATAGCGCTTCTCGGCATTGGGAATAACCTTGCCATCGGCATCTCTGGGGGGCTTTACTTCCATCTGGAAATAAATCTTTTCACCCATCACAGCCAAGTCCATGGCGTTGCCTGTGGTTTTGAGCGTGCCTTGAGACTGTTTGACTCCGGCACCATCGATATAAGATCCTTGGGCCAGAGGTGCTTTGTCCTCACCTTCAGACATGTCTACCAACATATCCGGAAAGCTGTGAACGGCATAGGTTTTCTTTTTGTATCCGTCGGTCTGAGAATTTGCCACGTTCTGCGCAAAGAGATTCATTTTTTGCATGGATAATTCCATGTTACTTGCGGCGGTGTAGATACCCCTTAACATCGCTCTAAAACTCCTCCAATACCATTTCAATCTGTTTTTTATGGGCCTGATCCAGGCTGTAAACAAAGACCAGTACTTCGGCAACGGCCTTGTACAATTCGGGCGGCACCATGCTGCCCAGTTCCAGCTGACCCAAGGCTTTGGCCAGGGAAGGATCGTGATAGACAGGTACCGCGTGTTCTTCGGCAACTCTGACTATCTCTTCGGCAATTTCGCCGCTGCCTGTTGCGACCACCTCGGGGGCTTGACTGGCGGATTGAACGTCATACTTCAAAGCCGTTGCGTGTTTAACAGGCAGGGCACCGGGTACTTTGTTCTGATCTGCTTCAGCATCCACAGGCACATAACTCCATCTTCAAGTTTTAAGCGTAACAAATCTGTAGCACTTCATACAAGTGCTTGAAACATTACTTAAACTGTTACATCAACACTCATGTCATCATCTTTCTTGCGACGACGGCTTGAGCCCTTTTTCCAAGCGGCTTGACGAGAGGAAAAATCTGTATTTTGGCCGCTCGTATTTCCACCTTGGGGTCCACGGGCAGGGGGAATCCCCTGCTTGATTTCAACCTGACCTGCAACCAGGTAAGATTTTTGGATCATCTGCTGGATATCCTGAACATAGGTCTCCAGGGTTTTGGCTGCCACCGCGTTGGGGGCGTACAAACGGACGATCATTTCATTTTGTTCACGCAGCATAAAATGGGCGTTGACCTTGCCCAAATTTTGAGGGTTTAAAGTAACTTCAATGCTTTGCAACGCACCCACCTTAAAGTTACGGGTCTGTAACACCTGGTTAACAAATGCCGGGAAATCACTGACTTGGAGTGGGACCCCTTGATTGTGCAATTGAATTGCTGTCTGGGCACTCATGGCTGATTGCGGAGCTGCGGAGCGATCCTGCTGCAGGGGCTGCTGCGATTTGGCTTTGTTTTCACCCACAGGAACAGGATTGGGCTCTTCTGTGCTTGCCTTTGCCTGGGGTGTACGCACGGGGTTGGCCATTACTTGAAATTTAAGGCCGGACTGTACCTGTTGATTTTCGTTTACGTCTATTTCGGGAGTTACTTGGCTGGTTTTGGGGCCAGAAATAGGCGCGGGGCTGATTTCCACCTTGCTCCAGCTCAGCATAGCCAGTCCTGCTGAACGGGGAGGAGCGGCTTTATGAAAATGCATGGGCTGGGGCGGCAGGCTGAAGGGCAGCGGTGCGAAGGGAGCCTGGGGGGGGACTGTATTCTCCGACTGAAAGTCTGCTTTCTCCGTGCTTTCTTCTGCTGTCTCAGGGACGGCAGGAAGCGAGATCGGCGTTTCTTTGACCAGCGGGGGAACGCTGGAAAAGCTGATCTGTGGAGTGGGGTTAGAGCGCTGTGGCACTGCAAAAGGAGGTGCGGTACTGGCCTGAAGCAGAGGCTTAACCAGATCTTCCCAAGGGAAACCAGACTCTTCTTCTTGTTCCGCTGCATTTGCCAAAACGGCTTGCAGGCGTTCTGGAGAAGGGGTTTCTTCACTTGCGGCTTCAACTAACTCTAACCACCAGGGTTTTTCAGGACTGAGCGCCAATAAGTTGGGTTTTGCTGCAGTCTCCATGGAGGCAACAGACAACTCTCCCTGAGACCAGCTTTGAGAAATCAAAGGCATCTGGTACGGCTTTGCCTCTTGCGAAGGCTGTTCAGATGATTCAGATTCATTTTTGAAATTTAAGAAACTGGCAGCCAAGCCTGCAGAAACGAGCTCCAGTGTAAACGCCACCGTGGATGAGCTTGACTCGGTTGGCTCTGCTGGACGCGGTAAGCCTGAAACCGGGAGTTGTGGCACAAATTCTGGATTATCTGTCGGGGGAGGCTGAGCTGAATCTTCTGCCAGGTTATGTGTAGGAACAGGAGGCAGATCGTTAAAATGCACCCCTTGTTTGGCCAAGAGTAAAATCCGGATCCGGAGTTCGCCCAATAATAATTCTGATGCAACTGGCACTGGAGAAGCCTGAGGGGTGGGAGCTTTTTCAACGGTGGGTGCTTGCGCGATAGGAGCGGGTGACTCAGGCGTTTCAACGGCAGGTGCTTGCATGACCGGAGCGGGTACCACAGGTGTTGCAGTGGCGGGTGCCTGCGCAACTGGGGCAGGTGCCGCAGGTGTTTCAATGGTAGGAGCCTGTGCAACTGGGGCGGGTGCCGCAGGTGTTTCCACGGCAGGTGCCTGTGCAACTGGGGCGGGTGCCGCAGGTGTTTCCACGGCAGGTGCCTGTGCAACTGGAGCGGGTGCTGTAGGTGCTGTAGGTGTTTCAACGGCGGGTGCCTGTGCAACTGGAGCGGGTGCTGTAGGTGCTGCAGGTGCTGCAGGTGTTTCCACGGCAGGTGCCTGTGCAACTGGAATGGGTGCTGTAGGTGCTGCAGGTGTTTCCACGGCAGGTGCCTGTGCAACTGGGGCGGGTGACTCAGGCGTCTCTATGGCTGGTGCCTGTGCAACTGGAATGGGTGCTGTAGGTGTTTCAATGGTAGGAGCCTGTGCAACTGGGGCGGGTGTTGCAGGTGTTTCAATGGTAGGAGCCTGTGCAACTGGGGCGGGTGCTGCAGGTGTTTCCACGGTAGGAGCCTGTGCAACTGGGGCGGGTGACTCAGGCGTCTCTATGGCTGGTGCTTGCACCACCGGAGCAGGTGTTGGGTACGTTGAAGTTGGGCTATCCGAATCAGTTTGCTCTTCAGCATTGGCTTCTGTAAAATCGGGTTCGTTCGAAAAAGCATCAGAAGCGCCTGGTGCCTGAACGGCTTCTGTCGGTTGTTCGGTTATTTCAGCACCCAGATTATCTGGATTGAAGAGGCCCGCATTTTCGCTCTCTGTCGCAACGGCTTTACGGGGGGAGCGCAGGGCGACAAAGAAGAGCAATTGGTAATTAAATGTGACTTGAAGCTTGAGGGGCAAGGCACTTGCAAAACCCAATAATTCAGGTGTTTGAGCTGGTTCAACAGCAGAAATGGTTTGGGTTTCTTCGCCTTGATTGGCTGATTGATTGCCAAAACCAAGGGGGGCTGCCTGTGCCGGTACTTGGGGGGCGGTTTGGCCAAAACCCAGTGGCTGCATTTGCCGAGAGAGGGCTTCAAAGGCAAGGCTGGCCCAGAAAAGTGCCGTTTGTTGATCGGGAGACTCTTCTGGTGCTGGCGGTTCGTTGGGCTCTGTTTTCAAGGGGCTTTGGGTGCTCGGAGACTCGATTAAAAGCAGACCCGTCACCTCTACTTTGAGTACCTGAGAAAGAGGCTGCTTTTGAGTTGCCTGAAAAACAGAGGTGTCTTTGTCTGGCGTTTTATCTGCGTCTGCTTTGAAGGGTTTGAGCGCAGGCTGGGTACGGATGGGCTGAAAAATAGGATGGGCACTTTGAACAGGGGTCCGAACAGGAATATGCAGAGGTTGTGCAAGCGGTTTTACTGGCGCAGGTTGGCGCTGTGGGGTGCTGCTTCGCTGTTGCTCCAACCAAAAATGAAACGAAGACGGCGCCGCTGGTCGTGCTGCAGGCGACTGAACTTCCACGGGCAAAGGTTGGTGGGAGATAAAAACCGTTAAATGCTCCATACTCATATATATATCCTTCAATCCTGTCTTACTAAACTCTGCTTAGTGTTTCTTTTTCTTTGCTTTTAAAGCTTCTAAGAGCAAGCGCTTTTCCATCACTTCAAGGCGGCGCTCTTCCTCTTCGGCAGTGAGGGCTTTTTTGCTGAGATTTTTACGGAAAATGGTCCCGGCCATTTCATCGAGCTGTTTGGCCTCGAATTTGCCCATTTCCACTTTCCATTCCTCGTGCTTTTTCTCTTTGTGCTTTTCCATGATTTTTTTTTCTTTGGAAGCAACCACCAGTTTCTTACGAATCAACTCGACGTTTTCATTCATCTTAGAAACAATTCGGTTTTGCGACTCCAGCTTTTTAGCCAGGTTTTCTAGAAAGGTATTGGTTTGTTGAACTTCAGCTACTTCGCCTTTGGAGAGATAGCTCTCCAGGCTTTTTTGCGCTTTGGTGCGCTTTTCTGACAGGGCATTTAACATCGCAACTTCTGTATCGCGGTCCCGGATCGCCAATGCCAACTCAGCCTGGAGTTTTTCCACTTTTTTGGTGCGGAAATCCAGAACTTTTTCGAGCCGATACTGAAATTTTTTGCCTGCCATAATAAATGAGCTTTTATTCAAATCCTTGAATTTTACTTGTCTGCAGGGGATTTACTTTGGGTTTGCTTTTGATTCTCTTTTAAAACTGATGAAAAAAGCAGCCCTAAAATCCGAGGTAACTGTTGATGAATATAGCATGTTGGCAGTGGTGAAATCTATAGATAAACAGGATCACTTAATGGTTCTTTAATAATAAAAAAATATAAATCGGCTTATTTAATAATTTTTTAATTTTACAAAGCCGGGTACAATCGCATATACTAAAATCTAATACCTTACATCTCGAGAAAGGTTTAAGTGTCTCAATTTATGGATTTTGCTATCAAATCGCTGCTTCCTGAAGCCAAAGGGAGTGCCAGTTCTACGAACGTTGTAGATCAGGACCCTGCCAAAATGGCTGAAGAATTTGCCAAGATGCTGGTAGCCCAGATACAGAACCAGGATCCTTCCAATCCCATGGATGCCTCTGAAATTATTTCGCAAAACGCGCAATTCACGGCATCACTGGCGACGGTTCGTCTGGCAAACCAGATGGCTCACTATAATCAGATTGCCTCTTCCGTTGCTGTCATGGGCAGGCCTGCTGAGTATATTGATCCAAATGATCCGACTCAAACCCCTGAAACAGGGATTATAACGGGGGCTGATTATACCACAACGCCTCCGGGTCTGATCATCAATGGCAAGTTGATTCCCATGGATAATATCATCCGTGTGGATGCGCCCTCTGCTCCTGACTCTGCGACGGCCACAAGCCAGCTGCAGCAAACAACTCAACTTAAACAACTTCAACTTGTTGGCAAAACCGTTGAGTACTTTGACCAAGGTTCTAACAGCAATGTGGTTGGTGTGGTTGATGAGGCTGATCTTCAGTCTGCTCAGGGTTACCTGACCATCAATGCAACTTCTGTACCGCTTGCAAATATTATTCGTGTCATTAACTAAAACAAAGTATAAATTTTGGAGGATAACTAGATAAATGGGTGACGTAAGAATTTCGGCCAAATCGTCTCTGATTGCGCTGAACCGTGCAATTGAGGTTATTTCAGGTAACCTCACTGGTGCCAGTATTTATGGTTACAAAGGGGTTCGCCTCTCTTTTGCAGATACACTGGTTAACGTACTGAGATCCGGTACTGGTTCTACCGGTGGTTCAGGCGGTTTGAACCCGATTCAGGTAGGTACCGGTGGTATCAGCGTTGGCGCCACAACTACCGACTTCTCTCAGGGTTCTATCGTACAAACCAAAAACGCAGGTGACATCGCCTTGCAAGGTAACGCCTTCTTCTCTGCGGTTGACGCAGGTGGTCGTATTACCTACACCCGTAACGGTGAGTTCCACTTTGATGACCAGGGCAACCTGACCACCAATGATGGTCTTTTCGTTCTCGGCGTAATGGATGACCTTCGCGAAGTAACACAAAATGGCCGTCTGGTTGACTATGACGCCACGATCAACTTTGATGAAGCCACTGATCCAATCGGTGACGCCTTCAACAATAACCGCAAAGGGATCACCATGGTCTTCAGCGGCATGGGCAATATTCCCATGATCGACATCAACCAACGCACCATTCGCAGTACAAGTACTGCAAACCCCAATATCGGCGTTTTGTCCTTTACCTTGGGTAAAAATGAAAGTATTGCTTCGATTGCTGCAGGTACCTCTGATGCACAAGTAACCCTGTACTCATTCTTGGACTTGGAACGTGTTGACGGTTTGCAGGATCGTATTATTCCTCAGACCTTCATCTCTCCTGGTGCAATCGGCTCTCTGTCTCTGTCCGGCGGTAATACAGTTGCCTTTACCAACGCAACCGGGATCGTTCTGGGAACCATTATTGGTCCTACTTCAGTCGCGAACTCCACCGGTGAATACCCGGTTACTTTGCGCTTGACCAGTACCAATAACAGTTTCGCCAATACCTCTCTGGATAACGCCAAGTTGATCGCTCAGGCTATCAATGACTTGGCTGACCGTACAGGTATCGGTGCTTCTATTATCATCAACCAGAACAAATTGGACCAAGCAGCAATCGTGTTGACCCACATTCAGCGCGCTCTGTCAACCACCATTACCCGTCTTACCACCAAGGTTGAACAACCCCCCGGTCAGACCAACACCAACCTCTTCTTGAGCTTGGCAAACACAGGTTCTGGTGTTCTTGAGAACGTTAAAGACAGCCGTGGAAACCTCTTCCACCGCGTCAACCTCAAGAGCTTGATTGGCCGTAGCCCCCGCTTCGTACCTCAGTCTGGTGACCGTTTCCAGTTTGACAGTACCGGTCAGTTGATCAATACCTCACGCGGTCAGGACGAAAACTCCGCACCGCCGTTTGCTACCGGTGTTCACGTTGCAATCTCCAAATTTGCAAACAACGACGGTCTGTTGAAACTCCGCGGTTCTTCTCAGTTCCAATACTCAGAAGCATCCGGTGACATCATCGTTGGTTACGCCGGTCAGAACAAAGGTAAAGTTATTGACACCAAGCGCGGTGTGGAAGGTACCGGTACTTCAATCGTAGGTACTGAAAATACCATCATCCCATCCGCTTTGGAAGCCTCTAACACCTCCATCACGGAAGCTTTGCCTGACTTGACCATCGCTCAGAAGTCTTTCACTTCTAACACGAAAGTGGTTAACGTTGGTAACTCAATCGTGGATGACTTGAACGGCTTGATCCGTTAATTTGAATTGATATTGAGAGCAGCGTGGGGATTTATCCTCACGCTGTTTTCATTTGAAAAACCATGATTCAATCTATTCCTTTTTCAGAAATACCTCCGATTGCTTTTCCTGAGTCCTATCATGATGTGATTGCTCTCAGTTATCTGCAGCGCCAACCTGAGTTGGCTCAGTCGCTGGCAGAGCCGGGGCAGACCTATGCGGTCTATCACCCCAATACTGGTTTTTGTCTTTCAACAGCAACAACCTCGCCACTTGAGCCCTGGGCCACTTGGCTTTATGAAAACCGGATTCCCCTCATCGCAGGGGAGTTAAATCTGCATTTTAAGCTTTTGCAAACCATCGGACAGGTGGTTCCTGAAACTGCGCCCACTCAGGTTTTGTGTCGCTATGAGGCCCAGGATTTTTGTTTTCAGTCTTCTCCCTTGCCGGTTTTGACGCATGGATTGACCGTGCGCCAGGCCGATGTCTCAGATCTGGATAAACTCTTTTATTTTTATAAACGCTCTGAAGGTATGGAAGCCCGTTCGATTGAAAGTCTGAAACAGACCATTAAACAGGACAAGCTCTTTTATATTCAAAAAATGGGCAAGATCATTTCAGCGGCGTTGACCCATTGTGAAACTGATCAGGCTGCCTTGATTGGCGGGGTATATACTCCACCTGCTTATCGTGGAAAAGGCTATGGAAAGGCCTGTGTTCATGCTCTTTTGGCCGCATTGAAGGCAGAAGGTAAAACACCCTGTCTCTTTTATGAAAAACACAATGCACCCGCCAAAGCGCTTTACACAGGTTTGGGGTTTGTTCCCCACGGTGAGTGGCTGATTGCTGAGTTGATCTACCAAGCCCAGAATTAGGCCCAGAATTAGGCTCAGAGCCCTAAGCTATAAAGGCGAATCTGCCAGAGCAGTTTTAAAACGGCGTTCTCTGACTCTGTTTGATAGATTTTGTGCAGTTTTCGTGCAGTGGCTTCCGCTTTTTCTCTTAACTCAGTCTGATTGTTTGAATAAAAGTTCAGACTGAGTTTGTCTTTTTTGAGCCAATCGGGCCATTGCCACTGCTCGGAGCCAGGCCAAGGCATGAGCTCTGGCAATGCGAATAAGCAAAGTGGAATCCCTTGCCATAGAGCCCAACTGGCATAAAAAAGGCTTTCAGCTTGGGGATTTGCCACGAAACAGGACGTTTTTTTGAAGAGAGCAACCCACTCTGTTTGATTTAGATTTTCGTCAATAATACTGACATTGCTCTTGTCAATTTGGTTTTCACAGAGCAGATAGAGGGCTCCCGAAGATTGGGGGGCGTAGAGCAGCAACCCGACCACAGGGGTTTGCCCATGGGCTCTTTCAAAGTCTTTGAGTAGGTCCATTTGTTCCGTTTCGGAAAGGGTTTCGGCCATCACCAAAAAGAGGTATTCACAGCTGTTTAGCCATTCTTCCAAGTCGTGAGAGAGGGTGGCTGGCTGTGTCTCTTCTGCAGGGAATTGGATGGGCCACAGATCTATGCCGATCTGCTGCTCAGCGAGATCTGTTTTTGTGCTGAAACTGCGTTGGAAAGACACAGCTGATACGGTTTTAGAATCGTTACCGGACGGGACTTTAGGGTTGAATTGAAGTTGCGCCTGTTCTGCACTTTTGACCCAGGTAAATGAGGCTGTCTGTTTTAAACTCGGCGCTTCTTCGAGCACTTGCTCCCAATAGATCGCACAATTTTTGCGCAAGGTATTCAAGACCTCAAAGGCATGTGGAAAACCGTATTCAAGTATCTGTCTGATTTTTTCCAGTGCTTCGTGGCCTGTCTGAGCGATTTGGCTGAGACTGCGTTTGATATCTGCAAGTTTGGTTCCTGGGGTTTCGAGCAAATTAAGGAATTGGCAGAGGGCCAAAACCGGTTCTAATTCGCCAAAGACAGAGGCATAGCGTTGACTGCGTTGCTGAATTTCGCTGCGGTGTTTTAAAAACAGAGACGGTGAGAACAGGCTGCCAATCTGGCTGATTAAAAAGGGTTGTTGCTCCAGGCCTGCTTTAAAATAGTCCCAGGCCTGTTCTTCTTGATTGTTGAAGCGACAGATACGGGCCAGGTTCAGGTATATTTTGGCATCAGCAAAATTGCTCAGGGCATTTTGATAGGCGGTTTGTGCTTTATCCAGGCTCCCAGCTTTTTCCAGCAATGATCCCAGGCGTTGCCAGATCTGGCACATCAAGAGTCGAATATAGCGAATTTGCAACTCGAGAGGTTGATCCTGTTCCTCAAAACTGGCCCGTTCCCATTCTATGGCCAAAACCTCCCGTCCCCGGCTGCGGAAAAAGGGCAGAATAAATTCCCGGTATTCCCAGAGTTCTTTTCCATCGCGGCCAGCCAGCAATTCGACACAACGAGAATAGTGTTGTAAGGCCGCGTAGGTCTTTTGCTCGCTTTCCAAACAGAGGGCCAAATGGTAGTGAAAAACCGGATTTTGAGGTGCCAATTTGAGGGCTTGTTCAAAACAGCGTTTGACCAATTGCAGGGTGTGATCTTCTGGGGCGACAGCCCCCTGAGGAAATAGCAAGCAAGCCAAAGCGTTGAGTTGCCAGAGTAAAGCGGGTTCGTTGGGCTTGGTTTGCAATTGCTGGAGGGCTTGGGTAATCAGGTTTAAGGCACTGGGTTGGGCCTCTGGCTGACTGCAAAAAAATTGGCTCAGCCCTCTGAGTTTGTTTTGGGCTGTTTCTGGGCTTTCTCTGTTTAATCGCTGAATGCGTCGTTCTTGGGCGATTTTTAGCCATTCAGGCAATTGCTTGAGCAAACGTTCAAATTGTTTTTCGTAGCTGAAAGCTTGAATTTTGTGATAGCCAGCCTCTGCAATGCGCGCACGTTCGTTTTCGTTTTCGAGATAATAAATGAGCAATTCAATTAAATTATCGGCCCTGTAATAGACACATTCTTCGCGATCTTTGAGGAAATAAGCAATTTCTTGGTTCTCTGCTTCGATGAAGAGCAAGGCCCCACAGGCGGGAGCCTCATAGCCGCGCATATTCATGACTTGGGCAATGGTATAGTTGAGCACAATTTTGCTTTGGTTCAGTACCTGTCGGTATTCTGCTCCCCAGACGCCCTGTCGCACCAAAACGTGGTAGCGGTCCGACAAGCTGAGGGCCTGATCCAATATGCGACTGCGGCGAGGATGGATGGCTTCGTTGAGATTGCCAATAAAGGCAATATCGTAGATCCGGGTTTGTTCAGGCATGAGGTAAAGTTCTTGGGGATCAAAGGAAAAGCCAGGCCAGTGAACGATTTGTTTGAGACCCTGGGCTTCGAGACGCTGTTTGAGGTGAATATCCGCCAAAACCAAGTCAAAGACCTCTGCAAAATGGCGGGTGGTCAAATAGCCCAAATTCCAATCGCCCGGAATCAGGGCTGTGGGGTAGGGGCAGTTTTCAATTCCGGGTGGGATGCCCTGATAGAGTACATCCCACCAAATGATCAGATCTGGTTCCCAGCCTTTGGGCAAACGCTCCAGAATCTGGCTGAAGTTGTGCAGGTTTTGCCAGGGGTAGACCAAATCATAAGCATAATTTTGGGTATACACCGACTCAGGCATAAACAGCTTAATCTGGGGGTCTTGGTGGTAGGCACCCAAAAAACGGGGATTAAACAGCGGGCCGATTAAGAGTTTATCTGCCAACGCTGTTTCCGCGGGAAAAGTGGCCAAGTCTGCTGTTTAGCCTGTTACCTGTTCGGTTTGAGCAGCTTGAATCAATTCGATAAATTGTTTGACCTCGGCCTGTTCTGGTGACAATTCCAAGGCTTTTTGCAATTGTTTTTCTGCGTCGCTCAAGCGGCCTTGGCCTGAGAACGAGACCCCCAGAGCATAAGGCAGATACCAATTTTTGGGATCTTTTTCTTGGCCCTGTTGGAAAATATTTTCGGCCTCAGCAAAGCGCTGGCTGGCCAAATAGAGGTTGCCCAATTGCAGCAAGGCCTCTGGCCGTTCAGGATGGGTTTCATGCAACTCCTGCAGCAGTTTTTCTGCGACATCGGGGTTTTCCTGTAATTGTGCGAGCAGGGCCACGTGAAGTTGGGCCTGATAATGACCTGGTTCTTGTGTAAGCACCTCTTTAAAGGCATTTGCAGCCCGTTCCAAGGCATCTACCTGTAGACAAAATTCACCCAAAAGGAGCCAGTCTTCTGCTTGTTTGCAGGCTTGGCTGAGTTGCTCAAAATGGGCGTCGTCAAAATTTTCAAGCTGTTGATCAATCCATTCCAAAATGGTCTTTTGCAAAAGGGCCTTGAAGTTTTCTGGCTGCAGGTTCAAAATGCCCGAATAGGTTTTTAATGCCAATTCGCGCCGACCGCTCATTTCATAAATGCGGCCCAGATCAAAAGCACTTTCAATCGTCTTTTCAGGGCCATGGACACGGGTTTGCAGCATTAAGGCTTCAAAGGGTTTTTCCTGACGCAAGTAGAGATTGGAAAGATTTTTTAAATCGTATTGGTTGACGTCTTTCTCTTGCATGAGACGTTTTTCCAAGTAGGCTTCCACCAGGGTTGTCTCGCCCAAGGCGCTGTAGACTTCTTGCAATAATTTTTCTTTGTCCTGGCCGGGATAGCCTTCCAGGGCCAGATTCAAAAACTCTTCGGTTTTGGCCTGATCTTGCTTGGCTGAATAGGCCATGGCCAGATTCAAATAGGTACCCCAACCACCAATTTTGCTGTTGCGTGCGGCATAAAAAACGCTCTGATCTTGTTCGCTATTGCTAAAGCGCAGGGCCTCTTCGAAACAGTGAATGGCTTTATCTGGATGGCGCAGCGACAATTCAAGAATGCCATAAAAATCCCAGAAGTCTGGGTATTTGCGCATCTCGGGTGATTTTTCGAGGGCCTCTTTGGCGGCTGCAATGCCCCCTTCAAGATCATGCATATAATAAAAGGTGCGCAAATAATCCACGTAGGCCACAGGAATATGGGCTGCTTCGTCGGGATTGGGGAAGGAGTCAATTGCGATTTTGAGCCATTTATTGGCTTCTTTGGCATCTGTCAGGGAGGAACCCAGATAAAACGCGTAGAAACTATAAAGATCCATATTGTTGATCTTTTCGGCGTTTTCCAGCGCTTTGCGAATCAAAGGAATATTGCGTTCATTGATCTTCTTGGATTTTGCTTCCAAATTTTCGTAACCCAAATGCCAGAGAAACAGGGATTCTGGGGGAATGGTAATGATCCCTGTATTGGGGAAAATTTGCTCGTGAATCACACCAAAGAAAGTGGTGTCGGGGGTTTTGCGGAAAAGGCGGACCATATAATGGCCCAAAATGCTGCTGGCATCGCCCTCGCTCATGTAGTTGCGAATGAAAACTTGGTAGCGAATGGCCCGATCGCTGGGAACCAAAAAGACGCGTAAATTTTCTTTGAGGCTGTCATCGAGGCGTTCATCGGCATCCATTTGCAGGATCCAGTCGCCGGTGGCGTGTTTGAGGGATTCATTGCGGGCCGCTGAGAAATCATCGTTCCACTCGTAGAAAAAGACCTTGGCTCCGTATTCGCGGGCAATTTCAACCGTGCGATCGGTAGAACCTGTGTCTACCACAATCATTTCATCGACCACATCTTGAACGCTTTTTAAGGCATCCGCCAAGTATTTCTCTTCGTTGCGCACGATCATACACAGGCTGAGTTTTTGATCCGGGTTGATTTTAACGCGGGCACGCTCAGATGCACGTTTGAGATCTTTGAGCAAATGTTGGTAATTTTTCACGGGAGAAGTATCCTTTGCAAAGGTTCGAATCAGGTCGGAAGTGTTCTACATTGTAACACAGGCAGGCAGCGGCCTGAGCCCAATCTGTGTGGGGAATTTGATTCTCTGGGCTATAATAATCCTAATCGGCTTAAGAGGTGTTTTATGCTGGCTGAGACTCCCTACCATCTGGATTTACGGACCTTGCCTTTGCCACATACCTCGCTGGGGGCCTGGGGGCAATTGACTTTTCCTGTGTTAAAATCGGCACTTTGGCGTTTTTTTCACCACAAACGCTGGATCTATCTTTGGATCGATGGGGAAGATTGGCTTTTGGGTCTGGCTGTTGTCGACCTGGGATATATGGCCAAAACGTTTGTGTTTATGGCCGAAAAAGGCGATGCGAAGCCCGTCTTTCAAGCCGAATCACTGTTTCTGCCTCAGGCTGAATTGGGGGTGCATCGGACTTCTCAACAGCGCTTAAGAGCCCTGGCCGTCACCCCCCAATTAAAGGTTCAGATCGAGATCGACGTCGGTGGCCCATTGAGATTTTTGGTCGAAGGGCCCGAATTGCACATTTGGGGGCAGGCAGACAAACCCCAAGCTCCGCTTTTGGTGGCCGCCAATCGCTTAGACCAAGGGGGGCCCAATTTTACAGCCAAAGGCATGGCCCATGCCGGCAAGATTGCCATTCGTTACAAAGATCGGGATTGGCCCAAGCGCCCTGTGCAGATCTGTAGTGATTTTACCGAAGGTTTTTTGCCGCGCGAAACCCGTTGGTATTGGGCCAGTCTCTCGGGGTCTGCTGAAAGTGGGCAAGCGATCAGTCTCAATCTGGTTGAGGGCTTTAATGGAGCCTGTGAATGTGTGCTGTGGGTCAATGATCAGGCCTATGCCCTCGGAGAAGGCCGTTTCCAGGGTTCAGATCCCCACGCGACCTGGCAAGTAAACACGGCCTGTGGCACTGTGGCTTTGCGCTTTGAGCCCTGGAGCGCGCTCTGGGATCAGACCCGCTTGGGCGTTGCCAATAGTGATTTCCGCCAGATTTATGGGGTTTATTCGGGCCAAATCAAGACCGCTGAAGGGGTGTTTGAACTCAAACAGGTGCGTGGAATTGCAGAATACCAAGCGGTGAAGTGGTAATTTGTCTCTGCAATCAGATGCCCATATTGCTGAGCAAGACAGAAATCCGGTTGAGGACCTCTGTCAGACGGGGGTGTTCGGCTTCAAACTGTTCGAGCAGATGCCCCACTCCCTGCTGTAAATCCGCTTGGGGCTCTCCTGCCAGTTCTTTTTCGAGATTGCTGAGCAGGGATTGCAGGCGCGCGCGGTGCGTTTCTTGACCGGCTCCCAATTGTTCGATTTCGGAGCGCAAAGCCTGAACGGCTGTTTTTAAACTGTCTTGACTCATGGCATTTTCTTCTTTCTGGGCATTTGAACAGGCATTCTCTTTTGAAACCGGAGTAATTTTAACACAGTTCAGCCGCTCAAAAGCCTTTGAGCATCGGGTCTTGCCGCAAATTCTGATTTGAGTCACAAAAATATTTGATAAATTTAGCCTAAAAATAACTTGACATTAATCCCAATTTAATTTAATATGAATATTACGAACTCCGAGTGAGCTTAAACAAAGCGTCACGAATGGTCTGGGTGTAACTCCCAGCCGCAACCCCAGGAGGGAAGGCAGCGTTCGTCTTTTGGCAACAAGAGGCGTTTAAAAGCAAGCCTA
>JBPXJQ010000054.1:0-258744 GCA_051715345.1 Candidatus Blackallbacteria bacterium
CTAGCTCATCTTTCGTTCTAGAGAAAAAGCTAATAAAATAGCCCTCTGAGAAGAACGTGAGGGCTACATATGACATTAGACGTTATTTTAACCTGTTTTTGCCTAACAACCAAGGGTTCAAGCCTGAGGAGCATGATCATACAAACGAAAGCAAAGGGTCAAAAGATAAGCTACAACTCGTTGACAGACTTTTTTCAAGAACCTTGGCAGCCAGAATTTGAGCTGAAGTCTGCAGCAGAAGGGCTTTTTAAGCTTAAAAATGGTTGGCTTATGCTGGATGAAATTGTTCTGGCCAAAAGTAAAGAAAGCCTCATTATGGCCAGCGTAAAACGGCGTAAAAAGTCAGCTGGAGGGTACATTACCCCTTCTGTATCACTGGTTTTATTGCTTTGGTGTGATGGCAAACAACGGGTACCAATAGGCTTGGCTTACCGCCACAATCAAAGTGTGCAGGAATTGGCGCTTCAATTGCTCAGTCAAGCCCGCAATCGGTATCGTATGAAACCCATGTGCGTGCTATTCGATGCCGGTTTTTTCAGCGGTAAGCTCCTTGAACGGATTGCGAGTTATGGTTGGATGTTTGTTTGTAAAGCCCCCAAAACAATCCTCTTTGAATCAAAGCGAATCTGGCAATTTAAGCGACAGGGATTCTGGAACGATCCAGGCTATCTTAAATGTGGATTAAAAGTCCGAGCAGTCAGGCGAGCAGATAAATTTTATCTTTGCAATCGGGTCAGTAAAACGGCTGAGGAGATTCTGAAATGGTACCAGAAGCGAGCCGTGATCGAAGAAGTCTTTAAAATTCTGAAGCAATGCTGTCACTGGGATTATTGTCAACTCAGAAGCGAAGCGGCTTTGACCCGTTTTTATGTAGCTGGTTTGTTGACATTCATGGTCTGGGAACACAAACGGAATCAGGCTCTTAGCCCTTGCACAATCTATGAAATGAGGTCAAATGTCATGTATGGCGATCATAAACCGCCTATCCCTCACTATTTCTTACTCAGAGCGGTGGCCTAATGATGAGCTAGAGAGCATTTGGCGAGAAAAGCGCCAAGTTGCATCAATTAAGAATATGATTAACTTTCTATTTTTAAGTTCAGAATCAAAGTTAAAAGTCTCTGTATAATGAGCTTCTTTTCCTGGGTAAAGTACCATAGGAAAATGGGATGAATCATTGAGCAATTCTTGGGTTCTTGGATTTTTATCAAATGTCGTATCGATAATGATCTCTGAGTCTATGAGCGTAAGATTCGTCAATCTTCCTGTTCCTGTTTTCTGTTTGAAGGCTTCTTGTGGATGCATTAATAGCACAAATTTAATACCGGGATCGAGGGGTTCAATAGCCTTGCAATAACAAGTTTTAACGGGTCTGAAACACTGATAACATTTATTTGACATAGTGTAATTTATCATAATTTGGCAGGAGCCACTCTGCAACCCGCGCTGGAGGCTGACGTGGTGGTTAGCGCAAAGACTTGCTGCTTAGCACAAAGGCAAAGAGCTATTCGATGGTATAATCAAAGAAAACTGGGTCGTTAAATGATATTCACTTATTTTGATCAATCGACCAAAAAATCGACTAAAACACTGGCTAAAAATGACACAAACGAAGCTCAATCGCGATTTAAATGAACATTCACCTGGAAATATGATACTCCAGTCGTTTAACCAAGCGTCTCGCGCCTTGCACATTGCATTTACCTGCGACGGCGGACCAAAAGAAGACCAGGCGTTATGGGTCACCTTTCAAGCAGCCATTCTGTTTCATCTCCCTTCGGTCTACTCCCAACATGTCCTCAATTTCAGCATTGCGTCCCTGCAACGAGCCAAGCAATTGATCCCCGAAGCTAATTTTGATGCGTCTGAATTTGGCGAAAAGGGATATAAGGTATTTGAGCTCACAAGCCAATCCGGTCATCCGACGGGCTATTATATTGCAGCAGAAAGCCTTGAAGCCAAATGGGTGGCCCGGACAGATTGTGTGAAGGTCTGGTGAAGGCTTGCTGCCCCAATGGTACAATGTATTCAAGTGCATACACCTCTGTGGTGTCTCTGCCAAATATATTGAACAACAGAGGTCTACGATGACACGCGTTCGCGTTGAGAGTTTCACCCTTTCACTGGATGGATACGGAGCAGGCCCGAATCAAGACATCAACCATCCGCTAGGTATCGGCGGGCCGGATCTGCATCAATGGTTATTTCCCACACGCACCTTGCAGCGTTCCCTGTTTGGGAAGGATGAAGGCGCAACCGGGGTTGACGACGACTTTGCAGCGCGCGGCTTCGAAAATATTGGGGCTTGGATTCTCGGCAGGAACATGTTCAGCCCCGATCGTGGGCCCTGGCCGGACATGAACTGGAAAGGCTGGTGGGGAGACAACCCGCCTTATCATGTTCCCACGTTTATTCTGACGCATCACGCTCGTCCCCCGATTGAGATGGCGGGTGGCACGACTTTCTATTTTGTGACAGGCGGCATTCACGAAGCGCTTGAAAGGGCCCGCGAGGCCGCTGGGGGAATGGACGTGCGCATCGGCGGTGGAACGAACACCCTCCAACAGTATCTGCGCGAGGGCCTGATTGATGAAATGCACTTTGCTATTGCCCCCGTTCTGCTCGGTGCAGGCGAACGGCTATTCGAAGGGCTTGATATGCGGGCACTGGGCTACGAATGCGTCAAATTTGTCGCATCGGAGAAAGCCACGCATGTCGTTTTGCGGCACCAAGGACAGACCTGACTCAATCTCCAGCAGATCGCCTAAGCAAGGCCTGGATCAGTTCATTTTGAACCAGATAGCCCTCCAGATGTAAAGGTGCGGCCTGAATCCCCGCCGCTTGAATCACTGGCAGGTACTGCAGCAACTTGGCAGGTTCAACCAAGCCGAGGGTTTCGGGCAGCTCTGGATAAGCCGCCAGCAGCAGAGATTCCAATTGGCAACCGGGCAAACAGGCAGGCAGCGAGACCTGGGTCAGGGCTGCTTGCAGCTCGGGATCTGGAAAAGGCAAATAGCGCGTTCGCATGCTGCCAGGCAATTGCAACAGGCCGCCGCCAATCACCAGCACATCGCGCGCTTGCTCCATGCGTGTGATGGCAGCCTGCACATCAAAACAATGGGGAAACGAATCATCGACCAGCACCGTCCCCGGACGCAATTGGCTGATGTCAATCACCTGGCGGGCACTGACCGCTGAGAGGATCAGATCCGCCTGATACACCTCTGTGGGCAGGCTCTCTGCTGGGCTCAGGACCCATTGCATGGGCCCTGTATACCCGTGCTGGGAAGACAGCCGCTCGGCCAGTTCACGGAGGCGCTGCTCACTGCCAAGACGATCCACCAGGGTCAAACTGGCTGGGTGTTCCTCGCTGGCCAAGAGGGCATGTAAAGTGGCTTCACCAATCGATCCCAGGCCCACCATCGCCAGCCGACAACGGGCCAGGGGGCGCTCAAGCTGAGCCAGGGCCAAACGCAGGGTCTGTAACATGGCGACCACCGTGGTGCTGTGTCCGGTGGTCAAGCGCTGGGGGACACCGTTGGCCTGGGCAGAGAGCACTGGCAAATCTTGCCCGTAAGCGGTCAAAGCGGGCAACAGTCCCGCCAGAGAAACCACACGGGCCCCCAGGGCCTGGGCCTGCACACGGGCGCGCTGAATGGCAGGCAAAAGTCGTTGGGCCTGACCGGGCAAAATCTCATTGGCAAAAAAGGGCAGCACCAGGTTGGCACTCTGGCCCAAAGGGGTCTGAAGCTGTTCGATCCAGAGTGCCTCATCGTTTGGAAACAGGCGCTGTTTGAGGGCCTGAATCTGGCCCCGGCTCAGGCGGGGTGCCACCCGTTGAATCTGCTCTAAGGCAGGCAAATAGCTAATTAAAGCGGCATCTTGCTTTCCGGTTTCGGCCAGGGCAAAAGCCCGAAAGCGGGTCTCCGTAGGCAGGGTCATTGACGCTAAGAGCTGATCCAGCAATGCCTCTGCTTGCAAAGGCGAGCAAGCAGCCGGATGGACATTCAGCGTCAAGATCAGGTTCTCGCCCTGTTGTTTAAGGGCCAAAAACAGGTCCAGATCTTGATTGGAGGGCTGAAAATGGGTGCTGGAGGCCTGCCCATTGACACTTAGACCGGGCACGATTTCAGCCTCTAAAAGCGAAGTTAAATCCACAGCGCTGATAAAAAACTGACTGCCCAGGAGCGTGGCCAAACGGGGAGCAGGAGAGAGGGTGCGCAACAGATGCAGGGGGTCCATTGGATGTTCTGCCGCTGCCTGATACAGCTTTTGCGCGGCCTGAATCTGAGGTGCTGAAATATGCTGCGAAACAGACCCCGGCACCCAGGCAGGCAAACGCAGGGGCAAGGTGCGGGCAAAACAGCCAAAAATCTGATCAATTTCTTCCAGGGCATAATCGCGCCCATGGTGGGCCACGCCAATGATCAGATCGGCCTGACCTGTGAGAGTAACCAAGGCCTGATGATAAGCCGCCAAGACCCCCATAAAGAGGGTACTGCTTGCGGCCTGGCAACGCTGTTTAAAAGCTGCGAGTTCCCTGTTGTTGAGTCTGCGTTCGAGGCGAAAAAAGCCTGTGGATTTAGTGTTTTCTGCGCTTTCTGGACTTTCTGCGCTGTCTGGGCCCGTTAAGCCCTTGCCGCGCAAATTTGGCGCCTGATACGGCTGGGCAAAGATGGCTTGCCAATAGCGCAAATGGGCTTCTCCCTGTATTTGGCGTTCGTGTTCGAGCTTTGCGAGATAGTCCGAGAAATGTGAGCGCAAAGGAGGCAAAGGAGACACAGGCGGCTGCTGCGGCAAATTTTGAAGCGGCTGTGAGGGAGCTCGCAATTGGCGATAGGCGGCAAAGATATCCCGGCCGAGAATCACGCAGCTCAGACCATCTGCCAAAATATGGTGGGCCTGAATCTGCCACAAATAGCTGCGGGGGCCCTGTTTCAACAGCCTACAACGCAGCAGTGGATCTTTAAAAATATCCATGGGAAAGATATCTCTGGGAAAGTTCTCCTGCGCAGGCAGAGATTCAGCTGGGGTAGTGAGATCTTGATACACAAACGACAATTGGGGCTCAGAGCAGGGCACAAATTGGGGAGGGTTGGTGGCCTGCAATTGCACATTGAGCATTTGCTGGCGGCGGGCAGCCTGAAAAAGAGCCCTTTCAAACAGATCGGGATCGAGCTCTCCTTCCAGCACAATTCGGGCTTCCCAGAGAGCGTCATCGCTTTTGAGGTGCATGTGCCAGAGGTAAAAGCCCATTTGTGAGGGACTCAAGCCAAAACCCGAGGCAGACCCAAGTGTTGTCTCGGGCTGAGTTTCGGGCGAGCTTGCTAAAGGTAAAGGTTCTGGCGCAGTTGGTAGCGCGGAATGCAAGAGTGCGACCCAATCCTGCAAGCGGCGCTGACTGTGAAACTGGGCGATTTTGGGCAATTGGGGCCAGCTTTGTTGCAGCAGTAAATAGGCCTGCATCAAGAGCAGGGAATCTCCCCCCATTTGAAAAAAATCTGAATTTTCTGTCAAATCCTGACGCTTGAGCAATTGTTGCCAAATATCACTCACCGCTCTTGCAATGGCGTCTGTCTGTGGGGCTCTTTTTTGATCAAGATTTTGATCAAGATTTTGATCAAGATAGGGCCCAAGCTGCTCAGACAATGGTTTTGTGTTGAGTTCGAGCAAACTCTGCCGGAGGGCGACAAGATCGGCTTTGCCATTGGGCAGACGCGGAAAGGCCGCGCGGACATACATCTGCTGTGGCAACATGTAGCTTGGCAGAAACTGGGCCAAATGGTTTTTAAGCTCAACCGGGTCCAACGGCAATGGGCTGCTGACACAGGCCACCAATTGGGGGGTGCCCGAAGGGCTGGGAAGGGTATCCACCCAGGCTTCATGTAAATTGGGAAAACGCAACAGCACTGCTTCGATTTCAGCGGGTTCCAGGCGATAGCCCCGCAATTTGATTTGACGATCCTGGCGGCCGAGGTAATAAAAGCAACCCTCAGCATCCTGGTAAACCCGGTCTCCTGTGCGGTAATAGCGATCCCCCAGATACAAGACAAAGGGATCATCTGCCTGCGAGAGATAACCTGGCGTCAGACCCGGCCCACTCACCCAGAGTTCGCCGGCTTCTTCGCTGACACAGGGCTCTCCCGTGGCCGACATCACCCGGCAGCGGAGATAGGGCAAGGCCTTTCCAATGGGCACGGGCTGCCCTTGGGGGTGGGGGCCCTGCACCCAATGGTGGGTGGCATTGATCGTGGTTTCTGTCGGGCCGTACAAATTGACCAGGGGCCGCTCGCTGCCCATCAGGGCTTGCCAGCGCTCCAACCATTGGGGAGCCAGCACCTCGCCGCCGAGTTGCACCAGGCGCAACTGAGGCAACTGTCGCAACTGGGCCAACTCGGGCAGGTTTTCTGGCTTTAAATGCAGCGACTCTCCCTGCGTTTGGGCTTCGAGGGCTTGAATCAAACCCTGCCAGAGTCCTGGCACCGAACTCCAAACACTGATCTGGGCGTCGCGCACCCAGTTCAAGAGGGCCTGGGGATCGCGTTTGGTCTGATCGTTGACAGGGCAGAGGCAAGCGCCTGTCAACAGGGTCGCTAACACCGGGCGCAGGGACGCATCAAAAGCCAGGGAAGAGGTGAGAATCACCCGATCTTGGGGCCCATAAGCAAAGGTCTCGATGGCCCAGCCCAGATAGCGCATCAGGGCTGAGTAGAGAATCGGCACCCCTTTGGGCTGACCGGTGGAGCCAGAAGTAAAAATAATATACGCCACGGCATTTGCACTGCGCTGGGGCAGACGAAAGCCGATCTCTTGACTCGCTCTGGCCTGTTGGAGCAGATCAGACAGTGCGAGCAGGCCGTTTTCGTTTGTTGCCAAATCCTGGAAATCGCTGACCCACAGTTCGGCCTTGGCCTGTCGGCAGATCTCTTGCACCCGTTGCAGCGGAGACTGGGTATCAACGGGCACCCAGGTCACACCCAGGGCCAGACAGGCCAACAGCAAGCAGATGCTGTCAGCACTGGCTTCGCCCCAGAAAACCAGCACCGAACCACAGCTCAGCCCCCTCGATTCCAACTGATACGCCAGCTGTTTGACACTCTGCCGAAGTTCGGCATAACTCACTTCGCATTCTGGGGTTTTGAGCGCCAAGGCCGTGTCGGGCACCGCTAGAAAGTCGTTCCAAAAATCTGGTTCGGCAATTTCAGCAACCTCCTCCTCTGCGACTTCCGCGATTTGGTGCAATGCGGTTTCAAACAGCTGCGCCAGACGCGCCAATTCAGCCTCGGCAAAGAGGCCTTGGGGCGTGTTGAGGGCATAATAAAAGCCCTGATGGTTTTCTGAGATCAACAGACCCAATTGGGTTTGGGCATGAAAACCGCGCATTTCGGTGCCCACGACCTGGGCCTGATCGGCAGGGGGCATCCAGGTGTAGTCAAAATGGGCAAAGCTAAAGGAAAAGGGCAGCGAGATCCCCTGTTCCTGGGCCAGCCGGGTGATCTGATCTGAACCCACGCGCAACAAAGGCTGCGCTAAATTCCACTGCTGGCGCAAGTACTGCGCCAAGGCCAAGCCCTGGTTGAGCTGCAGGTCGGCATAGACTGGAAACAGCTCAGCAAAGCTGCCAATCAGGCTGTGAATCTCTGCCAGCGGCCAGTGTCGGCCTGCACTGGCGACCTGCACCCAGAGCTGAGACTGGCCTGTCCACTGGCTCAAAGCCTTAAAAAAGGCGCTGAGGTAGAGCATTTGCAAGGGGGTTTGGCTCGTTTGGGCCTTTTGGCTCAGGGCCGCGCTACAGGCCTGGGGCAATCGGTGCTGTTGGCTTTGGGCCGGCACAGAGCCCAATCTGGCATAGCGCTCTGCCAGTTCAAACAAAAATGGCTGAAAGGTCAGTGCTTTCAAGGGTTTGCTTTGGAGGTATTCAGAACTGGCCAGCAGGGCCGCTCGAAAGGCCTCACTCTCGCGGTACCGTTGGAGCGTTTGCACATAATCTTCGTAGTTCAAAGCCAACGGGGGAGACAGATAAGGGGTGTGGGTTTCCAGCCCTCGGTAGCGCGCCCACAGCCCCTGAAGGAAATTTTTCATGCTGATGCCATCAAAGACAATATGATGGAAAAGCAGCAGCAAATGGCTGCCCTGGGCACTCTGTTGCAGGCCGATCCGAAACAGGGGGGCCAGGCTCAGGTCAAAGAGCTGATTGACAAAGGCCGCTTCATATTCAGCCAAGGGCAATTCTGGCGAGATCTCCAGCAGCAAAGAGGGGTTTGGTCGTGTTTGCAGTTCTGCCTCCAGCTGCGCTCGGCTCACAATCTGATAGCTCAGGTGGAGGCCTGAAGCATCGACAGCTTGCTGAAAAATTGCACGCAATTGGCTGTGTTGTTCGAGCAGATCCCAAAGGGCCTGCTCCAGAAGTGGGGGATCCAATAATCTGCTTAAAGAGAGTCTAAAATACGAATAATTGGGGCGTTCATACAGGGTCTGCGCGACAAAAAAAGACGTTTGAATCGGTGAGAGTGGGTGGTCAACGCTCTCAGGCGGGGGAGGGGCGGGGGGGCTTTCGCTCAAATTCGGACTGCGGCCCAATAAATAGCGGGCCAACTCCCGAATATTTTGCTGCTCAAAGAAAAGCTCAAACGGCAGCTCCTGAAAACCCCAGTCTTCCAGCGTTTGGGTAAGATCGATCGCAATCAATGAATCGATGCCCAGATCCATTAAGTTGTCTTCGGGGCCAATCTCTCGCGCTTCACCCGATTCCGCCAAGATGTCCTGGATCAAATGCCGCAGGCGCTGTTCTAAGTCTGCCTGGGTTTGACTCTGGGTTTGATTCTGGGGTTGCTGCTGGGGAGGGTTTTCGGGGGCAGCAGGGGCGGCTTGAAAATCCAGACTGGGGCTGGCTTCTGGCGATTCGAGAGCAGGTCTGGGTAAATGGGCCAAACGCTCAGAGAGGGCTTTGAGTGAGTGTGGGGTTTTAAATATCAGGGCCTGCTCAAATCCCCCGTTAATAAACGCATGAAAGGCGGAAATGCCTTCCGCCGGGCTCAGGGCATAGATGCCTTGGTCTGCCAATTGTTTTAACAAAGCCGGATGGGAGGCCATTCCCGTCCCTTGCCAGGGCCCCCATTGAATCACCTGAATCGGCAAAGCAGACCGGGAGACAGCACTTGCATAGAGATCCATAAACTGGTTGGCGGCCACATAGTCAATCAGCCCCCGGCCAAACCCTGGCAATGCCGCTGACAGCGAAGAAAATGCCACAAAGAAATCGGGAGACAGGCCGAGTGCCAAGAGCGATTCGCGCAGCGCGATCAAACCCTCAACTTTTGGCGCCATTCCTGCCTGCCGTTCCTGATAAGCACTGCGGCGCAGGTCTTTGGGTACCCCCTGTCCGGCGGCATGTACCACGCCGTTGAGACCTGCATATTTGCGCAGAATCTGTTGGCACAGAACCCTGACCTCTGCTGGCTGCCCCATATCCACCCGGTAATAATGAAGTTCGGAGCCCTGGGCCTGGATTCGCGCTTGCAGCTCCGCAAAACCAGGCACCTCAGACGCTTCACGGCGACCGACCACAATCACCTGGAGCATGGTCTGTTGCGCCACCAGACTTTCGGCAATCAGGGCGCCAATGCCAGAGGCGCCGCCCGTGATCAAATAAACCCCGTTTGCCCGGATCCGCGAAGGCAGTGGGGGCTCCGTCTGGAGACTGACTTGGCGTTGGCTGCGTTGCCAAACACGGCTCTCCCGCAGTGCGAGCTGTGTTGTTGTTTGGGCTTGGCTCGCTTGCTGGAGCTGTGGATTGAGCAGCCACAGGGCCAGATCTCCGAGTTGTGGGCCGATTTCGCCGGGATGCAAATCCACTTGTAACACGGGCAAATTGAGTTCGGAGGCCGCTGCCCAGAGCAAACCCGAATTGAGAAACGGGACGAATGTTTCGGTTCCCGGTACACAGCCATGCGGGAAAGCGCCCTGGGTGACAACGGTGAAACGTTTGCAGCGGGCCAGCTGTGGAGATTTGGCCAGGGTCTGCAAAAAGCTGTAGAGGGCCTGGGCACTGAGTGGCAAACACAGAACCAGCTGATACTCATCGGGGCCTGAAAGAAAGGGCCCATTGCTCAGCTGACGCTCTAATTCAGCCCCGCTTTGCAGACAGAGACAGGGCTGGCCAGCTTGAGCCAAGTGGTCAACCAGCTGTTTTTGTACGTCATTCAGCAAGGGATCTGTCAGGAGCAGCAGGGAATCTGTTGGCACGCTGGCCGTGACGGCTCCGGGCAGTTCTCGGGCAAACCAGCGGGATTCAAAGACCCGCAGTTCTGGTTCTGGCTCTGGTTCTGGTTCTGGCTCTGGAGCTGATTCTGTCGCACGGCGCTCTTTGAGACCCACCCAAAATTCCCGCTTCTGATAAGCGGGTAGCAGCTGTTGAAAGTCGGGCTGAGGCGGTTCCTGACTTTCAGCCCTGAGCAGAATATGCGCATTGGTTCCGCCAAAACCAAAGCCGTTGATCCCGGCCACCATCGGCTGCCCTGCAGGGATTTCAAGCAGGTTTTGATTCAAGCAAAAGCCCTGGGTTTCCAATTGCAGTTCTTTGCGGGGCTGGGCGTAGTGCAGCAGAGGCGGAATCTGACGGTGCTGAAAACAGAGCAGCACCTTAATCAGGCTGCCCATGCCCGCTGCACTTAAGAGGTGGCCAATATTTGGTTTGACCGAGCTCAGCACAGGCTTGGGACTGATCCCTGAGAAAATGGCGTTCAGGGTTTGGGCTTCAACGGCATCTCCGAGTTGGGTGCCCGTGCCGTGGGCCTCGATCAGGGTGATCTCTGCGGGGGTTATCTGAGCATCTTCACAGGCTTTGAGCAGGACCGCCTGTTGGGTGCTGCTGCGCGGCGCCATGGGTGAAATACTGCGGCCATCATTGTTGACCGCGCTGCCCGCCAAGACGGCCAATATCCTGTCTTGATCTGCCAAAGCCTGACTGCGCTTTTTGAGCAAAACCACAGCACCGCCTTCCCCCATAAAAAAGCCATTGGCCCGCTGATCAAAGACGTGGAAATGATCTCCCGGTGAGAGGGCCTGAGCGGCAGACATGCCCAAAAAGGCGGGCACATTTAAGTTGAGATTGATTCCCCCCACCAATGCCATTTCACAATCGCCCGCTAAAATGCTTTCTTTGGCCAGATGCAGGGCCACCAAACTGGAGGAACAGGCGGTATCTATCGTCAGGGCAGGGCCTGTCAGGTCAAAATAATGGGAAATGCGAGCGGCAATCAGGTTTTCAAGGATTCCCGTGACCACGGTTTTTTGCGTCAACTCCTGCCGGGCCAGGGCTTCGGCAATATTGTTCTGGTAATCGGACTTGGTGATCCCCATAAAGACCCCCACTTTTTGACCCGAAAGCTGCTCACGCTGATACCCTGCAGACACAAAGGCCTCATAACAAAGCTCCAGCAAGATCCGCTGCTGGGGATCCATCACCTCTGCATCTTCAGGCAAAACCTTAAAAAAACCAGGATCAAACTGGCGTATATCAGCCAAAAAATAGCCTTTGGTGGTCGCACATTTCCCGCTGACACCGGGTCGGGGATCATAATAGCGTTGGGCATCCCAGCGCGAAGGGGGAATTTCACTTAACTGATCTTTGCCCTGTTTGAGATTTTCCCAAAAATCCTGGGTGCTGGATGCACCGGGAAAGCGACAGGCCATAGAGATCAGAGTGAGTTCTTCGCGCATCATGGGGGGTATTCACCTTGTGTCAGGATAGAGGCAGTATACAGGCTGATCAGAAAGCGCAGGCATTCTGCCCAGCAGGCAAAAGGGGCTAATCCAGTTTCTGGATTTCCTGAAAGACACCCTTGGCCCACTCACGCGCGATTTTTTCCCCTTTTGTGCCTGTATAATGCAGACCATCGCTGCCTGCATAGGCTTCAATATGGGGCCGAGAATCTATCAGGGTGCCAAATTCAGGCACAATATTCCCAAGTTTCTGATAAAACTGCGCCACCACTTCCGGGCTTCTTTTCTGGGGGTCGTATTTGGGCGGGCCCACCCAGATCAAATGCGCACCACTTGCGGAGACGGCATTGCCAATTTGACTGACCTGCTGAGTCACCTCTCCTTGGCTGGCATTGCCCGCGATCATATTTCCCCCCATCGTCACCACAACCACATCGGGCTGGACTGCGGCCAACAAATCCTTGAGCAGAGGTGTACCCGTTTGCATTCGGGTCTCTTCTTGGCCGACAGTATCGCGGGTCCAGTATTTGTAAGTTTCATTGCCATTAAAAAACCAATAGGGCGATGCGCCCCAACTGGCATGGGTAGACACAGTGGCCCCCGTTGCCCGGGCCAACTCATCAATGCTCTTGCCATAGGGGCCGACCGTTTGTGAGTCCCCGAGGATCAGCACCTTGGTTCCGACGGTAATTTTGGGCGTATCTACTGGCTGGTCTATCAGGGCGACCACCGTCGGGGTCTGGCGGGCCTTGAAGTCAGTTGAATCCTGAGTAAAGCTGTTTAATCCAGTTTGGGCCTTCGCTACAGACGGGGAAACACCCTCAGTAAAAGGGTTCTTGGCGTGATGGGGTTGATTGACCTGACTCAAAAAACGTGGCCCAGCAGATTGAAATGCCAAGCCCGTCATCACATCCATGCTTTACCTCTTAATTACGGAGACTGATTCTATTTTAGCGGGAAAATCCCCGGCGCTTGCTAAAATCAGGCAAAGAAAAATCCTTTCATTTGGGGGACCTGGATGTTTATGCCGGTTCAGCCAGTCGCTCACGAATGGTGGCCTGACAATAATACAATTCCCCCATTTGCAAAGGATTGAGTCGCACATCTGCGTTAAACTGTTCACCCTGACTGTTTTCAAAACGCCAGTCAAAACGCAATTTTTTGCCTGAGACGGCCTCCAGCAAACGCCCCCGCGAATCTGTCATCGAAACCTGCCCCGCAGGCTGATACAGGGGCGAAATGGCATGCCAGGCCAAACCCAACAAGTCCTTTTTGGTATACCCAAACATGCGCAGCGCTGCAGGGTTACAGTCTTGAATGACCTCACCTTCTAAAATCAAGGTGGCGTCTTGGGCATTGTCAAAAATAGAGTGAAAATGCGCTTCCCGCTTTTGCAGCAGCAGGGCCATTTTTTCCAGACGCTGGTGATTGGTGTAAAAAGCATGGCTCAGCCCCAGCAGCAAACAAACCGCAAAAAAGGTAAAGCCATAGAGCAGCCATTCGGTCTGGTACAGGCTCTTAAACGCTTCATCGGCGTCAATTTCTGTTACGATGCCCAGATCCAGCTCAGCATCCCAGTGCCATGAGCCAATCACAGGAACGCCCCGATAATCGAGATAGGGGTGCAAACGCGTACCAGAACGCCTGGCAATCAAATCATTTGCCATGGGCGTGAGGGCCTGTTTCTCCTGGGGCTTTCGTTGGGGATTTTCAAGCAAATTCACCTCTGGATTGCGTACTTTTAAATGCAGAGCACTGGACTGCCCTGGGGCCAAGAGCTGCATAGACTTTAACTGGCTTTCAAAACGGGAAGGGGTGAGCATCACGCCATGCAGATCAATCAGATAGGTTTCGGCGCTTTTCCCCCAAAAATCGCCTTGGAGTAAAGAGGGAAAACTTTTTTGCGGATTCAATCTGAGCAATAAAAGTCCCAGTACTTGGCCCTTGTTCAAAACGGGCGTGAGCATGGCCAATTGAGTTTCATCTTTGTCCTGAATTTTGACAAAGGTTTCAATCAGCCGGCTTTTGCCCTTAGAGACGTGTTGACTGGCCTGAATGGGGACAGAAGTCCAGGCTTGTCTGGCCAGCATTTGGCTGGAACGCAAAATCTGCCCCTCTGTGGTTGCCAAGACAAAATCCAGATAAGGTGTTTGATGCAGCCATGATTTTAACTCTTTTTCAGGGACCTGTGAGCCTGGCATCAACGCACTTTTGATCAGGGGATCTTTGGCCAGGGTCTCTGCCAGCAATTGCTGTTGACTGTACCAGGCCCGCACACCCCGTGTTTCCGCTTTTAGAACCGATTCCAAAGCCAGCCGCACATCGGCTTGCAATTGCTGACGAATCGTTTTTTCCACCCCAAAAGAAGCCAGAATTAACAAGGCCAAAGCCGTACTGATAATGACATAACTCCAACGCTGAAAAGTTAACAGTGTCGGCATTTGAACACCTCATATGCTCTCTGAGACCTTTATAAGATAAGTATAAGCAGACCAAAGCATTGTGTCATCCTTAATGCTGTCGTCTGCAGCTGTGGTAGCATAAACGGGAGACCCCAAACTTTGAAAAGGCCTTTTTGCATGAATTACAAAGCCTTTGTTCAGGCCCTGCATTTTCGCGACTTACAGCCTGATCAGCCTGTGCCAACCCACCTGCCTGCAGATTTTCAAATGCACAACTTGATGCTGCCCGATCCCTCCCTGCTGAAACAGCTCAGCAAATTGCTCAACCTCAAGGGCATGTCCAGTTTGGCCATTTTGGCCCTGATTCAACAGGGCGTTGAGAAGATGCCCCCCAGCAGCATGTTCCTCAATATTGGGGTCTGGCAGGGCCTGTCACTCTGTGCAGGTCTGTTAGGCAATGGCGGCCGACCGGCTGTCGGTGTCGACAATTTTAGCCATGGCACTGAGGCTTCAAAACAGACCCTCAAACGCAATCTCAATCGTTTTGCGGGCCCACAAACGCGTTTTTTCGAGCTCGATTACCAGCGTTATTTTGCCGAACTTCAACGGGGGCCCATCGGCTTTTATTTTTATGATGGCGATCATGCCTACGAACACCAATTGCGAGCACTGGAGCTGGCCGAACCCTATCTGCTCAGCGGCAGCCGGGTCTTGGTTGACGATACCAATTGGCCCGAACCGCGCCAAGCCACTTTGGATTTTTTAAAGCAAAGACCCGGACAATACGAAATGCTTTTGGATATTCAAACGGCCTCAGATGCCCACCCCACTTTCTGGAATGGTGTGATGCTCTTCGAGCGAATTTAAGCCCTCAGTCGCTATTTGGGCGGTGTCTTGCCCGCTTTAAACCAGGGCACCCAGCCGGTGAGGTCCAGCCCATAATAGCGCAGCGAGGCCAAGAGCAGCGCCACTGCAGTGGCTTCGTCGAGGTTGCCCAGCAGCGGCAGATTGTCGGGGATCAGCTCGAAAATCCCGGCCCCCGGATTGAGGATATACAGCAAAGAAAGCAAGCCCAGTCCACCAAACCAGACATTTTTCAGCGTTTTTTTGACAGGTTTGGGGGGGAGGGAAGTTGAATCGGGAGTGAGTTCAGGCACGGGGAGCCGCCCCATCTTTAAACAGGTGTAAAGGCACGCGATCGAGCACAAATTGTACCCCGACTTCGCTATTGGAAGGGGGACGAATGGCAAAATGCCAAGCTTCTAGCAGGACGGTATGCTCTTCTTCGCGGTAGCCAATCACAAAAACCGGGAGGTGCATATGCGTACGCAAGGTGCGGTAGACCTCCAACAAATGTTCCTGCTCCAAATGTTCGGGCTGCTTTTCGTAGAGTATCTCGACCCGTTTTTCCAGTTCATGGGCGATCCAACGGGCAATTTCTGGGCTGAGCTGGTAGGGATCGGATCCGCTGGTCGTGTACTGCTCGGTTTTTTCAAGATAGGCATAATCAATCGACATAATCACCTCGGTTGCGACTCTATTTTAACCTGAAACCCCTTCAAAACAAAGAACCCTCCAGAGCGTTCTGGAGGGTATCTCGCGCATGATGCCTGATCTGTAAAGATCAGCACACAGGCATGGGGCAGAACCCCATCGCACCAAGCTTGTAGAGGCTTATTTGGAATAAAACTCGATGATCAGGTTGACTTGGATCAGTTTGCCCGTGTCAATTTGATCGTTGAGGGGAATGCGCACGACTTCACCTTTGAGATTCTCGGTGTCTGCAGTCAGCCATTCGGGCACCACTTCGCCGACAAATCCTTCGACAGCATTGCGAACGAAGGTTTTGCTGGATTCCAGCACTTCGATCTTGTCGTTGGCTTTGACGTGATAAGAGGCGATGTCCACTTTTTTGCCATTGACCATGATATGACCATGACCCACAAATTGGCGGGCTTGGGCACGGGTGGTGGCAAATTTTAAACGATAAACCACGTTGTCGAGACGGGTTTCGAGCAATTGCAGGAAGCGCTCATCGGTGCTGCCTTTGCTCTGGTTTGCGGCTTCGTAATAGCTGCGGAACTGTTTTTCCGACATGCCATACAAAAAACGCAGTTTTTGTTTTTCTTTCAGACGCAGGCCATATTCCGACATTTTAATGCGGTTTTGACCATGCTGTCCGGGACGACCCCGACCTTTGTGGAAGGCGCTCTTGCCTGCTTCATAGCGTTTGCCTTTGAGAAACAGGTTGAGGCCCAGAGCCCGGGAGATCCGCTCTTTGGGACCAGTATAACGACTCATGTAGTAACCTTTCCGAACGTGTTTGGCGCAGATTAAGATCTGCACCGTTCTTCAGTTTACCCGAATTCACCCACAAATGACGAGGGTGAAGAACTCAAAAACTTAAACTTTTCTTAATTTTTTTCGGCAAAATTTACCCAAGCCAAATGCGATCGCCCCCAAAAAACCGCGCGAAGCACAGACAAATTGGTTACAATTAAAATATTCAAAATCTAAGCAAAACTATGCAAACAGCCCTTGTATCACCTGTATCGCCACTGGCCGGTTATGTCCCGCGCGTTGTCAGACAACGCCTGAGCCGTGGCCCCGATCAGCTGCCTTTTCTCTGGAGCGATCAGGGCGTGGTTCTCTTCGCGGATATTTCCGGTTTTACCCGTCTGACTGAAAAACTCAGTGAAGAGGGCGGCGAAGGCATTGAGGTTCTCAGCAGCACCCTCAATCTGTTTTTTGGGGGTCTGTTGGAATGCATCCGTCGCTGGGACGGGGATGTAATCAAATTTGCCGGGGATGCCCTTTTGGCCGTCTGGAGCCGTTCGCTGGTGCCCGAATCGACCCAGTCCCTGATTTACCGCGCCACTGCCTGTGCCAAAGAAATGCAGGCCTTTAGCGAAGAGTTGCGCAGCAAAACCCCTGTGCCCCTGCATATTCGCATCGGGCTCGATTGGGGGGACCTGCTGTTTTTGCATTTGCAAAACCGCCACCAGCACTGGGAAGTGATTCTCTCTGGCCCCGCGGTCTCTGGCGCCTTTCATGCCGAAGGCAAAGCCGAACCGAGTCAAATTGTGCTGGGCAACCAAGCCGGCCGCTGGTGCCCCAATGGCACCCTGCTTTTTCCGATTGATGATGAAAGTGCCGTTTTACACGAATTGCCCGTATTGCCCCGTACCGAAACCACCTATTTCGAAGAGCCTCAACTGCCCGAGGCCTGGCTGCTGAACTATTTGCCCGAAGTCGTGCGCTTTCGCCTGGCTGCCGGACAACAAAACTGGCTGGCTGAGTTGCGACAGGTCTCGGTCTTGTTTTTGCTTTTACCTGCGCTCACATCAGAGCAATTGCCACGGTGGCTCTCGCTGATCCAAGAGCGGATTTCCTTTCACGGTGGCACGGTCAATAAACTCAACCTCGATGAAAAAGGTCTCTCACTGTTGGCGGTTTTTGGCCTGCCACCGGCCTCACACGAAAACAACGCTCAACGCGCTGTCACCACTTCTTTGGAATTGCAAAGCACCTTGGAAGGCTATGCCCTCACGGCTTCAATGGGCATCACCAGCGGCCGTGTTTTTTGTGGCGAGGTGGGCTCCGATTGGCGCCGGGAGTATACCTTGCTCGGTGATACAGTCAATACCGCCGCGCGCTTGATGAAAGTAACGGGCCAGCCGATTGTCTGCGACCGCCAAACCTGGATGATGACCCAAACTCAGTTTGAGTATGAAACACTGACGCCAGTACAACTCAAGGGCAAAAACACGACCTTGGAAGTCTTTGCGCCCAAATCTGCCCTGACCACCCACTTGCATTTTGACGCCCAGATTGGCCGGGCCGAAGAGACCCAAAAACTGCTCGAATTTATTCAAGCCGTGCGCGAACAACACCATTCCAAACGGGTCTTTTTAGAGGGCGAGGCCGGTTTGGGAAAAACCACCCTGGTGCGGCATGTTCAGACAGAAGCCACCCGTCTCGGTGGCTCGGTGCTGTTGAGCGAAGCCGATGATCTCTATCTCTATACCCCCTGGTTTGCCTGGAATAAAATTTTCCTCCAATTGCTGGGTCTGACTCCCAATTTGCCCACCCGCCAACGGCTGGAAGAATTGCGCAACCGCATGAGTTTTTACCCCCATTTGCAAGAACTCATTCCACTGCTGGGCCCCGTTCTGGATATTGAAATTCCAGACAACGCAGTCACTCTGCCCTTTCGCGGCGAGGCGCGGGCCCAGAACACCCTGGATGTGATGACCGCTATTTTGCAGGATGCGGTCAGTGTCGAACCCCTGCTGATTGTGATTGACAACGCCCAGTGGCTCGACGCCCTCTCCTGGCGCTTGGTCGAGCAGATTCGCTACGAAGTGCCAGGTCTGATGACCCTCTTGGTGACCCGTCCCATCACGATGGCTGGCGCACAGCTTTCCGACTCTTGCCGCAAGTCCTGGGAAGAACTCAAAGCCTCCCCCCTTTCGGAAACCCTCTTGCTCGGACGCATGAGCCCCAGTGAAATTCAATCACTGGTGGCCAGTAAATTGGGTGTTTCCCATGTGCCCCCTGAGATGATCGGCTTGATTTCTTCACGGGCCGAAGGACATCCCTTTTTTAGTCAGGAACTGGCCCTGAGCCTGCGCGAAAGCGGCCATTTAAATATCGTCCAGGGGCATTGTCAATTGACGGTGAGCCCTGAAGAATTACAAAAACTGCAATTGCCAACTTCGATTGAAGGGGTTATCGTCAGCCGTATTGATCGCCTCTCCCCGCCCCAGCAACTCGGGCTCAAAATTGCCAGTGTCATGGGCCGTCAATTTGACTTTAAAGCCCTTTACGATATCTACCCCGTTGAACAGGATCGCGAAGGTCTGCTCGATGCCCTGAGCGCGCTGGAGCATATGAACCTGATTGAATTGGTGGGGGTCTTTCCCAGTTTGTCGTATGTCTTCAGGCATAATTTAACCCACCAAGCGATTTACAGTTTGATGCTCTCTGAGCAGCGCCGGGATATCCACCAACAGGTGGCCTGTTGGTTTGAAAAAGAATTTGCAGACGAAATGGAAGACCACACAACCCTCCTGGCCCACCACTGGCAGGCCGCCCGTGTGGCCGAAAAATCCAGCCATTATCTCTATCTGGCGGGGCTCACAGCCCTCGAAGATGGCCTTTACAAGGAGGCCAATTATTTTCTCTCACAAAGCCTCAAACAGGCCCCTGATCATTTGCTTGCTGAAAAAGTGGCGGCGATTCACCAGGCTTTGGGAGAGGCCCATTATGGTCTGGGCCAAATGGCACAGAGTCAAGCGCAACTGGAAAAGGCCTTGGAATTATCCGGTTTCCCGCCCCCACCCGCAGAAATAGCCACACGCCAACTCCTGCCGCAAATCATGACCCAGGTCAAACACCGCTTGCGTTCAGGCCAAGTTTGGATTGACCCCGACGAAAAACGGCGACTTTTGACAGCGGCCCAAACCTGTGAGCGGCTGGGTCAAATCTATTATCTCAATGGCGAAAAATCCCTGGGTCTGCACAATGCTCTGCGCATTCTCAATCTCTGCGAAGAAGCGGGGCCTTCTCCGCAATTGGCAAGGGCCTACGCGAATATTACCCTGATCTGTGGCGCTCTCGGACAGCGCTCTGTGGCCGAGTTTTATGCCCGCAAAGCCTTACAACAGGCCGACAATCTCGACGATCTTTCGAGCCGGGCTTGGGTACTGCAATTGACAGGTCTGTATAGCATCGGCATGGCCCAATGGGAACAGGCTGAAAGCGGCCTGTTTCAATCGATGGAGCTTTACAGGCGCCAAAGGGATATGCGTCATTGCAACGAGAGCATGGGCCTTCTGGCCCTGGTACGCTATTTTCAAGGCCAACACGAAAGGGCCTTGGAATTGTCGCAACAATCTTCCCAATTGGCCCGCAATCGGGGTGATCGCGAGTTAGAAGCCCGGGCCTTGGAAGCCCAGGCCAAAATCCACCTCGCCCATGGCCGTTTTCAAACCGCATTAACACTGAGTAAACAGGCCAGACAATTGGCAGAATCCCTCGGTGGCCGTTTGCGGGTCAGGCCCCAGGCCCTGCTGTTACAATTGGCTGTTGAGACCGGCGATTTGGGGCAGGCTCACCGTTTGGCAGAGGAATTAGCACAATTGCAAGAGAGCAGCCAAGAGGCCATTTCGGCCTTTGAAGTTGAAATTTTCAGCGCAGAGATGGACTATTTATTGCTCTGTCAAAGCCAAGGCCAATCTCCCCATTATCCGCTCGACTTGCTTCAGCTCAAACAAAATTTTCAGGATTTTGCCCACCGCTTTCCCGTGGCAGCACCCAGGCTGGAGTTTTATCATGGCAAGATGGCCCAAATCCAAGGGCATGCCAGTGCAGCCAAAGGGCATTTGCGTAAAAGTATCAAACTGGCCCAAAAACTGGGAATGCCCTTTGAAGCGAGTATGGCAGAGGCCTTGTTGTCAACTTAAGTCTCTCTTTTTTCGACCGGGATCTCGCCAACCCCAAAAATGAGCAAAAAAAATTCCTCCAGGGGGAGGAATAGGGTGTAATCCAGATATTTAGGGTATTAAACCGTTTCGGGTAAAAAGACCAATATCTCGGCTCTTGAAAGTTCAGGCGTGAACTTCAGGAACCTTAAGTTCATTCTAATTGGTTCATTGACAATTTGTCAATGAGTGATTTAAGTATTATATGTTTTTTGTTTGGGATCTGAATTTAATGGGAATGGATTAAGTATAATATCCGTAAAGCTTCTGACGATATTCGAGACGTGTTTGGCACTTTGAGAGAGAATCTCGAATGAGGGGTTTATTTTGACAACAAGTACACAGACTTTGGGAGAGAGACTGACCTACCTGCGCAAGAAACAGGGTTACTCCATGAAAACACTTGCGGATCTAACAGGTATTTCAGCAGCTTATATTTGTAAAATGGAGGCGGGACAACGCAAGCCCGCCCGTGATGTGATGCTGCGTCTGGTGAATTCGCTCTTAATTGAAAGTTCACAACAAGAGCGTGACGAGCTGTTATTATTGGCGGGTTTTGCACCGCTTCACTACCGCTCGTTTATGGGCAAAGCCGATTTGATCAAATTGTATCAAGAGGCGTTGGAAGCCGAGCCCGATAATTTTAAATTTTTCATCTCGCTGGTGATGGTTCTGATCCGTTCAGGCCGCTTTGCGGATGCTGAGGTGCGAATCCAAAAAGGGATCCAAACCTTTGATGATCAGGTTCAGCTCCAGGCCCTGTTGGCTGCGCTGGAATTGGCCAAAGGCCAGTTTGACACAGCGATTGAATACCAACGCTCAGCTTTGGATTATTTCAAAATGGCCAAAAGAGCAGAGCCCCAAACACTGGCGTTGCCAGATTTATTGCTCAGTTTGGGGGTGATTTACTTTCTCAAAGGTGAATCCCAATTGGACCAACTCAATCATGGTCAGATCCCCCCGGATCAGACGGTATCTGGCTTGAGTAAAAATGCTTGGGAGACGCTCACCGAAGCCAAGAAATGTTTTCACCAAGCCCTGAAAGCCAGCCCTGAAGATGTGTATATTTTGGATGAATATGCCCGCGTCTGTTATAGCTTGGCCACCCTTGACAATGAGATCTCTCCGAGTCCACTCTGGAAAGAATCTGCGAGCAATTTTAAAAAGGTAATTTGTTCCCCAGATAAACACAATTTGGGAGCGACCCACTTATTACACAGCACTTCTTTTTGGGCTCTGGCTTTGGCCAAAAGCCACGATTATGAATCGGCTTGGTTGCATTTGAGTGTGGTCGAAGCCTGTATTCCCGATTTTTGGTTGGTGCACTATTTAAAAGCCAGTTATTTTTGTCTGCGGTTTCAGGAAGCCAAACTCAGCGCAAAAGAAAAAAAATCACAGTTAGATCTGGCCTTAAAGTCCCTCGAAATTGTTTTAAGAAATGAAGACCCACAGAATCCCAGTCGAACAGAAGCTCTGGTAGACCCAGATTTAGACGTGCTGCGACAAGAGAGAAAAGTTGAATTTATGAATCTTATGAAAAAATATGGAAGCTAGAGCTATGAAAAAACAGACCATTTGTATCTTGCTCTTAAATAGCTTGGGGTTAACAGCCTGCACAATACCCACGGTTGCGAATGTCCAATCCCCTTCCCGAGCAATGTCGAGTATTTTAAATACCCCAAATCCTTTACCAAACTTGGATTTAAGGCCTGGCAGCAAAGGCGATCGCAATATCATCGAAGGGGTGATCGAAATTCCTGGCATTTTGGTTAACCAATGGTTGTCTTCTGAAAGCATCCGTACTTCAAGCTTTCAAACCTTGGCTCATGTGGCCCAGGGAACCTATGTTCACAGCTTGACAGATTTGCGGGCCAGCTTGGGAGAAGCCGAAGTCCATCTGGAAATTCTCAAAGAAGAGATCTTGCCAGAAGGGATTCGCATCAGTTATCAGGTGCCTGAAGCCCCCAATGGCAGCAACCAAATTTTAGAAATTTCCTCAGTTCAAAGTGGTTTGTACTTGTCGCATTTTCTGCCCAGCTTAGAAGGGGGAAAAACCTATCGCTTGTCTGAACCCACCAATCTAAAAAGCACAGTTAGAGCCCTTTTACTGCGTAAAACGGCCAAACAAAAAGGGAAAAAATTAGCTGAATTGAGCAGTGCAGAAATTCAATCCATTGACAATCTGCCAAACCAAGAAAGCCTGGAGAAAAAAATCGAGGCTGAAATCCTAAAAAAAGGAAACAATTCAGCAAAAGCCAAGGATATCCTAGAAGTTGACTCACTCATCACTGAAGCTTTAAACACCCATAACAGCAATGCCAGCAGTAATGCCAGCAGCAATGCCAACACCAATGGCAACACCAATGGCAAAGCCAACGCCAACACCAATGGCAACGCCAACGCCAACACCAATGGCAACACCAACACCAATGGCAACGCCAACGCCAACGCCAACGCCAACACCAATGGCAACACCAATGGCAACACCAATGGCAGTGAAAACGCTGCCCAAGGCAAAGGCAAAGACAAATAAACTGACCTAGAAAAGAATTCATGCGCATCATACTTAGCCCAGCGGTGGCTTGGCAATCGGCTCCCGACTGGGAGATACACCGCAATTATTATTTGCAGTCGGGGGCCGACGTATTTCTCAAACAGGAAGTGCCTTACAATATCACCTCCAACCCCTGTTTTACAGCCCAATCGGCCCAATGTCTGAAGGTGCTCATGCAGCGCCACTCACCGGATCAGCCCTTTCGCATTTTGGAACTGGGAGCGGGCTTGGGGCTTTATGCCTTGCATTTACTCGAAAGTCTGGACCGAGATCTGCACCCCGAAATAAACGCAGAACTGCCCAAGTTGGAATATTGGCTGACCGACCTCTCCGAAGGCACCCTGACCTATTTGGCTCAGCAGCCCGTGGTACAGGCTTGGCAAAAACAGGGGAAACTCCAGCTCTGCCTTTTTGATGCCCTGGCCCCTTCAAGCATTACACCTTTAAATGGCGAACCCACCCCTTTGGAGTCGGGCTTTTTTCATGCCCTGATTGCCAATTACCATTTCAGCACCTTGCCCACCGCCGTTTTATACAAACAGCCCCAAGCTTGGTACCAAAAGACGGTTCAACGCGAGCTGGACTTGGCAGACCCCATACGCTTGCAGCTCTTTGTCGAGAAATGGCAGCAAGCTCTGAATCAGCGCGATTGGCTGGAACATTTAAGTGAAGATCATCCCCAATGGCGATTTTTTCAAGCCCTGCAAGCCTGCCAAGCAAAATGGGCCAGGGAATTGAACCTGGCTCTATTCCAGGCCCTCCCAGCCGAAACAGAATTGCGCGGCTGGCTGCAAAACAAACTCAGCAACGATCTGTACCAAGCCTTGCGAGATGCTGAGGCAATCGCCCCAGAGGCTTCACCTGAGGGGTTAATCGCTTCGCTCGATGCGCTTTTGCTCAGCCCCTTCTTGCAGATCTGGTTGAAACACGATTTGTCTGTTTACCGGCGTGATGGTCTGGAAGCCATTGCAGTGAAAGACGTCTGTAAAGATCCGCGCAGTCAAGCCGCTTTGAGTCAACTCACGCAGGATCTGCCGTTGGCCACGGTCAGCTACCCATTGGCAGCCCTGGACCTGATCGATGCCCTGTTGCCCGCTCTGGCAGAAAACGCCTGCCTGCTGATCTCAGACAAAGGGTATGCCGATAGCGATTGGATGCAGGGCATGCACCACGAGGATGCCTCCCATCACGGGGACAGTCTCTCCCATCCTGTTAATTTCCCCCTTTTGGCAGCCCTCTTAACGTCTCGGGGCTTTGAATGTCTGCGTAGCACAGATCCGGTCTATGCCCTGCAGACACTCTGGGCCAATCGCAACTTGGCGCCAGCTCCGACTTTTGCCCAGGTTTTTGCCCAGGCTTTTATCGAAAACAACGCCAACGAAGAGAGCCATGCCTGGTTGGAAGCGGGCCATCAATTTCTCAAATTGGGCGAACATGAGCGTGCCACACGCTGCTTGACCCGCGCCCTGCGTCTGCGGCCCAACGATGCGACCCTGCTCTACTTACAAAGTGTAAATCTGCTTCAACAGGAAAAATACCTGCAAGCCTGGGACATTTTAAACAGCCCCAACGATGACTATTTTGGCCTGTTTAATTTTTCAATTTTAAAGGCCGAGACCTGCCGTCTCTTGGAACACTATGCCGACGCCATTCCCTTTTACCAAGAGACCTTGACGCGTTTTGGCGCAGCCAGTACTGTGCTCTACAACCTGGGGCTCTGTTATGAGGCCCTGGAGCAGGCTGAATTGGCCCGCGAAGCCTGGCAAGCAGCCCTGGCCCTCAATCCCGAAGACCCTGAGATTCAAGCCAGCTTGGCAGACCTCCATCCAGAGATGATTAGCCCAGATTAGCCCAGGTCTTCTTTGAGCCAGCGCGCCACGTCTTTGCTGTGGTATGAGATAATCATGTCTGCCCCGGCGCGTTTAAAGCTGTAAAAATTTTCAAGCACAACTTGGCGTTCGTTGACCCAGCCCTTTTCAGCGGCCGCTTTGACCATGCTGTATTCCCCTGAGACATTGTAAAGCGCCACGGGCACATCAGACATTTGACGCGTTTGCCAGACCAAATCGAGATACGCCAATCCCGGTTTGACCATGACAATATCTGCCCCTTCTGCCAAATCCAAAGCCACTTCGCGCATGGCTTCGCGCCCATTGGCGGGGTCCATTTGGTAAGAGCGCCGATCGCCGAATTGGGGGGCTGAATCAACCGCCTCACGGAAGGGGCCATAATAAGCTGAGGCAAATTTGGAGGTATACGCCATGATGGGCGTTTGCTCAAAGCCAGCTTCATCGAGTTCGTCGCGCAAGATTGCGACTCGCCCGTCCATCATATCCGAAGGGGCGACCATGTCCGCCCCCGCTTGGGCGTGGGAAACCGCCGTGCGGGCCAAGAGTTCAAGGGTTTTGTCGTTGTGTACGTCTTGGTCAACAATGATCCCACAATGGCCATGATCGGTGTATTCACAATTGCAGACATCGGTGATCAGGTAAAAAGCACTGCCAAAATGGGAACGAATTTTGGCCAAGGCCTGTTGCACGATGCCATCTTCGGCGTGGGCCTGGCTGGCAACAGCATCTTTGTGGCTGGGCAGTCCAAACAAAAGCAAATTGTGTAAACCCAGCTCTTGCAGGTCTTCCAGCTCCCAAAGCAGGGAGTTTAAACTGTGCCGAACGATGCCTGGCATGGCACCAATGGGCTCAGAGCCATCGGCGAGATTTTCATCAATAAACAGGGGAAAGATCAAATCGGCCTGATGCAAACGGTGTTCGCGCACCAAATTGCGGATCAAAGGGGAGCGCCTCAGGCGCCGGGGGCGTTGTACAAACATAAAATGCACCTCCAGTAGACTCTGCTGAACAGTATAGCGGAATCAGACAAAAGAGAGGTGGGGAATCTCCAATTGATGGCGGGCATAATCGGCAATGGCATTGCCGTAGTGAATATATTGGCTATAGGTTTTGCGGGCCGGAACCGTCACAAACGAAATTTGGGCCTGTTCATCGATCCGAGCAGCGGTCAAAGCGCCCCCAAAGGCACAGCCCTGATCCAGAGCGATGGCATGGGGAAAACGAACGGGGTCATTAAAAAATGTTTGGTGCCCAAAAAAGACCGTGCCAAAATTGCCAGGATAGATATCGGCCCAAAAGGCATCGTCGGGGCTTTGTTTGCCCAAGGGTATGGGGTAACCCATGGCGTTGACGTAGCGGCAGAAGACAAAGCGTTCGATCTCTTGGGTCAGCCGGGCATCCCAGAGATCGCGGGTGGCAATGGGCGGGAGATCGACGTATTGCCGCCAAAATGCAGGATAGAGCCCACCATGCACGGCTAAAAACTTCCCCCCTTCAAAACTGAGATAGGGCAGAGCTGTTTCCAAGAGATGGATATGGCGCTCACTGAGACCCGTTCCATGATTTTCACCCCGGTAATACTGGGTGATCGCTCTGAGTTCGTGATTGCCCATCAGCAGGTGTAAATGGGGAAAGCGGGACATTTGTTCTTCAACAAATTCGAGCACCCCAATGGGGTCGGGGCCGCGATCGATGAGATCGCCGAGAAACACAATGCGTGTGTCTTTTTTTACTTGCAGCAGAGACCAGAGTTGGCGAAGCTCGTCGAGGCAACCGTGTACATCTCCGATTATAACGGTGGGTTGCATATAGATTTTTCCGAATTTTTCAGCATGACATCACAGTGACTAGAATGATGAGTCTATCATAGCTCATGCCAACAAAACTTACACCTGTTTAAGGCTTAAAATCATCGTAGGAGGCATGGAAGGGCCGGGCTTTGGTCGGAAAACGATCATGGGGAATGCGGGTCTGTACCAAGGGTGCAGGCACACCGCGAACCAAGTCACTGACCACGGCAACCATCAATTGGTTGACCTTGTGCAAATAGCCAAAATCGAGGGTGGTGTAGGCATCGGTGCGGCGGTGGTAATGGGGAGTGGTATCGCCCCCGATCCACTCTTCACAGAGGCCCACCGAGGTAAAACCCTCATTGCGGAAAGCCACATGATCGGTATCACCCGCACTTGTGCGGCTGAGTTTGAGGTTGAGTTGGTGCGTCTTGTTGACCATCTGGTAATAGTCCCACAGTGGGCCATCGGGCTGCTCAATTTCCACGACCCGGTCTTTGTCTCCGTCCCAGCCCACCATGTCCAAGGTGTGAACGCTGGTCAGTTTTTTGCCCTGTTTTTTGTACTCTTTGGCCAAAAAGCGACTGCCGACCAGACCCAGTTCTTCTTCGTCGAACCAGGCAAAGATCAAATTGACCTTGCGGCCCTGCAGATTTTTGAGCACCCGTGCCGCTTCGAGCACCGCCACTGAGCCAGAATTATTGTCATCGGCCCCAGCATTGCGCACGGAGTCCATGTGGGCCCCAACCAAGATAAACTCGTCTGTGGGCTGTTCCGCAGGCAAATGTACGAGAATATTGCTGCCTGAACTGCGGTAATTGTGAAGCTCAGGTTTATAACCATAACTTTCGAGCACCGAGATAATAAATTTGCGGGTCAAATCGCGGCCCTGGGTGGTGCCCCGTTCGGGAATGGTGATCCCATCAGGCATGGGTTTGAAGCCCGTCAAAACCGAGGCCAAAGCTTCCATGCGGGCCGGTTCGAGCATCAACTCTGGGGTGCTTTGGGGAGAGCGCAGACTGTTGGCCTGCAATTGGGGTGAAAGGGTACGGTTGTTTAAAAAGGCGGCACCCGAAGCGCAACCCCCCAAAACCAAACTCAGAGCCAGAGCTGACAGCCAGAATTTAGACATGAAAAAGCCTCAAAAGATAGATTTAACTTTAATTTAACATCTTTTGAGGCAATATTCAAGCGCCGTTTAACTGTCTGTCAGCGGCTGCAATGCTTCTTTGGGTAAAGTTTTGCTCAAGAACCAGACCCAGGCGGCGATCAGCAAATAGGCCAAAGTTAAGTAATAGGGCATGGCTGAGCCCGCTTGCCAGGGCAGGTAAATGCTGCCGGAAGGCACAACCGAATGAATCACCCCAAAGAGGGTCAAAAGGGCCGTGACTCCCAGCACCAAAATGGCTTTGGCCAATTCACGGTCGATCAAAAAGGCCAAAAAGGCGCCCCAAAGCATGCCGGTTAAAATAAAACCGTGGCCCAAAATATGAATGGCCTGCAATGAGGTTTCCATTTCGTGGGGCAAATGCAAGGGGTGGGCCTTGAGTATGGCACTGACCCCAGGCAATTGGTGCAAAGCGCCCATCATTTGGCCCTGCAGATTATCGACTTGAATCATGGCCAAATTGGCGACGGTCGGCAGACAGGCCAAACCCACAGCCGCAAAATGGCGATGGGGGCACACTTCGTAGGCCTGTGAGACAATTTCCAGGCCGACAAAGATCAAAATCCCTGCCACCGCGGGAGCAGGGATCAAATCGACCACCGAAGAGGTATAGCCCAAAATGCCCCCCAGCCCAATAAAAATACCAGTGGCCAAGGTATAAGCCGCACGGGCTCCCATGGCTTTGTAAGCGGGGTGACCAATATACGGGGTGGACTGGGCCATGCCGCCAAAGATGCCCGCCACCAAGGTGGCTATTGCCTCGGTCAGTAAGACGGTGCGGGTATTGTAATGGTCTCCCGCCAACCGTGCGCTTTCAGTCACATTGATCCCCCCCACCACAGTCAACAGGCCAAAAGGCAAGGCAATGGGCAAATAGGGAATGGCGTCTTTAAACCCATAGATAAAGCCCAAAGACGGGATGGGCAGAGAGAGATGCATACTCAACTGAGGGGCTTTAAAATGGGCCAGTCCCAAGAGTCCAGCCGGGCCGGTGGCATAATAGATCACGGTGCCAATGGCGACTGCGGCAAAGATCCCCGGCACCCCTTTGGGCATCGGCAATTTGGCCACCACCGAACACAGTACAATTCCCAGGGCCACCAGGCCAACAATCGGCATTTTAAAAATATCCACCAGAGGCAAAAAACCGAGCAGGGCAATGCCGATACCCGCCAAGGAGCCGAGCAGACCCGCTTGGGGCACCACCCGCTGAACCCATCCGCCAATGAACGAAAAAAGCAGTTTAAACAGGCCCATAAAGACCATCACCGACATGCCAATATACCAAGTCAATTCCGCATTTTTGCCAGTGGCCAGATAGGCTGGCCCCAAAACGGCAAAAGCCATGCCGATCGTCGAGGGTGTATCCAAGCCCAAAGGCATGGCAGTGACATTGTTATTGCCTGTTTCTCGGGCCAATTTGATCGCCAGCCAAGAGTAGACCACATCGCCAATCATCACCCCCAAACAGGTGCCGGGGATCATTTTGGTAAAAATAAAATCCAGGGGAAAGCCAAAGACTCCCGCCAAAATACTGGTAAACAAGACCAAATTGGTCACGTTGTCGAGCATCAGGGCCCAAAAAGCATTGAGATCACCCCAGGTGGCCCATTTGTACGTTTGTGTTGTGTTCATCGTGATTGTCCTCCAACCTTGATCTTGCCTGAATTATTCAGCCCTTTCTGTGATCCGGGCAAAGGAAATGTTATGCTGAAAAAAAATAGTACGGGGTGCGTGGGCTATGTCTCGGCAGTGGATCGTCTCTGGTATTGTCTGTCTCAGCAGTGGTCTGTTTGTGTTGAATCCCTTGGTTCTCCCTGCTTATGCCGCACAAGCGACTCCCGCCGCAGTTCAGCCATCAGAACCCCTGCGTTTGGTGATTCTGCCCTTTCGCAATTTGACCGACAAAGCCGAAGACCAATGGCTGGGCAATAGTTTTGCCGAGAGTTTGACCATGGGCCTACTCAAGGTGCGGGCCCTGCGGGTGATTGAGCGCAATCAATTGACGGCTTTGCTCAAAGAGCAGCAACTTGGCCAAAGTGGTTTGGCTGACGAAAGTACGGCCCCCCAATTGGGCAAATTACTCGGGGCCAAAGTGGTGGTGATTGGCTCTTACCAAAAGGTCGGCGACATGTTGCAGGCCAATGTGCGCTTGGTCAATGCCGAGACCGGGCAGGTCGATCCTGATCGCCATGCCCGCATTCAGGGGCGTTTTGATTCGATCTTCGAACTGCAAAATGAATTGGCAGAGAAGCTGATTACCCAACTCGAAGTCAAAGCCCAACCTGCCGAAGTCAAAGAAATGCAAGCGGTTTTTCGTGCCACCCGCTCTCCAGAGGCCTATCGCCACTATATTCAGGGCATGCAATTTTTGCGCAATTACAATTCCAGTCAAGAAACCCAGATGATAGAAGCCTTTCAAGCGGCGATCAAAGCCGATGCCAATTATGCCTTGCCTTATGCCGCTTTGGCCGAGGTCTATGGCTTGCAGGCGGGAATACGCCAAACCATGCGGGTTTTGCCTTCGGAGCAAAGCCAGGGCCCAGATGCCCAAACCCTGGCGCGGCAATATGCCGAAAAGGCCCTGACTTTGGACCCCGAATTGCCAGAGGTGCTGCGCGCCTTGGCCAAATTGGAATGGCTCAAGGGCGAGAAAGTAAAGGGGCTTGAAAAAATCAAAAAGGCGATCCAATTGGCCCCCTGGGATGTGGATTCGGTCTCAGCCTTTGTCTCCTTTCGCTTTGAACAGGCCGGTTTTGGCATCAAACCCGAGGACATCAACCAAGAATTACAAGCCCTCGGAGCCCATTTACAGGATCCCTGGATGATGTATCAATTGGCGGCTGTGGGCATTGTCTCCGAGGCCACCAAACCTGCAGAAAAACGCAATTTGGCCTGGATCAAAACCAATTTAGACCAAGCCAACAAAGAACTCAAGGATCATCCCGGTCTGGCCTTGCTGCAGCTCACCCTGGCCCAATTGGAAGGCAATGCCCAGGCCCAAGAGATGTGGTTTAATGAAGCCCTGCGCCGGGGAGCAACCAATCCCGCAATTTTGGCACTATTGGCCAATCAGCGAGTTCAGCAAAAAGATATTGCCAGCGCCCTCAATTTGATTGATCAGGCCCAAAACCTGGCCCCTGAAGATCTGACTGTGGCTATGCAGCGCGCACATATTCTGTATTTAAGCGGCCAAAAAACCCAGGCTGAGACACTTTTCAATCAATTAGAGGCCAAAACCAGCCAAAATCCGTATATTGCCTTTTTGCGCGGCATGAACTATTTCGGCGATGAAGACCTCAAAAAAGCCAAACCCTATTTGGAAAAAGCCCTCAAATACAGCGAGGGCAGTCCCGAAAGTGGGATGGTGCTGTCTTCACTGCAGTTATTTCTGGCCCTCTGTTATGTGGGCCTGGAAGAATGGGAGTCCTCCACTCCGCTGCTACAGGCCCTGCGCAATGATCCGATCTATTACGGTCTGGCTTATGATTTTCTCAGCAAGGTCTACCATATTCAAGAAAAGCACCCCGAGGCCCTCGAAGCCTATTCGGCTTACCTCACCATTCACCCCGAGGTACGGGAACAGCCAGAGGTTCAGCTCAATTATCGCCTCTATTATCTGATGGATTTGGTCAGCAAAAAGCCCAAAGATCTCAATGTGCTCTTGGATCTGGGCCAAACTTTGACCCAATTGGAATATTATCAAGCGGCCCAGAAATATCTTGCTCAGGCCAACGATTTGGCGCCTGAGAATCCCGTGGTCTACAGCCGTTTGGGCTATTTGGCCCTGGTCCAGAAAAACTGGGAAGAGGCCCGTCAATTGTTTCAAGCGGCGGTTCAACGGGCACCCAGTGATAGCAAATCCTGGTACAATCTGGCCCTGGCCTGCCAGGCGCTGGGCGACAAAGCCGCAGCCAGAAAGGCTGTAGAAGAGGTGCTTAAACACGAACCGGGCCATGTTGAGGCCCTGCAATTGCGCCAAAGCCTTTAAAAAAATCAGGGCTGCCAGTCAAAGGCCAGCAAGAGTGTCTCCTGCTCGGGGTTAAAATTGTCATCGGAGATCAGGTAGAAGCGGCTCCCGCCCCTTGGCAGCGACACCGCCGCCAGCCCTTCAAAATTATCTTCGATCAGGGGTGGGGCCAATTCCAATTCCGCGAGGGTCAGATTCGGGGCCTTGTTATCCACAATTCGCAGCAAAATTTGGTTGCTTTTGCGCTCTGGGAAATAGCCCCGCAATAAATACGCTGTGCGGTTCTGGGGCAATTGGCGCATGGCAACCAAAAACAAATCCGGTGGCAGCGAGAGGGTGTGGCGTTTGTTGCAAGTGGGATTGTTCAGCCAACACTGCCAGACATCACCTGTAAATTCTGACCCAACCCAATAACTTTGGGGATCTTGCAGATCGGCAGTCAGGGCCTCCATGCCCTGATTGGGCTCAAATAAATAGCGGGGAAAAGGCACTGGCCGAGGCGGCCCCCCCGCTGCTGAATAGTTTAAAATGCGGTGTTGTTCTTCGAAACTGATCAGCCGATCGCCATTGATTAAATGGGCCAGGCCTTCTGCATCTGAGCTTTCTTTGGCAAGCAAAAGTTGGCCATCTTCGCCTTTCAAAGGCCTCAATTCGGCTGCCTCCAAGCCTTTTAAAACCTGCTGCTGATCCAAAACCAACTCGGCAGTCAAAAGTGCCCCCCGATCCCCGACTGCGATCAGGTGTTTGCCTGCTATCACGTCTATGTCAGAGAAGCCATGTAATTGGTGGGTCTGTTCTGAGCTTAAACGCAATCCACCTTTGTAAACGAATTCCCCCACCTGGGTTTGGGTCGGATGGGCAGGGTTGAGCAACACCGCTTGGGCCTGGATCTGCAGCTTGCCCTTTTCAGGAAAATCAACGAGCGAAACTGCCCGTGCTTCTGCGGCAAAGATCCAAGGAGTTGGAAAGAATTGTGCTGGCATATACGCTAGCAAATAGGCTGTCACAAACGCTAGTATATTTGACAGGATACCAATACGCAGTGCAGTTGGTCTGAGAACAGGGGGGCATTTTTGCAAAAACATCAGGGACTCCATCTCACCTTTCAAACATCTTCACATCATTGGACTTTGAGGCACTTCCACAGTGTAGCGAGAAAACAGCCTGAGAGTTGACGTATAACGAAACAAAAAAACAGGTGCCATTTTTATCTTTCGCGAGCAGGTCCAGCCCACAGCAAAGTAGAAAATCCCTATTCCCTCTGTGAAAAAGAAATTGTGCCCCCTTTGTTTCAGCCAGATTCAGGATACCTATCTGAATCAAAAACCTGTCTTTGAGACCCTCTAAAAATCAAGGATTTTTGCCTTTTGGTGCAGACTTAGGGCTATATTCCGGTCTAAAGGAGCGCCAATGTTTTAAGATATAGGCATAGCGGCGCCGGTAAACATCCTCAGCGTGAAAGGCTTTGACCCAGCGATCACCAAAATGGTGATCTGTATGGGTCTCTTTCTTCACCATGAAGTCCCATTGTTGATCTTTTGTTTCTCCGAGGATAACATCACGCTGATAATTCAATTTATGCTTGAGGAAATAGGATTCAGCCTCTTTGAAAGCAGAGATTTCCCATTTTTTTTGCCCTGTAGGTATAGAATCTGAAGGTTCAACAAATGGGTTTGTAGTTGTTTCGCTTAATATTTGAGACTGGGATTGTTTTAACCCCTCATTTTGTGACTTGCTCAGAGCGAAAATCTCTTCGCGATAACTCCAAAAGGAGTCACCGGCTCATTGAATGGTGTTTGCCCGCTAACACGTCTAGGTCAGAGAAGCCATGTAATTGCATCGTCTGTTCTGAGCTTAAACGCAATCCACCTTTGTAAACGAATTCCCCCACCTGGGTTTGGATCTGCAACTGCCCGTGCTTCAGCGGCAAAGGCCCAAGTCGATAGAGAATAGTGCTAGCAAATACGCTAGCAAATACGCTAGCAAATAGGCTGTCATATACGCTAGCACCATTTAACGGAACACCAACACGCATCGCATGTAGACTGAGAGGAAAAGTCTGATTTAAATTTAAATTCATTATTATTTAATCTTTTCATATAAATTGAAGCACAAGATGAAAGGATACTTTCTGGATAAGAAATGTATCATTCAAGAGAGAGAGATTTTCTTCAAATGCCTATTCAGAGCCTGACTCCCATCCAATCAAATACGGCAGCGATTTATGTTTCTCCACAGGCGAAAAAAAATGATCTGGAATCATCCCAAACCACAACTCCTTCTGCATTTTCAGATCAAGTATTGATTGATTATTCAGCGAAAAAAGACATCGCAGTGAAACAAATTTTGGGTGGCACATTGGGTGGCTTGCTTGGGGGTTCTGCCCAAGCACTTGGCGTGAAGGGCTATTTGGGTCTCATGTCCAAAATGGCAATGGCCGATGGCGGTGGCCCCATCAAAGGGGGTGAAAGCGGCGGCTTTACAGGTGCTGTTGTAGGCAGTATCTCGGGTGCAGTAGCAGGAAAGTATGCCAAGAGTACAGGTCAGTCATTGGTTACGGGTGCTGTTTCTGGAGGCCTGGCCACAGCAGCGGCAACGGCTTTGATGGGCAAACTCAACGGTCTGGATATGGTCCTGAATGTTTCCTGTGGCATGTTATCAGGTGCCTTAGCCGGTGTGACCAGTCATAAAATCGGGGTCCAAGCGCTTAAAACAGCGCAATAACAGTATTTTAAAGGATCTCAATACAGAGCGTGCCCGACTCAATCAATTGGTTTTCTCTGACATAGAGTCCGGTCACAGTCCCTTCGGTCTGCGCTAAAATTTGCGTTTCCATTTTCATCGACTCAATCACCAACAGGGGCTGATGGAGCGCGACGGCTTGATTGAGCTGCACCAAGACTTTTAAGATTTTTCCCGGCATTTGGCTGGTGTAAGCATTCTGGACTTGTGTTGTTTGTGGGGGGCTCAACTGCGGTATCAATTGGGCTTGGACGTTGCCAAATTCAGGGTGGTGAAGCCAAAGCTGTTCAGCTTGCCAGCGAATCTCAAAGTGGAAAAAGCGCTGATTGAGTTCAAAACTGACGTGGTTCTCGCTGCATTCCAGTGCAAAGAGCGCATAAGTACAAGCTGCGATTCTGCACTGCAGCTGGGCACTGTGAGGATCATGCCAGCGATTGTATTTGTATTCAAGTTCTTGCTGCACCTGATTGATCTCAATCAGGGTTTGGGTCCATGGGTTCACCTGGTTGCGAAAGCCCGCCCGGATTCCCTTTAAGGGCCCCTTGGAACGTTGTTGAAAATGAAAGGCCATCAGCGCTGCCAAGTAGACGTGCGGGTCGGCAGGCGGCATTTCACTGCTCATTTCACTGCTCATTTCACTTATCAGCTCCGTCGAGAGCAAACCCGCTTGCAGCTTGGGGTTTTGCAGGATCGCCCTCAAAAATGGCAGGTTGGTTTTCAGACCAAAGATCTCGGTTTCTTTCAGAAAGCGCATCATCCGGGCCAGGGCCAGTTCTCGCGAGGGGCCATGGGCAATCAGCTTGGCCAAGAGGGCGTCATAATAAACCGAAATCTGAGATCCGCTTTCGATGCCCGCATCACAGCGGTAGCCGTTTCTTTGCGGCGGTTTAAAATGGGTGATGCGGCCTGTGCTGGGCGCAAAATCATGGCTTGGGTCTTCGGCATAGAGCCGGCATTCAAAGGCATGGCCCTGGGCCACAATCTGATCCTGCACCAGCGCCAAGGCTTGGTTGTTAGCCAATTGCAGCTGAAGGCCCACCAAATCCAGACCTGTAATCGCCTCGGTGACCGGATGTTCAACCTGAATCCGGGTATTGCACTCCAGAAAATAGATCTGCTCCTGGGAATCAACGGCAAACTCAACCGTTCCCAGGCTTTTGTATTGCAGGAGTGCTCCAACTTGCAGGGCCCATCGGTAGAGCTGCTGACGGGTCTCAGCCTGGAGATGGGGAGCCGGTGCTTCTTCGATGATCTTTTGGTAGCGGCGCTGCAGCGAACATTCGCGTTCTAAGAGGTGCCAGACCTGGCCTTTGCCATCCCCGACAATCTGCACCTCGATATGCCGCACCGGGGAGAGGTATTTTTCCAGCAAGAGGCGGCTATCCCCAAAGGCTGTGAGTGCTTCACGGCTGGCACTTTCAATCGCAGCGTCTAAATCTTCAGGACTTTTCACCAGGCGCATGCCCCGCCCCCCACCGCCCGCACTGGCTTTGATCAAGACAGGATAGCCGAGGGTTTGGGCGGCTGCTGCAAATTCAGAAAGGGGCCCCTCAAAACCTGGCACCACAGGAATACCCGCCGCGCTCATGATCTGGCGAGCCGCTATTTTGGATCCCATTTTTGCCAGGGTCTCTGGTTCGGGGCCAATAAAGACCAGGCCCTGATCCTGGCAGGCCTTGGCAAAAGCGGCATTTTCAGCCAGAAAGCCATAACCCGGATGCAGGGCATCGGCCCCGTATTTTTGGGCGATGGCCAAAAGCAAGGGGGCATTTAAATAACTCTGGGCACTGTCATTGCTCTGCAACGAAATGGCCTGATCAGCCGCTTTGACAAAAGGCATCCCCCGATCGATCGGGGCATAGACCGCCAGGGTCTCGAACCCCAAGTCCTGACAGCTGCGAATGATACGGGAAGCAATTTCTCCCCGGTTGGCAATCAGTATTTTTTTTAACATTAGACGCGAAACACCCCATAACTTTCGGTGCCTTTGACCTCAGCTGAATGGCAATTTGACAACACAATGCCCAACACATCGCGGGTATCCCGTGGGTCGATCACGCCATCATCCCAGAGAATGCTGCTGGTGTGATAGGCACTGGATTCCGATTCCACTTTTTGCTGGAGGGCCAGTTGTTTGGCCTGAATGGCAATTTCATCGATGCTCGAGCCAAATTTGCTGCCCGCCTGTCTTTGAATCATGGCCAGCACACCCGACAATTGCTCTGGGCCCATGACTGCGGTTTTGGCATTGGGCCAGCTAAAAATAAAGCGCGGCGCCAAAGGGCGGCCACACATGCCAAAATTGCCAGCGCCATAAGAGGCCCCAATAATGATCGTAATGGCCGGAACGGCACTGTTGGCCAAAGCATTGATCAATTGACCGCCATGTTTGACGATGCCCTTTTCTTCGTACTGCTGGCCAACAATAAAGCCCGTGGTGTTTTGCAAAAAGATCAGGGGCAGATTTCGTTGGTTACACAATTGAATAAACTGCACGCCTTTGTTGGCGGCCTCAGAAAACAGCACGCCATTATTGGCAATGATCCCCACAGGATAACCGTGGATCTGGGCAAAACAGGTCACCAACGTCGGCCCAAACAGCGGTTTAAACTCCGTAAATGCCGACTTATCCACAACACGGGCGATAATTTCTCGCACTTCAAACGGTTGGCGCAGATCGGCAGAGACAATCCCGAGAATCTCTTCAGGATTGTAGATTGGCGGCTCCGAATCACGCGGCTCTGGCCCGCGCTTGTGCCAATTGAGCTGGGCAATCGCCGCTCGCACTTTGAGCAGGGCATCGTGTTCGTTCAGAGCCAAATCATCTGAGAGGCCCGAGACACGGCTGTGCATGTCTGCGCCGCCCAGGGATTCATCGTTGGTGTTTTCCCCGGTCGCGATTTTGACCAGGGGAGAAGCCGCCAAAAAGGCTCTTGCTTGGTTCTGCACCATGATGACATGTTCAGACAAAGCTGGGAAAAAGGCCCCCCCGGCCACACAGGGGCCAAAGACCACAGATAAACTCGGAATGTTTTGGCGCGATCGCTGGGCCATATTGCGAAAGGGAACCCCGCCAAGGTCAAAAAGCTCAGATTGGCGGTTGAGATCAGCCCCTGCTGACTCAATCAGATAGACCATGGGCAAACGGTTTTCTTCGGCAATGGCATCCAAACGAATGGCTTTTTTCAGGGTCATGGGGTTCATGGCGCCACCGCGAATGGTGGGCACACTTGCGTTGATGCCACATTCCACCCCAGAGATTACCCCGATCCCTGTTATCACCCCCGCACCGGGCACATTGTCGGGGTCAGACGCTCCGGCCAAAGCCATCAGCTCCAAAAAATAGCTGCCCGGATCCAGCAATAATTCGATCCGCTCTCGGGCCAAGAGTTTGCCTGACTGGGTGTGCCTTTGTTTGTATTTGTCTTCGCCCTGGTAGAGACAGGCTTTGAGCTTGTCTTCCATTTCGGCGATAATCGCCAGCATCGCAGGGTAATTGCTGAGATACGCGGCACTTTGCGGATTGACACGCGAGTGGTAAACAGACACGGGAATCACCTCGTTTGGGGGGGCTTTAAATCAGTGTATCTTGAATATATTTAAAGCGCGAATCGACCGTTCTGAATCAGGCTCTTTGAAACGTTTGACAATTTACCTATCAATAGGTAGAATTTCTCTATGGCGAAACACAGCGAAACACGGACAGGTTTATTAACCGAAGCAGCTCGGCTCTTTGTGCAAAAGGGCTATTTGGGCTTTAGTTACCAGGATCTGGCCTTGGCTCTCAATTTGCGTAAAGCGAGCATTCACTACCATTTTCCCGCCAAAGAAGATTTGGGCAGTGCCGTCATGGCCCATTACCGGGCAGGCTTTCAGAATTGGTGTCGCATGCTTTTGCAAAAGCCTGTTGCCCAACAATTCCCAGGCTATGTGGCCTTTTTTCGGGAGTTGCTGGATCAAAATGCCATTTGCCCCTGTGGCATGGCCAGCGCAGAATATCTGGCTTTGCCGCCTGAAATGCAGACACATGTGACAGAGCTGATCGCCGAACAGCGCGCCACCCTCGCCCAGCTGATTCGCAATGCCCAAGCGGCAGGACTGCTGGCCAGCCGCCATGATCCCGAAATCCAGGCCCTTTTAATCGGCACGGCCCTGCAAGGGGCTCTGCAAATTGCCCGTGTCCAACAGGATCCAGACTTGTTTGAACAGGTCATGACCACCAGTTGGGACAATCTGAGCACTTAATTTTTTTTAACCAATAAACTACCAACTGGTAGGTAGAATTCAAGGAGACCGATCATGATTCACACTTCTTCCCCGCCCCAGGTCAAAACCGACTGGCTGCGCGCCCTCTGTTTGGAAGCTGGTGCAGACGACGTGGGCTTTGTCGCGATTGAGCGCCCGGAAATCGCCGAACAACGCGCGGGGCTGTTGCAGGTGTTTTCGCCCGTACAGACCTTGATCAGTGTGGTTTGTCGCATGAACCGAGAACCTGTGCGTTCCCCCCTGCGCTCCCTGGCCAATGGCGAGTTTCACCATGTCGGTCAAGATGTGAACGATGTCTGCCACCGCATCGCCCGTGCCCTTGAAAGCCAGGGAATTCGCAGTCTCAACCCCCCGATGGCCTTTCCGATGGAGGTGGGACGGATGCCCGGCGATACGCCGCATCTTGTTTCACACAAACCGATTGCCGAAGCCGCTGGTTTGGGCAAAATGGGGATTCACCGCAATGTCATTCATCCCCGGTTTGGCAATTTTATCTTGCTGGGAACCGTGTTGACCGAAGCGGTGATTGAAAGGCAAAACCAGCCCCTGGATTACAACCCCTGTTTGTCCTGCAAACTCTGTGTGGCAGCCTGCCCTGTCGGGGCGATTGGCCCAGCTGGCGAGTTTGACTTCAATGCCTGTTATACACACAATTACCGTGAGTTTATGGGGGGCTTTGAAGACTGGCTGCATCAGGTGATCGAGAGCAAAGACGCCAAAGACTATGCTGAGCGCGTCAGCACTGGCGAAACCATGAGCATGTGGCAGAGTTTGGCTTACGGCCCGAATTACAAAGCGGCCTATTGCATGGCTGTCTGTCCGGCTGGGGAGGACGTCATCGCTCCTTTTCAGGCAGATCGTGGCGGCTTTGTCAAAGAGATTCTGAAGCCCCTTCAGGCCAAAGTTGAAACCCTCTACGTGATCAAAGGCTCCGATGCCGAGGCCCACGCCCGCAAGCGCTTTCCCCACAAAACGCTTAAATTCGTTCACAGTGGCCTTCGCCCAACTTCTGTGCGGGGATTTTTGCGCTATTTGCCCCATCTCTTTCAGCGCACCCCAGCCCATAACTGGCACAGCACCCTGCATTTTGACTTTTACGGCCAGGAATCGCTGCAAGCCACCCTTGTGATTAGCCCCCGTGAACTGAAGGTCTTGCCCGGCAAGCAGGGCAAGGCCAAACTCGCGCTTAAACTCGATAGCACCGCTTGGATACGCTTTCTCAATCATCAAATCTCGCTGCCGCGCCTGCTGCTGACAGGAAAGCTCCGCTTTCGCGGTGATCTGCGTGAGCTGGAGCGCTTTGGCAAGTGTTTTCCAAACTAATCGGCTGTTTTCACAAGGCGGAAGCCAATGAAATAGGTGCGAACGGCATCTGCGTCGAAGAAATAGCGCGTCGCAGACCGGGAGAACTGAGCATCATAGTACCAACTGCCTCCACGGACAATTTTGCCATAGCTCACTTCGGGGCCGATTGGGTCGATCTCGCTGCCTTCAGAATAAGCATCGTACCAATCTTGAACCCATTCCCAGACATTGCCATGCATATCATAGAGACCCCAGGCATTCGGACGAAAGCTCGCTACGGGAATGGTTTGATTGCGATTAAGCCCTTTTGCACCCTTTCCGTAGGGATACTCGCCATTAAAGTTGGCCTGACTGGCATCCAGATTCTGGCCATCTCCGATGCCAAACGGTCCGCTGGTTCCCGCTCGGGCAGCATATTCCCACTCGGCCTCGGTGGGCAGGCGGTAGGTTCCCTGGCCCCGCTGGTTCAAGCGGTCTATAAATTTCTGCGTGTCTTGCCAAGAGACAAAATACATGGGGTAATTGCTGCCAAGACCCTGAAAATGGTCTCTGGACTGAGACTTGATCGTTGTTCCCATGATGGCCTGCCACTGTCCTTGGGTTAATTCTGTCGTTTGCAGATAAAATCCCTGGGTCAGCGTGACCTGATGCTGGGTTTCATTTTTGCCTCTGTTTGGCTCAGTGGCAGGGCTCCCCATCAGGAATGTCCCTGGTTTGATATAGACGAACTTCATGCCCAGAAAATCTTTCCCAGATGTGGGTACAGGCGATTTGGGCACAGGCGATTTGGGCGCAGCAATTGGGACTGTAGCAGGTTGAAGCGGGGGCGTTGCTGGGGGTACCGTTGTTTTCACAAGACGAAAACCCAGATTTCCACTGCGGTAACCCAAAATAGGGTTGGAGCGGTTCGCTGACTCACAATTGTGCCAGAACTGATCCCAACCTCCGCCGCGTCTGACTCGGGCATTTCCCCCTCTGGGTCCAGCGGGATCAATGACGTCTTCTTCGGGATAATCGCCATACCAATCTTGAACCCATTCCCAGACATTGCCATGCATATCATAAAGTCCCCAGGCATTTGCCTTCTTTTGGGCCACAGGGTGCGTTTTGTTGTCTGAATTTCGGTTGTACCAGGCATATGCTCCCATGCAACTGTCAAGGCCACTCAGTTGATTAAGCGCCCATTTTGAATCTTTCTTTTGATTCAAACTGCTGCTGCTTTCCTGACAGGCAAAGGGGGTTGTTGTACCCGCCCGTGCGGCATACTCCCACTCGGCCTCGGTGGGCAGACGGAATCTCAGACGCGGGTTTGCGCTGTCACTTTTGCGGTTCAATTTCTGGATAAAGCTCTGAACATCGTCCCAGGAAACCGTTTCAACCGGCAAATTCTCGCCCTGAAATTTGGATGGATTATTGCCCATGACCCACTGCCACTGCTTTTGGGTGACTTCGGTGGTTTGGAGCGAAAAGCCTTGGGTCAGGGTGACCTGATGCGGCGTTTGATCGATGGGCGAACGGTTTTCGGGGGTGTAAGCGCTGTTTGCTTTCCCCATCAAGAATGTTCCCGGCTGAATATCCACAAAGGCCATCTCTAGCGCTTCAATTGTAAAGTTGTTATCAGCCACCCCTGCTACGGTCGCCGCAGAAACGGGAATTGGGGAAGCCATTAGCGCTAAGTAGCCCAGCAACCCCCATTGAGTGAGTCTCATTTTTTTTAATCCTGTCAAACGTGGCAGCCAGATGTCTTTGTTTTCCATGTTTAGAACCTCTCATGTGGTGTCAGATTTTTGGCACAGTTCATCATGCGGCGTCCCACTCCGCACTCAGTGTTTCCGCCTGGTCCAGGACAAGTTGCACGGCCTCATCCTGCCGGGAGGGTGGGTATTTGTATTTGCGTAAAATGCGTTTCACCAGCAGCCTCAATTTGGCCTTGACGTTGTCACGCACCGACCAGTCTACACTGACATTCTTGCGCAGGCTCTCGGCCAATTCGTGGGCAATTTTCTTTAAAATTTCGTCGCCCATTTCCCGCACAGCATCTTCGTTGTTGGCCAGTGCATCGTAGAAAGCCAGCTCATCCGCATTCAGGCCGAGTTCTTCACCCCGGCCCATGGCTTCTTTGAATTTCTTGGCCATCGCAATCAGCTCTTCCATGACCTGGGCGGTTTCGATGGCGCGGTTCTGGTAACGCTGGATGACATTGCCGAGCAGGACCGAAAACTTATTCTGTTGGACCACATTGCTTGAAAAGCGGGCTTTGATCTCACCTTCGAGCAGGCGCTCCAGAAGTTCGACCGCCAGATTGCGTTCTGGCAGGTTGCGCACTTGATTCAGAAATTCATCGTCCAGAATCCCGATATTCGGTTTGTCGAGCCCGACGGCATCGAAAATATCCACCACTTGATCGGATACCAGCGCCGAGCCGATGATCTGGCGGATTGCCTGCTCACGTTCTTCATTCGTGCGTTTTTTGCTGCTGAGATCTCTTTTGGTCAATAGCACTTTTACAGCCTGGAAAAAAGCCACTTCTTCGCGCACGGCCTTGGCTTCGTCCAGGGTACAACACAGCGTAAAGGCTTTGGACATAGCCAGCGCGGTATCCGCAAAGCGTTTTTTGCCTTCTTCTAGCCCCAGCACATGGTTGGCAGCCTTGGCCAGCAGGCTGTGCCCCCCTGTGAGAAAGCCGCTGTAGTCAAACTCATGCAGCAGGGCGCGCAAGACATCGAGTTTCTCTTCGAGCACAGCGTAGGCTTCGTGGGCATCGACAGTGGGGCGGCCACGGCCCGAGCTGGCGGTATATTCTTTGAGCGCCTGTTTGAGGTCATTGGCAATGCCGATATAATCCACGACCAGTCCGCCCTGTTTGTCGCGGAACACGCGGTTGACACGGGCAATGGCCTGCATCAGGTTGTGGCCCTTCATGGGTTTGTCGACGTACATCGTGTGCACACACGGGGCATCAAAGCCTGTCAGCCACATATCCCTCACGATCACCAGTCGCAGGGGATCGTCTGGGTTTTTGAAGCGTTTTTCCAGGCGTTTTTTGAGCTGTTTGGAATAGATATGCGGTTGCAACAAGGGCTTGTCACTGGCAGAGCCGGTCATCACGATCTTGATCATGCCCTTTTCGGGATCTTCATCGTGCCAATCTGGGCGCAGGGCAATGATGGCGTTATAAAGGTAGACGCAGATGTCGCGGCTCATGGCAACCACCATCGCTTTGCCATTTTGAGCCTGGTTGCGTTCTTCAAAGTGGGACACCAGATCAGCGGCTACCTGTTGGATCCGTGGTTCGGCCCCGACGACCTTTTCCAGGGCTGCCCATTTGCTCTTGAGCTTGGATTGCTCATCATCCTCTTCACCTTCTGCGAGTTCGTCGACCTCTGCGTCGATATCGGGCATGATGTCGGCTTTCAGGCCCAGTTTGGCCAGACGCGATTCAAAATAGATCGCCACGGTGGCCCCATCGTCGCGGGCCTGCTGCATGTCGTAGATGCTGATGTAATCGCCAAACACGGCGCGCGTGTCGCGGTCTTCGGCAGAAACCGGCGTGCCGGTAAAGGCCACAAAAGTTGCATTGGGCAGCGCATCGCGCAGATGCTGGGCGTAACCGACCTGATAGCGGGCAATATAACCAGAGGTTGGTTCAGCAGCTAGCAAGCGCTCTTGAGCAGTACCATTGAGGTCTTTTTGATTGCCAGATAAGGTGCGCCGGGGAAAAGGAATGGTTTTGAGTTTGGCTTCAAAGCCATATTGGGTGCGGTGGGCTTCATCGGCGATTACCACGATGTTGTGGCGGTCAGACAAGACGGGAAAACTGTCTTCATCTTCTCCTGGCACAAATTTTTGGATGGTGGCAAAGACGATCCCACCCGAAGGCCGATTGGCCAGTTTGTCGCGCAGGTCCTGCCGGGTTTCACCCTGTACCGGTTGCTCACGCAGCAGCTCTTGCGACAAGGAAAAGACCCCAAACAATTGCCCATCCAGATCGTTGCGGTCGGTGATGACCACGATGGTTGGATTCTCCATCTGGGCTTCACGCATCACCCGTGCGGCAAAGCAGGTCATGGTAATGCTCTTGCCTGAGCCTTGGGTGTGCCAGACGACACCGCCCTTTTGACTGCCTCCGGGCCGGGAGGCCGCGATTACCTGATCGATGGCCGAGCGTACCGCGTGGAACTGGTGATAGCCCGCGATCTTTTTGATCAGGCTGCCGTCATCTTCAAACAGCACAAAGAAGCGCAAAAAATCCAGCAGATAAGCCGGGGCCAGCACGCCGCGCACCAGTGTTTCCAGCTCGTTGAACTGGCCGAGGGGGTCGAGGGTCACGCCGTCAATCGTGCGCCAGGCCATAAAGCGTTCGATATCGGCAGAGAGCGAACCCATCCGGGCTTCGGTGCCGTCTGAGATCACCAGCACTTCGTTGTACTGGAACACATCCGGGATCTGCTCTTTGTAGGTCTGGATCTGGTCGTAGGCTTTCCAAATATCTGCTTTTTCGTCAGCGGGGTTCTTGAGTTCCAGCAAGACCAGTGGCAGGCCGTTGATAAACAGGATGATATCTGGGCGGCGCGTATGTTTGGGGCCTTTGATGGAGAACTGGTTCACGGCCAAGTATTCGTTGGCGCTTACTTCGCCAAAGTCGATCAAGCGCACAAAATCGCCGCGTGTCTCGCCATCGTGTTGATAGCTGACGGGCACGCCATTGACGAGCAGCTGATGAAAAGCGCGATTGGCAGCCAGCAAGACCGGCGTATCCAGGTTTAAGACCCGCTGCAAAGCATCCTCTCGCGCTGCCAGCGGCACCAAAGGGTTCAGCCGCTGGATGGCTTCACGCAATCGGCCCAGCAAGAGGACTTGGCTGTAATTTGTGCGCTCCGGTGTGGGCGCATCGGGTGCCAGATCCTGGCCAGAGTGATGAATGTAGCCGGTATCTGCCAGCCAGCCAAGGGTTTCTTGTTCGAGTTGGTCTTCGGTCATCTTCATTGGTTTATGTTATCTCATCTTTACAAGGATTTCAAACAAAACCCTTGAACTGTGAGATCTTTAATATTGAATGATTTGTGGCAAGCAGAGCAAAGGGTTGATTTAAATGTTTTTGCGTGTTTGAAGCGGTGAATTGTTTAACATCAGACGTTCTTGCCAATGCGCGGGCCAGGCCAGGCAGTTCCTTTCCAGGTCGAAGCCGATCACCCAGAGGCGCAGTTGTTCTGAATAATCGAAGGGTGATTCAATCTGCCTGAAGTGGCCGGTTTTTGGGTAAATCAGCATCATTTCGCCCTCACCACGGAGGTATTTGTGGCCATAAGCAAAGAGCTGGTAGAGATCCGCCTGGCTCAGGCCATATTTGTTGGCCTTGTCGGATTCAGACAACAGCTTCCACTTGGTATCGAGCACCAGGCAGATCTGTGAACCCTGTTTGAGCAGCAAATCCGGGCGGAGCTGGAAGATCTTCGCTCCCTGGTGTTCACAGAGGGATTGGCTGCTGGCCTGGGCCGTGAGGGTAAAAGGCGTATCGCGCAATTGCCGTTGCAACTGGACTTCGACGTAGCGTTCAAAGAGTTTTTCCATCGGGAACAACAAACTGATACCGGGAGTTCGGCCCCGCAAGGCAAGGGGCATGTGCTGCCCCAGGACGAGTTCGGTCCAGGGCTTGATCGGCTGATAATGGGCCATCAGGCGGTCGTTGCGCCATTGTTTGAAATTGCCCTGTATCTCCTTCTCTTGGCTGGCGGGAATCTCGGCCAGCAAGCCTGCCAGTTCGTGTGCCAAACGCCAGGTGTCGGGCTGTTGGGTGCGCTGGCAGACCCGCAACAAGGCGTTTTTGAGCAAGCGGTTCTCGGGCCGGTCGGGCAAATACACATCATGGCGGATATGTAAAAACTGGGCCCGGCCGGGAGACTGGCGCAATTGTCGGGTGATGTCGAGCTGGCCTCGCAGGTAGCGCTGCTCGGCTTCAATGCGCCGATAGTCAAAACGCAAGCCGCGCTTGACCAGACCATCAAGGGCAAACACAAATTGTTTCATAACCCATTCCAGCAAGGGGTGGTGAAAGGTCTGAATGTCGGTTTTGTCGCTGCTGCGCACGGGCAAATCCAGCGCCACTTGCAGCATTTTGCTCAGGAGCTGGCGCGCGTCGTGTACCGCTTCAGGGCTTGAGGCTTCTGTGTGCTTGGGCAGAATTTCGATCAGGGTGCCACAGGGGGTTTCCAGCACACCCACAAATTGATCCAGTTTTAAGCAGCGGGCATTTTCGAGCTGAAGCAAGTTGGCCCCCTGTTGGCGAAAGCCCGCCATTAGCTGACACAGCCAATCGAATGCCGATGCCGATACTGTCGCCTGATCGAGACTCGGCGCGACCTGGGCCGTGGTGAGCCGGGCATACTCCCGCACGGTAACGGTGGGGTTCATGCTTATTCAGTCGCGGCCATTTGATGGTCGATCACGCCCAGATAAGCCTGAGGAGAATCGAAGGCTGCAGCGTTGATTGTGTAAGTCGCCTGCTGCGGGCCTATGCTGACATCCGGGCCGAACAGTTTTTCGCTGTTGATTTCCTGCCGGGTTACAAAACAGTGCTGCGGGTTGCTCTTGCGGTGATCGTTGAGCACCCAGCGAATCCGCCCCCAGTCTTCAAAAAAGTACTCCTGCAGCAGGGGCAGAATCTGCTGGCGGAAGATCGAAGCCAGCTGGGCGATTGTATCGCCTTCCTTCAGGCGCATAAAGTAGGCATGGCCCAGACAGTGGTCCCGGTCCAGCAAGACTTCGATGCGGTCGTTCAAGCTGCGTAAGAGCTGGCCGAGATTGATGCCTTCCAGGCTGAGCTGGTCGAGAGCGGCATATTGGGGCGGCATTTCTTTGAAGCTGAAGCGGCGGCGCAGGGCAATATCCAGGCCTGCCAGGGAGCGATCGGCGGTGTTCATGGTGCCAATCAGATAGAGGTTGTCGGGCACGCTGAAAGGCTGCTTGGAATAAGGCAGCACAACCTGTAGGGCTTCCTCGGCACCGGCCCGTTTAGAGGGTTCGATCAGGGTAATCAGCTCGCCAAAAATCCGCGAGACATTGCCTCGGTTGATTTCGTCGATGATCAAGACTTTGGGACTGGGTTGCTGATTGACGGTCTCTGCTTTGCTGTTGAGCAGGGCTTCAAGCTTGTGTCGATCGATGGCATCGGGCCTGAGCTCATACAGGGTCTGCTGGCTAAATTGCCTAAGCATCAGCTGATCGTGGGGCAGCGCGACACTGTAGACCCGCAGCCATTTGACCTTGCGGGCCTGGCAGTAGCCGTCTTCACGCTGAAGGCAGTGATAATCTCCGCTGACCTCACCAATCGCGCGAAATTTCGTCAGGCCTTCCGACACGATGACCAGATCACCGGGCTTCATGCGGGTGACAAAGAAGGTCATGGCCGTCACGGGGTAATCGAGCCGGGCGATGGAAGCGTCCGATTTTTCTTTGAATCTGGCCCAGACGTCATTGCGGTCCTGGCAGCGTTGAAAGTCCATATTATCGCCATAACCCAGCAAAACCTCGCTGTTTTCGATGCATTCGGCGTAGATATAGCTGTCGTTGCCTTTGCTGTTGCCGAGAGACATCTTCCAGATAGTCCGGCCCGTGAGGTCAATTGTGCTTTCGGCACTCTGAGTGACGCGGGCGGCAGCGGTCATACAGATCTGTTTGAAAATCCCATCGGCGACCTCGTAGCGCAACTGGCCGTCTTCGCCGTTTTCTGGGCGCAGGCCTTCGACGAAGTCTTCGTAGCTGAAGCTCTGGTGAAAGGTGACAAAGCGGATATCTCCACTTTGGACCCGCTCGTCGAAACGGGCTTTGAGTAACGGGCGCTCACTGTTCTCGGTCAGAAACTCAGGTTCAAGGATGGCCAGGGCTTCGTTGATGGTGGCATAGGTTTTGCCAGTGCCCGGCGGGCCGTACAGGATGGTGTTCAGCGAGAGAGGATTGGGCAATTCAGACTCATCTGAGTCAGGAATTTTTTCGATATTGTCGTCATCATTTTCAGGAGCCAGACCCAGCTCCGGTGCATATAAGGCATACATCAAGGCCAATCTGCTCAGGGCTGGTATTTCTTGCTTAAGATATTGATAAACCTGATCCAGCATCAGCAGACGGGCGACGGGCTTGTTTTTCGCGGGAATCTCTTCGGCTGGAAAACCGAGCTCTTTGAGAAAATGGCCAATATGCCGCGACGAGTTGATGGGGATCAGCTGATCGGGATGATAACAAGCCAGGATTCTGAGCTTTCGGGCTCCGCCGCCGACCACGAGGTCAGGTGCAAGCCCCGCGCGAGACAAAATTTCATCGTCATCATCGAGCCAGGGCTGGTCCTGGGGCAGTTTGGCCTTGGCCAGAACCGAAATCACTTTGCAGACGAGTTCGAGAGCATCCTCATCTGACATGTGTTTCATCTGATTGTGTTTATAGACAGCCTGGTCTTTGAAATAAATCAAATGCCCTCGGGAAGTCCCGGGCGAAAAACGCCCCAACACAGGCTCCAGGCCTCTTTCTATCCACCAGCTGAAGTTGTCCTTTTTGCGTTTTCCCAGGCAGTACTGATCCAGGCTCAGATTCTTCAGGCCAGAAGCAGGAAATTCTTTCAGAAACTGCCGGTGGAGATCCGTACCCGCTGTGGTTTCAGAGATGTCGATTTCCCCGGTCTTGAGATATTCGAGTACCTTGAACAGGTTTTTATTGGGTGTGTAGCTCATGTCAGACACCGACCGCTTCCCTTGCCAGCAGGGCCTCAGCCTCGGGCAGGCGTAACTGGCCCGAAATCAGGCGGGGAAGCAGGGTATCGCGGAGTGAAGCTAGAGATTTAGCCTGAAGCAAATTTGCCAATATCTGTTCGAATAAAGGGCTCACAGTTTGGTTGTAAATATCAGCAACAATACTTGATGGAATACAAATTGGATAGGCTTCGATGTCCTTCCAATTTACTCTTGGCATTTTTGCGCCGTTTGATAGCCTGGTGGCATAGTCAATCAGTTTTTCACTAAACAGGTACATGGTTACTAAACCATGAAAAACATCTTCTTTTGGGCGGCAGACAAGGATGTCAGTTGAGCACACGCCATCAAATGGAGCAATTACAACCTTGTGAAAATAGGGACGAAGTTTTCCGAATAAAATATCACCTTGGTTGAATTTTGCTTTCGCGCTTTCCAACCCATCCGCATTTCCCCATTCTGTGAGACTCAATGATTTACGAGGCAAATGTTCTAATCCCAAATAATGCAGTTCTGAGTGAAGTTCCGCCGGAGACATTTGCTTCCTAATTGAGTCTGTAATATCACCAAGAACACCAGCTTGCCAACCACTCGGCACCAATCCCAGTTCCGATTCTTCAAAGCTATCAGGAAATAGCGAAGCCGTTTCAGCGTCCATGCCTTCCGGCTCGCGGCCTTCTTGTTTGGCGCGCACCGGGTCGAAGTCCACGAACCAGGATTTGAACAGGGCCTGGGCGATGGCTTCGAGGGTGGCGTTGGTTTCGCGCAGGAGGGTGATGCGGTCGTCGAGAGAACCCAAGACCGTTGCAATCTCTCGCTGATGTTCAACTGGTGGAATAATCAATTCAAAATTGGGTATATCTCTGCACCGTAGACTGTCAAAAACAGCACCAACGTTGATATATTTTGAGACTTCCTGCCACCAATCAGGGCCTTTTATCAACCACCTCAGGAACTGCGGCAAAACAGCCTTTCCATCTGCGCGTAAGACGACAAGATTCTGTCCGATAGCACACTCCAATCCTGGCGGGACATGTGCACTATCTCCCGAATTGCATCGACGAACCACGATCACATCGTTTGCTTGCGGCATTAGCTTCTTCGTCCATTTAATATAATCATCGTGGGAAATACGGCGAACTCCTTCGAGCGAAATATGACCATTCTTCAGTTGCGGAATGGCAATATAAGGATAGCCATCTTCCACAGATGTTGGTGTTTGATGGTCGCAATCGATTAAACTAACCCCTGCTGCATTCAAGGTGAGTCGCGGCCACTCAGAACTCATACCCCAGTCCCCCAGTTTCTACCAGTTCAACCCATTCAATTCCGCTCCCCACGCCGTCATACCCGCACGGGCGGGTATTCATTTTCATATTCCCTGGCAGCTGTGGGGCATAGAATGCCTGGATTCCCGCGAACGCGGGAATGACAGAAAAATGCAAGGGAATGGCAAACGTCTGTGTGGTAAAGATAGAGTGTTGAAAATTCAAGTTGCGCTTAAGCTCGTCCTTGCAGCGGGCGAGGATACCACGTTTTTCGGCCCAGCTCAATTCTCTAACCAACGGTGGAAGTGCTGCCGGAAAATTGGTAATCGCTTTTCCCTGACGCTCATGAAGGCGGGTTTCGATTTGAATGGTGAGCATATCCTTGCCCATCCCGTTCTCAATCGCTTTCTGGGCATACCAGAGGCGAAGCTCAGGATCCTCCAATTTCTCCAGCAGTGTCAGATTGCTCCGCCAGGGCAATTGTGCAACGGTGCGTTGCACCAACTCGCGAGATGACCAGGCAGCAGCAAAGGCGCGCATGTACTTGAGATTTCTGGGAGAAAAGCCGCTCATATCGGGAAAGGCGGATTTCAGGTCATGGGAAAGACGGTCGATGACTTTTGCTCCCCATCCTTCGTTTTGCTGGCGCTCGAGAATGGACGAACCCATATCCCAATACATCAAGACCAAAGCGGCATTCGCGGACATCACCGCCTTGATCCGCTCCTGGGTGATGCGCTCTTTCAGGCCCGATAAAAACTCAGCGTAGCCCTCGGGCATTTCGGACAGGTTGGAAGGCACGGGCATGATTACATTCGGCTTTACCACACCACGGCTCTTTCTTTGCTCAGCCGATTTGGGCTTTTTCTTGTCGTTCATGCCAACAGCACCCCATCAGAACGCATACCCCAGCCCTCCCAGCTTTTGCCGGATCAAAGTATCCAGTTCCGCGCCTTTGGCCATCTGTTCGCCCAGGGTCTCGGTCAGCCGCTGCATCTTCTCAGCAAAGGCTTCGTCATCCTCTTCGACCGCTTCCGCGCCCACATAGCGCCCGGGTGTTAAAACATGGCCATGTTCAGCGATCTCCGCCAGTTTCACACTGCGGCAGAAACCGGGCACATCGACATATTCGGCCTTGGTTTCACCATCCCCCCGCCAGGCCTGCACGGTGTCGGCGAGCCGCTGAATATCTGCATCGCTAAATTCGATCTGAACCCGGCTGATCATGGTGCCAAGTTTGCGCGCGTCGATGAACAGCACTTCCCCCTGGCGTTTGCTCTTCTGTTTGACGAGAAACCAGAGACAAGCGGGGATTTGGGTATTAAAAAACAGTTGGCCGGGCAGGGCCACCATGACTTCTACTTTGTCGCCCTCGACCATGGCCCTGCGAATATCCCCCTCTGAATTTTGGCTGGATGACATAGAGCCGTTTGCCAACACGATACCGGCCCGGCCTGTTGATTTGAGGTGGTAGAGCATATGTTGCAGCCAAGCATAGTTGGCATTGCCTTGTGGCGGCGCTCCATATACCCAGCGCGGGTCACTTTCCAAGCTGGCGTGCCACCAGTCCGAGATATTAAACGGTGGGTTGGCCAGCACAAAGTCGGCGCGCAGATCCGGGTGCTGATTGCGCACAAAGCTATCGGCAGGTTCTTTGCCCAGATTAAAATCAATACCGCGAATAGCAAGGTTCATGGCCGCCAGCCGCCAAGTGGTGGGGTTAGATTCCTGGCCGTAGATCGAAACATCGCCGATCTTGCCCCCGTGGGCTTCGATGAATTTTTCCGATTGCACAAACATGCCGCCTGAGCCACAGCAGGGATCATAGACCTGGCCATGATGGGGAGCAAGGATCGCCACCAGGGTTTTAACGATACTCGCGGGAGTATAAAACTGTCCGCCGCGCTTGCCTTCGGCACTGGCGAACTGACCGAGAAAATATTCATACACCTGGCCGAGCAGGTCGCGTGCGCTGTGCCCGGTTGTCCCAAAGCCGATGGTAGAGACCATATCCACCAATTCGCCCAATTTGCCATCGGGGAGCTGAACACGGGCATAGCGTTTGTCGAGAATGCCTTTGAGCTTGGGGTTTTCGGATTCGATCAGGGTCAGGGCATCGTCGATGCGCTTGCCGATATCCGGTTGTTTGGCCTGTGCCCTCAGATTTTCCCAGCGGGCCGCTTCCGGCACCCAGAAGACGTTGACTTCGCGGTAGTAATCGCGGTCTTCAAGTTCCTCAGCCAGGAGTGAAGCATCGGCGTCAGGCAGAAAGTAATCGTCGGTTTCATCAGCAAAACGCCGCGTCAGCTCGTCTCGGCGGGTCTGGAAGGTATCAGAAATGTATTTGACGAAGATCAGGCCCAGCACGATGTGTTTGTATTCGGCAGCGTCCATATTGGCGCGCAGCTTATCGGCGGTGGCCCAGAGTGTTTTTTTGATGTCTTCAATCATTTTTTGCTGGTTCCTTGGTAGTCGTTAAGGCATTGTCCCATATTAAATCGAAGCCGTGATTCACGGGGATGCGCTTCATGAATGGCACAGTATAACAGGTCTGAAAGACGCTGTCTTTACCGTTGGCTTTCAAGCTGAGGGGAGCAAAGCTTGATGCCGATTGAATGCCCGATAAGCTAAAATATGCATCATGTAATTGCGGATCTGCCTCACCCGTTTCAGAAGGGAAGAAAGACTGTCCCCTTGTTTAAAATGTTGCCCCCTCAATTTTTGCGCTGGTTACCCGCTTTGGCCTGGACCGCTGTGATCGCCTGGTTTTCTTCGGCCACTTTTGCCGCCAGTGAGACCGGCGGGGTCTTGGAATGGATCTTAAAAGGCCTCTGGCCAACCCTCTCAGCTGGCCAGCTGGATTTTCTCCACACGCTTTTGCGCAAAGGCGCACATGTCACGGCCTATGCCATTCTCAGCCTGTGTTGGTTTCAGGCCTTGAGCCCGGGGTTTAAACTGTGGCAGCCCGCTCTCGTTTTGCGGGTGCTGTTGATCTGTTTGAGCGTGGCCTGTTGGGACGAATACCACCAGAGCCACTTGCCCTCACGCACAGGTTCGATCTGGGATGTCGGCTGGGACATGAGTGGGGCCCTGGGCCAACAAACATTGCTGGCCCTCTGGCTGACTGGACGCAAAAAAACCAGCGCAGTTAAGGCTGAGCAGCTTCAAGCCAGCGATCAGGCCGAATCTCCAACGACGTCTCCCCCAGCGTGAGGTAGATCAGCTCCTCTTGCACCAGGCATTGCAAGTTCATTTGGCGTTCGACCAGGGCAGCCAGGGCCCGGCCACTTTCAAAGGGGATATTCCAGACGCTGAGATTGTCAAAACGTGCCAATTCGGGGGCGGTTTTTTTCCACCACAGATCGGCATTGCGCCCGCCATAACTCACCACCTGCACCTGCTCTGAGCGGCCACAGGCCTTGCCCAAGCGCTTGGCATCGGGCAGCCCCAATTCGATCCACAATTCAATTTCGTCACTCAGGCTCTTGCGCCAGAGATCCGGTTCGTCGATGGTGCTGATTCCCCGCGTAAAGACCAGCAGCGGATCGGCAAAGAGCGCAAAGGCCAAAAGCCGAATCATCATGCGCTCGTCGGTTTCCGAGGGGTGCCGCGCCAGGGTCAGCGAATGGCTGTCATAATAGTGGCGGTTGAGATCACTGATTTGCAATTCGGCTTTAAATATCGTCGCTTTGAGGGCCATCAGGGTTTAACCACCAGATTCAGATTGCGCTGATTGGGAGTGAGACGCTCGCCGCTGGGGGCCCTGAGGTTTTCGCCCAAATTTATGCTGAGCAGATCACCGCCCTGGTAGAGCGGGGGCAAGACCCCCACAGGCAGGGTTTGGCTCGCATCCAAATTTTGCAGGCGATTGGGCAAAGGCTGACTGCTGCTCGATAAAAAAGCCTGGGTGATACGGAAGCCATAATACAGGCCGCTGGGATCTTCAAAGCTGAAGGTTAAAACGTCATTGGTCTCGCGTTTAACTGTAAAGGCTGCGTCTTTGGCCCGTTGGTATTCGGGCAGTTCTTTCAGGGCAGCATTGAGCTTGCTCTGCAGATCTTGGGCCAGTTCTGTGGCGTTTTTGAGGTTTTCACTCAGGTTGATCGTGAGTGGCAGCTTCTGCCAACCTTTACTGATCAGCTCCAAAGCCAGGCTCTCCCCATTGCCATCGGCATCGTCTGTGAAAAAGGGCCCCGGAAAGCTTTTGGCTTCTGTGCCTTGGGCAAAGACCCCGCTCAGGGCCTCAGCCAGGGCCGGGGGCCGTTTGAGCAAAACTGTGCGGTTTTCACTGTCAAAGCGGTCAAATTCCACACTGCCGCCCAAAGCGGCCCAATTGACTCCGTTTAAAAGGGTTTGGCCATTGCGTTCCAGGGTCAGGGTATAATTGCGGGCGGCCTCTGTGGCAGAGATTTTGCCCAGCGCGGCAAAGGCCTCTGCGGGCAGACCACTTAAGCCGCCCCCCACAGACCCGAGTTGGGTGGGAATAAACAGCGCCCGGTTGAAGCGCAGGCGCAGAGAATCACTTTGGGGGCTGGCTTCGCCCGTTTGAAATTGCAGCGCCGCCGCTTTGGGGGGCTGTTGCAGGTAAATTCTGTCCCGTAAATTCTGGGCGTTTTCGTTGGCAAAGCCGCTGCTGCGGGGACGGCCCGCACTGTCTTTGATCGGGGTTTGGCCGCAACCCAGGCTCAACTCATGGCTGGGCTGGCGGCCCGGATCGCTGTCTGAGAGCAGGGTTCGGCCCGGTTTAAAGCTCAATACCACTTCGCGTTTGTCGGCGTTCCAGACCGTCTGGAAGTCGGGCAGTCGAAACAGCACATTGCCCGTTGGGGACGAAAACAAGCCACTGCCGCTGATGCCACTGCTTTCGACACTGCTTTCGACACTGAGCGGCAGCGGCGAGCGGGCAAAAACACAGAGATTTTCATTCAGCGAGTCGGGATCCACAGGTTCAGAAAAACGCAGTTGGTATTTCCGATCCGAATCTGTGCTGCTACCCGTAGACAGGGTCTCAGAGAGCAGCACTTTGATCGGCACGCTGGGATCGGGATTGAGCCCTTCAACGGGGGTCGGAATGGGTGTGGGGGTTGGCGAAGGGGTTTCAATCGGATAGGGCTGGGGGGTGGGGCTGGGAGCAGACAGATTTTGGAGCTGCAATACTGTGCCCACCACAGTACTGCTGGTATTGGCACTGCCCAAGGCCAGATAATAGCTGCCACCTTGGGCTACAAAGCGAATTTCAAATTTTCCGGGTTGGCTTTGTTTCATCAGGGAATTGAGTGAATCTGTCTTAATATCTGAATTTTCGCCGAAATAATACAAACCGATCTCTTGGGGAAATTCAAACCGCAACAGGTATTCTTGCTCTGGAACAACCGAGAGAGACCAGACCTTGATCTCTCTGGGGGCCAAGCTGACCGCGATGGGTCCTCCGCTTTTGAGGTCTTCAGGGACTGGGGTGGGGCCGGTAAACGGAGGAAAGTCTGTAAAAGGGGTGTTGCTTACGCTGGGAGTTGAACGGGGAAAGGGGTTGATGGCAGGCGGAGTGGGGGAAAAACAGCCAGACTGGAGCGCGACCAAAGTAGCCAAGAGCAGAATTTTACGATTTTTGAGCGTCATCATAGCGGGCCTTTCAAAGGGGATATTCTTTCGGACGTTGGCATGTGTTCAGAGTTCCCTGCGCTGGGAGGCGGGCTTTGCTGGCCCAGCCAACTCCCCAAAACCACACCGGCCACGACCAACAGCAGACCGAACACAGCCAATGGGGGCACGCTCTCTCCAAAGAGATAATAGCCCATCAGGAGTGCATAAACCACCCCCACATAATTGAGTTGGGAGACCATTGCCATCTTTTGGGCCTGCAGGGCGCGGGTTAAATAATACTGGGCAAAATGTGTAAAGAGACCGATCAGCCCCAGATACAGCCAGTCTATGCCCTGGGGCGAGACCCAGTGGGTCAGGGTATACGGCGTGACCAGCACCAAAGTCACAACCGGAAAATAAAAGACGGCCACCAGCGGGTGATCGTGGTCTTTGAGCCGGCGCACATAATTGTAGGCCAGGGCCGAAAAGACAGCGGCCAAAATACCCGCCCCCAAAGGCAACCAAGCAATCCGTGGATCAAAGCCTTTGATCAGCATCACCCCCGCAAACGACAGCAAAAAGCAGAACCACTGCACCCGTTTGGGAATTTCTTTGAGCATCCAGACGGCCAACAGGGTCGAAAAAATGGGCGAGAGGTATTGTATCGTCACCGCCGAGGCCAGGGGCATTTGTTTGAGGGTCCAAAAATAACAACTCAATCCCAAGCTGCCGTAAAAACCACGCAGAATTAAATAGCGTTTGTGATTGCCCCAGGCCGGAATACGCAAATACCAGAGCATGCTACCCGAGAGCAGCAAAACCCCCAAGGCCCTGAAAAAGACCAATTCATGGGTGGGAATCCCCTGCAATTTTTTGACACAGAGGTTCATCAGGGCAAAGAAAAAAGTCGAGGCCAGCATTTCTGCGACACCGTTTGGCCATTTTTGGAGCCAATTTTGAGACCCTTTGATGGCCATGGTTCAGGTTAAACCTGTGGCTTCCAATTCCTGCCAAAGGCCTTCGGCCCGTGTTACCAAATCTGCTTGGATACCAGCCAGATCGCTGCGGCGCTGCAGGTAGAGATCGAGAGTCTTGAGCGGGTGCAGCGGTTCGGCCTCAGCCAAATCTGGCATGCGCACGCGCTCACTGGGGTCTTCGAGCTGGGGGCGAATGCTGGCATGAAAAGCGCCCTCCAAGGCTTTCTTGATTTTTTTGCTGTCGATTTCATCGACCCGTTGGGTTTGAATGGTGTACAACAGCCTGACGATTTTGTCCTGTACAGGTTTGGCGGCGATCAAGCTGAGCAGCTCCTCGGTGGGGTCTTCACTCTGGGTGAGGTTTTTTTCCAGGGTCAAAAACGGGCGGCAGGGCAGGGGCACAAATTCGACTTCGGTTTTGTCTTGGTAGAGTTCGACCAGCATATACCCTTTGTCTTCTTTTTCTTCGCCAAAATCCACCCGGTCGAGACTGCCGGGATAGACCACATAAGGGTCTTGGCAGAGAATCTGGTGTTTGTGAATATGCCCCAAAGCCACATATCTGTATTCAGAGCGGGTCAACAGTCCCAAGGGCACCGTAAAGCCATAGCCAATCGACATGCTCTGTTCGGAGCCCATTTTGGCCTGTTCGACCCCGACATGGGCCACCAGCACAGCCGGGATCTCCGGGTTGAGCTGCTGGGCGAAATAATTGAGGATGTCTTCGACCTGCTCGACAATGGTGCGGTCTACTTCGGAGAGGGTTTGGCTGGCATAGTCGTCAAAGGTCATTAAGGCACTTTTGGAGACGTGGGGAATACTCACGACCTGCAAGGGCCCGGCAGGGGTGGTCACGAGCTGAATTTGGGGCTTGCCACTGACCCAGACCCCAGGAATGTCCAAGGTGGCATAAATATCCAGGGCGTGGGATTCGCCATAGCGGTTGGTCTGATCGTGATTGCCAATTAATAAAAAGACCGGGATGCCCGCTTGGGCCAGACGCATGACTCTTTGGGCAAATAGGCGCTGGTGGGTATTGCTCGGTTCGTTGATTTTAAAGGCATCACCGGCAAAGATCACCAGATCCACGGGCTCTTTGAGGGCCGCTTCAACCAAACGGTCAAAGCTCTGGACAAAGTCCTCCAGCCGCGTGTTGAGGCCCGTAGCAGGATTGACACGGCCATAGTTTTCGACCCCAATATGCAAATCCGCAAAGTGGAGTATTTTCATTTTAGCTCTGCGGAGTTTCTGGCAAGAGTTCAGCCACCAAGCGGGCATTGTCTTTGAGCACCGCGGCCATGATTTCCAGGTATTGCAGCAGGTGGTGGCTCAAGGCCGCTAATTGTTCTTGCAATTGACTTTGGGCGGCAGTTTCCAATGTTGGCCAATCGCTTTCGAGCTGGCTCTGCAGGGTATTCAAGATCATCATTTTGATCCCGGCCCCTGAGAGATGGGCGGCCTGTACACAGGCCATGGCCACGCTTTTTTCAGTTTGGGCCTGTATCAGCTCGGCAAATTTGCGGCGCTGGACCTTGAGTTCTTCTTGCAGGCGGTACTGGGTTTGGCTTGCCTGTTCGGTTAAAATGGCCAAGGTACTGGTTTGCACTTCTTCAAGTTGCTTTTTAAATTCAGGGTGGCCCTTGAGTGCGGTCGAAAAAGCCAGCAATTGTTCTCCCAGCGCCGTTTGCAGCCTGTGGGGTTCGCTTTCCAATTCTTCACTCAAAAAGGCATTCCAAAAGGGGGCCACGCCCCCCAAAAGGGAATCTGCAATTTCAGCGGGCAAATTCAGGGCCGTTCCGCTGCTGGGGCTGGTATACCGCCCACCCCCTTTGACGGCCCGCTGCAAGGTCTGCCAGGGATAACTGCCCCAGGCGCTGATCCATTCGGGCAATTCGGCCCGGCATTGGCTGAGCACCTCGGCAAAGGCCCGCAAAACAGTCTCTTGGGCTTCTCCCTGTCTCTTTTCGAGGGCTTCTTTGAGTCCGAGCAAGCCCAGGTCCAAATTTTTGCTGGCGGCATTGATCTGGAGCTTGAGCTGAACCTGATCGATGGGGGTCAATTGGGCCAAGCTCTGGCGGCTGTGCAGGGCCTGCAAGAGGCGTTTGATCTCTTGATTCATCTGCTGGCATTGGCTGCGGATCATTTTCTTGCGTGCCTGATGGCCCTGAACACTGACAATATTTTGCATATATTCTTGCAGCGCGCCAATGCCCGTTTGTTGCAGGTCGGTAAACAGACCTTCGCCGCTGTGCCAGCCTGAAAGCCGCTGGTGCTCCAGTGCTGAGACCATCAAAACCGGCGATTGGGCCAGGGTTTGACCAATCAAATTGAGCACATCACCAATTTGGCTCTGAATGCGGTAGCGGTTGCTAAACCACAGGGTCAGCTCACTCAATTGCTCGCGCACGCGGTTTTGGATCTGCCCGTGGCGGGCTGCGAGAATTTGGTCGAGGGGCGTCTCTGGCGGCAATTGCAATTGCTGTTTTTCCAAGACGGGCACAAATTCATCGGCGCGGGTGCCCACAAAAGCCAAAGCGCTGAGGGTACCATCCATGATCACCTGGGTCATAAAGCCCCGGTCTTTGAGAATCTCCATCACGTCGCGGGTCAGGCCACGGGTGGTGTTAAAGGTCAGCCAGATAAATTCAGCCTGTTTGAGATAATTGCGGGTGATCGCCTCGCGGGCCGGGTTGGGGTCGTTGAGCCCTGGCAAATCCACCAATTGCAGCCCCCCTTTGAGCACCTCAAACGGCCCACGGATCAAGACCCGCTTGAGCAGGGGCCACAAATGGCCCTGGGCGGTGAGCAATTCGGTCAGTTCGTGTTTGAGCTGTTCGGCACTGCGGTAGCGAAACAGGGCCACCCCCTGTTTGAGATAGGTTTGCAGCCTCTCTGGCAGCGGGTTTTCGAGCAGAGCCAACATGTCGTCCAGCGGAAAAGGCAAGGGCGGCGGGCCGTCTTCGTTGCGGTACAGGCTCCAGGCTTTGTAGATAAAGTCCTGTTGGCTGAGCAGGTTTTGGCCCTGGGCGCGGGATTCGCGAATCTCTTCGAGAAAGGCCTGTTTTTCGGCCGCCCAACTGGATTCGGTGATAAATTCAAGTTGCACAGCAATCTGTTTGGTCGGAGAATAAGAAATTTCAACGGCTGCAGAGGTACAGGTGCGAAAGCTGTGGGTGGGCAAAAGATCGGCCCCGAGCAGGGTATTGATCAGGGTACTTTTGCCTGCGCCTGTGCCACCCAAAAGGGCAATCGAGACATTTTCGCCCTCTTCGGCATAGCTGCGCATTTGTTTCAACTGCATTTCCCAGCGGCTGAATAAGCTATCGAGTTCGGGGCGGGATTCTTTTTTTCGAAAGGTGTGTATGACGGCACTGAGTTTATCCGTCAGGGCTTCGGTGTATTGTGCCAGGGTGGTTGACATAAAGCTGCTCCATTCCAGAGGGGTCCAATCGTTCAGTTTACCTGATTGGGGGGCTTTTCGGCCGATTGGCACCTGCAACGCAAAAAAAAAACTCCCCTGGGTTCAGGGGAGATGGGTATTTAAGTTCGGCAGGATTTTAAGATTTTGCCTGTTGCTTGCGAATGATTGCGGCTGGTGTGGAAGCCAATAGCTTCAAGGTCAATTGATTGAGTCGCAACGAAGCGTTGGATGTATTTTCACCCTGTTCAGGACGGGCATCTGTCAAGAGAATTTGAGTGTGTTCGGCAACATGGCTAGGGCTGTTTTCCCTGGCTATTTTCAGGTCTAAAGGCTGTATTTGGGATTGGGAGCCATGGCTGCGCACAGACCTGAGCAGCGAACCAACCCCATTTTGAGCGTTGTATCCATAACTGACCAATTGGTATTGGGGGAGGCTCTCTTTGCCCGAAGCCACAGCTTTGGTAAAGATCACTGTGGGAGGCATTTGGCCGGGAGCGTCATCGACGATCTGGGCATCCGCGGCCTGACGCAGTTCATTGCTGATTTGCAGCAGGGTCAATTGTGCCTCTGCTTGAAATTGCACATCCGACGCTGCCAATTGCAGATAATTATCTGCTTGCAGATAGGTGCGCATCCCCATTCCCAGGGTGGCAGCCAAAATAATCACAGAACTGAGAAGTTCAATCCGAGAGAAGCCAGAAATTGTCTTTAACCCTTTTTTCACACAAAGCACTTCCATTCCCATTTTTTAGTCTATTTCAAAGTGCCCATCATTATCTTTCCCCCTGCCGTGTTAAGCTCTTTCAACGAATCGAAGAAATTCTTTTTCTTTTGGCGTTTATTTTGCTTAACTTTTGGGAATACACAAATCTTAACAAATAACATCCCAGTCAGTCAACATCTCTGCAAAGGTTCTGATTGTTAAACTTAAGTTATTCCGAGAGTAATCTTTGGTTATTTTTTTTGCTTCTCTGACATTTTTTCGCTCCAGCAGCCGATAAGTTCTTATCAAAGCGTAGTCGGAGAAATTTTTGGACCATGCAGAAACAGAAAAAAATTCAGTTTTCCTTGCTCGGCACCAGCCTTTTATTGTTCAGTGCCTGCCAATCAGCGGGTCTGCCTCTGTCTACCCTCCAACCCAGACAAGCTGCTCCGGCGCGGGTTCAGGCCAAATGGGTGCTCAAACAGCAATCGGCCTTTGTGCCCGGTGAAGTGGTTGTGCAATACCGCAGTCTCAAACCCGTTTCTGCGCGCCAACTCTATCCCATGTCTGGCATCGCCCGCAATCAAGAATTGATCGTTCAGGGCCAGCGCTTTGGCCTGCTGCACTTTAACTCGGCCAGTCAGACCGAAGCCGCGATGGCCGAACTCCGTCAGAGTCCTGAAGTGGCCTCTGTTGCGCTTAACCCCCGTTATACCGCTCTGGCTTTGCCTCCACGTCCGCAGACACTGCAGCGTTTTTCGGCCACGGCCCAACCGCTCAACGACGCCCTCTACCCACTGCAATGGGCCCTGCCCAAAATTGGCGTGCCCCAGGCCTGGCAATTTGTCAAAAGCCCCCAAGAACTGATTGTGGCAGTGGTTGACAGTGGCGTGGATTATAACCACCCGGATCTCAAGGGCCAGATTATTAATGGCAAAGACTTTATGGCCGAAGAGGCCACCGGCCCCAATGGCGAAGGCTCCCCCGACGTGGTCGATGACGATCCCCGCGACCAACTTGGCCACGGTACCCATGTGGCTGGCATTATCGCCGCCCTGGCCGACAACCAAATGGGCGTCTCAGGCATTGCCCCGATGGTCAAAGTCCTGAATATCAAAGCCCTCAACCAAGAAGGCTGGGGTTCGGCCTTTGCCATTGCCCAGGGGATTACCTCTGCCGCCGATCAGGGTGCACGGATTATCAACCTCAGCCTCGGTGGCGGTGAACCCAGCAAGCCGATTGAATTGGCAGTGAAATATGCCCAGTCCAAAGGCGCCTTGATTGTGGCCGCCGCAGGCAATTCGTTTACCCACACGGGCTTTCCCGCCAATTTGCCGGGTGTACTGGCAGTGGGGGCCACCGACAGCGAAGACTGGCTGGCCGATTTTACCAATCACGACAAACGCATCGATGTGATGGCCCCAGGTGTGGATATTATGTCGACCACCCCGACTTTTTTGACCAATGCCATGATGCAAAATAAGATTGACCTCTTTTATTCCTCTATGAGTGGCACATCGATGGCATGTCCGATGGTCTCGGCCCAGGCTGCCCTGCTTTTGTCGGTCAATCCCAGTTTAAACGCCGATCAACTCAAAGACCTGATTCGCCGCACGGCCCGCCCCGTGGGTGACAGCCGTCTGTTTGGCGCCGGTCGGATTCAAATTGAAGCCTCACTGCAGGCCCTCGTCAATTCTGCTCCTCCCGTTTCCCCCCCTGCCGACCCAGCGGCCCCTCCCGCTCCGGCCGTCTCGGCCCAACGGGTGATTCGCCGCTAAGCTTAGGTTATATTCCGCTTAAAATTCGGGAAATGCTGCAGCAAAGTTGGAAAGTTTTTGCGCTTGCTGGGCTATAATTTTTACATAAGCAACGGCGTGAAGAGAGAATTGTGAAAATGAAAAAAACCACCCTGAAAACCCTCCAAAAAACCGCAACCCTGCTCAGCGTATTGGCCCTGGCCGCCTGTAGCCGCTATCCTGTCGCCACCTTGTCTGCGCCTGGCCGTGCTTTGCCTGTCAATCCCTCTCGCGTCAACAGTGCCAGCGCCCGTTTGCCCCAAACCGTACCCGGCCAAGTGGTGGTCAACTTTAAAACCCGCCCCAGCGCCACCCTGATTCAACAATTCTCTCAGGCCCACGGCCTGCGCCTGCTCAAATCCTCCCCCATGGGAGACATGCTCTTCCAGCAGACCACCCAGGTCGCCACAGCCCAAGTCATGGGCCGCCTGAAACAAGATCCGTATATCTCTTATGCCGGCCCCAACCCGATTTACCGCCACAATTTCACCGTCAACGACCCCCGCTCAGCTGAACAAAAAGGCCTGGGCATTATTGGCATGGGCAAAGCCTGGGATATTTCCCTGGGTGACCCCCGTGTGGTGATTGCGGTGATCGACAGCGGTGCCGACCTCGACCATCCCGATCTCAAACCCAATCTCGTTCAAGGTTATAACGTGATCTCCCAGGGCGCGACCCCGCCCCAAGATGACAATGGCCACGGCACCCATGCCTCTGGCATTGCCGCCGCTGCAGCAGACAACCGCGAAGGTGTAGCAGGCACCTGCCCCCGCTGTAAGCTGATGCCTGTCAAAGCCCTCGATGCGGAAGGTGCTGGCAATGCCTTTGATGTCGCAATTGGCATCGTCTGGGCCGTCGATCATGGCGCCCAAGTTATCAATATGAGCCTCGGCGGACCACAGTCCGACCCCACCCTCGAACGCGCTGTGCGCTATGCCTTCTCCCGCAATGTCCCCGTGATCGTGGCTGCGGGCAACGAAACCACCAGTGAGCTGCGTTATCCTGCCGCCATTGCCGGCGTGATTTCCGTCGGCGCAGTCGATAACAACCGCCAACTCGCCAGCTTCTCCAACTTTGGCTCTTGGGTCACCCTCGTGGCACCCGGTGTTCAGATTCTCTCCACCATGCCAACCAAATCCGTATTTATGACTGAAAACGAAGGCTACAATACCCGCTACGACTTTATGGACGGTACCTCTATGGCCGCTCCGATTGTGGCCGGTCTGGTGGGTCTGATGCGCAGCCGTCACCCCAATCTGACCCCCGCCCAGATCAAAAGCCGCCTCGAAGGTACCACCATCGACCTGGGCACTCCCGGCTTTGATACCAACTTCGGTCACGGCATGATCAACGCCCCCCGCGCCCTGCTCTAAGCGCCAACTTTCGCCAAGAATCTGGGCATAGCGGGGTTCCTTTCCGCTTGGGGATTGTGTACAATAGCGGATTATGAAATACATTGCGCATATCAAAGACGATGAACTTGTTCGCCGCTACCCGATGGAAAAAGACACCTATTCCATTGGCCGCAGCAAAGACAATGATTTGGTCTTTGACCATCCCAAGGTTTCGCGCAACCACGCCAAGATTTTTAAGCAAAATGGGCATTATGTCATCCAGGATCTGAACTCCACCAATTACGTCTTTGTCAACGGCGTGCGCATCAAACAAAAGCAGCTCGAACCCCAAGACAAAATTCAGATCTCCAGCGATATTCACCTGATCTTTGGCGAAGAGACCGGGCCCGATCCCCGCACCAATACCGTCGTGGATTTACACCGCCACTTTATTCACAAAGACGATCTGCTGAGACTGAAAAAGGTCACCCAGTCGATTCTTGCCCTGAACAACCTCGATCAAATTCTCCTCAATATCCTCAAAGAGGGCTTGGGGCTGATTGGCGCAGAGCGGGGCTTTATTGTCATGACCGATGGCAAGGACCAGATACTCTGGAAATACGCCACCATGTACCGAATCGACAAAGAGAAGGCTGAACAGGGTGAGGGAGATATTTCACACTCGATTCTCAAAGAGGCCCAGGCTCAAAAACAAACAATTGTGCGCCACAATGGCCATGCACCAGAGGGCTCTTCCAACCCGGCAGACAGCATGATGTCGCTCAAAATTTATTCGGCCATGTGCGCGCCTTTGCTGCTGCGAGAACGTGTGATTGGGCTGTTTTACGCCGATGCCAAACAATTGATGAATAATTTTACCGAGGTCGATCAATTCCTGTTTGATTACCTCGCGGATCAAGCGGCCATTGCGATTGTCAATGCCAAACGCTACGCCGATGTACAATCAGAAAACAAACGCCTGCAACAGGAATTGGATGCCATCAACCAAGCCCAAAAATCCCTCGAAGAGCGGCACCAGCAATTGCTCAAAAAGACAGGGGCCTTTGAAGCCAGTCCGCTGATGGGCAAGGTCGACAAACTGCCGCCTTCTCCCACACCGATCAGCCATACCTATTCTTCAGGCGGTGTGGTACTCAACAACTTAGGTGAAGTACTGGTGGTCAACCAGCAAGGCACCTCTTGGTCGCTGCCTAAAGGGCGGATCGAAGTCGGTGAAGAACCCGCAGTCACCGCCCAGCGCGAAATTTTTGAGGAGTCGGGCATTGCCTATCTGCGCCTGATTCGTCCCCTCAGCTCGTACCAGCGCACGGCCCTGGATGAAAAAGGGGAAGAAGACCTGCACGAAGTCAAAACCATCTATATGTACCTCTACAGCACCGATCAGGCCGAACTCAAGCCCCAAGACCCCGAAAACCCCGAGGCCCGCTGGGTGGTGCTGGAAGAAGTTGAAAAATTGCTCACCCACCCCAAAGACGTCAAATACTTTCAGAGCATTATGCCCGAACTCAAAATTCTGCGTGAGAAAAGCCAAGCTCAGCCAGAGAATCCCTGATGCTCAAAGCCGTGCGCAAACGGATCTACATCGCCTATAACGGCGGGACCATTGGCATGAAACAATCGCCCCAGGGTTATACCCCCGAGCCCGGCTATTTGCAGAGTCTGATGCAGGCCATGCCAATGTTTTACCAGCCTGGCATGCCCGAATTTGAGGTCCATGCTTTTCCTGAATTGCTCGATTCCGCCAATATGCACCCCGATGATTGGCTCAAAATCGCCGAAGAGATTGCCGACCATTACAATGATTACGATGGTTTTATTGTCTTACATGGCACCGACACCATGGCGTATACAGCCTCGGCCCTGCCGTTTATGCTCCAAGGCCTGCGCAAACCAGTGATTATCACAGGCTCACAGATACCCCTCTGTGAAATTCGCAACGATGCCCGCGACAATTTAATCACCTCGCTGTTGATTGCCTCCCAATATGCGATTCCTGAAGTTTGCCTTTTTTTTGGAGGCCGCCTGATTCGCGGCTGTCGGGCTGTCAAAGTCGATGCCAAAGGCTTTCAGGCCTTTGCCTCGCCCAATTATCCCCTGCTGGGCCAAGCCGGCATAGATATCGACATCCACTGGTCGTCAATTCGGCCGGTGCCGGTCACACCGCCCAATTTACACGTGCAGGCCATCAACCAGGCTGTGGTCGGTGCCCTGCGCCTCTTTCCGGGGATATCCGCTCAGGTGCTGGCCAATATGCTCAAGCCGCCTTTGCAGGGCCTTGTGCTCGAAGCCTATGGTTTGGGCAATGGCCCGGCCAAAGACCCAGATTTTCTCAAGGTGCTGGCTGAGGCCACTGCGCGGGGCGTGGTGATTGTGGATGTGACCCAATGTCTCAAAGGTGGGGTAGAGATCGCCAGCTATGCTACAGGCCGGGCCCTGGCTGAGGTTGGGGTGATCAGCGGTGGGGACATGACCGCGGAAGCGGCCCTGGCCAAGCTCTACTACCTGCTGACGGTGGGCTATTCAGCCGAGCAGACCCGCGAGCTGATGGGCATCAATTTATGTGGGGAGTTGAGCGCGGATTAAACGGGGGCTTTTGGGTCTGAGAGAGGTTTTCCGAACAAACCAGACCGAGAGTCAGGCCAGACGTAAATCTGCCACGATGCTTCCCGAATACGAGACTTCAGCTTCATGTTTCATTGGGCAAGTGGCTCCGGTTGGCACAAGGCCCTGAAGTTCAGGCCGCTCGCTGCGCACATCCATGTGCTACACGGGCTAAGAGTCACCCCGCCTTTCGTCATCGTGACGCGGCGGGGTTCCTCAGCACCTGCGGTGCTATGTAAGAGCCTTCTAAGCATCGCCGTTGGCTCTGCAAGAAGCTCTTAGTTGCCTTCACTTTTCAGGGCCTTGGCCAACGGAAAGACTCACTATCAAGAAAGCTCTTTCACAAACCCTTGTAGTTTGGACATTCAACCTCATTCCGAAGGCTGGACTGTCACTTACGAAAAGTTGGAGGATATTCAAAAAATGCACCAACTTATTGTTGCAGCTTATCAAGCTCAAATGATACCTACGGTTGAAACTTAACCATACATATGAATAGGTAAAGCTGTCTGTCGTTGGCAAAAGGAGTGTTTAGACACCCTTGGGGTGCTTTGCGCGCGACTGAGCCAGGAGGGTCAGCCGAAGGAGCGTATTTGCCCTTGGGGTACGCACGACCGCAGCCCCCACACGGACGTGGGGGCGAAGGCTCACTCCGTGCCAACGACAGACACGGTGGCCACTCATCGGACAAAAAAGTTCCAAAAGCCCGGACAAAAACAATCTATCAGCTTAAGAATCACTGGGCAGGATAAAATCCACATCACTGACCGTCTGGGGCGGTTCGTTTTTCCCTGGCAGAATGACTTTTTTCTGGATTTGGGTCAGGTAACCCGATTTGCTGACAGCGATTTCCACTGCCACATTTTCGGGAACATTCTTGAGCTGGTAGCGCCCTTCGGCATCAGCAACAACTGTCTCTTGATACGCGACAGAAGCATTGAGTGACTTGGCTTCAATGATGGCATTTGCGATCGGCAATTGCTTGCGATCCAGGATTTTTCCCATCACGGTGGCTTTAAACACACAGCCCAGATCGGTCGTGGCCCAGAGAAATCCATTGAGTTGAACCACCGCTTCTTCAATTTTGAAGGTTTTTCTGCCGCTGATCTGGTTACATTGCCCGCGATCATGGCCCGAACCACTCAGTACGATTGTGTCTCCGATTTTGAGTCCAGGCACTTTGAAAATCACAGCCCCTTGAACGGTTTCGCTGATCACGGTCTTTTCCAACAAGTTTTTTTCTCCAGAAGCACAGGGTTTCAATGCTGGGGTTTCTAAGTTGGCCTCCCCCAAAGTAGAACAGGCAGCAATGCTGAAAGCAATCGGACTTTTGAGTCCAAAGCCGATTGCTTCAGTCGCCAGAGGCAGTACCAGATAGATAAAGGCTGGCGAAGGGGATGCTGAGGGAGAAGAAGAAGGCTGGGCTGGAGAGGGGGTGGGAGAACTCTGGGGGATGGGTAAAGTCGGAGCAGAACAGGCTGTTAGACAGAGGGTAAAAACAGACGTGAGCAGGGATAAGGCTTTGAGGGATGGATTCATGGTGAATGTGTTTCCTGTTTTGAGCTGGATTTTCACAAGACTGCTTTGGCCGAGAGATTGTTCCGGGCGCAAATCTAACTGCGATTTGTGCGAATTTGCGCTAAGCTAAAGAACAGCCATTACAACCAGAAAGCCACCCCCACAGATGATTCCCCGGCCTTGGTTTTATCTTTGCTTTTCAGCCCCAGCCCTGATCACGACAGTGCTTGTCTTTGCCGTGGAATATGGCATTGCCCGTTTTTTCCACGATCCGGTGATCCGCTTTTTTGGGGGCGATGTGCTGGTCATGCTGCTGATGTACGCCTGTGTGCGGATCTTTCTCCAAGCTTCAGCCCAAGGGTTGAGCCTGGCCCTGTTGGTTTTTGCCTTTTTGGTTGAAATGGGGCAGTATTTTCACTTGGCTGCGAGGCTGGGCTTGGCTCCCAACTCATGGGGGGAAATCATCTTGGGTGCGACCTTTGATTGGAAAGATCTGCTGGCCTATCTCATTGGCACAGGGCTCAATCTCTGGATTACGCCTTATTTACACCCCCAATGGGGCATCCGCAGCAAACCGCCCACAGCTGAGCATGTATTATTGGAATTTCAAGGGCAGCCCTTTTGGTTCCTTCCCGATCCAGATTCACCCTGTCAAGGAAAACTTGAACTCAGTCCCTGCCAAAGAAAAGCCCTGAAGGCTATCGAAAAGGCAGAGTCAGAGTTTAAGTATCTCGACGAGAAGGGATATCGCCTGCCGATGGCGGAATGTCTGGCACGCTCTCCCTGGCGCAAAGCGGAGGGAAAACAGCCTTTGCTCTCCCGCTACCTCAACCTGGAAAAGGGTGAATTTTGGTTCAATCTGGAAAAGTGACCCGATTAAACCCCAGCCAGCTTGGGCAAAAGTGCTTCAAACTCAGAGCGGAATTTGGTCAAATAGCTGCGGGTGGGCATGGTGGCTGCCGCAGCCAGGGGGCAAACGGTGCGGCCTTCCATTTGATTGGCAATATCCAGGATCTTTTCCACATCATCCGCTGTGCCTTGGCCTTTGAGCAACTGTTTCATGGTGCGGTGCAGCCAACCCGTGCCCTCGCGGCAGGGACTGCACTGGCCACAGGATTCGTGGGCGTAAAAATGCAATAAGTTGACAATCACTTCGACCATCGAGGTGTCTTCGTCCATCACGATAATCCCAGCAGAGCCAAACATGGTGCCCGCTGCGGCCAGAGCCTCATAATCCATGGTAATGGTTTCACATTCAGTGGGCGTCAAAACAGGGGTCGAAGAACCACCGGGAATCACGGCTTTGAGCTTTTTGTCACCACGCACACCACCGCCATATTCATTGATCAAAGTCATCAGGGGAATGCCGAGTTCTTCTTCGTAAACACCGGGTTTGTTGACATGGCCACTGATGCTAAACAGGCGTGTGCCGGGACTTTTTTCGGTGCCCAGAGCAGCATAAGCTGCGCCGCCATTGGCCAAAATCCAGGGCACATTGGCAATGGTTTCAACATTGTTGATAATCGTGGGGCAGCCAAACAGGCCCGAAACAGCAGGAAAGGGCGGCTTGAGACGGGGATAGCCACGTTTGCCTTCGAGCGATTCCAGCAGTGCGGTCTCTTCGCCGCAGATATACGCGCCCGCACCGCGGTGCACAACAATATCCAATTGATAATCCGTGCCCAGACATTTTTCGCCGATCACGCCATTGGCATAAGCCTCTTCGACGGCTTGGGAGAGATGCACTTCGGGCAGGTGAAACTCGCCGCGAATATACACAAAGGCCTGATGTACGCCCAAGGCATAACTGGCGATCAAGATGCCTTCGATCAGCATATGCGGATCCCATTCCAGAATCGCCCGGTCTTTGAAGGTGCCAGGTTCACTTTCGTCGGCATTGACGGTGAGATAGCGGGGCACCCCTTCGGGTTTGGCCAAGAAGCTCCACTTCATGCCTGCGGGAAAACCGGCACCGCCACGTCCGCGTAAACCAGAGGCTTTGACCTCAGCGGTGACTTCGTCGGGCTGTTTTTCGGCCAGGACTTTTTTGGCGGTTTCGTAACCCCCATGACCAATGTAATAATCGTAGGTCCAGGCCTGATCTATGCCAAAATAATTGCTGAGAATTTTAACTTTGGGAGCCATGGGCAGCGCCTTCTTTTTTCAGGGTGTCGAGCAGGGCATCGATTTTTTCGGGGGTCAGATTTTCGTGAAAGGTGCGGTTAACCTGGCACATCGGGCCTGTGCCACAGGAGGCCAAACACTCCACACGGGTCAGGGTAAAGAGCTGGTCTTCGGTGGTCTCTCCCGCTTCTATCCCCAGGCGATTTTCCAAGTGGGAGATGATTTTTTCTGCGCCCGCCAAGGCACAGGACAAAGTGTGGCAGACCTGGATATGGTATTTGCCAATCGGCTCGGTCTGATACATCGAATAAAAGGTCAGAACGCTGATCACGTGGCTGGGGGGAATCTCCAGCAATTGAGCGATGTACTCCATCGCTGCAGTCGTGATATACCCGTCGATTTCCTGGGCGATCCAGAGACAGGTCAGCAGCGCCGCTTGTTTGTGGGGGTATTTGGCAACGGCTTTTTCAAAGCGCATTTGCTGCTCGGACGTAAAAGGCATGGTGTGAACTCCGGTAATAGCTGTTGAGTTTTCGGGCATTTAACGCTCCAACTCCCCGGCAATAATATTGATGCTGCCCAAAGTGGCAATCGCATCTGCAATTAAGCCGCCTTCAATCAGGTCGGGGTAGGCCGAGAAAATGGTGAAACAGGGTGGACGACAGCGCACGCGGTAGGGATTACCACTGCCATCAGAGACGATATAAAAGCCAAGTTCGCCATTGGCGGCTTCGGTGGCATCGTAAAACTCTCCCGGTGGGATTTTGATGCCTTCGTAGATATGTTTGAAATGGTTGATCAGCCCTTCGATATTCACATAGGTCTGATCCTTGGGCGGCAGCGAGACACGTTTGTCATCGCTGTTAACCGGGCCACCGGGCAAAACCTTGAGGGCTTGACGCACGATTTTAATGCTCTGGGTGATCTCTTCAAAGCGCACCATAATGCGATCGTAGGTGTCGCCCACTTCGCCGACAGGCACTTCAAACTGGTAGTTTTCGTAGCCGTAATAGGGAAACTCCTTGCGCAGGTCGTAGGGAATGCCTGTGGCACGCAGACAGGGGCCCGTAAAGCCATAACTCAGCGCATCGGCTTGAGAAATAATGCCCACGCCCTGGGTACGTGAGAGGAAGATCTTGTTGCGGGCCACCAATTTGAGCACGTCCAGCACAGCGATTTCAAATTCTTTGAGTACATGCAGGACTTCGTCTTCGAAACCAGGATAGGTATCGCGGGCCAAACCGCCAATGCGGGTAAAACTATTGGTCAGGCGCGCCCCTGTGAGTTTGTCGAGGATATCATAGAGCTGTTCGCGTTTATTAAACAAATACCAGAAATTGGTCAACGCGCCGATATCCACCAAATTGGCGCCAATGCAAACCAGGTGATCGACAATCCGCATCAACTCACTCACGATCACACGCAGGCCCATGCAGCGGGGGGTGATTTCCACGCCAATCAGGCCTTCTACTGCCTTGGCAAAGCCGACATTGTTCATGATTGCTGAGACGTAATTCAAGCGGTCGGTATAGGGGATCACCTGATCATAGGTGCGGTTCTCTGCGGTTTTTTCAAAGCCCCTGTGCAAATAGCCAATTTCACAGACGGCAGACATAATTGTCTCGCCATCAAGAGCCACCAAGGTGCGCAAAGTGCCGTGGCTGGCAGGGTGTGAGGGCCCGAGGTTGAGGAACATCAGGTCGGTGTGCAAATCCTGGTAAAACTCAGGCTCGAAATCCTGGTTGACAGGATGGAGTTCGTTGATCCGCTGCATTATTTCAGCCCCTTTTCTTTCAGGCGTTTGTCCATTTCATCCATCAATGAATCGTTGACGGTTAAGACCTGTCGTTTTTCGATCGGGTAATCTTTGCGCAGGGGATGGCCCTCAAATTCAATGTGGTTGAGGATGCGCTTGAGATTGGGATGGCCTTTAAATTGAATGCCGTACATGTCCCAGACTTCACGTTCGAGCCAATTGGCGGTTTTCCAAAGCGAAATCGCAGTGTCTACGTTTAAATCTGCAGCACCCACAGGCACCTTGAGGCGCAGCCGGTGGCCTTTGTCGAGGGAGTGCAGGTGATAAACCACCTCGTAGCGTTGAACTTTTTTGACAGGAAAATTGAGATAGTCGACAGCGCTGAGGTCGGTCAGGAGGTTAAAATCCATCTCGGGATCATCGCGCAGAAATTGTAAGACTTTAAAAGCCACTTCTTTTTTACACAGGGCCACGGGCATGTCCCGGCCCTCGGTGGTTTCGAGGATATTATTGCCAAACTGGCTCTGGAGGCGCTCAAGCAGCGGATGCATGGCAGTTTTTGCCTTTCGCGAATTTTACTCTGGCATTTTACCATTGAACAGGGTTGAGGGGGGAGAAGGCCCGCCCGTACACCCATTAATGCCCTTGCAAGCGGCCTTTGGCATCAAATTCGATCAATAAATCGCCATCTTTGTCTTGAGACACCCGCAAATCCTGAAGTTCAAGTCCTTCGACAGAAGGGGTTTGACGTTCTTCCGTGTGAATGCCTTTGCCTTCAAACAGCGCTAAAAATGGCAAATTGCCCTGATCTTTGCGGCGCAAACCCGATAAAAAGACGTCGATATGCTCAGGGTCGTAAGGCTTGAGCCCACTTTCCGCCAGCCCCTTGCCAAAGGCCTTAAAAATGCCATAGGTCTCGTTTTGAGCAATGGGCCTCACAAGTGGGATGTGATAACGCTTTTCGAGGTTGAGAACCCCCTCAGCTGAGACATCGGTAATCAGGGTAAACAGATTGGGAATGACAAAGTGAAAGCGGGTGCCTTCCAGCCGGCGCTGAATCAGGCCCCCTTTGATCTGGGTGCGAATCAGCCAGGGCAAAAAGCCCAGGGCTTTGTCCACGGCTTTGCTCAGCCCGACATGGACATGGCCATTGATCAGCACCGCACCGCAGGCTTGGGGCTGAATCAGGGCGTGTAAACTCAGGGTGCCTGACACTTTAAGCGTGACAGGGGTGGTATCAACGAGTGGCTTTTCCACGGGGGGCCCCTGCGTTCACCTGTTTGCCATCGGCACCCAAAACCTTATGTAAACTCAAACTTTGATTGACGCCGGGGGTGTAGGGAGAATCACAGCAGATATCCACTTTTCCGCCGTCAGTCCCTTTAAAAGCACCGCCATTGTCCACCAAAGCGAAATAAATGGGAGAGGTTTTGTAAATGGCTTCTAATTCAGGAATGCGGAAGACATCGCCATATTTGAGTGGGGCATTTTTGCCTTTGTAGAGGGCAGAATCCATGGCAATGGCAACATAATTATCAGGGCCGGTTTTGCCTTTTTTAATATTGGCAAGGACCGTTTCAAGCGTGTGGGGCTTAAGCGGATTGCCCTCACTGTCTTTTGTGCCCCCTTGTAAACGGGTGTTTTTAGGGGCATAACTTGTCCCTGCCGCTACGCGAAAAAATTCACTTTTCTCAGGCTGGTTGCCATTGCTAGTGCTCAAACCTGTCAAATCCAAACTGGCGGTGGCACGGCCTTGTGCCGCAGAAGTGACAGACAAATCGTGTTTGGCCAGATTTAACATGGCTTGGCGTTCTTTGGGATCCACTTTGCCGTCATTTTTAAGTGCCGCAACCGTCATCTCCCGCGTTTTATCCACCAAAGCCACGGCTTCCGCTTTCTCGTCTTTGCTCAGGTGTTTGGAGATGGCGATGTCGATTTTGACCCGTTTGGCTTCAGCAGCACTTAAGCCCGATTGACCGTCACTGCCTGCTGTGTAGTGTTTACGGGCCTGAAGAGGTTGCACATAGGCGGCAAAACTTTTGGGCAGAATGGGATTGGAACTCATCAGCGCCTCGCTTTTAAATCGTTGAATTGCTACAGTATTCTATACTAGGATTTTAATCCCTGCTTGCTTGGTTTGAATAGCTTGAACTGAGATAATTTTTGAACGTGGGTCCCAGACAGAAGATGCTGAGTGTGGTCGTTTTAACTTCACCTGGACGAGAGACCGATCTTGAAGTCTGTTTGTCGATGCTTTGTCAACAGCGTTTCCGCTCCTTCGAGGTGATTGTTGTGGATGATGGCTCTGCACAGGGACAGAGCTGCGCCCAAGCGTTTGAGACACAATTGGCTTTAAAATATATTTGGAACAGGCACCGGGGCAATCTGTCTGCACTGAGAAATTTGGGTGCCAACGAAAGCAAAGGGGGGGGCCTGGTTTTTTTGGATTCGGATATCTTGCTCAATCCGCATGGCTTGGGGATATATGCCACCTTAATCGCCGAAAAAGACCAGCGCGCAATAGGGGGATATATTGGCAGTCATGGGGATTTTGTCAGCCCCTCTTATTGGTTGCCTGAACAGCAGGTCTGGGGAGTGGATTACCGTTTTGGTTTTGTCAAAGCCCGTGAATTGTGCGTTCATCGGGATCTCATCTTGCATCCCTTTCGCTATTTTTGGAGTGGAAACTTTGCTATTCGGCGTTCAGATTTTGAACGGGTGGGAGGCTTTAATCCCCAATTTAAAGACTGGGGGCTGGAAGATATTGACCTTGGCCAGCGCCTGATGCAGGCGGGGATAGCCCTCGATTTTTGCCTCGATACCTGGGCAGAACAACGGGTTCCTGCTCAGCGAAAGAGAGAACCCCGGCAGACTCAGAATCAGATTTACCTCAGCCCTGAACCCGAAAGATCCATTCCCGCCCAGGTGATTTACAATCCGGCCTTTAGCGTATTGGGCGAAATTCTACATGCACACCATTTTCCCAAATCAGGCCGTTGGCCCGCTCTGGCAATCCCAGAGACAGAACAAGCGCAGTGGCAACTTATCTCTGTGTGAACTCAATTGATAAGTTCAAACTGACGGCCTTGAAAGCGCTTGACCGGATTGCCCCGCTCCAGGGCATGGTGTGCATGCCAGCGGGTCTGTTCAGCGGCCTGTTGCCGGGCCAAATCTTGGCTTCGCAGCAGCGCTGAAAGCCGGGCCAGAGCCAATTGACGGTTGCGCATTTGCGAGCGCTCCTCTTGGGCCAAGACACTCAGGCCGCTGGGCAAATGGGTCAGTCGCACCGCCGACTCAACTTTGTTCACATTTTGGCCTCCGGGGCCACTGCTGCGCTGGCTTTCAAAATGCAGATCGCGCGGATTAAATTCAGTGGCAATAACGGGCTCAAAACACTGCACCCCGACAAACCAATTCTTGCGTTTGTGGGTGGGCCGAAAAGGGCTCTGACCGACCCACAAAATACTTCCCTGCCAGGAGTGGGCCCAGTTTTCAGCCTGGGGGCCCTCTAAACTGCAAAGTGCAGAATTCAGCGTCTGTGGCTCGGGGCCTGCCTCGGCTTTCAGCAAAACCAGTTGGAGTCCTTGGTCTTGAGCCGATTTTTGCATATATTCAAACAGGTGGGCCACCACCCAGGCACATTCAGCGGGCCCTTGTCCGGCAGAGATTTGCAGCCACATCAGCGTTGCCTCATTTTGTAAGTGACCACAGGTTCGAGTATGGCCCAAACCTCGATCAATTCGGCTTCGAGTAGATCTTGCACAACCCTGTCGATGGTTTTATACGCAGCGGGCGCCTCTTCATAGAGCAGATTTTTATCTTCACAGATCACCCAAGAGCCCAATTCTGTGCGAATGAGATCTTCGGCCTTGTAGCGTTTTTCGAGTCGCCCTTTGCTCTCGCTGCGGCTCCATTTGCGCCCGGCCCCGTGGGCCAAAGACCAGGCACTTTGGTCCGAAGGCAGGGGCTTCACCAAATAACTGGCACTGCCCCGCGAACCGGGAATGACCACAGGGCCCTGATCGGCCGGAGAAGCGCCTTTGCGGTGCAGCCAACAGGCACAACCTTGGTAAGCCTGGGGAGTGACACTGTTGTGGCAAAGATCCAGCAGGCGTTGGCCTGTGGCGCCCAAAAGATCCAGAAAGCGTTTTTGGATCAGGCTGCGGTTGGCTTCCCCCCACTTAACGGCACAGTCATGCGCTTTTATATAGGCCAGCGCAGCTTCACTCTCGCTGTGTAAACCGGCCCCACCCCATTGGGCTGTGTGTTCACGCAGAATGCGCTCCCCCAAACCACGTGAACCGCTGTGCACAAGCAAAAGCAAACGGGAAGGGTCCAATCCCAAGGCCTTGACCGGATCGGGCTTTAAAATCTGGCTCAAACGCTGTAATTCAGCAAAATGATTGCCTCCACCGATGGTGCCAAGCGAAGTATCAAAAGGCGTGGCTTCCAGACCAAAATCCGCCAACCAAGCCGCGCGATCGCCTTGCCAAGGGTCTTCGAGCCCTTCCAGACGGCGCAAACTGCGTTCGCCTTTCCATTTGCGCACGGCGAGATCACTTTGCCAAAGCCCCATCCCACAGCCGATATCGTTGCCGACCAGATGGGGGTAAATATGGTTTTCAGCGAGAAAAGCCGCCCCAATCGGATGCCCTTTGCCGGGATGTAAATCGGGCAGACCCACAGCCAAACGCATGGCTGGCAAACGGGCCATGGTTTTGAGTTGTTCAACAGCTGCGCCTTCAATCCAGCTTTGGGCCGAGGCGATTATTCTCACTTGTGCGTCTGACATACATCCTCATTTTTTCTTCACTGTTTTTGCCAGACGCAGACACGCCCACTTCGGTTCCCATTTGTCTTCACAATCTTCATAAATCCGGCTTCACAATCTTCACAATCTTCACAAACTTTATAATTCCTTTAAAAACCCTTCACAAATCACCCCAATGGATTATTTTATGATTTTTTAGCAATTTTTTTGATTGGAGATGGAACTTTAAAGCCCAGTGATCCTTCTTTAGGATTATCCGATTCAATTTTTAGAATTCCGCTTCTAAAATTTAGCTGCTGATTTTATGTCTGTTTCGAGGGTGACGCGAAGGCTTCCGCGGCCCTCTTTTTTTTTAACTAAAAAATAGGGAGGAAAGCAGATGTCTCGCAAACGCAAATTACACAGGTATCAATTGTTATTGAGCTTATCATTGGTCTATGGGTGTCAGTCCTCACCGGGTCTCAGCCCCAAGCCAAATCCTGCTGCCAGCATACAGCCCATGCCGATCGCAAGCGAAAAGCCTTCGCCAATTTCAGAACCCAGTGTTGCACCCGATTTACAGGTCCAATCCCTGAGTTTTGAAGAACTTAAAGAGGTGAAAACCAATCCCCTGGTAGCTGCCAACAACCGCTTTGCCTTTAAGCTCTTTAATACCCTCGCCGAAGAGCGCAAAGAAAAGAATCTCTTTGTCTCCCCATTAAGTGTTTCACTGGCTTTTCAAATGGCCTGGAATGGTTCTCGTGGCCAAACCCAAGCCGAAATGGCCAAAACCCTGGAAATGGAGGGACTCACACCCGAACAGATCAACCGGGGGGCCCATTTGCTGATGCGCAAATTGCTCAAACCCGCGCCAGATATTCAATTGGAAGTGGCCAATGCAATTTTTGCCAATGATCGCTTTGCGTTGGTGCCAGAATTTGTTAAAAAAAATGAAACCAATTTTCTGGCAGGGGTGCGCAACAGCCAATTCAAAAATGGCCCCACCCAAGCCGAAATCAACGCCTGGGTGAATCAACAAACCCATGGCAAAATCCCCAGTGTGTTAAGCCCCAAAGAGGATCCAGCTGAAGCCAGACTTTGGGAAGAAATGACCTTGATGTACCTGATCAATGCCCTCTATTTTAAAGCTGATTGGACCCGCAAATTTGAGGAATTTGAAACCCAGGATCGGGTCTTTACACTCGCCGATGGCAGTGCAAAAAAAGTGCCCATGATGCGTCAATTTGGCACTTTTCGCCATCTGAGTCCCAACCTTTCAGGTTTAAGCAATGATTTCCAAGCACTTGAACTGCCCTATGGCAAAGAGGGGCAGGTGGGTATGTACCTGTTTTTGCCCAGTTATGGTTCTTCTGTGGAAAAAATGCGCAAAGCCCTGGCTGAAATGGACAGCAAACAACTCTTTCAATCTTTTGGCTATGAAAGTGGCAGTGTGATCTTGCCCAAATTCAAAAACCAAGATCGGCATGACTTGGTTGCACCCCTCAAAAAAATGGGCATGAAATTGCCCTATGACACAGCACTGGCCGATTTTTTTGATATGGCCAAACCCCGATCCCCAGGTGAACGTTTTTATATCTCCGATGCCTTTCAAATAGCCAAAGTCGAGGTCAACGAAGCGGGCACCGTGGCAGCGGCTGTGACTGTTATAGAAATGCCCTCTTTGCCCAGTTCTCAGCCCATGCGTCAAATCGAAATGATTCTCGACCGTCCGTTTATGTACCTGATTCGCGACAATCAAACAGGCCAAATCCTGTTTATGGGAAGTGTTCAGGATCCCAGCCTGGAGAAAAACTGATGTACGTCAAACCCGTCAGTCCAGCCCTTTTTCAGCTGCTCTGGCGCTTTTGCCACAAAGACCCGCGCTTGAGGGAATTGCTGGGTCTCATCACGCCTTGGCTGAAAAGCAATGCACCGCTAGCGATTCAAACCCATTGGCAACAATTGTGCCAGGCCCCGCTCGATTGGGAGGCTTTGCACAAACTCTCAACCGAAGAACAAACCCTGCTCTGGGATTCGCTGGTTTTGCTCAGTGGCTTGGTCGGGTTCCCCACGCAATTGATGGAAGTGCTGCAAACCTGGGCCGAACTGCTGGGTTATCCTGATTTAGAGGCCAATTTGGCCAAACAAGCGGCAGAACTGGCCCGCGATCAAGAAGACGATCTCTCCATGTGGGTGTTTCGCAGCCTCAAAGCCCTGCAAGAATACTGGCAAACCGGACAGACCCCTTTTTATGGTTTTTACAGCATGCGCCTCTTACATTTGCTCACGAATCAGCGCAGCAGCAGTTTGTGGGGCTATTTGGCAGCACTGTTTATGCCACCCCAAACCCAACCCTTGGCTCAGGATCTGATTGCCACCACAGCCTTTCCCCATTGGCTGAGGGACTTGCAGCAAAAAGCCTATGGGGTTTTTCCAAATCGCTTAAAGGCCGAAACAGTCTCTGCCATTCGGGAATTTGCTGAAACCACCCCCGGTATGCCCGCTTATCACGACCGCGAGGTCTATGATCGCCTGACAGGGGAGCCTTTGGTTGAACCCCTGATCTTTGACCCGTCTGCTCCTGTGGCCCGGCGCTATAATTTTACCCCAGCCCAAATTGTGAACATCCCTGAGGTTCAGGCCCTGATGGCCCATGCCGATCTCTGGGCCACCGCCCGCGCCTATTTACAGGCTGAGCCGCAATTGGTGCTGGTCAGCCTGTGGTGGTCGAGTGATTTTCAGGGGCCCCACAGCCGCTATACAGGCCAGGTTTGGCATATCGACATCGACCGCTTTCGCTTTCTCAATTGTTTTGTCTATCTCAGCGATGTCGGGCCCGAAAATGGCCCCCATGAATATGTGATCGGTTCGCAGGGCACCAAGCCCCTGCCACTTTCGGTGGACAAACGCATGGAGCACGAAGAGCTGACTGCTTTTTACCCACCTGAGTGTTTTGCTGAGATCTGTGGCCAAGCGGGCACCGTCTTTATGGGGGATACCCGCGCCTTTCACCGGGGGCGGCCGCTGGAGCGGGGTTCGCGCCTGATGCTGCAACTCGACTTTGCCACCGACCGCTTTGGCGAAAATTGCCCGCGGGTGCCGGTGGCCGCCCTGGATGCAGGCTTTGCCGAGATGCGGAAAGCTTTTCCAGCAAACTTTTATAATTATCCCGAACCCTGAATCTAAAAGTTGGAGCGTTTGTTATGCCCAGCCCCCATCAACTACCACTTTTTCATTTGAGTTTAAGTCTCTCGCTGATACTGGTTTATGGCTGTCAGGGTTCTCAAATACCGCTCCAACCCAGCCAAAATAACCCCCATTCAGCTCTCCCGAGTGGCCAGCCAACACCGACAATGCCCGTGTCTATTTCTGAAACACCTGCGCCAAGCATTTTAACGTCTTCCGAGCCTGTTTATCCTAACTACAACTATAATTTCAATGATTGGCCAGATTATTCAGTTGTAGACTTTACGACTTTAAATGGCAAAATTTTTGATGATACACATGCCCCCTTGGAGGGGGTAAGTGTCTTTGCTAAATCGCTGAATAGTTCTATCCCCTACGAAGGTGAAACCATCTCCGTGGCTGGAAATTATGTCTTTAATAGAGTGCCCTGTGGAACCCAAATTGAAATTAAAGTCAAAAAACCCGGTTTTGCGACCCGAATTCGCACAGAGGTTCTAAAGATCAACCAAGAGGGAGATCCCAATGCCAATCGCCATGATTTTGGCAATGATGGCTTTAACACCACTTATTCGGCCCATTATTATGCTCTCAGTGATCAACCAGAGGTAATTCGCGTTACTCCTGCGCGTGGCGGCACGAATATTGCCCCTCAAACCAGCTTTGTGCTTGGATTTTCTGAGCCTTTGGATCGCAAAAGTGTTGAAGAAACTTTTGCGGTCTTTGCTTTTAACCAGCGCAAACTGAGTGTTGAGAGTGCCAATCTATCAAAGCCGTATACCTTCAATGGCAATGAACTGATCAGCAGTAATTTTTTAGCTGGAAACAGTTCGCAAATCTGGGATAAAGCAGCTTTTAACATCTCTTGGAACAGCGACGATACCGAAGCCACCTTCAGCTTTAAAGAGCAAAAACAATTGCCCAGTGACAGAGACAGCCAGCGTGTACCTGATTATAATATTGCCTTCCGCGCTTTCGACTCCGGCAATCGCACGATCAAAGACAAAAGGGGAATCAGCCGGAGTGGCAACCACTTTAAATTGACCAACGGTGATTTTGAGGAATCGCTAAAATTCTCAATCAAAGTGGATGAGCAACCCCCGCGTCTTTCTGCTCTGAGTGCTGAAACGACAGAAAATGGGGGGTTCTATGGCGATGCGGTGCGGGTGAGATACAGTGAGCCCATGATCTTCGCTACCCGTGATATCTCCATTGCAGGAGGCATGGGAAATCATCCGGGGGCAGAGCAACATGCCCCTGCGGCCTATCCTGGCAGTGGGGTCGCCACAGGCCAGGCCAGTGCTTGGAATTATCTCACCACCGTGATTCAGACTGGTGGAGTGACTACCTTTGCTGGCCCTTGGGGCGCATTGGGCGGAACAGCTGTCTATGATACGGCCGATCCCACCCATCAGACAGTTTTGCTTTTGCCCCCAACCTACACAAATGCCTCAATCAGCCATGCCTATCTTTTGGGGGCGACGCTTAACACCGCCCCCGGAAATTATCTCAGTGATGGCAATGCCAATACAGCGGGTGTGCTGACCTTGCTGAGAACCAATGGCCTGGCCAATCAGGAAATCAACTTTAACCTCAGCACGAATTTATACAGTAATCAGGCCATCGCGGCCGATCTCCAGAACGCCTTAAATAACGCAATTGCCACCGCCAATCCCCCTGTCAGTGCCCAGGCCTTTAGCGTCACGGCTTCAGCACAGAGTCCTGATCCTGGGATTTTAAGCCTGCAATTCAATGATAGCAGTGGCCATTATGCTGGTTTTGCAATCAAAAGTGAGATCAGTGGTCAGGCAACAGATCAATTGCCTGTGCTGAAAACGGGTGGGGCGAGACTTCCTGGCGGCCCCGGACAGACATTGGCGTTGATTCAACCGGGTGATACGGTCCGAATCAAGGTCAAAAACACAGTCATGGACCCCGCAGGCAATACGCTCGATAGCGCGCATGACAGCGCTTCGAGCGGTGCCAGTTAGCGTTGATGCTTCGCTTAGAAAATAGCAATTTAAGGAGGAATTGAATGATGTCCCAACAAAAAAGAAAGCTGTACCGAATCCATTTGCTCTTAAGCCTTTCACTGGTTTATGGGTGTCAAGGAACGCCCAGCAGCTCCTTGGGAGCCAGTAATTCAGCCCCAAAGGGTGATCTTTTGCTTTCTCCTGCATCAAAATCAGGACCTGTGATTCGCACAGAAACTGGTTGGCAAGTTCAAGCATTAACGCCGGAAGATTTGCAAGAATTGTGGAAAAACCCATTGCTAGAATCGAATCAGCGCTTTGCCTTAAAGCTTTACCTGGCTTTGGCGGAAGAGAAAAAAGCTCAAAATTTCTTTGTCTCTCCCCTGGGGATCTCTTTGGTTCTACAAATGGCTTGGAACGGAGCCCGCAATCAGACTCGGTCCGAAATGGCAAAAGTCCTTGAAATCGAGGGGCTCAACCCGGAACAGATCAATCGAGGGGCCCAGTTATTAATGCGCAAATTATATAAACCTGCGTCAGATATCCAATTGGAAATGGTAAACGGTATTTTTGCCAATGACCGCTTTGAAATTCTGCCGGATTTTATCACAAAAAATCAAACACATTTTGCTGCAGATGTTCGGTTGCTTAAATTTAAAAATGGTCCTACGCAAACGGAGATCAATGCCTGGGTGAATGAAAATACGAACGGGCGAATTCCAGAACTTCTCAGCGTAATCAGAGACACAGATGAGGCAGAAAAATGGGAAAATTCTACCCTTATGTATCTGATCAATGCGCTGTATTTTAAAGCACATTGGCACGAACAATTTTTGGCATTTGAAACCAAACTTCGTGAGTTTACTTTGGTGGATGGCACGAAAAAGCAGGTGCCCATGATGCGGCAGTTTGGCGAATATGATTACCTTATGCCCAATCATCCCGAATTGAAAAATCAATTTCAAGCGATTGAGCTTGTCTATGGTGACAGGGGTAAAATCGGACTATATTTGTTTTTGCCCAGTTATGACCGCACCCTGATTCAAATGCAGAAAGAATTGGCACAATTATCTTTTCAGAAAGTATTCTTTGCTTTTGAATTGGCGCAAGGTTCAATCAGCCTACCAAAATTTAAACAATCCCACTTCTTGGATTTATCACAATTATTAATAAGTTTAGGCATGAAACAGGCTTTTGAACCTGCTTTGGCTGACTTTTATGCCATGGCCAAACCCCGTTTTGAGGGGGAAAAATTTGCAATATCAGAGGCCTTTCAAAAGACCTTTATCGAAATTAATGAAGAGGGTACAGAAGCGTCTGCAGCAAGTGCCTTAAGACCAACTGCACAGCCCAGTTCAGAACCTTTGCGCGAAATAGAAATGATTGTCGATCGCCCGTTTATGTACCTGATCCGTGACAATGATACAGGCCAAATTTTGTTTATGGGCAATGTTTATGACCCCAGTGTCGAAACGTAGCCAAAACATTCACACCAAAAAATCACAGAACCTCACGCATAATCCTGGTAAAATCGAGGCTTGGAGGACTACAATTTCATGGCAGCGACACTTCAAAGCAAAGGTCTGGCAGGTGATTTCTGGGGCGGTTTGGCGGCCATGTTGGTCGCACTGCCCGCAGCGATAGCCTTTGGCGTGACCATCTTTTCTGCGATTGGCCCAACATACGGCTCTCAAGGCGCGTTTGCGGGCATTTTGGGGGCGACCGCGATTGGCTTGATTGCCGCCGCATTGGGAGGCACTCCCCGGCTGATCTCAGCTCCCTGTGCCCCGGCGGCAGCCGTACTTTCAGCCCTGGCGATTGAGATGGTGCGCAAAGGCACCGATCCGATGCAAATTTTATTGATGCTCAGCTTAATTGGACTTTTGGCTGGGGGTCTGCAGATTGTCTTTGGCCTGCTCAAATTGGGCCGGCTGATCAAATACATGCCGTATCCAGTGGTGAGCGGCTATCTCAGTGGGGTTGGGTTGGTGATTATTCTCAGCCAAATCCCCAAATTTCTGGGGGTTCCCAAAGGCCATGATTTGCTTAAAATTTTGTCTCAACCCGCACATTGGCGCTGGCAAAGCCTGGTCGTGGGGGGAATCACAGCAGCCGTGATGCTGCTGGCTCCAAAGCTTACCAAAGCAGTGCCCGCGGTGATTCTGGCTCTGGCGGCGGGCATTTTGGCCTATTTGGGGCTGGGTCTGCTCGATCCCACCCTGATGGTCTTAAACGGCAATGCACTGTTGGTCGGTCCCGCAGCAGGGGTACAAGGGGGCTTTCTCGACAGCTTAACGGGCCGCTGGCTGGCTGTGGGTAAACTCAACTTGCTTCAATTACAAGACATCTTGATGCCAGCGCTGACATTGGCTGTATTACTATCGATCGATACCCTCAAGACCTGTGTGGTGATGGATTCTCTGACCCGCAGTCGCCACGATTCCAACAAAGAGCTGATCGGCCAGGGGCTGGGCAATCTCTCATCAGCTGTGATTGGCGGCGTTCCCGGTGCCGGTACCATGGGGGCCACCTTGGTGAACCTCTCAAGCGGAGCCCAAAGTCGCCGTTCAGGCCTGTTTGAAGGGGGGTTTGCGCTGGCCGCCATGTTGGTGCTGGGTTCGCTGATCGCCTGGGTGCCGATTGCCTCTCTGGCCGCCATTTTGATGGTGATTGGGGTGCGTATGTTTGACACCAAAAGCTTGCACCTGCTTAAAGCCCGTTCCACGGTTCTGGACTTTTGTGTGATCGTGGCGGTGGTCTTGGTGGCGGAAACGATCAGCCTGATTGCCGCTTCGGCGGTGGGGATAGGCTTGGCGATCATGTTGTTTATTCGTGAACAAATTCGCAGCAGCAATGTGCGCCGCAAAATTTATGGCAACGAGATTTTTTCCAAACAAATTCGACTGCCTGCAGAGCGACAAATTTTGGAAGAGCTTGGGCAGCAGACCGTCTTGTTTGAATTGCAGGGGAGCCTGTTCTTTGGCACCACCGATCAGCTCTATACAGCCCTGGAACCCGATCTCAAAACCTGCCAATACATGATTCTGGATATGCGCCGGGTTCAGACCTTTGATATCAGCGCAGCACATATGCTGGAATTGGTCAAAGATATGCTCACCGAACGCGGGGCCTTTTTGCTCTTTAGCCATTTTCCCCGCAGTGTCCCCACGGGCCAAGATTTACAGGAATATTTTAATGAATTGGGACTGGTACAGCCCGAGAGTCAAAGCCGGATTTTTGCCGAATTGGATGGGGCCTTGGAATGGGTCGAGAACCGGATTCTGGCCATGGCCCAGGTTGCGCCGCGCCAAGAAAAGGCCCTGGCCTTGCGCGAAATTGAAATTTTCAAAGGGCGCAAAGAGACGACACTGGCAGATCTTGAAGCCTGTATTGAATGCAAAACCTTTCACCCAGGGGAGCTGATTTTTTCGCGGGGAGAACAGGGGGATGAACTCTTTATGATCCGGCGGGGAGTGGTTCGGATTGAAATGCCCATTGAAGCAGAACAAACCCATCATATTGCCACCTTTGGACAGGGCGACTTCTTTGGTGAAATGTCTTTTCTCGATCAACAGCTCCGTTCAGCCAATGCCGTGGCCTCAGAGGAGACCGAACTCTTTGTGCTCTCTCGGGAGCAATTTGAGGTCTTTGCCGAGGGGCATTTTAAGACCGCCGCCCGCCTCTTGGCAGGATTGGCACGGGTTTTGTCCTTGCGTTTGCGTTATACCAATGCTGAATTGCGGGCCATGCAAATGAACTGAGCAGATGAACTGAGCAATTTGCCAGCCAAAACAAAAGCCCCGGAACCTGTCCGGGGCTTTTCACTTTAAAAAGCGGTCTTAAACGATGCGGAAACGCTCGACAATGGCACAGCGCCGATCGCGGGTAAAGGTCCAGGCGTTGGTGACGCCATCACCGGTGGGGCTGGCAATGGTAAACGACGTATGTCCTTCACCGCCAAAGCCTATCCCAGCGACTGCCATCCCGTTTTTGACAAAGATCGACGTATTGATCATGCGGGCCATTTGGCTGAGCTTTTCCAAATTATTGGAGTGCATGACTGCCGTGTGGCCAAAACCATGTTCGGCTTCTTTGGCCAATTTGATCGCGTAATCCACATTGCTGACGCGCACCAGCGGCAAAACTGGGGCCAGCAATTCAGACCAGACAAAGGGGTGGTTTTCGTCGGTTTCGACGAGCACCAAGCGCACACTCGGATCCACCTGAACGCCAATGGCTTCAAGGATTTTGTGGGCGTCTTTGCCGACCCATTCTTTGTTGACCACAGAATGGCGACGGGGGCCACGATCTTCTGTCAGCATCAGCTTTTCGAGCTGTTTGAGCTGCCAGCCTTTGATCTCGTAAGCACCGTTATTCAACATTTCTTGTTTGAGGCGGTCGGCAACCGACGAAACCACAATCAGCTCTTTTTCGTCGAGGCAGATAATATTGTTGTCGAGACTGGCACCTTTGACAATATCGCGACCGGCTTGGGCCAGGTCTGCGGTTTCATCGACAACCACAGGTGGGTTACCTGGGCCAGCACCCACAACTTTTTTACCACTCATCATCGCTTTGCGCACCACATCAGGGCCACCTGTGACCACCAACAATTTGACCTTTTTATGGGTCATCAGGTTTTGGGCCATATCGATGGTGGGGGCACGCAGGGTGGTGACCAAATTGGGCGGCCCGCCCACTTGGATGATGGCCTGGTTGATCACGTGCACCATATAATTGCAGACATTTTTCGCCAGCGGATGGGGGCAATAGACCACCGTATTGCCGCCAGAGAGAATGCTAATGCTGTTGTTGATGATGGTTTCAGTCGGGTTTGTACAGGGCGTGATCGAGGCAATCACACCAAAAGGCGCACGCTCGTTGATGGTCAACCCCTGATCACCACTGACCGCTTTGGTCAGCAATATTTCAGGACCGGGCGTCTTGTCGATGGCCAGAATATTTTTCTGGACCTTGTCCTCGTAGCGACCGAGTTTGCTCTCTTCAACCGCCATACGTGAGATCAGATCCACCTGTTGGTGGCAGGCCACACGGATCGCTTCGATCATTTTTTTGCGAAAGTCAAAGCTGTATTCCTGAAAATGACCAAAAGCCGCGGTGGAGGCATTAACCGCCTCATCGACATCTTCAAACACACCCAGATCCCCACCGCCAAAAACCACCGGAGTAGCGGCAGCAGAAGCATTGGGAGAGAGACGCTCTTGAGTAGAAATGCGGTTGACAACGCGCTCAACGATGGCACGAATTTTTTCTTCGGGAAGTTCCATTTGCATGGGGCCTAACCTTCTTCCGCCTTGTTAAAGATGGTGTTGCCATCCATATTCCAGGTGTCGACAATCGCCATAATCACCGCGTCGCAGGGTTTGTTGTGGGTGACGGAAGTCTGGCGCGCAGAGCTGCCTGACGCATACATCACCACTTCACCTACACCTGCACCGACGGCATCAATGGCCACGACATAATTGGTGGTCAGCTGGCCGTTCATGTCCATCAACTGCAAGATCTGAAACTTAAGACCTTCGAGTTTGATGTCCTTTTGGCTGGCAACCACCGTACCGATGACTTTGCCCAATAACACGTGAAAAGCTGCCTATTTTTCGCTTTTGCGGGCATCGCTGCCTGCATGGTTGGCCTGACGGCCCAAAGGCAGAATGCTTTCGACGTTGGAATGGGGACGGGGAATGACGTGCACTGCCACCATTTCTCCGACTTTTTCAGCTGCGCGGGCACCGGCTTCGGTGGCGGCTTTACAAGCGGCAACGTCACCACGAACCACAACGGTAACATAGCCACCGCCGGTTTTTTCGTAGGTCACCAATTCCACTTTTGCGGCTTTGACCATGGCATCAGCCGCTTCAACAGAGGCGGCAAAACTCCGGGTTTCGATCATTCCTAAGGCTTCGCTCATGCGTCCAGTTCTCCTTGTTTATCCTTGAAGCATCATTGTTTTTCGATTGGGATTCAAACTATTTTTCAACGCGACCATCGATATCATGCAGGGCGCTAAGTGCGGCCTCAGAGGCCACGATAATGTCTTTTTCCTCACCACAGAGGTAGACACGGCCAAAGGCCCCAGCTGCATAGATATTGATGATATTGATGTCCGCTGCCTTTTCGGCTTCGTTGGCGGCAATCGTGGCATAACCGGCGGGATAGGTCTCCAAAATAAAGAGACTCTGATCAGCCAGCAGCATCATGCCCTTGCGGCCATAGCGGTTGATCAACATCGCTTGGTGGGGATCCACCTTGCGGATGATCTGGTGCGATACGACTTTGGGTTTGATGCGATCTTTTTCTGTAGCCCCAATTTCGCGCAAAATCGCAGCTCCGGCTTCACGCACATCGGCCTGTGAGTCGGAGTGGAGTTCAAGCATGCCATAGCGGCGCTCAACGATTTGTTCAGCGGGGGTTACATTTGTGGATTTCAGGGCGATGTCCATCAGACGATTGATTTCCATGCCGGGGGCAATTTCCACATACAGGGCGGCTTGGCCCTGCACGGGCAGATAACCCTGGGCCACACTGGCGGAGTAAGCCGCAAACTGGGCTTGCATCTGATCAATAAAGACGTAGGTACGTAGTTGTACTTTCTCCATGCTGCGTGGGCGTGTCCTTTCTGGGGGGCCTTGTCTCAGTTTGGATGGTATTTTAGCACAGGCCTGCCAGAAACCCAACCACTGCTCAGGCGGATTCAGTGCAAAAGCGCACAGAGAAAGATTTAAAAGGGGTCCAAACTGCAGAGATATTGGCCCTCAAAAGCCGAATAACCGGTTTGAATCAGATCCATTGCCGCTTGAGGATCGGCCTTAAACACGGCCTCAGTATCAAAGGGATAATGGTGGTAATAGCCTGGACGGGGCAGATCCAAAAAATTCCGATGGTAAAAGCGCAACAGGTCCTCTTGCTCACCTTCCAAATAATTCAAATCGATTAAAAACAAATCCATATAGTACATATGCATCAAGGCATAGCCGTGGCGCTTGGCCAGGTCGGCCACCGCCGCCAGACTCATGCCGTAAAAGCGTTGGCTTAAATCCAATTCGAAATGGGGGTTGTATTTCACAGCAAAACGAATCGGAGGCGGAATCACTTCGTTGATTTCTGTACAGATCACGGTGGGGCGATGTTTGGAGAGAATTTGTTCCAGCACAAAATAGTCATAGCTGTCGATATCCAAGCTCAGGAAATCAAACTGGATGGGAATTTCAGCAGCTTCAAGCAAAGCCAGGACATTGTGCGGGGTTACTTTGCTGCGCGCCAAGGTAATCTGTGGAAAGAGTCGGTAAAGTTCTGCCAGGGAGGCAAATCGAAAGGGTTCGTATTCGAGCATTAACCCCTGCCAACCTTTTTCGACCAGAGCACGGGTATGGGAATGATTGACACCGTCGTAAGCGCCAATATCCACAAACACCCCCTTTTGCAGACCCAAATCCGAAAAGATCTCACTCAGTCGCTCTCGGTGGGGAGAAAGCTGAACCTGCCGGGGCTGTGAGGTATCAAAACAAATCCGTTTGAGCCCCTGCAAAGGAATCCCATATTGACTGGCATTGTTATGCACAACATATAAAAAATCGGCATCAGGAGTCAATACCGCTATTTCAGGGGGATTGAGCAAAATCCGCACATTGCCAAATTCATCTGAGATCATCGTCATGAATTGGATTATAACTTATTCAAGCATATTTTAAATGGGGCCAAGCATTTTTCCAGCGTTGGGCTTTGGGGCCAAAGGCCTTCGGGTCGGGGCAACTTGGATTGGCTCTGATGCGGCCCTCCCAAAGATCCTCCAGCCCCCAGGGAGCCAAAACGTTGAGTTGCTTGTTTTCTAAGCGCACAGCGATGGCATGGCAGGTTGCGGGCCAGAGGTGCAAAGCCGCTTCGAGTGAATCCAAAGGAGAGATGGAGACACCAAACTTGTCTGGGTACCAGAGATGTACGCGGGCTTGATTGCGCAATTCAACGGCCAAATGGGGCCAGCATTTTTGGGCCAACTGAATCTGCCGATCTTCTGCTTCCCAGCTCAGATCTTCGCGGTCAAAATAGATCAGGTCGTAATCGCGAATCCCTGCTGCTGGGGCGCGGCCCAACTGGACATTCCAGACCGTTTGCATCACGCTCCCTGCCGCCAGCCAGGTTTCAAAAGGGAGTTGGGAAAGGGATTCCAGCAGCTGCCAAAGCTGGGGATTTTGGCATAAATAACGGGCCAAACGCCTTGATTCATTTTCGTTGACAAGAGATGAAGCCACCAAGGCGGGTTTGACCCCTTTTACCAATTAAATTGTTTGGAGATGCGGAAACCGGCAGAGGCCCCACTGTTTTGGTCGTACCCCGCATTTATGCTGCCTTGCAGACCGCCGCCAAAGTCTTTGCTCATGCCTGCCTGAATGCCAGAATTGCTGTAATTTGCTTGATTCATTTGGATATAGGGCTGAACATAAGAGCTAAAGCTCGAAGAGTGGGTAAAATTGCGGCGATAAGAGACCTGACTATCAACTTGGCTGGTGGCATAGGTATAACGGCTGTCGATCATGACAGAGTGATTGCCATAGCCATAACGCAGGTTGAGATCCGTCTCTTTGTTGTCGATATCTCCACTCCGCAGGGTGGTATTTTCAAAGCGCTGGCGGATCGTTGCGTCGTAGAAGTGATTGCGGATATTGCCACTGGCGCCAATGCCGACCTGGCCCACCCCCAAATCCACCTGTCCATCTTGGATGCTAATTTCGGGGCTGACTTCCCCTTTGACCTTAATAAACTCGCGATCAATCAGATCAAAACGCTGGTTAAAATTCATGGCCAAAGGGGTATCGGGATTGGCTTTGGAATAGGCATAAGCCGTGGCCGCCGCACCGGCAACCACACCTGCAGCAATCCATTTGTGTTCTTTGGCCCAATCCAAGGCTTCGTCAGATTTGCGCCCGAGGTAGCGATCCACGGCCTGGGACTCGGGTTTGTCGATAGAAAAGCCCCCATCTGTTTTGCGGGCCACGCCCAATTGCAAATCAAAGGCCCCAGTGGCATAACCCAAGCGCAGGCGCTGCATCACATCGCCCCCACTGTTAAAAGCCACCCCCTGAAAAGGGGCATTGAGATCATAATTGCGGCCAGAAAAGCCCAAACTGATCACCTGCCCACCTAAGCGGTAGCTCATTTCGGTGTTGTGGCTGGCCACGCCCTCGCGGTTGAATTGCATCTCTTGGCTGACACGGGCCTTGTATTTGTATTGGTCAACGGTGCGCAGGGCATTGTCAAAAGTACGCTGCTGCTCTTTGCCCAAAGAGACGCCGTTGGGAGCACGCCGGAAGCCGGGCAATTCCTGAAAGGTTTGCGCCAAACTGGTCAAACGGTGTTCGTCTTCGCCGAGCAAATCGCGAAAACGCTCGGGGTATTTGGCCATTTCTTTGAGCGTGTCGAGATTGTCTTTGTGTTGGGGGCTATTCAAGCGCGTCAGCAAAAGCTCATAATCCGCGACACCTGCGCTACTCAGGGCTGCATCGGGCCCCAGAAAGGCCTTGATTTGGTTTTGGGCCTCGCGGGCCTGGGGCGTATTGAGGTGTGTATCGAGATAATGCCCCTCTTCGGGGGTGAGTTTGTCGGAACTGCGCAAGGCCTCAATGAAAGTGGGGGAGAGTTGTAATAAGCTGCGGGTATGTGGCTCTAAAATGGCCTTGCGCAAAATTTCCAAGCCACGCAATTCGGGGGAACGCAAGACGGCAGAACCCGTGTTGACAGAATATTGCGCTTCTTGGACTTCGGCTTTGTCGTTGAGGGTGAAGCGCCGATCGGGGGTAAAAGCCCCATCTTTGCCGCTGTCGAATAAGAACTCAACCATCCCCGGTGCAGAGCCCTGGCTGGCCAGATCGGCAATCTCCGTGGTGATCTTTTTGCCATTGAGTTTAAAAAAATCGGGGACCCAATCCTGTTGCTGTTCCAGGTCTTCGTGGGCCAAAACGGCGTATTGATCGCCTTTTTTGACAATGGCCTCATTCCCCGGACGGTCCAAGGCGTATTGCCGGGCGTCTTCCAGGTATTTAAAACTCGGTGGGGTTGGCTTAATATCTCCCATAATGGGGTTATAGCCCGAGCAGCTCAAAAACTTTCATCGTCGTCTTCACTTTCGCTCTCGTCATCTTCTTCAAAATCTTCACTGAGATCTTGTTCAGAGACCACTTCGCCATTCACAATCGTCTCTATTTTGCGGGTGATCACTTCGCCATCGGGCTGAATTTCGGCATAGGCCCGGGTGCTGAACATCATGCCAGAATTGTTCTCGCTGGTGATAATCACCTGGGTATCGCTGGTAAATTCCCAGATATCCCGTCTGACCAATTCATCGCCCCAATAGATATTTTGCTCACGTTTGCGGCCATCGGGACCATAAAGTTCTTCGACGCGCTGGGCCTCACTCTGGTAACTGGTCACAATTTTAAAGCCGTCTTCGCGCTCTTGCACCTCTTGGTAGGGCTCAAAATCTGTCAATTCGTTTTCGGTCGCAAAACGGTCCACGCGCCGGTTAAATTTGAGCCGAATGCCTTCGGCCTTTTCAAAGTCTTCGACAAAGATATCGTCATCATCATAGCTGTACGCACCACTTTGGTAACAGGCCGCAATCGTGAGCAGCATTTTTTCGAGGCTTTCGTACCAACGGGGCACCCCTTCAACATGGCTGAGATACATATACACAGGCGCAGGAGGGCTTTCGGGGGCGCACTCGAGTAAAAAATAATCACCCATATAGCCAAAGATCGGAAACCAAGAGGCTTTCCATTCCAGGCCCTGTTCTTGGGCATTTTCGAGTGCCAGCGCGTATTCTTCGAGGGCTTCTTCAAAGGGAAAAAAGGTAAAGGCGTTAAAAAAGGGCGCATTTTGGCTCTGGCCGTTGTGCCAGGCATAGAGTTTGGTTAATTCACTGGGCAATTCAAAAGGCAGTTCTGCCGCCAATTTGGCCAATTTTTCGGGTTTAATTGGCGGCTCAAAGGCTTCCGCTGAGCGGGGGTGGTGCTCTTGGTGCCAAGCTTCAATTGCTTGCAGGGTTTGTTGTAGGGTGGGGAGGATATTTGGGTTTTTCATGTTTTTTATTATACGGCATTAGATATGTTACTCTAAAAAAAAGACCCGAGGAGCTTGCCATGACAGACGCCGCTTTTGCTCAAGTTGATCAGGTTGATCTGGAAACCCTGGGACGACAGGCCAAACAGGCCAGCCGTGAATTGGCGCGCCTCAATACCGAGCAGAAGAATGAAGTGATTCAAGCCATTGCCATGGCTCTGCGCGCCCACAGCGATGAAATCCTGGCCAGCAATTACCTCGATTTAGACGAAGCCAAGCAGAATGGTTTAAGTGCAGCCATGTTGGATCGCTTAACCCTCAATGAAACCCGTCTCGAAGCGATCGCCAAAGAGGTGGAAAACGTCGTGCGCCTGGCGGATCCTGTTGGGCAGGAATTTGACCAGCGCATGTTGCCCCAAGGCATGCGGATCAAACGCCGCAGAACGCCTTTGGGGGTGGTGGGGGTGATCTACGAAGCCCGGCCCAACGTGACGGTCGATGTGGCGGTGCTCTGCCTCAAAACCAACAACGCTGTCATATTGCGCGGCGGCAAAGAGACCCTGCGCAGCAATCGGGTGCTGGTGCGGATTTTGCGCCAGGCTTTGCAAGACGCCGGTCTCAACCCCAATTGCATTCAGTTGATTGCCAGCCCCGACCGGGAACTGGTGAGGCAGATGCTCAAATTAGACAAATACATCGACATGTTGATCCCCAGAGGGGGGGCAGAGTTGCATCAATTTTGCAAAGAAAACGCCACCATGCCTGTGATTACAGGGGGGATTGGCGTTTGCCATATGTATGTCGATGCTTTTTTGGACCTCGATTCAGCCATACCTGTGATATATAACGCCAAGGTTCAGCGCCCGACGGTCTGCAATGCCCTGGATACCCTGCTGGTACACCATTTGATTGCCCCGGACTTGATTCCCATGCTCGCTGAGAGTTTGGCCCAGGCCGATGTGGAAGTGCGTGCAGATGTTCAAGCGTATCCCTTGTTTGAACAAGAAAATTACCCCAAATTGGTGCATGCCAGTCACAGCGATTGGGGTACCGAGTTTTTGGATCTGGTGCTCTCGGTCAAAATCGTAGAAGACCTCGATGAGGCCCTGGATTTTATCTCCCAATACTCCAGCGGACATTCTGAAGCCATTCTCACACTTAAAACCGAGCATGCTGAGCGCTTTTTGAACGAAGTCGACAGTGCTGCCGTGTATGTCAACGCCTCGACCCGCTTTACCGATGGGGCGATGTTTGGCCTCGGGGCCGAAGTGGCCGTCAGCACCCAAAAGTTGCATGCCCGTGGGCCCATGGCCCTGGAGGGTCTGACCACGTATAAATGGCTGGTGGAAGGGCGCTGGAACGCCAGGCCTTAAAACCGAATCAGCTCTTTGCCCCGCAACTCAGCCAAATTCCGCGCTCCGACACAAAACATCGCCACCCGCAACTCCATCAAAAACAGCTGAATCCGGGCCGAAAGCGATTCGGGAGACTCGGTGGCGGCATGCAAAAAGGGTTTGGCAACACTCACGAGTTGGGCCCCCAGGGCAATCGCTTTGGCTGCATCGAGCCCCGAACGGATGCCACCTGAGGCGATCAGGGGCATGTCAGGGGCCGCTTGGCGGCAAAATTGCAGCGAAAGGGGGGTGGGGATGCCCCAATTGGCAAAGGTCTCACCCAATTGGCGGCGCAGAGGATCGGTGCTGCGTTGGGATTCGATCAGCGACCAAGAAGTTCCCCCCGCCCCGCTGACCTCCAGGGCAGCAATGCCTGCTTGAGCGGCTTTTTGGGCCAATTCAGCTGAGAGACCACAGCCACATTCTTTTAAGAGCAAGGGAAAGGGCAATACCTGTGCCAAATGGGTAATTTTGGGCCAGAGATCTTTAAAATGGGTATCCCCTTCGGGCTGAATGGCCTCTTGGAGGGGATTTAAGTGTAAGTACAGGGCGTCGGCCCCAATCATCTCCACAGCTTGGCGACAATGACTTTCGTCAAAACCAAAATTCAACTGCACGGCGCCAAGATTGGCCAGGAGCAAAATATCCGGGGCATATTTGCGCAGGTCAAAACTGGCGTGAGAAGTCGGATCCACAAACATAATCCGCTGAGACCCCACACCCATGCCAATGCACGCATTTTGAGCCGCTTGGGCCAAATATTGGTTGATCCGCCCCCCTTGAATCGGCCCCCCAGTCATGCTGGCAATCAAGAGCGGGGCAGCCAGCTTTTTGCCGAGGAACTCACAGGAGAGGTCAATTTCTTCCAAGCTGATCTCAGGCAGAGCCTGGTGGACAAAGTGCATCTTTTCAAAGCCCGTGGGGGTGTCAAACTGGGAGCGCGGACCCAGGGCCAGGGCAATATGGTCCAATTTGCGCTGGCTCATATTTGAGTCATTCATGGGGGGCCTCCGAAGCGGGAATATCTATTTCAAATACCTGTTTGGCTCCGGCCTGTTCCAGGGCCTTTTTGATCGATGCGCGCTGCTCAGGCAGAGTCAACGCCACCATCACCCCGCCGCCGCCAGCGCCTGAGAGCTTGGCCCCCAAAGCGCCCGCTTGGCGGGCGGCAGCACAGAGTTCATTTAAACGGGGGTGAGACACCCCCAGTTGAATTAATAATTCGTGGTTGCGGTTGAGCAAAACCCCCAGGGTTTCGAGCTGGTTTTGGGCCAGACAGCTTTCGGCCCGCTGCACCAAGTCGCCGATTTCGCGGATCCAATTGTGGGCTTTTTCAGGTTCTGCGTTTAAACTATCTGCGACTATTTCAACCTGGGTGCGGGTCACGGCAGACAGCCCTGTATCCGCCACAAGCAAATGTAAAGGCTGTGGCAAAGGCAAGGCCCTCACGCCTTGGCTGCGATGGAACCAGAGCGGGGTTTCGCGCACAATCACCTGTGCGTCGATGCCACTGGGGCGCCCGTGGTAAATTTGGTCAATGCCTGAGACAAAATCCAGGGTCTGTTCTGGGCTGGGGAAGTGGTTTAACCAGGCACTGAGGGCCCGCCAGAGCGCAGCGGTGACAGCGGTGCCGCTGCCAAGTCCTCGGGCCACAGGGATTTGGCTTTCGATGCGCAGGGTGCAAGGGGGCCAAGCGGCGTCGTATTCAGCCAAGGCCCGCACCAGGGTTTCAATCAGGGGATCGGGAGAGGCCAGAGGGGCCTCTGGCAACTCCCAGAGCGCAGGCAAATCGGGTGCTTCGATCAGCACACCGGGTGATTCTGAGGTCTCAATCCAAACCTGGGCCTGAAGCTGAGGCAAAGGCAAAGCCAGGGCAGGCATGTGGTGAACCACCGCGTGTTCTCCCAAGAGTATCAGCTTGGCACAGGCTTTTCCTACTGCCATGAATCAGAACTCATGGCGTGGGCGCGGTTTGCTCTTCCATAATTTGCCGGGCGCGACTGACAGAGACGTCTTTTAAACTCACGAGTTGAGCTGCCAATTCGTCGATCCGATCGCCCGTGGCACCGGCTGTCATGGCCACCGTGCGGGCATGCAGGGCCATATGGCCTTTTTGAATGCCATCGGTGGCCAGGGCACGGATCGCAGACAAGTTTTGAGCCAACCCGACACAGACACAGACCTCGGCCAATTCACGGGCACTGCGCACGCGCAAAAATTTGAGCGCAATCTGGGACATCGGGTGCAGCGAAACAGCAGCCCCGACAATGCCCACCGCCATTGGCAATTCCAATTCTCCGACCAAATTTCCCGCTTCGTTGCGGTACCACTCGGTCATGGCGCGGTATTGCCCAGAACGGGCGGCATAGGCATGGGCGGCCGCTTCGACCGAACGCCAATCGTTGCCCGTGGCCATGATTACGGCATCCACGCCGTTCATCACGCCTTTGTTGTGGGTCACGGCCCGGTAAGGGTCGAGCATGGCAAAGTTTTGGGCCAGCACAATGCCTTCTATCACGTCTTCGCCCTTGAGCTTGGACGTATTAAAACAATGGGGAGGGATTTCAACTGTGGCTTTGGCCAAACGGCGGTCGGCCAGATTGGAGAGAATGCGCAAATATACCCGGCCACCTGTGAGTTTTTCAATGCTGGGAGCGAGGCCCTCGGCGGTGGTATTGATCAAATTGGCGCCCATGGCATCGCAGGTGTCGATCAAAACGTGGACCACCAACATTTGGCCATAGGGCGATTCGGGACTGCCGAGCTGGCGCACTTCGATGTCTTTGACACCGCCGCCGCGGGCAACCAAATTGGCAACATACTGGTTGCCTTCGGCGATGAGTTCGTCTTTGGCCGCCAGAACAGCAGCGCCTGCAGCTTCAAAGTCTTCACAATGCACGACTTGAATCTGACCAATCATTAAGGGTTCTGTGCTGGTGGTTTTAAAGCCGCCCGCACAGCGGATGATCTTGGCGGCAAAACTGGCAGCGGCGACAACAGAGGGCTCTTCTATCGCCATCGGCACCAGATATTCTTTGTCATTGATCAAAAAATTGGCACCCACACCCATGGGCAAAGAATAAATGCCCACGGCGTTTTCGATCATTTTATCTGCTTGTTCCAGGGCCAAGGCCCCTTGGGAACTGAGGGCTTCGACTTCCTCCACACCCAGTTCGTAGACTTCCGCCAGTTTTTCGATCCGCTGCTCAATTGAGAGCAGATAAAAACCGGGAATGCGAGATGTTTTCACGCGTCTCCCGACGAGCTATCCACCCGGCCCTCCATTTTTTCGAGCGTATATGTCATGGCTTTAACCGCTTCTTTGATTTCATCTTCGCCACCGGCCAAGTGCAGGCGACCAAAGGCACCGACAGCACGGATTTCGAGAATCTTCAGCGGAGCGGCTTTTTCGGCTTCGTTGGCAGCCAGCAGGGCATAACCAGCGGGATAGGTTTCGAGTACATAGAGGGTTTCACCGGCTTTGATCATATCCCCATGGCGCATGCGGTTGATCAGCATCGAATGATGGGGATCGATACCGGTGATCATTTGATTGGTGGTGATGGTGGGTTTGATCCGTTGGTTGATATCCATGCCCAGCTCTTCGAGCACGATGTCGCCAGCTGAGCGCACTTCGGCTTGGTCAAAATCGTGGACTTCGAGGATGCCAAACTGGCGCTCTACCACCTGCATGCCCGGTTTGACGCGGGTGCGTTTGAGAATCACATCGGTCAGGCGGTTGATTTCAATCCCCGGCCCGATTTCAATAAAGAGAGAGGCCTGCCCTTCAATGGGCAGATAGCCCTGGGAGACGGTGGCCTGGAAAGCGGCGACCTGGGGCTGCAAAATGTCGATATATGTAAACGTTCTCAGTTCGATCATGCGGGTAGGTGTCCTTGTGCATGGATTTGCTGGGCATTATACCACAGGCAAAGTTAGGGCTTGCTGGGAGGGTCTTAATTCCGCTCAAGACCTTTCACTGAGCGGCAGAGAGCTTTGCTTTTGCTTTCTCTATTACTCTTTGTAAGCGGGGACTCACCTTGCCATCAAGGGTTTGTATTTCTGGCCAAAGGTTCTCTTGCTTTAATTGACCGATGATTTTAAGCGCGGCGGCTTTGGCATAGTCATGTTTGCCATTCAGTGTTTGGTTGAGCCAATCAATCAAAAGCGGGCTCGCCGGGGCTTTCTGGGCCAAAACTTTTGCCGCTGCAATTTGAACCGGCAGAGCCTCATCGCTCAAAGCCGCTTGAATAACGGCTAGTTCGCTCTCCCCCCACTTCAGGCGTTTAAATTGTTTTAAGGCCAATTCTCTCAGCACTTGCCGGGAAGAGCTTATGTGTTTAAGCGCCAGGTCACGTTGAAAATCTTCAGCGCAGCCGCTCTGGAAACACATCCAGACTTTATACAGGCTTTTTAAGGGCAGGGTTTGCATTTGCTGGAGCATCCATGTCTGCACCTCTGCATTGTCTGGTTCTGCCAATAATAACTGACAGGCTCCATTGAGCTGCAAGGCGCTGGTATCGCCTTCTCTCCACAATTGCCGCCAAAAGGCGGGATCGTTGCTGTCTTTTAAATCGCCATAGCAATATTCCCATGTATTTCCTGGATAGGTCATGTTTAACAATTGCAGATAAGCACGCTGTTTAAGCAGGGGTTGCTCACTGCGATAGGCATCCAGCCAAATTTGCCGATCTTGAAAGGTATCCTGTTGGGCAAAAGCGTTTAACAAAAAGCGCAGTTTTCGCTGGCTGATTTTTGGGTGAAACAGGCGTTCGGTTAATACCGCCACATTATCGGGGGATTTAAGTCGCAAAAGTGCTTTTGAGGACAAGGCAAACAGCTCAAATGGTTGTGACTTAGACCAGCGCGACCAAAGCGCTGCCAATTTTAAAAGCATAGAATCAGGGGCTTTCTTGACAAACAAGGCGATGATTTGGATCTGTTCTGACTCTAATTCTGATTCTGACAGGGATTGAATCCAGTCGGCCAAAAAATCATAGAAGGAATTGAGTTGTTCTGAGTACGCATAGATTTGGGCATAATCTTGAATCAGGCTGAGCTGGGGCTGTGATTTAATCTTATCCAAGAAAAAATGTGCAATCGGGCCTAACCAGCGGTATCGATTGAAGAACATCTGTCTGCAGTGGGGATCTGGATGTTCAATATAATGCTCAAAAACAGGTTTGAGTGCGCGTTCTGAAGCAATGGCGATTAAAAACTGAAAGACAGGAGAGCTGTCTCTGAGGTCTCCTGACTTGTCTGATTGGGCATACAAATCCAACCAGAGTTCTACGTGTTCAGCCAAATCTTTGTTTGAAAATTCAGAGAGAATCAGGCTTAAGACAGACTGCAATTCCTCTCCTGTTTTGAGGGAAACCTGTTGAATCAAACAGGTGTGAAAAGCCTGTTTTAATGCCGCCACTTTTGTGTTTGATGGTTTTTCTGAACCCCACCAGAGCTTCAGCAAGGCCACTCTTTTTTTGTTTTCAACTTGTTCAAGCTTGTCTAAATGAGCGTAAAGCTTTGTCATGTTGGCCTGAAAAAACGCAGGAAAATACGCAAGCAGTGAATTTTCGTGAAGTTTTCGGGCTTCGGACTGAATAATTGTCTCTTGATCTGTGGCGTTCAGATGACTAAAATTCAATAGGAACTGCTGAATGGCTTTAAATTGATCAAGGCTTAGTTCTTGGGCGGGTTTTTTGAGTAATAATTTGGCTGCTGGATAGTCCATAAAACACCTGCAAATAAACTGTATCATAGTGTTTCTGGACTCAGTTTCACAAGCCCCATGGTAAAATTCGGCTTGAAAGTGCATAGTTCAAACAGGAAGAACAGCAACCCGCCAAGTTGCAAGTTGCCGGTTCGAGTCCGGCTGTGCTTTTTAAGCAAATTTGCCCCAAAAGACAATGGTACAATCAAATTGAAAGCGCATAGCTCAAAATTGGAAGAGCACCTTATGATCAATAAGGAGGTTGCCGGTTCGAGTCCGGCTGCGTTTTTTGAACCTATTTGCTCACAGGGTCAATGGTACAATTTAAGTGAAAGCGCATAGCTCCAAATTGGAAGAGCAACTTGTCTGCAACGAGGAGGTTGCCGGTTCGAGTCCGGCTGCGCTTTTTATTCAAGGTTTGACATGATAACTCCTCCTGACGATTGGCCCTACCCCTTTAGCGAAGCAGACTGGCACAGCTGTTTAAACGTCTTGCAACACGCAACGCTTGAACCCGACCAGGTGCCGGATTTAGAGGCCTTTAAAACACTGGTTTCTGGCATTTACAAAGCTGCGCGCAAAAACAAGCGCAAAGCCCAATTGCAAGCGCGCCAAGACCATGACTTGCAATTGCTGGCCGCAACAGAACGGGTGCAAGTAGAAATGCCTTCAAGCGCTTCTGCGCCTGCTGAAGCCCAGCTTTTTCAGGGCAAATACTGTTATAGCTGCAAAGAAAAATACCACCAAGTGGACAGCTATTATCACCGCCTCTGCCCGAATTGCGCGGATCTCAATCGCCAACGCCGCAATCACAGCCTGGACTTATCCGGGCGCATTGCATTGGTAACAGGGGGCCGCATCAAAATTGGCTATGCCACGGCCCTGCGGCTTTTGCGCAGCCAAGCACAGGTCTGGGTGACGACCCGCTTTCCAGCCCAAGCCGCACACGCCTTTGCCCAAGAACCCGATTTTGACCAATGGAAATCGCGCTTAAAAATTGTGGGTTTGGATCTGCTCAATTTAGGCGCCTTAGAGGCAACCATTGCGGAACTGTATCAAACCTTGCCCCATTTGGATATTTTAATCAACAATGCGGCATTAACACTCTGGCAACCGCCCGATTATTACCAAGCCCTGGTGCGCCAAGAATCCCTTCTGCAGGGTAAAACAAGCGAATTGGGACTTTTGGCAGAGTTCCATATTCAACAGTCTCAACCAGTCCAACAGGTCCAATCGCCTTTGTTTCAGCGGGACTCCCTATCTGCCCCAGGTGAGGGAACGATTTTGGACACTTTTTCGGCTTTACCCAGCCCAGTTTCAGCGGATCACAACAGTTGGCTGCTCGAATTGGATCAGATCCCCGCCCGCGAAATGCTCGAAGTGCAGGTGATCAACCAAATTGCCCCGATGATGCTCTGCTCTCAGCTCAAAGGTCTGATGCTGCGCTCTCCTTTTGAATGGCGCTGGATTGTCAACGTCACAGCGATCGAAGGCCAGTTTTCGGATCCTCTCAAACAGAGCAAACATGTCCACACCAATGCCGCCAAAGCAGGTCTGAATATGTTGACCCGCACCGCCGCCTCTGCTTATGCCCAAGACAAAATACTCATGAATGCCGTGGATCCGGGTTGGGTCTCTTCGGATCAACATGCAGCCAAACAGGCCCAGGCGGGCAAAGTGCCCCATAAAATCCCGCCATTGGCATTGGAAGATGCTTCAGCGCGCATTTGTGCGCCCATTTTGGATAGCCTCGCAGGAAATCCTGTTTGGGGAAAATTGCTTAAAAACTACCAAGCCATAGATTGGTGAGTTGGAGTTTTTTTTGATTGGGCGATTTTAAATCGGGCCCCTGAAATTAATTAAAAATGATACGTAAAGTTTTATACTACTTATACTTCTCATTGAAAGGTCCAGATATGTATTCGAGATTAACCCCATATGTAGGTTTGAGTTTGGTTTTGGGTTTGTTTATAAACAGTCCCGTTTCGGCAATTTCTTTCGAAGCGGCGATTGACCAAGGCAAAACGGATGCAATTGTTGAACAACTGAATCAGGGCCTAAACCCCAACCAACGGGTTCAATACAAAGACAAAGAATGGGGTTTAATCAATGCTCCTGTTTTGGTTTGGGCCGCATCTCAGGGAGATCTCCCTTTGGCCAAGTCCCTTTTGGCCAAAGGGGCTTTACCCAATCTCACAGATAACAAGGGACTGACGGCCCTCATGATCGCCGCACACAAAGGCGATATGGCCATGACAAAATTATTTTTGGAAAAAGGAGCCAGTGTCACTCCCGTTTATGCACCTATGACCCATCGAGAGAACGCACTCACATTGGCTTTAAAAGCCGGAAAAAAAGAAATTGCACTGCTTTTATTGGAGAAAGGGGCTGATCCGGATTATGAAAATGCAGCCACAGAAACGCCACTGAAATTGGCTCTCGAAAAAAACCTCTTGGATTTGATTCCGCGTTTGGAGCAAAAAGGGGCATCTCTTTCAACCCTCAATCTCTGGGGCGAATCCCTGTTGATGATTGCCGCATCAAGAGGCGATCTGGAGGGTGTGAAATATTTATTGGACAAGGGGCTCTCTCCCCAACACACCAGTACACAAGGGATTTCTGCGCTGCATTTGGCCGCAGCGTCAGGCTCTCTGCCAGTCTTAAAATTATTGGTCGAAAAGGGCGGCAATCCCCTTTTGCCTGACAAAGATGGCAATCCCCTCCTGTTTTATGCTGCTGAGGCTGAAACGATGGAGAACTTTACCTATCTGCTCTCTTTGGGGGCCTCTCTTCAGCAGCAAAATGCTGAAAATGAGAATCTGCTCTTTCCTGCCATTCGTTCCGGTCAATTGGCTTTGGTTCAATTTTTGCTGGATGAGGGCCTTGATGTAAATGCATCCAACGCGCAGGGTCTTACCCCTCTTGCCTTAGCTGCCAGTAATGGCGATTTGGAATTGGTGAAATATCTCTTACAAAGAGGTGCCAATCTCAATGCTACCGACCAGGAGAAGGAATCAGTTCTGTTAAAGGCCTTTCGAGGGGGAAATCTAGAACTGATTCAATATTTACATGCACAGGGTCTTAACCTCTCTCTCCCAGACCCTGCCCACTTGGCCCTTTTTTATGCGGTGATTGCTCAGCAACCTGAGGTGGCGGAATGGGTGCTGGATCAGGGTGAAAAACCCGATAGCCGTTTTGAGAATCAATGGACGCCTCTTTTAACCGCCGTCCAAAGCAAGAATCCTGAAATGGTGAAACTGCTCCTGCACAAAGGGGCCAATCCCAATCTTGCCACACTCTCTGATTCCGAAACCCCATTGATGATCGCTGCTGAAATAGGGGATGAGGAGATTGTCACGGCTCTGCTGGAAAAAGGAGGAAGCATAAATCCCCGCAATGCTCTGGGAGAAAATGCCCTGTTTTACGCTCTGCGCGCAGGCAAGAGCGAAGTTGCCAAAACTTTGATTCTCAAGGGCATAGACAGCAAAGGGGCGGCCCAGAATGGCGATACGCCCTTGCATCTTGCGGCACGCATGGGGCACTCAGAAACGGTTGAACTGCTCTTGCAAAAAGGAGCCAAACTCGAACAGAAAAACCAAAATGGCCTGACCGCCTTGTTTGAAGCTGCCCAAGGGGGCTCTTTAGGTAGTTTTGAAAGCCTACTGAAAAAAGGCGCTAAATTAATCAACCAGGATATGTTTGGCAATCAGGTCTCACCTTTACTGACTGCAGTCTCTTCTGGAAATTATCCCATTGTCGAATTTCTGCTGACCCGAAAACCAGCCTTGAATTTTACCCTTGAAGATTATGCCGAAGCCGTTGTCGCTGCCTGCGAGGGGGGGCATCTGGATGTGCTCAAATTACTCTTAAAGCACTCTGGCCAAAAGCCAGCCCTATTGGCGGCTCCAACAGTCCCCTCCCAAAGTCACCTGCATCTGGCCGCACAGAGTGGAAATCCTGATATGGTGGCTTATTTGCTGAGGGAGGGGTTGGCGCTGAATGCCACAGATGAAAATGGAAAAACCCCTTTATGGTATTCAATTGAATCTGGTCATCAGGAGGTGGTCAAAGTTTTACAAGCCAAAGGGGCCAGCCTCAAGGTCAAAAACAGCAATGGTGAAACACCCCTGATGCTGGCTGCCAGTGCCGGTCATTTTGCCCTTGTAAACCATTGTATCAAGCAGGGGCTGGATATCAACGAAACCGCATCCGATGGAGGAACTGCGCTGATGAAAGCGGCTTACAATGGGCAAATGCGCGTGCTGCGCTATTTACTCGAAAAAGGGGCAAATCCCCACCTCCGCAAACGCGATGGTAGCACAGCTCTGACCTGGGCCCAGCGACAGGGGCATGCAGAAATCGTTGCATTGCTTCAGTCATATATTCTAAAAAAATAAGCAAAAACAGATTATTGCTTTTTTCTGTTTTAAAAATGTGTTCAATTGCTTCAATACTTGGGCAGGAAAATGTCATGAGCTGTTCTCGTGATTATATTTTCCTGATTTAAACCATTACAAATTAAAATGGCTGATAATGCGGATCCAAAAAATTGTCTAAAAAATATCTGATATACTTTGTGAAAATTTTTGAGATTTTCTCGTAACCCTATAGAGAGATAACTATCTCAAAAAAAAAATAATCTTAGATATTGAGGAATTCATTCATGAAAAAGCATTTTCGTGTCCTGAGCGCAGCAATCAGCTTGTCCGTGCTGACAGCAACCTTGGGTTGTAGTCCCGCCGCGGTCAATTCAGCAGATAAAATTTTGGACAAGCTGCAAACGGGGACCGGCTCCTCCAATGGAACAGGCAGCAGCACTGGCACTGGCTCTTCCAATGGAACAGGCAGCAGCACTGGTACGGGTTCTTCCACGGGTACAGGCAGCAGCACTGGCACAGGCACCTCCACAGGTACAGGCAGTGGTACAACCACAACACCTGAGGCTCCCAGCACAGAAGATCTCGCAAAACCCCTGACGGTTGCGAACTCCTCAGATTTTGACAAAACCAAAGCCAAAACCGAATTCTTTAAAATTGTCGGCACACCCGGTGCTGACGATATGCTGGCCACCATTTCTGCCGGGAAAGATGGCACCATTTTCTTTGCTGGCCATCACACCCAGGTCCTTGATGGTTTTTCAAATGATCTCTTTGTGGGAGCCATGGCTTCCGATGGCAGCCTCAAATGGATGAAAACCTTTAATGGCGACTTTCACCAGCAATTCAAAGATTCTGGCCAAAATGCTCAGTCTGGTGGAACGCAACACTCCATGGTGGTTGGGCCTGATGGTTTTGTCTATCTGACGGCCCAAGCGTCTCCTTTTTCGACCAATAATTTCTTCTATACCCTGGTGGCCAAACTGGATCCCAACACCGGTGATGCGGTCTGGAGCAAACTTTGGAACCCCAGCCCCGATCTTGAAACCGCCAAAACCAACGCCCAATCGTATGGTTTGGATGTCGATGGAGATAAAGTGTATGTCACCGGTTCGACGGGTTCCAATACCGATCAAGCAGAAGCCAATGTGATGTTGGTCGCCTTTAACAACAGCGATGGTTCCATCGCCTACCAAAAATCCTTTGATGTCAACGATGGCACCAATGATCGGGGTTATGCCCTCAAACTGGACGGCAAAGGGGGTGCTTATATCGGTGGCAGTGGAAACGGTCGCGCCTTTCTGAGCCATGTCAAAGATATTGCCACTGCACCGGCTTTGAGCTGGGCCAAACAGCCTTCCACAGGCATTGGAAGCAATGTGAATGCCATTGATGTCGACAGTGACGGCAATGCCTATCTCTCTCTCGATCGCCGTGGCGCAAGCACCTTTTTCAGTGCCGCCAAAGTGGATATGAAAGGTGAACTCGTCTGGGCCAAAACCTATACAGGCAATGGCAGTGACCGCAACAATACCCATTCAGTTCGCGTCTTTGGTGACCATGTCTATGTGGGTGGTCGTACCGCTCAACCCAATTTTGACGCAGGTGGAGACGGCCTTGTGCTGCGCTTGAAAAAAAGTGATGGCGCCATGGATTGGGCGACATTCCTGTTCTCTGGAACCGCCCCCGATGTGGCAGCTGAACACCGGGTCAAAAATGTGGTTTTGATCGGCAATGATCTTTATGTCGCGGGTCAGGTCTACACGGGCAATTCTCAAGGATCCAAATATGATGGCCGTTGGATCAATGGTCGGAATCTTTTGGAAGATTACGCCTCTAATTTGCTCTTAACTGAGCTGACACCCACCGCACCCAAAGATTTGCTCAACAGCAAATTGCAAGGTAGCGAGCTTGTTGGAAAGTGGGTTGCCGCTCCCAAGGTAATTGTCTTCCAAGATGCCAAAGATAAATCCAATGGCGCTCCGCCTGATGGTGAAGGCTTTATCACCAAGCTTAAACTGAATTAATTTCAGTTTTTTCAGGAGAGGAAAGTTAGTCTTTCCTCTCTTTTTTTTATCCCCATTTTAGAACAACTTCGTTATTTGGAAAGGTTTTAGGCTGTGAATAAAAAGCAAACGAAACAGATATTCCTAGCACTGGCACTCACATTGGTTCTGATTACTCCCGCACAGGCAATATCTCTTCAATCGGCAGTCGAACAATCCAAAACGGCCGTTTTGAGTGAAAAGCTCCTCAAAGGTATGCCCGCAAATAATATTGTCCACTGGAATGACAAGCGGTTGGGATATGTTTCAGGCCCCTTACTTGTTTGGGCTGCTGAGCAAGGGGATTTGAAATTGGCACAATTGCTTCTGGAGAAAGGAGCCTTACCCAATTTAAAAGGAGATCAGGGGTTAACAGCTTTAATCGTGGCAGCAAAGGGTGGGCATGTGGATTTGGTGGATCTTTTGCTCAAGCAAGGGGCAAATCCAAACTTCAAGTACGCAAATGGTGACAATGCCCTGCTGATCGCACTTCAAAACAAACATTGGCAAGTCGCGAAATTACTTATAGACAAAGGGGCTGACCCTCAAGTTGAAAATGTCTATGGCGAAATGCCTCTGTTTATTGCTGCTCAAGCCAATCAGCGAGAACTTGTTCAAACTTTGCTCCAAAAAGGGGCACAGATTCAAACCACAAATAGATACGGTCAAAATGCCTTGATGTCTGCTGCTGCTGGCGGACATTTGGAAATGGTGAAATATTTGATCGAGCAAGGGTTGAATCCCAAGGAGAGCAATTCTATGGGAGAGACCTCACTCCACTTTGCAAGTCTTTCAGGTAATTTTGAATTGGTCAATTTTTTGATAGCACAGGGTATGAATCCAAAACAAATTGATCAAGAAGGCAACTCGCTATTATTTAATGCTGCCCAATCAGGCTCTCTGGAAATAGTGAAATTGTTTCTTTCATTGGGCCTCGATCTGCAAACCCGTAATCAATACGGTGTGAGTATTTCACACCGAGCAGCAAAAGCAGGCAATTTAGAATTGGTAAAATTCCTGTTCGAACAGGGATTGGATTTTCAGCTTACCAATGGAAATGGGATTACCCCCTTGATGGTCGCTGCTATAAATGGCCATTTGGATTTGGTTCAATTTCTAATCGTAAAAAAAACAAATGTCAATAGTAAGGACCAGTCAGGACGTACAGCCCTATTTCATGCCTTAGCAAAAGGATATCTAGATATTTCCAAACAATTATTGAATGCTGGAAGCGATCCTAAACTTAAAGCCAATGACGGCAGTTCTTCTCTGATTGCGGCGACTTTGGGGGGCAACCCTGAATTGATTCAACTGATCCTGAAACAGGGAGTTGATATCAATGCAAAAACAGAAAACGGAATCACAGCCTTGATGGGTGCCATTGAAAATGATTTACCTGACATTGTCCGTCTATGCTTAGATTTGGGAGCTGATCCCAATGCAGAGGAGACTTTCTCGAAAAAAACCGTTTTAATGAAAGCAGCTGAAACAGGCAATCCCGAAATTGTTAAAGCATTAATAGACAAAGGTGCAGATCTAAATCCCAAAAATCCGATGGGAGAAACGGCTTTGATGTATGCCATTCGGGGAAGCAATCCAGAGGTGGTTAAACTCTTACTCAATAAAGGGATGGATCTCAATCTGGCGAATCAATATGGATTGACCCCACTGATGCAGGCTGCTTTGGATGGAAATTCAGATATTATTAATATTTTAATTCAAAAAGGTGCAAAAATTGAGTTTATTAATGAATTTAATGAAACGGTTCTTACCAAGGCGGCAGAAGGAGGCTCATTAGATAGCTTTGATTTGCTGATTGGCAAAGGTGCGAAGATGATTCTTCAAAAAGATTTGGCTGCAAAAGCACCCGCATTGATGTTTGCTGCTTTTGCCGGAAAATTAGAGATCGTCAGGTATATTTTGACACGCAAGCCCCCCTTTCAGCTTTCACAGCAAGATTATCTAGATGCTTTTGGCGCAGCCTGTGAAGGAGGGCAACTTGAAGTGGTTCAATTGCTTATAACCCAAGCTGAAAATAAAGGAATTAAACTCAACACGGTTGATGATTTTGCCGGAAAAACGCCATTGCATTTGGCGGCTCAGAGTGGCAATGCTGAACTGGTTAAATTATTTCTGGCGCAGGGAGGCATTCCCAACACAAAATCAGAAGATGGCAGCACACCCCTTTCACTGGCTCTGGAAAAAGGCCATGTCGACGTCGTCAAAGTTTTGCAAGCAAAAGGTGTGAACCTCAAGCTCAAAAATAAACAATTTGAAACACCCCTGATGATAGCCGCCAGTGCTGGTCACTATCCACTTCTAACCTATTTGTTGGAACAGGGGCTGGATATCAACGAAACAACCCCCGATGGAGCCACCGCCCTGATGAAAGCGGCTTATAATGGTCACTATCAAGTGGTTTGGGCATTGCTCAAAAAAGGGGCCAACCCCCACCTGCAAAAACGCGATGGAAGCACCGCTTTGACCTGGGCCCAAAAGCAGGGGCATGCCGAAATTGTCAAATTGCTCAGGGCTGCAGATTGAGAATCAATTTTATCAAGGCTTCCAGAGCGGGAAGGTCATTTGCTTGGGCTTTTTCCAAATGTCTCTGCCAAATCTGTGCTTGCGTGGGGTTCAAGCTTTTGTGCCCAAGGAGTGTGGCTTGGTTGAAATCTATCCATTCAGCGCTCTGTCCAATCGCCGCGTCCCCAGACTGGAATCTAGAAAAATAAGAGAACAAATGGGCTTCGGCGGTTTTGCGTTCTCCTTTTAAATGGGCAATCCAACCGGCAAAAAACACAGATTGGCGATTTTGAGGATCTCCTGCGATCCCTTTTTTAAGCTCAGCATCTGCCCGTGGAAAGTCCTTTTGAATGGCGTAGAGCCAAGCCAACTGGATCTGAGCCAAGGAACGAAAGTAGGGCTTGGTTTCTGACGACAGAACCTGGGCTGCATGAAAATCGCTTTCTGCCAAATCGTATTTTTTGAGAAAAAGCAAAACTTCTCCGCGAGAAATAAGAAACCAGGGATCTTCAGGGGAAAGCCGGTGGAGCTGATTGAAATCTTCAAGGGCTTGGTCAAGGGCCTTGATTTTCAACCAGAGTTCGATCCGCTCTGAATAGAAGATCGGATTCCGAGGGCCCAAAAGAATCAATTGACTGAGATCTTCAATGGCCTTGTGATAATTTTTTTGGGCCTTCCAGTATTGGCTGCGCATGTATAAGGCTCTGCGCAAACGGGGGGAACGGGACTTCAACTCTGTGAATATTTTAATGACTTGGTCTAAGTCTTGGCGATGCGCTTCGGATTGTTTTAACTCATACAGGGTTTCTGCGCGTTGAATATAGAGTTCGGCCTGCAGAGGGAGTGGGGTATCGGTTTTGAGCAAAGCGATGCCTTGGTTGAATTCGGCCAAAGCAGAGGGCGCATTTTTTTCAGATCTGTAGATCATCCCCCGCAAGAGATGCGACTCGCTGTTAGGGGGCACGGACTGGATATCAGCCAGCGCTTTGGGAAAATCTTGCAGGTTCATATACAGATAGGCACGGGTGAGGTGAAGTTGCCGATTCCCGGGAGTTTGTGTCAAGGCTTGGGAACAGGCTGTGATGCGTGGCTGGATCGACAACTGTTCATTGAGACAATCCATATTGGCCAGTGTCTGTGCAGCACTCATTTTTGTCCCGGCCAGAAAGAACAGAGCAAAAGACAAACATCCTACCAGTGGGAAGCGTTTCATAAATCAGGAGTGTCACTTTCTAAAAGTAGCCATTGAAAGAAGGCTTCCAAGGCCTTAAGATCATTGTCTTTGGCGCGATTCAGTAGTTCTTGCCCCTGTTGTTTCTGCGCTTCGCTCAGAGAGCGATTCTGCCACAAAACCGCCTGGTGGTTATCCAGCCACTCGGCAAAAACCTCACTGGCTTGAATGCGGGATTTCAATTGCGTCAGACTTTGTAGGGCCTGTTCACGATGCCCTTGTAAATAAGCAATCAGGCCGTGAATTAGCAAAAAACTCGGGTCTTGCGCATCCAGAGCTGATGCCAAGGCCAACTCCGTTTCAGCCTGTTTGAAATCCTGCTGGATCGCATGAAACCAGGCCAGATGTGTATGCACTTCGCCAGTGTAGCGCTCATTATTGCCCACCGACAGTTCCAAAGCACGGTTTAAATCGCTAAGCGCTTTGGATCTGTCTTTTTTGTAGAGCCAAATTTCTGCCCGATCAATCCAGACCCAAGGCTCATCAGGAACCATTGCTTGAACAGTGTTTAAATCTTCAATGGCTTTGTCAAAGGACTTCAGCTTTAGCCACAGTTGGGCGCGGCTATAATAATTCAGATAACTTTGGGGCATCAATTGAATCAATGCGTTCAGATCTTCGATGGCTTTGGGATGGTTTTTTTGAGCTTCCCAAAAACCGAAGCGATTGGACAGAGCTTGGATGTATTTTGGCGATCGGGACTGACTTTTGGCAAAGTATTCAATTGCCAGATCCAGGTCTGCTTGGGCTTTTGGGTTCTGTTTGAGTTTGCTATGTGCTTCTGATCTGTAAAAATAGAGTTGGGCCAGAACAGGCAGTGGGGTTGAAGATGTTGCCCGTTCAATGCCTTGGGTGAAAGCAGCCAGGGCTGAGGAATCATCCTCGGAAAAGCGGTGAATGAGACCGCTCAACAGAAATGTTTCACTGTGATTGGGCGCGCGTTCGCGCAGAATTTTGAGATCTGCTTGGGCATTGTTTAAATCGTGTTTGAGCAGAAATAATTGGGCCCGTTGGAAATAAACCGGTGTGGGGTCAGGATTGTCTGTCAATGCTTCTTTACACGCTTTCAGGCGAACATCAACGGGGCCTTTTTCAATGAAACACAGATCGTGTGCAGCGCGTTTTTGGGATTGAGCGGGTTCAGAAAATCCCGTCAAAGCCATTGAACAAAGGACAAAGCCAATCAGGTGAAGGTATTTCATGGGTTGGAAAATGCACTTTCTCTGTTTTAGCGGAAAATCGTAGCACGGAGTTGGCATAAAACTTAACTGTTCTCGCAGTTTAGCAAAGCGGGGCAGAGATTGAAACGCTCTGCCCCGCTTTTATTTGGGCTTAAGGCCCCCAGACTGGGCGAGAATCCTCACTGGGGTTTTTGGAAATATTGAGTGGGTTACTCCCATCTCCTTTTATGACGTAGATCTCACGATTGCCGTCGCGGTTGCTGGTGAAGGCCAAGAACTTGCCATCAGGGGACCAGGTCGGATAGGTATCTTGGGCTTCATTGCGGGTAATTAATTTAAAATTGTTCGTATCGTAATCAATCGTCGCAATTTCCTCACCAGCATCAAGACAGGTTTGATATCTTTCGCTGGCTTGCCGTTCTTCGGGACTGCTCGGTGGAAACATGACTGAGGGAGGGGTACAGAGACTGCTATTGGTTTTTGTATTGTTGACAAAAACAATCTGTTTGCCTTCGGGTGACCATTTGCCATAATAGTGAGATCCTGCACGACCCACTGTCAAAGCCTTTAAGTCTGCTCCATTAACATGAATGGTATAGAGATGATCGACAGGACGCGTTTGATTGGGTTCAGTACCTGTAAACAACAATTGATTGCCGGTCGGTGAGACTTGAATCTGCCTGACAGGAAAAGGAATGGCATATTCAAAGGGATTTTCTCCATTGCGTTCAATCCGTACTAGCTTTTTATAGGGCTGCATCCCTTCTGGAATTTGTCCAATCAGGTTTAAAGTGAAAAAGAGATAATTCCCATCAGGTGACCAAACCACTTCATCAATTTGTTGAATGCTACCGGCGCTTGGGCTTACTGTGCGGGTTACTTGAATCAGGTTTGAGCCATCGGCATTTCCGACCCAAATATCTGTTTTACCACTGTTATCCGATTTAATCACAGCCAATTCACCTTTGCTCGAAATCCCCCAGAGTGGGGAGGGTGGACTTACACTGTTTTGATAAACTGGCTGCGTCGATTCTATAATTTGCCCAAATGGAAATCCTTCACTGTTTAAATCCATAAAATTCAGGCTTTGTGTAAATAGCGTTCTTTTTTCAGTGTCTTTTCCGGGAACCAAATAGCCTATTTCTTTGCCATTGGGGAGAAAATCCAGAGAAATGTTCTCTGCACTTTTGACTGTATAACTGCCTAAACGGCGGGAGTTTCCATTTTGATAGATATACGGTGAGAGAATCTGCGTTTCAGGCAAGGCATAGATATTTTCCAAACTGCCCGTCCCGACATGATCTGCGGGTTGATCGCGGTTGGAAAGATAGGCAATTTTACCCCCAAAGCTGGAGGACAAAATTTGCTCAGTCGGGCCAGTGATGGGTTTGATCGGCAGGTTATCTGCTTGATCTGGGGGAATGGCACCCGGTAATTGAGTCGGGTTGGGAACCTGTTTTTCATTTGGCAGAGGATTGGAACCTTCGTTGGGGACGGGAAGACCGCCTGGCATAGCACAAGCAGTAACCAAACTGAGACTGAGCAGAGAGAAAATGATTTTGCGTGACATCGTTTACTTCCTTATATTTGTGATACTCCTTGGCAGATACGTCAGGCGATCAATTTTTTTCACAAACATGAAAAATGGGTGTTGGTAAAACCCAAAAACAAGTGATACCCTGTCTTATAAATTTAACTCAAGGCATTGAAATTTTTGCTTTTACCAACGTAAGTCATTTGAATGATTAACTCAGGAAAATCCTGAAGGAATAAACCAGAAACAAAGTCTGATGAAAAAACAGCTTATTTTAATACTTTTCGCAGCCAGCTTATGCAGTTCCCCTGTATCCGCTTTATCCCAGTCTGAACCTCTGCCAGTGGGGGTGACCCAGGCCTGGATTCAAACGGGGGTCAATCGCAAAGACGCCGAAGGCCTCACTCCTTTAATGAAAGCCGTCCGGAGTGGCGATCTTGAAGGCGCAAGATGGATCTACCAACAGGGAGCCCGTTTAAACAGCCAGGATGGCCTGGGCCAGACAGCAGTGCACCATGCGGCAAAGACCGGACAGCTCAAAATGCTGGATTGGCTGATCCAAGCAGGAGCAGATCCCAAGATCCAAGATGCAAATGGCCAAACAGCCCTCTTTCCTGCCGCTGAAAGTGGGCATAAGGAAGTCATTCAACGCTTACAAAAACAGGGACTTTCGCTGCATGAGAGCAATCATCTGGGTGAAACCCTATTGATGTTTGCCGCCCGCAGCGGGCATCTTGAACTGGTAAAAGCACTGCAACAACAAGCCATACCTCTCTTTGCAGAAGACATTGATGGTAGAAATGCCCTTGTTGCGGCCGCTCGATTTGGGCATTTGGAACTGGTGCAGTATTTTGAAAGCCAGGGAATGTCGCTTGATCCTGCTATAAAGTCTGGAGAAACCCTTTTGATGATAGCTGCCAACAGCGGCAATTTGGAGTTGGTCACATACCTGCATGAACACGGAGCCAAGCTGAATGACCGGAGCGAAGAGGGCTGGACTGTGTTCATGTCTGCTGTAAAAAGCCAAAATCTGGCTTTGATTTCGTTTCTGCTCAGCCAAGGGGCGGATCCCCTGGCCCAATCCCAGGAGGGGGAATCTGCCCTTTTGCTGGCAATTGAGTCCGGTAATCTGCCCGTTCTCAAACGCCTCTTAGAGAGGGCCAAATCCTTTAATTTTAAACAAGCCGCTCTGGAGTTGTACTTGATCGACGCGATATCTCAGGGGCACTTAGAAATGGCTAATTTTCTGCTCGATCAGGGGGTCAATCCCCGTTTGGCAGATTCTGTCGGAAGAACCCCGCTGAAAGCTGCTGTGGAGTTTGAACAGTCGGATGTCTTAAAACGCCTGCTGAAAATGGGTATTTCTCCCCAGCCCCAGGAACAGATAGAGCTGCTCTGGGCGGTATTGGAGCAGGGGAATTTGGAACAGCTCAAATTGCTGGCAGAACAGGGCTTGCCACTCTTTCTGCCAGATGAATCTGGCACCACTTCTCTGATGCTGGCCGCAGGCAGTGGCAATCTGGCTTTGATGCAATATTTGCTTGAAAAAGGCGCAGATCTTAAGGCCCGCAACCAAGAGGCAGAGGATGCCCTGTTTTTTGCTGTAAGACAAGGGCAACTGGACACGGCCCAATATTTGTTGGAACAGGGATTGCTTCCCCCTGCAGGCCATGCCGATCAATCGCGGCTTTTGCACCACGCTGTGAGCAGCGGAAATTGGGACATATTTCTGCTATTGCTGAAAAAAGGCCTGCGCCTGGAGCGCTTGCCAGATAAGGGTCAGAGCCTGTTAAATACGGCGATTGGCTATGGCAGACTTAACTTTATTCGCTGGTTTCTTGAGCAGGGAGGGTCCCCAGAATCGCCCGATGCCGAAGGCAACTCTCCCCTGATTTTGGCCGTAGAAGCAGGGTATGTCGATCCTATTCTGGAATTATTGCGCAAGGGGGCCAATGTGTCGGTGCGTAACCCGTCAAAACAAACCCCGCTTCAAATCGCGGCCCAAAAGGAGGCACCCGAAATTGTCCAGCTGCTGTTGGAAGCCGGGGCCGACCCCACAACCCTGATTGAAGATGCGCCGCTGTTACATTGGGCTGTGGAATACAATTCACCCCCATTGTTTGAAACCTTGTTGCAATTGGGCCACTCAGTCAAAACACTGAACCCCAGTGGACAAAACCTGTTGATGCTGGCTGCCAGCCGTGGCCGCGTAGCCTGGATCGCGCGCTTAATTGAACATGGCCTACCCGTAGATGCCAAAACCCCAGAGGGAGCCACGGCCTTGATTCAGGCCGCTTATAACGGCCATTTTCAGGTGGTTGCCCAATTACTGCAAAAGGGGGCCAATCCCAATAGCAGCAAAGTGGATGGTACCACTGCGCTGATCTGGGCTTCCCGCCAAAACTGGTTGAAGGTCTGTAAACTCTTAGTGGAAAATGGAGCCGACCCCAGCCACAAAGACAGATTCGGTAAAAACGCTTTGGATTATGCCCAAGAGCTGGGCCACACAGCGCTGGCTCACTGGCTAAATAGCAAACATTAAAGAGACAAAAGGAATAATAATGATGTTAAAAATAACATTATTGAATCATAAGAAGCAATTATTTTTATGCTTGTCCTTGGCACTGTTTCTTGCTCAGACAGAAGTGGTTCAGGCCCGTCCCGACTGGCCGTCTTCGGGGGTTGATTTCGCGATGAATGCCAACATTCCACAAGGCTACATAGACTCAGAGAATGTTCTTGCTTTGAAAAACTGGGTGAAACAGGCCAATCTGGCAGATTTGCAAAAACCAATCCAATGGAAAGATGGCAAAGGGATTCAAACAGAAAGCACACTCTTAATCTGGGCCATTGTCAATGCAGAAATTGACATGGTGAAAGTCTTACTTGAAAAAGGGTTGGACCCCAATGAGCGGATAGAAAATGGGGCAAGTGCCTTGTTGCTGGCAGTGCTGAATGAACAGATTGAGGCGGTCGATCTGCTTTTAAAAAAAGGCGCTGAGCCCAATGCAATTCTCCCCGACAAGCGCAACAGCCTGATGTTCGCCGCCCAAGCGGGCAACTTAGACATCCTGCAACGTTTGCACACTGCTGGTGCAAACCTCAATCAAAAAAAAGAAAATGGCAATACCCTGTTGTTCTATGCCGTTTTGGGGGGGAACTTGGAATTGGTAAAATATGTCCTCGCCAATGGCGTTGAGCTTGAGGCACACAACAATGATGGCATCACGGCATTGATATTTGCCGTTGCAGACAACCAAGTGGATATTGTCAAATTCTTGGTCCAAAAAGGGGCAAAGATCAAGCTTTCACAAGGTGCAAACAAGGGATTTACGGCCTTGATGCAAGCGGCTGATTCTGGAAACAATGAATTGGTCAATCTGTTTCTGCAAATGAAAGCCCCTGTTTCAGATAAAGAAGAAACTTTTGGCAAAGATGCATTGATCTTTGCCGCAGAAAAGGGTCATTTTGATACCCTGCAACTCTTACTGAAACACAAAGCGAATCTTCAAACTCAAAGCATTGAAAAAAATACACTCTTGATGTTTGCAGCCGGCAGTGGCAATCTGGAGATGGTTCAATACCTGCTTAAACAAGGATTGAATCTCAAAGCCGAAAATAAATATCAGGAAAATGCCGTTTACTTCGCTGCAGAAAAAGGACATTTAAAGATCTTGGAATATTTGGTCCAAAAGGGTCTCTCGCCAAAAACTCCATCTATCAGCAATCAGAATGGTTTTGTGGTAGCCGCGCTCAATGGACATCTCAATATTGTGGACTATTTTCTCAAAAATGGTCACAATCCCAATTTGAAACACACAGCATTTCAAACAACGGCACTGAACTATGCAGTTATCAATGGACATACCCAAATTGTCGAGGCTTTATTAAAAAAGGGTGCAAATCCTAATTTACGTGATCCAGAAGGCAAAAACGCCTTGGATTACGCCCAAGAATTTGAACGACCTGAACTGTTAATTATTTTAAAAAAGTATCAAAAAAAAACAATAAAAGCAAAAAAAATGAAAAATAACTTCTTGTGTTTCATCTTGGCAGGTTCCCTCTTGTGCATGCCAGCAGGGGCACTATCACAGACTGCACCCCCTGTGCAAAGTTGGAGCGAAGTTGAACGTTTGGCTCAGACGGGAGACGTAAAATCACAAGCGTTGTGGGCCTCAATGGCCCATATACAGGGTGTATTAACGGGTACCCACTCGGAGGGTTTACAAGCGCAATTGCAACAATATCTGAAAGCCGCTTTGGCGCACTCAGAACCCCAGGCCATGGCTTATACCTGTCTAGAAGAAGAGACCCCATTAAAAGCACTTTTCCCAGACGGACAAACCCGTGCACCGCTGTGTAAACAGGGTGTAAGTGAATTGGAAAAACAAGCGGAAAGAGGAGACCCTTATGCCCAAATCCTTTTGGGCATGGTCTCTGCTTTTGCTGATGAAGCCATCGTGCCCGCACTTAAAGATGCTCCAAAAGCCCGTTATTGGCTCACCAAGCCTGAAGCGCAAACGCTGCCAATGGGACAGTTTATGTTGGCGGGATTGTACCACCGGGGCGTGGGAGGAGCACCGGATTTTGCCAAAGCAGAGGCCTTGTACCGGGCTTTGGGAGAACAGGGGTATGCTTTTGCTTACCAGACTTTGGCCTCCGTGTTAAAAGAACAGGAAAAGCCAGAACTTGCCCAACGTGCGTCTTTGGAGGCAGTTAAACTGTATGCCTCACAACAAAAATGGGAAAGTCTGATCGAATTTACAGATTATTTATACGGTTGGCAGTATTTTACAGTTGCCTTAGAGGCCTATACACTTGCTGCAGACTCTGGGAACACGTTTGCAATGGCCATGAAAGCAGCGCTTTTAATTGAAGGCAGTGGCATGCCTGCGGATCTTAAACAAGGAAAATATTGGTTAGAAAAAGCCATGGCTTTACAAGAGCCAGAAGCCTATTATTTCAGGGGCCGGATGTTTTTGAGAGCCATCGGGGAAAAGAAAGATCCCAATCAGGCCCTGATGTATTTTCTAAAAGCCGCAGAGCTGAAACACGCGATGGGGGTTCACTATGCCCAAACAGCTTATGGGGAGGGGGGTGGATTGCCTTCTGATTATCTCAAATTACTCAATTTACGCAAACAACTGTTTCCGTCCCTATCAGAGGCCATCCAGGCAGAAAGACTCTTGCCCCATGTAGTTACCAGAGGATATACATCAGGGGTTCAGGATCTACTCAACAAAGGAGCCCGCGTATTTTTACCTGCGTTTGAAGCGGCCCTCATGTCACAACAAAATCAGATGGCGGACTTGCTCTTTCGCAACCTCCCTCCGGAACAGCAAAAACAAGGACTTTATTCGGCCTTGGAAAATGCGCAGGTCTCACTCTTTGCGCAACTATTTCAACTGAGCAAACCGGATCTACAACTGCGTTCAGCGCTGCGTTTAAACAGTCTCGAACAGAAGCGATTTGAGCATTTTCATTGGTTGGCAAATCAAGAAACCCAAAAAAACTGGAAGGTCCAAGAGCGTTTGGTTCTATTACGTCAAGCCATCAATTCTAAAAATAAAAACGCTGTCTTAACTTTGGAATCGATCGGAATCAAATTAGATAAAAAAGATTTGAACATCTGGTTTGAAGTTGCTGAAAAGGGAAATCCTGAATTATTGCGCTATTTTAAAAGCAAAGGCTTTGGATTAAATCAAACAGATGTGGGTGGCAATACTGCCTTACACAGGGCTTTTAGGGCAGGAAATCGCGACAATGTCTTACTATTGGTCTCACTGGGAGCCAATCCGAAAAGCGTCAACAAACAGGGAGACGTGCCTTTTATGCTGCTCAAAGATCAGGAACTGGCTTTGCTCAAGGCCTCTTTGCTTGAGAAACCTGCCTTGATTAACCTCAAAGCCCAGAATGCACAGGGAATGAGTTTATTACATCAGGTGCTTCAATTGGGCAATTATGAAAGTGCGCAATTGCTGATTCAAAATGGGGCGCCGCTTCAACTTAAAGACAAGTTGAAAAGAACACCTTTGGATTTGATTCAACTCCAATTAAAGCGTTTTTTACCCAATCAGAATTTGAAACTGGTCACTGTTCAAGACAGTTTAAAGGCCCTGAATGCCTTGCAGTTAGCCCATGAAAAATTCGAACAAGCGGTCAGTCAAAACATGTCGGAATTGCAAACGATGTTAGAAACCTATGCAGTCGACCATGAAGGAAATTATCCCCCAGATTTTCAGACTTTGTATCAGGCAGCAAATCGTGAAAGTGCCAAATATTGGAAAGAATTAAGTCATCCGCTTTCGGGCAAAAAAAACCACTTGGATCTGTTTCTATTGCAGAAAGACTATTCTGGCAATGAAAACCAAGCGGGTTTTGTGCTCTATTCCCCCTTGAAACAAGTTGCGGGAAAAATCAAGGCTTATGAAATTCGCGGAGTCAATCGATTGGGAGGGAGCTTAAAAAAATCGGGAAAAATATTGATTTTAAAATCTGATTAAACATGCGTATCCCTGCTCTAAAATTCTGTGGTTTAAAGATGCTTCTACATTGTTTACAAACAAGCGTATTGGGATTGGGATTGGTTTTGAGCCAAGGAGTCAATCTCGCTGTCCAGGCCAAACCCATTCAGAATCCAAACCGCACCATTGTGTGGCAATTGCAGGATGGCTATGAATACAAAGCGCCGATCATCATCCGAGCCTGTTCTTTGGGCCAGCTTGAAGAGGTCAAAAAGCTCTTGAAGCAAGGGGCCAAGTTGCAAGTCAAAGATCAAGATCAGAATAATTGCCTGATGTGGGCTGCCCAGAGTGGCAATTTGGAATTGGTTCAGTTCTTACTTAAGCAGGGCATGAATCCCCAATACCAAACCCATGATGGACGCAGTGCGCTGTTATTTGCGTATCACTCGCGGGCCTCAATACAACAGAACCAAATCATGAAGCTATTGATTCACGCTGGGGCCAATCCCAATCAAACGGTTTATGGCCCATTCCCGCTGATCTGGGAATTGGCAAAATCAGGCAATCTGGAAATGGTGGATTTTTTACTCAAACAAGGCGTGAAAATTGGATTTATCTCCCCTGCGGGAGACAGTCTTTTGACGGCAGCGGTGATCAGCGGCAATTTGGACTTGGTCAAGTTTTTGCATGCCAAAGGCTTGAACCTGCACCACAAAAATGCAGATCGAAAAACCCTGCTCTTTGATGCCGCCCGCTCAGCCTCACTTGATATGCTCAATTTTTTGCTCGAAAAAGGGCTGGATCCGCTCGCGCGCGCCAAAGATGGGGAGACGACACTGATTGCTGCAAGTCAGGGTGGAGAGCCTGCCAATTTAAGATTTTTGCATCAAGTGGGTGTGAACGTGAATGCCCAAACTGACTCGGGCTGGACAGCCCTGTTTTATGCTGCAGTCTCAAACAATTTACAAATGGCACAGTTGTTACTCACGCTGGGAGCTGATCCAGGCATCAAAGATCAAGCCGGACACACGGCACTTGATTATGCCCAGCGTAACTTTGATACAGAGATGGTGGATCTCTTGAGGCAAAACCAGCGTTAAATTTATTGTGTGAAAACAAAGCGGGGATTTGCGTATCTCTCTTAATTGACAGACAGGAGAGATTCCCATGGCCCTCAAGAATTTTAAAACTGATTCCCCAATTGCATTTCAACGCTATTTTCAACGCATTTTCCAAAAAATGGATCGTGAAATTTACACCCTTATTCGTTCAAGTGAGACCCAAAAGCCGAATCAATTGCGGGAATTACAACAACTCAAATTGACGATAGAATTGCTTTTGCGTATGCACAGTTGCGACAATCTCGATGCCCTAAAATGGGAGTTGCAGACCACGTTTCCCCGCTACCGGCGTTTTTTTTAATTGGAGATGGGATAAAACCATTCTTCTGGGCCCTCGGGGACTTTAAAGCTCAAGAGTGTGTCCCCTTGAGATAAATCGGCCAGGGCTAAAAAGGCCGTGCCCCAGAGATCTGTCTCCAGCAATTTCAGACTGCCATCCATGTGGGTATAGCCAATCAACAGACCGCTATATGCGGTCTGTTCGCTATTGGCACAGAAAAACTCCAGATTCTCACCTTCTTGCCAAAATTCCAAAATGAGATCTTCCCCCAATTGCAAGCGCTCTTTGCTGCTGGCCTGAGGGGCTGTGAGTTCAGCTCCAGCAGAGGCAGCAAAAACAGCACTTTGGTTTTGGGTTAAACGCGTGGGTAAAAAGGGACTTAAAATCCCCTCGGGAGGTCCATTTAAGCCTTTGGGGCTGATATGTATCAGGGCTTGGGCACAGGACGTTTTTAAAGCATTTAAAGCGTGCATGGGTGCCGCCAAACAGGCCATTTGTTTTTTTTCTTGGCTTTGAAAACGGCGAATCACAGATTCTGGTCCCAAAGGGGTTCCGCCCCGCAGTCCATCATGGGCTTGCCCCTGATATGCAGCCAAAGCCTGCTGCAGGGCTTTCGCTGAGATTTCCCCCCAGCACTGATCGAGCACAAAACTCAGACTGGGGGTGCTGTTCCATATTTCCAAAAAGATCTTTTCCGCAAACGGGTTTTCGCTTTCTGGCAGGATCAAATCCTCATGAGAGGCCATTTCGAGCAATTCAGTCAAGGGGCAGAGCAAAATTTCTTGAAAACGCCCCAAATGACGTTGGCCGATTTCGAGCAAAACAAATAGCCGCAGGTTTCCTGTCTCAATTGGGTTTGTACTTTGGCCGCGCAGACCCGCTGGCAGAACGATCTGATCTGGAATTGACCAGATTTGACCAGGCCTCAAGCTGGGCTGGGTGGGTTGAAGCACCTCTGGAGGCAATTGTTGATTTTCCGATTCCAGCTGGGCTTCAAAACCAGAATCAAGTTCAACCAAGCTCTCTAACTGCTCGTCTGAAATTGTGAGCAGATCCGGGCTTTCCACACTTTGTTGGTAACTCTCCAGGAGTGATTCTAAAATACCTGTTGGCCTGTACATTTCTGTCTTAACAATCTTTCTTGTTTTGGGCTTATGCGCTCTATCGTCTGCCTGTCTATAGCTTAGTTCAGATACGATCTTGAATCAAATTAAGGCAAGTCATATTTCAGATTAAGATTATACTATCGTTTTTTTCCTGTAAAATACAACAGAGGAAAACCATGAGTCAAACGTTTAGCTTTAAAGAGGCCCTGCTCACTTACCAGTCTGCAGGAAAAATGTCCCGTGAGCTTTTTATTCAACTGCAGCGATATGCCCATCTGGTTTTGCGTTCAAAAGGGGTGCAATCGGCAGAATTGATTGAAGATGTCTTTGGCCTCTTTCTCGAAAAACTTTTGAATTTTAAAAGCGTGGTCTACCTCAAAATGCGCCTCTATAACGAAAAGCAGGTGCGTTCGTTTATATCACTCACACTGCATTCAGTTCTGATTGACTATTACCGGCGAGAAAAAGCAGAACGCACCCAGTCTTTGGATGAACTCGAACCCTGGCAGGCAGAGTCACTCTTGCCTGAAGAGAGTTGGCAGACCTATCGCCTGGAGGCCACCTCTTTGTACAAACGCCTCTGGGGACTTTTACCCCGGGATCTGCAGGATCTCTTCTGTCTGCTTTACGATGGTGGTTTGAATCTCGAAACTGCCGCCGAAAAACGGCAGGTATCTTTGGGCAAAGTCCACAAAGACAAAGCCCGAATTGGAGAAATTATCGCCCAGGAATCCAGCTTGGAAGAGGTGGCGCAGATGGTTTATCGCTTAATGGCATTGGAGTTTTGCCTGCAAGGGGCCTGTCGGCTGCCGCATTCCTCTTAAGCTCAGTCCAAGATCAGGGCCAGAGACGTTTCCGCCAATAAATAGCTGGAGCGGTGATAGGGATCGATTTGAATCAACATATCCCTGTCCCGTTTGAGTTTTAAGGCCTGATCCAATTGGTTGCGTTGGAGGGCCACCCGCATTTGATTGTGGAAGACCTTGGCCAAATGTGAAAGCTCACGGGTTTTGAGCAAAATGCTTTCGGCCTGTTTAAAATTAGCGTCTGCCGCTTGTAAATCTTCCCGGCTGAAAGCCACAACACCCAGGGCGTGGTAGACACGCTCCAAGCCATCGAGCTGTTTGGCGTCCAAGACCTCACGGGAGGCTTTACAAATAGCGTAATGGGTTTCTGCTTTCTCAATCTGCCCACTGAGCCAATAAAAATGCCCCAATCGCAGGGTAACCAGGTCTTGGCCCATAATATCTTGCACCTCGCTGAAGGCTGCTTGGGCCTTCAACAAATGGCTGTGGGCAAGTCCCAAATCGCCACTGAGTAGCCCATGCAGCCCCAGATTTAGGTCGACATAAGCCAAACCTCGGCGATCTTCAGCGCTTTGGAGCAAGTACTGGGCCTGTTGCAAATCCGCTTGGGCGGCCTGGATTTCTCCCAATTTGAGAGCCACACTGGCCCGTTGGTTGAGGGCCAGGCCCTCAATCCGGGCATCACCCAAACGCTGGCTCAGGGCTCTATTCTGGCTAAAAATCGCATGGGCCTGGGCGTAGTCCCGCAGGGTTTCAGACAGGAGCCCCAAATTGTGATTGACATGGCTCAAGCGCAGCAAATTACCTGTTTGCTCCAGATAGGTTTTGCTCTCGCCAAAATAATAGCGGGCCCGTTTAAATTCCTGTTGGTAAAAACAGGCCGCCCCAAGCCGGTTGTAGACCGAGGCCAGACCGGCTGCGTGTTGGTGTTGGGCATAGATCTGTTTGCTCACCAAAAGATCGTTTTCTGCCATTTGGATTTGGCCCGCACGAATGGCTGCATAACTCATGGTTTCGAGCAATTCAGCCATCTCTAAACTCTGTGGAACTGAATGCCCCAAGGCTTTGTAAAACAGGGGTTGGGCCTCGCTGTAAGATCGTATCTCGGCAGTGCGCTCGGCCAGGGCCTTGTAGACCCTGTAAAGCAAGGCCTGATCGCCCAATTGCTCGGCCAAAACCTTTGCCTGTTCGAGTATTTCTAGCGCATGGCTGGGCTCTTCCAATGCCGCTTTGTCAATCAAACAGGTGGCAATCAAAAGGGGATTTTGGCTTTCTCGCGCCAACGTTTCACTTTGCAAACAATAGGCTTCGGCCTGTTCCCGATCTTGACTCAAGAGAGCCACTTGGCTCATTTCCCGGTAGAGTTCAAGCCATTCAACCTGTTTCGCGGGATATTGACTCAGCAAGTGGTGTGTTTTTTGGTACCAGCCAAAGGCAGGCTCAAGATGCCCTTTGCGCCGAGCGCTTTGTCCCGCCAAAAAACTGGCTTTGAGCGCCTGGTCGACCTCACCGGAGGCCAAATAATGGTGAGCACAGCGCTCAGGATCTGCGTTCAATTGATTCTCAAAATACCTTGCCAAGATCAGGTGAATCCGGCAGGCTTTGTCCTGGGCCAAGTGTTTGAGTTGTTCTTGGTAAAGCGGATGCGAAAATTGATACTGCTGGTGGCCACTTTCTGTCAAAATTTGTTTGCGCAAAGCGTTTTCGAGACAGGTTTGGATCTGGGCTCCGGGTTTTTGCAAGATCGCTGCGAGATCTTTGAGTTCAAAGGTCTCTCCCATAAAGGCTGCCAACTGTAAAATCTGACTCAATTCGGGCAAACTCTCAAGATCGGAGCGAATCATTTTTTCCAATTTGGTGGGTATGGGTAACTCTGCATTTGTCCGGGTAAAGAGCCAACCCGTATCAGGGTTAAAGCGGATCCATTGCTGCTGTACCAACCAGCTCAAGGTCTCTTGCAAATAAAATTGATTGCCTGCACTGACACGCCCTAAGTTTTGCGCAAAATCTGCTGGAAAGTGGTTGTTTGGAAAGAGTTCGCCTAAAATGCGCCCAATCGCTTCTGAGCTCAAGGGAGGTAAAAGCAGGCCGATGAGAACCAGATCTGAGAGCGTCTCTGGCAAGTGCTTGGAGCTGCCAGTCAAGCAAAAGAAAACACAGTCATCCGCTTGTTCTATCAGGGCCTTAACAAAAACGAGGTCACTCGGACTCAGGCCCTCGAGATCATAAACTTTGATCAGAATTCGGGGCCAAATGTGGCCCAGGTCTTTGAGTAAACGCAAAGCGGCCTGAAAGACTTGACCCGCGTCGATATCTCGGTTGGGAAGAGAATCTTGCGCTAAAATGGCCCTGTGTAGCAGGGGCACGTCCTGCCCCTTAAAACCAGGCTGGGCCAGAGCCAGACTTAAGAGGCGTTCATAAAAAACCTTTGCAGCCGAACCCTGAGTAAATTCGCCAGATTTTAATTCCAAACAGAAAAGCTCTTGTTTCCAGGTTTGCAGCAATTCCCGTTTGCCTTGGCCACGGGGCCCCCAGAGGTAGAAACCTTTGCCTGTCCCTTGGCGCAACAAGCCCGCCATCTTCTCCAAGGTCGGGCCCTGAACCTCACTTAAAAAATGGGGGTGGAAAGCGATCTCGACCGATTCAGCAGCCAGTTCGCTTGCAAACGTTTGGCCATGAAGATCGCTGTATTGCAAGTGCAAGGCGGGTAAAACCTGAAAGCCGGGCACCCGAGCCACCAGAGCCAAATGCAGTATCTTGCTTTCAAAGGGAGCCAATTGGGGAGGTAAAAAAGGCAGAGGAGCCTGGTTCTCAAATCCCAAGGGAAGGAGTTGCTCCCGATTCCAATGCAAGGCTTGCGCCAGCACAGAGCTTTGATTGGTGAGGGTCAAGCTGAGGGTCAGTTCTGCTCCCGTTTGGGGAGGAAAGGGAGTCAGTCTCCGCTGCAGGAGAATGTTAGGAGGCTCTTTTGTGCAGATTTTGATGGTTTGAGTTGCCATCGGCGCCAGTGAAAAAGGCTGCCCCTTTTGGTACCTGTATTGCAGTTGCCCCTCTGGATAATGATACTCACCCGCTTGGGGAATGTGTAAATGATAGGCGATTTCTACACTTTCACCCGCTGCCAATGCGCCATTCCAGCTCAGTTCGGCGGGTTCAGCACGCAAGCCAACTGGCAGCTGTTCTGTCCATTTCACCTCGGCCATCGGCAAGGGGCCAGGATTGCGCAAGTGAATCTGAACTTGCAATTGATTCGTAAAGGCAAAGATCTGTTTTGAGTCCTGCGTTGTTAATGCTGAGGGAAAATGCCTTTGCCACTCCAACGGGCTTTCTGGCAGGTTTGGACAATCATTCGGACAGGCCCATCTCTCCTCCCGATTTAAAACCCGGTAATAAGGGGTTTGCTCCACCATGCCATCAAAGATCAGCCACTCACAGGGTTTGTCCTGGTTCGGCAATTTGAATAAAGCCAGCGGCAGTGTGCCCGTTTGCTCAGAACTCACCCAAACTGAACCCTGCACTTGCAAACGCAGTGGGGCATAGAGACTTGGCAGTCTTAAACTATTGAGCATAAATCTGAATCGGGCCCAAATGGCTTCTGGCCCATTTTCAGAGTTTTCACAGCTCAAAGCGGAGACAAACGTCAATAAACGGGCCAAAGACTCAGCGATTTCTGGATCTTCTAAACTGCGTTTAAAAGGAGCAGAACGCAGCAAGACCAATAATGGTGCGATCGGCAGGGGACTCGGCAATGCTCTCAGGGCTTGAAAAAGGTTTTCCTGATCGCGGGGTTCGGCTTTGAGCAGAGCCAAAGAGAGCAGGTACATGCCAATAAAATGGAGGCTTTGTCTGTGCCACGTTTCGAGTTTTTGTGAACATTCCAACCAAGCGACACTGTGGTTCAAACCTGCCATGGTCAATTCATGGGCCTGGACAAAGGCCTGAGAGAGGGATTTAAACTCTTCTGCCAGGGCCTCAGGCAACAATGGCAGGAGTCGGCTTTCCATACCACGCCAAGCGGGCAAACCAGGCAATCTGAGCTGAAGGTTTTGGTTGTTTGTCGGGAGATTTTGCAGTTGGTGCGACAGTTTTTTGAGTTTATCTGCGCCAAAACAGGCCAGAAAAAGTCCATCTAAATCTGAAACCAATTCAATTTTCAAGGCATCTTCAGGGGCCAGATCCAAGAAGTAGAGAAATTGCCGATCATGGATCTTTTTCAGGCGAATACCCGCTTCGGGCAAGGCCTGTAAAGGGGTACCCACGGGCAAGTAGAGGGTTTGGACACCGGCATCAAAGGCCGCTTCAAGTTTGCCATAGGGCAGGTCGAAGCCCTGAACGGGTTCAATTTGACCTGTATCCCTGCGCACGAGACCACTAAAAGCCTGGCCTGGTTCTTCGTGTTCAAACAGCCGCTGCAAAACTGCGCCCACAAAAGCCAAACTGGCAGATTCATCCATCAGTCTGACATGGTCGGGAAAAGCCACTTCTGCCCAGAGCGGGAAAGCGTCTTCCAAGGCCAATTGTTTGCCCAGCCACAGGCCCGTGGCCTCCAGCGCCAAATGGCCCGAAGAGAGTATCGCAGCATCTGCAAAGCGGGCACTCAGATGTAAAGGCGGAAAGCGGTCGGTATATTTGAGTTGACGCAATTCGAGCCCACAGGTGGTGCCATAAACGTCAGATTGTCCTGAGCGGGTAATAAACAGTGCGGTACACGGCGTCAATCCTGTTGCGATTAAGTTTGCTTGTGCTGGCGCAGCCAAACTCTGCCCGAGAACCCGCAATTCACGGCCCCTTTCGGGACTGATCTGGCCCCGGCGAGCAGCTAGTTGAATCAAGGCCTCCCCATGGGTTTGCCAAAAGCGCGAGAGCAACTGCCACCGCCCCCACTGCCGGGGAGTCAATTCACTCACAGCGGTTGGACGCAGGTTTTGCCAATGGGGCAAGAGCTGATCCAATTGGCTGCGAATCCGGGGATGTTTGTGCAATTGGCTCAAACCTGAAAGAGCGCTGAGAATTTCAGCAATGGCCAAAGACATCTTTAAATGTGCAAAACGGGGTTAATGATGAACAAAGACACCGACCACAAAATCGCCTTTTTCGGAATGGTGGCTGATCAATCCGAGGTGTCTTTCTGCGTAATACCAAACCGTCAAATCTTCAACGTTTGCGACTTTTGCAGGAAAGATTTGAGCAAAAGGCAGATTGCTTGGCACTTCTGGGAAAGCGGCCATCACGTCTTTTAAAGGGCTCGGTTCGGGCCCCAAAACCAGGGGTTCCTGTTCAGGGGAGGGGGCGGGCAACTGAACCGAAGTGGGCAAAAAGACCAACAGGGCCTGTAAATTGTCTTTTTCGGGATAGAGCAACACCCGCGCAGCAGTTTCTGGCAAAAGGCTGGAATGCAGCGTTTGGGCCTTGGCAAACGGAATGCCTGGGCAAATCCGGTTTTTTTCTATTTTCAGACATTGACCTTTGGCGCGGTTTTTGGGAATTTCAAGTGGGGCATCGCCACTGTTTTTGAGGCTTTGCAGTGATTCCTCACTGAGCAGAATGGGGCCCGGCACCAGAGCCATAACGGGGGTCTGGAGCAATAATAAAGCCCATAAACAAGAGACAGATAAGATATTTTTCATGATCCTAATTTTAGGCCTAATCTCCTGGGCTTGTCCAGAGCCCTTCTGGGTAGGAGGGTGTTATAATGAGCAAACAGCAACACCGACCGCCCATGTGACGGTCCCGCAGGGAGAAAAGGGAATGAAATACAAAGCCACATTGGACTTTGCTCAGACCATGGATGCCAACGACCCCCTGCGCGAATACCGCAGTCAATTTTTTCTTCCTCCCGGTAAGACCCGGTTCGAGGCAATTTACCTTTGTGGCCATTCACTCGGCCTGCAGCCCCGCAGCACCCGCAGTTTAATCGAAGAAGAACTCAAAGACTGGCAAAATTTGGCCGTCAAAGCACATTTTGAGGGTGCACACCCCTGGATGTATTACCACGAAATGGTGACCGATTCACTGGCCGCTCTGACGGGGGCCCGCCCCATGGAAGTGGTGGCCATGAATTCACTCACAGCCAATTTACATCTGATGATGATCAGTTTTTACCGGCCCACCCTCGATCGGCCTAAAATTCTGATCGAAGGTCCAGCCTTTCCCTCGGATCGGTATGCTGTGATTTCCCAGATGCATTACCACGACCTCGACCCGGATGAGTGTTTGATCGAGGTCAAACCTGAGCGTGACAGTGGGGGTGTCAGCACAGAACAGATTTTAGCCGCCCTCGAAGAACACGGCGAAGACGTCGCATTGGTGTTACTCAGCCCCGTGAATTACACCAGTGGTCAATTGCTGGATATCCGCGCCATTGTGCGCGCAGCCCACGCCCGCGGCTGCAAAGTGGGTCTGGATTTGGCCCACAGTATTGGCAATATTGTCCTCAAACTCCATGAATGGGATGTCGACTTTGCGGTCTGGTGCAGCTATAAGTATCTCAACGCGGGGCCCGGTGGAATTGGCGGATGTTTTGTTCACTCCCGCCATGCCGATGACAATTTGCCACGCTTGGCTGGATGGTGGGGCCACAACCAACAAACCCGTTTTATGATGCCCCCAGATTTTGAACCGATTCTCGGGGCAGAAGGTTGGCAATTGAGCAATCCACCCATTTTAAGTTTGGCCAGTTTAAGGGCCTCATTGGCCCTTTTTGACGAAGTCGGGATTGATCGTTTGCGGGCCAAAAGCCGTTTACTTACCGGATATCTGGAGTTTTTACTGGCTGAAGTGCATTCAGATAAAATCCGCCAAATCACCCCCAAAGATCCGTCTCAGCGCGGTTGCCAGCTTTCTCTGCAAATCAAAGGGGGGCGAATTTTACATGATCGCCTGCAGGAAATAGATATCATCTGTGATTGGCGCGAACCAGATATTTTGCGTCTGGCCCCTGTGCCTTTTTACAATAATTTTTCAGATATTTTCCAAACCGCAGAAGGACTCAAACAGGTTTTAAAGATATGAATGAACTGACAGTGGTGGGTTCGGGACTGGCAGGCACCTTGCTCAGTTTGGTTCTGGCCCAAGCAGGCCATGGCGTGCGTTTGTTTGAACGCAGGGCAGATATGCGTAAGGTCCCACAGGGAGCCGGGCGTTCGATCAATTTGGCGCTTTCGGCGCGTGGTCTGTTCGCCCTCGAAGAAGTGGGACTCAAAGAAGCCGTCATGCAAGCAGCGATCCCCATGCATGGCCGCATGGTACATGATCTCAGCGGCAAACAGATGTTTCAGCCCTATGGTCAATCGGGTGAGTTTATCAACTCAATTTCTCGGGCCGCCCTCAATCAAACCCTGATTCAGGCAGCTGAGGATACGGGCAAAATTCAAATTGTGTTTAACCAGCGCTGCACAGGGTATGACTTCGCCAAACACCAAGTCCAGTTTGTCGACGATGAAAACCAATTCACCTACGCCTTTCAGGCCAGTGGTCCCGTTTTTGGGGCTGATGGCGCAGGTTCTCCCCTGCGCCGCGCATTGGTGGAACGCGTGCGTGTCAATTATGCCCAAGACTATCTCGAATATGGTTACAAAGAATTGACGATTCCCGCTGGAGCTGACGGTGGATTTCAGCTCGAGCCCAACGCCCTGCACATTTGGCCTCGCAGCACCTTTATGTTAATTGCTCTGCCCAATCCCGATGGCAGCTTTACCTGTACGCTCTTTTATCCCTTTGACGGCCCTCACGGGTTTGAACAACTGCAAACCCCCGAAGCGGTACAGGCCTTCTTTGAGAGCCAATTTCCTGATGCGCTGCCGCTGCTCTCTGATTTGCAAACTGAGTTTTTCCAAAACCCCACTGGGGCTTTGGCCACCATTCATCTCTCACCCTGGTACAGCGGCTCGGAACTGCTCTTGCTGGGGGATGCCGCCCATGCGATTGTGCCCTTTTTTGGACAGGGCATGAACTGCGCCTTTGAGGACTGCACGGTGCTCAGTCAAGTCATGAATGAAATGGGTCACAGTTCCAATCAGCAATGGGAACCCATCTTTCAGAGTTTTCACCAGCGCCGCAAACCTGACGCTGATGCCATCGCCGATTTGGCCTTGGAAAATTTCATCGAAATGCGTGATGCCGTTGCCAATCCCGGCTTTGTGCTGCGCAAACAAGTCAGCCTGCTGCTGGAAAAGCGCTTTGGCCGACGTTTTATTCCCAAATACTCCCTGGTCAGCTTTCACAGGGTGCCTTATTCTTTGGCCAAAATTCACGGGGAATTTCAGCACCAATTGCTGGAACAACTGTGTGAAGGTCTGGATGCACCCGAAAATCTGAACTGGGAATTGGCTTCGACCCTGATTGAACACTATTCTCAAACTGCTCCGAATTTGGGAACCTTTTTGGAGCAAGAAATAAATGCGCCCTGATCAACAATTGAATCAAGCCTGGCTGAATCTCTCAGCAGGCCGCTGGCAGGATGCCGAAAAATCCCTGCTGCAAATGAGTTTGAATTCTGAAGCCCTCGCGATGTTGGGCTCCCTCTACTACCAACAAGAAGATTACGAAAAAGCGATTCCAAAACTGGAAAAGGCGCTTAAACTGGCCCCCAAACGTCATGATCTCTACCCTTTGCTCGGAGCTGCTTTACAGCTCTCTGGAAGGGTCGCAGAAGCATTGCCCTGGTACCAAAAAATTCTCAAAGCCGACCCAGACAACCCTTCCCACATCTATAATTTGGCTTCAGCCCTCAAGGAATCTTCCCAATTTGCTGAAGCGGCTCAACTGTTTGAAAAACTGATTGCCAAACACCCAGAACATTTGCGGGCCCGCAATAATTTTGGGGTAACATTATTGGCCCTGGGCCGCATTCCGGAGGCCTCAGCTCAATTTGAATGGGCTGTTAAATTGGCTCCCGATTATGCTTTGGCTTGGATCAATCTCGGTGATGCCCAATTACAATTGGGTCAACTACAAAAAGCCCTGTCGACATTTGAGCGGGCCTTGGCCTTGATGCCCGACGAAGCCTCACTTCTGGCGCGGTTGGGACGCGTTTGTCAACTCTTGGGCCAATTGGAAAACTCTGCCAAATGGCTGAAAAAGGCGCTTAAATTCAGCCCCGATGATGCTACGCTCTGGCGTAGTCAGGGAGCCACATTGCAGGCATTGGGACATTGGCCCGCAGCCCAGGCCGCTTTTGAAAAAGCCTTGGCAATCCGCCCAGACTTTGCTGAAGCCCGCAATAATTTGGGCAATTTACTCAAAGAGCAGGGACAAATGGCAGCAGCCCAGGCCCAGTTCGAACAGGTACTCAGCCAAGCGCCCAGTGACGCTCAGCGCATTCGCTTGGCCACCTTGGCGCCGCCAATCTATTCCAGTCTCGAAGACCTAAAACATTGGCGGCAGCGGATCGAAAAAGAGGTCGGGAGCTTGGCCGAGCTTCCCTTGCGGATTGTGGATCCGCTTGCTGAAATTGGCCAGGCGAATTTTTATCTGGCCTACCAGGGTTATAACGACAAAGAATTGCAGATGGCCATTGCCGGGCTCTATCGTCCGCTTCTGCCCGAGCAAATTTCAGCCAAGACACCCCGCCCCCAAAGTGAGCGCAAACGCGTAGGCTTTCTATCGGGCTTTTTTTACAATCACAGCATTTGCCATTATTACACCCAGCATATTTTGGGACTGGACCCCGAACGCTTTGAGGTCTTTCTGCTGCTGGCCCCCGGAAATCCCCAAGACAGTGCCACAGATCGCCTGAGTGCCTTTGCCTCTCAAACCCTGCGTTTGCCGCGCGATCTGGCTTTGGCCCGCCAACAGATAGCAGATCTGCACCTCGATGCCTTGATTTATCCAGATATTGGCATGGAGCCCTTTAGCTATTTTCTGGCCATGACCCGCTTGGCTCCCATTCAGGCGGTTTTGCCGGGGCATCCTGTGACCACGGGGATATCTAGCATGGATTATTTTATCTCCAACGCCCCGATGGAATTGCCCGAAGCGCAGGATCATTACAGCGAAACACTGGTGACTTTGCCCGGTTTGCCCGTGTCTTACGCCAAACCCGAATTGCCCAAAACCTGGCTCAGCCGCACAGAATTGGGGTTGCCCGAAAACAAACATATCTACCTCTGTGCCATGACCCTGTTCAAAATCCATCCCAAAATGGATCTTGCCTTTCAACAGATCTTGGAGCAGGATCCCCTGGCAGAAATTTGTCTCTTTCGCTTCCAGGAGACAGGTCAGCACCTGCTTTTAAAAGAACGGTTTGAGCGCAGTTTGGGGAGCCTGGCGGAGCGGATTCGGTTTTTACCTTGGGCCCCCAAAGAGGCCTTTTTTAGTCTTTTGGCCCAGGCCGATCTGGCGCTCGACTCTCACCCGTTTGGGGGAGGAAGCACCCATTACCTCACCTTGGCCACAGGCACCCCTGTGCTCACGTGGCCCAGTCCCTGGTTGCGGGGACGCAGTGCGACAGGCATGTATCAGATCTTAAAGATCCCCGAATTGGTGGCCAATTCGGCTGAAGACTTTGCCCAGAGAGCAGTGGAAATCACCAGCACACCAGATTTGCGTCACGCTCTTTCTGAGCGCATTTTAGCGGGACACCCCCTGCTCTTTGATCCTATTCAGGGTCCACAATCGTTTGCTCAGTGGTTAAATCAAAAATTATTTAATTAAATTTTGATTTTTTCAACTTTATAAAATTTCTTCCCAAAAGATCATTTACACTAATTAAATCGTCCAGATTGGGGAGTTATTTGTGTCCAATGGATTTTAAATTATTGGCATCCGCCAAGGAAAAATTAGAATCTGAAATCAATTCAGGCCATGCCGAAGTCTCTGATTTGAGTACCTTTCAAGGCTTTTGCTGCTTGCTTTCAGCCGAACAATTGGGTTTCCGCGACCGTGAAATCTTAAAAAAAGCCGCTGATGCCTTTGCCATTGGCATCCAATACAACCGAAAAAATCCTTTGCCCCTTTTGGGGTTGGCTTATCTATTTCTATTGGTCAAAGACCCCCAAAATGCCGCCCCCTATTTGGCAAGGGCCCAAGAACTGGATCCCGATCACCCAGATTTGGGGGCTTTAATGGGATGGCTCGAAGGCAAAACAAGCAAACCCGATCCAGATACCGATGCCCAATTGGAAAAACTCGAAATGCTGTTGGCCGAATCCCTCAAACGCTATCTGGCCTCAAAACCGCTGCCCGCGGTCGATCCCAACCGGTATTTGCGTTTACAAGAAGAGCATTTGGCTCTGCAAGAACTGTGTCAAAACCTCCAACGGGATCTCAAACAATTCCAAGCTGATTCAGATAATTTGGGCTTGGAACAACAGTTACAAAGCTTAATGGCCCAACTCAAACCGTTTGAACAAGCCATCAAAGTTTCTCAAGACTATTTGCGCCTGCTGAGACAGATGAAGACAGACGTTTCTGAAACAGAAGCGTTGTATCAACGGCTGCCTCTTTTATCTGAAATTCGGGAGCTCAACGCCATTGAACAAAGCCTCGAATATTTGCTGGATCGCTGTGATGGTTTTGCCGATCGTTTGGATGATTATGACCAAAAAGGCTTTGACATTCAGGCAGTAGAAACGGTTTATCACGAACTTTGTCGTAAAATTGAAGCCCTCCAAGAGGGCCTCGAAGAAAATCTCAGTCGCCTTCAACCCCTCATGAGGTAAAAAATGCAAATTGCACGCTCGAACCCCATTGTTCCCTTTCAATCCCGTGTAGACCCCACCAGAGGCAGAGAAGCTGCTGCCTTTCGGCCCATCAGTGCACCAGAAATGCAAGCCCACCAGCAAAATGCCCAAACCACTTCCACCACTGTTCAGCGCAAAGGTTGGGGGCTGTCACTCCAAAGCAGTACGGCCCCCAAAGCGTTGGGCAGCAAAGAACAGGTAGATTTACTCAAAGCCAAAATTGACAATGTGCATTTTTCAGCCTCAGAAGCAGTAACCCCCCACAATCCCCTGAGTCAGCCACCGCCGAGTGGTATGCAAACAGTCGGGGCCTATCTCAAGTTTTATGGCAAAGGTCTCTTGCGCACCCTTGAAACTGTGACTGTTTTGCCTTTATTGGTAGACAAAGGGGCGCGCAGTGATCTTAAAGCCGTCATGGGGATGATGAAAGAGGGCTGGGACAGCATGCTCAGTAATTCTGATGCAGTGGTGGGGAATAAATATATCCGCGAAGGTCAGACTTTGGTGAGTCGGGCGGATCAGCTCGATCAGCAGGCTGCCGTGACTTCCCCCTCTGTGGAGTTTGGCATGCGCAGAGATTTGCTCGATTCGATTCAAATGCGCGATACCCTCACTGTCAAACCCAATCGCTCTCCCGATGATGAAGCCCGCTTGACCCGCCTGATACAAAAAGTGGGGCTATTGGAATCCCATTTGGGCAGGGTGGATGATCTCCGCCAAGAAGCGGCCTCTCTGCGCAAACAAGGCGAAAGTGCGGTTGCACTGGGTGTTCAGGTCAGAGGTGAACACAGTGAAATGGCAGCCAAATACCTGGGGTACCCTGCTTTGGTGGCGGGATCGCTGGGCAAAACCGCTTTTACTGCTGTACAAGCGGGGACAGGTCTCGCCAAAGGCGGTGGCCTAGAGGTCAGTTTAGAGGTGGGAGCCCAAGCTTTGGGCGTTTCAAGACATGCCCTGCAAGCCATTGGGATTGCGGGGGCGGGTGTCAGTGCCGCCATTGATGCTTACGATTTTTTTCAAACCTCTCGCGCCCACAACAAAGCCCTCAACAAAGTGGAAATGGCAGAAGCATTATTAACAGACCATCCGGGCCGTCTGGCCCTCGCTGCCAAATTAGAGGGAGAGGCGTCACGATTGGAGCAGGGCGGGGTCACAGGCAGCATGATACGCTTAGGGGCTCGCTTAAACCCCTTTGCAGATCGCTCCAACCCCGAAACTTTGCGCAATAAAGCGATTGCCATTCGGGGGATCGACCCCCATTTATCCCCTGAAAACCTGGATCCTGCAGTCAAAGCGGTGGTTACCCAAATCAAAGAACATGCAGATATTCAATCGAAGCGCGTTGCCATGGTTAAAAATGTGGTGGGGATCGTGGGCGCAGGTTTGGCCATTGCGGCCTTGACCGTGGCCTGTCCGCCAGCAGGTTTGGTGGTTGCGGCCTGTGCCATTGGGGTCTGCGCTGGGGGGGCAGGTTTGTATATGTCTTATTGTAATTGGTTTACCTCTTCACAGCGCTTTACCAATGTCACAGATTTAAGACAGAGTTTGGGGCAAATCGACCTCAAAGAAAGTTTGATCAACGAAGAATTATCTGCCCTCAGGAGCCAACCCGAAGCACAAAATCCGGCTTCAGAAATTGGCCAAAAGATCTCCTTTTTAGAGGGAGAAAAACAACAATTACAAGGTTTGCGAATGCAAACCACGCTCAATTTATTGGCAGCCTCTCCCGATGATGCTGCCGTCGAAATTTATCAAAAAGCCAAAGCAGGGGATCGGCAAATGCATTTTCTGGCCCGTTCCGTTTTGGGCGTTGCTTATGAAGATTTGCCTGAAAGTGTGGCTATAGATGCATTTGCCCGTGGCATGCATCTGGATGTCAATAAATAGAAGGAGCACCCCATGACGATACTTGAAAACGAACCACAATCTTATTTGGGAAAATTGGAGTTTATTTTAAATCAAGTGGGTTTACCCGCTTATCTCTCTCCCAAAGATGCTGAAATTCCCTTTGATTATTTGTTGGTGGCCTTGGATGAAGATTTAAAACAGCCCCCCAAACATCTGCTTAAATTGTTATTTATCGAAGAGGTGATCAATACCCCTGGAGAACAGGGAGAGGTCATTGAGCAACCTGAACGCGTGGGGCGGTTTTCTCAGCTCCAATTTTATCTTGAGATGCCGATCAAGGTGCCCGCTGCCAAATTATTGGATACCTATCGTTTGGTTTCTGCATTTAGCAGTTTGATTCCCAATGGCGCATTGGTGCTCAACGAAGCGGAAAAAAACACTGTTGTTTATTATTCTCACACCCTGATGTCTCGCCCAGAAACAGTGGATATCGGGATGGTGGTTGAAATCATCGACCAAACCCGCTTTTTTTTAACCCGCTTTTTGCCCCAATTATTCACCTTTGTCTCAACCCCAAAGCCCCTCAAAGTGATCTTAGCAGAAACTCAAAAGCTGATGGTTGAAGCGACACAGCCCGATTCAAAAGTTTAATTCTGAAAGCGCAAGTGCCCCCCTTGACACAAGATTATGAATAAGTTAAGATAGTGTTAATAAAGGTTAATCACAAGTTAATTGTTCGTGCCTAAACGAACCCTTGCAGGAGTTTTAACCCCATGAAATCATTATTTACACTTCTCACCACTGCCCTGATGCTTTCTTCGCTGAGTGCCTGCCAATCCCAGTCCACCCTGATGCCTGTTGCACCCGCGATGCTTCAAGCCCAAGCCTCCACCCGAGTAATTTTCCACGTAGTTCCCGAAAGCAAAGCCAAAGTATGGCATGTTAAACTTCAACGCAATCCTGCACCTGTCGCCACTTTTAGCACCAAAGAAGCCGCTGTGGCTGCTGGTCGTTCCCTGGCCAAAGCCCAACCTTTGGGTCAGCTGATTGTTCACCTGGCCAATGGCCGCATTGAAACTGAATATACCTACGGAAATGATCCTGCCAATTCCGCAGGCTAATCAAAAACAGCTCTAAAAACCGTCCACGCCTTCCAAGCTGGGCGGTTTTTTAATATCCACAATGAGAGCGGTTGGCGGGATTTTTGGAGGAATATTGTAGATGCAAAATAATTCAGACATGTTAAACTCACAAGAGTTTAAATCCCTGGTCTCCCAACGTTGGTGGGTTTCCGGCATTTTATTATTGGCTTTGTTTCTGACCTATTACGGATTTTTGCTTTTGATCGCTTACCAAAGACCTGTGGTAACCCTGCAAATTTGGGGCAAAACGCCGCTGGGTATCCCTTTGGGCGCTGGGGTCATCGTGTTATCTTGGCTTTTGACTGCTGTTTATGTATTTTGGGCCAATCGGGCCTATGATCCTGTGGTTCTGAGCCTGGCGCAACGCCTGAAAGAAGAAACCCCATGAACACCGCAACGGCAAAATCGACCCTGGGCCAACCCACTCCCGCAGCCATTGCTTTCTTTTTGTTGATTGTCTTTCTCACCTTGGGGATTACCTGGTGGGCAGCCCGGCGCACACGTTCGGTTCAGGAATTTTATGCGGCTGGCCGATCCATCAGTGCCTTTCAAAATGGTTTGGCCTTGGCCGGCGACTATATGAGCGCCGCTTCATTTTTGGGCATTGCGGGCATGGTTGCCCTCAAAGGCTTCGACGGCATGATCTATGCCATTGGCTGGCTGGTCGGTTGGCCAGCGCTGATGTTTCTTGTGGCTGAGCCCTTGCGCAATTTGGGCAAATACACCTTTGCAGATGTGGTGGCCTTTCGTTTGCAGCAGACTCCCGTGCGTATTGCCGCTGCGTTAGGTGGAATCTTAACCATTCTCTTTTATACCATCGCCCAGATGGTGGGCTCAGGTGCCTTGATTCATTTGATGTTTGGCGTGCCTTACGAAGTCGCTGAAGTCGCGGTGGGGGTAATCATGCTGGCCTACGTGCTCTTTGGAGGCATGTTGGCCACAACCTGGGTGCAAATTGTCAAAGCCCTGCTTTTGCTCTTTGGCGTGACAGTGATGGTCATTCTGGTGCTTGCGCGCTTTTCGTTTAATCCGATTGAACTCTATGCGGCAGTGGCCAATCAATATGGTCAGGCGGCCCTTGAGCCCGGTGGTCTGGTGAGCAATCCACTTGATGCGATTTCACTGGGATTGGCTTTGATGTTCGGCTTGCTCGGCCTGCCGCATATTTTGATGCGCTTTTATACCGTTCCCGATGCCCGAGCAGCCAGGCTTTCGGTACTCTACGCTTCCGGTTTTATCGGCTATTTTTATCTGATCATCCCGATTGTGGGCTTTGGGGCTGCCGCTTTGATTGGCCGCAATGTGATTGCAGGGATCGACAAAGGGGGCAATATGGCCGCGCCGCTGCTGGCCGAATTTTTGGGTGGCACGCCTTTTCTGGGATTTATTGCGGCGGTGGCTTTTGCCACGATCCTGGCAGTGGTTGCGGGATTGACCCTGGCAGGGGCCTCGGCCTTCTCCCATGATATCTATGTGCATATTATCAAACGGGGGCAGGCCAGCGAACATGAACAGATGCGTGTGGGACGCATCGCCACCTTGATCTTTGGGTCTTTGGCGGTCTTGCTGGGCATGGTTTTTAAGGGGCAAAACGTGGCCTTTATGGTCGGTTTGGCCTTTGCGATAGCTGCCAGCGCCAATTTTCCCGCCTTGCTGCTCTCGATTCTCTGGAAGCGTTTCACCACCCTCGGGGCTGTGGGCTCGATTTTAACCGGGGCCTTATTATCCGTGGGCCTGATTGTGCTCAGCCCCACGATTTGGGAAGACATTCTAAAAAACCCGGCAGGTTCCGCTTTTTTCCCACTCAAGAACCCCGCATTGGTCTCGATGAGTGCCGCATTTTTGGTGGGCATTTTGCTCTCACTCTGGAAACGAGAGCCCCAGGCCGAAGAAAAATATGAAAGTGAGAAATTACGCGTCTATTTGGGAATTGGAGCAGAATAATGTGGGATTTACCCAAATTACTGAATCAACGTTATGAAATTCAGGAGACGCTCTTGGCTGGCAGCGAAAGCCAGGTTTATAAAGGTTTTGATACGCGCAAAAAACTGCCGGTATTGATCAAGGCCTATGCCCCTGCCCTGTTAAAAGACTGGAAGCGTTTTCAACTGGTTGAACGCGAGGCCCAGACCTTGGCCCAACTGGACCATATCCAAATTCCCTATTTTGTGGACTTTTTTACCCTCGGTTCAGGCGCAGACCAAAGTCTGTTTTTGGTGACTGAATTTATTCAAGGCCAAAGTTTGGCCGAGAAACTGGCTTCCGGTTGGCGGCCCCCTACTGATGCCATTTTGGCTTTGGCAGAACAATTGCTGCAAATACTGGCCTTTCTGCAGGGGTTTGTGCCCCCGATTGTGCATCGGGATATTAAACCCGCCAATTTGATCCTGACCCCGTATAACCGGCTTTACCTGGTGGATTTTGGCGGGGTGCAGGCTGTGATGGTGGGGCAAGGGGCCGGCGGCTCTACCCTGGTGGGCACCCTGGGATATATCGCCCCCGAACAAATCCTGGGCCAGGCCCTGCCTGCATCGGATCTCTATGCCGTGGGCATGACCCTGCTTGAACTGTTCTCTGCCCAGACTGATGCGGCTTTGCCGAGCCCCTCGCCCCAATCCTGGGATTTACCCACCATTCAGGCCTGTTTGCCCGAACAGCGGCCTGAGTTACACAATTGGCTCTTTCATCTGGTAACAGAAGATCTGAATCTGCGTTACGAAAGTGCTGAAATGGCTCTGCGGGTCTTTGACCTGATGCAGGACAAAGACCCTGACCTGCGTCAGCCCATTTTGCCCGAAGCCGTTCAGCGGCCCTTGCCGGAGCTGGCCCATGACTTTCAATTGCCAAAAGGGCACGATCACACACAGGCCCTGCCGGTAGGAACCACGCTTTTGAGCCGCTATACCCTCAAGCAATGTCTGGGGGCCGGCACACACAGTTGGGTCTATGCTGCCGAGGCCACCCATAGCCCCAAACCACTGATAGTCAAAGAATTGCGTGTGAGCAAACTCGAAAATTGGAAAAATCTGGAATTGTTCGAGCGCGAAACCGAAATCCTCAAAGCACTCCGGCATCCCCGCATTCCCGCTTATGTGGACAGCTTTCAATTGGAGAGTGTTGGCCATGTGAGTTGTGTGCTCGTAACCGAAGCCGTGGCCGGAAAGAGCGTGGAACACAAATTGGAACAGGGTTGGCGTCCCACCTCTGCCGAGATCTGGGATCTGGCTGCTCAGGTGCTCGAGATTCTGTGTTATTTGGCAGAATCGGCCCTGCCTGTGGTACACCGGGATATCAAACCCAGCAATTTGATTCTCAATGCCGCTGGGGAGGTTTTTCTGATAGATTTCGGGGCCGTGCAAAACCGCCTGATGAGTCAATCGGGGGGGGGCTCCACGATCATTGGCACTTTTGGGTATATGGCCCCTGAGCAATTTGCGGGAGCGGCCACCCCCCAAACGGATCTCTATGGCTTGGGGGCGACCTTGTTGCGCCTGCTTTCGGGGCGGCATCCCGTTGAAATTCCCAGTGAAGGCACCGGGCTGGATTTTCGCTCCTTTGTGCAGGTCGAACCCTTTTACCTGCATTGGTTGGAGCACTGTCTTAAACCCTTGCCCCAAGCGCGTTTTGACAGTCCCCGACAGGCCTTAGATCTGCTGCGAGATCATACCCAGGGGGGCAAAATAGCAGCACAATGGCTCAAGGCCCAAAACGAGCAAGAACGCAAAATGGGCACGGCCCGACTCCCTCGAACCGTTCAACTCTCTCACTTGATTCCCCCATCCCTGGCTTTGGAGAGATTGCCCCGCTATTTTAAGGGCAGTGAATTTGAGCTGCGAGAGGTTTCACAAGGGATTGAGATTCAATTGCCGGGTCCGGTTCCGTTGATGCAGGCCGGGCTCAAACAACGCCAGCGCATGGCACTGAATTTTTGGCTCGGCATTGCCAGTCTGGTGGCACTGATACCCATTGGTTTTGCGGTTTTAATCTTGATGGCCAGCGGGGTCATGGCAATGAATTTCACGCAAATCATGGCCGAGGCAGCCGATCCCTATTCCATGGTCAGTCAGTTAATGCCGATTGTCTATGTGGGTTTGCTCGGAGCAGTGGGTTTACCGGCCTCTCTGGGCTATGGATTTTGGTATACCCAGAGATCCCGACAGGGGCAGTATTTGCCCTGGCTTCAATCGGCTTTTGCCTGGCTGATACCCAGAGCGGTCTTTCGCCTGCAGCCAGACCGGTTCAGTTTGAGCGATCCCAATGATCCCAGCCCTTTGTGTTTGGAATTAAAGTGGCAGAAAATCACCCAATTTAAATGGACACCCTGCCTCCCAGACTATCCCTATTGGTCGCATTTTGGCCCGGCTCGGCCCTATGAATTGGTCATCTGTTTTGACGATTATCTGTTTATCAAGCGCAGAGACAGTCGGGGGTACTACCGCACATTTTACCTGACCCTGCTTCTGAGTGAAGAGGGACAGCAGCGGCTGGAAAAGAGCTTCAATGCCCTGCTGCGCCAGTATGGCAAAAAACAAACACAGGCCAAGGATGTTTCGGCATAAATACGGAAAAAGTTGGACGGCTCAGATAAAGTACGGTCAAGCTTAATCCAGATAAGTGGCTGTCAAGGCCCCGATGGCACCGCCCACAGCGCCCAGGCCGGTGGCTGTTAAAAAAGCAAAGGCATCGCGTGTTGCCAGACCAATCACAATGCCGGGCACGGCACCAATCAGTGTGCCCGTTAGCAAGGCCTCGGCCCGTGTGTCTGCCGTTTGAGCGCTGATGGCCCCAGCCACCCCGCCAGCCAAGCCGGCATATCCACCCATGGCCACGCTGCCCATGAAATGGGGATTGAAAAAACTGATGCCTGTGCCCACCAGCGCACCTGAAGTGGCTGTGCCTATCAGGCCCGCTTTTAAGCTGCTGCGATTGGGGCTCAGCTTGTCTGTGGCCCAGGCTGAAAAGGGGTTCTTTGCTGGGTTGAGGCCCGTTTGAATTTGACCTGGAGGGGTCATGTCTGCGGGGGTCTGCGGGGTCTGGCTGGGTTGAGAACCCACAAGCAAGGTATTGGCATTCAGTGAAATGATTGAACTCATTGTTGTGTCCTTATTTGGCTGAAGCCTGTGCCACAGCACCCAGAGCCGCACCCAGCCCAGCACCAATGAAAGCCCCTTTCACTCCCCCTTTGTAAAGTCCCAAAGCGGCACCCGCAATGGTTCCACCCAGTACGACACTTCCTGGGTTGTAGAAAATCGGGTCTGAGACAGTGGCGGTTCCTGCACCAAATAAGCTGGCAGTGGCCAAACCACCCACCAAGGCTCCTGCGATAGCCCCTTTGGTACCGGCAACTGTGGAGCCAAACGCAGCAAGTTTATAAGCGGAGGTTAAACTGATCGCGGCAGCAGTAAAGCCCACACCAGCCGCAAAGAGCTGATTCTGGGTTTTAAAATCGAGACGATCTTGGGCCCGATATTGGGCTAGAGGCACGTTGACTTTGCTTGAAATAGGGGTGCTGGTCTTTGCTTGACCAGGGGCAGTTGCGGTGTTAAACAAGGCTGTAGGCTGAATTGGAGAGGAAATGGCTTGAATTGACATGTGGTGGTTCCCTTGGAGGTCTTTTTGGTTTTGAATTTACCTTTATTTTTTCACAGGGGACAATTGCCGTCCAACAAAGAGTTTGAACACTTTTTTGTTCAAAAGCGTTGTAGCCGAGCGCAGCGCCTTCCGGTATGCTAAACATGCAGGAGATCGACAGGTAATCTGACATGGCTTTAAAATTAGAAAGTCTCTATTATTTTATGATTCTGGCTGAGTCTGAGTCATTTACTGCGGCAGCAGAAAAACTGTTTATGACCCAACAGGCTCTGAGCAAACACATTGCAGGTTTGGAGCAGGCTCTGGGCCAGAGTCTGATTCAGCGCAGTCTGGGGCAAGTTGGACAAAAATTGACCCCTGCTGGAGAAATTTTGCGCGCGGAGAGTTTTCCACTTTTGACCCGCCTCTCCGCCCTGGACAAAACCCTCACAACGCCTGTGACGCAAGCAGAAATTTGGACGCTGCGAATCGGGGCTACCTTGATTTTGGAAAGCCAAATTGTCGAGATTCTCAATCACTGGAGTGAAAAAGATCCCGGTTTTCGGCCGGAAGTGGTTTTGCCCAATGGAGGGCCGAGCATGTTGGAGAGCCAATTATTGGCAGGAGCCCTGGATTTTGTCGTGATGCTTCAGCCCCCGCTGAGCCCAGATCTGGCTTGGCAGGCCCTCAAACCAGTGCCTTTTATTATAGCCGGAGCCCACGATCTGGAAGGCCCTTGGCAAGCGTTAAAGTACCTGGCTTTTTTGGGGAATTATCACTCGCTTGATGAAATTCTGAATGTTTGGCCCGAACAGCGCTGGCCCCGGCAAGTGGTGGGCAAAGCAGATGCAGCCATGGCTGTGGAATTGGCCCAACACGGTTTTGTCTGCTTGCATATTCCCGAACATTTTGTCGATCTCAACCTGCTCAAAGCGGTCTGCCCGCCCCCTTTTGAAGCGGCATATACCCCTTATTTGGTGTGGTCAGCACTTAAGCCGCTGAATGAAAGACTGTTGGCGGTTCAGTCAGATATTTTAAAGGCCCTTTGCCCATGATTCCCTTTGCAGAACCCGGTTTAAAAACCCAGTGGTTGGAGCACTTTATTCTGGTTTGCCAAGAGCTGGAGCTGCGCAAAGCGGCTGAAAAATTGGGGATTTCACGCCAAACCTTGCAACGCAGTTTGGAGCAACTCGAAGCCCATACCCAAACTCCCTTGCTCAAAAAAAGTGGCAAAAGCCTGATTCCCACCCAAGCCGGACAGTTGTTTTTGATCCAAGCCCGCGAGGTGTTGGCCTCACTTTTGCGGCTGGAACAGCGCTTTCAAACCCACTCTCAGACCACATTATCTGGCACCATCTCTTTTGCTTGGCAATCCGCAAGTGGTTTTGACTTTTTGCCGCGCTGCTTGAGCCAGTTTATGGCAGAACACCCCGATGTTTTTATGAATATTCAATGTGAACCCCAAACCGAGACCCTGCGTGATCGTTTGGCCAAAGGCCAGATCGATCTGGCACTGATGGATGCGGAATTGGAAGAAGCGGGTTTTTTGACCTATTCAGCGCGCCGCAGCCCGTTTGTGATCGTCTCAGCCCCCCGACCCTTTTGCCAATGGAATGCCTTGGTCTACGCCCTGCCCCGGCGAATCTCTCACAATCCCCGACAAAAACGCTGGAACGAGGAAAAGTACCCCCGGCAAATCGTCTGTAATACCGACTCTCTCGATGTCTTGCTCGACTGGTGTCTGACAGGCCGAGCGGCCACTTTTTTACCCCAGATCACTGTCCAGCGCTACTTAGATCAGGGCCAACTGGCAATCGTGGCCTTGCCGCCAGAAGCCATTTACAAAGATTTGTTTGTGGCTTCGACCCCGGCGGCCCAGGCCAAACCAGCGGTCAAGGCCTTGACTCAAATCCTCTTAGCACCCATGATAGCTTGAATTTACAGATGTTATAATGAATGTAAAACAGAAAAATCCAACAATCAAAGCAAAAATGAGCCCCAATCTTCACCGTTCCCAGGCAAAAAAAACAAATTCTTTATACAGACAAATTGCGCTTGGCTGGCTATTGGGAGTCTGTCTTGGGTTTGCCCCGGTCTGGGCAGAGTCTGACCTGTATACCCGGCCCCAAATGGATACCCAAGGCAATTGGCTGACGAACAGCGGGCCCATTTCTGGCCAAGCCAAATCCCCGCAAATGCCCGGAGCGCTCTGGCGAGTGGTGTCTTCTCAACTCAATTGCAGGGCTCAGCCCAGCCGCCATGCGGCCCTGATCACGACTTTTCGCAAAGACCATCTGGTGCAGGCCAATCTGGGCCGGGGCGGCTCTGATGAGGTGCTGTTCAATGCCTTGGACCGTTCAAAAAATACCTGGATGTGGGTGCGCAGCGCAGAAGGCCATGATTTGGGCTGTTTTGTGCGGGCCCACCGCAGTTTTATTCAGCCTCTCCAAAAATCTCCACAGCCAACAAAATAACCCATAAGTGGGGTCAAAGACCCTTTGGGCAGTTTACTTTGAGGCCGTGTAAACCAAATCCAATTCAGCCTGACGTTTGTGGCCTTTGTCATCTTTGAGGTTGGTTCCCAGACTGTAAAGCTGGAATCCTTTGCCTGTTCGCTGGTACAGATAATTTTTGCCCGAATAAGGATCTTTTGGCAAAGCAGGCAACACATGGGTCAGTAAATCTGCCAAAGACTCAGGATAAACCTTGTTTTGGAGATAATACACAATTAATGCCGTTTTGAGATAAGCCAGATCCAAACGCACCTGGTTTTTCCACATGCGCTCATCGGCCCCTGGATAATTGGGCATTCCCAGAGCAACAAATTCATTTTTTTCGGTTTCTTTCAAAACAGCATCCATGTGTTCTGCGATTTCTGTTTCTGAACGTTGAAATGGAACCTGCGCATAAAGAGTCTGTGTACGTGTGGAAATGCGCTTAAACAGCCGCTCTGATTGCAATAAAACCGGCAGAAGCAATTTGGGGCCGAGCCAGGCTTGAATGCCCGATAATTCAAATTTGCCCTCGGTGGTTGTAAAAAAATTGTGGGGATTTAAATAGATTTTTTGCATGGTCAGTTGCTCAACCCGCAATGGCAAGTCAACCCCTTGAGGCTGTTCTTTGAGCAAGGTTTGCCAATAGCCCAGCAAGGTTTGGGCCAGTTTGAGATCGATTGTTTCTGGGCTCAGAACCTCTAAATAGCGTTTTGCCGCTTCTGCTTGAATCACGATCCCCACCATTGCGCCCACCAGATTTCCCTGAAAACGGACATCCTGCCCCAATCTCAGAATATCAAAAAAGTGTTCGTAGCCTTGCTTTCGCTCTCCGCGCGCCATGTCATGGCTGGCCTGCACCAAAAGCATTTTGCTGAGTCTTTGGGCGTTGATAAAGTTTGGCAGGCGGGTCTCGACATCGTAATTGAGGTACACAGGGCTGAATTCAGCGCTGTGGGTGGCTTGTTTAAGTTTTTCGAAATGCGGGGCATACAGTTTGAGTATTTCAGGTTTGGGTTTATACAGCGTCTCAGCATAAAACAGATCAGATTTGGCTTTTGCTGGCACAACAAACATTTCATCAAGGTGGTTTTTTTGCACTTCGTATTGTGGCGACAGGGGATTGATCATCAGGGGAATATAGTGGTTTTTGGCATCTCCTGTCAGAGTTTCGCCAAAGAGCGCCTTACGGGTTTGTTTTTGCTCCAACATCAAAGATTCTGTCTTCTGAATCTCTGAAGACAAAGCAGCCAATTGTTTTTGGTTTCCAATATCCACCCAGAAAAACAGACAGACCCCCATGAGCCCAAATCCCAGAAAGAGGTAAATATCACTGCGGAAGGGAATGTCTCTGGGAGTGTCGTCCCCCCTTGGGAAATAAAATTCGGCCCACAAAAACCCTAAAAAAAGTGTACTGAGCCCAGCGAGAAATAGGGCCACCATATTACTTGGTCCCATCTCCATGAACCCCAAACCCACCAAAAGAGCTTGTATGAGCAGACTTAAAGCCACACAGCCCCCAAAAATCTGTTTATTCTCTGAAATGTGCTTCAAACTCCAAGCCCAGGGTTTGGGAACTCCCAAAGAAATTGCAGGCAGGCTCAGACTCACCAGGATGCTGCCAGCCAAAGCAAGCAGGGCCGCAAATCCACCAGAAATTTGTTTATATTCATAGGCAGGGCTGGGAATTTTACTGCCAAAGAGCGCCAAAGGAGAAGGGACTTCAAAGGCATAGAGCGCATAAGCCAACAGGGCTCCAATGGCTATCGCCAATCCCATCAATTGCAGCAGGGGCAAACTCCGGACCCGTGTATATGCCGAACGCGTGCTTTCCACATAGCTGGTGTGAAACCAAGCCAAACTGGCCCAGGCACCAAACAGCCCTTGGCTGCACAAGAGCCAGAGCAAGCCATAGCCCCAGATTGACAGATTGATATCTGCAAAACCCAATCGGCTAAAAGCAGCAAAGCCCAGGCCAAACAAGCCAGATGTAATTAGACAGGTCAGCAGCCCCCAAGCCAGAGATTCAGCCAATAAAAGGCCTTTGCGGGCCCAAATTACCTGCCAAACCCGCAATAGGTGAGTTTTCAAATGAAGATTCTCATGCATTGGATTGTTCTTGCCTATTTTGGGTTTATCAGGTTTTGAATTTCAGCTAAAAAGGCCTTGACCACGATGGGATTGTAGGCAATTTCACCATGACCGGCACTGCCCACATCATGAACCTCTTGGTTTTGGGCCCCTTTGACTGGGCTGCCTTGGATGCCAAATTTGGGATCCATTTTTAAACCCTCGGTATCTTTGCGCTGGTAAAAGCTCAAAAACCGGCCTGTATTGCTGGGTTTGTAGAGGCTTTCGGGTTGTTCCCGGTGCCGCACCAAGGGGGGATAGACTTTTTTCGGTTCAACCTCAATCAAAGGCAAGGCATCGATCCAGCCCCTCACGCGGTTGAGATTGTGTTCAGTGCCTTTGTTGAACAATTCTTTGCCCGCTTCAAGGACAGCTTCATGGGCCTCACGAACGGGGTCAATGGTCATCACCAAGGGAAAATTCAGGGGTTGGCCAGATTGATCTTTCAAGGCTTTGGCCTTTTCTAAAAATTTAACCGCAGACCGGCCACCGCTGCTGTGGCTCACAATGACAAATTGGGGATCTTTGCCCTGAGCCTTGGCTTGGGCTTGAATTTCGTGGAGCTTAAGCAACGCTTGGTTAATGCCTGGTGTTTGGCCAGCAGAGCTGAGTACCGCTTCTTTAAGACTCTCTGTCAGGCTGATCTGTTTGAGCGCGTCCCCACCTGCCAGTGCCTCAAATTCTTCCGAAGGAAAGCTCAACCACTGGGCAGATGCTGCCATTTGTGGGTCATCGAGCAAGGTACTTAAGGGCCCGACAGCCAAACCCGACCAATTCATGTCTTTGCCTTCGTATTTGCGCATGGCTTCGGAGAGTTGCGTGTGGATTTCGGATCTGCCCGGTTGGCTGGTCAGGCCCTGTTGCCTGAGTAAATCGTTGGCGGCGATCATCACGGGCGCACAGCGGGGATGAAAAGCCCCCGTGCCTTCAAAGGCAATAATCACTAACTCAGCGCCATTGTATTGGGATTCTGCCTGCAGGCGTCGGTTTAAATCATGGCGGCTTTCACCGGGGCGGGCAGGTACATTGGCCAAATTGGCTTTGAGCGCTTGGTTGACAGCGGCTTTAACTTCTTCTGGACTGGCCACACGCAAGGCTGGGCCTTGTGTGGCCGCGACTTGAGCAGGTTGATCAGAAGCCAAACTCAAGCTGGGTTGGGCCGAGCCTGTTTGATTAGTTTGGGCAAATTGTGGAGCGCTTTCTGCCATTTGTGTGGCAGACTCAGGAGCATCAGGCTGGGCTGATGGGGGAACATTGCCCGAATTGGACACGACTTGTTTGGGCAAACGTGGCAGTGCCGTGGCCGGACGCAGAGCGCTTGAAAGAGTAAAATCTTGCATGACTGTGCAGGTCATTTCCTTCGCAATAGAGTGAATGGATGGGATTAAAAGATTATACCCCTTTTGGGATTTTTCTTTCCTCTGTATCCTGGCCAAAGCGTCAGCATTGGCTCAACGCGAGCGAAAGACTTTGCCAAAGACAAGCCCAATGACAGAGCCCAGGAACAGAAAACCAGCCCCAATCCCCCCCAAAATCCAACCGAAGGTAAAAGGAGCATGGTACAACTCGATTTCGTAGGGATTGTTGGGATTATAGCGCAGACTCAGAGGCTGGTTTATAGCATACTCTGAAGCCATTTTGTCTGCTACCTCGGCCTCACTCAAGCCACTTTCAGGGCAGATCGGCCTGTGATAGGTTTTGCCTGCGACAGAATAACGCAGGTCCAAAGCGGGTGCAAAATAGCGGGTACTTGATCGTTGATAATACGACAGAACCTTACTGCTGACAATCTCGGCCTTGAGCTCAGGCCATTGGAGAGACTGGGCTTGATTGTATGCCCACACAGCCACCATTGCCAACATAAAAAGACCGATCCCCGCAAATCCCCCTCCCAGCCAGAGAGGCAGGTATTTTCTGCTGCGATAGGCCCCCTTTGCGGGCGTTTTGGGGGGCAAATAAGGCCAAATCCACAAGACCAGAGCAATCATACTGAGTATCAGGCCGATCACAGCCAAAAGCAAAGGCAAGAAGAAAAACCGCAGATGGTAGCCCGCATCCAAGACAGGCTTGTCTGGAGCGATAGGTGAATAAGGCAGAGAATGGGTTGTCCCAACAGGGTAAAGATCTACCAAAGCCTGCATCAAACCGTAAATGGAGCTGGTTTCCTCACTTTTGAGTATGGGGGAGTAGGTTTTGCCCTGAATCTGGTAACGAACCTGGATTTCTGCTTGGTAGACTGTGGGTTTATAGAGATCGACCCGGCTCTGAACCACCTGGGCATTGGCCCGTGGCCAGGTGGTGATGATCTGGTGTTTTTCCCATGCTGTCCAGATTGCACCGAGGCAAAAGCACAGACCCACGAGGCCAAAAATAGCCAGCGTAATCAGGATTGCAGGATCTAAGCGGGCTTTCATTCAATTGTCCTTTTTGAAAAAGCGATTTTGTTGCGGAATCAATCTGGAATGGAAAGACTGTTTTTAAAATCTTCTAACATGCCATACAACCAGTACTGTTCATACGCTTCCAAACTCTGACCGAGACGCAACCGTCTGCGTTTGCCTGTCTTGGTATCTTGGTATTTGAGCTGGATGCCCCGACCCCTGCGCAATTGTTTAAATTCACTGACCTTTGTCCAGGGAATGTGGTGTGACTTGGCTTGGTCAGAAAAGTGCACAATCAGCTTGTCTTCTGAGAGCGTGAGGTGGGTTTGGAGCGAGCTGAGGCGCTGATGGCGGTAATAGGTGCTCATGCCAAAAGCCGCTGAGGTTGCCAGAAACTGAAAAAGGTAATTTGACATACTCAGTGAACTCATACTCTGTTTAGATATCAGGTAAAGTGCTATCGCCGTAGCCCATAAGCCAACATTCAAACTAAAAAAATATTTGCCACTCTGAGTGGACTCCCGACGGGGCAGCATGAGTGAGATTCCCTGCGGGACTTTTTGAACTTCAATGGCAGGCATGCCCGATTCCGGAACAGGAATCGGCCAGCGTTTGATCAGGTCCAGATTTTGAGCAATCTGTAGGCCTTTTTCTGTTTGCAGGGCAGGAATAAGCGAGGTCTTTTCTGTGGACATTTGAGCCATCAGGGCTTTTTCCAAACCGGCCAGAGCTTGGCGCGCATTCTGACAGCGCTCTTCGAGCACGGGGTCAATTAGGGTTTTGATCCAGCGTTGGAGTGGGGCTGAGAGCTGTACATAGGCTTCAAAGCGGATCCAGAGTCGCTCTTGGGGCAATTCGGCTGGGGCTTTGCCACTGAGTAAATGAATCAGGCTGGCCCCCACACCATAGAGGTCGCTGGCGGGCAAGGCCCTGCCACTCAATTGCTCCGGGGCCATATAGCCAAAGGTGCCAGCCACGGTGGAGCCGCCTTGGGGTTTGAGGTGCTGCAGCACCGAGCCAAAGTCGATCAAATACAAGTGCTGATCTGGTGTGAGAATCAAATTGGAGGGTTTGATATCTCTGTGAACCAAAGGCGGCATGCGATCATGCAGCCAAATCAGGGTTGTCAGCAATTGGCGCATCAGGTCAAAAACCTGGGCCTGTTCTGGTCGCCAACCGGCTTCCAATTTGGCCTGCAGGCTTTCACCTTCAATAAAGGGGTAAATCAGGTAAGAGTTCTGGTCTTCGACCCCATAGGCCAAGAGCCGGGGCAAACACGGATGGTCCAATTGTTGTAAGACCTGCGCTTCACGGGCAAAGAGTTCCTCAGCCTTCCAATTGGGGGCATCAGCCAGCGAAAAGGTCTTGAGTAAAAGCGGCTGACCATTGACATCCATCCCTTTCCAGACACGGGTGCCGGGTCCTTGACCAAGGGGAATCAACGCTTGCAAGTCTGAGGGTTTTAACATGTTTGTTAGTATAACATTCAGGGCTGTCAGGATTTGGCCACAATGCCCTACAGTTTGGCTTCATTTTTAACCGAATTGGTAGTGGACCGTCCATTGTACTTTGCGCAATATTGGAATGCCTGAAAACCAGTTAAACCAACCCAGTTTTTTTTCTTTGTCATCAAAATAAGTCCACTCATCGAGAAGGGTGTATTTGGGATTCCAAGCTTCAAAATAGCGACTGTCGGGAATGCCGAATTGAAAAATGGCTCCCCCAGTCATGCCCAATTGGCGTTTGAGTTTCCATTGCATATATGGGTGCCTCATTTTTTCGACCCAATAGCGGTGAGTGACTTCGCAGACGATTTCTGAGGGGCCAAAAGCGCTGTATATAAGCGCAAATAGAGCTTTGACCTCTTCTTCTTTGAGGTACATCAGAAGACCTTCTGCCAAAATTAAAAAGGGCCCTCCCTTTTTGATTGAATCGACCCAGCCGGGGTCGAGGATTGAAATCCCCAAAAATGGATGGCGGGGATTTTCCGTCATAAAGTGGCGCCGCAGTTCAATTACTTCAGGAAAATCTAAATCGTACCAATAAACTTGACCGTTATCTAAGCGTTCAAAACGGGTATCCAAACCACAGCCTAAATTGATCACAGTTCCTTGGGGATATTTGTTTAAGTAGGCCTGCACATACTGATCAAATCGTCGGCTGCGTAAGGCCATTGTGACCCCCAATTTGGCAGGGTATTGATCCTTTAAGATCTTTTGATGAATGGGGTTGGCCGAACCCACGATGGCCTGTTTAATTCTATCGATCATCGCTTCAGCTTTTTTATCTTGGATGATTGGCGCTTTGCTGCCACTTTCTTTGGCACGGGCAAAGAGAGTGATCAACAGGGTGCTAGAGACATCTAACATCGATTGAAGCGTGTGTTCCATGTGAGCGTTCATTTTTTTCTCATTTTCACCATCCATCATCAAAAGCAACATGATTATACACAATCTGGGATTCCATTTCAATTCCTGTAAATTTATCTTTTAACTTTGATTTAAAGGTACAATGCCTCTAGATTGTTCGCGCAAAGAAGGTAGACCATGAAAGCATTACATCAGCCAGCCTTTTGGGGTTGGAGCGTCTTTAACCCCGAACGCAACCTCGATTTTCATTCGGTGCTGTGGGTGCGGCCCGAAGGAAATTGCGCCTTTGATCCCTTGCCCCTGACTGAACATGACTTGGCCCATTTGCAATCCCTGGGCCCCCTCAGCCATATTTTTATCAGCAATTCTGACCATTTGCGCGACGCTGAAGCGCTGGCAGCCCAAACCGGTGCACGCCTGTGGGGGCCCTTGGCTGAAAAAGCAACACTCAACTGCCAGGCTTGGCTGGACGAGGGCGATGAACCCCTGCCCGGTCTGCAGGTCTTTGCTTTGGCAGGCTCTAAAACACCCGGAGAATTGGCTTTTTTGATTGAGGGCCAAACCTTGATCACGGGCGATCTGATACGTTCCCACCGGGCCGGCCAACTCTGTCTCTTGCCCGATGCCAAACTCAGCAATAAAGCTGCGGCCCAAGCCTCTGTGTCGCGCTTGGCAGATTGTTTGCAATTGCAAGCGGTGCTCACCGGTGATGGCTGGCCCGTCTTCCGCGAGGGTTTGCTCGTCTTAAAGCAGATGATCGCCGAGTTTTAGTCATTGGCACAGATGATGTCAGAACAGTTGAAGTTGATACCCGAAAATACAGAAGCCACCCTCCGCGCGTCCAACAATATCCTCCTATTGCTCTCGCCAATTGCAGATGAAAGTTGGCTCAAAGGCTTTTACGGCCAGGTGTTCAGAGCCAACGATCTTTCTGCTGACAGGCCCTGTTTCGCTCAAAAAACCGTTTACCTCTGTGGCGATTTAGCCCATCTCGGTGCGTTCGATCTCAGCGAAGCAAAACAAATCGCGGTGATCCAAGCGCTTACTCAGGGCGAGATGCCTGCTTCCGTCAAACCTGCTTGGCAATTTGTGAGTTTGGGCCAAGTCCCCATTTTGGTGCATGGGGTGGGTATCTACTATCGGCGCTTTTTCGACCCAGACTGCGATTATTTCAACCGGATCAGCCATGAACACATTTTTCAGGATCTCACCGAGTCCAATAAACCTGGTAAAGCCCACCGCACGGGGATTTATCTGACACCTGTGAGGCAAGCAGGGGATGAACTTCACTTCCATCTGCTGCGCTGTTCGACAAATCTCTCGGGGCCAAGTGAAGATTTTGGCATCACCGACAGACAGATTGTCGCAGCGCTAAACGAGCAGGCAGCAAAGATCTTTGAAAACCCGGCAGGCCTGAATCACGTCCTCGCTCAGATTTACCACAATACCCCTGCTCAGGCTGAAAAAAAGCAGAGCAAAGCCAAAATTTCGGCACATGCCGACAAGACCAAAGACATGCCCAGCAATGGGATCATGGCTTTTTGCACTTTTTACGACCAACTCGATAAGCTGCACCCCTTGAGCAAAGACCCCTTTGATTGCGGTTACAAAGAAACCAGTGGGCTGACCAAGTTGCACTTTCGACTCAAAGCACCTGTTCTGAATGACCCTGAATATCCCCTGGCTCCTCAGTTCACGTTGACCTTGTACCCCAACTCTGTGTTCTTCATGCCTTTGTCCACCAACCGGCTTTACACACACGAAATCCAGTCCTCGACCTTGGACGCCGAACGGCTGCCCATCCGCCTGGGGTATGTCGTACGCTGTTCAAAAACGGAGGCCGTTCACAAAGAGGGTCAGACCTACCTCAAGTTGGATGGACAAGCGCTAGAATTAGAGCCGCCCACGCTTGAAGGTATGGAGAAATTGCGCCATTTATATGCAGAGGAGAACAAGACCTCGGCGGTGATCGCATACGGAGATCAATTTCGCTTCAGCATGAACAAAGGCGATTATTTGGCCCCCACATACGCGCCAGAGGCGCCTTTTCGGGTGTATACATTGGAGAATCAAGCCAATCTGTTTGATTCGCTTTTTGCTTCGGTTCGGTTTGAAACCTTGGGAAAAGGCCGACAGGGAACGGTCCTGATCAAACCCAGCGAAAACGGTGGGATCCCCATCGTACGCACCACAACTGTATACAGCGCGCCTGCGCAATTATTCAGTTTAGAACATGAACAATTGGCTCAGCAAATTCAAGAACGGGCTTCGCTGCCGGTGGGTTTTAATAACGCCCTGATCGAAACCTACACCCACGCATATACCCACATGGGCAGTCACTCAGATCAGGCCTTGGATCTGGCCGATGGTTCGTTTATCGCCCTCTTTTCCTGCTACAAATACCCTGAGTTGACCTCCTCGCCGCGCAAGCTCTTGATCGAATCAAAGCAGCCTGGCGGCAAAAAAAGCGAGATTGTATTGACCCACAACAGTTTCGTGCTGTTCTCTGTCGACAACAATCGGCACTACAGACACAAAATTGTGTTAGAGGCGGCTTCGCCCAAGTCTGATAACCCGTGGTTGGGTATCACCTTTCGCTGTTCCAAGACCTTTCTGCACTTTCGCGACCAAGTGGCCTACTTCGCTGACAATACACCTCTGACCTTGGCCAATCAAGAAGAGTTGTCGGCCTTTTACCCAATGCGGCGTCGGGAGAACCAGGAAACGGACTTTCGCTACCCTGACCTGACTTACACCCTCAGTGCCAGCGATATGATGCCGCCCGAATCTTTTGAGAGCCCGTGCTGATTCTGCTTTTTTGAAGTCTTAATCAGTTAAAATAGAGAAACACAAAGCCCAATACAAGCAGCATACACTGTCGGCCCATCCTGATTGGCCCCAAAACGGAGACCCCCATGGAACGCATATCCCGCGACGATTTGATCCGCTCTTTTCTCAATTTTTATGCCGATACCGGGCCCCCTGAAAATACCCCTTCGGCCTTTCGCCATGCGGCCTATTATGCCGAACCTGAAATGGACAGTGAGATGAAGGCCCGGCTGCGGCGTTTTGAAAAACTGCGCCAAGAAGTGGATGCCCGCAGCCTGGAGAGCCTGCCCGAGCCACTCTCGCCCGAACTCAAACTGGACTATGCCGACGAACTCAACCCCCGCCAATTATTGGCAGCCACCACCACCGAAGGGCCCTTGTTGGTATTGGCAGGCGCTGGATCGGGCAAAACCCGCACCTTAATTTACCGCCTGAGTTATTTACTTGAAAAAGGTGTCGCGCCTGAGCGGATTTTACTGCTGACTTTTACCCGCAAGGCCTCAGCCGAGATGCTCTTGCGGGCCCGTCTGCTTTTGCAATCGGAGCGGGCCGAAAAAGTCATGGGCGGGACCTTTCACTCGGTGGCCAGCCATTTATTGCGGCGTTACGCCAAATTGCTCGATCTGGATCCCCATTTCAGTATTATCGACACCGTCGACAGCGAAGACATTATCGATTTGATTCGCCAAGAACTCAAGTTTGACAAAAAGAGCCGGGCCTTTCCCAAGAAAAGCCGAATCCAGGAGCTGATCTCCCGCTCCCGCAATTGCCAGAAGGCCCTGGCTGATGTGATAGCCCGTGACTATACAGGCCTGGAAGACTACCTCGAAGAATTACAGACCCTGGAGACGGTGTATCACGAATACAAGCGCCGCCACAGCCTGCTCGACTACGACGACCTCTTGATCCAGGTTGATCAGCAATTGCGGGCCAATCCGGCGTTTAAACGCTCGGTTCAAAATTTATTCGACTATGTCATGGTTGATGAATACCAAGACACCAATTTGGTTCAAAAAAGCTTTGCCGACCAACTTTGTGAGCGGCACAAAAACCTGATGGTGGTCGGAGATGACGCCCAGAGCATTTATGGTTTTCGCGGGGCAGAGCTGGAGAATATTTTGCTCTTTCCCGAGAGTTGGCCCACATGCAAAATTGTCAGATTGGAGCAGAATTACCGCAGCACCCAGCCCCTGTTGGATTTCAGCAATGATTTGCTCAAACAGGCCCGGCTCGGCTATCCCAAAAAACTATTCAGCCTGCGCACTGCGGGGGTGGCCCCTGTGATTTGCAGACATTACAGCGCCGAAGATGAGGCCATTTGGGTGGTCGACCGCGTTCTGGAACTGCGTGAGCAGGGACTTGAACTCAAAGACATGGCTGTGCTCTACCGCTCAGGCTTCCATTCGGGATTTATTCAAACCGAATTGTTGCGCCGCAGTATTCCCTATGTGGTTTATGGGGGCATTCGCTTTATTGAGCGCCGCCACGTCAAAGACCTGGTGGCCCTGGCCCGGCTCTTGCTCAACCCCTATGACGCCATCGCCTGGCACCGGATTCTCAAGCTGATCCCCGGCGTGGGACAGGTCACGGCCCGCAAGATCATCGAAGGGATTCGCACCCACCAGGGCCAATTTGTCTTAAATGGCATGAGCCAGAAAAAATTTGCCCCGGCCCTGCTGGAACTGCAGGCCTCCCTCGAGCAAGGAAGACAACAGCTTTCGGTGGCCGAACAACTGGGCACCTTGCAGAATTATTACACCCCGCTTTTAAAACAGGTCGAAAGCGATTGGAAAACCCGCACACCCGATCTGGATATCCTCCTGCAATTGGCGCAGAAATACAAAAAACTCGAGACCTTTCTCTCGGATTTTGCCCTGGACCCGCCTTCGCAGAAATACCAAGACGGCACCACCCCAATGATTGACGAGCGCGAAGAGCGACCCTTGGTGCTCTCAACCGTGCATTCCGCCAAAGGATTGGAGTGGTCGGCCGTGTTTGTGCCCCATTTGCTCGATGGACTCTTGCCCTCGGCCCGTTCGCTCAAACGCCTGGACGAACTCGAAGAAGAGCGTCGCCTCTTTTATGTGGCCTGTACCCGCGCCAAAGAATACCTCTATTTGAGTTATCCCGCCTGGCACCAAAACTACGACGCTGTTTTTACCCAGGTTTCGCGCTTTATTCAGGTTTACGCGGAGCCTTAAACCCTGGTTTGGCCTGATAGGGCTTGGCCTCGTAAGCTTTGGCCTGATAGGGCTTGGGTTGGTAAGGTTTAACTGCCGGAGGCGCTGCTTGGGGCGCCAGGCGCAATCCGCCTTCTTCTAGGGTGATCAGGCGGTGTTTGTATAAATTGCCCACGGCCTGTTTATACGATTTTTTGCTGATACCAAAGGCTTCGTAAATGGCTTCGGGCGGGCTTTTGTCGCTCAGGGCCAAGAAGCCCCCCGACTGCTCAATCCGCTCCAAAATCTGTTCACCCAATTGGCCCATATGTTCGCGGTCATAACCCGGTTTTTTGAGTGAGAGGTCGATTTTGAGATCGTCGCGCAGCTTTTTGATGTACCCGATATGCTTCTGGCCCTTTTCGAGTTTTTGAAAGACCTCGTTCTCATAGAGCAGGCCCCAATGGGTATGGTTCACAATCGCTTTAAAGCCCAATTCGGTCTCGTCAGCGAGAATCAAGTCCACCTCTTGGCCGTATTCAAACTCGCCTTCGTTGGTCTCGTTGAGGTAATCCTCAATCCGGGTCGAGCCAATAATGCGGTTGGAATCATCGAGCAGGATTTTGACCAGATAATACTGTCCGGGCATCATCAGCTCTTTTTGTTCGCGCAGAGGCACCATCAGGTCTTTGGTCAGCCCCCAGTCCAAAAAGGCCCCCACCCGGTGGGTATCTATCACCTTGAGCCAGGCGATCTCATCCACCTGGGCATAGGGTTTGCGCACAGTAGCCGTTAAACGCTCTTCAGCATCCAGAAAAATAAAGACATCCAGTTCGTCATCCACTTCACAATGATCGGGCTGGTGGCGTTTGGGCATGAGAATATCCCCAGCCTCCCCCCCATCAAAGAAGTAGCCTACGCTGCGCTCTTTGGCGATCCGCAGACGGTTAAATTTACCAATTTCTACCATTTTCAATTCATCTCCGACTTTCAGTGTAACCCAACTTTGTCGCAGGCGAAGACCCCAAGCGGTACAATGTGTCCATGCATTCTGTACCCTCTACCGCCTCCCGTCTCGGCAAAAATATGCGCTTCAAACTCCTCGCAGAAGGGGTCAGCCGGGGTTTTAGCATGGTCTTTTTTTTGGTCTTGGCCCAGGCCTTGGGGGCCGATGGCTATGGCCGCTATGCATTTCCCTTGGCTTTTACAGGGCTCTTTCTCTATTTCAGTGATTGTGGGCTTAACACCCTTTTGATTCGTGAGTTGGCCCGTTACAAGCAGCAGGCCCATCACTATATCCACCATGTGCTTGGTCTTAAAACAGGATTGTCCCTGTTGACGCTTGTTCTGATGCAGATTGCGGCTTGGCTGAGTGGTTTGCGGGGCGGGGACTTGGAAAGTATCTTGTGGGCTGGTTTGATCACCCTGGCCATCGGCTGGTTGGATATTCTCAGCGCGATTTTTAACGGTTTGGAGTGTATCGAAGAAGAAATTGCTCTGCGTCTGCAAAACCGCCTCTTGACCTTGGGATCTTTGCTTTTGGTTCTGTATCTGAGCCGGGATATTTTCTGGTTGTTAAAAGTCTTGGCACTGGCCAATGGCCTGTCTTTACTCTGGGGCTTAAAACAGGTCAAAACCGTTTTGCAAAACCGAGAAATCGGGAATGAAAAAGCAGTTTGGAATTGGCTCTTTGTCGGCCAATTGTTTAAAACGGGCCTGCCATTTTGGCTCAGTGGGCTCTTTGCCTTGCTCTACTTTCGCATGGATGTGGCGATGCTGCATTTGCTGGGCCGCTCTGCCGCCGAAGTGGGGAGATACCAGGCGGTGGTCAAATTGATTGATCTCTTGGTTTTAATGCCCAATTTGCTGATGATGGCCATTTTTCCTGTTATTTCACAGTGGGGGTCAGAAAAACAATCGCCAGAAGAATCAACAAAAGAATCAACAAAACAATCGCAAATGCAGACCCTCACAGACCAAGCCCTCCAAGTGGCATGGTTGACAGCGTGGCCGATTTCCTTGGGAGGCTCTCTCTTGGCAGGGCCGATGATCGAAAGCCTTTTGGGAAAACCCTTTCTCGCAGCAGTGCCCTTTTGGCAGATACTCTTGTGGAGCCTGATTTTTCTGTTTGTGAACCATATATGTCTATACAATTTGGCCGCGCTTAACCTGACACGGATCTTGGTTTGGAGCGGTGCCTTGGGGGTCGTGCTTAATTTGGGTTTAAATCTGGTCTGGATTCCCACTTGGGGAGGAGCAGGTGCGGCAATGAGTACGGTTTTGACCGAGGCCTGCGTCTGTCTGATCAATTTTGGCTATTTGGCCAAAAGCCTGGGTTTAAAACTGCCGCTTCGCTTGGGGCTGAAAGGACTCTTGGCCACTTTGGGAATGGGCTTGGGAATTCAGCTGCTTTTAAAACTGGCCCTGACTTGGTGGCTGATTCTGCCCCTGGCAGTTTTGCTCTATGCCATGCTGCTTGGGGTGCTGCGAACATTGTCAAAGAGCCAAAGCTTGGCACTTCGAAACTGGTCTGTTCAGAAATACAAGGCGTATACTGGAAAAAAACAGGGGTGAGGAAATGATGCCATCAGATCTCCGTCCAATTTGGCTGCTTCAGTTTGATGCCAACTCTGAACTCTCGCTGCGTTTGGCCCAATTGCGCCTGGGCCAGGTAGAAAGGGAGGGAGAATGGCCTGTCGAGCGCTATTCTCAGCAATTACAGGCCGGGGATACCCTCTTGTTTTGGGCCACTGGGCTGGGGCTGATCGCAGTTGGACAATTGCTCAGTGCCGCCTATTTGGCCGAAGCCGATGATCCGCTGTCTTGGCATATTGGCTTTGAAATCACAGGTCTTCTGCCAGAACCCTTGCCCAGAAAAGCGCTCAAAGCCTTGCCAACCTGGAGCCAGGAGCCCTTTTTCAAACGCCCCCAAGGACGGGTGTTTAAAGTGAGCTCCGAAGCCTGGGCAGAATTGCAGGCCCATTTGCCTGAATTGTTTCAACCCCAGGGGCTGCCTGCGCCGCAGAAAATGCTCGACAAGTGGGCCGAAAAAATCCGCAAACAAGGACTTTTACTGCCCAAGCAAACCCTGTATCGGTATCACCTGGCTTTGACAAGCGCGTCACTGGTGATTCTCAGTGGCCCGAGTGGGGTCGGCAAATCTTGGCTGGCGCAAGCTTATGCCCAGGTCAGCGGAGCCGAATCCTGCCTCTTGGCAGTTTCACCCCATTGGAATCAGCCCGAAGACTGGCTGGGATATTTTAACCCGCTCGAAAAGTGTTATGTCGATTCACCTGCCAGCCTCTTTCTCAAACGGGCTTCCCATGAATGGAACGCTGCCCGCCGGGAGAATCGGCCCGCCCAACCCTATCATTTGATTCTGGACGAAATGAACCTGGCCCGAATTGAACATTATTTTGCCCCCCTGCTTTCGGGACTGGAGATCATGCGCCGTCAGGGAGCGGCCCCACTCTGGTTGGGCGGCGATGCCCCTGTTAGCCTCACACCCAATTTGCATGTTGTGGGCACGATCAACCTCGATGAAAGTACCCATTTGCTCGCAGATAAAATCTATGACCGGGCCCAGGTCTTAAGCCTGGAAGCTACTCAGGAAGAGATCTGGGCGCTCTTAGAAGGCTTGCCTTACAGGGCTGTATTGAGGGAGACGCTGACCTGCTTATCGCCCGTGATTCCCCTCTCGTTTCGGACCTGCAAAGACATACTCAGTTATATCGAATCGGCGGGCCAATTGGGATTGACTTGGCAAACAGCCTTGGATCAACAGATTTTACAAAAACTGCTGGCACGCCTGCGCAGCAGCGATCCGACACTTTTAAACCGCTTGAATCAACTCGCAGATCTGCTGCCCGAAACCGATTTCCCACTGACCCGCAAGCGCTTAAGCCAACTCATCAGCCAATGGCAGCGCGAGGGCTTTGTCTTTGGGCATTGAGACGCCGCTGCAGACGCCGATCTCCCTGCGCTTTGAAAATCTGCACGGAGAGATCCTGACGGCCCTGCCTGAATGGGAGTCGGCCTGGATTGTCTTGGAAGGCCTGCAACGCAGTTCTTTCCAGTCTTTGCCTGATTACAAGCTTACATTGGATGGTTTCATCCTGCCGTTGCAATGGCAACCTGATAGACGAATCTTGATGGCGCTCTGGCAAAAACAAGGGCCTGGATTATATCCTTTGTGTCTTTGGTACCAGTCTGAATGTTGTTTTGAAACCCAACTGGAGGTCTGGCCCAAAGGCTGGGGACAGGCAGGACTCTTTGCCTTGCTCGAAGAGCTCCATTACCTTTTGCCGCTGGAATGGGGGCAGGCACTCAAACCCGGCTCGGGTTTTGTGCAAGGAAAAAATACAGATACGGGGCGATTGCGGGGTTGGCGCCAAGAATTTGCAAAACTTCAGGCCTGTTTGATGGATCAGGCTGAACAGGCCGGGCTCCTGTCGGCATTGGCTGCCTGGGAGCCCAATCAGGCACTGGGTTTGCCTGGGGCTTTGCTGAAAGTCTCTGCCCACCAGGCCCGCAAGCCCCTGTTCCGAACGATTCAGCATCCCGCTCGACAGATCTTGGACCAACGCCCGCGCTGGCAATCAGATACCCCTGAGAACCGCTTTGTCAAAAATCTGGTGCAACGGGTAGACACACGTCTGAGTACGCTTTTGGGGCTTTTGCCTGAAAGAGAATTTGGACCAGAACGGGCGCAATTACAAACCTGGTTGATTCAATTGCGAAAATCCACAGCCCGCTTTTCTGATTGGAAAGAGATTCAGGCTTTGTCTGCGCCGGTCACTCCGGGGCTGGGTCTGATGGCACGGCCCAGCCACCGCGTATTTTTGACCCATTGGCAAAAGCTGAGTCGCGACTTTGTCTTTGTGCAATCCGAGGGCCCGCTCAGACGCAGTTTGGAGAACCTGCCATGGCTGTACCAAACCTGGAGCGTACTCCAGGTGATCTTGGCTTTGCTGCAGGCAGCCCAAATGCAAGGCTGGTTGCCAGAGTCGATGCAATGGCTTTTTGCTTGGCAAGACTCTTCATTTGTGCGTGTCTTGCCCCGAGGCATGCGGGTCTTGAGCCTTTATAGGCCAGACTCCCAGCTCAAAATACAGGTTTGGGTCGAGCGGCACTTTGGGGCAGTGGGCCCGATACACAGCATCAGTTATGCCCAACGTCCAGATTTGGTGGTTCAGATCTCTCACCCAGATCGGCAAAATCAGCCCGATCAACTCTGGCTCTGGGATGCCAAATACCGATTGGGAGAGGATCTTAAACGCCCTACCAAAACCGATTTGGACCGCATGCATGCCTACCGAGATGCCCTGCGCTCAGAGCAAGGAGAGCCCCTGGTGGAAATGGCCTGTATCCTCTATCCGGGCCCAACGCAGACCTTTGCCCCAGGGCTGATGGCTCTGAGGGCCTCCCCTTTGGCCAGCGAACAATTGCAAATGGAGTTACATCAGCAGATGACAGGCCTTATGGCGGGTCTCAGGTTTTAAGTATCACTCTGGTCGTAAGCCGCTTGCAACGCCACCAAAACCTGTTGGCGTTCATGTTCGCTGCGCAATTGTGCATACGACTTTTGCAAATATAAGACGGCAGTTTGTGAACGGGTTTGCCCCAGAGCAGTGATGGTCTCTTGGCGGATTTGGGGCTGGGAGTAATGTTGGTTAAAGATCTGAATCAATTTTTCGGCCCCCTGTTCGGAACGGGTCTGACCATAGGCTTGGACAACAGCCTGACGCAGACCTGCCTGATTCCAATTGTCTTCATAGATCTGATCCAGCAGCGGCACGGCCTCGGCCCGGCGCGATTGGCCCAGGGCAGCGATCACGGCTTCTTTGCCGGCGGGGCTGTTCCAGGCATCTTTGTAAGCCTGACGCAGGGAGTCCAGAGCTTGGGGGGAGCGGGTTTCCCCCAGGGCAGCGACCACAAGTTGGCGCTTCTGGGCGCGGTTCCAAAAACTGCGGTAGAGATCATTTAAAACAGCCACGGCACTGGCTTGGCGGGTATTGCCAAGGGCAAGGATCAGGGCATTTTCGTGGGCATCGTCGAGGCGGGTCCGGGTCATGGCTTCGAGGGCTTTGACCGCTTCGGGGTGGCGAAGGGCACCCAGCGCTTGGGTAATTTGGATGCGCTCTTGGGAGCTGCGGCTTTGGCGGTAGAGATCGACCAAAAAACCAACACTTTGACTGGCGGCCTCTTCAGCGGCCTGATTGGCCAAATGCTCACGGGCCTCGGGGCTAATTTTGATCCGGTCGGGAATTTGCAAGGCGTGGGGTGAAGAGACGCTGCGGCTGGTGGCTGTGGAAACGGGCGCAGAGAGCAGAAAGGCCTGGGAAGAAGCGTTGAGAGCCTGAACCTGCATGAAAAACCTCAATTTAATGTTTTCTTTACATAATCTTAATTATATCTTCCCTTTGTAGAAACTTGCTTGGCTGGGCTCAAATCTCTGACAATAGCTGGAAAAAATTCAAAAAAACCCAAAAGGGCCTGGAGAGAATTTCTCCAGGCCCCAGGCAAAAGAGTTAATCTTCCGGCTCCGCAGTCTGTCCTTTTGGGGTTTCTGCTTCGTGTTTTAATCGACCCGCCCGCTTCAGAGCATCTCGCAGCAAAAACTCGATTTGGGCATTCACACTGCGGAACTCATCACCTGCCCAGTGTTCCAATTGGGCGAAAAGCTGGGGATCCATGCGCAGCAAAAATTGTTTTTTGGCTGGCATCGGGGTTTAATACAAACTTCCTGCGTTGATAATCGGCTGGGCTTCTTGTTCAGAAACGAGTGCCACCATCAGGTTATTCACCATCTGGGCCTTTTTTTCATCGTCGAGTTCGACAATTTTTTGCTCAGACAATTGTTGCAGGGCCATTTTGACCATGCCCACTGCGCCTTCGACGATTTGTTTGCGGGCAGCAATTACGGCCTGGGCCTGTTGGCGGCGCAACATGGCTTGGGCAATTTCTTGGGCATACGCCAAATGGCTGAGACGGGCCTCAATCACCTGAACACCGGCATCTCTGAGGCGAACTTCCAGCTCTTTTTGCAAGGTATCCGCCACTTCTTCGGGGTTGCCCCGCAAAGTCATGCCCCCTGTTTCAGAATGATCGTAAGGGTATTCATTACAGAGACTGCGAATCGCTGTTTCGCTCTGGATATGCACAAATTCCTCATAATCTTCGACGTCATAGAGGGCGCTGGCCGGGCTAATCACCTTCCAGACCACCACCGCAGCAATTTCAATCGGGTTGCCATTGCCATCGTTGACTTTGAGTTTCTCACTGTTAAAATTGCGCACACGCAGGGTCACTTTTTTCTTGATCGCAAAGGGATTGGACCACCAAAAACCGGCTTCTTTGACGGTACCGGTATAGGTGCCCGCAAAATTGAGGACGCGGGAGTCGTTGGGTTCCACGCTGTAGAGACCCGGAAAGCCCAAAACGATAGAGATTAATATCAGGCCCCCCGCCAGCACAGGCGCTTGGATCATCATCATCAACAGGGCAGACAAAAATGCCCCCAGAATAAAGAGCAAAACCACAAAACCATTGATCTTGAGAGCAGATTTATCGTGGGTTCTTTGCATAGAACACCTCCAGAAATTTATATCAATATGATATCACTTTGATATAATTCACGCAAGCCAGATGCTTGACACAACTGGTAAGATATTAAAAAAAGCAGCCACAAAGGGGGCTTTGTGACCTTACCGACAGCACCAGAAGGCGCGACACTTTTTGCATGGTTTTGGGATCTGGCCCAAGATGCCATCTCCAGGCCAGAACTTTTGGCTTTGATCTACCCAGAACAGGTAGACCAATTTGAGTGCAGCCAATGTGCGCAATGTTGTCAGCAACCTTGGAATATTGAACTCGATGCCGCCTATTACGACCAATGGTATTCCACCTTTGATAACCATCCCTCTGGCCGATTTAAAAACCCTTTTTTGCCCGCAACTGAAAATACACGTGCGGTCTTAAACAAACAGCCTGGCAGCAACCGCTGTCTGTTTTTAGATCAGGACAATCTCTGTTTTATTCACAAAGAATACGGGGCCGAAGCCAAGCCCGATATTTGCCAGCGCTATCCCCACGAGGCCTCGTTACATGGAAATCTCTACAGCCCTTCTTTAAAAAGTTCATGTAAAACAGCTGCGCGCATGTTGGAAGAAACAGGTGAATTGGTCTTGCGCATGGTCAAACGGCCTGCTCAGTGGGAACTCACCCCTGTTGAACCCCTACAACCCTGGATCGGCTTGCTATTAGAAGGCATTTGGCAACACAGTATCAGCCCAGTGCGTTGTCTCGCAGGCAGCGTTTTCGGTTTAAAACAGATCTCAGCCAACCCCCAGATTCTGACCGAACTGGAGTTGCTCGGCCCCTTGTATCATGGGCAGGTCCAGGCTTGGCGCCAAGACACCGGGCCCAAAGTCCCACGTTGGTCTGAATGCCTGGAATTGTTTGCTGTGCTTGATCCCTTTCGGGCCCCCGCCCTTGATCGTTTTCTGGCCAAGTTAAAAGAGGGAAGTCGCTTGCCTTTTGCTGTTTCAGAAAGCGAAAGGCAGCACCTCAGTTCGGTTTTGCGCAATTATTTAACCCGCCGCCTGCTCAATCTCAATCCGCTTCAAGCCAAAGGTTTAACGCTTTTTCAATTTGCTTTTTTGCAGGCCTTTTCACTCCTGGCGGTGCAGGTGCAGGCGCTCTGTCTGGCTTGGTACAGCGAGCGGCGACTGACTCCTGAGATCTTGGTAGCAGCCCTCAACCAGGTTGAAACTGCGGTTTTACAAAACCCTGCGTGGTTTGACCGCCACCGTATCAATCAATTGGATAACGCCACTTGTTTGGATGCGATGACAGTCGCCACATCTCTGGATCTCTGTCTGCCCGAGTATGGAGCATGAGGGTGCGTTTTTTGTCTATCTTGTGCTCTGTCCTGGCAGCCTGCACCCCTTGGCAGCAGGGTTTTCAAGTCGAAGAAGTGCCCCACAAACAAGAATGGCAAAACCAAGCAAAAACAGTAAATGTCAGCCAATTTTTTAACGACCGTATGAAAAATCGGCTGCGCAAAGCCCCCGTGGGCAATTGGATGATTCTGCATGAAAACGCCCACTTTGTCTATTTTGGTTATCCCCGTTTTGCAGGGATTTTTGATGACCGACGATGGGTGGAAGAGCTTTACCGAGTGCCTTTGAACGAATTAAATCGAGATTTTCCTGGCTGGAGGCAGTGTGATGGGATCTGGGTACAGAATGAGTTGCAAAAAGAGTATCCCGGTCAGGGTGTGAGCCAATGGCAAGCCCAATTAAAGGCTGAGCAGATCCATGTCCAGGGTCAATTGGGTTCGGGTAAAGCTTTTGAATTAATCTTAAATAACAAAAATCAACAATAATTATTATTATTAAATTTATAATCTAAATAAATATTGAAATAAATATTTTTTCAATAAATTTATTATAAAAACAAAAAAATTATCCAATTTTTCTGTGTTATGCTAAATTTATAACCAATAATTAATGGGGTAAATTTAGATGAGTAAAGTTAATTTCAAAAAACAGACATTCAAAAAAGGCGTAAAAACAGCCCAAGGACCGCCAAATCAAGAAAAAAAACAAAACCATATCGAGTTGGTAACATATGCCAATGCCCAAACCCTTGAGCCTGAGAGCGAAAGTGAGCAAGCCATCTCTGCACAAGCGGCATCTGCCAAAGCGGCCCCCGCCAAAGCTGAAACGGCAGCCCAAACGGCACCAGCTCAAACGGCACCAGCTCAAGCGGCACCAGCTCAAACGGCACCAGCTCAAACGGCACCAGCTCAAACAGCACCTGCTCAAACGGCACCTGCTCAAACTGAACCGGCCCAAACAGCACCTGCTCAAACTGAACCGGCCCAAACAGCACCAGCTCAAACAGCACCTGCCCAAGCGGCACCTGCCCAAACTGAACCGGCCCAAACTGAACCTGCTCAAACAGAACCGGCCCAAACTGAACCTGCTCAAACAGCACCTGCCCAAGCGGCACCAGCTCAAACTGAACCTGCTCAAACTGAACCGGCCCAAACTGAACCGGCCCAAACTGAACCGGCCCAAACTGAACCGGCCCAAACTGAACCGGCCCAAACTGAACCGGCCCAAACTGAACCTGCTCAAACAGCACCTGCCCAAACTGAACCGGCCCAAACAGCACCCGCTCACGGCAAGATGCCGGTTGAAACGCCTGCACCCGCTCAATCTAAAGCGGCTGTCCAGCCTGCCGTAAGCCCCAGCGCTCAACCCAAACAAGTAGATTCACGCCAATCGGATCCCTACCATGCGGCGCAGGAAACTGAGCGCAATTTCACGGACAATGATCCCTACCATGCAGCACAAGCACCTGAGCGAAAATCACCCCACATTCAGGCAGAACCTCAAACGACCAATCCAGACGAAGCCCCCACAAAGGGCACACAAATGGATAATTGGGAATACACCAAAGAGGCTTTGCAAAAACACTATGCCGAACAAACAAAAGTAGCCGCACCCGCAGAGAGACAGAGACAAACGCCCCACGAGATTGTTGCCGCCATTATGAAGCGAATTCAAGAATCCCGAAAAGGCGAAGATCACCAAGTGGTGGTTGAACCCAATGAAGATTATCCAGAGTCTCATGACGGTGTTTTAAGAATGTCCGATGTAATGTCCAGAAATGTGGCCTGCGTTGTGGATTCAACCACCGTTGAACAATTTGCAGGACTCTGCCACAAACGCCAAATTTCTGCGGTTCCGATCGTGGACTACCAAAGCATGCGCTATTTGGGATTGATCAGCATGTCGGATATTTTTTCTTATACCTTTTCTCAGAAAATGCTCACTTCCTTCGACAATGGTGTCATGGTGCAAGAAGATCCCATGGCAGTCCTGGATCTGCCGGTCAGGGATTTTATGGATAATCAAGCAATGATGGAAATTGCACCAGATTGTACGGTGCAAGAAGCCTGCAAACAGATGGTGGAGCACCAATTAAGCCATCTGGTGATCACCCATTTGCACAAGGTCAAAGGTATTTTCTCTGCTTGGGATGCCTTGTCGATACTGGCATCCCCCAAATAAAGCTATTTCAGACAGCTAAACGATTTGAGCTGAATCACATAACTGTGATAATCACATTTGCCGCCTTGGTCAGCCCCACAATTCAGGGTGTATTCCGTTAACACCCCCTGCAATTTGACCTTGGGGCAGGTGATTTTTGTCTCGGTTAAAATATTGACCTGCCCCATATTCTGGGAGATCACCGTTTGGTATTGCTCCCATTCGCCAATGGGCGGGCGCATATCCGGGTGTTGCAGAATTTCGCGGGCTGATTCCTGGTCAAAACCAGCAATTTGCGCTTCGAGCGTGACGGCTTGATTCAGACATTTTTGGGGGGTCTGGCCTTGGGCACAGCTGAGTTTGAAACTGGGCAATGTTTGTGGTTTTTCTTTGGCAGCACCACTCAAAAGCAAACAGGAAAACAGACTGGCAAAGCAACAGAGCAGCACAGAAACTTTTGGCATGGTTCACATCCTGGGCATGGATTATTAACTGGTTCTAGTATACTGGTTTCAGTCCACAAGAAAAACCGAGGAAAGCCTGAAATGAGTTTCTGTACTGAAGTCTATCTGCTGGATTTTGCCCATTTGCACTCTCTCTGCGATGGTGAAAATGCGGAGATGAAGGCCTTGGCTCTGCAAAAACGCCATCCTCAACGCTTTCAACAATTGCAAGACAATTGGGGAGCAGCCAAATCGGCCTCTGAATTGCTTTCAGATCTCTTCGCGGGCAAACATCCCGCATCGGGGCCCGGTGGCACGGCCCATGCCTATGCCCTGCGGTTGATTCTGGCTGAAATCGGCAAAACCCTTGTCAACTCTGAATTTTGCCCCTATCGCCTGAGCTGGCTCGAAACCCTTGATGAAGCAGCCGAAGGCATGGGATTGAAGGGCTGGGCCTTTGAAAATTTCCTCTGTTTTAAGACTCCTTTGCCCATGGCCCATCCCGACGAGTTACCGGGGGTTTACACCGTCAACCCAGAAAAGGCAATTGAATTATTGGGTCTGTTTTCGGCCCTGAAGCTCAAACACCCCGATGCGGATGTGGTCAAGGCACTCAAACAGGCCAAAGGCTGGTTTAAAAGTGCTGCAGAGGCCCAACAAGGCCTGATTTTTTATACTGTTTAATCCAGGCTTTTGGCCAGACGAATGCCGTATGCGGGTTTCTTAACTGAGCCCGCACTTAAACCACGGGCATACGAATTGCAGCGGGAATCACCAATCATGTAACAACCGCCCCGAATCACCCGTTTGGAACCTTTGGCGGGCCCATAGGGATCGCTTAAAGCATACAGTGGGTAATCGGTATAATAATCCTGCACCCATTCCCAGACATTGCCATAAAGATCATAGAGCCCCCACGGATTGGGAAGCTTTTGGGCTACGGGGTGGGTCTTTTTTCCTGCATTCTTCTCCATCCAAGCGTGTTCAACCAAAGCGCTTGAATCTGAACCGAAATAAAAGTGTTCGTCAGACCCGGCCCGTGAGGCATATTCCCACTCGGCTTCGCTGGGCAGGCGGTAGCCGCCCTTTCCTTTTTCATTTAAGACCCGAATCAGGGCCTGGGCATCGGACCAAGAGACCGAGTCGACGGGCAATTGGGGATCCCCTGTAAATTTAGAGGGGTTAGAACCCATCAAAGCTGCCCACTGGGCCTGGGTTACCGTTGTGGTCTGCATATAATAGGGACGGGTCAGGGTCACTGGGTGCAGGACTTCGTTGGCAAAATAATCTGAGGGCAATAAATATTTGCCCATTTTAAAGGGGCCGGGCTGAATCTTTACAAATTCCATGCCCCATTCGTTTGTAAAAACCGATGATTGTTGGGTTGGCGTATTGAGTGACATAAACAGACTTTCTCTTGTGCAGGTTTAAGGGTTAATATACCAGTCGTCGGGGAATGTGTCAGCCCCCAAAGACAAAAGGAATGCCTTGTGACGCCAGAAGAATTAAAAATCGCCCTGCGTACCCCAGATAAAAAACAGCGTTTGGCCCTGATTAAAAAGAGCTTGTCAGGCGCTTCGTTGGCTGTGCTTAAAACGCTTTTACTTGAAACAGCCCACCAGCGCACAGGCAATGGCTTGAGTTTGGTGCTAAAAGCACTGGCCCAGCACACCAGCGGGGAATTGAATGAAACCCTACTGGCTATCTATGACCTTACCCAAGCAGGAGAAAAAAAGGCCCTGCTGGCAATCTTACACCAAACAGGTTATTTGGATCCCCTGCTCAAACGCTTGCCTACCCGCCCGGCGGGCCCTTTGCTGGACTATGCAGAGCGTCTCAACTTGGCCCAGTTTTTGGCCTTGTTTCGACTTAGCTCAGAAGCCCTCAATCAGGCCTTAGACCAACACATCAAAATTTGGCACAGACGCAAAGGCAAAACCTAACGTCTATTTACTCAAGTCTTGGTTTATGGGCGTCTTTAACTGGCGACGGTCTCATTGGGTGCGTCCAGATCTGCTGCCCCCCGAGTCAAAAGCACCACCGTTTCGAGGTGGTGGGTGTGGGGAAAGAGATCGATCGGCTGAATCGCTGAAATCTCGTAATGTTCTGCCAGCAATGCCAAATCGCGCGCCAAAGTGGCAGGATTACAAGAGACATAGATCACCTTGGGCACTTCTGATCGAATCAAACTGGCCAGAACAGCGGGCTCACAGCCCTTACGCGGGGGGTCGAGGATGACCAGATCGGCTTTGGTTTGGGCCAGCAGATCTGGCAAGAGTTTTTCAACGGCGCCTTGGCGAAATTCCAAATTTTCGATCTGGTTAAGGGCCCGGTTAATTTTGCCATCGGATATGGCCTCATTGACCGATTCCAAACAATAGACCTGTTTGGCCTGTTTGGCCAGCCAGAGCCCAATCGTTCCAGCTCCGGCAAAGGCATCCACGACTGTTTCGCTGCCACTGAGTTCAGCCAGGGCATTGATCGTCTCATACAAAACGACGGTCTGCTGTGAATTGACCTGAAAAAATGAGGGCAGAGAAATGCTAAAGTGCAAATCCCCCAAACTCTCTTTGAGGGAGTCTTTGCCCCAGAGGGTGCGGGTCTCGCGTCCGAGAATGCGGTTGCCTGGTTCGGGGTTGCGGTTCTGAACCAGCCCCACCAAATTGGGGATTTCCAGGCTGAGTTTTTCGACCAGTGCCGCCAGAGCAGGATGTTCCCAATCTCGGGTCACAAGCCCCACCAGGATTTGCGGGTGGGTGGTGGATTCGCGAATCAGCACATGACGCAAAAAACCCGAATGGGTTTTTTCGTCATAAATCGGGATATTGAGTTGGTTCAGAGCGGCTTCAACTTGGTTCAAGGCTGCGTTCATGGCAGGAGGATGAATCAGACAGTCTTGAATCGGAACCAAGGTATGACTGCGGGGGGCAAAAAAACCACCCCGGGCTTGGCCCTCAATGGTTTGAAAGGGAAATTGACCTTTGTTGCGGTAGCGCCAGGGATCTTTCATGCCGAGCGGGGCTTTGACCCAATTTTCCAACTCGACTTCGGGCAATTTGCCCAATCGTGAGAGGGTCTCTATCAACAGGGCACGTTTGCTTTCCAATTGGGCAGTGTAATCCAGATGCTGCCATTGACAGCCGCCACAGCTTTCTGTCAGCGGACAGGGGGGAACGACCCGGGTCGGACCATCATCCCAGCGCTGTACCATCAAGCCCCGACCATAGTCTTTTTTGACCGAGACCATTTCCACGGCCCCGTGATCACCCGGCAGTCCGCCGGGGACAAAAACTGGATAGCCAAAGACTTTGCCAAGACCCTCCCCTCCGGACACGAGTTTGTCGATCGTGACTTCGAGCAGGTCTCCCTTTTGCAATTTGCGCATGGTGGCTGACACAGCCTTTCTCTTTGTTGGGTCTCCCCATTATAGCCCGGCTGTCTGCAAGCGCAGAGGGGTTACCAGAGATTGCCCAGATTCAACCCACCACAAACCAATAAATTAATACCGGTGATAAACGCCGCTTTGTCGGAGGCCAAAAAATCCACGGCATGGGCCACGTCTTCAGGCTGTCCCAGCCGTTTAATGGCTGTGGCCTGTTTGAATTTTTCGAGCAGTTCAGGCGGGGCAGCCTGTTTAAATCGCTCGGTTTCGACAAAGCCCGGACTGACCATATTGACGGTAATGCCATAGCGGGAATAGTCAATGGCCAAATTCTTGGTCAGACCTTCCATCCCAGCTTTGGCAGCGCAATAAGCTGGATAAGACCCCGCTCCCACCACGCCGGAAAGCGAGCCAATGCTGACAACTCTGCCCCAACCCGCTTCGCGCATGGGCTCTAAAAATTGCCCACAGAGCTGCGCCAGAGCCTCGAGATTCACACTGAGGGTCATTTGCCAATCAGCAGGAGCCATGCGTGTCAGTTTGGCTGGGCGATAGGTTGGCGCGGCATTGTGAACCAGCACGTCGACCCCCCCGCTCAATTGGCTTTCTACCCGTTTTTTCAGCTCTAGATAGCCAGCGGTATCACACAAATCAAAGCAGAGATAAGTTGCAAAGCCGCCTTGGGCTCCAATTTCGGCACAGACTGCTTTTAATTCGGTTTCGCTGCGGCTGAGCAGGCAGACGTGATGACCGCTGGCTGCCAATTCAAGCGCGATTGCTTTGCCAATGCCACGGCCAGCGCCGGTAATCAGGGCTTTGCGGGGAGAGGAAGACATGGGGCTTACCTGCTTTCTGATTTCCTTGAGAGAATCTTTGAGCGTTACTTTATTTTGTATCTTATACCGAATTCAGTTTACGGCCCAGTCCCTTGAGTATGTCAGTGGGTGTACGAGAAGGTCTGTAAGAATGGGGAGAACGGCTTGGTATGGTATACTTTTTCAGATTGTGGGCCCAAGATGTGAGGAATCTCTATGTTAAAATCTGTTTTGTCCGTCTCTTTGGGGTTGCTGATGGTGCTCCTCCTGACTGCTTGTTATACCGTTACTTTGGACGCACACATGGCAGACACACCGATTGTGATGAACAATCCCTCGAAAAAAAAGCCCATTAAACATTTTCGCATTCAAGCGACCAGTCACCACCTGATCATTGGTTTAATTGAGTTTTCAAAGCCAGATATTGCGTCTGAAATCATGAAAGAGGTACACGATGCTGGGGGCACAGCAGCCGTCAATGTCAGGATTAAATCTGAATTTACCTTTCTTGATTATGTTTTGAATTTCCTGACAAGTGGTATTTACAATCCCATCACTGTGATTGCCGAAGGCGATGTGATTTCGGAAGAGGATTAAGTCATGTTGGAGGCTCCATCCGAGCGTTTTTCGCTCAAAGACCACTTGTTTAACCCAACCAAGGTACAAGACCTGGCAACACGTTTAGAGGCCGTTCACCCGTCTTTTCAGACCCCGGCGTTTACCCAAGCCTGCGTCAAGGGCTTCCCCGAACGCGAACTCAAAGCCCGGATTGGTTGGATCCGAGAACAACTCAGGGCCTTCTTACCAGATGATTACCGGTCTGCTGTGGCAATCCTACTCCAGGCCTTGCCCTCCCCTTGCAACCCCAACTTAAGCGACGACGACTTTGGCAGTTTTATCTATGCGCCCTTTTCGGACTTTGTCGCAGTTTATGGCTGTTGCCAAGCTGATCTGGCTTATTCTCTGGCAGCCCTCAAAGAAATCACCACCCGTTTTTCTGCTGAAGATGCGATCCGGGCGTTTATCAAGGGCTATCCAGAGCAAACCCTCGCCACCTTGGCAGATTGGAGCCAAGATTCTCATTACCATGTGCGGCGTTTGGTCAGTGAAGGCACCCGGCCCAAATTGCCTTGGGCCCCAGCCATTCCCATCCGCTGGGAGCAGGCCGAGCCGCTTTTAAATCGCCTCTATGCCGACCGCACCCGTTTTGTTACCCGTTCGGTCGCCAATCACCTGAATGATTGGTCCAAAAGCCACCCCGATGAGGTGATTCGCACCCTCAAAAGCTGGCAACGCCAGGCAAAACAAACCCCAGCGGAAATGGATTTTATCACCCGCCATGCCCTGCGGACGCTCTCGCGGCAGGGCCATGTAAAAGCCTTGGCCCTGTTGGGCTTTGCCCCAGCCACGGTCAGTTTGCACGATTGGCAGCACAGCCCAGCGGTCAGATTGGGTGAGGCGCTGGAATTTGCATGCAGCCTGTCTGTTCAGCAAGACACGGTGCTGATGATCGACTACCAAATAGGCTTTCAGGCCGCCCGAGGAGGCCCTTTGCGCACCAAAGTGTTTAAACTTAAACAGGCCCAATTGGAAGCCGGTCAAGCGCTCAAAATCGCCAAACGCCATGTTTTAAAGCCCATGACCACGCGGGCCCTTTACCCAGGCACCCACTCATTGGCACTGCAGATCAATGGCCAATTGTATCCACTTCAGAGCTTTGAATTGCTCACTGACTAAGCAAACTCAGAGACACCGCTTCGGCTACTTTGATGCCATCCACGGCAGCAGAGAGAATGCCTCCTGCATATCCGGCCCCTTCGCCAGTTGGATAAAGCCCTTTGACATTTAAACTTTGCAGACTCTCTTTGTCGCGTTTGATGCGTACAGGCGAAGAGGTGCGGGTCTCCACCCCAGTGAGCATGGCATCGGGCCTGTCAAAACCGGGGATTTGTTTGGCAAAAGCGGGGATGGCTTCGCGGATCGCGGCAATCACAAACTCAGGCATGACCTTGCTCAGGTCTCCGAGTTTGACACCGGGGGTATACGAGGGCAAAACACCACCAAATTCGGTTGAAGGGCGATCAGCCAAAAAATCCCCGATCAATTGACCGGGGGCTTCGTAATTGCTGCCGCCGTGTAAAAAAGCCATTTCTTCCCAGTGACGCTGCAAGGCAACCCCTGCCAAGGGGCCATCTGGAAAGTCTTTTTCGGGAGTGATTTCAACCACGATTCCGCTATTGGCATTGCGCTCCTTGCGTGAGTATTGGCTCATGCCGTTGGTGACGACCCGGCCCGGCTCCGAAGCTGCGGCGACCACCGTGCCGCCGGGGCACATACAGAAGCTATAGACTGAGCGGCCATTGCTGGCATGGTGCACCAGTTTATAATCAGCCGCCCCCAATAAAGGGTGCCCGGCATAGGGACCATATCGGGCCTTGTCGATGATCGACTGCGGGTGTTCAATCCGAAAACCGATCGAAAAGGGTTTGGGCTCCATGTATACGCCCCGTTCCAAGAGCATTTCAAAGGTATCGCGTGCGCTGTGGCCAATGGCCAAAACGAGGTGATCCGTGGCAATTTTTTCGCCACTGGCCAGCTCCACGCCTTTGACCTGGCCCGCTTCGATCTGAATATCTGTCACCCGGCTTTCAAAGCGAATTTCTGCGCCCAAGGCAATCATCTCGGCCCGCATTTTTTCGACCATGCTGACCAGCCGAAAGGTCCCAATATGCGGTTTACTCACATACAATATCTCTTCGGGAGCCCCTGCTTTGACAAATTCTAAGAGCACCTTGCGGCCATAGTGTTTGGGGTCTTGAATGCGGCTATAGAGTTTGCCATCCGAAAAAGTCCCAGCTCCGCCTTCGCCAAATTGCACGTTGGACTCCGGGTGCAGAATTTTTTTGCGCCAGAGATCCCAGGTGTCTTTGGTGCGCTCGCGTACGACTTTGCCCCGTTCCAGAATCAGGGGTTTAAAACCCGCCTGAGCCAGAATCAGACCTGCAAATAAACCGGCGGGCCCCATGCCAATAACCACAGGCCGCTTGTGACCAGGCTGGTTTTCCAGTTCGGGCGGGGCCTGGGCCACAAATTGGTAAGTGCTATCGGGGGTCAGACCCAGATGTTTGTCTTTTTTGAAACGCTTTAAAAGCGCTTTTTCATTTTTAACTTGCAGATCGAGAGTATAAATAAAACGCATCTCTGCGGGTTTGCGGGCATCCACTGCGCGGCGAAAAATCTGGTGGTCCAAGAGTTCGCCAGCGGAGAGTTCGAGGCGTTTGAGCAGGGCTGTTTTGAACTCTTCTTCTGTGTGTTCAAGCGGAAGTTTAAATTCGGTGAGACGTAACATGGCTATTTATTCTTTGGTCTGGATTCTTTGGTTTGGGGTTGAAACAAACGGTATTTTAACAGCTCTGGGCCTGTTTTGAACGGCATTTTGAACACAAAAAAATCGCTTTAGGCCTTAAAAAAGGCCTGCCATTTTTGCCAAAAAGTGGGCTCTAAACACCTGCAGCTCCCTCTAAAATGCCCACAGGGCAGGGCATAAAAGTCCGATTGTTCTTCAATGTTCTGCTTCAGAAGGGGCCAGTATTCAATTAAATCTGTGCCACAGGTCAAACTGAGCAAAACCCGCAGATTTGGGCTGGGTTCATAGGGCTCGGTGCTGTGCAAAAACCCCTCGCCAAAGACAATCGCTTCGTTGGGTGTATAGCGGTAAAGCTGACGCTGGCGATCAGGCAATTCATAAAGCAATTGGCCATGTTCAGGACTCAGTTCAAAGAGCGGTGTGATCAGGGTATATGCTGGGGCACCTGGGCGATAATCATAATGCCAATTGGGATCGGGGGCCTGATTTCCAACCACAAAGAAGCCGCAGTACATCACCAATTGCTGCTTGTGTTTGATTTTGGACTTGAGGGCCTGCTCCAGACCCAAGGCATCAAAAAAAGCCTTAAACAAAGCATAATTGGAGGCCCGACGATTGGCGACCCAAAACAGGGGGTCGGTATCGTAGGAGCAGAGCGAATAATCTTCCCCCGGCAGAAGCAAATGTTGGTATTTTCCTCCCCGCAACAATTCACTTTGGGCAGGATCTTCAAAAAAGGGCCGAACTTCCCGCTCAAATTCCCCTTGCAAATCGCAAAGCAAACTGGCAGGAAACGCGCATTTAAACGCATTGAGATCGTTATGGAGGGCACTGAGTTGAAGCATCGTCAACATTGTAACGTTCTTTGAGTAAAAATATTGTCTGGGATCAGCAAAATGATGGGGCAAGTTTTAAATCCAGTGCCCTGAATTTTGGTATTTTTGAGAAAACACCAAGGATAAATTATGGCAAACAAAGTTAGCCTATTCATCTTGCTGATACTTTTGGCCGCAAAACCCACACAGGCAAAACCCACACGGACAAACGTCCTTCGCCCACCGGATATAGAATCAGCCTGGATCGAAAAATTATCAGAACAGAACCCGCAAAAATTGGGAGACAATTGGTGGGTTGTGAGCTGGCAAAATGGGAAAGTGGAACGGGTCAAAGGCCCTCCCAAACAACAGCAAAATATCAAATCAGTGCGCTGGTTTGTCAACGATTTGGAAAGGGGCGTCACGGGCATGCCCAATGGGGCGATCATCAAACTCAGTGGTTTTGAAACGGTCACTTATGTCTATCCTGCATTTTGGAGCGGCAGAGAATGGCTTTTGGAAGGTGAACTCAAACAAAAATCCCCACAGGGCTATCGTGATCTGCTGATCCTGGCAACTCGACAACACCGCACCATCATTGCTTTGAAAAATGAATTGCAAAATCAAATCGGACTGATAGATCAGCGGGTGGCTCTGGAAACGCTCAAACTGGATTACCAAAAAGCAGGTCTAAGCGCCCAGGAACAAGATCATATCAAACGCAGGTACAAACACACCCAAAGCATGATCAAAGCCTATCAACGCTTGCTTGCGCATCCCCATCCAGTCACAAAAGTGATGCCTCTCACCTTGGTCAGAACCTATTTTTTCAGCGCAGAAATCGCGAACATACAAAAGCGTATCGCAGAGCAGAAAACCCAGCTTGGCAAAATTCAGGACAAGTTTAAACAGGCTTCAGCAGCAGAAAAGCCCCGACTGAAGCTGACTTTGTGGCAATTGGAGCAAGGCTTGGAAAAGATGGAAGCCATGTTGCTCAAAGTCCAGCAAACTGAATTAAATTTTAAACAGCGAAAGGCATTGCTCATTTATTAAAACGACAACGAGGCCTTTGCTGGAGGCTATGTCGTGAACCAGGGCAATCAGGACTCCTTCCGCAACCACGACAAAAACCAAGACGGGCTTTTGACCCGCAATGAATTTGCAGGCCTGCTCAATGATCTGAAGCTCAAACGCCGCTAAAATTGAAAGTCTATTTAAAAAGCCCCGGATTTTTTCCGGGGCTTTTGTTTTCAGCTTGATTGAGTCTCGTTTTGGAACTATTTGCGCAAAGCAGGTTTGTCCATATTGTTGAGCAGGGTCAGCAAGGGGGCGTATTGGCTATTCAGGCCATTGCCATGCACGCTGGTATAAGTGGGGTTGTTGAGCACTTCGCGCAGCAACTGGGCCTGGGAGTGAATCTGACTGCGCTGAGCCGTGTAATCGTCATAGCTTTTCAGATTCGGCAGGGATTGCTTGAGGTTGCGCAGAGAATTTTGGGCATCCACCGTCAATTTTTCGATCACATCAGCTTCAGCCAAAGTGCGTTTGGCCAGATTTAACATACGCTCGGCTTGGTCGCGGCGACCTGTGGCTTCGTTTAACATGCCCTCTTGGCGTTGGTATTCGTTTTTCTTGCCGTCCATCTGGCCTTTGGCATCCCAATAGACTTGGCGGGACTGATTCATCTGGCGCTCGGCGCGGTCGAGATCCCAACGCTGGCGGTCCATGTCCGAGCGGTAGCGCTGCATATTGCCGTATTCACGGTTGGCTTCGTTCTGCTGGCCTTGGGCCTGGCTGCGGTATTGGGCCGCTTGGCGGCGATGCGCTTCGGCATTCTGGGGATCAGAGGTGACTTTGGCGTCTTCTTGGCGGGCCAGATTTTCGTATTGGCGGGCAGAAGACAGGGCACGCTCGTAATTGCGTTGGCTGCGCTCATAATCGCGGGCCAAGCGATCGTATTTGTCTTTTTCCCAGTCGTAGCTGCGTTTGTCGCTCTGGTAGCGACTATTGGCACGCTCATAGGTGTTCTCAGCGTCGCGAAACTCTTGGTAAGCGCGGTCACGCACAGGACGGATGCTGTCGGCATCGCGTTGGGCCTGATCGCGGCGGGATTCCTGCACAGGAATGTCTTGGCGGGCGCGCTCAGCGGCTTGGCGGGTACGATCCAAATTCTGGGCCAAAGGCTGATCAAAGAGTGAAAGGCGATCAGAAAAAATGCCTTTGGCTTCTTTTAAGTCTGGGCGATACTGGTCGCGCTCACGCTGGGCAACCACCTGTTTTTTCAGGGCCACGGCGCTGTCGAGGGAGTTGGCTGTTAAGCGAAAGCCCTCGCCGGTTGGGCCGCCCGCAAAGGCATAGACCACGGTTTCTCCAGCTCTGAGTTTTTGCCAGGCTTCGTAAGCATTGCGGGTGTTGAGCCCTTTGTCTTGACCCAAATAAAGCAGGGCATTTTGCAGCTCGGCGGGCAATTGGGCCGCAGGTTTTTGGCTGCCCACCAAGGCGTCGTAGACAAAGACTTCATCTAAATTGCCAATCGTGCTGCCCTGGTAAGAGAGGGCTTGACCATTGCTGAGGTGTTTAAAAACGGTGTAATAATTGTTGATGCCGGGAGAGTTAAATTGATCCAGTTTCAGGCTGGTCAGACGGCTGCGCAGGTCAGCATCCACCGCACCATTGGCTTCATTGGCAACCAGATTCATCAGCAGGTCAAAATCTTTGGCATTGGCAACTTCGATGCCGCCCATTTGAATCCGGCCAGTGCCCGTCAAAAAGGCCAGATAAGCTGTATCGCGATTGACGTTCTGGCCATTGACCTGCCAGCCAGCATCGGGCAATTGGCGAAAGCGGCCCAAGGTGGCGAGGTTGGCGTCTTTGGAAGCTGTCCAGCCTTTGCTGACGACATAGCTGGCCAAATCTTTGGGTTTGACATCTTTGCCTTCCACCACAATCCGCCAATCACGTTTGAGATCATCGTAGGCGCCAAAGAGCGAGAGGTACTCGGGACCATTGTCGTTGTTGCTGTTATACGCTTCAAGTTTTTTGCCTTCGAGAAAGAGCAGGGGCAGACGCAATTCGGGCTTGGCCACGCCATGGTCTTTTTTGGCGCCTTGCAGGTCGTCAAAGAGCATCAATTCGTCAAAACTGTCGAAACTGTCGCGCACTTCGCGGCCCTGCACTTTAAAGGTCACGGTGATATCTTTGCCGTCTTTGAGCCGAGCCAGGGCTTCGTTGATGTCAATTTTGGGGCTGCTGAAAAAACCAGGTTTGCGGAAGCTGCCATATTGTTTTTCGATCGCTTCGAGGGTGGCACGGGCTTCGGCTTCAGAAAAACCTTTGCTGGCGGTGAGTTTGAGGGTGTCGGTGGCTGCTTTGGGGCTGGCAATGCTCTGGGAAACCGCAACTTGCACGGGGTTGGCAAGGGGCTGGGTCAGGCTGACGGAACGGTTGGGGGTGACGGCTTGAATCATTAAGTTTCTCCAAAAATTAAAACGAATTTAACCTTGTCTTAATTATAGGAGTCACCGTTAAAAACTTGTCAAAAATCTGCCATATTTTCTCAGAGTTCAGATTTTAAAGGAAAAGTCGATGCCCTCTTGCTCAGAAGTATCACCAGTTTGGGCTTCATATTTGGGAAATAATTTGAGATCGCTGGCAGGGATCGCCATCGGTGTAAATTCAAAGCGTGCCCGCAATTCACCCTCTGAGAGTTCGGGTTTGGCATTGCCCCAGACCTGTTCCCGCTCAGGCACAACCACAGCATACCCTTCCCACTCACCGAAGGTATAATCATAGGGCCACTGGCAGGTCATGATCGCAATCCCCGGATCGGGACTGAACACTTCGATCAACTCACAGGGTCCATAAATGATAGCTGTGCGAATCGAGACAAAAAATACCTGCATGGGTTTTGTTTCCTGTACTGCAAACTTTTAATCAGTCACAATCAGTATAAACATGAGGTCTACCAATGAAAAGCTTACTCCGTCTCTCGTTTGTCGTTTCCGCTTGCTCTATGGCTTTGGCTTTGCCTGCTTTGGCAGAAAGCACCCTCTATGCCCAGAGCCACACCCGCAAAGTGGTGGCCTACAACAACCAGGCCATGGTCACCCGCTCCTTGAGCCTCACGACCCTGGCTCCTGGCTCCCATCAGGTCGTCGTGAACGATTTACCTGTTGACCTCATTGCCGACTCTCTGACGGTCACGGGCCAGGGCACGGCCAAAGCACTGATCCACCATGTCGAAGTGCGGCCGCTGGACAAGCAGCCCGAAAACCCCGAACTCAAACGCCTGGAAGCCCAGCTTGAAAAAATCGCAGATCAAAAACGTGAAATTCAAGACCAGCAGGCCCTCAACCGCGAACACCGACAGTTTTTAAGCACGGTCGGCTCGGTCTCGGACGAAAAAATCCGCAAACAATTGGCCTATTACCAGATCAAACTCAAAGACTGGGAAGACCTCAACAGTTTTTTACTCAAACACCATCAAGAAATACTGACCAGCGAACGCCAGCTCGCAAAAAAATCAGCCCAATTGGAGAAAATGCGGGTCGAAACCGAAGCGGAGATCCGCAAATTACAAACCAAAAACCAACAGCGCAAGCAGTCGGGGGTGGTCTATATCTCGGTGGAGTCCACTGGCAGCTTGGATCTCAATTTGACCTATCTTGTGCCCGGTGTGAGCTGGGGATCGGCCTATGAAGCCCGCCTCGACACCGAAAAGCAAAAATTGCGGCTGAGTTATTTTGGCGATATCCGCCAGCAGACCCAAGAAAATTGGGTCAATGCCGAACTGGCCCTTTCAACCTCCAATGCTTTGGCCTATCTGACTTTGCCCGTGGTCAACCCCTGGCATTTAACTTATGATCTGGACCGTCCAGATAGCAAAGTCGCTCCTGCGGCCCCTCGCAACCGCCGAGCTTATAGCGAAATGGCAGATCAAGCTCCGCTCGGCGGTGCCGTCGCCCAGGAGCGATCGGTCAATTTTGCCCAATCCGAGGTCGTGGACAAAGGGGTCTCGATTGTCTATAAAATTCCCCAACCTGTCAGTATCGAAAGTTCGGGCCAGTCTCGCCGGGTGGCAATTGCCACCCGCTATTTTGAGTATGAGTCAGAGTACGACGTCTTTCCCAAGTTTTCGAAAGAAGCTTTTCTCAAGATCCGCTTTAAAAATGTGGGTGGAATGCCTTATCTGGCCGGCCCCGTGCGCACGTATATCAACGAAGATTTTACGGGCAAATCAGGTTTGCCACTGCTCTTGCAAAATGAGCAGGGCATGATTCCCTTTGGCGTGGATAGCAATATCAAAGTCGGTCACAAACAGAGCAAAAACGAAGAGAGCCTCGAAGGGGTTTTGCGAGAGACCCGGCGCAAAAAACTGGCCTACCAAATGGAGGTCAGCAATTTTAGCAAAGACACCCAGACAGTGAACGTCTTTGACCAGATTCCACTTAGCAAAGACGAGCGCATCAAGATCAAGCTGGTAGAGACCAGCCCCAAACCCACCAAAATCGAAGACAATGGAGTGATCAAATGGCAACTTACCCTCGCTCCCTGGGAAAAGAAAAACCTGGTACTGGAGTTTTGGGTCGATACCCCTGCCAATCTGCCTGAACTGCTCTAAACCCCTGTAAACAGCTGAATCTGTTATACTTAATCGACAGAAAATGACTCCCCCTTTGGGGGCATGATTGAGAGGCCCTCCCGTGTTGCGTTCTTTAGCTGCCAAGCGCTGGTTTTTTCTGGCGCTCTCGCTGATTATTTTTGCGCTGGATCAAGCGACCAAGTACCCGTTTCGCTCCTGGACTTTGTATCAGAGCAAACCTGTCTTGCCCTTTTTATCGTTTACCTATGTCCAAAATACGGGAAGTTTATTCGGGCTGTTTCAGGGCAATGCCTTTGTTTTGGGCCTGGTGTCACTCAGCGTGGCCCTGGGCATTTGCTGGTATGTCTGGCATTTGCCCAAAAATTCAGGCCTCTTGCCTTATCTCACTTTGGGTTTTTTGCTCGGTGGGGCCTTGGGCAATATGTTGGATCGGCTCGTTTTTGGCTTTGTTGTCGATTTCTTTGATCTCCAATGGCAGGGACGCAATATTTGGCCCGTCTTTAACGTGGCAGATATTGCTGTCGATGTGGCAATTGGGTTCTTTGTTTTAATGGCGTTTCTCGAACCCAAAGACACTGAAAAAACGGATGCTGAGAAAACAGAAGCTGAAAAGACACTTAAACCAGTGTCAGACATTCCTTCTGAGCCGCTCCTACCGCTTCCCAGCGATTCATCCGATCAAGAAAATGCTTTACAGGGCTCAGACAAAACGAATGAATGAGTGTGGTAATTGAAAATATGCGTCAGTTTCAAAGTCTGTTATTGCTTGCAACCGTGAGTGGAACCCTGCTTTCGGGCTGTGTTTTTTCACCTTTGCAAGCGGAGGGTTCGGGCCAACTCAGATTTCAGCTGGAATGGCCGAAGGTGCGCGGTTTTCAGCTGCTGGTCTTGCCCGATGAAACCCAATCAGTGCAACTTGTGTTGCAAGCAAACAGCGGCGAACGGGTATCTGAAAGTCTTTCCCGTTCTGAAGCCACTTCAAAACGCAGTTTTAAACTCAGCAGTGGCCAATGGCGTTTAAGTGTCAGCGCAAAATCTGCCAGCGGCGTTTTATTGGCTGAAGCCCAGAAAGATATTGTCATTCGCCCCAATCAGGTGACGCAGACTGAGATCGAATTGATCCCCACGCCTCAGCCAACACCGACAGCCAGCACTCCTGCTGTGGTTGACGGTAATACCTCAAATCCGACCAATCCAACCGGCCCGCAAACGCCGCCATCCTCCCCAGCGTCACCCGCCTCAGGGGATCCCAATAACCCGAATTCACCCCCAGCATCTCCCACGGCTTCTTCTCCAGCCCCAAGTGCCTCTTCTTCACCCGCTTCAACTTCCTCTGGCGGCGGGGGCGGTGGCGGCGGTGGAGGTGGCTCAGGGTCTGGCTCCACGGCAGTAAACCCTGAAGTGACTGCTCTGAGTGCTTCTCCGACGAGTTTAAGCGGTTTGGGTTTTTCTACTGAATTGACAGCCACTTTAAACGACCCGAATAATCTGGTCACGGCAGCACATATCAGCTGGTCCTGTGCCGATGCCAATAATGTCACAGGCTGTGGCTCTTTTAGCCTCGGAAATGATTTTAAAAAAGCGGTCTGGACAGCCCCTTTAACGTCCAATGCGGGTGCTGGTAATGTGGATACCTATGTGCTCAAAATGACTGTGAATACAGGTTCCCACCCGATTACCACGCAAATTGTCAACGTGTCAGTTCGCTATGGAACCGGCAGCGCGAGTATCAACAATGGCCAATTTGATGGAGGTCTTTAAGATGAAACAGACAACGCAAATCATGCTCCCGTTAGGACTTGCGCTCAGCTTTGGATTGGCTCTTTCAGCTTGTAATCCGGTATCTCAATCAATGCCCAATGCCTTGCAGATGCCTCAAAAGCCCTCAGCATTGACACAGACCTCCCAGCCCATCTCAGCCACTGACCCAGGATTTAATGCCTCGGTGCGCGTAAAAGAGATCCAGGATCAAAAAGCCACAATCGAAGTGGGGATTTCATTTGGCAGCGGTGATTTTAAAACCCAGGCCTTGAGTTGTGCAAGCATGAGCTTTTTTAAAGTCAGTGTTTCAGGTTTGGGCATTTCCACACCTCTGCTGCCAGCCACTCCCACCCAGGTGCATCCAGGCTTAATTACGGGGGGTGGCTGCACATTAACAGGGGTGACCTTTACCAATATCCCCGTGGGAGAATCGCGCTGGATCACAGTTGAAGCCTATGATAGCAGTCAAAATCCCCTCAGTGGCACCAAAATCATGGGGCTTTTAAACGTTTCAGCAGTCGCCGCAACCGTTGAAGTCAGTCATAAAACAACGCCTTTGGCCCAATTGATCGAAACCCTGACCAGCCAATTTGGCGCCGAAGGCAAAGCCCTGGTTTCACGCTTGGACATTGCTGCCCTGAGAACTTTTTGTGAAAATCTGATCGGGGTGAGTGGGTCTTTTCCCAATTATTCCTATACCCGTCATCCCAGTACCTTGAATATCTCCGCACTGGCCACGGATCTCAAAAATGCCAATGGCAATATTGCGTCTCTTAACGCCAATAATCCCGCCTATCAAATCGCCACCGGGACGGTGACAGGGACCATCACAGGCCTGAATTTTGATGATAGTTTGATCTTAAAAGTCAGAGATCCCCTTTCGACAACCCAAACGCCAACGGCCACTGGCCCAAGTTATAATTTTAACTTTCCCAATGTCGCCCCTGGCACCTGGAGCATGTATCTGGAAAACCAAACCACCAGCGTGATTCGCAACATCAATGTGGCGCATAATGCGACAGGTCTGAATATTAATTTGTCACCGCCACTGTCTGCCGCTTGGGCGCAAGATGGGCCCGATGGCGGCGGGATTGTACACGGTTTGGCGCGGGGATTGATGGACAATACGATTGTCTACGCGGCCAGTGAACGCGGTGTTTATCGCTCCAGCAATTCGGGCAATAATTGGACTTATGTCAATTTGGGCCAAAAACCTGTGTTAAGCCTCGCCGTTCACTCTTCAGACAGCTCAGACGCCACCGTTTTTGCCGGGACCCGCGGATCTGGCATCTACAAAACCACCAATTCGGGCAGTTCCTGGGACGCAATTACTCCCACTGCGGGTTTTAACAATTTGGTGATTCACAAAATATTGGTGGATCCCGATAACAATCAAAACATTTATGCAGCCACCAATGATGGCGTGATTGAGAGCAACGATGGGGGCGTTAATTGGAGCAAAGTCAATTTGCTAAGCGCAGGTGGCAATCTCGCAGGGGTAGAGGTCACTGATATTGATAAAATTTCTGGGGGCGCCTATTATATCGCAGTTCCCAATGGGACCCATGCGGGGGTTTACCGGACCAGCTCGCCAGGAAGTGGTTGGAACGCCTTTTTTGATGCCGCTCCGACCGGTGCGGGCGGCAACGATCTTGATCCTTTAAATGGCCCGCGCAAAATTGGACTCTTAAATGGGGCGATCTATGTCGGCACCCAAATGGGTCAAGTCTATCAGGGCAGCACCGCTGCGATCAATTGGGATGCGCTGGTTTCGGGCCTGGGTAGGCCCGTCAATGCCTTGGCTTATAACGCTCCCAGCAGCCATTATTATGCCGCCACAGAAGGCAGCGGTGTGCAGTTGAGTGCCGTACCTTCTACAAGTTGGAGTTGGTCTGCTTTAAAAAGTGGTCCTCCCCCGATTAACTCACCCTTTGTCAACGCGATAGATACCGTCAATGCCTCGGGTGGGGATATGGACGTGCTCGTTGCCACCCAAGGCGGTGGGATTTCCCGGACCGGTTCGACCCAATGGAATACAGCCAATTCTGGTTTTTCCGCCGCCCATGTCAATGAGATTAAATACTATAACAATGGCCCTGGTTATCGGTTTTTGGCCACCCGTGGGGGTGGCGTCTTTCGGCATGATGGGTCAAATTGGGAACATTTATTGGCAGTTCCCCCCAACAATGGCAAAGAGCGATTTGTAGTGGCTTTGGAAGTGGATGCCAATGGCAATCTCTATGCCCTTCACGAAGGTGGCATCCATGTGTTGCCCTCTGCCCACACGGCAGCAACATCGACCCCTTGGCTGAGTTTTAACACAGGGGGAAGTTCGATTCCCACCCTGGCTCAATTAAGTGATATTAAAATCAACGGTACAAACCTGTATGTCTCCGCCAAAGGCTCAAATGGACAGCAGGGGGTCTATAAAAGTACCTGTCTTTACAATGGCAGTACTTGCCAAGCGGGTGATTGGAGCAAAGTGAATGCCAATAACGTATTTTCGCTGGCCATTCACCGGACCAATACCAACACCGTCTATGCGGGTCGTCAAGATGGAAATATTGACTACACGACAAATGCAGGCACCACATGGAATACACACACCACGGGTTTTAGCCTGCCTGTCGTCGATATGCACGCCCCCACTTGGTCTGGATATACCGAAGATATCTTCGCTGTGTCCTCCAATGATTTTGGCTCAGCCCAGATCAAAAGGTACAACGCAGCAGGCTCTAATTGGCTCAATTTTAATGGCAATATTGTCTCCAATAAAAGCAGTCTTTCGATTCTCAGCGACGATAACCAAACCGGTACACTCTTTGTGGGTCTCAAAAATGGGGGCGTCTTTCGCAGCACCGACGGCCTGAGTACTGGAACCGTGTTCTGGGATGCCTTTAATGGAGGCGGTGCCACTTTGCCCATGTCAGACTTAAGCCCCCTGAGTTTGTTTATCAATTCGGGAAATCTCTATGCGGGTACGGATGGGAAAGGTCTCTACAGAACCTGTACCAGCGCCTGTTAGGAGCGAATGACACCAGAGAACCTGTGACAGGTGGTTTAATGGTCCTAGATTTGCATTTCGTCAAAACAGGAGCAGGCCATGACAGGAAAAATCGTGATCTACGGGGCAACAGGGGGCATTGGCCGCAGTTTGGCCGAACGCTTACATCAACAGGGCACAGATTTGCATTTGGTTGGCCGAGATCCACTCAAACTCGGCTCATTGGCAGAAACACTTCAGGCCAGTTATACCTTGGGAGACGTGCAAGAGCCTGAACTGTTTGCGCGGGTCAGTCACGATTGTGGTGATCAGCTCAGTGGACTGGTTTATGCTGTGGGCACCCTTCAGCTCAAATCTATCAGCCGTCTGACAGAAGCGGATTTTCTGACAGATTTTCGTGTCAATGCGCTGGGTGCAGCTTTGGCCATCCAAGCTGCGCTGCCTGCCCTGAAAAAACAAACAGAACAGACCGCGATCCTGCTGTTTTCGAGTGTGGCTGCAGGCCAGGGATTTTCTTTTCACGCCTCGATCGGCATGGCCAAAGCCGCCATAGAAGGCCTAACACTTTCACTGGCCAGTGAACTCGCACCCAAAATTCGCGTCAATGCCCTGGCCCCCTCTTTGGTCAATACGCCCTTGGCCAGCAAATTGCTGGCCAATCCTCAAACAGCAGAACAAATTGCCCAATTGCATCCCCTGCAACGAATTGGACAGCCTGATGAAATCGCCAAATTGGCTGCATTTTTACTCAGTCCAGACGCTGCTTGGATCACAGGTCAAATTATTGGGATCGATGGCGGGCGCTCCAGTTTGCGTCCCAAGGGTTAAAATGTCGGTACTGCGTCTGATCTTTCCAGATCAACTCAGTCGCAATCTCAGTGCCTTGCAGGATCTTGATCCACAAAAGGATTTGATCCTCATGGTAGAAACCCATGAAGAAGCGACGTATGTTAAACACCATCAGCAGAAATTGGTGTTGTTCTTTTCCGCCATGCGCCATTTTGCAGAGAACTTAAAAGCAGAGCAATTGCCATTGCTCTATGTTGAATATGAAGACCCTACCAATACGGGAACGCTGATGGGTGAAGTCAAGCGGGTGTTAAAGATCATGCAATTCCAGAAATGGGTGGTCACGGCCCCGGGCGAATGGCGACAATTGCAATTAATCAAAGACATTGCAAAAGAACTAAATCTCCCCCTCGAGATCCGTGAAGACAGCCGTTTTTTCTGTTCAAGTGAGCAATTTAAGCATTGGGCCCAGGGGCGCAAACAGCTGCGGATGGAATACTTTTACCGAGAAATGCGCAAACAGACCGGCATGTTGATGCAGGGCCAAAAGCCCGTCGGCGGAAAATGGAATTACGATACTGAGAATCGCAAAGCACTGCCCACGAAGATAGATTCACCTGCCCTGCAGCGTTTTGCACCAGATCCCCTGACCCAAAGCGTGATCGCTTTGGTTCAGCGCCATTTTTCAGACCATTTCGGCCAGCTGGACAATTTTGGCTGGGCTGTGACCCGTGATCAGGCGCTGATCGCTTTAGATTTTTTTATTCAACAGGCCCTGCCTAACTTTGGCGATTACCAAGACGCCATGCGCTCCGGGGAGGATTTTCTCTTTCATTCAGCTCTGTCTCCCTATCTGAATTTGGGCCTCTTGGAACCCAAAGAGGTCTGCGAGGCGGCCATTGCGGCCTGGGATGCTGGCCAAGCGCCCCTGAATGCCGTGGAAGGGTTTTTGCGCCAAATCTTGGGCTGGCGTGAATTTGTAAGGGGAATTTATGCGTTAAAAATGCCAGATTATGCCCAAACGAATTTTTTAGAAGCCCAGCGGCCACTTCCTGATTTTTATTGGCATGGCAAGACCCGGCTCAATTGCCTGCATGAGTGTATCTCAGCAACCATGCGCAATGCCTACGCCCACCATATTCAACGTCTGATGGTCACAGGCAATTTTGCGCTCCTGGCTGGGGTGGCTCCAGCTGAAGTGGAAGCCTGGTACCTGATGGTCTATGCCGATGCCTTTGAGTGGGTTGAATTGCCCAATACCCACGGCATGGTCTTACATGCCGATGGTGGTTTGATGGCCTCTAAGCCCTATGCCGCGTCAGGGGCATATATCCAGCGGATGTCGGATTATTGCAAAAGCTGTGACTACAAACCCAGCCAGAAAACCGGGCCCGAAGCCTGCCCCTTTAATTATCTCTATTGGGATTTTCTGATCCGCAATCGTCCCAAACTACAGGACAATCCCCGTTTGGGCATGCCTTATCAGACTCTCTCCAAAATGAGCCCCGCGCGTTTGCAAGAAATCCAAAGTGATGCACGTGTTTTTCTCGACAGCCTGTCAACACAAAAAAGCCGGGAGTAAAGCGAGAAATGTAGGTTCCCTCCATGGGAGAGATTTCATTACAAGTGAAGTAACATTTCTCTGCACTGCCCGGCCAGTGTTTCTGGTCATGTCAGATCATCAAAACTCAGCTTCGATCAGATCCACGACACTTTGCCCCCTTTCTAAAGCTGCCACCAACTCCAATACCCGATCTGACCAACCTGCCAATTGCACCACCCCGGAATCATCCTGGGGGAATTGCAATGCGCCATAGCCAGCCAGATCTACGGAGTATAAAATGGCCTGGGGATTGACCTCCCGGCGATAACGTTGCCACTCCTCGACCAGAGATTCATTCCCTCGGTGGGTGCTGTAGCACTGCATATCGCTGAAGAGCAAAACCCGGTCAAAGACCTGTTTGCGTTTGCGCAAGGCCCGTACCGTCAACCAGGCGTTGGTGCTGTGCCCCACGTCGGTTTTGCGAATTTTATTGGCATTGCTCAAAACGCTGTCGCTGCGCGCCACAGGAATATCCTGATAGCTTTCGCCGAATCCACCCACCAGGTATTCTCCCTGAGACAGGCGGGTTGCCATGGCCCCCATCAGGCTGGCCACATCCACATACATCACTTTGCTGCGGGCAGACAGGGCGCCACTCATAGAACCACTCAGGTCCACAAAGACAGCCGTTTTCCCTTGCCAAACAGGCACGTTGACCAGCGACAGATTCATCGCCTCACGCAGCGCCTCTTTGAGTGCATTGCCACTGACTTCGCGCTCGGCGGCCAGCCAGCGAAAAGGCAGCAATTGGCTCTCGCGCACCTTTTCAGGATCGCGAAAGACCTTCATGGCATGGGCCAAGGCAATTTCAGCCTTGTGCTGCTCAAAATTGCGCAAATTGCGCAGCAAAGCCATGATCCCCATTTTGGGCGCGATTTTATTCCAGGTCTCTGCGCTGGCACCTTGGGTGGAGATCAGCACCTCCCAGGTTTCTGGGGTGGCCAATTTGTCCTCCAAGACCCGTTTGTAGAGCGCTGCGCGCTCAGGGCCGTCGGGCCGGGCATGGGTCAGCATCAGCACATCGCGCAATTTGACTTCGCCAGCGCGGTTGTATTTGGCCAATTGGTATTCATCAAAGCGGCGCAAGGCATCCGACAGGCCTTTTTTTAAGGCATTGGGCAATTTGGCTTTGCTGCCCTCACCGACACGGCGGATCCAATAGGCCAGCAATTCTCCAGGCTCATCGGCCCGTTTCACGACTTTGGGCACATAGCTGCGCACATCATTTTTGGCCTCCTTGCTATCGCCACTGTGCATCACCGAAGCCTCAGCCAAGAGAATCATCGGCAAGGTACGTAAATGCATCTGATTGCGGGTATAATTCGCCAATTTGAGCACATAGCTGCGCTCGCAGGCTTGAATCGCAGTACGCAATTCAGTCAATTGCTGATCGGCTTTGGTATAAAAGCGGTCTTCTACCAGGCAGGTGCAGGCTCTCAAATACAGGTCAAGCTGTGAACTGGGTTTAAACGCCAGGGCGCCTGCGTGATTGACCGTGGCATCGGGCCGCGCCCGCAATTTTTCGGCCATTTTCAGAATCTGATTCAGTTTCATCTTTGCTTACCTCATTTCGTTGAAATTCTACAGTTCCGGTAGCAGGATTCGAACCTGCGACACGTCGGTTATGAGCCGACAGCTCTACCGCTGAGCTATACCGGAAAAAGGCGGGGATAGCAGGAATTGGAGCACGCTGTGCGTATTGCGAAGCAACCTGCATGCATCTGCTTCGTAAACAGAGGCTCTATCTATTGAGCGATATCCCCAAAGTTCCGGTGACAGGGTTTGAACCTGCGCATCTCCGCTTCGCATAGCATAAGTGCTTTCTAAGTTTCGCCTGAGGGCTCAACAAGAAGCACTTAAAAGGCGGCCACTCTGCCAACTGAGTTACACCGGAATGAGTGGAGTCTAAGGGAATCGAACCCTTGTCTTCGCTGTGCAAAAGCGAGATCTTACCATTAGAACGAAGACCCCAAATTAGCTCCAAGGGTGGGATTCGTAGCACGCAGTGCGTGTTGCGAAGCAACCCACATCCCTCCGCTTAACAGGCGGACGCTCCACCATTGAGCTACCTTGGAACAGGCGGATATGCTGGGACTCGAACCCAGAAATCGAAAAAACGATCCTTGCTTAGCAGGCAAGTGCAATAGCCTTTCTGCCACATATCCATGTTTTAATTAGAACCAAAAGAATGAATTTTTCATTCTTTTCGTTATAGAAAACTAATTTTTGAGGGATAAAAAAGATTTAGCCCTGTCGGAGGTCAGATGACGGGGGGATCCCGTGCATCAGCCTGACAGGGCTGAGAGAGGTGAAATTACCTGCTGCACACAATCTCCGGGTCATCCGTCTTTGCCTGGATGACCGGAGAATGAAGACTCACGGGTGCTGCCGGTATCCAGGCAACGCAAGACGCTTGGCGGACGCGTATGGCGTCCTGCCGGGCATACTGATTCGTTTTATCGCGTTCATGGTCGTTACCTTAAATGTTTTTTGAGAGTGCCGCATTCCAAGTTGGAATTCAATTTGGAATTGACTTGTTATTCATCATAATCATTCTCATCGCCAAAAAGCAAGGGGGACTTGCGCAATTTTTGCAAAAAAGTTGAAATTAATTTTTAGAGGAAGTTGAGGTGAGTTGGATGCGACGGGCAAAAATATCCAGGTAAGAGTTGTATCTGGCCTCCCAAACCAAGACTGCATAGTTATTTTGTGTATGAAGTAATTGTATTTGCGGAGGAGAATCACCTCCGTAATAAAATGAAAAATGTTTTTCTTCCTCCATGGGAATCAAACTCTTTGAATAGGAGCGCAGTGAAAATAAGCGTCTTTTAGGAAAAGATTCAGACCAAGCAATGCTAAAATCCCCCTTTTGCGAAACAGATAAACCCAAATTGTCATATGTTCGTTCCAATTTTGAGCTAGCAGGACTGACCGCTATTTCTTCGCTTAGGGGGGAGCCTTGTAAGGAAAATTTTCGTGCAAAAATTTTGAGTAGATGTTCTGCTGAAGATGAAATCAAACGGGTTTGATCCGTTTCAAGAAAACTGCTCCAAGCGACAATCCAATTGCCTTCAAGATCCATCCCCAGTTCTGGTGGAGATTGGTTTTTTACAAAGGGTGTGGTGTTAATTTTAAACATGGGGCAAGTGGGCTGCCCTTGGACCGAAAAGACCTGGGCCCATAAATGGTCTGAAAGCAGAATAAATTGACCGGAAGTATGAACAACCATTCGGGGCGTGAAGCTAAAGGGCAATTGTGTTTTTTGTTCAGGACCTTTGGGTTGGCCATTCGCTGTGTATTGTCTAAAATATAAATTTTTCTTAAAAGGAGATAAACTTGGTATTTCAGGCTCATAGGTATTTCCTCCCCACACCACGGTAAAATCACCGCTGTCAGACAGCCCGACCTGTGCCGTTTGTCCAAAACTTCCAGTCGCTCCTTGATTAATAAGGAACGCATCACCCAATGCCTGGCCCTTCGCATTAAATTGTTGTCCGTATAGAGAAAATGAATTTGAAAACCAGACTAAAACAAAATCCCCATTTGCTTTCAAGGCAATTTCAGGCCATTGCTGTGAATCAACAAAATCTAAAGGTTTGCCAATAGCAAACGCTGATCCCAGGGGAAGTCCTTGGGGTGTAAAACGCTGCCCCATGGTTTGATAATGTGCGGGATACAATGAGTTATCAGGATTTTTGAGCGAGTGAGACCAAATAATCAGCGAGTTTCCTTGCTCATCTTGGACAATTTGAGCATCCCTTTTATGGTGATAAGCACTATCTTGATTCACCCGCCAAGTCTGATAACGGCTCCCATCTGAATCCAATTGATTGACGCTCAGGAGAAATTCCTCTTTCCAGTTCTGGCCTTTGGCTTTGACCGTGATCCGGCTTTGACCAGCGTCTTTGAGTGCCGTGACTTGACCCAAAGCATTGACGGCAATTTCGTCTGGGTGACTGCTGCTGAATTCAAACAGCGAAGCAGGATAGCTGTTTTCAGGATAATTCCAGTGTCTGAATTGGATTTGAACAGGCTGATTGAGCCTTTCAAGTAAAAAAGGCCCAGCATAATGCAAACCCTCTAAATCTTGGCTTTTTAAAGGGGCCACGATTTCGTTCAAAGGGTTGGGTGTGGGACTGGGCGAGGCCCTTGCTGGAATGGGGCTCGCAGTTGAGAACGGGGGTGAGGGCACAGGAACAGCTGTTTTTTTAGCGCCAGGCAGCAGCAGAGGCGTACAAGCCAAACAAACATAACAGGCCAAACTCAGCAGCGTGACCAAATATAAAAAACGCAACAAAGAAATTTTGCCCATCTCAATCCCCTGAATGAGATCATAAACCAGAGATGGATTTTTTAAAACCTATTTTTGCAAGGTCTTGATAATTTTCGCGGCGTCATAGCCTTGAGCGGTGGCATTGTCAATCAATTTTTGCCAGGTGCTTTCGGGCAATTCGGGGCTGCGGCTCAGCACCCAAAGATAGCGCCGACTCGGCGTGCCAATCATCGCGTATTGGTAGTCGGCATCGAGGGCCATGATTTGGTAATCGCCTGCAAAGGGCCAAAAGAATTCGACTTTGAGTTTGGTGGGTTCTGCTGGATTGGGGATATAGGCCCGGCCTTTGGCGCTGATTTCTCGGCCCGTCAGGGATTTTTCAAAACAGCGGTTGAGCACATCGACTTCAGTGGCGGATTTGGCTGTGTAGGTTGCTGTGGTGCCCGTACAATTGGCCTGTTCGGGGGTGGGAATGCCCCCGATTTCATACCATTTACCCAAGAAGCGTTGCAGCTCAATGCTTTGAACCAATTCCAAGGGTTGATTGGGCGTGTTTTGACAGGCGGTTAAAAAAGTGAACAGAAGGGCAAGATAAAATTGTTTCATAATCCTATTTTGTCGGTCGATCTAACTGATTGACAAGGGGATTTGATTTTGGCTTAAAAACCCTGTTCTGCTTGCTCAAGGCGCTGAGAACTGGCCTGTTCTTGGGCTTGCGCCTGGGCCTGTTCCTGAGCTTCTGCTTCAATTTCATTGTAAAAAGTTTGCGCTCGCACAGACATGGGATTGCGTATGAGTAGGGTCTTTAAAAAATGTGCGGCGGTACGTAAATCCCCCAATTGCTGACTGATATAAGCAATGGCCAGATAGGGTTCGGCTTTATTCGGAGCTTGGTCTATCGCTTTGGCATACAGGTCCAAGGCCTTCTTGAGCAAATCGGGGGAAAGGGTCTCCTCAGCACAGGCCTGTTGCATGAGTTTGCGGGCCAATGCCAAGTTACGTTCAGCCTGTTGGGATGCTTGCCCTTCTGCGTGCATTTGGGCCCGCAGGCTTTTGATCGGTTTGATTTCCATCATGCTTATTGAGGAATATACCAATTATACGTCGGTGCAGCTTGGGCCTCCGCAATTTTATTCCAGTCCATCATATAACGCCCATTGCCGCCAGCGCTAATTTGATTCTCATTTTTCAGTCCTGATTTTTTGCTTTGCAAGGTTTCTGTCACGGTGTCTTGGGTGGCCGCTTGGCGCTGTTGATCGGTAATTAGACTGACGTTCACCATTCTGACACTTTGGGTTTGAGAATTGATCACCATGACTTTCACATCAACGCCTTTTTTCTGGGCCCTACTTTGAAGCAAGGCCAAACGTTTAGGATCTGCCGCATCGGTTTCGTCAGTCACCAAAACCATTTGTTTGCTGTATTTGCCATCCGCACTCGGAGGCATATCCGGCAAATTGGCCAAGGCTTGAATCCCCGCTTCTATGCCTGATTCCCGCATGTGGCTTTCATTCCAGGTGGCTTTCACCGTGTGATAGGTGCCGTTGACCTTCACATCGACATTGGCAGAAACGGAGTCAGAGCCCTTGTTTTCCGGTTCGATGGCAAAAGCGGAACCCGGTGAAGCTGTGGGATTAGCGCCAGGACCATAGGCTTGATTGTGGGCATTGCCCTGTCTGTCTAAGAGGGCAATGCTTTCGGCGGGCTTCATAAACACCGGACCATTTGTTTCATTGCCCGTTTTGTCTGACCATTCCATCGGGCTGGCTTTATCGATAAAGGTGCCCACGGCAATTTTTCCATCGATCCCGCTGGTTTTTAAGATCTGGGCTAAAAACTGGGTATCATTGCCCATAGAAGAGCTATTGTCGACCAGGATCAAAGACTCCTGATATCCCTGTAAACCTGGGATTTTATCTGGCTGGGAGGTAAATTGTAATTCTGAACTCTGGGTGACCAAGTCGGCCATCAAATGGCGGGTTTGTAAGATCGTTGAGCGGCCATGAAACTCATCCCCTTTGCGGATGCTGACTTTTCCGCCAGGCCCGTCTAAACTGAACAGCTCACCGGTCCCATTGTTATTGCCTGAACGTTGGATTTCGGGATCCAAGACCCGCATCATCCCTTGCAGTTTGGCGATATCTACTTTGCCATCGGTATCTGCCCCCGTACTGGCATAACTCCAGACATGTTGAGCGACTGTCTTTAATTGTTCTGGGTTTAAACTCGGATGGCCCCCCACAAATTTTTGGCCCACCGCTTCGATAAACATGCTCTCAGCTTTGGCGCTGACTTCTGCAGGGGTTGCGGTCGGGGGCAATGCTTTTGTGGCTTTGGCTTGAATAAATTTCACGGCGCCTTGAAAGTTAAAATCATTTTTTAACATCTGTTGGTAATTGGCGATGGTCAAATCTTTAATGGCGGGTGGAACCGCCTGGGTTTTATCCCGCAGATAGAGACTGACTTCCTGTTGGCCCTGACCATTGGTCATGACTTGAAAGCCGTTATACCATTCGCTGGGTTTGTGTTGATCTCCCACTCGGGCATCTGCAGGAACATCTTCTTTTGTCAGCGCATTGCGCACGGGCACCCCTTCACCCGCTTGGGTGGTGTAGTTGCCATTCATGACCGCAAAGGCCTGATTATTCAGCTCAGGAACCCCTTTTCCACTCATGGATTTATCCAGAATACCCTGGGCGTCTAGAATCTCCGTCGTAAGGGTGGAAAAATTTTCAGTCCGGACAGCGTATTCAATTTTGCCCGAGGCGGTCAAATCGAAAAACTTATCAGGGTCAAATTGTTGGCGACTGAGGGCGGTGCCCACTTTGGCTTTTAAATCTTGGATTAAGCCCTGCTTTTGCTCCGGGCTCATTTGGCTGAGATCAAAGAAAAACTCTTTTTTATCGGCTTTGAGCCTGACAAACTGAACATCTTGGGTATTGAGTTCGGCTTGCATATTTTCTGGGTTGGTCAAGTCCATCACTTTGTCTTGGGTGGGAGCTGTGCTTTGAATGGCAGCGCGTCCGCCTGCATTGTTAAAGCGCAGGTTTTGAAAGTTCTGCATTCCTGAATTGCGAATATCCATTCGTGACTCCTTGAAATTTCAGCATGATGACTCGATTATAACATTGCACTTGCCCTGCTCAACTTTGCAAACAGTTTGTTCCGCTACTCACCCCGGTTTTGAATGGGGCCGTTTACAGGGTAGAATACCTTCTTGTCGTTCATATTCTTTGGCTCACGAAAGGATGCTCACCCATGAAAGCGATTTTTATCAACGGTCAAGCCGTTTCTGCCCAGTCTGATCTCAACTTGGAGATTCACAACCCTGCCAGCTTGGAGCATCTCGGAAGTGTACCCAATTGCCGCCAGGCGGATGTCGACGCAGCTGTGGCAGCCGCCAAAGCCGCCCAGCACAGTTGGTGGAAAACCCCCGAAAGCGAAAAATCCCACATGTTACACCATGTGGCCGAGCGGGTGAGCGCCAAAACCGAAGAGTTGGCCCGTTTATTGACCCAAGAGACGGGCAAGCCGCTGATCGAAGCCAAAGACTGTGTCGAGTGGGTGGCTGCCTGTTTTCGCTATTATGGGGAGGTGATCCGTGTCAGCAAAGGCGTGGTCTTCCCGCCTGTCGCTCCCCATCAGATCAACTTCACTGTGCGCGAGCCCTTTGGCGTGGTGGCCTGTATCGCCCCGTTTAATTTCCCCTTGCTACTCAGCGCTTGGAAAATAGCCCCCGCTCTGGCTTGCGGCAATACAGTGGTGGTCAAGCCCCCACACCAGAATCCGCTTTCGAGCCTGATGCTGGCCGCGTGTTTTTCGGATCTGCCCGCCGGGGTCTTCAATTTGATCACGGGCGATGGCGTGACCGGCGACATGTTGGTACGCCACAAACACGTCGACATGATCGCTTTTACAGGCTCTACCCCTGTGGGCCGCAAAATTGCAGCAGCCGCAGGCGAACAATTGAAAAAGATCAATCTCGAACTCGGGGGCATCGACCCGCTGGTGGTCTTTGCCGATGCCGATCTGGATGTGGCCGTCAAAGGTGCTGTCTGGGCCCGTTTGCTCAATGCGGGCCAGGTTTGTACCTCCTCCAAACGCATCATCGTCGAAGAAGCTGTTGCCGATGAATTTATCCGCAAAGTGCTTGAGCAGGTGGCCAAAGTGAAGGTTGGAGACCCCCTCGATACCAGCACCGACATGGGGCCCGTGATCAGCGCGGACGCCCTCAATTTGCTCGAAAGCCAAATTGCCCGGCTCAAAGCCGAAGGGGCCACCCTCTTGGTCGGCGGAGAACGCTTCAGTCCGAATGGGCTCAAAGGCCATTTCCTGCAACCCACGGTCTTTGTGGATGTCAAACACGGGGGCATGGCCACCACCGAAGAATTCTTCGGGCCGGTGATCAATATCTTCCGTGCCAAAGATGCCGACCACGCGATTGAAATGGCCAATGACTCGGAATATGGTCTCGGGGCCACGATCTACACCAACCACCTGCACACGGCCATGAAAGCCATGGAGAATATCAAGGCGGGGAGTTTCTGGATCAACGATCCCCTGACAGACAACGAGGCGGCTCCTTTTGGCGGCATGCGTGCCAGTGGGATTGGCCGCGAACTCGGTGCAGAGGGCTTGGAATGCTTCCGTGAACCCAAACACGTGCATTTGGACTATGTCATGGAAGCCAAAGATTATTGGTTTCCCTATGCCAACCGGCCCGTGGAATTTTAAGTTAAACCTGTTCAATGTCACTTCTTTGAGGTCGTTTATGCAAAAATCTTATCTCTGGGCTTTGGCCCTCACGTTCACACTCACAGCCTGCCAAGCGCAGGTGGTGAGTGCCCCGGTCAGTCCCACTCCTACGCCCAGCCCATTGCCGACACCGGTGATCACCCCAGAGCCCACGCCGCTGCCGAGTCCCACTCCCAGTGACGTGCCGCAACCCACTCCGACCCCAACAGTGACCTTTGAGCCCCAGGCTCTGCCGTCTTTGATCCCAGTGCCGACCCCTGTGGGTACTCCCTGGCAAGGTCAGGGCCTGTTTCTTGACACATTCAATGGCCGGGTCTTTGACGAAAAGGGCTCCCCCCTGCAAGGGGCCAAAGTGCGGGTGGAGTTTAATTTAGAGGGTTTTTCCCCCTATAGCGAAGAGGCCCTAACAGATGCCTCTGGCAGCTACAAATTAAACGCTCCCAGCGGCGCTTTGATTAAGATCCATGCCTCTTATCCTCAAAGAGCGTCGCGAACACGGATCGAGGTTTTAAAAATCGGGGCGCTCGGCCATCCCTTTGCCAATCGCTTTGACTTTGGCGTCAACGAAGAAGATTACCGCTTGGCCACAGACCAATATATCCGCAGTTCGATGGATATCAGCCGGGGAGTGACCCTGGAAGATGCGCCCGAGGTGATCGCCGTCTTGCCTGAATTAAAAACAGGCACCCAATTGGCTTTCGACACAGCCCTGAAGCTGACCTTCAGTGAACCCGTCGATCGCTCAAGCTTTGAAAAGACAGTCGCGATCCGCTCTTTTAAAGAACAGAAACTGCGGGTCGATCACCTCTCTGGGCAACCCAGCATGAGTGGTTCTGGGGATGTCAATCAGCCCAATGGCAGCTTGATCTGGACCGCAGAAGCCTTTGACTTTGTTTGGAACGTGGGAGATACCGCCGTCAGCCTGAAATTTAAACCTGGACACGGCTATCCCGCCAATAACAACAACCAAGATTTTCCGATGGTTGTCTTGAGCTTTAATGCGCCCGAAAGGGGCAGTCAGGGTTTGGCAGATAAAACCGGCGCCAGCCGCGATCAGGACTGGTTTCGCCTGCTGAACTCGGCTCCCAGCCAATCCCTGGTATTTACGATCGCCCAAGATACCACCCCTTTTGGCCTCAAAACCCTGGACTTTCAAGCCGCTACCGCCACGAATCCGCCCGTTCTGCGCCTGAGTTATAACAAACCAGTTTGGTATTCAGCCAAGACCCGTGTGATTGCCGGAGGCATGGCTGACTTTTTTAACTTACCTGGCGCTGAATTGCAGGCCCCAGCTGAATATCCAGGTAATCAGGGCAATGCCACAGCGCGCAATGCCGCCAAAAATTACCGGGTTTTGATACTCAAACCCAGCAGTCTTGAACCCACGCTCTTTTCAGGGACCTGGTATGAATTGGGGGGTCTGGTCGTATACGACCAGACCGATCCAAGCCACTCACGGGTTTTACTGCAATTACCCGCAGAACATGACAAAACCCTCTTTGCCTCAGGCAACGAAATCCAAATCAATGGTGTGACCTCGGTTCTCGATCCTGCAGGCAATGCCTTGACCGTGGGCACGCCGCTCAAAGTGGTTGTGCCTTAAGGGTGGGATTTAATCCAAAATTTGGACAGTGCCTTTGCTTTGCCAATACCTGTCCACTTTGGGCTTGAGTTCGGTGTGAATCTGGGCCAAAGACTTGTGCTGGTTTTTGGCCCACCATTTTTCCCAGTCTTTGACAAGAAAAAGATCGCTGTTGTAGACCTTGCCCCGACTGGCATAAGCAGAGCTGTATAGAGGGGTGATGATTTGATAGAGCAGCTCACTGGCCACCTGAGAGACAGGGGTATTGACTACTAGGGGGGGCGCAGAAGAGGCGTGGACAGGGGCATTCAGGGGTGGGGGCAATGTTTTGCCTTTTTCATAAACGCGCAGATCGTGCAGATGGCCAATTAAGAGTGGAATGGCATTTTTCCCGCCTTGGTACAATCTGTCGCGGGCTTTTTGTTTCTGGGCCAAACTGGCCTCTTCCAAGCCCAACAGCCGCAGGTCAGCCTCAAGCCCTTGATCAGGCAGGCAGAGGCTGGTCTCAACCCTTAATTGGTGTTCGACATAGGTCTGATCCACTTTGCTGGGCGGCTCCCCAGGACGTTTGCTGGAGCCGCGCAATTCTACCACCTGGCCAACCAGTTTGAGTGGCCCCTGACAAGCAGGCGCCTCTTTGACCAAATAAATCACCATTTGCCCCCCGATATCGGGCCTGAGATAGGCGATTTTTTGATGCGAAGGCGGCGGCATCACCATGTGTTGATGAATCTCATCGGTTAAGCGGCCATAGATCGTCACTTTTTGGCCTGCATGACGGGTTAAATAATCGACAATGGGCAGCATTTTCCCTCCTGCCAGTGCCGCTGGAACGAGCCCCAGTAAAAGGGCTGAAGCAATCAAGCTGGTTTTGATTTTCAGCATCGGGGTTATTTCACAAATACAGTTTTGGTATTCACAAACTCACGCAGGCCAATATCCGCCAACTCGCGGCCATAGCCACTCTCTTTGATCCCCCCAAAAGGCAAACGCGGATCAGAGGCCACAAAGGCATTTACAAAGCAGCAACCGGCTTCGAGTTCTTCAGCCGCAATGCGCTCAGCTTTTTCGAGATCGCGGCTAAAAACCGCCGCTCCCAAACCAAAGACCGATTGATTGGCCCATTGAATCGCTTCAGCCTCGTCTTTGACAGGCACAATCGCCGCCACAGGACCAAAGATCTCCTCTTCAAAGGCCACCATACCAGGGTAGACATCGGTTAAAACCGTGGGTGGATAATAAAAGCCGGGGCCATCAGGAACTTCGCCGCCCAAAAGCAGCCGCGCCCCCTGAGAAATACTTGTTTTGACCTGTCTCACCAGTTCCTCGCGCAAATCGGCGCGGGCCTGGGGGCCAAGTGTGGTGTCTTCAGCATAGGGATCACCCATGACTGCTTGAGACATAGCGTCCACCAAAAGCCGTTCAAATTCGGGCCGCACAGCTTCGACCACCAAAAAGCGCTTGGCGGCAATGCAACTTTGACCCGCATTGATCAAACGGCTGCTGGCACAAATCTGGGCAGCTTGCGCAAGATCTGCATCTTCCAGAATCAAATAGGGATCGCTGCCCCCGAGTTCCAGCACGGTTTTTTTGAGCGCGGCTCCCGCTTGGGCTGCCACGGCTTTGCCTGCACGGGTGCTGCCTGTGAGTGTCACAGCCTGAATTACGGGATGGGCAATCACAGGCGCCACCGCTTCGTTTTCCAAGAATATATTGCTAAAGGCCCCTTTGGGAAAACCGGCTTGGATAAACAAATCTGCAATCGCCAAGGCACAGGCCGGTACATTGGGAGCGTGTTTGAGTACCCCCACATTGCCTGCCATCAGGGCCGGTGCGGCAAAGCGAAAGACCTGCCAAAAGGGAAAATTCCAGGGCATGATTGCCAAAATAGCACCCAGCGGGTTGTAAGTCACATAAGATTTGCGGCCTCCGGCCTCTACAGGAACCGGTTTTAGCATCGATTCGGCATTATCTGCGTAGTATTCACAGACCCAGGCAGATTTCTCAATTTCAGCACGGGCCGCGGTAATCGGTTTGCCCACTTCCATGGTCATTAAGAGAGCCAATTGCTCTTTGCGTTCGCGCATCAAAGCCGCAAGGGCCCGCATTTTTTCGGATCTTTCGGCCAGTGTTGTGCGCTTCCAGATTTGCCAAGTCTCTTGGGCCTGTTTGAGTTGCATCTCAACTTCGTCAGCGCTGTGAGCGGGATAGGTCTGGATCAGGGCTTCGGTGGCGGGGTTAAAACTGGCAATGGTCATGTTAAAAATGGCGCCTCATCTATACATATGTTAAAAACAAATTTATACCCACAGTGTACCCCAAAAACCCTCAGATTAATCTGAGGCCATCCTTTAGACCTTCTCTATTAGGATGGGGGGTATGGTATATTTGTAAATCAAAAACAAAGGTCAGGTTTTAAAGGCATATGACAGATTTATTTCAAGACAAAGCCCAAGACTGGGATGCCCAAGAAAGAGTCCGCACACTCTCAAACGGCATTGGCACAGCCCTGTTAAAAAGGATCCCTTTTTCAGAATCGATGCAGGTGATGGATTTTGGGGCAGGCACAGGGCTCTTAAGTGGGCATGTGGCTCCCTATGTGGCCCAGGTTTTTGCTGTAGATACTTCGCCAGCCATGCTGGCCCAATTAAAGGCCAAACCAGGACTCCAAGGCAAAGTAGAAACCGTTTGCCAGAATATTTTAGAAACGCCTTTAAATCAGACCTTTGACGTGATTATTTCTGCCATGGCGCTACACCATGTGGACGACACCTCACATTTGTTTCAGCAATTCGTAAAACATCTTAAACCAGGCGGTCAATTGGCGCTGGCAGATTTGGTGTCAGAGGATGGCAATTTTCATCCCCCTGAAGCAGAAGGGGTTTTTCACGCAGGCTTTGATCCCCAGGAAATTCAGTCCCTGCTCAGGCAACACGGCTTTGAGCAAATTGAATTTGAAACCGTGCACACAGTCAACAAAGCAGGCGTTGATTACCCGATTTTTCTCGTCTCCGCGCAACTTCCCAACTTTTGATTGGCTTTGAGGCCTGTGTTAAAATGAGCTTTGTCGGCTCAAAACTCCCAGACCAAAGCTTAAAAAAGGAAATATAGCCTGTGAATATTACCAGCATAGATGGCAAACTGGATGTCTCTTGGCACCCTGAGATTCTCACCGTTCTCGAAAGCTGGAGTGATTACGATGTTGAACTGGAATCATTCCGCAAAGCTGTTTTTGTCAAAGGCATCAACCACATCAAAGCAAGCCGGGGCAAAGCCTGGATTTTTGACCCGGGTAGTGCCACAGGTAGTTTTGGCCCTGAGGTTCAGGCCATGATTGATGCCGATCGTTTTGCTGCTCTGGGCTGGACGGGCGCAAAATACTTCGTGACGATCAATCCCGCTGCCACAGAAATCTCGGTGAATACCGATACCGAACACACCCGCGGTGTGCAGCGCGTTGAAGCCCCCTCCGTTGACGGGGCCATGGCATGGATCAAAGCACAGCCTTAAATTTCAAAAGCTGAATCAAGCCTAAACTTGCGAACGGCGAACCCCAGGCGCAAGGGCTCCGATTGAAAAAAATGATAGCCACAAGTCCACTCTCTGATAGGACTTGTGGCTTTCTCTGCTTTTTTTCAAACCCGTTCTTGATCTGTATCAAACATTTTTATTCACAAAAAAATACGATTTATTTAGATAAATATGCTAATATTTATTTATAATTATTTTATTTTTAGGTCAAATTTATTTTTTTTACAATCCTGTTTGACCTTTCTCTATTTTAAACATTCTCTTCAATTTCATTTTTAGATTTAATTTAGCTCAAATTGCTTCAGAGAGCATCTCTTTCGCCATAAAAAAAGGCATCTAGCCAAAGGCCGTGTCCCCATGAAAAAAGCCCATAGAATCAGTCTTACACTGTCTCTGATCTGTTTGACAGTCGCACTTTTGGTACTCGGCCTGTTCTGGACCTTTCGCCAGATAGAAGAAGCCGGTGCCGAACGCAAACATACCCATTTGCTCTTAAATAAAGCCAATAATCTGGCGCTTGAATTAAGTGATGCCGAAACAGGTCAGCGCGGCTACTTGCTGACCGGAAAAAGCGTTTTTCTTGAACCCTATTTGGCCGTAGACAAACAGCTTCCCGTCCACCTCAAAGAATTGCGTCAATTATCCCTGGTTCCTGCTGCACAGAAAAATCTGGATCGGCTTTTGCCCCTGATCAATGCCAAACGAGCAGAAATGGCCAAGCTGATTGATTTACGCAAAAAACAACAGATGCAGGAAGTTCTCAATCATGTAAACCAAGGCCGGGGCAAACGCCTGATGGATGCCATCCGGGTTGAAATGCAGGATTTTATTGCGCTTGAAGAGAACACCTGGGCCGACCATGACGCCCAATTTCAAGCAAATATGTTTTTGCTCTTTCTGGTCATTATCGTCGCCAGTCTGATGGTATTGCTCTTTGCCCTGATTTTTGGCTATTTTCTCTATCGCGAAAGCCAGTTTCGGCTTAAGAACTTGGTTTACCTCGAAACACAGCATTCCCTTGAAATGCAAGAAAACCTCAATCAACAATTGCAGAAGGTCAATCAGACCTTGCAGAGCAGTGAAGAAAAACTGACAGTAACGCTGAATTCGATCGATGATGCCGTCTTGGTGACAGATGCAGAAGGGCGCATCACGCTTTTAAACCCACGGGCAGAGGCACTGATCGGCTGGAGCCAAAGTGAGGCTCTGGCACAACCTGTCGAAGCCATTTTTGAGATTATCAATGCAGAAACACGTCTCCCCACGCCGATCCCAATCCATCAAACCTTGCGATTGGGAACGGTTCAAGGCATGCTCAACCACACCATTTTAATCAACCGCATGGGCGAAGAATTTGCCATTGCAGACAGTTGTGCGCCGATTCGCGACCGCGAAGAAAAAGTCATCGGGGCAGTCTTGGTCTTTCGCGATGTGACAGGGGAGTATGCTGTGCAAAGAATGCTCAAAGAAAAGAACAGCGAGCTGGAAAAAGCCACGCTGTTGGCAGAAAAAGCCAATTTGGCCAAATCCGATTTTCTCTCGAATATGAGCCATGAGATTCGCACCCCAATGAATGCCATTATTGGGATCTCTTATTTGGCACTCAAAAGTGAGTTGGTGCCACATCAACGCGAAAATATTAAGAAGATCCAAGATTCTGGTCGGCATTTATTGAGCATTATTAACGATATTCTCGATATCTCCAAAATCGAAGCGGGTAAATTGCTGGTCGAACACACGGATTTTGAAGTCGAGAAAGTGTTAGACAGTGTGGCCAGCCTGATTGCCGAAAAAACAGCAGCCAAAGGGCTGGAGCTGGTCTTTGACGTGGACAAACACCTTCCCGCTCACCTGATCGGCGACCCCTTGCGCTTTGGCCAAATTCTGATCAATTTCCTCAACAATGCTGTCAAATTTACCGAACAGGGTGAGATCGATATTGTCTTGCGACTCAAACAGCAAACTGAAAATGAGGTCATCCTTTATTGTGCTGTACGCGACACTGGCATTGGCCTCAGCGAAGAACAAATCGGGCGTTTGTTTCAGAGCTTTTCTCAGGCCGACACCTCAACCACACGCAAATTTGGCGGGACAGGCCTGGGGCTGGTAATCTCCAAAAAATTGGCTGAATTGATGGGGGGCGAAGTGGGCGTCGAGAGTGAGCCTGGTAAAGGCAGCACATTTTGGTTCACAGCCTGCTTTGGCAAGGGGCTGGAACAACAACAGCCCATGGTGCTTTCGCACAATATGCAGGGCAAACGTGTGCTGGTGGTCGACGACAACGAAAATGCACGGCTGGTGATGGGCGAGCTGTTGGGCAATATGAGCTTTAAGGTCGATCTGGCTGAATCTGGCCCTGTGGCTATCTCCCTCGTCGGTCAGGCAGATACCGAGGGCAATCCCTATGAAATTGTCTTTCTCGATTGGCAAATGCCGGAAATGGATGGGATTGAAACAGGTCGTTTGATAAAGCACCTGCCACTCAATCACAGGCCCCTGATGATTATGGTGACGGCCTATGGACGGGAAGAGGTGATTGCCGTTGCCAAAGAAATTGGCTTAAACGATGTCTTGATCAAACCGGTGAGTGCCTCGATGTTGTTCGATGGCATCGTGCGCATCATTGGCGATAAACTCAAACTACCGATTCACCGGGAAGACTTGCCCAATGCCACTTTCGAATTATTGACGCCTTTGCAGGGGGCCCGAATTCTCTTGGTTGAAGACAATCAAATCAATCAAGAAGTGGCCTGTGAATTATTGCGCGATGCGGGCTTCTCTGTCGATGTGGCAGAAAATGGGCGGATCGCTGTCGAAAAAGTCAAAGCCCACCCTTATGATATCGTGTTGATGGATATGCAAATGCCGATTATGGATGGCGTAAGTGCCACCCTCGAAATTCGCAAAGATCCGCGTTTCAAAGACCTGCCAGTGGTGGCCATGACGGCCAATGCCATGCAGGCCGATCGCGAGCGCTGTCTGGCTGCAGGCATGAATGATCATGTGGCCAAACCGATCGAACCCGAAGATCTTTGGAAAGCGCTCTTAAAATGGATTCCAGCGCGGGAAATCGACGCCAGCTTTGTCAGGGCAAAACAGCCCGTCCAGGCAAAAACGGAATTACCGACTCAAATCTCAGGGTTGGATATGGACTTGGGACTGAGCCGTGTTATGGGCAAGTCTTCGCTCTATCTCTCGATTCTGCGTCAATTTGTCGAAGGACAGAGATCGGTCCCTGCAGAAATTGATGCCGCGATGGCCCTTCAGGACTGGAAATTGGCTGAGCGAATTGCCCATACACTCAAAGGGGTCTCGGGCAATATTGGTGCAACAGCACTGCAAGCAGTGGCAGAAAAGCTTGAGCGGGCCATCAAAGAAGAGAAGCCCAAATATGCCATCGATGGACATATCAAGGTACTTAAAAAAAGACTCGACAGCTTAATCGATCAACTTGAAAGGAAATTGCCCCAGGTCGAAAGCTTGTCGGCTATCGCAGTGGATCCGGAAAAACTCAAAGTGATCTGTGTGCAATTGCAAGCACTGCTGTCTGACGCTGATGCTGCAGCGGGAGATGTCTTAGCAGCCAATGAAAACCTCCTGAATACCGCTTTCCCCGATACTTACCAACAGATCAAGGACAAGATTCAGGCCTATGAATTTGAGGCCGCACAGCTTGCCCTTAAAAACGCCTGTGAAAGGTCTCCGTATAATCCATGATGTCAGACAAAACTGAATCCAATCCAAAGGCCACCATTTTGGTCGTCGATGACACTCCCGAGAACCTGACTCTGATGAACAATTTGCTCAAAGATCACTACAAGGTCAAAGTCGCCACCAATGGCGAAAAAACCCTCAAAATCGCCTGTTCAGACTCTCCCCCAGACCTTATTTTACTGGATATCATGATGCCAGGCATGGACGGTTATGAGGTCTGTCGGCGGCTCAAAAGTTCGCCCCAATCCAGCCATATCCCTGTGATTTTTTTGACCGCCAAAACGGAGATGGAAGATGAAAAAAAAGGCCTGGAACTCGGCGCCGCTGACTATATCACCAAACCGATCAGCCCCCCGATTGTCTTGGCGAGGGTCAAAAACCATCTGGCGCTCAAAGTGCTTTCAGATATTCTGCAAGAAAAAAATACCGAACTGGCGTTGGCCAAAACCTTTGCCGAAAAAGCCAATTTGGCCAAATCTGAATTTCTTTCGAGCATGAGCCACGAGCTGCGCAGCCCTTTACATGCCATTCTGGGTTTTTCCCAATTGATGGCCTCCGATCTTGCTCCCACTTATGCCAACCAAAAAGAGAGTATCGAACACATCCTCAAAGCGGGCTGGCATCTGCTGCACCTGATTGATGAAATTCTCGATCTGGCAAAGATTGAATCAGGCCAAGTTCCCCTCTGTTTGGAAGCCGTTTCTCTTTCAGAAATTATGCTTGAATGCCAAAGTATGACAGAGCATACAGCCAAAGAAAAAGGAATTCAAATCCTCTTCCCAGTGTTTAAGCAACCCTGTTATGTGAATGGCGATTGGACCCGCATCAAACAAATTTTGCTCAATTTTCTTTCCAATGCGATCAAATACAATTGCAAAAATGGCAGGGTAGATGTGGATTACTCCACCCCTACACCTGGGCGTGTCAGGGTGAGTATCCAAGACACAGGAGATGGTTTAAGCCCAGAACAAATCAGCCAACTCTTTATGCCTTTCAACCGACTGGGCCAAGAAAGCAGTGGCACAGAGGGAACCGGCATTGGTCTTGTGGTGGCTAAACAATTGGTAGAGTTAATGGGCGGAACCGTCTCTGTCATTAGCACGGTCGGAGAAGGCTGTGTCTTTCAATTTGAACTCAACGAGGTGGAAGCCCCCGCCCCTGAAACAGAGGCATTGCCCCCCGATATACTTCAACCCGCAAGCCCACTCGAAAAAAAAGAGCACACCTTGCTGTATATCGAAGACAACCCTGCCAATATGCAATTGATCACCTTGATCATCGCTCGCAGCCCCGAACTCCATCTGCTGACCGCTGTCGATGGTCTAAGTGGCATAGCCCTGGCAATTGAAGCACTGCCCGCGGTGATTCTGATGGATATCAACCTGCCGGATATCAATGGGGTGGAAGCCCTGCAAATTCTGCGTGCAAACCCAGCCACACAGCATATTCCGGTCATTGCGCTGAGTGCCAACGCAATGCCACCAGACATTCAAAAAGCCATGAATGCGGGCTTTTATCGCTATGTCACGAAACCGATCATTGTGACTGAATTTATCGAGATTTTGAATATGGCCCTGCAATTTGCAGACAGAGAAATGAATTCCCAAAATGGTTAATCCATCAGATATCCTCAATGCCAAGATTCTGATTGTGGATGATCGCGAAGCCAATGTACTGCTGCTCAAACGCATGTTGAGTGAGGCAGGTTATACGCACTTGCATGCAACCCAAAATCCCCTTACGGTCTGCGATCTACAGCAAGAACAGGATTTTGACCTGATTCTTTTAGATCTGATCATGCCCGGCATGGATGGTTTTTCGGTCATGGAAGCGCTCAAAGAGATTGACCCCGAAGGCTATTTACCCGTGCTGGTGGTCACTTCCGAACCCAGCCACAAATTGCGGGCCTTGCAAGTGGGTGCCAAAGACTTTATCAGCAAGCCCTTTGATCTGAGCGAGGTCTTGGCACGCGTTCACAATATGCTCGAAGTGCGTCTCTTACATCGGCAAGCAAAAGATCACAGTATTGCACTTGAACAAAAAATATTAGAGGTCAATCGCCTCTACGACGAGCTGATCGCCGAGCAAAAACAATCGTTTGAATTGACCGCCCTGCCAGGGGCCATGGTGGGGGTTGAAAAAGAAGAGCGTTTGGCAACACACTGGTTCCGCAGTTTGCGCTTACGCCACCCCTGGTTACAAATCAATCTGGTGACTGCGTTTATTGCCGCTGCTGTGGTGGGACTCTTTCAGGACACCATCAACCAACTATTGGTGCTCACGATATTTATGCCTGTGCTGGCCGGGCAGTCGGGCAATACGGGCAGCCAAGCCCTGGCGATTACCCTGCGAGAGCTGACCCTGGGCAATTTAAAATCGATCAACGAAAATAAGCTGATGAAAAAAGAGGCCCTTTTGGGTTTGCTCAATGGTTTTTTGGTAGGTCTGGTGGCAGCCACAGGCATGTATGTGGTGGCCACAGGTCAGCATTCTCCCAAAGCACTGATCCTCAGTCTGGTGGTGTTTTTGGCCATGATTGGCAGCTGTATCATCAGCGGGGTTTGTGGGGCGGTGGTGCCCCTGACCCTCAAAAAACTCGGGGCTGACCCAGCTACGGCGTCGAGTATTTTTCTGACCACGGCCACGGATGTGGTCAGCATTGGAATGCTTCTGGGCTTGGCGAGTTTGATGGCGAGATAGATACAAAACCCACACGCTCAGTGTGTCAGCACCAAAAAACTATAGTTATAAAAATAATTTGAGGTTCGGCTGTGTTCGGGGTGGGTGTGGCTTAACATCTGCCCCTTTTTGGTGCGCACCACCATCACGGGGGCGCCGCCACCATCAAACATCAACGCACGAATGCAGCCCAGCTCTTTCATCAGCACGGCCAAACGGGCGGGGGTGGCCCCCGATTTGAGGCGGTATTTGCCTTCGCCAATTTGCATATAGACCAGCGAACCATCGGCCATAATGCCCATGGCTGAACGGGGCGCGCTGCGGCGCACATCACCGGCCTGGCCAGGGGAGACAATCGAGGCTTCGTTAAAACGCGGGCTGGCAAAGAGAGAATTATAATGTTTGCGGCCTGTGGCCAACCACAGGTGGGAAGCGAGGTCGCGGTCAAAGAGCAAAATGCCGCCTCCCATTGCCATTTTGAACCATTTATGGGATTGTGGGCCCAATCCACCGCGTTGAATTTGGGCCTGATTGCGGCGGTTGATCGTGAGCAAATAGCGCCGATCCGTTCGCTTGCCTGTGCGTTTTTCGGAGTTGTAAAACATCCCTGACTTGCAGCTCAGGCCCTGTCTGCTGCAACGCAAGCCCAAGACATCGCCAGCGGGAATCGTGCCAAAAAAACCCCAGTTCATAATGGCCATGGTCTGTTTGCGCTGGGCCACTTTGTAAAAATACAATGGGCGTTTGGCGGTATCTGAAAACAAGACCTGCAATTTGGAAAAGGCCCGGGGCTCAATCCGCAGTGCGCGAATCGTAACCTGGGGCACACTGCTTTTGCCTTTGATTTCGTACTGTTTAAAGAGAATGCCTTCACTCAATTGAAAGAGGCGGGTGCGGTGGTAACCATTGGGGGTGCGCAAAACATCTGCTGCGCGTTTGTTGACAGGCAAATACGAGGAGACCGCCACAGGTTCCTCAAAGCGCAGGGGACTGGGAATCGCAGGTCCGACATCCGGGGGGCGAAATTTGATCAGGTCTTCGGGATTGACCTTAAATTGCCGTTCAGGCGGCGTGCCCTGAGGTCCCTGGCAATTGAGCAAAAGTGCGAAGAGGGGTATCACCAGCCAGGTGGAGAATTTGCGCGCTTGCCCCATAAATCAGCGCTTGGGGAGGGAATAAACCCTGACCACAAAGGTAGGATCTGAAAAGCTCGAAACCAACAAGGTCGATTCGTCGGGACTGATCGACAAACTGTCAGCTGAATCTGAAATGCGAAACTGGGCTTTGAGACTCAGATCGCGGGTGGAATGCACAAACACCGCTTTTTGATTATTGGAATAGGCCACGAGATACGCCAGCAAATTGCCTTTGGCACTGACGGTTAAACCCGAATCGATGGAAAGATCACCTTTGGGTTTGAGAGTTTTGAACAGGTCTACTCGGGTATTCCAGAGTGAAATTTGCCATTTGGGGCTTGGGCTGGCATCGACAGGACTTAAAAATGCAAAGAATTCGCCATTCTGGCTGTATTCTGCCGGAGGTGCACCCGGCACCCAATAGATCCAACGGCCCTGCCAGAGATCCAAAACCTGAATAAAGGTGGGGGTAATTTTGCCTTCGCCCTGATCCCATTCCATCGCAGTCGTGAGAAAACGCCCAAGGGGGTGCCAAGCAACACTGACCACAGGAAAATGCCCTGGCATGCGGTTGGGGGTACGTGAGACAAAAATGGTATCAACCTTGCGGCCATTGGAGAGATCCCAAATATGCAGGTAAAAATCCAGCCACTGTTTTTTGTTTTCAGTCCGTTCAAAGAGTTTACAGACCGTCAGATAGTTGCCATCGGGACTGAGTGTAAAGGGCTGATTGGAGCGGCCTTCAGAGGGGTCTTTGAGTTCAAAAATGCGCTTATAATCCGAGCTGCGCCAGACGGTATAAACCCCAGATTCGCTGCCCGCAACCAGGAATCGACCATCGTGGCTGTATTGGGCATCTACCAGGGGTTGTGACACGCCCATGCGCCGAAGACGTTTGGGCTCTTTGCCCGACCAGAGTTCCAGGGTACGGTCAGAGAGACGGATAATTTTGCTTCCGTGGGGACTGTAGCGGGCAAAACCTGTCAAGTTGGGCCAGGAGAGGTAGTCTGCAGCAAATGAGGCATTTCCCAACCCCAGCCACACGACCACGAGCAAGAAAAGCCGAGTGAGGTGAGGGACTTTCACGGGCGGGACTGTGCCAAAAGCATGGCTGGCGCCAAGAGACGCACACCATTGCCTTTGATTTGAATAATTTTCTGTTCTTCCAAACTCTCCATCACCAATTCAACGGCTTCACTGCTGCTGCCAGTCAATTCGGCCCATTCCCGCAACGGGCAAGACATCAGGGTCTGGGCTTCGGGATGGTAGTCTGGATGAACAAAGGTGTGATATATCAGCCTCAGTATCCGGGAACGGCTCTGTTTGGCCAGCAATTCGTGGTGATGGTGGTAGTTTTGGCTCAAATGATTTTTGAGTACAGTCACCAGACGGGCACTCATCGCAGGGTAAAACTTCATCAGCTTTTCATACGAATGTTTGCGCAGCACCAACAATTGCACGGGTGTTTCTGTCGAGATTTGGGCCCTTCGAAAGCCCTGGTCAACCAAATCCAAACTGCCAAACATATCCCCCTTGCTCAAAGTGGTCAGACGCCGGGTGCTGCCAGCGGGGGTATTTTGGATAAAACGCAAACTGCCTTGGCGAACGCAATAGATCACGTCACCCGGCAAACTGGAAGAGAAAACCGTGCGGTTGGCGTCGTAGGGTGCCACATGCATCAATTGAAAAAGACGGGTATAGTCTTCATCAGGCAGGGATTTTAAGAGGATCTCCGAAGAGAGCCACCAGACTTTACTCATATTGTATCTCCTTGAGAACGGGAATATCTGAGGGATTGACCCATTGGTGAATTTCTTGAAAGAGGTAAATCCCCAGCAAAAGCACGGCCAGACCCGCTGAAACCCAGATCAAACGGGGAATATCATCATGATTGTTGGGTTTTAAACGGCTCTGAATTGCAGCCTCTAAGCGCGCGGGCGGTTCAGAAACATCACATTTGTTTTCCAGATCGGCTTGAAAAGACTCAAAGCTGATATAGCGCTCGGCACGTTCAAAGGCCAGGGCTTTAAACACGACTTGGGCCAAATCTTCGGGGACTTTTTCATCCAGTGGAAGCGGGCGTGGCCCACTCTCGCCTTTGCCCTGACTGCGCAATTGGGCATAATCGTAGGGAAAGCGGTGAGTCAACAATTCATACATCAAGACCCCCAAGGCAAAGAGGTCGGTTTGCTCATCGGGCACATGGCTGCCTTCGAGCAATTCGGGGGCCATGTAACGGGTGGTTTTGGGGATCTTTTGCAGCGTGCCTGTCTCGTGTTTGCTCCAGGGCACAAAATCCAGCAATGTGACTTTCCAATCCTGTGAGAGCATCACGTTCTCGGGTTTAATATCCCCATGTACATAGCCCTCTTGGTGGATATAATGCAGGACATCTGAGAGTTGCAGGCCAATGTGGCGGATTTCTTCGGGCAGCAGACCGTCGTGATTGGGCAAAGCCTTGAGATGCTCGCGCAAATTGCGCCCTTCGACCCATTCCATCACAACATAACCATCATCGTCTTCGATCAGGGTATCGATCACACGCACCAAGGCGTTGTGCTGCAGGTATTTGAGTTCTTTAAGCGGGTCAAGGGTCATTTGCAAGGTCTGAAGCCGGGTTTGGTAATCTGTGGTGGGTGGCACCAGCAATTTTTTTAAGGCCACCATTTGGCCCGTTTGGGTATCACGGGCCTTGAAGATCAAGCTATTGGGGGCTTTGTGGACCTCGTTGCCCAACAATTCATAGCGCGAGCCAATCAGATCACTGGTGCCTTTTTCAAGCGCCGAATAAAAAGCGTGAATGGTAGAGTAGCGCTGGTCTTTGTCAAATTTGATGGCCCGGGCGATCAGGCGGTCCATATATGTCGGTAAGCCTGGAATCAACTTGCTGGGGGGCTCCCAGAGCAATTCATCGTAGTGGGTGGGTTTGTTGCCGGTTAACAATTCGTAGAAGATCACCCCCACAGAGTAGACGTCCACGCGCTGATCCACTTGGTGCGTGCCAATGGCATAATCGGGGTCGGCATACGGGTTTTCTTCGGTCAGTTTCTTCAGGGCCGTGCTCTGCAAGGTGTGCATGCCCTCTTTTTTGGCGGCATCAAAATTGAAGACCTTGAGCCTGTGTTCGGGAGTGACAAGCAGGTTATCTGGGGTTAGATTGCGGTGGATAATGCCTTTGGCATGGGCCGCCATCAGGGCCTGACAGAGGTCTTTGATCAATTGAATCGCCGTGGTCAGCGGCAAGGTGCCGGGGTGCTCATCGAGGTATTGGCGCAGCGAAATCGCGCCCTCGCACCACTCACTGACGATATACACCCGGTCTTCGCGGGGCACAATATTTTCAACCTGGACTATATTCTCGTGCTGCAATTCCCGTGCCAATTTGGCACCGCGAATCAAAGCATGGGAGTCTTCGTGGGAAGCACCCTGGGGCAAAAAGACCTCTTTTAAAACCACGGGCCGATCTTCGACCGTGTCCATGGCCAAATAGCGCAACTGCCCCGGTGAGCGGTCAATTTCACACAGAATCTGGTAGCGAAAGACCCGCTGGTAGAGCAATTCGGCCTTGAGCACTTGAAGCATTTTGCGTGTGGTTGCAGGCTCCAAGAGCACGGGCCCTTCTTCGACCCAGGCCCGCAACTTGCTCCAACCGACGAACCCGACCCGTTCAGTGGCCTGGCCCTGAATATTGCCATCGTGGACCACAATCGCTTGGCGAATCATCGGCAGGCCCGAGAGATAGCGCAGCAGATAGTGTTCAAGCATATCTGCGCTGCGCTCGATATCATAGGCGAGGGTGAGGTAATGCTGAGATTGTTCGCGTTTGTAGATCAAATGGTAAGAGAGCAGAAAGATGCCCGTGGGGCCAATCACGAGCATAAACAGGTCTTGATCGCCGTTCTGCAGGCCCAGTGAGCGCAAAGGGTAGGGAATGACGGCGTATTGATCGCTCAATGCGAGCAAATAGCGAATGCCGACAAAGTCTTTGACTTCTGCTTTTTGGATCGTGCGCAATTCAGCCATGGCTAAGCCCGGCTCATTTTGTGAAGCTGCTGCAATTCTTTGAGCTGGTCGCGCAGCACGACGGCCCTTTCAAAATCCAACATATCCGCCGCAGCAAGCATCTCTGCTTCGAGGGTTTTGAGCAAATCTTCGAGGTTGCCATTATCTGGCACCAGTTTGACCTTGGCCTGATAGGCCTCAGATTTGTCCGACACCCGCAGTTTTTCTAAAAGCGGATTGTGGTGCCCTTTGACAATTGCCGTGGGGGTAATCCCGTGTTCTTTGTTGTACGCTTCCTGTTTGGTGCGGCGGCGCTCAGTTTCACCCACAGCGAGCGCCATGGAGTCGGTGTATTTATTGCCATAGAGAATCACGCGGCCCTGAAGATGGCGGGCTGCGCGGCCAATGGTCTGAATCAGGGCGCGGTGGCTGCGCAAAAACCCCTCTTTGTCGGCGTCCAAAATGGCCACCAAAGAGACTTCTGGCAAATCCAGGCCCTCCCTGAGCAGATTGACGCCAATTAAGACATCAAATTTGCCCGAGCGCAAGTCGCTCAGAATTTCAATCCGCTCTATCGCATCAATATCTGAGTGCAGGTATTTGACCTGGATTTTGAGCTCGGCCAAATAGCTGGTGAGGTCTTCGGCCATGCGTTTGGTTAAGGTGGTTGCAAGCACCCGCTCACCCCGGGCCACGGTGGTCTGAATTTCGCCAATGAGGTCATCGACTTGGTTTTCGAGCGGCCGCACCTCGATCAGGGGATCCAGCAGGCCCGTGGGTCTCACAATTTGTTCAACGACCTGGGCGCTGTTTTGAATTTCAAAATCTGCAGGAGTGGCAGAGACAAAGATCTGCTTTTTGAGCTTTTTCCAGAGTTCGTCAAATTTGAGTGGGCGGTTGTCGAGGGCACTGGGCAGACGAAAACCATGGTCCACCAAGGTCTGTTTGCGGCTGCGGTCGCCTTCGTACATGGCCCGCAATTGGGGCAAAGTGACGTGCGACTCGTCGATAATCACCAAAAAATCGTCGGGGAAATAGTCCACCAGAGTTGAAGGGGCCGAGCCCGGTGTGCGTCCTTCCATATGGCGGGAGTAGTTTTCGATGCCATTGCAATACCCCACCTCTTGCAACATCTCCAGATCGTAGGTGGTGCGCTGTTTGAGGCGCTGGGCTTCGAGCAATTTGTTTTCGCCTTCGAGTTCCTTGAGCCGAATCGCCAATTCAGCCTCTATATCGCGCACAGCCCGTTGCAACTCTTCGGGATCCATCACAAAGTGTTTGGCGGGGTAGATTCTGACGTGTTTGAGATCTTTTAAGCGTTTGCCACTTACGGGGTCCACCTCGGAAATCCGCTCAATTTCTTGGTCAAAGAATTCGATGCGCAGCACGTGTTCGTCATAGGGCAAACCAATTTCAAGCATCTCTCCACGCACGCGAAACATACCCCGTGAGAGTTCGTAATCGTTGCGTTGGTACTGCACCTCGGTCAAGGCGTAAAGCAGTTTTTTGAAGTCGATCATTTGCCCCGTTTTGAGCTGAATTGCGGCATTGAGGTATTCTTGAGGAGTGCCCAAACCGTAAATACACGAAACACTCGCAACAATAATGACGTCGCGGCGGTCAAGCAGAGAGCGGGTGGCCGAGTGGCGCAGGCGGTCAATTTCTTGGTTGACCGCGGCGGTTTTTTCGACAAAAGTGTCGCTCTGGGGGATATAGGCTTCGGGGCGGTAATAATCGTAATAGCTGACAAAATATTCGACGGCGTTGTCTGGGAAAAACTCCCGCAGCTCGTTGCAGAGCTGGGCCGCCAGGGTTTTGTTGTGGGCCATGACCAGCGTGGGCACGTTGTGATGCTGAATCACATTGGCCACGGTAAAGGTTTTACCAGAACCTGTGACCCCCAAGAGCGTCTGACAGTGATGGCCTGCTTCTAAACCTTTGTTGAGGGCTTCAATTGCCGCAGGCTGATCACCGGAAGGCTGGTATTTGCTTTGAAGCGCGAATGCCACTCGCTATTTCTTGATTTCAGATTCAATTTCGCGGGAGGCGTTGCGGAATTCACCCAGGGCTTTGCCAACAGCTTTGCCGACATCGGGCAGTTTGCCTGGACCAAAGATAATCAGGGCCAGGGCGAGGATCAGGAGCAGTTCAGGAACACCAATACCAAACATAGGTTAACGCCTTTCGTTTTCAGGGCTTGCTTTATACTCTATGATACACCCGCTGGGGGGGCAGAGGCCAGAGTTCTTACACGGCTCTCAACAATTCTTGTAAAATAGCCCTATGTCCACACACTTCTTAGGCCGCCCCGCTCCGATCTACATGCTCGGCGACAGCCAGTGTTTGGTCTTTAACAATCTGCTCTTTGAGGCAGAGAACCAAGGCCAACGCTACTCACTTTTGACCCAAGCCCGCTACTGCCCTGGTCTGGCGGCACATACCTTTGCCAATTCCCCCGATCAGCCCCAGGTGCGTTTGCATGAGACGGTTTTGCGGGCGCTGCTCAGCGATTGCCTGATTGACCGCGAAAACAAGGCTCTCTACCAATTTGAGAGCCCTCAGGCAGGTCTGCTCAGCCTTTTAGCAGGGCGGGTGGCCGCTGCGCCCGTGTTGGTCTTTTTTTGTGGCAGTGCCGATCTGGTCAATCTATTTTTGCGCCACCTGGGCAATCAAAATGACTTCTACCTGCCAGATCAGGAACACTTGCTAGCAGCTTGCCCAGAGCCGGGGCCACGCCAGATCTTTCCCTATGAAACGGCCCGTAACTATCTCAAAGATCTGATTACGCCGCTCTTTCGCGGTTTAGACCAGCTCAAACAATTGGGCTTTGACCAACTCTATCTACATGATCTCGTGCCCCAAACCCCAGACGATGACGAGTACGCACGGATTTATGGCTATCGCTGCCCTTTAAAAGTCCGCAGCAAAGCCCTTTTGCTGATGAATCAAGTGCTGGCTGAAATGGCGGCTTTGCACCAGGTGGGCTGGGTCAGTATTTGGGAACAGGTGACAGAACAAAACATACGCAGGCCTGAATATGCGCTCGACAGCATCCATTTGAATAAAAATGCGGCATTTTTGAGTGTGGAAACACTCTGGCAAGCCATGTGTTTAAACCTGCCTGCAGTTTATGTTTCCGACAGCGATCAAACCCAGACCCGGCTGGAGAACCTCAACGAACTGACCCTGCAATTGGCCCATGGGGCTTTGCAGGGCCATTATGCAGAGGTCTGGGCACGCTGGCAAAGCCAAGCCGAACTCTGGGATTGGATTGAAGCCCAGCAAAACCGGCTTTTGCTGCAATTGGAGCCGTTGGTGTCTGCCTTACATGCACTCACCCAAGCCCTTTGGGCCCTGGGCCTGCAAAAGCAATTGCCAAATCTATTGGGGCGTTTTGCCCCCGCTATTCACCATCACCGGCCATTTCTCAAAGTCACTGTGAAAACCGAAAATCCAAAAGGAGCCTCAAACTCAGAGGCAGTCTGGGATTGGTCAGCCCCTTTTGATTCGGGTTTAAGTGATGCGCTTTTTCAAGCCGCTTTGCGTGCGTATGACGCGTATGAGCAGACGCAGCGTGAGAGAAACGCTTAATTGGGCGCGGGATAATTGTCCTCGGTCAGGCTCATGGCGCCATTTAAGTCTTGAAAAATGGTCACTTTGATCTGGCCTTTTTTGCCCGCACTATTGCTATAACTGGCCTGCAGGCGGTGATTGCTGCCGGCCACCACCTGGGTGGTGTAAGACGTTAAATCGCTGAGCACAATGCCCGCATTGAGGTATTTTTGGTTGAGCAGATTTTGGGCGTTGATCAACATCGCTTTGGCCTGGGGGCTATCCGTGGCCTGTTGGGTTTCACCGCCGGGCAGGGGTGTATTGGGGCTGCTAGAAGCGACGGGTGTGCTGCTGCCCTGGGGATTTGAATTGGAGCCATTGCTCTGGCAGGCCGTCAGGGCCAAAGCTGAGAGCAGCAGAATCGAAAGGGCAGGTTTTTTGAGGTTTTTGTTCATGGGTGAAATATCTCCTTGGCAGGTGCTGCTTCAGTATAGCCCAAGATGGGATCAAAGCTTGCTCAGGCGGTACAACCAGCTTTTGCAGGAAACAGGGTGAAAGTCTCTCCTATTTGGGTTTTGCTCCTTCAGCCCGCTATAATGAAGCCATTCAGCCCCATACAAGGAAAATGACCATGCCCACCCCCGAACTGGCTCAAACGCTCTCTCAAACGCTCACACAGACAATGGGACTTCATCCCCTGGCACTCAAAGTACTGGGCGTTAGCACCGCTGTGCTCTTTTTCAAAATGTTTGCAGTGGGTCTGACCCAAGGGCTGGTGCGCAACAAGAACAAAATTTATACCAATCCAGAAGATGCTGCTTTTATTGGCAAAACAGCGGCAGCAGCGGCTGAACACCCCGACTATATCCGTGCCAGCAATGCTTACCGCAACGACTTGGAAAATATTCCGATCTTTTTGGGCCTGGCCTGGGCAGCATTGTTTCTGCATGCAGCCGATAGCTTGGCCCCCGTCTATTTTGCGGTGTTTACAGCCTCCCGTTTGGGCCATACCTTCTTTTATCTCAAAGGATTACAACCCTGGCGCTCATTGGCTTTTGGCGGTGGCCTGCTGGTCAATTTGGCCCTGGCTGTGCATATTTTGATTGCAGCCCTGCGTTAATTTTCAGCTGGGGAAAGCTGTTTTTTCATGCAAGCGCTTCCACGTCATTATTCAGTCTGGTTAGAGGCCAGTGCTCTGCTGCGTGAATTGCGCCAAAGCGGGGCTATGCTGGGTATCAAAGACGGGCAGCTCAGTTTAAGTGCACCCAAAGGGGCCATTTCCGCATCGCTGCGAGAAGCTTTAAGTGGCTTAAAAGCACAGATTTTAGCCCTTTTGCAATTGGAACAACGCTCCCCCTTGCAGGCCGACAACAACCAAACCCACATGTCCCCCCAAACAGGGCCGCTGACATCCTCGCAAAGCCGCATGTGGTTTCTGCAAAAATTACACCCTGAAAGCGATCTGCTCAATTTAAGCGGGGCCTGCCAAATGACTGGCCGCTTAGATTTACCGCTATTGCAAGCGGCTTTGCAGACCCTGGGCCAACGCCAGAGCGCGCTGCGCACGGTTTTTCCCGAAAAAGCAGGCAAAGCCTACCAGCAGATTCTGCCTCAATCCTTACTGCAACTGGAGATGATGCCCCAAAACAACGCCCAAAGCGCAGAGACACAAGCACTCGCTGAAATCAAAAGCTGGTGTTCTCAGCCCTTTGACCTGTCTCAGGGCCCGCTCATGCGCATGGGTTGGTGGCCTCTCGGTGAGCAGAGGGGGATCTTGGCCTGGTCTCTGCACCACCTGATCTCTGATGGCTGGTCCACAGGGGTGCTGCTGCGGGAACTGCTGGCCGCTTATCACGGGCTTGAGCTGCCATTGCCGGTGCTCACAGGCTTGGATTTGGCGCAGCAAGAATTGCTTGAAACCCCCTGGGCAGAGCAAGCTCTGGCCTTTTATCGCCAAGCCTTGGCTGGGTTTCCAACGGGGTTGGACTTGCCAGGAGAAACCTGTCCGCGTGAATCTGGACCAGCGGAAGTGGAATTAGACCTGCCAAAAACACTCTGGGATCAGATTTTGGCTTTTGGCAAGACCACTGCCCTGACGCCTTTTCAAATTTGTTTAACAGCCTGGACGGTCTTGCTCTCGCAGTATGGCATTCAAGAGCGGATGATCATCGGCACACCGGTTTCGGGGCGGTCGGATCTCCGGTTGGAAAACCTGATCGGTTGCCTGATCAACACCCTGTTGCTGCCGCTGGAAGTGAAGCCTGAATTGAGCTTTGCTCAAAACTGTGGTCTGCATGCGCAGCAAGTTCAAGTGCATTTGCTCTGGCAGGATTTGCCCTTCGAAAAAGCAGTGGCAGCATTGCCCAAAAGTGAGACCCCGCTGCCTGAAGTGTATTTTGTCTTTCAGAACAGCCCGCTCACTGTACCCCCTTTGGATTTTGAGGTCCAGTGGCAGGACCTGCCTCAGCAACCGCCCCCTTTTCCCCTGACCCTGACCTTGGAACCGGGCCGACTGCGGGTGCGCTTGTCGAGTTCAATGGCCCAACTCGGCCCTGAATTGCTCTCGCAGATCCTGGGGGATTATCTCAGCCTCTTGTCCCAATTATTGGCCCAGTCCGAGCAGCCCCTGAGCGAAATTCGACTTTTGTCCCCCGAGGCACAGAGCTTACGTTTAAAAGCAGGTACGCCCCAGGCTGAGATCCCCATTGAAGGGATGATTCACCAATTTGTGGAGCGACAGGCAGCGCAGGCCCCTGAGCGCCCAGCATTGCTCTGGCAAGGACAAGCCATGACCTATGGGGAGTTGAATCAGCGGGCAAATGGCTTGGCACGTGTCTTGCGCCACCAGGGACTGGATCCGGGTATGCGAGCTGCGGTTTGGCTTGAAGTGGGCCCCGAAACCCTGATCTGCCTATTGGCGATACTCAAAGCCGGGGCACTTTATCTACCCATCGACCAAGACCAGCCTCCTTTGCGCGCAGCGAAGATCTTAAACTTTGCCCAGCCCCATTTTTTATTGGCATCAGCAACTTTGCAACAGACATTGCATGAAAGCGCCCCAAAACAGTTGTGGAACTGGATCGATCCCCACGTTTTGTTTCAAGCGCCAGTAGAAATAGGCGACGAAACCAATCTGGACTTGCCGATCTCCCCAGAGGACCAGGCGTATATGATCTTCACCTCTGGCAGTACCGGCGAACCCAATGGGGTTGAAATTAGCCATGGCCAAGTGGCGCGCCTCTTTCCCGCTGCGGCCCTCGAATTGGATCTCAGCCCCGAAGATACCTGGGTACTCTTTCATTCGCTGGCCTTTGATTATTCCGTTTGGGAGATTTGGGGGGCCTTTTATGCAGGTGCCCAGCTTTTGCTGATCCCCCGCTCTTTAACTCGCGACAGCAGACAATTTTGGCAAACCCTGATCGAAACCCCTGTGACGGGCCTCAATCTGACTCCCTCGGCTTTGCGCGCCTTGCAAGGCGTTTTACAAAACACCTTGCAGACATCCCCCCCTTTGCGCTGGCTGATCTTAAGCGGTGAAAAATTGGAATTGGGGAGTTTAAAGCCTTGGTTTGCCTGTTTTGGCGATCAGGTGGCGGTGTACAACAGCTACGGCATTACCGAGACCACGGTCTTTGTGACCTTTGAGCGGATCTTGCCAGCACAGGTTCAGACGGCTGGAAAACAAAGCCCCCTTGGCCACCCCTTGCAAGACCTGGGATTGACCCTGCTCAATAAAGATCATTTGCCTGTGCCAGCGGGGGTTGCAGGTGAAATCACCATTACCGGGGCGGGCCTGGCACGGGGCTATTTTAATAATCCCGCGTTGACCGAGCAGCGCTTTTCAATGCACCCGCTCTTGGGCCGGGTTTACTGCAGTGGGGATTTTGCCCGCCAAGACCTGGATGGCCGGATTCACTACCTGTCCCGGCGCGATGCCCAGCTCAAGATTCGTGGCTATCGCTTGGAAGCGGCAGAAATTGAAGCGGCTTTGACTCAATTGCCTGGGGTCAAAGATGCGCGCGTGGCCCTGCGCGAGTTGAGACCGGGCCAGCAAGTTTTGCTCGCCTATCTGCTGGACGAACACGCAATCCTAAAACCCGCAGTGGCAGATTTGCGACAGGCTCTGCAAGCCGTTTTACCCCCGGCATGGATTCCCGACCATTTTGTCTGGGTGCCCGCTTTGCCCCTCAACCTCAATGGCAAACTCGATCTCCAAGCACTGCCGCTACCCCAGGCTGAAACGCAGTCAATCGGCTATTCTGCGAGCCTGAGCCAAACCGAAAAACGCTTACATACCCTCTTACAGGATCTCAACGGGGGGGTGCCCCTCGACCCCGATCAGAATTTTATGGACCAGGGCTTGCATTCTCTGCGCTTGGTCGAGGCCCAATACCGCATTGAAGCCGAATTTGGTGTGCCCCTGACCCTGATGGACCTGTTTGCCTCTCCCAGTTTGCGCCAATTGGCCCAAAAGTTGCAAGAACCCGTTTCAGAGCCAGGTACGGATCCAGATGTGGGACCAGATACTTTGCTGCCCAGATCCTTGGCTGCAGATGCCCCAATAGCCGTGATTGGGATGGTTGGCCGCTTTCCTGGGGCCGATTCGGTTGAAGCCTTGTGGGAATTGCTCTGCAAAGGAGAGACCGGTTTAAAACACTTCAGCCGGGAGGAACTATTGGCAAAAGAGGTGCCTGAGCTGCAGCTCGATCATCCGCAATATATCCCCGTAACAGGGGTGCTGCCAGATATCGCAGCCTTTGATCGCAAGCTCTTTCAGCTTTCTGCGGCCGAAGCCCGTCTTTTGGATCCCCAGCAGCGCCTGATGTTGGAAACCGCTTGGCAGGCTTTGGAACAGGCGGGGTATGGCGATTGTTCAGAGCCCCGGCCATTTGGGGTCTTTGCAGGGGCAGGGATCAGCCGCTATTTGTTGATGCATCTGGGGCAAAATAATCAGGGCGCAAATCTGACAGAAGCAGTCAACCCCATGCAAGCCCTGCTGGCCAATGACAAAGACTATCTCGCCACACGGGTGGCTTATCACCTCAATTTGACCGGCCCGGCTTTGGCCGTACAGACAGCCTGCTCGACCTCTCTGGTGGCAGTTCATTTGGCCTGTGAAAGCCTGCGCAGAGGCGAGTGTGAATTGGCCCTGGCAGGCGGCGTGACCCTCGACCCCGACCCCCAGGGCTACCTACACCAGCCGGGAGGGATCTATTCTGCTGATGGCGCTTGCCGCCCGTTTGAAGCCGAAGCGACGGGAATTGTTGGCGGCAGTGGCGTCGCATTGGTGGTGCTCAAACCCTTGGCCCAAGCCCAAGCAGACGGTGATCTGATTCTGGGCCAAATCCTCAGTTCGGCCATCAACAACGATGGCAAACAAAAACTGGGTTTTACTGCGCCTGGCATTGCCGGCCAAGTCGCGGTGCTGCGCACGGCCTTGGCACGTTCAGGTATCCGGCCCGCGCAGATTCGCTATCTCGAAGCCCACGGCACGGGCACCGCTTTGGGGGACAGTGTCGAAATTCAGGCCTTGACCGAGGCCTGGACAGAAAAGCAGGGGCAAACCAGGCCCCATGCCGCCATTGGCTCGCTCAAAGCGAACCTGGGCCATCTCGATGCCGCTGCCGGGGTGGCAGGCCTGATCAAAGCGCTGCTGGTACTCTTGCACAAAAAAATCCCACCCCAACCCGGATTTACCCAGCCCAGTCCGCGCATCAGCTGGCAGCGAGCGCCGGTTTATCCTGCCCGTCAAACTGAAGATTTGTCTCAAAGCTCAGACCTGTTCTGCGCTGCGGTCAGCAGCTTCGGGATTGGAGGCACCAATGCCCATGCCATTTTAGCGGGCCCACCGCAATCCTTAGCTGCAGAAAGTGACGCTGTATCTGAAAACACAGCTCACATTCCCCAAACAGAGTTGATCCTGCTTTCCGCGCGCTCTGAGCTGGGATTGAGGCAATTGCAAAGCAATTTATTGGACTGGCATCAGGCTCAAATCTCGCCCGTGAATTTGACACATCTGGCTTATAATCTCGCTCTCGGGCGGCAATCTTTTCCTTGGCGGTTGGCTTTCACGGCCCAGGACAGCGAAGACCTGAAAGAGCAATTGTTTCAAAGTTTGGCTCATGCACCCATTCAGGGTTTGGTAAAAGGCCAAGCATCGCCTTTCCCCCCCCCCCTGCTCTGGCTTTTGCCGGGTCTGGGCAGTCAGGTGCAAGGATTGGCAGGGAAACTGTCCAAAATTTCTGTTTTTACCCACAGTATCGAAGCTTCCCTGGCGCTGATTCGGGCCGACAGATTTGAATTGGCTGAGCGCTTGAAACGCGCCTTGTTTGGGGGAGATTCAGGTGGGCTTTCTGCTGCTGAATTGGCAGATCCCTGTGTGATGCAACCCCTGATTTTTTTGCTCTCTTATGCCCTGGGACAGACCTGGTTGGCATTGGGATTACAGCCAGCCCTTCTACTCGGGCACAGTTTTGGTGAATACGCAGCGTTGTGTCTGGGGGGCCATTTGGATCTGCCTGAAATGCTGGCCCTGGTCTGTCGCAGGGGTGAGCTGTTTGCGGGCCTGACGGGTTTTACATGGGCCGTTCACGGCGCTGGCGAACGGGTCAAGGCAATTTTGCCCGAAGAAGTCTTGATTGCCGCTTTCAATACAGATCAGCAGGTCACTGTCGCTGGCCCGCTGATAGCCCGTGAACCCCTGCGTGAGGCGTTGCAGTTGGCCGGGTTGCGCTGGATTGAATTGCCCATTCCCCATGCTGTGCATCATCCGCTACTGGAACCGATTCTGGACGAACTCAGCCAACTCTGTGCCCGTCAACCCTGGAAAAAGGGTGCGTGGCAGGTATTTTCAGCGCTACGGAGCCAGGTTTTGAGCGTGAAAGAATTGAGCGACCCAGACTATTGGCGGGCGCAAACATTGGAACCGGTCCCCTTTGTTCACAGCTTAAACACATTGCGAGACGCGCATCATCTTGAATCTTTTTTGCCGCTCGAAACAGGGCCTGGCCGGGCCCTCAGCGCTCTGCTCCGGGACAGTGCTGGGCTAGCGCCGCTTTGGGGTTTGGGCTCAGAGGCCTCAGAGAGCCGCAGCACTTTTTTAAATTGTCTGGGAAGGTTGTGGCAAAAGGGCTTTCGCTTGGAACTGAAGGTCCTGTTTGAGCAGCCTTATCCAAAGCAGATCCTGCCAGGTACCCCTTTTGAGCGGGAAAATTATTGGTTCAGCCCCACGGAGTCAACGGTTTCTGAGGCTCTGCCCAAGCGTCAGCACTTTTCAGACTGGTTCTATTCAGTGGAATGGCAACGGCGAAAATGGCCTTTCACTGTTGCTGAAATTTCCGGCAAAGAGACCACCGAGAGCGAAAATTTGCTTTGGCTGATGGCCGGGCAGCAGCTCAAAGTTGGGACCGGGAAACATCTCAAAGTTGTGTTTGACTGCCGTGATTGGAAAATCGACGCTCCCCCCGATGCCTTGCTCAAATGGGCGATGGCAAGTTTGGCCATGTTATTGCAACATGGCCTGACACAGCTTTGTTTCTTGATGCCACCTGTGCAGGTCGTAACTGGAACTGAGCAGAACTTGGCAACAGATCTTGCACTTTTGCAAGGCCTTGCCCGAGTCTTACCGAGTGAAAGACCTGCTCTGCGCTGCCTGTGGTTGGAGTCCGACGGCTCATGGCCTCTGACTGAAGAACTGATCAAAACCCTGTTAAATGACAATCTCGCCGAGTTGGCTTTGCGCAATCGTTGGCTCTGGGAGCCCATACTCGCCCAGCAAGTTTTGCCCATGCGGGCAGCCGATCCAGTCAGCCCAGCGCCTTTGCCAGTGGGCACGTATTTAATCAGTGGCGGGAGCGGCGAAATAGGTGGTCAATTGGCCCAGGCCCTGCCCGCGGGCTCAAGTCTGTATTTTTTGGGTCGAAAGGCGCCAGTGGATCTGTCCACCCGGTTTGAAACCGCGGCAGCTGTAAACTGGATCGAGGGAGACATTGCCGACAGGCAGAGTTGGGATCAGGCCCTGGCTGCGATTCAAACGCAAACAGGAGAGTTAACAGGGGTGATCCACGCCGCAGGCAGTCCCGATCAGCATTGGCTGTTGGAGAGTTTGGCTGAGGTTGAAGCATCGCTTGAGAAACAGCAACAGCAGAATAGTCTCCGGATTTCGCTGATGGATTGGCCTGTCTTTGCCAAATGGCTGGGGGCCAAACACCTGCTTCAGGCTTTGCAAACAACGGAATTGACCCCCCATTTGATTCTCTTTTGCTCTGCCCTGAGCAGTTTGAGTGGGCAACCCGGTCAATGGGCCTATACCGCGGCCAATTCGGCACTAAACGCCCTGGCTGGGGCGTCTTGGCAAGCGGGTCTGCCCGTTAAAAGCATTGCTTGGGGGGCCTGGAAAGAGGGGGGAATGGCCCTGCAGGCAGTGAGCACTTTGCCTCCCCGCTTGCGTGAGCTGCAAACAGCACTCTTGGCCCAGGGCATCGATCGTGAAAGTGGCCAAGCCAGTTTGGCCTGGCTATATAACCTCAAACACCCAAACTTGGCAATCAGCCCCCTCAAACCCGCTGACTTACTCAAACTCAGCCGTCAATATTTGAGCAATGGCAAACCCCACTTGCAAACGACAAGAACAGGCCAATCCCCCCCGCTCCACACCCGGGAAGTCCCCGCTGAGAGTTTGCCCCAAGGCCCTCTGGAGTCAGAAATCGCCAAAATCTGGGGTGAGGCCCTGGGCCTTGCAAATTTGGGCCGGGAGGAGAGTTGGCAACAGCTTGGTGGTGACTCCTTGCTGGCATTGCAAGTACGGGAACGGCTGGCAGACTACCTCCAGAAAGCCGTTTCTCCCGCTTTGCTCTTTCAGGGCTCAACAGTGGCCTCTTTGGCAGAAGCCTTGCAAAATGAGCAAGCGCCATCTCTGTTGGTGCCTCTGCGCCGCGAGGGCAGGGGTCAAGCACTCTTCTGTGTGCATGCCATTTCGGGCACGGTCTTTCCCTTTCAAACCCTGGCTCGCCACTTATCGGGTCCATTTTTTGCCCTGCAATCCCAAGGGCTGACGGGCCAGAGTCCCCATTTGAGCTTGGAGGCCATGGCCGCCGCCTATTTGGACGCGGTAAGGCTGGCGCAACCCGAGGGGCCTTTATTGCTCTCTGGTTGGTCGTTTGGAGCCTTGGTGGCCTTTGAAATGGCCCGACAGGCCTTGGCGCACGGCCGTACGGTCTCTCATTTGGTCTTGATAGACCTGCCCCTGCCCCCACCGGGTCGGGTGCATGCAGAATCCCTGGTGCGCATGCGCTTTGAGCTGGAGATGCAAAAGTTGGGATTATCTGAAGAAATAACTCATGCCAGCAGAAATGCTAGCACCGATGCCAGCACATCTGCTGGCGCACAAAAAAACAGAAATGCAAGCAGGGACGAAGGCCGGAAACAGACGCGCGAATTGCTGTATACCGTCTTTGAAGCCAATCTCCGCGCCGCCAGAACCTTTAAACCGACTGCCCTCAACCTGCCTGCCACCTTGGTTGTGGCCGAGGCCGGTTTGGCACAGTCTGATCCCCGGCCAGACAAGGGGTGGGGGGATTTTTTGGCTCCGCTCTCATTGCTGACGGTGCCCGGCGACCACTACTCCATGCTTGAAGGTCCAGGCGCCATCGACTTGGCCCGTTTGTGTACAAGTCTGCAAAATCCTGTGCAAGAATCTGGGATTCATTGATGACCCTCAACAGCACTATACGACAGAGCTTGGGAGCTTCGGTGCATTTCCTGTGGCTTTTCCTTTGGCTCATCCTTTGGCTCATCCTTTGGCTCTGGCTTTTATGTTTGAGTCCTGCTTTGGCAACGCCCCCCTCGCCCCAAACCGCCAGGCCCCCCAAAGCCGCTTGGACCGTTTTGGTGTATATGTCGGGGGACAATGATCTGGATGATTACATTGTCAAAGATCTCGAAAATGAGCTGGCTGTGCCGGGTTCCAATGCCCAGGTCAAGGTCTTGGCACTGGCGGATCGGGCCCCCAACCCAAATTGGAGCGAAACCCTGTTGTTTGAGGTCTTGCCTGGTTTAAAGGCCACGCCCTCTCAGGCTTTGGCCAATTGGGGGGAGCGCAACCTCGGCGACCCGCGTACCCTGCTCGAATTTGTCACTTGGGCGCGCCAAAACCATCCCGCTGAGCGCTATGCCCTGTTCTTTTGGGGCCATGGCTGGAATTGGCATCCGGGGTATATTATGGAAGACAGCAGTAGCCAAGATGCCCTCGATCCCCACGAGTTAGAAGCGATTCTGCCCCAACTGGGTATCTGGGATGTGGTGGGCTATGATGGCTGCAATATGGCCTCAATTGAAGTTGAAGCCCTTTGGTTGGGCCATGCCAAGACCCTGGTTCACTCCCAAGAATTTGTCGATTGGGATGGCCTGGAATACGACCGGATTTTAAAAGTACTCAATACCAAACCCCAAATCCAAGCAGAAGAAATGGCGATGCTCAGTACGTTGAGTGCCAGCTATAACCAAGAGCGCACGGGCTCTGCTGTGGTGCTGGATCTGCGTTTTGAAGCCCTGCTCAGGGCTGTGGATCAGTGGAGTTTAGCCCTGATGGCAGGACTCCCGCGTTATAAGACCGAAATTCATTGGGCCCTGAAACAGGCCCAGCATTTTGAAGAGGCCGCTGACGAAAAAGATCTGATACATTTGGCCCAGCTCTTCAAGCTCAATCTGCCCGATGCCAAGATTCGAGAAACCTCTGCCCAGGTCGAGGCTGCGGCACAGGCCAGCGTATTACACGCCTGGCACCGGGCTGATTATCCCGAGGCCAATGGCATCTCCATCTCTGTTTTGGCACACGACGATCCCCATCGGCTTGATTATCTCCAAGGTGTATTTGCTCAACGCACCCATTGGGATGAATTTTTAAAGGCTCTTTGGCAGTATCGCTAGAGATTTTTGACTCAATTGTGTATACTAATTGTATTCTCATGTTTTATCGCAATTGATTGGGCCAAGTTTTTGGCAAAGAAGAGGTGAAAATGCGCTTTCAGGACATGACTGCAGGTCTGAGTGATCAATTTCTGCTCTTGTACCAAAGTGAACTCCAGCATTTTTGGCTCAAATGCAACGAAGAACTGGAAATCGTCCAAACCTTGTTTTTTCATCAGGTTTTGACGGAATTGACCCACACCGTTAAATATGGCCAAAAGTATGAATATGTTCACCGCGATACAGGTTATGACTATTCCATTTTCTCGGAGCCAAGCGGCGAGCGCTTTCAACCCGAAGACTACCAATTGCTCGCTGATTTTTTGACTGAGCCTTCGGGAGATACCCGCCCAACATTTGAATCGGGAGCAGGTATGCACGCCCTGAGTTGGGAAGATTCCCTGCAAGAGCGCTGGGACGACCTCACAGGAGGCATTCTCTTTCATGGACGCCCTGAAGCCTGGGAAGACTGCTTGGAACTCGAAGAATTTCTCGGCCTGTGGCAATTGGAATTGAGTGAAGCCATGCTCAATAAACTCAAAGATGTCCCCTTCTACTGGATGCTGGAGGCTTATGCCTCTGCAGCCGAAGAATTAAAAGCAAACCAAGAACAACAGGCCCTTTTGCAGTCACGGATAACAGAAGTCAGAGCCCAGATCGCCGACGAAGTGCATCGCGCCGCACGCAAATTATTGCCCCGCGACAAATATGGCATGGAAGAACAGGCGATCTTAATGTCGGGTCTGAGTCAATTGGCACAATCTGTTCAAGAACTGGACTTTCAGATCTATCTCAAGAGCGAACCTTTTACCCGGCTCTGTTCGCAAAAGCTGGCAATCCGGGCCCAGCTCTTTTTTAAACCCAGTTTTTAGCTCTCCCAAGTACCCGTTTTGCCCATTGATTCTGGTCTTCTCCCTTCTGTCTGAGCCAAAATCCGCATACAATAGAACCATTAGCACTTGCATGATCATCAGACAGGACATACCCCGATGAAATCGATTCCCCTGCACACCCGAATTTTTATTGGCATGATAGTGGGGATACTCGGCGGTGCGCTGGTACACTTGCTTGGTCTTTCTCCCGAAACCGTGGCTGAGTTGATCAAATGGATCAAGCCGATCGGCGATCTGTTCTTGCGCATGATCTTTATGTTGGTCATTCCGCTGCTGCTTTCGGCCCTGATACTGGGTGTCGCTGAACTCGGCGATTTAAAAAAAATTGGCAGGATTGGCCTCAAAACCCTGATCTACACCCTGGTGGCCTCGGGTATTTCTGTGATTGTGGGTCTGACTTTGTTCAATCTGGTTCAACCCGCCAAAGGCATCAAAGCGGCTGATCGCCAATATTTAATTGATAAATTTTCTGACTCTGCGGCTGGTTTACAGGCCAAAGCGGCAGATATTCCCGATCGCACCGTGAGTGAATTGCTGGTTTCGCTGATTCCCAAAAACCCCGTCGAAGATATGGCGCGGGCCTTCGACCCCACCTATACCGGTGGCGGTCTGCTGGCGGTGATGTTCTTTGCAGTGGTGCTGGGACTGGCACTATCAGCCTCAGACCCCGAAAAAGTAGCCCCAGTCAAAGCCTTTCTCGAAGGGGTCTATGAAATCGTGATGAAAGGCATTGGCTTTGGCATGTCCCTGGCCCCCTTTGGGGTGGCTGCTCTTTTGTTTATCTTGGTTGCCAATACCGGTTTTGCGATTTTACATCTGGTGCTCAATTATGTGCTGGTGGTGTTGGCTGCCCTGGCAATTCAGCAATTTATTGTCTATTCAGCCATTCTCAAATTGGCAGGCTTTTCACCCAAGGTCTTTTTTAAAGCGATTCGCGAAGTGATGCTGACGGCTTTTTCAACCAGTTCAAGCAATGCCACTTTGCCCACAGCTCTGCGTGTGACCCAAGATGAACTGCACATGCCAGCAGATATTTCGCGCTTTGTCTTGACCGTTGGCAGCACCGCCAATCAGAATGGCACAGCCCTGTTTGAAGGCATCACCTTGCTCTTCCTGGCCCAGTGTTTTGGCGTTGAACTCAGCCTGATCCAGCAGATTCTGGTGGTTTTGCTCTCCATTCTGGCGGGGGTTGGCACAGCTGGTGTGCCCGGTGGCTCACTGCCGTTAATTGTCAGCATTTTGATCTCGCTGGGTGTGCCCGGAGAGAGTATCGCCATTATCTATGGCGTCGATCGCCTGCTGGATATGTGCCGCACAGTCCTGAACGTCACCGGCGATATTACCGCTGTGGTGGTGGTCAGTCGTTTGGAAGGGCGATTGCCTGAACAGCAAGCAGCAGGAGGAGCTTAAATGTTGAAATTCCGAATCGACCGGAGGTCCCCTCGACCGGCAGTGGGTTTGGCAGGTTTGACAATCGGATTGGCCTTTTGGAGCCTGATCAGCCTCGGTGCCACATTTCAGGTACAGGCCTGGGGCAGCAATACGCCAGTAGATGCCGACGACAAACTCAAAAAAATTGTTGGTTCAGCCACTTATTTTGAATTGCAAAGCTACCGCAAGCAGTTTAAAACGGTCAAAACCCAGGCTGACTGGCTCAAAGTGTTGCAATCTGCCCGAGATCTGAGCCCCAAGCTCTCCCCACCGTTGAGCCAATTGCATCAAGCCGCTTGGAACAAGCCCCAGACCAAACCACTCGACTTTAACTGGCTGGAGCCCCTGACCCCCGGTTTGAAGCCGCGTTTGGTGGCAGAAGGCACCGAATTGATCCTGGCTTTGCACTTTCCGACCTTTGCCAAATTGGCTGGGCTTACCCCCGAAACAACCGACGATCAACTGGTGGCTCTGCTACAAAAAGCCTGGGGTGAATATTCCACCAATTGGCCCAGCTGGTTTGCCCAAACCTGGGATTATGGCGGTTGCACCCATTTGGGCAGTGGTTTGCATTTGCAACTTTGGCAAGAGCAAAAGCGACTGCAGCAATTGGCCCCGTTCTTTGCCACTGAACTAAAAACCTTGCGCAGCGATCTGCTCAAAGACATCCTGGCAACGCGCTCATTTTGTCGGCCACAAAGCCAGGTTTTGAGCGAATTAAACCAATTTTTAAAGGCTCCAGGTCTGAGCCCGCTTGAAATTCAAACCCTTAAAAATCGCAAGGAGTCTCTGCGGGCCGGGAAAAATATGGAGTTCAATTGCCTACAAGAAATGGGCAAATGCGATTTTGGGGCATAATTTCTGGGCTTTTGTGCCAAGATTATCCCGAGCTTAACCTGACTGATATATTCCTGTAAAACGGATTGGTTATTGTACTTGAGTGCCTGATGCAATGTGCAAAAAGCACACAAATCCAAGCAGAAAAATATCTAACAATCTTCGTACTCAGGTAGGTTATTGAATGATTTTGGCAAGATAGTTTTTGTTCTCATTGAACCCTTTTAGAAAGGAAGACTCTGCAAGCTCCAGGCGTTTTGTTCCCAAGGTCTTTAAAACCCTTTTAGAAAGGAAGACACTGTAAGTTCCAAGCGTTTTGTTCCCAAGGTCTTTGAAACCCCTTTAGAAAGGAAGACTCTGCAAGCTCCAGGCGTTTAATTCTAAAAAATTTAGTTTCGAATTCGTTTCCAAATGTTTTTAGTATCCAAATGTTTTAGCTTCCAAGTTTTTACCTCCGACTCGTTTCGATTTCTATTGTTCCGTTTCTAAGTATAAAAGCACCCATTATCAATGGGTGCTTTTGTGCTATTTAAGAGCATGTGAAGAGCACATGTTAAGATCATGGGGGCGCTTTTTTAGAGCATGGGCTCTTCGCTGGGTTGCTCCACAGGCGTTTCTTCGATTGATGCCGGTGTCTCTTCGGTAGGTGGTTCGGAAACCTCGGGAGTAGGTGCTGGAGTGGGTGTACTTTCCACTGGGGGTGGGGTTTGCGGGGGAATTTCCGAAATTTCAATGGCAGGCCCCGTTGGAGTCGGGCTGGGGGAGGCAGAGGCATCGCTGCTACTGGGAGAGGCTGAGCTTTCGGGCTGTACCACTTCAAATCCCTCTGCGGGCAGACCACGGGTTGCAAAACGCATGTATTGGCGCCAAACAGGCGCACAGACAGAGCCCCCGCCGCCACGGGTAGCGCTGGGGGTATCATTGCCAGCCCAAACCCCAGTCACCAATTGGGGCACATAACCCACAAACCAGGTATCGTAACTCTGATCCGTGGTACCGGTTTTGCCCGCGGCCGGACGGCCAATATTGGCGCCTGTACCAGTGCCTTTATTGACCACATTTTGCAGTGCCATATTCAGTTGGCTGACAGCAGCCAAGGGAAAGACCCGCTGTTGGGGCGGGTAATAATCAAAGAGCACGTTGCCTTCGGCGTCCACAACTTTGGCAATTGCAGTGGGCAGCACACGCATACCACCGTTGGCAAAGCTGCCATAAGCCGCAGTCAATTCAAGCAGATTCATTTCCGAAGAACCCAAAGCTGAGGTCAGGTCGTTCGCAATCTCACTGCTCACCCCGGCCCGGCGGGCGACATCAATCACCCGATCCATGCCCAATTCGTTGGCCAGTTTGACGGTAGGGATATTCATCGACATTGTCAGGGCCTGCAAAAGGCTCACTTGGCCGTGGTAGCGGCGATCCCAATTGCGGGGGCGGTAGCCACCAAAACTGACAGGGCCATCTTGCAGGGTCGATTTGAGATCTTTGCCCTGTTCAAAGGCACTTAAATAGACAAAGGGTTTAAAGGTTGACCCCACCTGGCGCTGGGCTTGAAATGCACGATTAAACTGGCTTTTGGAATAATCGACCCCCCCCACCATGGCATGTATAAAACCGGTGCGGGGGTCCAACGAGACCAAAGCCGCCTGTTTGGCACCAAAGCGTTGAATCCGGGGGGCCTGCTCACGCAAGACGCGTTCAGCATAAGCCTGGGCCTCGGGATCAATGGTGGTATAGACCTTCCAACCACCCCGACGAAACAGCCCTTCTCCCACTTTTTCTCTGAGTGAGTAGAGCACATAATCCAGAAAATAGGGGTGGGGATAACTCGTACGCAGACCCGCCAAATGGATCGGCTGTTTGAGTGCCTCTTCTTTTTGTTTTTCGGTAATGCGCTGATCTTTGGCCATTTGATTGAGTACAATTGCCTGAACTTTTTTGGCCCCTTCCATGCGGTGATAGGGCGAGAGGTATTCGGGGCTGCGAATAATGCCTGCCAGCATAGCGGCTTCAGCAATGGTTACCTGACGCACAGATTTGCCGAAGTAGACCTGAGAGGCGGCTTCAACCCCATAGACATTGTGGCCAAGAAAGACCAAATTGAGGTACATCTCCAAAATCTGGGGTTTGGAGTATTTGCTCTCGAGCTGAATCGCCAGCAGGGCCTCGGCAATTTTGCGTTTGGCTGTGCGCTCAGACGTCAAAAACAGGTTTTTAATCAATTGCTGAGTCAGGGTACTGGCCCCGCCCACGGTGCCCCCTTTGCGAATATTCACAAAAGCCGCACGGGCCAAACCGAGTAAATCCACGCCGGTATGCTCCCAAAAACGCCGATCTTCCGCTGAAGTGATCGCATCTTGCATGTGTTTGGGGATTTGCTCCAGCGGGATCGGGTCATAGCGGCCCTGGGATGAAATCCGCGTCAGCAGCCGGCCTGAGCGGGTATATATTTCGTTGGCCTGGGGCAAGGTGAATTTTTCAAGTTGGCGCACATCTGGCAGGCGATTGTAGAGTACCGCCAAGGCAATGCCTCCCCCAACACCCAAAGCCATGCCGATAATGAGCAAGATCACCAAACCTCGCAATAAGAATTTGCGCAATCGCGAGGGTTCTTTGGGGCCAGGTTGTGCCAAGGGTCTGAGCGGAGGACGTTTGGGGGGACGGGACATGATTTATACCAAACTTACGATTCTTGATACACCATCACCCGGTTGCGACCGGACTCTTTGGCCTTGTACATACTGGAATCAGCGTGTTCGAGCAGTTCTTTCATATCGCGGCCATGCTGTGGGAAAGCCGCCATACCGACACTGATGGTCACATGAGGGCTGTTTTTGGTATTGCTCAAAGAGGGCACGTCCAGGCTTTCAATTGCCTGACGGATGCGCTCGGCAACCATCTCTCCGGGTTCTTGTGGGGTTTGCGGCAAAAGCACGACAATTTCCTCACCGCCATAGCGCGAAACAATATCCACACCGTTGCGGACCTGGTTTTTGACCTGCTGGGAGACTTCGCGAATCACTTCGTCGCCGACGAGATGCCCATAGGTATCGTTGAAGCGTTTGAAAAAATCAATGTCTATCATCAGCAGACAGAATTCAAACTGATGGCGCTGTGAGCGGCGAATTTCTTCTTCCATGCGCCGTTCAAAATAGCGACGGACACAGAGTTTCGAGAGGCTGTCGGTGGTTGCCAACTCAAAGAGATGGGCACTTTTGAGGTCTTTTTGCAAAATTGAGGCCATATTTCCGAGAATAATTCGGTCTTTTTCACCAAATATTTCGGTCCCTTGACGGCTCTCTTTATCGAGAACACAAATCACACCCCAGACTTCGCCATCGATCACCACCCGGGCCAAAAGACACGAGCTAAAGGGAATGCCGTACAGGGCCCCTCTGCCGTCTTCTTCACTCATTTCCAAGACACTTTGTTGGTCATTTTCAAAGCGCTGTAAATAGCCTGAGATTTCGCCACGGGTCAGCATTTGATTGGCTTGCAAAGGCACACCCACGGGACTGTGAACGCGCACGTGTTCGGTATCGAGATCAAATTGCAGAAAAAAAGCTTTGTTGGGGGAGACCTCTTGCACCAGCAATTCCATTGCCTCACTCAGGATCTCGTCAATATCCAAAATACCGCGAAACTTATCTTGAATGGTATGGTAATGCTGCAGCGCCAGAAACGATTCCTGGATTTTGCTTTTTTGTTCTTTGAGCTCTTGGTTTTTTTCTTCAAGCAGGGCAATGCGATCTTCCATGCTCTGTTTCATGACAGAGAGATAGGTTGTGATCGATTTGAGTTTTTTCCCAACCAATTGCCACTGCTCAGGTAGGCTTTCAAAATCGGGATCTTGATTGCTGAGAACCTGCTGTAAAACTGTCTCCAACTGAGCTGCACCCGTACGGGTCTGTCGCAACAAGAACTTGGCTTGGGTGGCCAGCAAGGCAATTCCGATCACGCCCAGTATCAAGGCGCCAAAAGGGATCGACAGCAGCTGAAGAACGGCAGCACTGAGCAACAGACAGACCGAAGCGGCAATCTGCAGCAGTGTTTCGCGGGATGGATTTGCTTTCATGGGAACTCCCTGCAATGGTGCGTAACTCTCTATTAATCTACACGCATTATATACGCAAAACTGGCGAGCAGGCAGTGTGTTTAAAAATGGTTGCGGGGGTTCACAGCTTCGCCGTTGACATGCACTTCAAAATGCAAGTGAGGTCCGGTCGAATGACCTGTGGAACCCATGGCAGCCAAAACTTGGCCCCGTTGAACGGTTTGACCAACCCGGACATGCAGTTCAGAGCAGTGGGCATAGCGGGTGACAACCCCATTGGGATGTTCGACATCGACGGCATAGCCATAGCCACCCATCCAGCCACTGTAGACCACGCGGCCCTCTTTGGCGGAGCGAATCGGGGTACCAATCGGTGCAGCGACATCCATGCCTGCATGCATGCGGAACCAGCGCCAGCCATAATTGGAGGTCACAATTCCAGCCGAAGGCCAAGAAAGGCGGTTGCCTGACGGGGCATGAGCGGAGGTTGAACCATTTTTATTGGCAGGTTTGTGGCTGGCCACACGGGGCTTGGCCACGGGACGGCGACGCAAATCTGCGGCATTGGGAATGATCAATTTCTGATTTTCGACAATCATGTGGGGATTGTCGAGGTCATTGACTTCGATAATTTCGTCGACAGGTTTTTTGTAGCGTTTGGCCAATTCGGCAATGGTCTCACCTTTTTCGACGGGATGCGCAATGCCATCCATCGGCAGAATGGTCAAACGGGTGCCGGGTCTCATGCGATCGGCTTTGAGCTTTTTGCGGTCGTTGTTCTTGATAATCGTATTGGGACTGACGTGGAATTTATTTGCCAATTTAGAGACAGTATCTCCATCTTGGACCACGTATTGAATGGGTTTATCGCTATCAACGACAAAATGGTTGCCCTCAGCGACTTCTTTGCGGAAAGCGGCGACTTTGGTCTGGGTGTTTTGGGCCATAACTTTGCGAATTTTGGGGGTTGGTGCAGAAGCCGTGGCCGTTCGAATCAGGTGATAACCAGAGACGGTACCTGCGAGCGCAGCGCAAACAGCTGCGGTTTTTACCAATACGGCAGGTTTGGGCAACGAGAAGCCACGGGGGAGTTTCAGGCCTAAATTGAGATTCTGAGGCAAAGTAAAGGACTTGGCTTGCCGTTTGGTACGCATACGCTTATTCTGCGCAGAATCGAAAAGGGGTTTGCGAGCGGTGCGAGCTGAACGGGATGCCGCCAGCGGCAGGGCTTGGGGGGGAGGAGAGACCATCGGAGCCACAGGAATGCGGTGGTTGAGGTCCTGAATTTCAGACTCCCATTGGGAATGAATCTCATCAAAAAGTTGGTCGAGTTCAGGAAAAAGGGGGGTTTGTTGGGGAAAGTTAGTCTGCATAGACTTTGCAACGATCCTTTCCAGGTTGAAAGTTGTGGTGTGTTCTTGTTTGTGTTTCAGTTAAAACGAAAACGAAAAACAGCGTGATTCAAATCACATTAACTCAGGCATTATATCACGGGTGTGCTAAGTGTCACCCCCTTGGCACGTTCTTGCCCCCACAGCGAGAAAAAAGCCTTAGCGCTTATACCATCAAATTTAGAGGCTTTTTTTTAGACTATACCTGCCATACACGGGGCCGACGCAGGGGGCAAAAATTAGTTCCAACATTTTTTAAATTTAACCTATTCTTAACTATTTCTTATATGTTTTTTCACCCCAAAAAAGGAGATTGCTGAACTAAAGTCAGGGGGCTGTGTAAAGCTCTTTTCTTCCCAAATTGGATTTTAAACTTTAAAATGAGGCCAAGCGTATGAACATGCAAAGGATGTCTCCCCTGTGATTCAAATTGCCGAACTCTATCCAGAAGTGAATTCGCCCAAGGCATCCGAAATTGTGCGTTTTGAAGCCTGGCTGGATTTGGCCCGTCAATGCCTGCTGGCGGCCTGGATGAACTGTTTTGAAGGTCGCTGTTATTTTTACCGCTTGGGAGAAATCCATGAGTATTCAGATTGTCTCGTACCGAAGCAAACCAACCCTGAAATTCAATTTTTAATCCAGGCTCAAGAGGCATTGGCACAGGCCTTGCTCATCGAACCCAACCATTCTGGAGCACAATACAGCTCTTGGCTTGTGAAGTGGTTATTAGCGCCACAAGCAGAAATCCGACAATCAGCCTTGCAAAAAATGGCACAGATTCCCGCCTTTCCCGCTGACCCCAAGCGCCTAAACGCTTTTTTACAAAGAGCTCAAACCCACACCGCAAGCCTATATCAGCCACCCATCCTGGCTTTAAAACACGATCTCACATTGCGTGAAAGTCTGGGGTTTGAGCTGCCATTGCCAGAATTTCCGTTGTTTGAACTCCTGAAACAACCGCTGAATGCAGCACAAAACGCCCAGGCCTTTGCGGCCCGACTCAGCCTCTTAATGGGAGAAAACCCAGAACTGTCTGAACAAATGAGCTGGCGTACAGGCCTGATCCGCATGTTAATGGCGTCAGAAAAATTTGGGCAAGCTGGCCGATCAGAGCTTGAGACAGATTTGGTCACGCTTTGGCATTTGACCCGTTTTGATGCCACAGCCCAAAACGAAATCAGAAAGGCCTGGCAAGGTCTAAAACCAGAGGGACTGCTGCTTGCCGCTTTTTCACGGTCACAGGTCGAGCCCTCAGCATTGCGCTCCGCATTGGCCGATCTCACAGGGGCCAGTGTGGATTTGATTGACCGCGAGAGCTTTTGCGATCGGTTGGTGGTGGTCATTTGGAAAAAAGCCCAAGTACCCATTGAAATGCGGGTCTTAATTCTGATGCGGCCAGACTCAGCCTTGAGTTTTGGTGGGGCCGATCTGCAAATGTTTCGCTCACGGGCCCGGCTGCGCCAATTGGGGGTGCAAACAGATATTTCTCTGGCCTGCCGCCTCGATTTTGATGCCTATGATCTGGTTTATGCTGTGGGCTATTTACACGAGCAATACCAGTTTCGCCTGCTTAAATCCACAGCCAAACCTGTCGTGGGCATGCCCATTTCCACCCTCTTTTATCTCGAATCGGCCCTGGCCGAAGAGATATACAGCCAAATCCATCTGCAAGTCGGAAGTCATTTAAAGCAGGCATCAGCCGTTTCACCCCATCTTTTGCAATGGCTGCAAAATTGGCGTCTGGATTCACTCTGGCAAAAAATTCAGGGCGATTGGCAAAAAACGGGTATGAAAGCAAAAATCGACAAGATATCTGGTCAGTTTGCCGGGGTCTGTGATTTTTTACTGCCACAGGCTATGTCTGAAATGGATTATTTAAAGCGCCATTGCTCTGAACAGTTGCCCCATTTTCGCCTCTTGCCCAACGGCTGTGACCCCGAACTTTTCACCCAGGCAGACCCCACCCTGTTTGAACAAACCCATGGTCTCAGAGACTTTTTGCTCTGTGTGGGCCGGATTGAACCGAATAAAAACCAATTGCTGCTCTGTTATGCCCTGCGCGAGACGGACATTCCGATCGTCTTGGTGGGCAAAGAGAGTTCAGACCTGTTTCAGGACTACCTGGCTCTTTGCATCTATCTCGGCAATGGCCGGATTCATGTCTTACAAGATCTCTCTGACGCAATGTTGGCTTCGGCTTATGCTGCGGCTCGGCTCTTTGTCTTGCCCAGTGCAAGTGAAAGTTTTCCGCTGAGTACCTTGGAGGCGGCCTGGGCAGGTTGCCCAGTGGTTTTGAGCAAAAATTCAGTTCAGGGTGAATTTTTTCAGGATCTCTTTTACAGCCTCGACCCACTCGATCCCAAAGCAATCAAAAATGTGGTTGAAACGGCTTGGCATGCCGATAACCGCCAAAGGGTTGAATCGGCCAGGGCCTTGGTACAGACGGCCTGTACTTGGGAGCAGATGGCGGCAGACCTCAAGCAGGTTTTTGCGGCAGTGAGGCAGATGTCCCCACGCCAAAAGGGGGTTCAACTCATTTGGCAAGAGGGGCACATGTGGGAGCTTGAAACTGTTTTGGAATCACCCGAGCCCAAATCCGGTTTAGCCAAGCTATACCGGCTTGAAGATCTCAGTCCCGTCTGGGATCTCACGCTTGAGCAGAGTGAGGCCTATCGGCAGCAGTCCTTTGAAGTTTATAGCGATTTGGCTCACACCCACCTGCAAGCGAGAGGTTTTCAGCAGGTAAAGGTCTTGCCACTTTTGAGACCAACAGACTGGGCTTTGCAACCAAGGCAGCAAATGAAGTCGAAATCGTTGCAGGACGTACATCTGCTCTGTCTCTACCACCCACAAGGGCTCTATGGTCACCCTGAAACCATAGCCGCTTTTTTAAAGGTGTTTGCACCTGACAGCACCGCGCGCCTGAGTCTCTATTTGCCAGCTGAAAATGAAAATATGGACCCAGTTGAGCAGGAATTGCTGGCGCAAATAGAAGATTTGGGCCACGATCCCGAACAGATCCCCGAATTGGCCGTGGTGGGGGGAGGTCTCGCAGAGACCGAAGAACACGCCCTGTTTGCCTCCGCCAGTCTGATTGTCTTCCCCCTCAGAAGGCTTTGGGGACAAGAGGCGCTTTTGGCAAAGATAGTGGCCTCGGGAGCGCCTGTTTTGACCCAGGGTTTTATGGCCGACTGGCCGGATCCAAGCCGGGGGATTCAAGTCTTAACCCCCTTTGAGCAATTGATCCAAAGCGCGCCTGAGGCCCTGATCACCCTTGAGGCAGCGCAATTGGTAGCCATTTTTCAGACTTTGCCAAGCCAAAGTTAAAAGCCCCCGTGAAAGCGCCTGATGCTCAAACGGGGAGAATCAGCTTTGTTTGGCTCTGGGAGTGCGCCGACCCGCCACAACATCTTCCATAAATTCAGAAAATTCGGAGATGATCGCCCGGTCTTCAAATAAAATGCTCTGGGCCAAGGTACCTTCGACAATGCTGGCCCGCAATTCGGGATTCATGGCGTAGCGATTGGCCTTTTGGATATAGTCTTCGGGATCTGTGGCAATGGTGTCAGTGAGCCCCATCTTATTATAAAGGGCAGATGTGATGCGTCCCACCATGCGTTCGGTTGGCAGTGTAATGATCGGAATACCGTAAGCCATGGCTTGGTAGGTGGTGGTACCCCCGCCATAATAAAGCGGATCAAGCACCACATCACTGACGCGCAAAAGCCCCAAAAAGTCGGGCACAGGCATTTCGGGCAAAACCCAAATCCGATCCATGACATCGGGAATGGTTGTTTGAAAGCGTTTGAGCAAAATATCACAGAGCTGTCCCTGCTGTTTGGTTGCCAGCAGTGCGAGATGGCCCTCGGGGTCGCGGCGCAAGATTTCAGCCACGATCGGATCAAAATCCGGGTGGAATTTGAGCAAGGTTTGCGGACAACTATACAGGCGTTTGACTCCATCGAGGCCATAATCCGAACGGGAAACAGGGTCCTCGGGAAAGGGGTAAAGGGGCAAATGTGAGGGCAGGGTTTTGAATTTGACCAGGGTTTCTGAATAATCACTTTCAGCGCCTGGACGCTCCATCAACTCGCTGGAGAAAAAATAGTCCATTTCAGGCATGCCGGTGGTACCGGGATTCATCCAAGACGTGCCCTGGGCGCGGGCCAAGCGCAAAGCGGAGAGAGAGTATTGAAACGAGTCCCAACTGGGTTCGGTAAACATCAGCAAATCCAATTCTTCGGCCCGAATCTGTTTCGCAGCTTCGGCGTAGTCCCGCGAAATCACCCGATAACTGGCATTGGGATGGTTAAAACAATAGCGGTTCTGGGGGTTAAAAATCTGGCTGACTTTGGGCGAATTACAAAAGACCGTGATCCGAAATCGGGCAGGATCCAATTCATTGAAGAGAGCACCTGCATAAGCAAAGGCCATATTGAGGCTTTTGGGAGCACAGAGCAAGCCGAGGTGAATCAAATGACCGGCTTGGCTGCGCGGCTGCCAAGCGGGCAAATTGACAGGCGGCAAAAACTGAGGCAATAACTCGGCAAATTCACGGCGCAAAGGCAAAGGATTGTAGTGATGGTAGGCAATATGAACAATATTCAATTGCAACATGCTGAAATAATAGTGATTTTGATTGTTGGGGCTCAAGGGCTTTTTTAAGAGGGTAAAACGGAAATCAAACAGGACTTTTTTGAGTTTTTTCTCAAAGCTTTCAATTTCTTCACGGCTTTGCATAATCAGCGGGTAAGCCAAATCCCGTTTGAGCTTCCAAATTTGTAAATGTCCGGGATGTTCCAGGGCCTGATCATAACATTTGAGGGCGGCAGCAAATTCTCCATTTTTTTCGAGCAAATACCCCATAAAAAAAGAAATCAGCGGCAGCGCGATGGGGTTGATTTTGCCCAAGGCCATAAAACACTCAAGCGCGCCATCCAAATCCCCTCTGCTTTGCAAGGTCTCCGCCAAGAGGAAATAGGTGGTGGCATCTGCAGGCATGAATTCCAAGGATTGCAAATAAAAAGGCAGAGCCATCTCGTCTTGTTCTAAAAGTGTCAACATCCGGGCAAAACGCAGATAGGCATCCCCACTTGCACTTTTGGGAATCCGCAATAAATACTCACCATAAGCCATCAAGGCCTTGTAGAAGTCATTGTTATGCTCGTAAATCTGGCCCAGTCGCAGATAGGGTGGGGCATAGCGGCGATTGTGAACAATCGCCCGGCGGTAAAAGCGCGAAGCCTTGTCTGGAAAGCCTTTTTTTTCTGCGACCAAACCCAATTGGTAAGCGGCTTCATAAGCCTGGGGGTCCAGCCGCAAAATCCGCAGGTAAAGGCGTTCAGCAGCATCAAACTGACCCATTTTTTTCATAACATCAGCTTGGCGCAGATGTCTGCGCGCCATCATGGAAATGTGTTTAGACATGGCTTTTGGCCTGTTTTTCATATCCGAAATTGGCCATAGGGATCCCTGCGAGAATGCGCTTTGGTATCAGCCGACAATTGCAATAAAAGCGTTTTTGCTTGGTTGTATAAATCAGGGTCTTGCTCGTGTTTAAGCAATTCCACCAGCACAGCGATCTTGTCTGTTGAACTGCTCTCAGCCAAATTTTCCAAAGCCCGGATCCGCAAACTTTTTTCAGGACTGACAAGTTCTTGGGGAAAGTTTTTGGGCCATTCTTTGGGTTCTATGGCTGATCTTTGGGGGGGCAAGTGTGAAAAATCTGGTTCAAACATGGGATCCATCTGTGCTTTCGATTACGCTGATTGTACCATGTGCGAGCGAGAGAAAGTATTCGACTTTGAGCAAACTATCCGGACGATGACTGACCCAAAGACAGGTCAAATCCGGCCAGGTTTGTTTAAGCGCACTCAGCAATTGGGCTTCTGTCAGCGGGTCCAATTCAGAGGTGGCTTCGTCCAGGAGCAAGAGCTGAGGACGGGCCAACAAGGCCCTGGCAAGAGCGATGCGCTGCCGCTCCCCACCGGAAAAGAGACTGCCCTGATTGCCCATCGGACTGGCTAACCCCAAAGGCAACTGGCTGAGAAAACGATTGATTTGACAGATTTCGAGCACTTGGGCCAACTCCTCGGCAGCAATGTCTTTGCCCAAACAGAGATTTTCAGCCAAACTTAAATTGAGGAAGGCCGATTTTTGCGGCACCAATACCGTCTTTTGAAGATCCGCCCGCATCCATCGCTGGCCAGTTTGCAGCGGCAGAACATCAGCCAAAAGATGCAACAGGCTGGATTTGCCGCACCCCGAAGGCCCAAGCAAAGCGGTCCATTTTCTCGCTGGCAAGGCCAGGTTGAGATTCTGAAACAGGGCAGGCTGGCCCGGATAACCAAAATCAACCCCCCTGATTTCAAGCAGGTTGGGGCTGTCTTGAGGCAGAAGCATAATTGCTGGGGGAGAGCTCTGTCGCTGATTGGGAATCAGCTCGGCAAGTCTCTTTTGGGCGGGCAAAGCGCTTTGAACCAGTCCCCAGGCTTCAACACAGGCCAAAACGGGGTCAATACTCAGGGCCAAAGCAGTACCAAAAGCCAACAAATCGGCAACACTCGCTCGGCCACTTTGCACTTGCCAGGCACCGCTCAGCAGCACCAAACCCAGGGCCAAGGCCTGTACCCAGCCCAGCAGCGGGCCTTGCAGGGCCCGCCAAGCGACCTGTTTGCGCTGGGCCCGCAAGAGTTGTTTTTGGATCTGATTCAGCCTATTTTCCAGCCAGGTACTGACCTGCAAAGGCCAAAGACTGGGCAAGGCCTGTAAACTTTCAGCGATTTCAGCAAAGAGTTGTCCCCGCGCCGTTTGTAAGCGTTCAGACCAATGCCGCAGGCGCAAACTGGTAAGGTTCAAACTTAGCGAGCCCAAAGGCAAAAGCAGGGCGGTCACCAAAGTCAGGATCGGATTGAGCCAGATCAGGTAAAGCAAGAGCACAGCTAACTGGAGCAGATTGGGAAAAAATCGACTGAGTTGGTTCAAACTGGCATTTTCCAGTTCTTGTAGGTCAACAGTCAGGCGGGCTTGGAGATCCCCACTTTGTTCATTTTGCCAACGGCTCAAGGGCATTTGCAATAAATATCGGTACAGCTCCAAACGGCGTTCCATACTGCGCTGCAAAACCAGCTGACTCCAAGCCACCTGTTGGAGCCAATCAAAAAGTCCTTTGGCAGCATAAATGCCCAACAAGAGTGCAATAAAAGAGACAAAAGCTGAAAGTTCAAACTGTCGGAGCAGAGGTTCCAATTGCCGCGCAAGCGGGATTAATTGCAGGGTCAGGCCCAAATGTAAGCACAGCCCCAAAACCGCCATGAGGAGGGTCCACGGGTGTTTTTTTAACCAGCCGAATTCCCACACGCGCTGGGTGACCGCAGTTTAATCAGAGCCGCGGGTATACCAGCCAGCAAAGCCCCATTCACGGGTGGTATCATTGGCCTCGCGGGCCCCTTTGCGGTCGTTCTGAAATTGTTCGCGCAAGAGTTTCCCATAGATCACCAAATCGCGCCCCATGCGATCCAACCGCTCACGCACGGAATCATTGGCCAATTGACCCTTGCTGTCAAAATCTGCTTCGCGGGCAGCCGCTTGATAGGGCAAAGACCAACCATGGCAATGCTGTACAGCCACGCGCATCTGGGTGATACAACTGACTCCCAAGCTGCCGCCCGTGCTGGCAGCCAGGACAAAGAGTTTGCCTGCAAATTCATGGTAGTGAAAATCGAGAAAATTTTTCATCCATCCTGTCATACAGCCATGGTACTCAGGAGAAACCAAGATAAAAGCATCAGCCGCTTGGCAGGCTTGGCGAACTTGGGTCACTGTCTGATCATTTTCATAGCTCTGATCTGTGCGAAAAAGGGGTAAGGGCGAAGCCAACAAATCCAACAAATCCACTTCAGCCCCTGCTGCGCGGGCTGCTGCAGCAATAATTTCAGTGATATGGCCTGAATTGCTTTCGTGGTGGGTGGTGCCACAAACGGCCAGGATTTTCATGGGTGCCTCCGATTGTCGGGATTTGAGGAATCCATCTTACCACAGCACCGGGTCTTGCATGGGCAGTGTGAACTTGCCATTGTTTAAACATTGCTGGTAGTAAGCCAGATCTTCGCGGGTGTCTATTTCCAGCCAAGGTGCGTTCACGGGCACAACCTGCACAGGATAACCCCGTTGAAGCAAAGCCTGTAAAAGACGGGTCATATCCAAACGATCGGCCTGCTCAGGTTCCAACTCAGCCAATACATCTGCAATCCATTGCCAGGCCTTGGGGGTGATTTTAAGCAGCCCCATATATTGCCCTTCGATCTCATCCAAGGTCTTGGCTCGGGCGCCAATTTCATGCAATTGTCCTTGGCCATTGGTTTTAAAGCTCTCAGCATCCGCCAGGGGGTCGGCAAAACGGGCCTGCCAAAGGGCGCGCCAGCCCAAATTTGAACTGATTACCAGCTCACCGGGACAATCTGCCAAAGCCCGCAAACAGGCTGCTGAAGTCAAAATATCTGCGTAACTCAGCAAACAAGGGTATTGCTGCAACCAATCACGGGCACAGGCCAAAGATCTGACCATCTGGGTCTGTTGCCAGCGGGGGTTTTCAAATGTTTGCAAGCCCGGAAAGGTCAAAGACTCAGCCCGGTAGCCCCGAACAATCCCCAAATGTGTCAAACCCGATTGGCGCAGAGCATCGATCTGCCAGTTTAAGAGTGGGCGCCCCCCCAATTCAACCAGCCCCTTTGGCAGAGCATCTGTCATTGCTCCCAAGCGGCTGCCACGGCCAGCAGCCAGAATCAAGCCATGTTGAATGGAACTCATGGCTGAAAAACCGCTTGTAAGAGGGCCAAATCTTCGCTGCGAAAGGGGTTCAGGCGTTCGGGATGCCACATGATCCCCCACCAGGGCAGGGCAGTGTGTTTGATCGCTTTGACAATCCCATCTTCGGCCTGGGCCCAGATGCTGAGGCTGGGGTGTTCGAGCTGGGTACCCCAACGATGATAGCTGTTGACAGTCTGTTTTTTGCCAGCGATGTGAATGGTTTGCTCAGCAGCAATGTGGCCCGTGACAGGCCCCAAGCGGATCCCCACATGGGTTTGAATCACTTGCATCCCCCGGCAGACCCCCAAAATGGGCCAATGCTGTTTTGGGGCCTGATCCAAAAGCCAAAACTCCAATTCATCCCGCTCGGGTGCATTGCCGCCACAACTCTGCAGACTATTACCCCCTGTTAACAGAATGCCTTGAACGGAGCAGGCTGATAAAAGCGCTTGGGCAGCAGCAAGCGAGTTGGGCAAGATCAAAGGCAAAAAACCCGCGGCCACAACAAACGCTGCCCAGCGTTGATCGAGAGCATCCCGCCGTTCACCCGTTTTAGAATCGATCTCAACACGTTGGGTGATCGCCAACCAATTGGGTCGTACTAAAGCAAAGGTCATGCCAAAATCCTGACCTGCCGTGTGGCACAATCCAGCTCCAATTCGCGGGCTTTTTGCCATTGGTGATACAACACTTCACCTGCGCCAATCACAGCGGGGATACCCATTTCACCAGCGCGAATGGCCATATGGGAGTTCACCCCCCCATAGAGTGTGATCAGACCGGCAATACCACAGCCAAAGATCCAGTCATAACCGGGATCGGCACTTGGAATCAGCAAAATGGTTCCCTTCAGGCATTCTTGCGGGGCCCCGACAAAACTGACAGGGCCTTTGGCCCGTTTAAGTGTAATAAAATTGGGTTCTCCAGGTTGAAGTTCAAATTGCCAGATATCTTCGGGTTGGGTAATCAGAGGCGGCAATAAAAGCGATTGGGTTAAACGATACTGGGCTTTGCCGGCGTCTACACTGTGCTTAAAGGCTTGGTTGAGATCACCACTGGTATTCAGCAAACTCAGCAGGGATTGAATGTCCAAATAGGAACAATCCTCTCGACTCAAACCCGCTTGGCTGCCAAGTCCTGCAATTTCTTCCAAGACATCGCTGAGATTGCGGGAAAATAAAAATTTGGCATACTCGCGCCCTTCAATGGCCGCTTTCATAAAGTCGAAGAGCTCCAATACATCTAAATTTAAGCCGTGTTCTTGGAGATGCGAACGAATCAACTTGAGCTGTTCGAGGGACAGGCTAAATGGGGGATGAATTGTGGGTTGCAGGGCCTCACCAAAATAACGTTCTGGCGCCTGATCGTATCGTTCGGAGAGAATATCATAGGTACCTGGGCGAAGATGGCCATAAATGGCCAAAAATCCTTGCCGATCCAGCTGATAAAAATCACGCTGGATGCGACTGCTGACCGTATCGAGGCTCTGCATAAACAGGGAATACTCTTCGGGGCTCAAGGCCCCAATTTGAACCAATGAATTGAGCATTTGTACAGCAATGAATCCTGCCCGCGCCAAGCCAGCAAATGGCAATGTGCCATAGCGTTTGCCATCTTCAATGAGCCAATAAAGGCGGTCGATTGGGCCCAAACCCGAAGCCAGCAGTGCCGTGCGGCGCTGAGTCAAGATTTCCAGTTTGGCAATGTCTTTCTGCCAAAGTCCGGTCTCTTGATGCAAAATTTTATTGGTTAAAAGTCGCAAACTTTCAGCCAATAAATCAGATTCTTCCTGGCTAAATCCATGACCCTGAAGGGCTTTGAGGCGTTCGGGCAAATCCAGGGTATAACAAGAATAAATAATTTCAAATTCAACTTTATCGTGATAGCTGGGCGTTTCGACCAAGCGCTTGAGATAATAATCTGCCAGTTTTTCCGCCAATTCTGGTGGCAAAGTAGCAGGAATAAACGAGTTAAAGCTAACCCGCACATCGATATACGGACAGCCCCCCAAATCAACCATCAGGGGAAAACTGCGCAAATTGCGGTAGCCATAATTGTGGCGCTGATAGGCCCAAATGCTGTCGGTAATTAATTCCTGGTATAAACTGCGGGCCAAAGGGCGGGGTCGAATGCCAATAATTTCAGCCGGATTCCAATCGGGCATGACACCATAAACTGTGCGCTGACCATACAAAAAAGGATGGGGTGATTGCATGGGGGAAAGAAATGCGGCCAATTGCTGCATGCTCTGGGCGTGTTGCTGCGCGTGATTGGGATTTTGAATTTGCAAAGGTCTGACCTGAAACAAGACCAGGCTTCCGTCTTCGCAAGCCGCCACTTCGAGATCGATCGCAGCCGTTTCGAATTTGGTCTGCAGCTCTATGACCAGATTCACCAATGCTTGAAAATGGGAGGGCACAACAGAGGGGTTTTGGTTTAAATAATAATGCCACGTTTTGAGTTGGTTGCTGTGCCCGGCGGTGACGGCTGTGGTGTCTTGATTTTGATCCTGATAATTAAAAATCAAACAGGGGGCTCCAGTGCTGGGATCTGCACTGAAAGCCACACCACTAAAGTGAATTCCCCTTAACATCGGTTGGACAAAAATTTGCGCTTGGGGCGAATCCCCGCTTAAACTCTCAGCGACTTCGGCCATCGCTTTTTGCAAAGCCGTTCGGCCTTTGACATTTAAAACAGAGCTAAAATGGCCGGCCAAAGAGGCGCCAGAGTGATCCTCTGCCAATGAACTGCTGCGGACAATCAACGGGGTATCATCTCCCCAGCGGGCAATGATCTCAGCCAAAACAATCTCAGGATGAGTAAACCAGGTTTGGATTTCAAAAATCTGCAGCGCCAAAACTTCGGCGTACGTCAAATGCCCAGCTAACTGTGCCAGGGTTTCAGCTTTACTGCGCCATTCAAATCTTTGCACTAATAAGGTTTCAGATTCTGTACTGTCCAAGCGCGGGTACGATAGGGGACTTCGATCAGATCTAAAGCCTCAATTTCGCTCGAGATGACAGCCATGATCTGCTCAAAGCGCTCAGGGCCAGCCTGGGCCTGAATATCATTGACCGAACGCCATGCACCGAGATAACGCTCGGGGGTCATCCAAACCTGATGAGGGGCTTCCATAAACAACAGATTGCCAAAGTGACCCGTACTGCAGATTTTTGCCTCTAAATTTTGGGTAAACGCACTGCTGCCCGACGAGACCCGTTTTAAATCTGGAACAAGGGCATAAATCCGGCTTTCAATTCGGGCATGTAACTCATTGCTTTCAAGGGCACGGGGATTCCAGAGCGCAGTAAAAAAACCACCGGGTTTGAGCACCCGTGCAAACTCAGCCAGCGCCACGGGCAAATCGGCCCAGTGAAAAGAAGAGCCCATCAAGAGCCAATCGATCGAATTATCAGGTAACCCTGTGTTTTCGGCACTGCCTTCAGCCCAGTTGATCTGGGGAACCTGGGTTTGGCCCTCTTCCCGCATCGCTTGATTGGGTTCAATCGCACGAACCCGCAATCCAAGCTCAAGTAAATTGGCAGTTAATTTGCCTGTGCCGGCCCCGAGATCGAGCACCTCAAACCCTGTTCGCCAAGCGCCAATATAGGCAGCTAATGCGCTGAGAACGGTTAGAGAATAGCCTGTGCGATGGATATAGGCTTTGGCCAGCGCTGTAAAATCACCTTGCTTCATGGGGTTGACACTTTGTTGAATCCTGAAAGAATGCTGTATTATAACAAATCTAAGCCTTTTGCTTGAAAAAAGATGATGGACTGAGGTAAAAAGTGAACTGGCTAAACACCCCCCCAGACTCAGGAAAGGTCTATTGGCTGACTGGCTTGGCGGGTTCTGGTAAGAGTAGCCTGGGCCAAAGTCTCTTTCAGTATTTTCGCGACCAGGATTGCGCAAGTGTCTACCTCGATGGCGATGTTTTGCGAGAAGTTTTTGGCAACAGTGGTTATACCCGATCCGAGCGTTTGGATTTGGCCTGGCGATACAGCCATCTCTGTCAGATGTTGGCCGTTCAAGGAATTTGCGTGGTCTGCGCCACGATCTCACTCTTTCATGAGGTTCAGACTTGGAACCGCTTACATTTACCTCACTATACCGAAATTTTATTAAAGCCCTCCTTTGAAGTTCTCCTGCAGCGCAATCCCAAACAGCTTTATAGTCGTGCCTTGGCAGGTGAAATTCAGAATGTCGTGGGCGTAGATATTGAACCCGAATGGCCCCACAATCCTGATCTGGTCTTAGAAATAAGCGCAGCGATCTCGGCCGAAGCGCTTTTTCAAAAATGCCTCCTGGATTTGGGACTCACCCCGCGCAAACACTGATCTCAACTGCTTGTATTCTCGGATCCCATCTGTTAGCATGACCTGAGAATCTGTCTGTTAAAACGAGGAAGCCATGGAATTTCACGAGATTGAAGAGCCCCTGCGCCAATTGAGCGCGCAGTATCAAGACATCCGGAGGTCGCTTTGACCTCGCTGAATTACAATCCCGAATCGAAAGCCTCGAAATAGAAACCCAGCAGCCCGGTTTTTGGGATCACCCCGAAGAAGCCGCGCGCCGTTCCCAAGATCTCACGGCATTACAAACAGAATATGGTCGCATTGTTCGCTGGGAAAGCACCCTGCAAGAGAGCCAAGAATTGCTGGAAATGGCGCGGGCCGAAAATGACAGCGCCCTTTTGCCAGATTTACACAGCCAACTCGAAAGTTTGAGCCATGAATTGCGCCAATGGGAAGTGGAGCGCATGTTAAGCGGAGACTACGACCAAGCGCCTGCGATTGTGACCATTACTTCCGGCGAAGGCGGCACCGACGCCCAGGATTGGGCCGAAATTCTCCTGCGCATGTACACCCGTTGGGGCGAAAAGCGCCAGTTTAAGATGGACCTGATTTCCCGAACCGAAGGCGATGAAGCGGGCATCAAAAGTGCCACCTTTGTGGCCACGGGCAACCATGCTTATGGTTTGCTCAATGCCGAAAAAGGCACCCACCGCTTGGTACGGATCTCGCCGTTTAATGCCAATGGCAAGCGCCAAACTTCGTTCGCCTCAGTTGAGATCACACCTGTACTCGACGACCGCATCGAAGTTGAAATCAATCCTGTCGATCTCAAAATCGACACCTTCCGCTCAGGCGGGGCCGGTGGCCAGAACGTCAATAAAGTAGAAACGGCTGTGCGCGTGACCCATTTGCCGTCGGGAATTGTGGTGGCCTGTCAAAACGAACGGTCTCAGCTCATGAACAAAGACACAGCCATGAAAATCCTCAAGGCCAAACTCTATGAACGCGAGCGTCTGGCCCATCAGCAAAAACTGGCGGATATCAAAGGTGGGCCTGTTTCAGCCAGTATGGGCAGCCAGATTCGCTCTTATGTCTTTCACCCGTATAAAATGGTCAAAGACCACCGCACAGATTTTGAAACCTCCAATTTAAATGCGGTCATGGATGGAGAAATTGATGGTTTTATTGAGGCCTGGCTCCGGCAAAATATGGGAGCGGTGGTGTAGTTTATGCAAGCAGTCAAACGTTTGAGCCTGACATTATTACTCGGTTGTCTGGTACTCACCCCAGCCTTGCCCATGTACGCCGAGCCCTCTTTTCCCTTCAGTGACGTGCAGCAGCTCAACCACGAGCAATTACAGGTGCAAAAATACAAATTGCAACGTCTGCGGATCAAACAAATGCAAAGCTATTGGCTGATCCTGCGCGGCATCAACGAAAAGATCGACGATATGACTCTGCTCAAAATGGTCAACCACTCAGAAATTCTCGATGAGATAAACCGCAGCCAGATGATTGGCAACGGGATTGCCTTGGGGGGTCTGGGCCTGGGGGGAGCAGGGGGCCTGATGATGGGCAATGTGATCAAATTTAATGGTTCCTTTTGGGTGGGCTTGGCAGCCATCATCTTGGGAGCGGGTATGGCGATCACGGGCGAATTAATGGCCGGTAATATTGGCGACGAATTTTCGCATATCCTGGAACAGCCACAGGCAGAACGATTTGTGGCAGAGTATAATGATGAATTAAAAAAACAATTGGGCATCGCCCATATCCCAAATTTGGACTAATATTTGGACGAAACGTTTGGATCAATTTTATGAAAATCCCTGAACTCCTCAAAGCAATAGATAACCTGAGTTCTCCCCGCGTTGCCGTGGTGGGAGACCTGATTCTGGACGAATATATCGAAGGTGAGGTGCGCCGCATCTCGCGCGAGGCCCCCGTGCCGATTGTCGAACAAAAAGCCCGTTCGTTTAAACCCGGTGGCGCAGCCAATACCTTGGCCAATCTGGCCACCCTGGGTGCCAAAGCCCTGGCCGTGGGCGTGGTCGGCCAAGACCATTCGGGGCCCCAATTGGTGAGTTTATTGGCCCAACTCGGCATCGACACCGCGGGGATTTTGGTGGATCCTGTTGTACCAACGACCACCAAAACCCGCATTTCGGCCCACAGTCGCCAATCGGTCACCCAGCAGGTGCTGCGGCTCGACCAATTGCCCCAAGCCCCCCTGGCTCCAAGTACCTTGGAAGCTTTAAGTCAGACCCTCGAAAAAGTGGTGAGCGAAGCAGATTTGGTGGTGATCTCCGACTATGGCAATGGGGTCGTCGTGCCCCAGATCATCGAACAGGTACGGCATTTTTGTCAGCAATACGCAAAACCCTGGGTGGTTGACTCCCAAGAAGATCTGCGCCTCTTTCGCGGCGCGGCACTGCTAACGCCCAACAAACCCGAGGCCGAGAACAATCTCGGTGCCCTGATTCAAACCCCCGCAGAATTGCTCACGGCAGGTCAAACCCTTTTGGAAATGACAGGGGCTGAAGCCGTCTTGATCACCTGCGGCGATGAAGGCATGAGTCTGTTTGAACGTACGGGCACGGTCAGCCACGTTCCCGCCCTCAACAAAACCGAAGTATTTGATGTCACCGGCGCTGGAGATACAGTTGTGGCGACCTTGGCCACCGCCATGGCCTCGGGCTCTCCCCTGCCCGAAGCCATGCAATTGGCCAATCTTGCGGCCAGCATTGTGATCCGCCGCCTGGGCTCCAGTACCACCACCCCCGCAGAGATGCGGGAGACCCTGCTTCAATTTAACCCGAAGGAAATGGCCCCCCATGATTGATTCTCAAGGTAAACTCTTTGGCAAAGTCAATATTATCGACTTTTCGTTTGCGATTATTCTGGTCGCCATGTTGGCTGGCATCGGCTGGGTGGCCAAGGGCAATTCGCCTTTAAATAAAGTGGTCAAAGCCCGGGGTACCGCCGAGGTGACAATTGCCATTCGGGGCGTGCGCGTGCTGGATCCCAGTATTTTTAAAGTGGGCGAAAAGGCCTTTTTGACGATCCGCAACCAGCGTTATGCCCCGGTTGAAGTGGTCAAAACCACCATGCGTGAGCGCAAAATCCCCCTGCTCAATTCCAAAGACCAATTGGTGGCGTTGCCCGATCCCACTGCACCAGAGATCAAAGATGTCGATCTGGTCTTCAAAGACCAGGCCGAAGTCACCGACGAAGGCGTGATCATGGGCGGTTATCACCTCAAAGTGGGCAATACGGTAGAACTGGATGCCTTTGGCTACCGACTCAATGGCTCAATTATGTTTGTCAAAATGAATGAACAGGGCAACTGATGCTCTTGGCCCTTGAACGTCTGGCCGGATGGGTCGGACTCAATCCTGTTGAACCTTCGCTGCAGAACGGTCTGCGCCAGAGCCGCTTGCTGCTGTTTTTGCTGGCTCCACTCTTGTTTGTGCGGGGCAAACTCATGCCCGCAGCCCAAGGCAGTGTGGTGGCCCGCTGGATCCCTGGCATGGCCCTCTATGCCACCCTCTTTTTGCTCTTTGCCTCGCCCTTTCTCGAAAGCGGTTTAAACGGGGCATTGGTGTTTCTGGCGGGTGCGCTCACCTTGGTGCGCCTCTTGATCTGCGAGGAGGAATTGCCCTTGGGCAGTCTCAGCGCCCTGCTCTTGCTCTTTGTGGCCTGGGGACTGGTCTCGACGGGGTTCTCCCCGTTTTTAAAGCTCTCTTTGCTCGGCTACGCCAAAACCCTGACCTATCTGATCGCCTATTTCTGCTTTCTCGCCAATTTGCAGTCCTTGACCCATTTGCGTTTGGCGGCCTGGGCGATCGTCCTCTCTTCAATTCTGATCTCGCTCTACGGGCTTTACCAATGGCAGATCAAAGTGCCGCCCCTGGCGCTCTGGGACGACCCGACAGCAGAATACAAATTGACCCGCGTCTATTCGTTTTTGGGCAACCCCAATTTGCTCGGGGGCTATCTCTTGGCCCCGATGGCCCTGACAGTCTTCTTTTATTTCGGCAATTTGGGCTGGCGCAAATGGGTGCTGTTCTTGGCCTTTCCCCTGCAAGTGGCCTGTCTCTATTTCACCTATTGCCGGGGGGCCTGGATTGCCCTGGCCGTCGGCAGTGCCGTGGCGTTTTTGACCTGTCTGATCATTTTCTGGCATCTCTTTGCCAAAAGCGCCCTGTTCAAAGGTCTGCTGATTGGCGGCTTGCTGCTGGGTTTGGCCGGCGCAGTTTGGATGGTACTCAACAACCCTGCCCTGTTGGAGCGGCTCAAATCGCTGGTCAGCGGTGGCAATCACTCCTCCAATCAATTCCGCATCAATGTCTGGCAGAGCAGCTTTAAGATCATTCAAGAATATGGCCTGACGGGCATTGGCATGGGCAACAAGGTCTTTCAAAAAATCTACACCTATTACATGGTGACCGGATTTCAGGCCCTCTCGACCTACAATGTCTTTTTGGAGGTCTGGGTCGAAATGGGCCTGGTCGGCTTTATCATCTTTCTCTGGATGCTGGTCAGCCACGCCGCCCGCTGTGTTTGGGGCATTGTGCAAGAGATTGACTATACCGCTCGGCTGTTTTTAGCAGCCAGCCTGATTGGCCTGATCGGTCTGCTGGCCCACGGGATGGTGGACACGGTCTTTTACCGTCCCTCGATTCAACTTTTGTTCTGGTTCTTTTTAGCCGTAATAACTCTGGTGAGCCGCCGTGACATCGCATTCAATAACCAATCTACAGATTAATATCTCACAAACCTGGAACCTCTTACAGGCCGCGACCAATGTCGGCGAAAGTGATGACGTCAAAGATCTGTATTACCTGATCGAATTTTTGGTCTTTTTGGTCGAAAATGAATACCCGGCCATTCCCTGCAAAGCAGGCTGCAGCCAATGTTGTATCGACAGTGGTTTGCCGCGTGTGACCGCTCTGGAGTGGCGGCATATTCACAGTTATATGGCGAAAACCATGACCGAGGGTCTGCGCGCCCAGGTCATCTCCCAAAACGAGGCACTGCACCGCCCGCAATTGGAACTGTTTTTACAAGAGCAGGCCCGAATTGCGGCCCCCAAGACCGACCTGCCTCTGCCGCCCTTTGGCTGCTCACAATGCCCGTTTTTGATCGAAGGCATGTGCACGATTTATCCGGTCAGACCCGCGATTTGCAGGGCCTATGGCTATTTCACCTGGCGCCGTGGCCCCGACCAGGGCAGCCAGGTCTTTGCCTGCCAAATGGCGGCAGAAACCCTGCTCGACTCCCTGCGCTCACAAGGAACAGAAACCCTGGCCATGCCCGTTTGGAACCGCTTTCAAGAAAAACTCTACGCCCTCAATGGCGAAGGGGCCATGATCGCAACCCTGCCGCTCTGGCTCTTGGCCCACACGGGCACACGTGAGACCTTTTTGCCGACTTTAAACCCGACCCCCAACTTTGAAGCTTTGCGAGATCAGCCATGAAAAAACATCTGAGCTCCCCCCTCTTGAAGGGCTTTGTTTTCCTTTGCCTCTTGTTCCATCTTCCCAGCTGCGCCTTAAAACCCGATCAGACCCATGAGAATCTGGAGAGTCTGGAGTATTTTCAGCGCATGGATCGCCAAGATTTTTTGGCCAAATACGGCTTTTTACCCCCGATCTTTGATAGCCTGATGCCCCCCGCGATGGCAGAATTGCCGCCGCAATACCAGACCGCTTTTTCGCTCTATTTGCGCTTTGACCACGAAAAGCGCCAGATTCAGGCCGAATACCATTACCAAAAAATGATCGACCCCGCGACCCATGTGCAGGCCCGCAAAACCCTGGACGAAAAAACCTACCACAGCTGGCTAAAGCGCCTGAATGCCCCAGATTTGGCCTGCCAGAGCGAGGTCGGTAGGGGCTGGACAGGCCCAGCGCCAGAATACCTGCGGCTGCGGCGCAAAGAATCCGCAACATTGCTGATCTACGCTGGGGGCCAAAATGGCCCCGAAGGCCCGGACAACGAAAGCGAAAGCAAAGGCCTGCGCCGCCACCTCTGCCAGGCAGAGACCCAGGCTGAGCTGGATGCGCTGATCACCCAATTGCGCGGCTAAACGTAGCTAAAACCCGCCACTTCTGGCCTTCAATCGCAAAAAGCCCACCAGAACTTGTGGTTTTTTTGAGATGTGTTAGAATAATTTTTATTGTTTTGTGATCCAATAGAAGAGACAGCGCTGGATTTTTGTCTTTTTTTTGTCACAATTGCACTCGATTTGTTCGCAAAAGACACCAGAGAGGGCCTATGCTGCTGAAACGTAAACGTACCCGTTCCCAAACTTCAAAAAATACAAAAGAATACATACATACATACATACATGAGCTTCATGTTGTTTTCTCTGCCTCTTTTGCTCTCTGCCTGTCAATTTAACCCGATTGTAACCTCGGCCCAGACTCAGCCCGCCTCTCCCGCCCAACAGCCAACCGCACTAGCCGCAAACCCAAGTGTTTCCAAGGCCTCTGTGTCGGGTTTTAGCAAACAAAGTGTGACCTTTCACGACAAAGCCAAATACAACCCCCTCCATTTTCTCCAGCAATTGCCCAAAGGCAAACAGTCCCTTCCGCTGCGCTTTGTCAGCAAAAACCCCGGCAAGGGCAAATACACCATCCGCATGCCCGAAAATACCCTTTTTCGCGTGGTCTTTAAAGCGGGCCCCCGGTTCGAAATTTTGGATAACGATGCCCGCGATGGCCAAGCGGTGGTGCAAATGCCATCTGAATTGCGCGAA
>JBPXJQ010000055.1:0-55281 GCA_051715345.1 Candidatus Blackallbacteria bacterium
TGAGCTTGCTGCACAGGTGGCGCGACGGGCGGGGGAGCGACCGGCGCTGGTGGGGCTTGCTGCACAGGCGGAGCCACAGGTGGGGCTTGCTGCACAGGTGGGGGAGCCATTTGCTGTGCGACAGGCGGGGGAGCGACCACCGGCGGAGGGGTATAAGCCGGGGGGGCCGCAGGTTTATTCACGGGTGCGCTGTACCGGGCTGCTTCTTGTTGGCGACGGGCAGCGGGCCGTTGGCCATTGTTAAAACCAGTGGCAATCACCGTGATTTGGATTTCTCCTTGAATGCGGTCGTCAATCACAGCCCCAAAGATAATATTGGCATCGGGACTGGCCACCCCGTAGATCACTTCGGCGGCTTCGTTGACTTCATAGAGTGTTAAATCTGCTCCACCGGTTACATTAAAGATAATTCCGCTGGCCCCTTCGATCGAGGCTTCGAGCAAGGGGCTGGAAATTGCCGCTCGCGAGGCTTCGATCGCCCGGCCTTCGCCGGTGGCATGGCCAATGCCCATCAGGGCCGAGCCCGCATCGGCCATAATCGCTTTGATATCCGCAAAGTCGACGTTGATCAGGCCAGGAATGGTAATAATGTCGGAAATGCCTTGCACACCCTGACGCAGGACGTCGTCGGCGACACGGAAGGCCTCTTGAATCGAGGTGCGCTTTTCGACCACCGAAAGCAGGCGATCGTTGGGGATCACAATCAGGGTGTCGACTTTTTCGCGGAAGCTGTTGATGCCGTCTTCGGCCTGTTGCCAACGGCGGCGGCCTTCAAAGGTAAAGGGGCGTGTGACAACACCAATGGTCAGGGCATTGTTTTGGCGAGCGATCTCTGCCACAATCGGCGCTGCGCCGGTGCCAGAACCACCGCCCATGCCGCAGGTAATAAAGACCATGTCTGCGCCTTCGAGAGCCGAAGCGATGTCATCGCGGCTTTCTTCGGCGGCTTTGTTGCCAATTGTGGGGTTGCCACCTGCTCCGAGGCCGCGGGTAACCTTGCCACCAATGGCAATGCGTTTCTCTGCCTGCGAAAAAGACAGGGCCTGAGCGTCTGTATTGATAGAAATAAACTCCACCCCATTCAAACCAGAGGAGATCATGCGGTTAACGGCATTGCCTCCGCCACCTCCGACACCCACCACCTTGATGTCTGCAACGGCTGAGAGTTTTTTTCTTGCTGCTTCCACGGTTAAGACCACCTTATAGATTCCCAAAAATAGAGTCCAAAAAACACTCTTGGTATTTTAGCATATTGAGAGGGCAGGGCCTATGGAATCAGGTTTCGCCGAACTCTGCATCTGTCCTGAGCACGTTCACATCACGTCAGCCATCAGGTTTTGATTCCAATCAATCAGAATTTGTACCCATTTATTCTCTGGACCAAGCATAAATTGGGTGTATCTTTCTGTTCCGTCTGGTGCTTTTATACTTGCTTTAACTGTTGTTTCAGCGAAAATGGGAATTTGAACTGTTCTTGTTTCTCGGGCTGGAATAAGCTTAATTTTCATTTCACCAGAGCCATAACGTAACTCCAACTCAGGAATGATTTTATCTGTGGTGTTTTTTATTCTGACCGTTTTGGTGCTTTGGGGATTTGTTTTACTAAAACTGCCATAACTGCTCCAGCAGATCACGACCGAAAGCCCTGTCAGAACTGACTTAAACACCAAGTTCAGCATACGACTGCCTGACGTTTTTTTCTCGTTTTGATTGAGGTTCATAATTAAAGCCACGACGGGCAAAGCCATGCCCATGATCGCTGTGACAATCCCCAGCCAGGCCAGAAAGGGGATTTGGCTAAATCGCCAGAGTCCAAATAAGACCACAGTCAAAAACAAAGGAAGAAGAGACCACCCAAAGATGGGTTTATTGTTGAACATGATTCCACCCTCAATAACAGACTTTAAATGCTGTTCGCTGCTTCAGTATAGCGGCAAACAGAATGGGCATACAGATTTATTTGGTTTTGAGCACCGGGTGTTTCCAAAAACGCAGATCGATATAATCGACGGGTTTGGGTTGTTTTTTACTGATCTCTAAAACTGGCTGAAGCAAGCCCAGTTTGACCGAAAGGCTTTCGGCTTTGCCCAACCACACGGGCACCCCAATTTCGGGGGCGCGCAGAATGATGTTTTCGGGATTTGAGAGGTTATACACCCCCTGCACAGACAGTTGTTTCTTTTGGTACAAGGCATTGAGTTGATTCAATAAAAGCAAATGTTCTGGGGACAGTTTGCCTTTTTTTAGGCGTTTTTTTTCCAAGCTGGTCATGATCGTGTGAGAGGGGGTGTGGCCATCGGGGATATTGAGCAAATAACCTTCTTCATCGATTAAAAAGGAGAGATTATTGCTATAAGGCAGGTGAGTGGGCTCTTCGTAAAAAAGACGGTAAGCCGGTTTGCGTTCGACGACATGAATATTGACCCGCGTAGGGAAAAAAGAGCGCTCAACCCGCACATCTTTGAGCAAGGGATAGTCCATCAGCTCTTTTTTGATTTCCAGCGGGTTGATTTGTAAGAGGTGTTTGCCTTCGAGCTTTTTGCCACTGAGATAACCGAGTACATAACGCGTTGAATAATTGCTCAGTCCATGGGGCCGGATTTCTTGAACCTGCCAAAAAGGTGCTGTCCAAATTTGAAAGAGCAGGCTGGTCAGAATCATCACGCCCATTAGGCCCAAATAGTCAAAGCCCCGTTTTTGAGCCGGACGGCGAACGGATTTTTCGGTTTCGGAAGGATTTGAAAAAGGCAGTTCGGGGGAGGCTTTCACGGGGCCTAGAATTCGCCCAGAAAAATGACTTCCGGCTCCAATTGTACGTGGTATTGCTCCCAGACATCGGCCTGCAGAGATTGAATCAGGCGGCAGGCGTCTTGGGCTGTGGCTTTGCCCGTGTTGACAATAAAATTGGCATGATCGGGAGAGACCTGAACCCCTCCACAAATGCGGCCTTTGGCGCCCATTTGCTCGATCAAACGACCGGCAAAATTATTGTTGGGATTGCGAAACACACTGCCACAATTGGGTTGGCGAATACTGTGTTGGGGTTGGCGGCGCAGATCGGCCTTTTGAAAGTTTTCTGCAATCAGTTCCGCTTGGGTGGGAGCCAGTTTGAGGGTGGCTTCGAGCACAATTTCACCATTGTATTTATAATCACTCCAGCGGTAGCCGTGGTTGATCTCTGCTTTGCTGCGGGTGACCCTTTGACCTTGGGGGGTTAAGCTGGTAACGGTTTCGACGATGGCAAAGGTCTCTGTATTACAGGCGCCGGCATTCATCACCACAGCCCCACCCAGGGTGCCTGGAATGCCCCAAAGCTGTTCTATTCCGCCCAAATTTAAGCTCATGGCCTTGCGAATCAGGGTCCCTAAACGGGTGCCGGCTTTCACGATCACACGACCATCGGCTTGGAATTCAAAGCCCGAAAAGCGGTGGGTGATATGCATGACCAAACCTGGCAGGCCTTGGTCTGAAAGCAAGACATTGGAGCCGCCTCCCAAAACAGTCAGGGGCATTCCCTGGCTTTGGGCGAATTGCACGATGCGGGCGATTTCGGCTTCGCTTTCGGGAGCCACATAAAATTCAGCAGCACCCCCAATGCGCCAGGAGGTGTACTGCGCCAAGGGCTCGTGAGCGCGGAAATGCTCAGACAACTTTTCGTTCTTGATGTGTGCGGCGGACTGGTGCATAGACAATTTTTTGCTCATTGGATTTACCCGTGGGGTCAGGAGATTTGGGTGGCAACTTTCCCACCAGATCGTACGCCAGCTCGGTAATGGTACCGGCTCCTACTGTTAAGATCATTTCTTTTTGTTTCAGGTGATTGAGCAGATAGGTTTTGACTTCGGGCAGGGTCGAAAAATACAAAACCTCTTTGCTGGGGTGGGCCTTGTGGGTCGCTTCGACCAGATCCTGGATATCCACTTGGAAGTCTTCGGGTTTTTCGGAGGCGGCATAGATATCTGTCAGGATAATCCGATCTGCCAAGCCAAACGAATCTGCAAATTCATGTAAAAAAGCCTGGGTACGGCTGTAACGGTGGGGCTGGAAGACAATTGTCAGCGGGCGTTTTTGCAAGCGGGCGGTTTTTAAGGTCGCTTGAATTTCGGAGGGGTGATGGGCATAATCGTCGACCACAGCAATATTGCCGAGATTGCCCACGAGTTGGAAGCGGCGTTTGACACCCTGATACCCGGCCAGGGCGGTACGGGTAGCATTGAGATCCAGGCCCAGGGCATGGGAGCAGCTCAAGGCGGCCAGGGCATTGTATATGTTGTGGGTGCCGGGAATTTTGAGCTCAAAATGGCCGAGTGAATTTCCCTTGTAGAGTACTTCAAAGCGAGAGCCGTTTTCTCTGAGGTCGGCATTGATTACGCGGTAATCTGCGCTTTCATTGTCGAGGCCAAAACTCACGCAGCGTTGGAGTCGGGCTTCGGGCAGATGCTGAAGCAGAAGTTGAATGCCGGGATCGTCGGCATTGACGACCATACGTCCATTGGCGGGTTGGTGGCTGATAAATTCAGCCACGGCTTCGATGATTTCATCGAGGCCTTTGTAATGGTCGAGATGGTCCACTTCGAGATTGGTGATCACAGCAATTTCGGTGCTCAAATGGCGCAGCGACTGATCGCTTTCATCGACTTCTGCGACTGTGAATTCACCGCGACCGGCCAAGGCATTGGTGCCCAATTGGGGCACTTCGCCACCAATCACCACGGTGGGATCCAAGCCCTGTTCAACCAGAATTAAGGCGGTCAGAGCCGAAGTGGTGGTTTTGCCATGGGTGCCTGTAATCGAGATGCTGCGGGAGGTCTGCAGCAGATAATTGAGCACTTCAGAACGGTGAATGATCGGGATATGGCGTTCGCGGGCGGCTTGAATTTCGGGGTTCTCTTCGGAGATGGCGGTGGAGACCACCACATATTCAGTGCCAGCGGGGACATTGTCACTTGCGTGGCCAATAAAGACGGGAGCCCCTTGTTCAATCAGACCTTCAATCAGGCGATTGGATTTGAGGTCAGAGCCACTGACCTGTTTGCCGCGGGCGAGCAAAATGCGGGCCAGACCACTCATGCCAATGCCACCAATGCCAATAAAGTGAATCTGTTCAAAATGCTTCAACATGCAAGAGCCTCTTCTTTGGGATAGGAAATAGTGTCGTGTATAAGTTGGGCTACCTGATTGGCGGCAAGGGGGGAATTGAGCTGACTACAATTCTCACGCATTTTGTCCAGCCTTTCTGTATCCATGATTACATCCCGGATCACCGGCCCCAACGGCGTGATTGCAAGTTGGGGTTCTGTGAGCAGGATGGCTGCGCCAGCATCTGCCAAGGCGCGGGCATTGTCGAGTTGGTGGCCACCGCCAAAACCGCCAGGAATCAGAATCGAAGGAATCTGGCAGGCCAGGAACTCAGCAATACTTGATGCACCCGCCCGGGAAATCACCAAATCGGTGCAAGCCAACAGGGCGGGCATATTATCTACGTAGTTTAACAAATGGTAGCGGGGGTGACCAGCATACACACCCGCTGCTGCTTTGATTTCAGCTTCATTGCCAGCGCCGCTGACATGCACAATCTGCAGGTTTTCAAGGGCCAGCAACTCAGGCAGAGCTGCAAGCAGGGCCTGGTTGAGCTTTTGTGCTCCTTGGCTGCCGCCGACCAGCGTGAGGGTTTTACAATTGGCATCCAAACCAAAGAGAGTGAGCCCCTCTTCGCGTTGGCCTTGGGTAATTTCGGGCCGAATCGGGCTGCCGGTCAAGCGTTGGAGCGTCTGGGGAGGTAGATACTGAGCTGTATCGGCATGGGCCAGGGCCACAGCTTGGGCCAGGCGAGCCAGGTACAAATTGGCTTTGCCAGGCACCACGTTGGTTTCGAGCAGCACCACGGGGATTTTTTCGAGCCAAGCAGCCACAATCGTGGGCACCGTGATATACGAGCCCAGGCCCAATACCACATGGGGGCGTTGCTGGCGCAGATCTTGGCGCGCAATTTGAATACTTTTATACAGTGCTTTGAGGCTGCGAATCGGCTGGTTTTTGCGCAATTGTTGTACAGGCAGGCCCACAAACGGGAAGCCCTCAGCCGGGATTTTGTCTTTTTCCATGCGGTTATCCGAGCCAATAAAACGCACAGACCAGCCTTGGCTCTGCAAGACCCGGCCCACGGCCAGTCCCGGATAGATATGTCCGCCTGTGCCGCCACAGCTGATCACAATACTGGGTTTCATGCTGTTTGCTCTTCTTTTGGGTTGAATTCTTGGTTGGGCCGTGGTTTTGGTGCCGGTTTAAGGGCGCTGGGCACGTAGCGCGAGATATTCAGGAGCAGACCCATGGCAGTCAGGTTCACAATCAAAGAGGAGCTGCCAAAGCTGATAAAAGGCAGGGTCAGACCAGTGGTGGGAATACTGCCACTGACCACCGCCAGATTGACCCAGGCCTGCATCACAACCATGCAACTGATACCCATGGCCAAGAGTTTGAGATAAGGGGTGGGGGCTTTGACCGCAATTGCGGTGCCGCGCTGGGCCAGCAGGATAAACATCAGCAGCAGCACACAGACACCAATAAAACCAAACTCTTCAGAAATGACAGCGAAGATAAAATCTGTGTGTTGTTCGGGCAGATAAAAGAGCTTTTGCACGCTCTGGCCAAAGCCGTTGCCAATAAAACCCCCTGAGCCAATCGCAATCAGGGATTGAATTAAGTGAAAGCCTTTGCCCTGGGGATCCGAGAAGGGGTCAAGCCAAGAGGTGATACGCGCCTGTTGGTAAGGTGTGCTCCAGCTCAGCAGGAAAAACATCAGGCCACCCCCCCCGAGCAAGGCACCCGCTTTCCAAATCGGCAGGCCAGCAGCGAAATAAATGATAAAGACGGTGCCTGCCACCACAATCGTGGTGCCCAAATCGGGCTCGGTCAGAATCAAGAGCAGAATGGCTCCGACAGGCATCAATATTTGGCCTTTTTCGAACAAACTCAATTTGCGCGCATACGGATGACCCAGAATGGTGGCCAGATACACCACCAAAACAGGTTTTGCAATCTCAGAGGGCTGGAAGACCAAGCCAAAGAGATGAATCCAACGGGAAGAGCCTTTGCTGGTAATGCCAATACCCGGAATATGGGTGGCCAAAAGCAGGACAATGGCCACCACCATCAGCGGGGTAATCCAGCGCGGCAATTTGTAGATATCTATTCGCGAGGCGGCAAACATGCCAATCAGCCCCAAAACCACGCCCACCAATTGTTTTTTAAAATAATAGCTGGCGTCGCCCATTTGGGCCTGGGCGACGTGGGCGCTGGCACTGAGAATACTCACCAAGCCCATGACCATCAACAAGATGATGATATTTAAGAGAAAATAATCGATGTGGTGATTGGGACGGTGGTCCTTGAGCACCTGATTGACGAGTTCTGAAGGGGGTTCTGCTTTGAGGCGCTGGGCCCGTTCACTGCGTTTCATGGTCTGCCGGGTTTTAGGGGGTGAGCGCAGCAACATCTGCTTTGAACCTCTCCCCTCTCTCCTCAAAATTGTGAAACATATCGTAGCTGGCGCAGGCCGGTGAAAGCAAAATCTGATCCTTTGGCTGAGAAACCCGCCAAGCCTGCTCCACCGCTTCTTGCATCGTATTGACCACGCTGATTTGATTATACTCTCTTTTTTGCAATTCCTGGGCAAAATGAGGGGCGGCTTCTCCCAGCAATACCACGGCTTTGACGCGGGAGTGAATCAGATCGATCAGGGGTTGCAGATCTCCTCCTTTGTCGCGCCCTCCAGCAATCAGAATCAGCGGTGATTCTAAACTTTCTAAGGCTTTTTGGGTGGCCAGATAATTGGTCGCTTTGGAGTCATTGATAAAGACCCGGCCCTGAAGTTCGGCGATTTTCTCCAAGCGATGGGGAATGCCTATGACCTTTTTGAGGGCGCGTCTGACCGCTTCAACAGGAATCTTCAGCCGGGCCGAAATGGCCAACATGGCCAGGCAATTTTCTTGGTTGTGGCTGCCGAGCAAAGGCAATTCTGGCAGAGCCATCACGGCTTCGGGGCCTGCGGGCATTTGCCTCCAGAGTTGACCGGCTTCAATCCAGGCCCAGACCTGCGGGCCTGCTTGGCGCGAAAACCACTTCAGGGGCTGTTGGGTGTGTTGGGGCAAAGCTTGGCACCAGGGATTGTCGCCATTGCTCAGGCTCCAATCGTTGGCATCTTGGGCTTGAAAAATCCGGCTTTTGATTTCAAAATAGCTTTCCATGCTGGGGTGGCGATCGAGATGGTTCGGGTAGAGATTGAGCAAGAGCGCGATTTGGGGTTTAAAACTGTAGGTGGTTTCGAGCTGAAACGAACTCAACTCTGCCACAATCCAGTCCAATTCCTGGCCCACAAATGAAATCAGGGGGGTACCAATATTGCCCCCGAGTCCTGCTCGCAGCCCAGCTTCTGTTAAAAGAGCATGAATCAAGGTGACGGTCGTGGTTTTGCCGTTGCTGCCAGTCACGGCAATCACGGGGATTTTGAGAAATTGTCCAGCCAACTCGATTTCGCTTAAAACCGGAATCCCTTTTGCTTGGGCCCATTGAAAGGGTTTTGCTGTGAGCGGAATGCCGGGGCTGGCAATGATGGCCTCAGCCTGTGTGAGCCATTCGCGGGTATGCCCGCCTTCTTCCCAGGGAATTTCCAGCTCTGCCAATTCTGCTTTGATCTCGCCAGAAATGGGGCCACTGTCGCTGAGACTGACAGCATTGCCTTTATCTTTGAGAAAACGGGCAGCAGCAATGCCACTGCGGGCTGCACCGAGAACAACGACCCGGCGTCCCTGCCAAAATTCGGTTTGTGTGTTGCTCATTTTAGGGCAAACCGTGAGAGCCATAATAGCCAATAAAGGCAATCAGACAAGAGAGCGCAGCTACAAAACCAAAACGGTTGACGACCTGGGTCTCTTTCCAGCCCCCAAGTTCAAAATGGTGGTGCAGTGGGCTCATGCGCAACAGGCGCTTGCGGGTTTTTTTGAAATAGGCGACCTGCACAACCACGGAGAGGGCTTCTGCAACAAAGATAATGCCGACCAAGATAAACCAAAACTCCAAATGCCCCAGTACCGACATCACGGCCAGAATACCACCCAAACCAAGTGAGCCGGTATCGCCCATAAAGACCTGGGCCGGGTGGCTGTTGTACCAGAGAAAACCCAAACAGCCGCCAATGGTTGAAAGCCCAAGAATCACGCCGGGTTGCAGCAAGGGGTCTGTCAGGCCTCCTTTGAGAATCAGCAGAGCACTCAAGGCCGTCAGGGTCACCAAAGCCACGGTTGAGGCCAGGCCATCCAAACCATCGGTTAAGTTGACTGCGTTGGTGGTCGAGACGAAAAAGAGTACCACAAACGGCACGAACAGCCAGCCCAGGGGCAAACTCCAATTGATAAACGGGATTTCAGTGGTGGGCAAATGCTGAGGGGGACCAAATTGCAGGTAGGCCCCCAATAAAAAACCGACAAAAATTTGTCCTGCCAATTTTTGTTTGGGTGTGATGCCTTTGTTGTTCTTGAGCCAAATTTTTTGAAAGTCGTCGACAAAACCTATCGCGGTACTTAAGACCACCAGCCCCAATAGTATCAAGGTGTGGGGGGTTGGGCGGGAGAAGAAAAAGGTTACCAGCAACACAGGAATTAAAAAGATGATGCCACCCATCGTGGGCGTACCCCCTTTGCTCAGGTGCGACTGTGGGCCCTCTTCGCGGATATGTTGTCCCAATTTGAGGCGCCGCAGCATTTCCACGGCATAACGACCTAAGAGCACAGAGATCAGTGCTGTTAAGGGAACAGTGCTGAGGGCCAGGAGGGTTTGCATAGGAGGAGAATCGCTTCCGCAGGATCGTCTTCTCCATGTTACGCCCACTGATCGGCGATCATCTGTGATAAAAGTGCCTCTTGGCCCCCAAAATCAACTTATTTTTTATTTGCGAGCGGCGAGGGTGAAACTTTGGGCAAAGGCGGTTGGAAGAGCATTTGGTTGAGTTCCTCGGGCACGTTGATAAAACTCAGATAGAGCTGTTTGCCATCGGCTGAGAGCACATAATAGCCTGAGTTGATCGGCGTTTTATTGCCAATCAAAATCTCGCTTTTGCCCGAGAGGGTGGTGATTTCCAGCCTGAGTGGGTTGGGTGCCAAACCAAAGGTGGGCTTTTCGCCCGCCTTAAAAGCGGGTTCAAGCACCTCAGCTGCTTGCCAGTCTTTGAGGTGATCCAAGAGAGTGTTGACCGCAACTGAGTCGGCTTCTGTTTTCTGAGGTGCCAAGAGGCGCCAATGACTGAGTTTGTCTTGCTCAAAGCTGGTTTTTTGCGCCCCTCGGCTGATGGTCAGGGTTTTGACTGCTGAGGGCTGCAATTGCACAATTTTGGGCTTGGGCTCCTGATTGCCACTGGGGGTGACTGGCTGTCGCTCAAAGAAAAAGACATAGGCCCCCAAGGCCAGAAGAATGCCCAGCATGCCAAAGGTATAAATGGGTTTCATGGCTTATCTCCTTTTCCACCAGATAAAAGTACCCAGCACGAGCATCAGCAGGGGCATGCCCACCACAGAGACATAAAAGACCATCTGGTTTTGCTGATTGGTCAACTCCAGTTTTGTGTCGCGGGTGTCTTTGGCCCGAATTGAAATCAGGTCCTCTTGTTCTGCCAGCCAAGCAAGGCTGTTGAGCAAGAGGTCGCCATTGCCGAGCAAGCGGGCAAAGCCATTGCTGGCAAAAGATGTGTTGCCAAAGACCACCAGCCGGGCTTGGTTCTTTTGAATATTGGCGGCACCTACTTTGGCCTCTGGGGAGATATCGATACTCAGGGCCACAGCCAAAGCCAAGGGCCCAACGGTATCTTGTGGGTCTTTTTTGACCAGCATATTGGCTTTGAGATTGCTCTCAGCCCAGCTGTCGCTGGAGGATTTAAATAATTCCAATCCATTGACTTGGGGCGGTGGGCTGATCAATTGCACACTGCGCACGAGTGGAAAAAAGGCAATGGTGCTCAAGAGGTCTTTGGTGATGGGGTGCGAGGCATATTCTGTGACAGCGGGGGCGGAGACATCATTTTGAATATTGCGACCGGCGTCAATCACGAGATTGTTGCCGACTTGCACACCATATTTGGCCACCACCGACTCCAGACCTGTCTGAACCTGGGGGCGCAGCAGCAAAAGTACCCGTCCGGGCCGTTTGGCCAAATAATCGGCCACGGCTTGCCGTTCAGGTGGGGTCAGGGCCTTGTCGGGCCCTGCAATCACCAAGGCTGAGGCATCTGCGGGCACTTTGCCGCCACTGGCCTGTAAATAGAGCTTGGACACCTGATAATTTTCGCCTTCGAGGGCCTGTTTGACACCACTCAGCCCTTTGGCTGGGTCAAAGTCTTCGGGATCAAGTTCACCGTGGCCCTGTAAAAAATAGACAATCGGTTTTTTCTCGCGGCTCACACCCAGCAGGGCATTGGTTACATCTTGCTCTTGGGTGCCTGTGACGGTTTTGCGCAGTGTCCCCCGTTCGAGAATGATCACGTCGCTGGTGCTGATACCGTAGCGCAAGGCGATACCGGGTTGGCGCTCGGGATCGACAAATTCAACTTTGAGTTTGCCATTGGCTTGGTCGCGGTAGCTTTCGAGTAAATTGATCATCTCTTGGCGCATGGAGTTGCTGACTTTGTAAAAAGCAGTCACTTTGACGGGCTCTTTGAGATTTTTTAAAATGCGTGTGGTCTGAGCCGAAAGGGTAAAACTTTTGTTCTCGGTCAGATCCCACCGCAGCGGGTGGCGCATGCCGAGATAATTGAGCAGAGCGACAATACCAATAAAACTCAGGCTGAGAATCACCGCTTGGCTGCCAAAGCGGGCCTGACGGCTCTGAGAAAAACCGTAGATGGCTTGGCGGCGGGCCGTCACCAGTCCTGCTGCGCCGATGCCGAACAAAATACCACCCAAGACCCGCATCAGTTCTGCCAGGTTTTGCAGGTCTTTAAAATTGTTTAAGCCGACTCCGCCGGCCAAGATCAACAGGCCCAGCACGCCAATAATCAGGCTTAGGCGGGTGAGTGAAAGGGATTGAGATGATGTGTTTGACATGGCTGTTCCTCCTATCTCCAGCGCCGGGTTTCCAATGAGCGTACGGTCATAAACAGCAGAATGCCAATCACACTGAAATAATAAATCAGGTCACTGCTGTTGAGCACGCCTTTGGAAAAGCTTTCAAAATGGGTATTTAACGAGACATAATTCATCACCGCTCCGAGTTCTGCACCCGCCAGACTGCCAGATGCGCCCAAAAACCAGAGCAACAAAGAAATCGAAAACGAAGAGACGGCTGCCACAATCTGGTTTTGGGTCCAGGTGGAGGTCAACATGCCAATCGCCAAAAAGGCGCAGCCCATTAAAAACATACCCAGGTAGCCTGTCAGAATCGGCATCAGATCGGGTTTGCCCAAGACCAGTAATAAAATCGGAAAATGGGCTGTGGTCAGCAACATGACCAAGAGCAGCATGGCTGTGGCCAAGAATTTGCCGAGGACAATGCCTGCGTCGCTGATTGGAGAGGTCATCAGCAATTCCAAAGTCTTGTTCTTTTGCTCCTCGGCAAAGAGCCGCATCGAAAAGAGGGGGGTGATCAGCAGCAAGATCACCGACATATTGCCAAAGAGGTAACGCATCATCGCTGCGTCTTTGCCATAGGCCAAAATCATGGCGAAAAAATAGCCAGAAATCAACAGGAACATGGCTGTGACCACATAGGCTATCGGCGAAGCAAAATAGGCTTTGAGTTCTTTTAATGAAATCGCCCAAATCTGTGCCATTAGTCTGCTCCTCCTTCTTTGGTGACCAATTGAATAAAGACATCTTCGAGACTGCCTGAAGCGGTTTGTAAGGCCATCAAATCCCAGTCTTGTGCGACGATGCTGCGGGCCAATTGGGCTTGAATACCCTCTTTGCGGCTTTGCATATGAAAACTGTGCAAATCTGCATCGCTGCTTTCATACATGCAGTTTTCAATCTCGGGCTGGGCTTTAAGCAGCGTGGCGATCTCACTTTGGGGGCCGCGCACTTGCAGCCGAATTTGTTGTAAACCAGCACTGCGGGCAATCAGATTGGCAGGCGTGTCTTCGGCCAAAATTTTGCCTTTGTTGATAATCACGACCCGGTCGCAGGTCATTTGCACTTCTGGCAAAATATGGGTGCTCAGAATCAAGGTGTGCTGCCCACCCAGGCCTTTGATCAGTTTGCGGGTTTCTTGAATTTGTTTGGGGTCGAGACCGATGGTGGGTTCATCGAGAATGATCACTTCGGGATTGTGGATAATCGCCTGGGCCAGCCCGACCCGTTGGCGGTAGCCTTTGGAGAGTTTTCCGGGAGATTTTTTTAAGACATCGCCAATCCAGCAAGACTCAGCCACTTCGGCAATGCGTCTTTTTCGTTCATTGGCCGATTTGATGCCTTTGAGTCGAGCGACAAAGTCCAGATAACTTTGTACGGTCAATTCGGGGTAGAGCGGAGGTGTTTCGGGCAAATAGCCAATCTTTTGGCGCACCAACATTGATTGGCTGACTGTGTCACAGCCCGCAACGGCAATGCTGCCTTCGCTGGGCGCCATAAAGCCGGTAATCATACGCATGGTGGTGGTTTTGCCGGCCCCGTTGGGGCCCAAAAAGCCGAGAATGGTTCCTTTCGGAACAGAAAAACTCAGGTTATCTACGGCTTTTTGATGATGGGAATAATACTTAGAGACCTGTTTAACTTCAATCATCGCTGCTGTTTACACCTGCTTGTGTTGTTTAATCAAAATCAACAACTTTTGATTCCCTAACTTAAGACCAAAGCATGCTTAAGTAAACACTAAGCGAGATAAACAAGCAACACGCAGTGAAGATGAAGCGATGCCTTGAATGCGTATTAAGTTAGTCTCATGCACGTCTGTGTATCCCTGTGCACCCCTGTCGATGCCCTTTACAGAGACCTTCAAAGGATGCAGGATTGTGCATCAATCGAATATGATAACAAACCCTTTTTCTGATGACAATAGGATTGAACTGGATGTTAAACTGAGTACATGAAAATCACTTCCCCGCTTCTGGTTCTCTTTATTACCGCTGTTTTTCTCTTCCTGGCGGCGACCAATATTCAGGGCGGGTGGCTCTATGTTCTCGATGCCTTGCTCTGGAGCGCTGTTCTACTGGCCTTTGTGGTGCCTTTCTTGCAATTGCGGCGTTTAACGGTCCGGCGTCAATTGCCCGACGCGCCTTTGGTCGGGGTCCCCCAGACATTGCATCTCAGCCTTGAAAACCGCAGCCGTTTGCCTGTGATGTTTCTCAATCTGGAAGAGTTGCCGGTTTTTTCGCTGCGCCAAAATCAAACCCTCACGCTGAACGCCGACAAACATTTTTCACTTTGGACTGCCGCAGGCCACAAGGCCGAGTTTGATGCGCACTTTATGCCCGAAGTGGCGGGGGTCTATGTGTTTAAAGGCTTTCAAGTCGGTTCTTTTGGGCCCTTGGGATTGATGGGCGTGTATTGGAAGCAGCAGGTGCCCGCTGCCTGGGTGGTCTATCCTGTACCGCCAGATTCCGGACTCACTATTCTGCCTGAGGGGCTGATTCAGCAAGTTCAGCAGGCCCGGCGCCGCAGCCATCTTTCGGAAGATATTTCCCATTTTCGCGAGTACCAAAAGGGCGATTCGCGCAACACGATTCATTGGAAAAACACCGCACGGCAGGCCCGTCTGATTGTCGCGGAGGCCCGCGAAGAGCCTTTTCAGCAAGCTCAGGTGATTTTTGATGCAACCAAAACCTCTGAGTTTAAAGCCTTTAATGCCCTGCTGCGCACGGCTGAAGCGGTTTGTCACGGACTCTTGGCCCAGCAAATGGAGGTGGCCTGTTGGGCGCCCCCTGCGGATCCCGAATTTTGGCAGTCTTATCAGATTGCGCCTCCGCTGCGCCAACTCGCGGGCGTGCGCCAGTGGGAAGGCCTTCAGTATTGGTTGGCCACATTGGCTCCCGATGCTTTGCTGCCCCTGGAACAGAGTTTGCTTGCTTCAGGCCCCCAGGCTGAAAATGCCGTGGTGATCCTGATCTCGCCGACTTTTCCGACTTCTGCCAGTCTGCGTCATTTGCTGCTGCACCAGAGCAGTGGTTCCTCGCTTTTGGTCTATACCCTCGAAACCAGCCCGCAGGTGCCCGACGAATGGGCTGGTCAGGTGGTGGTGAAAGTGATTGAAGCGGCCTGAAGCGCTATTTAGAACAAATAGAACAAAACCCCCGGCGTTTAAACCGGGGGTTTCTCTTTTGAGGGAAAGCGCTTAGCTGGCGGATTCCACAGGCTCTTTTTCGGGCTCTGCGTCCACTTCTCCGGTTTCAGTTGTTTCTTCAGCCGGTTCAAAGTAGATGGAGCTGTCTTCGCGGGCCTTGAGCACCAAAGGTGTATTCAAAGGAATGCGACCGAGCAACAGATCTTCTGAGAGCGGATCTTCGATCCGTTTGGAGATCGTGCGGCGCAGCGGACGGGCACCTGACTTTTCGTCATAGCCCTCTTTGCCCAGCATGTCTTTGACGCTGACGTCAAAGGTCATTTGGATATCCGCTTCTTTCAAACGCTCTTTGACATCTACGAGCATGATATCGACAATCTCGCGGATTTCCTCTTTTTTGAGCGGGTGGAAAACGATAATTTCGTTGACGCGGTTGAGGAACTCAGGACGGAAACTCTGCTTGAGTTCGTCGAGTACACGTTCGCGAATACGCTCATAGCGGTTTTCATCGCTGGTGCCACTGCCTGTATTAAAGCCCAGACCGCCGCCGCCTTTTTCAATCGCGCGGGCGCCGATATTGCTGGTCAGAATCAAAATGGTGTTCTTGAAGTCGACTACGCGGCCTTTGGAGTCGCTTAGGCGACCATCTTCCATGATCTGCAACAAAACGTTAAAGGTATCTGGGTGGGCTTTTTCAATCTCGTCAAAGAGAATGACCGAATAGGGCTTGCGGCGCACCATCTCAGTCAGCTGGCCACCTTCTTGGAAACCAACATAACCTGGCGGGGAGCCAATCAATTTGGAGACAGAGTGGCGCTCCATATATTCGGACATATCCACCCGAATCAGGGCTTCTTCTGAACCGAAGTAAAAGGAAGCCAGAACCTTCGCCAGTTCGGTTTTACCGACACCGCTGGGGCCCGAGAAAATAAACGCACCGATCGGGCGTTTGGGGTTTTTCAGGCCGGCACGGGTACGGCGAATGGCTTTTGAAATGGCGGTGACTGCTTCGTGCTGACCTATGATCCGCTCGTGCAAGACATCTTCCATTTTTAAGAGGCGTTCGGTTTCACCTTCGGTCAGTTTGGAGACGGGAATTTTGGTCCAGCCAGCCACAACCTCAGCGATATTGTCTTCATCGACAATCAATTGCTGGGCTTGGCCTTTTTTCTCTTTCCATTCCAGGGTCATTTCCCGGATCTGATCGCGAATGGTTTGCTCTTGATCGCGCAGATTGCCTGCGAGCTCAAAACTTTGGTCGCGAATCGCCTCTTCTTTTTTCTTGCTGACTTCTTTTAGCTCTTTTTCGAGGTCTTTTGCTTCTGGCGGCAGCATTGAATTGCGCAGGCGCACTTTCGAAGCTGCTTCATCCATCAGGTCAATCGCCTTATCGGGCAGGAAGCGGTCGGATATATAGCGGTCAGCCAGACGGGCTGCGGCCACCAGTGCTTCATCGGCAATCTTCAGCTTGTGATAGCTTTCATAGCGATCGCGCAGGCCCCACAAAATCGAGATGGTATCTTCCACCGAGGGCTGATCCACAATAATCGGCTGAAAACGGCGCTCCAAGGCAGCATCGCGCTCGATATGTTTGCGGTATTCATCCAAAGTGGTAGCGCCAATGCACTGCAATTCTCCACGGGCCAGGGCCGGTTTGAGAATATTGGCAGCGTCGACGGCACCTTCTGCGGCACCAGCGCCAATCAGGGTATGCATTTCGTCGATCACGAGAATGATGTTCCCTGCGCTGCGGATTTCTTCCATGATTTTTTTCAGACGCTCTTCAAATTCGCCACGGTACTTGGTACCTGCGACCAGAGAGCCAATGTCCAACATCACGACGCGTTTATCTGTCAGGATATCGGGTACGGTGCCTGAGGTAATCATCTGGGCCAGACCTTCAGCAATCGCGGTTTTACCCACGCCGGGTTCGCCGATCAAAACCGGGTTATTCTTGGTTCGTCGGCCCAAAATTTCAATCACACGTTGGATTTCTTTTTCGCGCCCAATCACCGGATCGAGGCGATTGTCCTCAGCCTGTTGGGTGAGATTGGTGCCAAATTCATCCAGCGTAGGGGTTTTACTGCGGGTGGTTGCGGTCGTGGTCGTGGTTGTCTCTCCCAACATACGAATCACAGTGGAACGCACGCGGGCCAGTTCAACGCCGACATTTTCCAATACCCGTACAGCCACGCCTTCACCCTCACGGATCAATCCCAATAAGAGATGCTCCGTGCCGATGTAATTGTGACCGAGTTGGCGGGCTTCGTCCCAAGACAGCTCCAGGACACGTTTGGCACGGGGGGTAAACGGGATTTCTACAGCGACAAACCCGGAGCCCCGGCCAATAATCTTTTCTACTTCCACGCGGGCATCGCGCAAAGTCACTCCCAGGCTTTTGAGCGTTTTAGCTGCAATGCCAGTACCCTCACCGATCAGTCCCAAGAGAATCTGCTCGGTGCCTACAAAATTATGACCCAGCCGGCGTGCCTCTTCTTGAGCCAGCATGATCACCTTGATGGCTTTTTCGGTAAACCGCTCGAACATTTTTTGCTCCTTGCGTTTGTCTCTGTAAGCGCAGAATATGCGCCTCTCGTCTTTAAACCTATTCTATACCATACTTGCTCTATCTGATACTACATCCCGTCACTGCTGGAATGATTACAGGCCCGAAGCAAGTAAAAAAACGATTCAAGCAAAAGACCCGGCCAATGGACCGGGTCTGATTTTATCAAAGGAAAACCTTATTTTTTGGCTTCGGGATTGGTCAAAGCAAAGGCCACGAGGTTTTCAAAATCGGTGCGGCGCAGGTAGGTCAGTTTTTTGCTGCTGTACCAGGGCTTGCTCAAGTAGAGATCAAAATTGGCGGCCACACCGGGCAGGCGGGAGGCAGAAGCTTCTTCTTTGAAGATCTTGCCATCGTTGTTGACGTCGAGTTGGTCAAACAGGAAGCTGGCTGTGGCCGTGATTTGCATGACATCCATGACTTTGCCGAAAATGCCGGGAGACATTTCACTGGCAGTCAAACGGCCATCTTTATTGTCGTCAAAACGACGGAAATGCTGGAACTCAAGTGGGGTTTGTACAGGGAATTCATCAGGGGTGATAAATTTATCGGCATTTTTATCTTTGGCAGCAAAAGCGGCGTCCACAGATTTTTTAATCTCTTTATTGATGCCCAGAATTGATTGGGCTTGTAACTGGGCTGATTGCGTTTGAGGAGCAGCGGCTGCAGCAGGGGTACGCAGGGGAGTCGATGCAGTGGGCAAATTTCCGGCAGTGCCGCAAGCGGTCAGTGCACTCAAAATCATGGAAGCAGAGAGAAATGCGATAACTTTATTCATAACTGACAAACACCTCATAATGACCATTTAGTCTGAAATTTAACTTCTTGATCCTGTATCGGTGATTTTTAACGTGAACTTGCTAAAAAATAAACCAATGTTAATCTTAATTTAACTTATAGATAACCACAATTATTTTAGCCAGTTAAATCCTTCGATGGCCTCTATCAAGGCCAGGTCTTTGCCCGTTACCTGATTGCCGGCATCGTGGGTGGTTAAACGCATTTCCACGGTGTGATAGACATTTTTGAGTTCCGGGTGGTGATTCAGGGCTTCGGCTTCAAAACTCAGCCTCACGATAAAACTGATGGCTTCGCGAAAGTTTTGAAATTGAAAGCGTTTAGAAAAGGCCTGATTCTCGTATCTCCAACCGGGAAATTGGCTGAGCGCAGTCTGAATTTGTGTTTCTGTCAGGGGTGAGTTCATTTGATAACCTCTTTTGTCTTTGTATATTGCCACTTGAGAGTGGACGGATGTCGCTAAAGCAGGGGGCAAACCAGCGGTGATACCCGCGGAAAAAGGGGCAATTCCAAATACCAGAACAGATGTGAAGAGGCCAAACATCATCAGCCCCATCGGAAATGCCCCCAAAGTCATGAATAATAAAAGCAGTAAAGTCATGATTAAAGTGCCCATATCGGGGGTCGCAGCCATTTGTGTTTGCTTTTCCCTTTAATGAAGTTTTCCCCCAGAAGGGACATAAAACACAGGCTCAAACAGTTGGGGACGCGTGCGCAAAAGGGTGTGGGCCTGATCGAGAGTGTAGCCTTGTGCCAACAGCGTCAGACGCTCTGCGCTGGCTTCCATTGAGTAGGGATAGAAGGCGGAGCCAAAGCTGACTTTTTGTGCCTGGGCATATTTGGCGGAGTCCTGTAATTCTCTGACCACTGTGGGCAGGAGTTTTTCGAAGAAGTTGCGGGCTACCGGGTCTTTGCCTGTGACTTTGCTGTTGAGATAGATATCGGCATTGTATTTGGGCAATTCACGCAGGTTTTTTTGCTGCTCGGGAAAAACCCGGGTGGGATTGTCATCGATCAACACAACGTGTTTTAAACTTTCATCAATCATACGCAAATCTTTGGAGAGCTTGACGGATTTATTGTCTCTGACCAGATGATTGCGGCTAAAGACCCCTTTGAGAAAGGATTTAAACGGCTTGCCACCGATTTTTAATTTGCCAATCAAATCATGGGAGGCTTTGTCCTCTTTGGCCGTAAAGACCAATACCCCTTGGCAGCCTGGAATTTTGCTGATTTCGAGCAGGGCCTTTTCCCATCCGGGGGTCATGGAGACATAATCGGGGCTGAGCAGGGGCGGGCGCAGAATACTGTCGAGTACCAGCCCATTGACATCGTAATAGGCTTGGCCTTTTTCACCACTCTGATACCAGTGCACCAGCAGGGTTTCGTCCATATCAAAAACCGCATAAAACTCATGTTCTTTGAGGGCCTTGGGCACAAATCCACTTTCAAAGTATTTGTCTTTTTTGACTTTGTCGATGGCTTGTTGCAGTGCCTGCAAGACGATGGCATCGTGATTTTGGAACAGAGAGGCACCCAGATCTGCTTTTTCTGCAGCCAGATAGTCCGGATTCTGATCGAGCAGATCTTTCATCTGGTTTTGAATTTCAATCGCTTCTAGGCGGGAATATCCCTCTTTGAGCATGACGGGGATATTCAAATGTCCACGGGTGAAGCCCTCTTTGTACCAATCGGGCATGGGAGCCAATATATATTTTCCCAGGTCGTGATGGGCGGTTTCCGCCTCAACCTGGAAGGCGGGAAGTGTAGCCAATAGGAGGGTGATAGCTAAAAGCTGTTTGAATTTTTTCATGGCGGCCTTCTTTGCGATTTGATCTCTTAAGCTGTCTCAGAATAGCAAATCTGCGGCTTAAATGTCATTCTGAAGGAGAAATGACCGGGTTGAAACATGACAAAATTCGGCTTAGGCGTATTTGTATTGTAAAAATTTTGTAAAAAGTTTGAGATTTGTGAAGAACAGAGCTTGAATTATCACAATAAAGTGACTACACTGAAGATTGTATTGTCAGCAGCTAAATTGCTTGCTGCTTTGTTCTTGTCCCCTTTTCGCTTTGCTTTTTGTGCCTTCGGGTGCTTGCTTTTGAGTTTTGCTCTTGCGTTTTTTTCGTGGGCTTAGTTCTGAGCTTAATCTTAAAGTAACTTGTAAAATGTGGATTATTTGAACAAGGCTGTCGAGCGAAAGAAGTTAGAACTCTAACTTCTTTTTTTATTTTTTGGGCACGTTGATTGAGACATTGATGCCAGATTCATCAATCTCCTGCGACGGTAAGGTTAAACTCCATTTAAATTTCATTCAGATCTGGATTGACAAAATCTATAATTTTGCCAGTGAGGTGGATGATTATATGAGTTTTGTGAATAACAGTTCTTCAACCGGTATAAATTTTATTGGCAGTACCACAGAGTCTGCTCGGATTGGCAAACCCGCTCCGACCGCTGCTGCCCCCAATTCACCTATTGCTGCGCCCGTTTCGGATCAGGTCGCCCAGAGTGCTGGCGCGCAGGGCCAGGCCAAACCCGTCAATTTTCTCGATGAATCCCCTCAGCTTTTACAGTTTCGCCAGCTTTTGTCTTCGGGTAAATTTGACGATTTAGAATCCCTGATCGGCAGTATGAGTGTGGCGGAGCTGCAAAAATTACAGATCTCAATTCAAGACATTGCCAAAATTGCAGAGGGTCTCGGCAAAGGCAGTTTAACTGCGGCTCTGCCCCTGGTGGGCTCCTATACCGACAGCGAACAGGCGGCAGTCAAACGCCTGATTAACAGCTCAAGTCATTTATCTGTCAATCAGCGGATTTTTCTCTTAAAAGACAATATTGGTCCCGGTGCTGTGCTGGAGTTTGTTCAGAAGGCCAGGCCCGAAGAATTAAAACAGCTCTCTTCAGCCAATCGTCACATGGCACTCAGTGTTTTGGATCCTGGCAGTTCAATCTGGGGAACTGTCTCAGGAGCTGCAACAGAAGCAATCACCCGTCGCTATCAGGGCCAGAAACGCCCCGAAGATCAATTGGCGGGTCAAATTTTACACTCTGCCAAAAATGAAACCGAATTGCGGGCCCTCTTGGCCCAACTCAATCAGTTCAGTCGCGATGATGCGGTCTATCACTACGTCACTTCGCTCTCTCCCAAAGAGTTAAATGGCCTGTCCGATGAAATGAAAAAAGAATTGCTCCAACATTTGGTCGACACGGGCATTCAATTGCCCTTGATTCATATCGACCTCAACAGCATTGCCAATCTTGACGAAACCTTAAAAATGACATTTTCAGATCATGTCGGGGCAGCCCGTTTGCTCTATCAGGCCCTCACCCCCAAAGCCCAGCAAAGTGCCGAGGTTCAAAAAATTGTTGCCAAAAGTGATGAATTGGTCAAAGAGCTTTCACAATTGCAGGCTGCGATTGAAAAAGACAAACAATCCGCTACGCTGACACAGGCCAAAATTGATGCCTACCGGGTTCAGGCCCAGGCGCTCAAGCAGAAATTGGCTGGCAATCCCGAATTGCAGCAAAAAGCCCAGGCTTTGTTGGACACCCTCACAAGCCTGCAAAAAGATCTGCGTACAGCCGCTAGCAATCAAGTGGCCGTGGTTCAAGATTTTAGCCAAACCCGCGGTTCGATTCAGCGGGCCCAAGGGGCTGTTACAAAAGCCCAAAAAGCCTTAACGGAATTAAAGACCGCTTTGCCCCAAGCCCAAGCGCGTTTGCAGGCCCAAGAGACAAAAATGCTGGCTCTCTATCAAGGACTTTTACAGACCCGTCAAAAGTTTTCGGCGATGGAACCGCGTTATACCCAGCTTTTGCAAGAGATGGAAGCAGCCCTGCAAAATCCCCGCACGCAGAAGGGCAAATTGGGCCAATTAGAAAGTCTCAATCAACAACTCAAACAGATTGAGTCCCAATTGGGCACTCAAAATCAGGAGTCGCAGGCCATTATGACTGAGGTCAATGCCCTCAGTGAATCGCTGGAACAGGGTAAACAGACCTATAACCGTGAGGCCGATGCTTTGAATCAGGAGCGCAAAGCCTTGCAGGACAACCAGGCCAAATTGAAAGGCAGTCTGTCGACTTACACCACTCAGGTGGCAAAGCTCGAAACAGGCTTGGCTCAGGCCAAAAAACAAATGCAGGAATTAAAAGCGGCTGGAGCCCCTGATTCCGTCAGCGCTGATTTACAAAAAGAAATCAGCCAACTCGAAAAAGAAATCTCAACCCACCGCAGTACTTTGCAGGGCATTCAGAAAGACTATACTCAATATTTGGTGCCAGAAGCAGAAAAAATTGAAGCGGCAGCAGTCCAGCAGGCGACTGAGCGCGAAGCGCTTGAACCTGCCTTGCAGCAAGCAGAAAACAGTGCCGAAGCCAGTGGGGGTGTTTTTCAGGTCTTTGTGGATGCCTTTGATTATCTCAAGGACAAAGTCAGTCAAGTGGTGGCTCAGACCAAGTCGTTTGTGGGCGATTGGAGCAATCGCCTGAGTCAAGGCGGCACAATTTCCGCAGCTGATATTCAGGCTTTTCGTTCGGGTTTCACTTCCAAAATGCAGGATTTAGAAACCCAACTGCAAGAAGCCCAGAAATCCGGTGCCCCCGAAGCCTTGCGGCAGGAGTTAGAAACTCAGATAGCCACATTAAAGTCTCTTAGCACGACGGTGGATCAGCTCGAGAAGAGCATCGAAAAAACCGATGCCTTGACCGAGACGGCCAACAAGACCTTGGGGCAGTTAGAAACCCAGAAAGCTGAGTTGGAAAGTGAATTAAAAGCAGCCAATGAAGTGATTGAGTTGTCCTCACTTTCGATCTCTGCTTATGAGCGTAAAATTGCTGAAATTCAGACAAAAATAGATGTCTTGCAGGGTGACCTGGGGCAGTATGGCTCTCAAATTACAGAGGTCTTGGCAAATATCGATAAAAGCCGCAGCGATGCAAAAAAAATGCAGGAGCTCTATGGCAAGGGCCAAATGGGTTCAACTGAATTGTCTCTGTTTTTAAAAGGCAATCAAACGCATCAAGCGGAGTTACAAGCGCGCTTAAACCAGCTCTACCAAGAGGTCGATCGGGTCAGCGGGCAAATTGAAAATCAAGCAGAAACTTTGACGACTCAAACCCGCAGTTTGGCGGAGGAAAAGCGCAAAACAGATCTGGCTGTGAAACAGGCTGAGACCGTGCGTAACAGTTTGCAAGCCGTTCAGGCCCAAAACAAGGCCGTCATTGCTCAGGTTAAACAAGAACTACAAAATTTGCCTGCTCAAGCGCAGGACTTTCCGCCGATCAAAGAGAAGCTGACTCAAATCGACACCTTTGTAAAAAAATTGGACTCAAGCAATCAAGCTGCAGAAGGTCTCATTCAACAGATCAATCAGACGGTGCTTTCCACTTTGCCCTATAACCAAAAAGTCAAAGAGGTCAATGCGGCACTGGAAACACTCAGTTCCCGCACCCATGGCTTGCAGTCGAAAGAATTGGTGGATGTCTTGACCTCGCTGGATGCAGCCAATCGCAAAACCGTCGAAATCGAAGAAAAAGCCCGTTTGGCCCAAGCTGAGGTGCGGGCTTTTGAAGCCCTTTTAAACAACCGTGAGCAGCCCCTCAAAATTGAGGAAGCCCGGGCCGAGGTGCGCCGCCTCATGCAGCAAGAGGATTTGCGTGGGCCAGAATCCGAGTTCTTGAAAAAAATAGACGATGAGTTTTTGGCACAGAGTCAATCCCGTGCAGCAAAAGAAGCCGCATTGTCGATTCATGAGGGCAAACGCACAGCAAATGGCCAAACCTATGCGGCTGCCCAAGCGGCCAATGAGCTGACCCGCACCCAATTGGCTGAGTTGCAGAACACGATTAGTGACGCAGAAGCCGAATTGGACACCGGCAAAAAAGAAATGCTGGGGTTGCAGAAGCAGCTGTTAGACATGCGCAAATCGCTTGGCCTCGACTCGGCTGAGTACCGGGCTTGTTTGGAGCGTTATGAAGCTCTGATCAAAGATGGCAAGCCTTTGAGCCCGGCTCAGGCTGCTGAGTTGGATGCTTTGGAGCAGAAACTTTCGCGTTTGGAGTCTCTTCACGCCAACTCCAATGGAATCAAAGAGCGCCTGACCGGTTTGAATACCTTAAAGGCCCGTATCAATCAGCAGATCGAAACGCTCAAACAAAAAACTGAGCGTTTGACAGGCATGCGTGATCGTTTGATTGCCAGTAATGCCGACTTGCGGCTCTCTCGCAATCAATTGGTGGCGAATAAAGTGCAATTGGAACAGGATCGGGCCCAACTTGTGACGCTTCTTGCTGAATTGGAAGCCAAACTCAAAGTGGGACCAGTGAGTGCCGACTTACTGGAAATGCGCAATAAGCTCCGTGCTGAACTGCAAAAAACGGATCAATTGCTTCAGAAATACACGGCTGAATTGGCCAAAACGGATGCAGATCTTAGCAATGGCGGCCTGTTAATTGCGCAAATAGATTTGACGCTCGAACAAGCCCGAACCATTCAAGAAAAATTGGCGATGTTGGTTTTCAAAATGGATGATTTAATTCGCCAAGGGGAAGATTTGCTGGCCGATTATCAGCAATTTGAAAAGGATATCCAGACCCTCAAGTCGGAATTGAACGAAAGCAAAAAGGTCTTAGAAACAGAACTATTACCCACTCCGCGGTCTACTGCGCCCGCTTCTGTTGCTTCTGAGAGTGGCAAAGAAAGCAAAAGTTCTCCTTTTAACGCCATGCAAAGATTCTTGGGGGATGGTCTGTCGGGCTTGATGCGGCAGCGCCAAGACGTTGATTCTGAACGAGATCAGGCGTATCAGGCCAAACGTGAAAAAATGCTCAAAGCCTTGGAACAGCAGGTCTCTGAATCCCGTCAGCTGGATCATGCCTGGAAAGCCAAAATCCAGGATCAGGCCGAATTGGAAAAAATCACCGATCAGATGATCCAATCGGCGTATAATGGACAGACAAATGTGTCAGGAATAAATATTGTGGGATTAATTGGAAAACAGGCACTTGAAAGTGCTGAACAGGTATGAAAGCACGCCGCTGGCTCATCGCTGGCTTGGTTCTTGCTGGTTTGGGAACACTTGGATTTGTCGTGGCTCCGCGTCTCTTGATGCGTGCAGCCACTGAAAAACCCGTTGCGGAGTCGACATTTGTGACGCGTCCAGCTGAGGCCCCCGATCTCCGTTCACAAATGAGTCAGGCATTGCAAAACAGCCAAACCAATACGACCAGTCAAACTGCTGTGTCTCCGACTGAATCGGGCCAAACACAGCCTGTTCCTGCCGCAGATGGCACGACATCAGGCCGTATCACAACCTCAACCCAAGCCTCCAATCCCGAACAACCCGGCTCAGATGCCGTGATCGCGGCGACACAACCGCCCACCCAAGTGCCCACCCATTCAGATTCAAATGTGGTGAGTCAAAGCCAGGGGGCTGGGCAACCCCCTCCGGCCCAGCAGACCCAGTCGGCAGGGACCACCCAGCCAGGGCAATTTCAGCTCCGAATTCGCGAGAATGAAATTGCCAGCATGATCTACAATGGCCTCTATAATGGCACGGCACCCGAATACCGCCCCTCGATCCAGGGGGTTTCGGTACAACTTCAAGGGGGAAAAGGGCGCGTTACAGTTGCTTTGGTGCCCAAATATCTGCCTGAACAATTTGCCAAAAATTTGCCTGGTGTTAGCAAAGACACCCCCACGATTTATCTTGGGGGCGAAGTGGGGCTGAGCCTTTCCAATAATGATGTCTACCCAGAAATATACTCCCTTTCGCTGGGCAGTTTGCGTATTCCTGCACCTTTTATCAAAGCCATGGTCAAACAGCAGGTGCAGCAACATGTGCGCCAAATGACCCGTTTGGATTCCGGTCAGCAGGCTATTTTCGACAGTGTCGAGATTGACAAGGGTGCAATTTCTATTCGTGGCCATGTCCAATGAGCAATTTGGAATGAGCTCTGGCAATAGACCCTGATCCCGACCTATAATCAGTTTAACTTTTCCAAAGGATACCCGTTTATGAAATCCCGCTTGGCCTTTTCTGCCTGTTTACTCATGTCTCTGGGTTTGATTCCAAGTGCTGTCAGTGTCTTGATTTCGAGTGATGTCAGTGCCAAAGAGAGCAAAACCTGCCCTGCTTTGCTCAACCACAATTTCCGTACTTTACAAGGCAAACCCGAAAATCTCTGCGCTTATCAGGGCAATGTTTTACTCGTGGTCAATACCGCCAGTTTCTGTGGTTATACTTCCCAATACAAAGACTTGCAAGATCTCTACCAAAAATACAAGGCACAGGGGTTTGTCGTGATGGGCTTCCCTGCCAATGATTTTGGTAAACAGGAGCCCGGTTCGGACAAAGAAATTGCCAAATTCTGCAAAGAGACCTACAAGGTTTCCTTTCCGATGTTTAGCAAATCAGTGGTCAAAGGAGAGGCTCTGAACCCGCTGTTTGGGCAGCTTCAGCAAAAGACCGGTGAAGCCCCACTTTGGAATTTTCACAAATACCTGATCGATCGCAAAGGCCAGCAGGTATTGAGTTTTGGCAGTTCTACCTCGCCCCAGGATCCCAAATTAATTAAAGCTCTGACGGCTATGTTGGCGCAAAAATAAAGCTTTGAAATTAATCGAGCAGTTCTGCTATTTTAAGGTTGATTTCTGAAAGGGTCTCTGCGCTGGCTGGACCACTTAAGTGCAAATGGATTTCTCCCTCTGGGTCAATGACATAGAGATTTGTTTTTGCTTTTTCCACTTTATAGGCCTGACTGATATTGCCCTCCCAATCCAACATGACTGGGTATTTTACCAAGCCTGAAACAATGCTTTGAGCAATGCCACGGGCAAAACGGGGAACAGCGGAAAGATCGGCGATGCCATGAATATCGATTTGATCTGTGTATTTTGCATAAAGGGGTTGAATCCACTTTTCCATTTGTGCAGCCCCTTCGCGATCCGCAAAGGCCAAAACAGTGACTTTGTTTTTGGGGAATTGAACCAGAGAGCTGAGCCCTTTTTGATCTTTGAGTGAAAAGCCCAATGCTTTGGGCCCAACAGCTTTTTCTATTTTCGCAGCCGTTAAAGGGGCTTTGTCAGTTAGTTTTTTTTTTCAGAAGATGCGTCGGCAGTTTCTGCGTCCGTGGTTTCTTCTTCAGATGTGGCTTTAACCGACTTTTTCGCTGTGGCCACTTTGGGCTGAGGGGTGCCTTGTGCTTCTGGGATGACGTATTGCACACCTGTTTCAAGATGTGAAGAGGCCATCAAATCATGGCGATTTTTGTCTGCCAGGGTGCTGCTGGTGCTGGGCTTTAAATAAGCGGAGTCCACAGTACTCACGGTGCGACCGCAACCATTTAAAAGCAAGAGGCTGGCTGAAAGTATGAATAAAATCCGTGACATGGTGCGACCTCTTAAATCTGCTTTTACTTTTACTTAACCTTGTTATAGGGATTGAGGGGGGATTTCATGCGCGCTCCTTGAAAAAATCGAAAGTTTAAAGGTTAAATTTTCGATAAGAAAGCATGAAAAGAAATGCGGGCTCTCTTCTCACTCTGATTCTGGCCCTGGTTTTGACCAGCTGTGGCAAGACAAATCCACTCTCTTCTGCTGGACAAGGGAGTTCCGACACAGCCACTCAACAGCGGCAGCAGGTAGAATCATTGCAACGGGTGGTTGCAGATTTAAACGATTCTTTGACCGCGTTACAAAACAACCCCAAAATAAACAGTAAACCTGCGCAAAAATCCAGCGAGACTTTGCCTGTGGAGACAGAACTTGATATGCCATTGAACCCCGAAGAGCGTGACTCGCTATCAGCTGCTGCGTCATTTTCGCCAGAAGAAGAGAGCGAAACCGATTCGACAACGGAGTCTGAGCTGGATTTGGACCAGGATTTAGACCTGCCTGAACCTGTGACCGCTTTGGACGAAACGGCAAGCAGCCAGGAAACCGTCCGCAATACTTCGCGCAGCAAACGCAAAGAAAAACGTTTGCATATTGATGTTTACGATGGCTATGGCAGTACCTCTCTTTTGACGGTCAGTGGACGTTTGTTTGCTGATCGGGCCCTCGATGCCGTTGAAGAAAAAGACAGCCGTTTTAAAAATCTGGTCAAAACCTCTCGGCGTTTTGTGCTGAATGAGGCCGAAAAAGTGTGGGTGCGGGTCGAGCTTGGGCAGCGGGTGCGTGAAGTCCAAACCAGTGAAGATGGGGCATTTGAGGCGGTCTTTGAGAATTTACAAGATTTGCCTTTGGGTTTACATGCCGCCCGTGTGAGCCTTTCCAGTCGCAATCTCAAGGCCTATCAAGCGGGTCTGGGAACAGGCAATTTTATTTTACACAGCCCCGACTCCAACCGTCTGGGAATCATCTCAGATATCGATGACACGATTTTGCGCACCAATGCCACCAGCAAGGTGCAAATGTTAAAGACGATTTTCCTGAGCAATTATAAAACCCAAGAACCTGTGATTGGCATGAGTGATTTATTCAAGGCCATTCACCACGGGCCCGAAGGGGACGGCTACGAAGCCACCCACTACGTTTCCAGCAGTCCTGATAATCTCTACAGCCGCATTAATCTCTTTTTGGATTACCGTAATTTTCCCCAGGGTTCAATTGACCTCAAGAATATTGGTTTGGGCAAAGGTACCGACTCGCTTTTTGAGCATGAACATTATAAAATTGGCAAAATCCGCAAAATTTTGCAAACCTATCCTTCGCGCCGTTATATTCTCTTTGGCGATAGTGGCGAACACGACCCTGAGATTTACAGGCAGGTGGTCAAAGAATTTCCTGGTCAGATTATGGCCGTATATATCCACAACGTGACCGAAGACGATCCCTTTGACACCCGTTTTCAAGGCCAAATGCTGTTTTCAGATCCAGACAAAGTCAAAAAAGACCTGCTTAATCGCGGCCTGATTCAGGCCTATTAAAGCTTAACGGTAGACGGGGAAGCGTTTGCACAGGGCAGCCACCTTGGCTTGGACGTCACTGGCAATTTCGGCGCTGTCTGGGTTGAGCAAAATATCGGCGATCAAGGTACCAATCTCTGCCATCTCTGCGTTTTTCATGCCTCGGGTGGTCACGGCTGGGGTGCCAATTCGCAGACCACTGGTGACAAAGGGACTCTTTGGATCATTGGGAACGGTGTTTTTATTGACTGTGATCCCAACGGCTCCCAAGGCCTGTTCCATGGCTTTTCCAGTTTGATCCAAGTTGCGTAAATCCAGCATCATCAGGTGATTGTCGGTGCCATCGGAGACCAGTTTGATGCCTCGGTGGATCAGGCTTTCAGCCAAACTCTGGGCATTGCTGATAATTTGGTATTGATAGGCTTTAAAGGTCGGTTGGAGGGCCTCGTGAAAGGCCACGGCTTTGGCGGCAATGACATGCATCAGCGGTCCACCCTGCAGGCCAGGGAAAACCGCTTTGTCGATTTTAGCTGCCCAGTCTGCCGAACAGAGGATCATGCCTCCGCGCGGACCTCTCAGGGTTTTGTGGGTGGTGGTGGTGACAAAATGGGCATAAGGCATGGGGCTGGGGTGCAGATCGGCTACCACCAGACCGGCAATATGGGCAATATCTGCCAAGAGATAAGCACCCACTTCATCAGCTATTTGGCGAAAGACCTCAAAATCCAGGGTGCGGGCATAGGCGCTGGCACCCGCTATCATCATTTTGGGACGCACTTCCAGGGCTTTTTGGCGCACTTCATCGTAGTCAATGATGCCCGTTTCGGGATTGACGCCATAAAAATGAGATTTAAAATACAGGCCTGAAATATTGACCGGGCTGCCATGGGTCAGATGGCCTCCGTGGGAGAGATTCATGCCGAGGATATCATCACCGGGTTGCAGGGTGGCCAGCATAACGGCCAAATTGGCACTGGCCCCTGAATGCGGCTGTACATTTGCATGTTCAGCACCAAAGAGCTGTTTGGCCCGGTCTCTGGCCAGTTCTTCGGCCTGATCCACAAATTCACACCCGCCATAATAGCGTTTGCCGGGCAGGCCTTCGGCGTATTTATTGGTCATACAACTGCCCTGTGCCAGCATCACCGCTGGGCTGGCAAAGTTTTCAGAGGCAATCAACTCCAAATGGGTTTCTTGGCGTTCCCATTCTCTTTCAAGGGTAGCGGCCAAGGCGGGGTCGCTTTGAGCAATGATATTCAGCCAATCAGTCTGCATGGGGTATTTCCAATTGATGTATTTTATCGATGCGGTTTTGATGCCGCCCTCCCGCAAAGGGTGTTTCCAGCCAGACTTTAACAATCTCTTCGGCCATCATTGGGGTGGTCAAACGCTCTCCCAATGCCAAAACATTGGCATCGTTGTGTTCTCGCGAAAGCCGGGCTGAAACAGGTTCGTGGCAGAGGGCGGCGCGCACACCCGACATTTTATTGGCGGCAATGCTGATGCCGATGCCCGAACCACAGACCACAATCCCCCGTTCAGCTTGGCCACTGCGGAGCTTTTCCCCCACCTGGGCTGCGCTGTCGGGATAGTCGACTGAGTCCAACGAAAAGGCCCCCACATCCAAGGTCTCATGTCCGAGACCCTGGAGGTAGGTGAGCAGGTGCTGTTTTAACAAAAATCCGGCGTGATCAGAGCCCAGAGCCACTCGCATACGTTTAATTGGAGGCGAAGAGGTACATACGCACTGAGAGCAAAGCCCGTTGCCCGGAAAGGCGCAAGAGGCCCCAGTTGACATCTTGGGCGGCATCAATCACCAAAATGACGGAATTGCTGACAATCAGCAGGGTTTTGGTACCGTTTTCTTTTTCAACCAGAATCTGTTCAACACGGCCAGACTCTTCGTCTTTGGGCAGGTTGCGCTCAAAGTCGTCTACCGTCTGGACAAAGATACTGGCCATCGTTTTGATATGTTCGCTTAATTCGTCATGCTCCTGGGTCGAGCGATCCTGAACGATCATTTTGCCTGAGCGATCCACCAAGAAAGCACTTACAACGCCTGGCAGACGCAACAGCGGCTGTAATTTATCGCTGACAGCTTTGGACATAAACTGGCTCTGGCGGAAAGCCTGACGTTCGACAATGTCGATAATGCCCGAATCCAGCATTTGGTAAACCACTTTATTGGCGACATAAAAGTTGAGGCCGCTCCAAAGCACAACTTCTTTGGCTTTTTTGTGGCCGTCAAAGAGGTTGTAAATTTTCTCTTCTTCCGGGCTGAGCGATGTGTCCCGGCGTTTGGCGGGCTGTTTGCGGAAAAGTTGATTGGGCAGGCCGATGCGAGCGCGGATACGCGGCCAATCAGTGCCGTATTCACTCAGAAATTCAACCCAGGGATAATTGGTTGGCAAGAGTTCAAGGGCACCAATTTTAGGTTGAGCGCCATCTTTGAGTTCATAACCGACTTTTTCCCAGTCCAAAATGCCAAACAGGGTCTCGGAAATTTGAAAGGCACGGATATAGCTGATGACTTGCTGAGGGACTACCTCGGATTTAAGCAGCACACCATCCAACATGGAATCCTGGAGATAGGTAGGGCCTTCTACCAATTGCATGAGTTCATCCAGACGCTCTTTGCTGACCAATCCCAGGGTCAGGAGTGATTCTCCGAGACTGGTACTTTCAGAGGAGCGGGCATAGAGAATTTTCCCCTCTTTCATCCAAACCGTCGCAAACACATTGCTGGTATTGGCCTCTAAGGCACCAGTAAAACTGTTCTCACCCATAGATTGGAGAATTGCAATGAGATCTTGACCACCCATCGTCTCAACAAAACGCATCTTTTTTCTCTAACTCCTTTATTCCATTCTGGCCGGTTGTGCATCCATTTGTGTATTCCATTGAACCCAGGGATCCGTTTTGCGTTTTTGCACGGGATCAATTGTGAGAACCTCGGCTTTGCCGTCTTCTCCCATGGTAATCTGCTGGTTTTCGACAATCTGTAGCCATTGTTCCAAACTGACTTGAACTGGTCCGGGTATGACTTTCATTGGCGCCGGAACTTCATGTACAGGGGATTCAATCTGTTTTGGTGCTCCCGTACCTTGCTGAGGGATGGGAGTTGCTTGTAAAGAAACAGGTGTTTTGTTAAACAGCTCTTGGGTTCCCGTTTCTGGGATTTGATCAAAAGGCCGGTGGATACCCACATTGCCTTTAAAGACCGCTGTTTGGGTGGATTTGGCATTGAGCTGCACCTCATAAGTGGTACCCAGGACGGCTGCCACTGAGTGGCGGGTACGAACCACCATCTTCTTCTGGGGGGCAGGCCGAACTTGATTCCAAACACGCCCTTTGTCTAGACGGGCCAAGGTCTGCTTTTTAGCTGGGTCATCGCTGATCAAGAGAATTTGACTCGCAGGACCGATGCGTAAGCGCGAGCCATCTGAAAAAGTGAGCTCTACCCGGCCATTACTGCCAGTGGTTACTTTTTGTCCAGGCTTGACCAAATTGCCTTTTTTAACATTGGCTTGGCCATGGACCTGAGTGACACGGCCACCGGCTGTGACTTTGACGGTTTTGGGGGCCATCAGCAAGGGGGCGCTGAGAAGTAAAACCAATGCCCAAAAACGAAAATGAGGGAGGCGAAAAAGTTGTTTGTCGCTTTTGTTCACGTTTAGTTACACTCGGATTCTACTCTGCTTTATTTTACCTAAATATTTAGACGACACCATTAATCATGTTCTCATACCGCATTTAGACCACAGGCGTCTGACCGCCCCATTGATGGATATCTCGCGAAAAACACCCACGCAAAAACATTTAGTAAAAACACTTGTGTCAAAAATACTTGTGTATTGTCTGAAACTGTAATTATGGTACATATTAATAGTAGCATGTCAAAACTGAATTGACCCTTAAATTTTTCTTGATTCTTAAAAGCAGAAGAGTGGAGGGCTGTGATATTTATGAGTGAACAAACACCCGGAGACGCCAGTTCCGCATTTAAAGCACGTTTGGATGCCTTGCGGAGCAAGGGGCCGCCGCCTGCGCCAACTCCCCAAATGCCTTCGCTCAAAGAGCGTTTGCAACAAAACAGTCCTCTCAGTGCAAAAAGTCCTGAAGATCTCAAAGCAAGTATTCAATCCCGGTTTCAAAAAAAAACAGCGTCTCCTGTCACTGCCGCTTCTTCGGTTTCGAGCCCTTTGCCACAGAAGGCGGCAACTCAATCAGCACCTGTTCAATTTGAAGAAACGGGAGATATCCCTGGTTCCCGGAAGCCGCAGGAAGAAAAAACAGATCTGTGGAGCTTAGAGCAAGGGGGTGTTTGTCCTTCTTGCCAGACGTTTAATCTATCTGGTGTGGTTTTCTGTGGCTCTTGCAGCTATATGTTGCTAAGAACTGAAGAAGAGGTGGTTGTCGTTACCTCTTACCCCTTGAAAGACATTAAGGGCCTGGCCCACACCTTTGTGAATAAGCTGGCAGAGTTAAATATCCGTTCGACCGAAGATGTGCTGCGTGTGTGTGCTAACCACAAAAACAGAGATATGATTTCCAAGCGAACGGGCCTGTCTGAACGATCGATTCTACGCTTGGTGCATACATCCGATATGTGTCGCGTTCCCTCTATGGGGCCTGAAAATGCAGCAATGCTTGAACTTCTCGCCATTACAACACTGGCAGATATGCTCAAACAAAAACCCTTGGAATTGCACGCTAAAATTCATCAAAATCGTATCAAGATCAATCAACAGGGCATTCTTTTTATGCCCACAAAAAACCAAGTCAACCAATGGTTTGAAGATGCCGAGATGCTTCCTGCAATTCGGATCAATTAGTGCATTTTTTGCTTTGCTCTCGGCAAAAAGGGAGAGAGTATGTTAAGATGATCTCTCACTGAGTATGTTAATAATTTGATTAACATGTTATTAAGTATTAAATTAAATCGTGATATTAAATAAGAGGTTTTTGATTCCATGGCGAACTATAAATCTGCTAAAAAGCGCATCAAAGTAGCAGAGCGCAATCGTGTGCAAAATTCCCTGGTCAAATCCCGTGCCCGTACCGCCATGAAAAAAGTTGTCCGTGCCCTGGATGAAGGACAGTCCGATGTTGAGTCTTTGGCTAAGCATGCTGTAAGCGAGCTGGACAAAGCACAATCCAAAGGTGTTTTACACAAAAACGCAGTGGCCCGTCACAAGAGCCGTCTGCTTAAAAAAGTCCATGCAGCAGCTCAAGCTTAAGGCTTGAGTTTGGCTGTTTTTAATCAACCTGTAGAGTTTCTTGCTCTACAGGTTATTTTTATGCAAAAATGGCCTGTATTTGTCTTTCCTGCTAAGTTAAATATGGTATTATTTTATCGGGTTTTATAGAATAATAAAACCTTCCCCTTTCTTTAGCTTTTTTTTAATTTAGAAATGGGCTTTTTAGGCCTTGTGCTGGAAGCCCGATTGTTTTGTATATTTCGCTTTTTTTTGATTTTTCCAAGTAAAAACTGCTTCAAAATGATAAATTTTTCGATAATTTGATAATAGTGTGAACGTATCTTCTTTTTATCGAAACATACTTTCGCTATAATAATATACAGAATATTATTCTGTGATTCTCTCTGCAAACAGAAGAAGAAGCCAGAAGAAGATTGAATTTTTAAGACTACATTAGATTTTATACAGACTCATTAGGAGACGTAGTACGCATGTTGAATATTGGTTATGGAAATATTGTTCCCCTGAATCGCATTATCGCCATTGTTTCTTCTGATTCTGCCCCGATTAAACGTATGATTCACGAAGGTCAGAAAACAGGCAAGCTTGTAGACGCTACATATGGTCGTAAAACCCGCAGTGTCGTGATTACCGACTCTGGTCATATCGTGCTTTCCGCTTTTACTGCAGACTCTCTGGCCAAACGCGCTGATGGTTCTTATAACGAAAGCAATGCCCGTAAGTCAGACGACTAATCAACCTGATTTGCAGTTTCTGCAAGGAGATAAACAATGCTGAATATTGGTTATAACAATCAGGTGCCGATGGATCAGATCATTGCCATTGTGGCTTCTGACTCTGCTCCGATTAAGCGTTTGATTCACCGCGCCAAAGATACAGGCAAATTATTTGACTGTACCAAAGGCAAACGTACCCGGAGTGCCATTGTCACCATCGACGATGACGTTTATTTATCCGCTTTCACGGCTGATTCCCTGGCCAATCGGATGGAAAGTGCTTTCTATCTGACCAAAGTGGTCAATGCTCATTCCAATTGGATTCACCCTCGCTACCGCGACGAAGATTAAGTCTTCGCTTCTTGATCGTGCGAAACTGCCTCATTATGAGGTGGTTTCGCCGGTTCTATGTGGATGGTCGCGTCTTGTAACCCCTCTATTGATTCCCTTAGGCGATTTTTAACCTGGTGTGAAAGTTCATGGGCTGCTGTGACGCTTTGCTCAGGGTTGACCCAAATATGTAATTCTAAATACAGTGCTTCGGGGGCGCCGTGAGCACGAATTTGGTGGCAATGGCAGACGCCTTCTACACTTTCCACCAATTGGGTGATCTCCTCTTTGTTGATCGGAATCCGATCCAATAAAATCCCCAAATTTTCAGAAAACAAGCCATAGGCCATTTTGCCAATGACCCCAGTAATGGCCAGTGAAATCAGAATGTCCAACAAATACCAGTGCATCCAGATCGCCCCGAGCGAAAGCATGACCGAAAGTGACACGAAGACATCACTGCGGGTATGCATGGCATCTGAGAGCAGGAGCGGGCTGTTGAGTTTTTTTCCAGCTTGGCTTTCGTAATGGACCACTCCAAGATTGATCAGAATACCCACTGCCATAATCGCAAAGGAGAAGAGCGAAACTTCTGGCGTGCTTGGATGCAAAATGCGAGAGACCACTTCTTTGACGATCTCCAGGCAGGTCAAACCGAGTAATACGCCGATAAACAACGAGGCCAAAATTTCGGCTTTGCGGTGTCCATAAGGGTGTTCCTCGTCGGGTGGGGCAAAAGCGTAGCTGATGGCCACAAAACCCACAATATTCGAGGTGCTGTCCATCAGCGAGTGAAAACCATCAGCCACCATGCTCAGGGTATGGGTGTGGTAACCATACAATAGCTTGGCCAAGGCAATTGCCAAATTGAAGACAAAGGTTATCGCCAGAACACGGATGATGGCTTTTTTTTTGATTTCGTTCAGGTTCATATTGGCTGCTCTGTTTAAAAATAGTAAAAGCGGGGAATCACTTCCCCGCTTTTCTTCTCGAGGTGGAGATGGCGAGAATCGAACTCGCGTCCACAAAACCCACTGTACGAACATCTACGGAACGTAGTCTGTATATTGTTTGTTTCATCGCGCCCCCCTCCCACAGACAGGATGGTGATGCAACTAACTGATAATCTTTCTGACCGGCTTATCAGTATGGGCCGGTCAGGCATCCACTAACCTACCCGATCCTCTTCCGTGGCCCGAAGAAAACCGGGGCGTTCAATCGCTTATGCAGCCACCGCCACGCGGGCGGGGGTAGCTTTCAACGAAGGAACAGCAAACAGATTTTTCTTGTTTGCATTTACATTTTTGCCGATAGTTTTACGAGAACATCGGCGTTCTCGGCCCGCAGCTCGTACCGTAACATAATGTGTCGAAGCCTTTACATCCCCGAGCAAGTCTTATGTTAGCACAGGGCTTTCTAACACTTCAAGGGAGTGGGCTGAATTAATCGAGGTAGTCGGGATAAGGCAGAACTGCCTGCATATCCAGGTAATACCAAGTCTCCAGCGAATAGGGGCCAATATTCATGGCTTTAAACTGAGCACCCACGGGGTGTTTTCCAAAGACCACCATTGAGGCGTCTGGGGCGCGGGAGGAGGTCAAAGAACATTCCAGCTTAATTTTGTTTTCGCAGACTATATTTTGTTTGATCGAATAAAATTTGACTTCGCGATCGGTTTGGCGCACGTATTCGGGCCGTTTGCTGCGAACAGTGAGAATCCGCTCTTCTTCCATCAGGACGGTTTCTTGGGTTTTGGGGTCGAGCATTTCTTGGTGGATCTCAGCCAAGAACATCGGGTAGCCCCAGATCTCGGTGCGCACCTCAAAGGCCTCGCTGCTGGTGACGCCCTCTTTGTGGATATAAAATCCCTTATTGCCCCAGGACTCCTCAAACCAAAGGGGCAGATAGGAGGGGGCTGGCCATTTGCCAAGGGTGACCGGGACCGCCAAAGAGACGGAGCGGTAAGGCGGAATCGAGGCATGGTTGACGGTGGCTTGGATAATTGCCACTGCGCTTTTGTGGCCACCGCGGCGAATCGGATGTACGCGGGGATGGGGCATCATCGGCAAAAGGGGTTCCAACTCGCATTCAAAATAAGAGACGATCATCTCGGAGCGGTAGAGCCTAACCGGCATCTCTACGCCAGACTGACCGTCGGTTGTGAGTTCCAAATTCTCAAAAATGCTTTTACGGCTGAACATGCAGTTATTTTAACACCTTTCGCAAAGGCCTCCAAACCGGAATGACTTGAATTCAATTGCCTCGGGATCTGCCTTGGGATTCAGCCTCGGCATCTGCTCCTAGGTACTTTGCATTTTGTGTTACGCTGTGTGTAAAAGGCGCATCAGATAAAGGAGATTCCCATGGTACCCAATTTTTTAAAATATGCCCTGACTTTACAGGCCGAGTTGCTTTCGATGGTGGCCGAAGAAATTCACCACAAAGCTGAAGACTTTGTGCGTCAGAATTCTGACGACGGCTATGAGGCCTATCTGGCCCAATTGGTGGACAATATTGAACGCACAGTGGATTCTCTGGCAACGCCTTTTGAACCCATGATGCAAACTGTGAATAAATTGCAGCAGGATTTGAATCTGGGCACCCCCACTTCGCTTTCGGATACCCTCGATCGTTTAACCGAACATGTGCGCAGCTTGCGCAAAAAATCAGCTGAAAGCTAAGCGTTTGAACGAGCCGCCTGCTATTTTTGTTTCGGCACTGCGACCGGGTCACCCGGATTTTTTGGATTTGCCCTGGGCTTTGCCTTTGGAAAATTGGGAGGGCCAGTGCCTGCGCCTGGAATCCCTGCCTGTGGGCCTCAGTCGCCATCCGGTCGTCTTTGTCAGTTACAACGAAGGGCTTTACGCGCTCAAAGAATTGCCGCCTGAGTTGGCTGAAAAAGAGTATGCTCTGTTGCGCCAGATGGAAGAAAAACGCTTGCCTGTGGTGCAGGCGGTGGGGCATTTAAGTCTGCCTGAACACAGCATTTTGATCACCCGCTATTTAGACCATTCCCTGCCCTATCGTTCTCTGTTTTTGCGCCAAAGTCTCAAAACGTATCGCAATTCTCTGTTGGATGCGATCGCCAGTCTATTGGTGCAACTCCATCTCGCGGGTGTCTACTGGGGGGATTGTTCGCTTTCCAATGCTCTGTTCCGACGTGATGCGGGAACCTTGCAGGCCTATTTGGTTGATGCTGAAACCTCAGAAATGCAGGAAAGCCTCTCCGAGAGTTTGCGTCAGTATGAACTCGATGTGATGGAAGAAAATATCAGTGGCTCTTTGGCGGATTTGGCGGCGATGGGTGCATTGCCTGCTGATTACCCGATTTTTGAGACCGGGGCCTATATCCGCGAGCGCTATGAGCGACTCTGGACTGAGATCAACCGCGAAGAGATCGTGCGCAAAGAAGAGACCTATCGCATTCAGGAGCGGATCCGGGCTTTAAATAATCTGGGCTTTTCAGTTGATGAAGTGGTGCTGCAGGCCGCCTCAGAAGGTGAAAAACTGCGCATGCGCGCCACCGTCACAGATCGCAATTTTCACAAAGAAATCCTGCATTCGCTGACAGGTCTCGAAGCTGAAGAACAACAAGCCCGCAAAATGATGAACGAGATTCAGGAGTTGCGGGCCCATTTGGTCAATCAGCACAACCGCAGCACGCCGGTCAGTGTGGCTGCTTATCAATGGTTGAATCAGACCTATCAGCCGGTTTTGGATAGTTTACAGACCCATCCTGCTGTTGGCGAGCCGATTGAATTGTACTGCCAGATACTCGAACACAAATGGTATCTCTCGGAACAGGCCCAGGAAGATGTTGGGCACCAAAAAGCGTTGGCGGATTATCTTGCGACGATTCTGCCAGGATCCCAGCCAGACCTCCCTGAGTTTCCGGCTGTTTAAGATTAAGATTACTCTAAAAAAACCGCAAGCTTTCATAAAAACCCCTGTTCTTTGGTGATCAAATCTCTCACGTTTGAGTGCAAATCGTGTTAGATTGAAGGATGGGTTATTGCTCAATCTGAGCTATTTACTGCTTATTTCACTGACTCACAATCTTTTACTATCTGGCTTTTTATACGTTTTATACGTTGATTGACTCTCGAAGCTTGACCTTGTAAAAGTTAATCCTGTGAAATACGAACCTGAACTACACTCTCTTTCTAGAACATACGAAAAACAAAACTACAAAAAGGATTTGGTTGATACAGCAGCATGAATACACAGTTTTTATGTGTTTTTCGCCGCTTTGCGGTTCTGTGTTTGCCAAATTTAAAGACGTAGAGGTGGTATTTTAATGCAAATGCAAACGATAATTCTGATTTTAATCCCGCTCTTGGGGTTATTGGGTTTGGCCGTGATGTGGTTTAAGTCCGCATGGGTCACGCGCCAGCCAAGTGGTGACGCCAATATGGTGGAACTGGCAGGCTATATTGCCGAAGGCGCAATGGCCTTCTTAAAAGCCGAATGGAAAATTCTGGCTTATTTTGTGGTGGCGGCTTCGGCCCTTTTGGCGTGGTCAGGCACCTTGGTTCCGACTTCTTCTCCCGTGATTGCCGTTTCGTTTATCATTGGCGCGGTCTTTAGTGCAACAGCGGGTTATTTTGGCATGAATATTGCTACCCAAGCCAATGTTCGCACCACCCATGCTGCCCGCACCTCACTCAAAGATGCCCTCAGAGTGGCTTTTACAGGCGGCACGGTGATGGGACTGGGTGTGGCCGGTCTGGCTGTTTTGGGCCTGGGTACACTGTTTATTATTTTTTACAACGTCTTTGTCGTGAGCCAAGGTGGCACTGTCAATGGCGCTCAAATGGAAAAAGCGATTGAAGTGCTCGCGGGCTTTTCGCTCGGCGCTGAATCGATTGCCCTCTTTGCCCGTGTCGGCGGTGGTATTTATACCAAAGCGGCTGACGTCGGTGCTGACCTTGTGGGCAAAGTTGAAGCTGGCATCCCCGAAGATGACGTGCGCAACCCCGCCACCATCGCAGATAACGTTGGTGATAACGTCGGTGATGTCGCTGGTATGGGCGCGGATCTCTTTGGCTCTTATGTGGCCACGATTCTGGCCACGATGGTGCTGGGCCGCGAAATCACAGTAACCGATCAGTTTGGGGGCCTCTCTCCCATGCTGTTGCCGATGTTGATCGCCGGTTTGGGCATTATCTTTTCGATCATTGGCTGTTCCATGGTTAGAATTGCCGACGACAATGGCGATGTGCAAAAAGCCCTGAATCTGGGCAATTGGACCTCGGTCATTATTACCACGATTGCCTGTTTCTTTCTGGTCAAATGGATGCTGCCTGAGAGCATGACCTTGCGCGGCCATAATTTTACAAGTATGGGTGTGTTTTGGGCCATTTTGGTGGGCTCGGTCGTGGGCGCATTGATGAGTCTCGTGACCGAATTTTATACTGCCATGGGCAAACGCCCCGTCAAATCGATTGTGCAACAGTCTGATACCGGCGCCGCCACCAATATCATTGGCGGTCTTTCCGTAGGTATGGAGTCTACCCTTTTCCCGACTTTGATTCTGGCCTCTGGGATTTACCTTTCTCACCATTTTGCGGGTCTCTATGGGGTGGCGATTGCTGCCTCTGGCATGATGGCCACCACTGCTATGCAATTGGCGATTGATGCCTTTGGCCCGATCGCAGATAACGCAGGTGGCATTGCTGAAATGAGTGGCCTGCCCAAAGAGGTTCGTGCCCGCACCGACATTCTCGATGCGGTGGGCAATACCACAGCGGCAACAGGCAAAGGCTTTGCAATTGCCTCTGCTGCTCTGACGGCCTTGGCGCTTTTTGCCGCCTTTGTAGGCTTGGCTGGAATTGACTCAATCGATATCTACAAAGCCAATGTGCTGGCTGGTCTCTTTGTTGGTGGCATGATTCCCTTTATCTTCTCTTCGCTGGCGATTGCGGCTGTGGGCCGGGCTGCGATGGAGATGGTGACAGAAGTTCGCCGCCAATTCCGCGATATTCCGGGCATTATGGAATACAAAGCCAAACCCGAATACGATAAATGTGTGGCCATTTCGACCCAGGCTTCGCTGAAAGAAATGATGCTGCCGGGCGCCATTGCACTGATCACCCCCGTGGTGGTTGGTTTTGCCTTTGGCCCCGAAGTATTGGGTGGTCTGCTCGCAGGTGTCACCGTCTCTGGCGTGTTGATGGGCATGTTCCAGAACAACGCTGGTGGTGCCTGGGACAATGCCAAGAAATCCTTTGAGGCAGGTGTCGAAATCAACGGTAAGATGCAGTACAAGGGCAGTGATGCCCACAAAGCGTCTGTCACCGGTGATACCGTCGGGGATCCCTTTAAAGATACCTCGGGCCCCTCGATGAATATTTTGATCAAATTGATGAGCATTGTCGCTTTGATTATCGCCCCGCATATTTCTGTCAAAGGCCATGCGGGCCACGCCTCCAAGCATTCCTTGGTGCCCACGACACGGGTTGAAACCGTGGTCAGTCAGGCCCAGGCCCAAGTGCGGCAGGTGCCGAACCACGTTGTGGTGCGTCAAATGGGCCGTTAAGCGCCCTGCTCACCCCCATTTTTAGGGAGCGAGAGAAACTGTTTAAAGCGGTTTCTCTCGCTTCTTTTTTATCTGCTTGAATTTAATCTTGAATTTAATGATGGGATGTCGATTGTTGAGCGGTTTCATTAAAAAGGCCGGGTCGATTTTAATCGACCCGGCCTTGGCTGATGCAGAGGGGCCTAGCCGGCGCTCTCTTCCAATTGGCTGCTGAAGGCATCCATTGAATCACAGTCCAGAGCCAGTTCAAAGAGCTTATCGAGGCGGCTGCTAACTTCGATTTTCTTGAGCAGATTGCTCACCCGGCGGGGCACTTTGGTAAAGCGTTTTTTGAGTACCTGGGCGATCCGTTTGCGCACACTTTCTTGGACGGCCTCACGGATCACTTGGCGATCTGATTCGGGTGTATCAGTGGTTTCTTCACTCTCGTCGCTCTCGTCATCTTCGTTTTCATGGCTGACTGCAGAAACTGCAACAGCGCCCGCGACAGCAATGGCTTCGGCCTGGGGACGTTGATTGAGAATTCCTTGGAAGCTGGCCAAAACCCCCATCAGGTGTTCCATTTCTCCCGCGAGATCATCGTGTTGGCCTTGTAATTCGGCCAGGGCCACGGCACTGGCATAGGCCTGGGTATAGGTCTCACTCAAGAGTTTTTCACGGGCTTCGAGTTGGGCTGCCAGTTCGGCACTTTGGGCCTGTAGCGCCGCCAGTTCTGCAGGGGCAGAATCATCACCGGATGCAGACGGAGCCGCTTCGCGATAGGGTTTGCTCGCCTGCCACTGGGTTTGGAAACCCTCGGCATCTGCGCCAAAGCTGGCGAGGAAGTCTGCAGAGGCACTCAGCGAGGCATTGAGTTCAGTGAAGTCGGGCAAGGTGCTTTGGCCTTGAGCCAGGGCCTCACTTTGCAAAGAACCAAAATACTGCTGAGCAGCTTTAAACGCGCCATAGTGCTGGGTAAATTCGCTCTGCAATTCTTGAAAACCCTCTTGAAAGAGCTCTGGGGAGTCTGGCAGGTTGATCTCTCCGGCCAAAAGGGCCAGAGCAGCGGCTTGATCGGCAAAGCTCTGGGCCAGTTGCTGCTGGGTTTGAGCGGCCTCTAAAAGGGGTTGGAAATCAGGAGGTTCAACTGCCGTGGCCTCTGAGCTGGGTTGGCCGGGTTGGCTCTGCCAGAGACTATAAATACTTTCAACCGCATAAGACAGGGTGCTAACGTCGTCGGCCAGACTATTGGTTTGCTGGCGCAGACCGTGCATTTCGCGGCTCAGATTCCACTGTTGCTCATCGAGATAGTCCTGGGTGTGTTTGAGGCGCTCGACCAGAAACTGGCGCTTTTCTTTTAGCTCGTTACACAGGTTCCACAGCGTCTGTATTTTTGTGTTCTGCATAGTACTCTCTGAACTTTCCTGATTTGCTGTCCCGCAGGCGGGAGGGGATCTGTCAAGGGGATACAACTGATGCCTATTTTACCCTGTTTATCGCAAAAAACCAAACTTGGCTTAACCCGCGCTTCTTAAATATTTAGTGCGGGGCGGTAAGGGGATCGGTGCGGGTGGCTTCGGGGCAGTGCAAGAGGGCAAAGTGCAGGATTTTTTGGGCCAGCTCTTGGGGGGTCTCCATATAAGGGCAATGGGTAAAATGGGCCGGTTCGTGTAATTTGACATGTCCCGGCATATGGGCCTTAAAAAAATCCAGGTGGTTTTCGAGCAAGCGATCTTGTTTGCCCCAGATCAAAAGTGTGGGTTGTTGAATCTGTTGCAGCTCCTCCGGTTGGAGCAGGTGATCGGTGTGGAATTGTTTGAGCAATTCCCGCAATTCGGGCCGGGCAAAGCGCACGCGGACCTCCTGTTCGATCATCCAACGGTAGAGGGGTGGTTTGTTGTAGAGCCTTTCGACAAAACTACCCGGTTTGAACTGGGTGTGGTGAGAAAAAATTTCCCCCAATTGGTGCAATTGTTCGCCCGTAATGCCTGCGCCACCTGGGGAGGAGAGCACGAGTAAACGCACTTTGTCGGGGTGGCGATTGGTATAGCGAATGGCTCCCAGCCCGCCCAGGGAATTGCCAAAGATCAGAATCGGGGGCGATTTTTCCAAAATCTGGTTCATGCCATGGTAAAAGAGCTCACTCATGGTTTCGTCAAAGATCCCCGTATTGGGGGCGTCGCTGAAACCATGAACGGGCAAATCTACAGCAATAATCCGCTGGCTGTAGCGGCGCAGGCGGCGAAAGACCGGCGCCAGCTCAGCAGCATGGGCACTGAGCCCGTGTAAAAAAACCATGGGGGGCAAGCGGCCACTGCCTTCGGCTTGGTAATAGTGCAGCCGCCCCAATGGGGTCTCTGCATAGTGACTGGTATAGCCGTCTAATTTGAGTAATTGGCGAAAGGCATCTTGCAAAAAACGGGAAATTTGCGGGGTTGGCATATACGGATCAAGACCCTGTGATTGGCTTATTTTGGGGTTTCTTCGGATCTTTGTATTTTAACATGTGCGATCTTCTCTGACTGTGCGTTTTGCCGCCAAAAAAAGAGGCTCTTTAACTTCTTGGCATAGGACATGTGAGCTTGCAAAAAAACCGGGCTGTTGGGAGCAGCCCGGTCAGTCAGAAGTAAGTGAACGCTACTTGGGGGGCAAAATGACGGTGTCAATCACGTGGATGACGCCGTTACTTGCTTTGACGTCAGCAGCAATGACTGTGGCATTGTTGATTTTCACGGTTTTACCCTTGACGCTGATGGTCACGTTCGAGCCCTGTACCGTTTTTGCGCTTTTGAGCTTGACCACGTCTTTCGCCATCACATTGCCAGGTACGACGTGATACAGCAAGACCTTCTTCAGCGCTTCTTTGTCTTTGAGCAAGGCGTCTAAAGTTGCTTTGGGTATCTTGCCAAAAGCGGCGTCCGTGGGGGCAAAGACCGTGAATGGACCCTTCCCTTGGAGGGTTTCTACCAATCCAGCTGCGGTTAAGGCTTGAGCCAAAACTTTGAAAGAACCTGCGTCTACAGCAGTCGCCACAATATCCTTGGTCTTGGGGGTCGCTGCGTGCGTTTGGCCTTTTTCTGAGTGGTTACCAGCCAGAGTCGCTGGCGTCAATGCGAAAATGAAGGCGAGGGAGAGGAATAGTTTCAGTCGTTTTTTCATTGAATAATGTCCTTGGAAATGTTTTGACTTATGTCTGACCTAAGTCATAAGTTTTATCCTAAATGTGCGTATAGGTCTTTGTCAATTGAAAAAAACTCAACCACCCAGTTTGAGTTCTTGCCCAGAGTGCAAAGAACGGGGTCTGCTGAATGACTGACTTTCTGGTAGGGGACTTGGACAAGGGAATGGCCCCGGCTGTTTAGATCGTCGCAGCTCCTCGCATGTGGGGCCAACCCTGATCTGTGTTATGATGTAGCTGATTCTACACTGTGTAGAAGCGTGCTTTTCTCGCACATATTAGGCACATAATAATTCAGGATAAACCAACAGGATAAATCAAGATGTTTGAAAGCCTCTCAGGCCGCTTCCAGGATGTTTTTCACAAAATCTGGGGGCATGGCAAAATCACCGAAGAAAATATCTCAGAGGCCCTGCGCGAAGTGCGCCGTGCCATGCTGGAAGCAGACGTCAATCTGCAGGTGATCAAGGGCCTGGTGGCCCGCATCAAAGAAAAGGCCCTGGGCCAAGAGGTGCTGAAAAGCCTCTCTCCCGGCCAGGTCTTTATCAAAATCGTCAACGATGAACTGGTGGCCTTGCTCGGGGGCGAACACGAACCGCTTAAATACAGTGGCTCTCCCGGCGTCATCATGCTCGCCGGTCTGCAGGGCACAGGCAAAACCACGACCTGTGGTAAATTGGCCAAATACCTGCACAAACAGGGCCGTCGCCCGCTGCTGGTAGCCGCAGATATTTACCGCCCCGCTGCGATTCAGCAGCTGATTGTCTTGGGCAAACAGATCAATATCCCCGTCTTCGACCTCCCCGATGCCAAGCCTGTGGAGATTTGCAAAGCTGCGTTGCAAGAGGCCAAAACCAAAGGCTACGATACCCTGATTCTCGATACAGCAGGTCGTTTGCACATCGACGAAGTGCTCATGGAAGAGCTGCGGGAGATCCGCGCTGAGCTGAATCCACACGAAATTCTGCTGGTGGTCGATGCCATGGTCGGTCAAGACGCCGTCAATATGGCCAAGGCCTTTAATGATGTGCTGGAATTGACCGGCATTATTATGACCAAAATGGATGGGGATACCCGTGGGGGGGCCGCGCTTTCGGTTAAAGAAGTGACAGGTAAGCCGATCAAATTGATCGGCATGGGCGAAAAACTGGATGCTTTAGAGAATTTTTACCCCGAGCGCATTGCCAGCCGGATTTTGGGCATGGGTGATGTGGTCTCGCTGGTTGAAAAGGCCCAAGAGGTGGTAGACGAAGACGAAGCCAAGCGTCTCGAAGAAAAGCTGCGTAAGGCCAATTTTACCCTCGAAGACTTTTTACAGCAGATGCGCCAGATCAAGAAGATCGGCTCGCTGGAGCAGATCATTGGCATGATTCCCGGTATTGGCGGTAAACTCGACCGCGATGCGATCAATGCCGGTGAAAAACAGCTCAAGGTGATTGAGGCCATTATTCAGTCGATGACCCCCGATGAGCGCTCAAACCCAGATCTGATCAACGCCAGCCGCCGCCGCCGGATTGCCAAAGGCAGCGGCAATACGGTGCAAGAAGTGGCCCAATTGCTCAAACAATTCCAAGAAATGCAGAAGATGATCAAAAAGCTCTCTGGCACCGGCCTCTTTGGCGGAGGCGGGGGCAAGTCCAAGAAGAACATGATGCGCAAACAGCAGATGAACTCCATGCGCTCAGCCATGGCCAAACAATTTCCGATGGGACGGAATTAAAGCGACAATGTTGAAACAATCTCATCTCTTCTCTTCCCCTTTTTTGCCCAGGTTGGTGCTTTTGGCTCTTCTGGCCGGCTCTGCCCTGAGCCTCAGTGCCTGCCCGGCTAATAATACTCCTTCCAATCCAGTGCCCACAGCCACCCCAACGCCGACGGCTTTGCCGACGGTTGAAGCCACGGCCAGCCCCACAGCTGTTCCGAGCGCAATTGCCACGACTTTGCCCACGGCTACCCCTGTACCCAGTGCGGTGCCGACAGCCCCGATCTCTTCACCCACGCCTTTGCCGGTCAGTGCCAGTGCGACCAACACCCTGGGCATGAAATTTGTGCGAATTGATGCCGGTGCGTTTATCATGGGCTCACCCAGCACTGAAGTGGGTCACAAGGCCGACGAAATCCAGCGCAGTGTGACCCTGACCCGCGCGTTTTTGATGCAAACCACTGAAGTGACTCAGCGCCAGTGGAAAGCGGTGATGGGTAGCAATCCGGTCAAGCTCACCCCCGAAAATCTCGACAGGCCCGTGGCCTCCATTTCTTGGAACCAGATTCAGGACTTTATTGCCCGACTCAATCAGCGCGGGGAAGGCAGCTACCGCCTGCCCACCGAAGCCGAGTGGGAGTATGCGGCCCGTGCAGGCTCCTCCGAACCCTATTTCTTCGGCCCCAATACACGTTTTCTCAAAGACTTTGCCTGGTTTGTCGAAACAGCGGGTGAGCCCTCTCGGCCTCAGCCTGTGGGCACCAAACGCCCCAATCTGTTTGGGCTCTATGATGTGATTGGCAATGTCAGTGAATACGTGGCGGATATGTATACCGGTGAAATCACGGCTGAGCCTCAGGTTGATCCCAAAGGCCCGCCTTCGTCGGCCCACCGCGTCTATCGCGATTGTCACTATGCTCAGCCCGCGGAGGACTGCCGAGTGGCGGTGCGCCACCTGATTCGCCCAGATTTTGTGGTCGAGGGGCAAATTGGCTTTCGGCTGGTGCGGGAATAAATGTCGCGATTGAAGTTCTTCCCCCTCACCATCTTGGCCTTCTGCCTGCTCACCTCCGCAGCCTGGGCCAAACCTGCCCTGACCCCGAGTGAAGCGCCCACGCGCTTTTTTAAGGCGCTCGAAGCCATGGATTTTGCTGAGGCCTGGGAGAGTCTGACGGCCCAGAGCCAAGCCCAATTTGTCGAGACGGTGATCGCCACCGAAAAAGACCCCAAGTTGACGCCCGTGATTGTGCGACAGCTCTTTGAGAGCAACGACAAGACCTTGCAAATGGGCTTTTGGGCCAGCTTTCGCTATCATCTCGGGGTGAGTGACTGGCTCAAGCAAAAATTTGAGTTGGACAAGACCCTCTCCAGCGACGAAAGCCGGGTCAAAGCGCTGCCTTCGCGTCTGATCCTGGTGGTTAAAAACGAAAAAGGCGATTGGAAATTTGGTTTTACTGAGACCTTTGCGCCAGCCAAACCTCCCAGTCCAAGCGAGAAAAAGGAAAAACCCTAATGTCGGAAACGCTGCAACAAACGCAATCTCCACCTTTTGCCGTGATCAACGGGGAAGTCTTGCCTTTGGAGCAGGCCCAGGTGCCTGTCAACGACCGCAGCTTTCTCTTTGGCGACTCGCTCTACGAAGTTGTGGCCACTTACCAGGGCAAGCCCTTTTTTACCCGCGACCATCTGCAGCGCTTGCGCGCCACGGCAGCGGGCATCTATTTTGAACTGCCCTGGAACGATGCCTGGTTTGAACACCAGATTCGCAAGGGCCTCGATCACTTGCATTTGGAGCCTGGTCACGAAGCCTATGTGCGGATTGTCGTCTCACGCGGCTCGGGTGATTTTAATATCGACATCGACAGCGTGGAGACCCCCCCTTTTTGTGTCAGCATTTTTAAGCCCTCGCCGCCGATGAACCCGCGCTACCGTGAAAAGGGCTTTGTGCTGGCTGTGCCCGAAACCCGGCGTAACAGTCCACGCAGTCTCAATCCCGCTTTTAAAACCGGCAATTATCTCAACAATATTCTCTGCCTGCGCGAGGCCAAAGCCCAAGGTGCCGACGATGCTCTGATTCTGGATTTGGATGGGGACGTGACCGAATTGACCACCTCGAACTTTTTTATCGTGAAAAAGGGTGAGGTCTGGACCGCGCCACTGGATGTGGGCATTTTGGATGGGATTACCCGCCGCTATTTGATTCAGGTTGCCCAGGCACTGGGTTTGACTGTCCACGAAAAACGCTTCACCCTGGCTGATGTCTTGAGTGCCGACGAGGCCTTTGTTTCCAGCACCCTCAAGGGGGCCATGCCGGTCTGGCAGGTCAATGGGCAGGTGATTCGCGAGGGCTATGGCGAGATCAATGCCGCTGTCGATCAGGCCTATTGGCAATACGTAGCAGACCATCTCGATCGCTATTAATGGGCCCTTTTTACCGACTGCGCTGTGTCACTTTTGTGGCCGTTTTGTTGGGGGCTATTTGCTCAGCTTGGTTTGCTCTTGCTCTACCCGCTCTTGCTTTGCCTGCTCATGGTTTGGGCCCCAGCGAGGTACACAAGCTCAAACAGCTCAAACAGAAAGTTGTGGTGCCAGGGTGGTTGCCCCAGGGTTTTCGCTTCAAGGCCATCGAGGTTAAATTGCCCCTCAACGGCCAGAAGGCCTCTTACCAGCTGAATTACCGCTGTTTTTGTGGCGGCATGAATTATGGCTTTGCGATCATGGGCGGCAGTACACCTTTGGCTATCAAACAGGCCAAGCGCCCGGAACGCCAGACAAGTTTGAATTTTGGCAATCTGGAATACTTTTTTTATGATCCCCATCCTCCCCTGCAAATCCGCGATAAATTTTATCTTACCCGCCCCTTTGGGCAAGCTCAAGCGCCTTTGCGTTTCCAAGTACTCAGCAATTTTGAAGGGGCCCCCATGCGCAAAGAGCAGTGGCACGAATTGCTCAAAAATCTGCGTTATTTGCCATGAGCCAATATGGCTTCTGAGTTAGCTCCCCCGGGTGATCAGGCTTTTCAGACCCTCTTGGCGCTCTATCGCCAGGGAGCCTTGCAATCGGCCATCCAGGTTTTGCCTGAGCTGATAAACAGCCAGCCTGTTTCTGCTGACTTTTGGCATTTGGCAGGCCAGATCTGTTTTGAGACCGGGCAGATGAAACAGGCGCAGGTCTTTTTTCGCAAGGCTGTTGACTTGGCCCCCTTGCGGTCCGAACTTTGGAATGCCCTGGGGATTGTTTTGGCCACCCAGGGCCAACAAAGCGAGGCTTTTGCTGCCTTTCAACGGGCCGATCAGCTGCAGCCAGACAATCCGCGTATTTTGGTCAATCTGGCCCATTGTCTGCTCGCTCGAAACGATTATCAAGGGGCGTTATTGCTGTATCAACAGGCGATTAAACTGGAGCCGCATGTCCCTGAAAACTGGTTGGATGCGGGCAAGGCGCTCTATCAGGCCCGGCAATTACAGCCTGCGATCCAAATCTTTGTACAAGCCATTGCTCTCAAAGCGCCGCCAGAAGCGGGCTTTTGGCTGGGGAAAATCTATGCCGATTTGGGGCATTGGAACGAAGCTGAGCTCTGGCTGCGCCGCAGTGTAGTGGGCGGCTATCTGGCGGGAGCGGGTTATTTGGCGGAATTTTACCGCCAGGCTCAGGCGTTTGAACAGGCCCACCGTGTGTTTGAACCGCTTTTAGTGCAGTATCCCGACCATGCTGAGCTTTTACATGTCTGGGCACAGGTCTTGATGGCCCAAGAAGACTATCCACAGGCCCAGACCTTGCTCAGGCAGGCCCTGACGTTGGCGCCAGATTCCGAAGAAATTCAAATCAGTTTGGCCTATTTGCCGATGTATTTGGGACAGGTGGAACAGGCCTTGGTTGCCTTGCTTGAATTGGCAGATAAAAAACCCAGAACTCCCGGTTTTTGGCACCATTTGGGTAATCTCTATGTCAAACAAGACCGCTTGCCAGAGGCGGAGCAGGCCTTTCTCAAGGCCCTGCAAGTCGATCCCCGTTATGCTCGGGCCCATGCCAATCTGGGGCTGATCTATACCGAATTGGGTCGCTTTGAACAGGCTTTACAATCCGAAGAGCAAGCACTTTATCTTGAGCCTGCTTATGCCCGAGCCCATCTTAACCGGGCCCATCTTCTGTTTTTGCAGAACAGATATGCCGAGGGCTGGGCCGAATACGAATGGCGGCACCAATTATTGTTGGGAGCTTGGCCCGCTCCCGCTTGGCAAGGTCAGGATTTAGCTGGGCAAAAGGTGATTGTCATGGCTGAGCAGGGCTTTGGTGATACGCTTCAGTTTGTGCGCTTTTTAAAGCTGTTCTACCAGCAATATGGTCGACCAGAGCTATTTTTGCAATGCCCGCCGCAACTCTTGCCTTTGTTGGCTGCTTTAGAGGGTGTGCAAGGCCTAACCAGTGCTGAAAGCGAAAGCTTAAAGGGCTTTGACGTGGCCGTTCGGCTCTTGAGTTTGCCCTTCCATTTGCAGATCTCCCCCGAAAACCTATCTGCGCAGCCTTATTTGGCATTGCCCACAGGTCCAGCTCAAGAGGTACTGCCTGCTTGGTTAAACACGGCTTTGGCTACCCCCAAGCCCCGTGTTGGACTGGTGTGGTCGGCGGCAGAAAAACACGATACCCAACCCAAACGTTCGTTGCTGTTTGGACAGTTAGAGCCACTGATTCAGGCCTTTGCACATGTGGACTTTTTCTGTTTGCAACTGGGCAAAGCCGAGCAGGAACTGTTGCAGACCTCAAGCCAAACCCGGGTGATCAATTGTGCGCCTGCCCTGAGCCATTTTGGCATTACGGCACAGATCTTGGAACAATTGGATCTGCTGATCACCATCGATACCGCAGCCGCCCATTTGGCAGGGGCTTTGGGTCTACCCGCTTGGGTGCTTCTGCCCTTTTCGCCTGACTGGCGCTGGGGGGCTTCTGGGGAAAAAACGCCTTGGTATAACAGTCTGCGTCTCTTCCGCCAGAGCCAACGTGGGGACTGGCAATCGGTTTTGGCGCAGATCCAAAACGAATTGGCGATCTGGTTAAACAGCCACTAACAGTCCCTATGGGGTGGGGCTGGCTGTCGGGGACGGTGATGCTGAACCTGTTGCGGGAATCGGACTGGCGGAGGTTCGAGCCGCAGGAGCCGCAGTGGGTTCCACAATTGGAATTTTGCGGGTCAGCAATTCGACATCCAAATCTTCGGGTCTTTGACCACTTGAATAGACCGATATCCGTACCTGGGCACCCTGGGTTTCGCTGATGTCGACTTGACTCCAGGTGGTTTGTACTGCCGGTCCATTGCTGTTCTCAGCCAGGGTAAACATGCTATAGCGGCCAGGGTGTACACGGGCACCAAAGCGCACAACCGGTTGGGCGGGCAAGACATTGGCGACGGCATAGAGTTGGTTATCGCGTACCAATTCAATTCGCAAGCGTTGAATCAGGGGGCCACCTAAGGTCTGTTTGGTGTTAAAGCCCGTTATGCCACTGCGAACCAGCGTTTCTTGAAAATTAACTTCAAACTTGAGGTTTTCCAGACCTTTGGAACCAGGGCCAAAGGTCTGTTCTAGGCCTTTGGAGCCAGGACCAAAGGGCGTATTTTCTAAACCTTTGGAGCCAGGGCCAAATTCGAGTAGGAAAAAACCACCGTCGATGCGATCCTCGGGAGCGACCGACTCCAAGGGAAAGGGCGTGCGCTGAGGCAAAGGGGTGGCGGTTGAGCCCACCTCGGGGGTGGGGGCCGCACTCGGTGTTGTTCTAATCATGGGGGTTGGCGGTGGTGTGCTGGGAAAAATCGGGCCAGGCTCAGGCTGGCGGGGACAGGCCGTAAGCAGGGTCAACGCGCTGAAACCAAATAAAAGAAAGGTGTGTTTAGCTTTTGCTGACTTGGGCGATTTGGTTTTCAAGTTCATTGGCCTTGTGCTCCCAGAGAGTTTTAAGTTCACGGTTTTTTTCCTGTTGAATCAGCGACTTTACTGAATCCGCGTCATAGTCGAGAGCCAGACCCAACCAGTGCAGAGCGTTGTCGAGTTGCTCTGTTTCTTGAAGCTGTTCAAAGCGCATCACCGCTACACCCGCTTGCATAAAACAGGTCAACCAATTGCGATCAAGCAAGGTGATGCTGTTCATCAAGACGCAAGCCTGATCCAAAAGTTTCATTTTTGCATGGGTATAGGCATGGAAATAGACGGCCTCTTTGAGCGGCTTATCTGGCAATTCACGGCCGGGGGCTTCTTTAAGGATCCGCACGTATGCTGCCAGGGCCTTGGCAAAGAACTCCTGACTTAATTCCAGCAGCAAAGCATGTCCCGCTGGCAGCTTGCCTTTGCGCAGAGCAGGTTTGAACATGGGCATCACCGACGACTTTTCGTCTATTTTCAGCTCTTGGGGATTGCGGTGTAGGTTTTCAAGACTCTCGCCAATATGATAAACACAGCGGGCCAATTCATCCAGGGCAAAGAGTTTATCTGGGACCAAAGCCAGACTTTGCTCCAAAAATACGTGGGAGGCCACATACTCTTCAAGGGAGAGCAAGGGGTGTCTGTATTGGTGCTTTAAGCCTTGGGAAAAATTCATGATGCCGAGGTTCATCAGCAATTCGCCTCGGGTCTGGATATATTCTTCGGGACAATTTTCCAGGGCCAAGGTAAATCCCTGAATGGCAAAGTCAAAATGTCCTGCCAAACCAGCCAAATGCGCACTGCGTACCTGCAAATCGAGAAAGGAGTCACCGCTGGTGGGGGCCTGTTTGAGCAGTTCTTGGGCTTCCTCGCGGCGATCTTCCAGAATCAGGGCCCGCAGCAGGGCATTAAAATGCGTATGGCTGGCATCCTGGGCATAGCGTTTTTTTAAGTCGTCGATAGTGGTGTGACGCAGCGATTCTTTGAGGTTTTCGCGAACGGTGAATTCAAAGTCGCTGGGCACACGGCGGTAGGTCAAGAGCAATTCGCCCTTTTCCTGGGGGGTCATTTTTAAGACCCGCGCCATCACATCAAGGAGATGCACGCTGGGGGTTTTTGCTCCCTTTTCAATCAGGGAGATATACGGCTCACTGCAGTTGATATCTGGGTTCTCTTTAAGCAGGGCTGCAATCAGGGCGCGTTGGGTCTTAAACCCAGCGCTTTTGCGCTTTTGGCGCATAAATTTTCCGGCTTCAATAAATGGTAATTCCATAGGCTTCTGTTTACTTTTTGGTAATAGTAATTGTACACGAACAGGCTTAAAAATGCAAAAAAGCAAATATATTTTTTCTCGCATTTTGGCTTGGTTCATTGTGCATCAAGGGTCTGCATGGTTGTGGGAACGAGATCAGTATCTTAGCATATATTTTACTTTGATGTAAATAAAAGTGTTTACAAGAAAAAAATAATTTGCTATGATTTGAAGTGTCGTGGATGGTTTGTGCAAATCAAGGCGCTGTGATTTATTCAAAAGGTCTGATTTTACTGTGCTGTCTGTTGCTGGCTTTGAGTCAGGGACAATACACGCAATTCAAGCAGCGGTATACTTAAAAAAGTTCTCATTTTGGGCGCAGAGACTTACAAGAGATGGATTTGCAGAAGGAGTCGTTTAATGAAAATACACAAGAGCTCTGGTTTGATAGGTTTGGCAGTCTGCTGTTTGGTGGGCTGTTCCCCTTCATCTCCAACCAGTACCGGTTTGAATTCGAACCAGAGTGTGATTCCCACTGGCCCCCGTCCTTCTGGCACCGCCCTCCCTGCTGTGTCACCGACTTCGGTTCCCTCTTCCGTGGCCACCACTAAGCCTTCTACTGTGCCCTCTGCTGTCTCTCAGACCCCTGTGCCTCTCAACAGCCCTGTGCCCACCCCCAGCCCCACCCCCAGTGCCGAGGTCTATTCCTACCGCGACAATTTCTTTAAAAATTATGGCGTGAACCCCTTTGTTGAAACAGCGACCGATCGCCTCTCGACCTTTGCTGCAGATGTCGATACTGCTTCGTATACCCTGATGCGCAAATTCCTCGAACAAAACAAATTGCCCGACCCCAGTGCCATTCGCACCGAAGAATTCCTCAATTTCTTTAATTACCATTATCCTCAGCCTGCCAGCG
>JBPXJQ010000056.1:0-114122 GCA_051715345.1 Candidatus Blackallbacteria bacterium
TTGATGTCTACCTGATTGACTCTGCTTCTGCACCAACCGGTGCCATTACCTCTCGCTTTGGACCTTTTGAAGTCACCGCCAATTTGTCTTCGAGCCAACAGACCATTACCTTTAACAATGTTCCCAGCTCGACCAATAAATTCTACGTGGCCATCAAAGCCAAAGACACCGGCGGTGGTAATATTACCAATATCGGCTCAGGCAAAACCATCAGTGGTGAATTTGTCTATGTCTCAACCACCGGCGGTGATGCGACGGGTCAAGTGGGCGTAAGTGTTGCCCACGTCGTCAGCAGCGTTGATGCCTTGGGCGTTGCGCTCAAATTAAAAGATGCGTTGGGTGCCACGCTTGATTCTACGGTCACGGTGACAGATGGCGACACGGAGCCTATCGGCGCCGTCTCTGCGGGCTAAACACCTTATAAGCGTTCTGCTTGGGGGCTGACAGGATTGATTTCCTGTCAGTCCCCTGTCTTTGCGGGTGAACGCTCAAAATAATTTGAATTCTGTCAGAAATTTAATCTGTCCTGTTAGGAGAGGGGGCTGTCAGTTTAAACGAGAGCAAAAACAGCGTGCCCAGTACCAAGTCAATCAGGCCCGTGACCATGATCAGGGCAAACAGACGTCCTTGGGCAAAGAGCACAAGGGTTGCAAGACCATAGCTGAATTTTTCAAGCGCAGCAGGAATCAGCAAGAGGCGGTAGCGGAGGGGGTCTTTGGCCATGATTAAAAAGGCAATCTGCCAGGCCAGGGCCACACCGACAAAACCGTAAAAATGTTCGGGGTGGTTGATTGGCGGGGGAAAATCAACCCCCATTTTTTGCTCCAAAAAATACTGGGGAGCCAGGGCCAAAATGCCATAAATACCGGCGATTTGAAGGGTGCGTTGGGCGAATTTCACGTTTTGTTCCTCCTGCAAACTGTGGTCTTTCTTAAAAAAGGGCCAAACACAATCAGGCCCAACACATTGCAATTGATTGCAGCTGTGCTGGGCCTGGCAATGAACCCAACTTGGGTTTAGTTATTGATAAACAACTTGAAGACGTCGCCAAAATCTTTGCGCACGTAGTTTTCGTGGGCCTGTTTGAGCCAGTTAAAGCTGTATTGGTTGATGCTGTCAAACTGCTCAGTGATGTTGATTTCAGTTTTGTTGGCACGGTTCAAGGTGGTGGTGGCGGTGTCCAGGCTCTTGTGGGCAAAGGCCTGAAAGCGCTCGTTTTCAATTTGGATATCACAAATTTTGAGCAGGGCTTTGTAGAGGTCTTTGAGCTGCTCAATGTATTTTTTATTGACATCAATCGAATAGGTCTTTTCACCCATCATGAATTTGATCTCAATATCCAGATCGATGGTGCCTGCGGTTTCGAGGGTCACGTGGCGAATCGGATAATGGGCATAACTCATGCGGCGCAGGGTGCGTTTTTTGCTCATGGCGCTGGTGCCATCGACGTGAATCAGGGCCAGATTGGTAAAACAATATTCATCGGTTTTGGATTTGATCATGAAGAAAATATGTTCTTGTTCTTCATGCATTACATAATCGTCAGCATCCGTTTTGTTAAAGTCGGCAGGGCCGACCACACTTCCGATATCGCTGATTCCCAATGCTTCGGCTGCCATTTTTCCAAACATAGTGAGCATCATCCTTTCAAAACTTTAAGTGAGATGGGCGCAGTGTAACCCAAAGCTTTTGATAAATCAAATTCCCGGCTTTAATTGGCCATCTCTTTGGCTTCGTCCAACCAGGGGGGTGCGGTGCTGCCAATGGGGTAAGCGGCCAGCAATTCGCTGAGCAAGGTCTGGGCTGCGCCGACCTGGCCCTGCAGGTGCAAGAAGCGCGCCCAATAATAGCGCACATCGGGTGAGGGGTGTTGGGCCAGCAGGTACTCAAAATGGGGCTCGGCTTTGGCATAATCGGCTTGGGCGGTATAAACACGGGCCAAAAGCAGACGCACTTTGGCGGGGGCATAGTCTGAGAGCGCGCGAATGCGGTGCAAAGCCTCCAGGGCCTGAGCAAAGTCGTCAGCGGCAAAGGCCGCTTCGGCCAGTTTGTACAGCAATTCGGGATCATTTTCGCAGGGGCCGCTCAGGCAGGCCCGGTAATGCAAAATGGCTTCGCGGGGCTGGCCCTGTTGCAAGGCCAATTCAGCTGCCTGTTCGTGGCTGCGAATGCTGCCCGCTTTGCGGAAGGCACTGCGCTCTTGGGCCAATTCGACTTCGGTATCGCGGTAACGCAGGGGGTTGGGGTTGCCGCTGCGGGGTTGGCCCCAATGGGGGAAAATTTCCACCAGCAAATAGATCAACGAGCCAATCAAGGGGAATAACAGAATCAGCCAGAGCCAGTTGCGGGTGATGTATTTGCTGCGTAAACAATGGACAGCACAGGCGATTTGCAAACCAACGATCAAAACCCCATAGAGCATGCCCGCGCCCCCTCAAATCAAACTTTTCTGATTTTAACTCATCTGATTTTAGCTTAAAAGTTTGAATCTGGCAAAAAGTTTGTTTTACGGGCTCAGGGTCATCAAAATTTCATTTCTGCGCCAAAAAGGAGGGGTGAAGGGGGCATTATAACGGGCCCAGACCCATTCTCCCGTGGTTTTAAATTGGCGTTTTAATATCCAGGCTTCCAGGGCTTGGAAATGTTTTTGGTAAGTGGCTTCATCGTCTCCGCCGGCATAACGCACACTGGCGACACGGCGCGCAGGTAGGGCGCGCAAGCTGACTTTGTCATTGGTGGGCTCTGGGGCTGTGTCGGGGCCAAATTCTGAGGGCAGCATAAAACTCACAACCCAACCTGCGCTGCCGGCGGTTAAACCCACTGGGGCGGTCATGGCGATTTTTTCCGATTGGCCGACGGGGGCCGTCATGGCGATTTTTTGGCGGCTGCGATTGGCGCCCGAGATATATTGAAACAGGGCCTGAAAGGCTTTGTTTGCTGCTTCTTCCCGCAGTCCCTCGACGCTGACTTCGGCCTGCACCGAAGGGGCGTAGTCCCGCACCTCGAAGTCGCCCTCTTGAAGGACGAGATTGTATTTGGCTTCTTCTGTGGCCTGGGCCTGGATTGCTCCGCAGGCCAAAAGCGCGGCGGTGGCACTGAGCAAAAGGGCGATTTTGAGCGTTGTTTTGAACATTGTTTTGGACATGTTGGATCTCCTGTTTAGCAGCTGTCTTAAGCCTAACACCTGACCGGACTTGCACTGTGAAAGTGTCTTGGAAAGTGTCTTGGGCAGAGAAACAGCCGAAAAAAAACAAAAGACCTTGGCAGGGAAGCCAAGACCTTTTGCGCTTTTGCGAGATTCAGAGAGAAACTTTAATGCGCTTGCAGGGCCCCAAAAATCTGTTGGTAGCCGCTGAGCAGGTGAACCATGGCCGGAAATTGGGAAGACAGGCGCTGGTATTCTTGATGGGTCAGGTAACGGGCATATGTGGGCACCAAGACCGTGGCCATATCTGGACGCTTGCTGAAAATGTCAATCAGGGCATCACAGAGGCTGACCGGATTGGGGGCAAAGCTGTTCAGGTAAGGGATGGCTTCAGAAGCACTGGCTGGCATGGGGCTCATAATCGTATTTCCTTTGAGGCATTTGGTTCGTGTTTTTAGCATAGCCCGATTTGCCCTGTGAGATCTGTGAGCGATCCCCCAAATCGTGATCAGATCAGTGTTTGATCTTGAATCAAAGTTTGGCCGTGAGTTGAATCCGGCGGCGCTTGGGATCGACTTCCAGCACCTTCACACGCAGGGTCTGCCCGACTTTGACCACGTCCTGGGGGTCTTTGACAAATTTATGCGCGAGTTGCGAGATATGCACCAGCCCGTCTTGATGCACACCAATGTCCACAAAGGCCCCAAAAGCTGTGATATTTGTGACCCGGCCTTCAAAGAGCATATCTACTTTGACGTCTTCCAGCTCTTGCACATCATCGCGAAAGGCGGGTGCTTCAAATTGGTCACGCGGATCCCTGCCCGGTTTTTGCAATTCGTGCAGAATGTCTTTGAGGGTGTGTTGGCCGATGTCGCCCTGCATGTATTTTTGGAGTTCGAGCCGGGGCAATAATTCGGGGTGTTTGGGCAGCTCAGCCAGGGCCACACCCAGATCTTTGGCCATTTGTTCGACCACGGGGTAATGATCGGGGTGCACGCCGCTGTTGTCGAGCGGGTTGCTCGCCTGGCGCAGGCGCAAAAAGCCCGCGGCCTGTTCATAGGTTTTGGCTCCCAGGCCTTTGACCTTGCGCAGTTCTTTGCGGGATTTAAACCCGCCTTGGGCATCGCGGTGGCTGACAATTTCACGGGCCAATTTGGGTCCTAGGCCCGAAACCCGCTCCAGCAAAGGCGCCGAGGCAGTATTTAATTCCACACCCACTTGGTTGACGCAGCTCTCGACAATTTGTCCGAGTTTTTCAACCAGGGCATTTTGGCTTACGTCGTGTTGGTATTGGCCCACACCCAGGGAGCGGGGTTCGACCTTGACCAATTCCGCCAAGGGGTCTTGCAGGCGGCGGCCAATCGAGATCGCGCCACGCACAGTCAGATCCAAATCTGGGAATTCTTGGCGGGCAATCTCAGAGGCCGAATAGATCGAGGCCCCCGATTCAGAGACCCGCACCACCAGCGCTGAATTGTTCTCGGCTTTGAGCCAGCTGCGCACGGCTTTTTCGGTCTCGCGGCTGCCGGTGCCATCGCCAATGGCTATTGCCGCCGGTTGGTATTTGTGCAGCAATTTCAGAAAGGTCTCTTTGGCCCGCTGCTCGTTTTGAATCAGGTAAATGACCGTGTCTTCGAGGTATTGGCCCGTAGCACTGAGGGCCACGGTTTTGACCCCTGTGCGCAGACCGGGGTCGAGGCCCAGCACAGGCCGGGTACCAAAGGGTGCGCTCATCAGCAATTCGCGCAGATTACTGGCAAAGATCTCGATGGCTTTGAGGTCGGAACTCTCTTTGAGTTCAGCCAGAATCTCCGATTCAAGCGAGGGCAAAAGCAGGCGCTCCCAGGCGTCCTCCAGGGCCAATTTGAGTTGATCCCCCCAGGCATTGGGTTGGATTTGCAGGTTGCGGCGCAGGCGCTCCATCAGGCGATCACTTTCCAGCTCAATTTTGAGGCTCAGGATTTTTTCGGCCTCGCCCCGGCGCAGAGCCAGATAGCGGTGGGAGGGGATCTTTTTGACGGGCTCTTGAAAATTAAAATAATCGCGGTATTTCGCGGCTTCGGGGCTGTCTTCGCTTTTTCCCCGCGCCAGATGGGTGGTGATCAGGCCAAACTGGCGTAAATTGTCGCGGGCCATTTCGCGCAGGGGCGCTTTCTCTGAAATTTCTTCGGCCAAGATGTCGCGGGCACCGCTTAAGGCGGCTTCGGCATCGGGCACCTGTTCGTTGACAAAGGCCTTGGCCTTTTCCAAGGGAGCCACGCGTTCCTGTTGCAGGCGCATGATCAACGCCAAAGGCTCCAGACCGGCTTCGCGGGCTTTTTGGGCGCGGGTGCGGCGGCGGGGTTTAAAGGGCAGATAGAGATCTTCCAGCTCGGTTTTACTGCGCACAGCAGCCAATTGTTTTTCCAATTCAGGGCTCAGTTTGCCCTGCTCGGCAATCGACTTGAGAATCGCTTGGCGGCGCTCTTCAAATTCGCGCCAGTATTTGAGCCGCTCTTCGATCTGGCGCACCTGTACCTCGTCGAGGGCCCCTGTGCGGTCTTTGCGGTAGCGGGCAATAAAGGGAATGGTGGCGCCTTCATCGAAGAGCGCGACGGTGGCTCTGACCTGGGGGAGGGAGATCTGGAGTTCGCTGGCAATTTCTTGGGGGGGATCAAAGCTGGGGGGAATGGATTGCATATGTGTACCCTTCATCGTAGACGTGTTCTTTGCCCCATTTTAGAGCAAGCGGCTGCCGCTGTGTCAGAGTGGAGCTGTTTTAGGCCAAACTGCGGCGGAAACGCAGCACGCTGAAGACAATTAAACTCAGACCAAAAAGGATCAGGGGAATCACCTGTTGCCAGAGCGCTTCCAGCCCCACACCACGCAAGACAATCCCGCGCAAAATTTCAATGAAATAGGTCAGGGGAATGGCCTGCCCCAGTGCCGAGATCAGCCAGGGCATGGATTCACGCGGAAAAATAAAGCCAGAGAGCATCATCGAAGGCAAAAACACCAGCAGGGTCATTTGCAGGGCCTGAACCTGATTCTGGGCCAGGGTCGAGATCAACAGGCCAATGCCCAGCGAGGCCAGAATAAAGAAGATTGCCAAAAACATGAGCAGTGGCAAACTGCCTGCAATCGGCACCCCAAAGAGCCAGACCATCAAAGCAATCACCATAGCCATATTCATCAGGCCGATCAGAAAATAAGGGGTGAGTTTGCCCAAAATCACCTGGGCCGGATTCACGGGGGTAACCACCAATTGTTCCAAAGTGCCTTTTTCGCGTTCGCGCACAATTGAAAAAGCCGTCAGCATCACTGTGACCAATTGCATAATCACCCCCAAGAGGCCAGGAATCATAAAATTCTGGCTTTTGAGTTCTGGGTTAAACAGGGTTTTGGGGCGAATCTCAACCGCTTCGCGGAAGCGCGCTCCCGCACCCAAGACCTTGCGCATGCGCTCTTGTAAGACGGTTATAGCGTGCAATTGACCGATACTGCGCGAGATATTCAGGGCCTGATTGGCAACTGTGGAATTGGAGCCATCGACCAGCACCAGTACCTCGGCAGGCTGGTTGCGCAGCAATTGGCGCGAATAATCGGGGGGAATGATCAAACCGACCCAGGCCTGGCCCTTGAGCAGGGCTTGAGTCACCTCGCGCTCGGAGTGTGCAGAAGCCACCAGATCAAAATAACCAGTATTGGTAAAACTCTGAATCAGTTCGCGACTGGCTTGACGGTTATCTTGGTCCCAGACAATCGTGCGCATGTGTTGCACGTCCATATTGATCGCATAGCCAAACAGGGCCAATTGCATCACGGGCAGGATAAACATCATTGCCAGTGTTAAGCGGTCGCGCCGGATATGCAACCACTCTTTGATAAAAATCGCCCAAATTTTAGCCATGGCGTTTCCGATCGGCCAAACGGGTCAGATCGAGAAAGACATCTTCGAGGCTGGGGCGAATTTCTCGCAATTGCAGATCACTCAAACCTTCGCTAATGAGCCAGTTGAGCAATTCAGCTTCGGGCCATTCTGTGTTTAAGAGGGCGTGTAAGCTCTGGCCAAAAAAGGTCACATCCCGCAGTTCGGCTCTGGCCTGTAACAGATTATACGCTTTCATGATCGGCTCACCGCTGATCTCAACGCGACGCCAGTCGCTTTCGGGGGTGCCGTGGCTGTTTTTCAGGTCTCCGGGCTTGCCTGCCACAATCAGGTTGCTCAGATAGATATAGCCAATTTGACTGCAGCGCTCGGCTTCGTCCATATAGTGGGTAGAGACAAACAGGGTTTTGCCTGCGCTGGCCAAGGCAAAAAGCAAATCCCAGAGCTCTCGGCGAGCCACCGGATCAATCCCGGCGGTGGGTTCATCTAAAAAGATCAGATCGGGATTGTGTAAGAGGCTGCAGGCCAATCCCAGTCGCTGTTTCCAACCGCCAGAGAGAAAGGCCGCCAATTGTTTTTCGCGCCCGCTGAGGTGGGTCAGCTCCAGCACTTCCTGCTTGCGTTTCCGCGCAGCGGGGCCCGTTACGCCGTAGACCGAGGCAAAAAAGTCCAGGTTCTCAGCCACACTCAGATCTTCGTAGAGGCTGAAGCGCTGAGACATATACCCAATTCGGGGGCGAATCTGGTTTCCCTGGGTGCGAATATTGTAGCCCAATACCCAGGCATTGCCTGCACTGGGCGCTAAAAGACCGCACAACATGCGCATGGTCGTGGATTTTCCCGAGCCATTGGGACCCAAAAAGCCAAAGATTTCACCCTTTGCGACTTTTAAATTCAGGCCATTGACCACCGTTATTGGACCGTAACTTTTGCTCAAGGCTTGTATGTCGATGGCGTAATCAGTCATGGTGCCAAATCACGTCCACGGGCATGCCTGCAAAGAGCTTTTGTTGGGAATTGTCTATTTTGACTTTGACCGCAAAGACCTGATGTATGCGCTCTGCGCGGGTTTGAATATTGCGTGGGGTGAATTCGGCCCGCGCGGAGATAAACACAATTTTGCCCTTAAACTGTTGATCTGGCCAGGCATCGACCTGGATTGCAACCTTTTGATTGAGACGAATGGCTTTGAGCTCAAGTGGCGAGAGATAGACCTTGACCCACAAATCCTGGGGATCCAAAAGGCTTAAAACCGGTGTGCCCGCACTGACCAATTCACCTTTTTCTGCGCCTACCACGCTGAGTAAGCAGTGGCAGGGGGCCAGAATACTTGCCTCCTGAAGGCGGGCTCGCAATTGTTCAACTTGAGCTTGAACCTGTTTTAATTGGGCTTCTGCGACTTGAATTTCTTGGGGGCGCACCCCTCTTTGGACTTTGCTGAGCAGGGCTTTTTGCTGGCGGGCCTGGGCCTGGGCAATGGCTATTTCTTCGCTGCGGACCCCTTCGAGCACCAGTTCTTGGCTCTTTTGCGCCAAGTTCAGGCCACCTCGGGCGGATTCCAGGACCTGTTGGGCCTGGTCCAACTTTTGTTGGGGGGCTGCTTCGGCTGACACCAATTCGGCAAGGCGGCGGTATTCTTTTTCAGCCAGATTCAGTTGGCTTTGCCGGACTTCCACTTCTGCGGCAGCCCGCTCTTTTTCGGCCAAGCGACTGCCGTTGGCCAATTGTTGAGCGCGCAGTTCAGCGGCCTGCCAAGCGGCTTGGGCAGATTGCAGATCTTCCGTGCGGGAGCCTGCTTTGAGGAGTGACAGTTGGGCATCGGCAGCGGCCGCTTGGGCCTGAACCTGCCGGTATTGGGCTTCGAGTTCATGGGCTTCTAAGCGCATCAAGACCTGATTGGGTTTGACGTTTTGGCCTTCTTGAACCAAGAGGGATGTGACCCGGCCTCCCAGGCGTGAAGCCAGCTCAATCGGGGTGGATTCCAGCGTGCCCGAGGCACTTAAAGTGGGAGCGGTGGCTTTGGGCTGAATATAATGCCAACCGAACCACCCGCCAGCGCCCACGAGCACCAATACCGCTGGAATCAGCTGTTTTTTCATGGCTGTGACTCAGGGGCCAGGCCTTGGAGCAAGGTCTGGAGCGTGGCTTGGATTTCGGCCTCTTCTTGCCAAGGCCAATCGGGAAAGAGCAAGACGCGGGGAATAATCAGGCCCATCAGGGCTGAGAGAATCAGCCTGAGGGCGGTGCCAAAGGGCATTTCACGGATTTGGCCTCGGGCTTGAAAGCGCTTGAGTTGGGCTTCAAAGACTGGACGCAATTGGGTTTCAAACTGCTCTTGCAGACTTTGCAAAAGTTCGGGATGCAGCCAAATCTCTTGGATCACCAGACGCAGCAGGCGGTGGTGTTGTTTGACAAAGGCCAAACGCTCGCGCAGCAAGGCTTCGATCAGACTTTGCAGATGGGTGTGTTCTTGGGCCATGATGGCCTGTATGCGGCGCAGACTGAGCGGGAAAAAGACCTCCAGCAGTAGCGGGCGGGCCAATTGCAGCAAGAGTTCTTTTTTACTGCGAAAATGTTTAAAGATCAGTCCTTCGGCCACACCTGCTGTTTTTGCGATCGCACCGGTTGAGGTCGCGGCATAGCCTTTTTCGGCAAAGAGTTCCAGCGCGGCACTCAGAATGCGTCGCTGCCCTGGGGGCAGGCTCTCAAAATTGGGGTATAGGCTTTCCAGACTGGGGCCGAGGGGGTGGGTGGGCATTGCGTTTCTCTTTGGTGAGTGATTACTCACTAATTTAACCGAGTCAGGGCGGACTGTCAAGAAATTCTATGAGTTGGGGCTTGCAGGGAAATGGTAAACTGAAACCAGTCTGAAAAGCGGTGGGCGAGTTGTGCGCAATTCAGGTTTGCCAGAGCGAGAGATGGGGCATGAAGGGGCTTTGATGATTCAATCCAAAACGTATCTTCCCTCTTTTAAAACCATGCTCACTTTCTCAATGCTAAGTTCCATGCTGCTTTCAGGCTGCCTCAACAATGGCATGCCAGCGGACCTCAGTGCCCATCTGGCTTCGCGTGGACTGCCTGTGCAGATCTTGCAGTCGGTGGCCCCTCTTTCAAGTCGCAAAGGCTATGTGGTTTTGGCCCGCAACCCGGCCTTAGAAAAGCAGCTGATTCAACACTTTGAACTTGAACCCGTCTCGGTGGGCACCCGGCCTTTTGCAGACTATATGGCAGGGGTAAAGGGTTCGCCTGAGGCGCTCTGGTGCAAAGGGGGCAATCCAGCCAGTTTGAAACTGCCAGATGGTGGGCAATTTCACTATCTTTGTCTGCTGAGAATTCGTTCAGGCCAAACATTGCTGATTGCTGAATACGCCTATGGTTGAACATAAGTCCTGCAAGGGCTAAAATGAAAAGAAAAAGGTCTATCCCATGCTGCTTTCCAGCCCAAAACCCAAAACCTATGCCCTGCTCTCTGCTCTGCTTTTGCTCAGTGCCTGTTTCTCCCCTCTGCCCGTGCCTCCCGCTGCCCAACCGACTGCGTCGCCCACAGTGGCTTCTGGCACGGCAGGAGACACCGCCTTTAAAGGCTGGGGCCTGTATACCTGGCGGGAACAGGGCCTCTATTATTGGTCCTTGGTGCCCGATACCAATGCCAACGCCGATCTCAGCCGTGTACGGGCCGAGGGCAAAGCCGGGCTCGACAGTTTGAACACCCGTTTGCAGCAATTGGCGCGGGGCCAAGAGCTGTTCTGGAATTTTCGCGTGGCAGTGATTAGCTCCACTCAGTTTATGCTGCCGCCAGCAGCGGAACAAACCGCTCTCTGTGCACTGATGCGTGAGCGCGGACTCAAGCTCAGCGTGGCCGAAGAAATGGGCCCTGTGGCCGATTGCAAAACCGCGCTTTAGACGGGGGCTGTGCCATTTCCAATCAGGGCCCGTTTTTGAGCTGTGGACATGTGTTTGATCTTCCACTCCAGGGCCCCTGCGCTGCTGCGGTCTGGCAGGGACTCACTCAGCCAGACCCGTTCAACCGGCAGGCGGCAGCGGGTATAACGCGCCCCTTTTTTGCCTCCGGCTTGGTGTTCGGCCAAACGGCGCTCAGGATCGGTGGTCAGGCCGGTATAGAGCGAACCATCGGCGCAGCACAAGATATACACAAAATAAGCCATATTTCAGCTTAACGGATCCTGCTCTGAGCTGCCAGTGTCTGGTTTTGGCTGTGGTCGAGACTTGAATCTTGGCCTGACCCTTGTTAGAATCGTGAATCTTTACCCTGATTTTTTGTGATGCTTGGCTTGCGCATAACCTGCGACTAAAACGTTAAAAGGGCGGAGTTGTTTTCATATGTTTGCCTCTGCCCTCTTAATGGTGCGCCCCCAGCTCTTTGGCTATAATCCCGAAAACGCGGACAATACTTTTGCTGTGGCTGGCGAAGACAGTGTGCATCAAGCGGCATTGGCCGAGTTTGATACTGTGGCAGACGGACTGAAATCTCTGGGTTTGCAGGTCTGTATTTTGCGCGACAGCTCGGGCTCTCCCGATGCCATTTTTCCGAATAATTGGTTCAGCACCCACCCCGATGGGCGGCTGGTCTATTACCCGATGAAAGCCCCTTCGCGGCGCCGGGAAGTGCGTTTGGATTTGCCTGAACGTCTGCGGCAATGGGGCTTTGCGGTCAAACAGGTATTGGACTGGTCTGGTCTGGCTGAAGCAGGGCTGTTTTTAGAGGGCACCGGCAGTCTGGTGCTCGATCATGCCCAGCGCGTGGCTTATGCCGCTCTGTCTGAGCGCACCGACGCCTCTTTGTTGCTGCGCTGGGCCGAGATCCTTGGTTACACGGCATTTGGTTTTGATCCCTGTCGCTTGCCCGGCCCGGATGGCCAACTTCATCCGATCTACCACACCAATGTCTTAATGGCGCAGGGCCAGGGTTTTGGGGTCTGGGTCCCAGAGGCTTTTGCCCAAGCTGACGTGGCGCAGCAATTGCGGCAAAACTGGGCTGCTTCAGAGCAGTTCGGCGTGGAATTAAGCCTGAGCCAGGTACAGGCCTTTGCAGGCAATTTGCTGCAGGTGCAGACCCCCCATGGTCCCTGTCTGTTGATGTCACAAACAGCCAAAGAGGCCCTTTTGCCCAGCCAAATCGCGCAATTGGAAAGATTCACAACCCTCAAGGCCTTTGCCATTCCCACGATTGAGCGGGTGGGGGGCGGCAGTCTGCGCTGCATGCTGGCCGAGCTGTTTTTGCCTCAAATCTAATCCCTTTTTGCCTCAAACCTGCTCCCCACTCCTGTGGTATCATAGTCTGCAATTCATGCTCTGGAGGCTTTCATGCGCACGTCTTTACCCGCCAGTTTGATTGAACATGTTTCTCAACCTTTGGCTCTTGCCAACGCCGCTTTTTCTCAGCGTTATCCCGGTGTGATTGTCGGTCGCCAGCCCGTGCAAACCCTCTACGGTGGGGCCCAGCTCTTTAAAGCCGATACCGCCCAAAAAATGGGGGGGCTCTCGCTCAAAGCCCTCGACACCTATGCCCCCAACTTTGCCGTGCTGGCCCAAGCGGCGGGTTTAACGGGCGCTCAGTATTTGCCCACGGCTTGGAACGAAGCCGAAGCCCTGGCCGAGGCGATTGCCGCCAATCCTGCTCAAGCCAAAATCTACAATCGCCATGCTTGGTTGGCCTGGACGATTTATGAACGGGTCAAAGAAAAACTGGCCCGCGAAGCGGTCGAAGATTTTCGCATCGACTTTGAAGACGGCTACGGCAACCGCCCCGATGCCGAAGAAGACGCCGATGCCGTGCGCAACGCCCAAGAAGTCGCCAAAGGCATGAGTGAAGGTATTTTGCCACCGTTTATTGGCATTCGCATCAAGCCCTGGACGGATCAGCTCCATGCCCGCAGCATGCGCACATTGGATGTGTTTATGAGCGCCTTGATTGATCAAACCGGCGGCCATTTGCCCAAAAACTTTGTCGTGACTTTGCCCAAGGTCACAGCCCCCCAGCAGGTGGCCGGACTGGTGCAATTGCTGGAGCGGATTGAGGCCGAAAACGGCCTGGCCCAGGGCAGTATTCCCCTGGAGATCATGGTTGAAACCACCCAATCGATGTTTAATTTTGAGGGCGGTGGCGTGATGTTGCCTGCCATGTTGGATGCCGCAGCCGGCCGCTGCCGGGGGGCGCATTTTGGCACCTACGACTATACCGCCAGTTGCAGCATTGTCGCCAAACACCAGGCCATGGACCACCCCGCTTGCGATTTCTCGCGGCATATTATGCAGGTGGCTTATGCCAGCACGGGTGTCATGCTCTCTGATGGGGCCACCAATATTATGCCTGTGCCTGTGCACCGCGAAGTGGCTGGCGGCAAGCCGCTCAATGCGATTCAAATTCAAGAAAACACGGCCGCTGTTCACGCCGCATGGCGGCTGCATGCCGACCATATCCGCCATTCGCTGCGCCATGCCTATTACCAGGGCTGGGATCTGCATCCGGCTCAGTTGATCACGCGTTATGCGACCCTGTTCGACTTCTTCTTGCCTGAGCTCGATGCTGCCACTTTGCGCCTGAAAAACTTTGTCGCCAAAGCTGCCCAGGCCACTCTCAGTGGCGATGTCTTCGACGATGCGGCCACGGGCCGGGGGCTCTTGAATTATTTCCGCCTGGCGTATAATTGTAGCGCCATTGATGATGCCGATGTCGAAGCTGCTGGGCTGACTGTGGCGGAGCTGACAGGGGGTGCCGGTTCAGACAGCTCCCCTTGGTTGCAAATGTTGAACAAGGTTTAAAATTATGAAAAAGATCTTACTTAGCGCTGTTTGTTCGCTGTTTCTGATGGGGGCTGCTCCGGCCATGCTTTGGAGTGGCTCCTCTGCGGGGTTTCAACTCACTTGGAGTGAGGCAGATTTGCGTGTGCAGACGGGCAATAAACCCGCTGTATCTCTCTTTCCGCCTTTACCAAAGCTGGATCCCGACCCCGAATTTCGCTGTGAGTATGAATGGGGGTTGATTCCGCTCTCTTGGGTGGGCCCCTATCTGAGTTACCGCCAAGAAAATTATTGGGGCTGCATGAAAACAGCCCATCCGGGAATGTTGACCGAATTCCAGGTCAAAGATTTGCGTGCGCCCAGCAAAGCCGTATCCCTGAATCAGCTCTTTCCCGACTCTCAGATTCTCAAAGCCCTTTTGGCAGATGCGGTTGTGATTAAGGCCTTGCAAAAAGCCCCAAACAAGCGCAAATACAACTCTACATCAGAATTGTTGGCAGCGCTCAATGAAGGCAATGGGGAATGTGAGTATTATTTTGGCAAAGATATGTTGACCCACTTTGCCTTTCACCACATCGCAGGCCAGCAGGTGGCGGTGCGCATTGGTCTCTCCCATGGCTGTGAGGCTGCACGGGGCAATCTGACCCAATTGGGTATATTATTGCCCATTCCGCCGGCACTCAAAGCCCCCCTTCAGCAGGCCTTTAATCGCAAAGCCGGTTTTTTAATGGGGGATTTTGAAACCCGCTTTAAAGATCGCAGAAGCACCCGCAAACACGTCGACCCAGGCATGAAATATCCGCCCTATTAGCCTCTCTGAAGGGGCGTTGCCTGTGTTAAGCTGAAAGCAGAGATCAAGATCGGAAGTCGGTTGTATGGCACAGGACGTAGCGCAGGATAGGGCTTCAGAAATGGCTTCAGAAATGGGGTCAGAGAACGATAAAAAGAGCAAATCCAAGCTGGATTTAAAAGACTTCTTTATTATGTCTTTGTGTCCTTTGATGTTTGGTAAATTGCTGATCTTTTACTTTGGCTCCAATTTTTCCAGCAATCCCGGTGAGGGCTATGGTATTGGTCTTTCCCTGGCGGTCATTTTTACCCTTGCCATGGCGGGGCGTTTTATTTGGAAATACCGCGATTATCAGGAGGAATAAACAAGGATGACCTTCATTTGAAATGGTTTCTCCCGTTAATGTATTTATCAGCCTCAAAATAGCTTTGAACGAATTGCAAAGGCAAACCCAGGCTTTTTTTGCCACTTTGCCCAACGTCTCAGCTGCCCAGGCCGACTTTCACCTGACCAGTCCCTTGGCTTTGTCTCTGCCAGAGGAGCAGCCTGGTGGCAGCCAGTCGGAACGGCCTTCATTGCGTTCGGCCCAGCCTTTGCTGTGCGCCCCAGCTCAGGGTCAAAGGGCCCAAATTCAGGCTGAAAAACTCAGCAAACTCTTGCCCACCACCCGCTATGCCTTTCCGCTCTTGGTCTTTGCACTCACGGGCCCCGAAGGCCAAACTCAGAGCGTAGAGGTTTTAATTCCCCCCTTCCAAACCTTTGCAGAAGGGGTGTTGGAAAGGCATTTATTGGAATTTGCAGTCACATTGCTGGATTTGGATTTGCAACCCTTTGGCTTTCGCGCCCTGCGCAATGATGTGCAATTGGTCATCCAGGCCACCCCTGAATTCGCGGGTTGGAATCTGCAACTCCAAGATCTTTTGCTCATGCCTTTGCCCCCCCAGACACAGCTTTGCCATTTGGGCCTGAAGCCCGGTCTTTCCAGTACCGATCCTGGTCAGACTGTGGGGCTCTCTCCAGCGACAGCTTGGGGCAGATACAGCCTCAATGGGGTTGAATTGACTCTCAGGCAAACCCATTCCCCCCTCCCTGACTTGAATCACGTGCGCGAAGCCGTTTTGCAGCAGTGCAATCAGGCTTTGGCTTCGGCAAACGTGACGGCCTGGATCGATCCCGAAGGCCATTTGCTCTTTAAGGCACACCACCCAGATCAGACCCTTGAACTGAGGCGTTTGCCCGAACCCGTCTGGCCAGAGGGCACCCTTTTGCAGGCCCTGGATTTGCCCGAGGGCAAGCAGGCTGCGCTGGCGCCAGCTGTTCAGATTCAAATTGAAAAATTGAGCTTGGGACAGTTTCGTCTCAATGGACTGCTCTTTGATTGGGGGGCCATTGCCCTGCACCGTCCGGGTCAGGTTCGGGCTGAATTGGCCCAGCTTTTTGAGGGGGTCAAGGCCCAAACGGGGCTCTCGCTCTGGCTGGATGCTGCAGGGTTTTTACATGTTTCGGGGCCCGAAATAGAACTTGAGCCCTTGGGGGCAAATCCTTGGGGGTGGGAGGCCGTCTGTCTCCGGGCGACCCCCCCGGATTGGGCTGGGCTTGAACAGCAATTTGAGGCCTGGATTCAGGCTGCCAATCATTGCCTCAGTCAAGTACACAAAATTCCCCCGCTCAAACCGCTGGAGTTGCCTTTGCGCCAAGCCCTGCTGGCCCAGATGCCAGGTCAGATGGGGGTTCAGGTCAGTTTGACTCCCGAAACGGGACTGCAACTCAATGCCCGTCCCGAGCTGCTGATCGCCCATTTTGAAACGATTTCAGATGCCCTGAAACGCTATTTGCAACAATTGCCGACCCATTTACAAGGCCTGATGGCAAGCCTGGCTGAACTGGAAAAGAATCCACAGGTTTCTGTGCTGCCGTCACCGACGCCCCCTTTGGCTCCGGTAATGGCCCCGGTTTTCTCACACAAGTTGCAGCCCCCAGATCTTTCCCCTGCCATGAGGCACACGCCCCTTTTGTCCGAGGAGGAAGAAGAACCGCCCCAGGCTTCGTTTGATCATAAAATTTAAGGGATTGTGTTTATGTCTGCTCTGTTGTCTGCTCAACGGATTGCCCTGCTCACAGATTTTGGCTATCAGGATGCTTACGCCGGTATTCTCAAAGGGGTGATCAGCCAGATTTCACCCAGTACTGCGATTTTAGACATCAGCCACGGGATTCCCGCTGGCAATATCCGCTGGGGCGCGTATACACTCATGACTGCCCTGTCTTTTTTCCCTGCTCAAACAGTGGTGGTGGGAGTGGTGGATCCGGGGGTGGGCAGTGAACGTGCGGGCATTTGCATTCAGACAGAAAAATTTTACTTGGTGGGGCCAGACAATGGGCTCTTTAGCTATGTATTACGGGAACACCCTCCCTTGGCTGTCCACCGTTTGACCAATTCCGCTTATTTTCTCGACCCTGTCAGTGCGACCTTTCACGGCAGAGATATTTTTGCCCCTGTTGCGGCCCATCTCTGTCGGGGGGTTCCGGCCTCTGAGTTGGGACCCCCCTTGGCCACACCCGTTTGCTTTGCTTGGCCCGAGCCACAGGTCAGTGCCACAGAAATCCGGGGCGAAATTTTGTTGTACGACCATTTTGGCAATTTGATCAGCAATATTTCCCGCCGCCAAGTGCTCGATTTTTTGGGGCAGAAAGCCTCGGTGCATCAGGCCCTGCACTGTGAGATTGAAATTGCATCGACCCGTTTGGAGCGGATTGAACCCACCTATGCGTCTGTTGCACCCAAAACCTGCCTGGCCCTCTGGGGCAGCAGTGATCTGCTTGAGTTTTCAGTCAATCAGGGCAATGCCCAGGCCCAACTCGGCGTTCAGGTGGGGGATAAACTTGTTCTGCGCCGACCAAATAGCTTAAATTGACGGCTGACTCAGCTATCTTTGCTTATTTGTTGGCTTATTTGTTGGCTTATTTGCCCTGCATGCGCCGATAGGCGGCTTGTAACTCGGCATGGGCATATTCGTTGATGCGCTTGAGTTCATCTGCAGACAGGGCTTGGTGGAAGCGTCGGTATTCCTGGCCCTGCAGTGAGGCCACCAGGGCTTTGATCAGGCGTTTCTCGCTGTTGTCGACCCCTTCGAGAAAACCCTTGCTGGAGGCCAGATAAGCGGCCATCACTGCGCGGTTTTCAACCGGGTAATTGCGCCAGGCGCTTTCAGTTTCGAGGGCTTTGCGCAAGACATTGTCGTAATCGTTGCCCACGGCTTCGAGCATCTCCCGCAATTGAGGGACACTGGCGCGCATGAAGAGTTTACGGCTGGTATCGCTGCCAAGATCTTCGACCATGTCTTCCAATTTGTCTTTGCTGCGCTTTTTACCAGAGGCATCGCGCAGCAGGGTCGTTTCGACCTGATTGATCTGGCGGGTGCGGGCCCCGGCATTGTATTCGGGGCTTTCGGTATAGGCAAAGTCGATCTTAAATTGGTTATTGGGATCGAGGGTGACTTTGCGGATTTGCAAATTGTCTTTGTGTAAGATCGCCTGGGTCAGATCGTTGAGCGAGAGGCTCAGGCGGTTTTCATTGCGTTCAAAGCCAATCAGGTTGTTTTCAAGTGAAGAGGCGACTTTGCCCGTAACCAGACCTTTGGCACTGATAAAACGCAGCAGTTTAACCTTGTCGAGTTCGATGATCATGCGATCACCTTCAAAATCTGCTTTGACCAGGCCATCAGCAAACCAGCGATCGATCTTGACCCGGAATTCACCATTGATCATTTCCACAGAGGTATTCAAATTGGGCAGGCCCCAATGGGCGAATTGTTTTTTCAGCATTTCGTTGATCGATTGGTTAAAGGCGGGCTGTTGGGGGGTAAAGCGGGCCTGACCTGAGAGATCCACTTTGGGCGGGGCTTTTTCATCACTTTTGAGGGTCAGGTGTTTGAGATGGATGTCCAAATCCGCGGTGCCAATCGCGGTTTTGAGACCCGGCACACGCAATTGACCCGAAAAATCTTTGGGGTTGCGCAGGGCATCTGCTGTGCCCTGGCTGCTGCGCAATTGGCCTTTGTCCAAAGAGAGGCTGATGGCGTCATTGGTAAACAGCTCACCGGGTTTTTGACCAAATTGAGCGGCTACTTGGTTGATCACTGCCAATGCCTGGGGGCTGGCCTTGAGCATATCGCGGAATTTGTCCATGCGAATTTTGACTTTGCCCTGAATGCCCTCAATTTGGAGGTCTTTGGCTGTTACCACCCCCTCTTGGGCCTGAATGCCACTCATGCGGGGGGTGCCGCTGAGCTGAATATCTGAGCTGGGTGTTTTGATGGTGGCCGAGAGTTCGGCCTGGGTCTGATCCACTGTGACTTTGCCGTCTTTGGCCCTTAAATCGTCCATTTGGCCATTGCGAATCTGTGCCGACAGGTTGGCTGAGCGTTTGCCGTTTTCCTGCAATTGGGCGTTGGCGCTCAGATCCAGGCGGCTGTTTTGAATGCGCACTTCGTCATCACCGACCCGGATATCGCCGATACCGGCATTCAAACTGACCTGGCCATTGTCCTGTTGGGTGCTGCCCTTGACTTGGCGGGTGCCAGAACCTGTATATTCACCGTCGATGTGAACTTGACGCAGGCGGACCTCGTCGGGGCTGGTTGCGATGCCTGCAATATTCACGCCTGCTTTGAGATCTGTACTCTGGCCCTGGCCCTCAATTTGGATTTGGCCCCGGGTCTGCAGATCCGTGAGTGCCAGCTCAGCTTCCTGGCCGGGTTGATTGACCGTGGTGAGTGACCCGATTTGGGTGGTGGCCGCGATCCGAGAACTGTGAATACCTGGGCCAGACATTTGGGCCTGGGCCTGGGCTTCAATTTTGCCAAACTCCAATTTTGAGACATCACTGACAGAATCTGTGGTGATTTTTCCGGGTTCATAGCTGACAGTGCCTTGGCCTGAGAGCTGTTTGCCTGTTTTGTCCTGTGCGCGGGCCTGGGCTTCGATTCGGGTTTTGCCCCAAGTGGTTTGGCTCTGATCCGCTGTGCGTTCGCGGCGGGTATCGCTCTGGGTGGCGCGGATATCCAGCGAGGTCGTGCCTTTTTGGTTCTCGCTTTCGATATGTAAATCCGCTTTGAGCCCACGCAGGCCCAGCACCATTTTTTTATCGTCTTCGGACCAGTTTGCCCCTTCTCCGCTAAAATTGACTTTGCCCTGCAAACGGGCCTGTTCGAGAATACCCGAAAAATTGTAGATCTCTTCGAGCACCTGGGTAAATTCCTGATCGTGTAAGAGACCTGTGATGCGTTCCAATTGTTCGGGGCTGATGCCCAACTGCTGAGAAATGGATTGGATTTGCTCTTTGTCGGCCCCAGAGAACAATTTGCCCAATTGGTCTTGGCCGAAGGCCCGTAGCAGATTTTCGAGCTGTTGTTTGCTCAAGCCAAAAGAGGTGAGCCGCTCTTGCAATTCGTCTTTGAAATTTTTGAGAATATCCTGCATCTTTGTCAGGGTTTCGGGATCCAAGACCGTGTCCAATTGGCCTTGGCCTTCGATTTTGCCCGTAGTGATTGATTTTTTGGCATCGCTCCACTGGCTGCGCAAATCTTGAATACTGCCCGAGATTTTGGCAAAAGGCTCGCCATTTTGGCGCATCCCGCGGGTTTCTCCGCTGATTGTATTGGCATTGATCTGGGCCCCGTCTTGATCGACATGCACACTCAGCCCCTCGGCTTGGCTTTCTGAACTGAGTACGGTCTGACCGCTGCCTGTTTTCACGCTGCCTTGCATCTGGCCTGTGCCCTGGGCATCGATCACCGCGCTGCCACTGGCATTGTCCACTTTCAGAGAGGTCTGGGCTTGGACTTTGATTTCGAGGGTTTCACTTTTTTTCAGGGCCTCAACAAAATCGCTGGTGCCGAGCAGGGCTTTGACCTGGGGATGCCAGAGAATGGAAAGGGTTCGGGCCATTTGTTGTTCGGTCAGGCCCATGGTCTTTAAGGCGCTCTCAAGATCTTCGCGGCGACCGGCATCGACCAGATTTTTGAGCTCTTGCGGGCCGACAGCTTCGACCAAAAGTGCAAAGTCTTTTAAGACCAAGCGCACTTCGGCTTCGGATTTGGCCTGGGGTGCTTCGAGCGTAAATTTGCCATCAGCGCTTTTGCTAAAGCGGCTATTGGCCAAGCTGGTCTCTAAGTGAACGCGATTGCCCTGGCCATCTTGGTAATCGGCTTGGGCTTTGAGGCTTTCGGCGCTGAGCTGAGAGCTGCCAGGTGTGGCATGACGGCCTTCAATGCCAGTGGCGGAAGCTGAGACAGAGAGAGCGTTTCCGCCGGTCTCTCGGGCTTCGAGCTGGGCTGTTAGAGCGCCTTGTTTGAGGTTCAAACCCAGTTGATTGCGTACCGGCAAAAGCTCCAATTTGGCAATCAGATCAGGGTCTTTGGCTAGGAGAACCAGAGCTTCGGCATTGCCGCTGCGCAGGGTGTTTAATTGGGCGGGTGTCATGCCGGCCTCTTGCAAAGCCTCAGTCAGGGCCTTTGCGTCGTCGTCGTCCGCTTTAAGACGGGTTTGCAATCCCTGCAGCACTTCGAGGGTGATCAGGTTTTCGCTGGCATCGAGGCGGACCTGGCCCGCTTTGAAGCTGGCATTGGCAGAAAGTGAGGTCTCGGCATCAGCGCGCACGGCTTTGACTTCGCCCTGAACCTGATCCAATTGCAATTCCAGATCCGACAAAACCGACTGAACCCGTGTGGGCAGGTTTTCGTCGTTGAGCAGGGCTTCGAGGGCCTGGGCATTCCCGCTTTTGAGGGTTTCCACTTGGCTCTCACTCAGACCCGCTACTTTTAAGCGGCTGAGCAGTTTTTCTTGTAGGCTACCGGGGGATTGCAATTGGCGCTGAAGGCTTTGCAATCCTTCCAGATTGGCGGGCAGCAAGAGCGAGTGTCCAGAGACTTTTTCGGCTTTGAGATCCAAACTCACGCCGGTTTGTCCGGCTTGGGCGTCGCTGGCTTTGCTCTCTGCTTGCAGGCGCAAATTTTCGCCGCTGACCTGATAGCCCTCGCGGCTGATATTCAGGTTCCACTGACCCGCTTCGAGGCTGATCAGGGCTTTTTCCAGGCGGGGTAAAAAGTCGTCGAGTTTGAGCAATTGGCCCAGCTCTTTGCGCGAACCACGGGTCAGTTTTTCCAGGCTTTCGTCGCTCAGGCCCACAGATTTGAGGGTCTGCAGCAATTGGGCGTTGCCTGTTTTCAGGGCCGCTTGCAATTGTTCCAAGACGCGCAGATCAATTTGGGCCTTGCCCTGGGCGTTTTGGAGGCTGATCTGGGTGGGTTGGTTGGCGCCTGTTACAACTTCACCCGTGTGGGCCTTGAGTTCGGCCTGATGCACCTCACCTTTTTGACCGGCGGGCTGGGTGTATTTGAGATCCGTGCCTGCCAGCGAAATGCGTTGACTGTCTGTTTTGCCTGTATCCAAGCGGGTCTGAAAATGGCTAAACCCCTGGCTTTGGTTGGTTGTGCCGGCAATTTTGCCTGAAAGGGCACCCCTGACGCGGTTGTTTTCGTCCACACTCAGACTGCCGCGCAATTGCATTTGGGCCTGGCCTTCTTTGCCCAAAACCGTTTCGGTCTGGGGAATAAAGGCAAAGTCCTGCATTTCATCGGCTTGGATATCCAGTTTAAAGTCTGCAGATTTGATCACGGCCTCTTGTTTGAGTTTGCCGCCTTTGCCGATATTGATATCCAGACCATAGTCCAGCTCTAAACGTGCACTGTCAGATGCGCGGTCGCGCTGGGGGGCGGCTTCTTGGCGCGAATTGAGATCAGAGCTCCCCACCACGGGAACCTGATTGAGTTGCAGGGTAATGCCTTTGGCATCGACCCGCGCTTGGGTATTGTTGCGATCGGCTCTGAGATCGAGCAACATGTCTGCCGGGGGCTGGCCGTCACTGCGGGGCAGCGGATTTTTGAGCTTGAGTTCGAGGCTGGGCTGCAAGACCAGGCGCTGGCTGACAGGGCCGCGCTCTTCGGCAAAATACCAATTGGTATACGTACCTTCAACCGTTTTGACATGGGGATGCAGCTTAACGCCCATATTTTGCTGATCAACGGATCCGTTGACGCCACTGGCCACGCGTTTGAGCAATTCATCGCGCAGTTTCCAGGCGGCGGCGCGCACACCCGGCACTGAGACATTGTCCAAGGCCGGGATTTGAATATGCAACTCCCCTTCGGGGGTGTGTTTGATCTGAATTTCTATCGGGATATCGTAAGAGCCTGAAAAGCGGGAGACCCCCGCTGAGAGGGTGGTGGTGGCATTGACCACATAGACCCCGCGTTGGGCGTCGTAACGTTCGTTTTGCAGGGCAAATTTAAAACCCCCGCTCATGCCCAGGGCCGAACCTGACATATTCGGCAAATTGGGGTTCAAGGCGTCGCGAATCACCTCTGAGAGAAAGGGATAGCTGATCTGAACCTTGCCATTGGCGGTGCCTTTGATATCGTTGCGGCTCAGGTCATTGACCCCGTCGATATCTTCGAGCACGAGTTCACCGCTGAATTTGACATCTTGGGCCTGCCCCGACACGCCGGGGGGGCGATCGGCAAAATAGAGGCTGAGGGTCTTTTTCTTGGGATCGTAAGCCAGGGTGGTCATGCCATCGTCGAGGGCTGTGGCCAACATATTCAGGCTGGCATCATCACCCAGGCCTTTGAGGGCGGTCTTGATTTTTTCGCGTTCGGCCCCTTCAAGACGGCCATTGCCGTCTTGATCTGCCTGTTTAACGGCTTCCAGCAGCTCTTTGTTGGGCTGGAACATGGCTGCGCCAATGCCTTTGTAGCCATTGTTCTGCTCATTGAGCTGAAACGAGACCGAAGACAGGGCTGAGCCTTTGCGGGCGAATTCTTTGATGGCGTCAGAAATACCACTCAGGGCCACATTGTCGATTTTGCCATTGAGGGAATCGAGTAAAAAGGCCTCAAAATCGCCAGTGGGATTTTCTTTGAGATAGAGATTTTTAAGCTGATCGTACTCTTTGCGCGTGAGTTGGTTATCAGAAAGCGCTTTGGCCAGGGGGTGGTCTGCCATGTCTCCACTGGGGGCTTTGCCGGCCTGTTTGGCAGCCCAGAGTGCGCTGACGGCATTGGCCTGGAAGCGAATATCTGACATAGGGAGTGGTATCCTTTGCGCATGGAGAAATCCAGGCTGCTTGAGCCTTTTTCTATTGTAGCAAAACAGGAGACGGGCCTTGCTCAGGCGTCGCAATAAAAACAAAAGAGGGGCAAGTTCTCACTCACTCCGCGCTAAAATAAAAGCAGCAACCCAGATCGTTGATTACATGAGGAGGCTCCCTTTGAGCAGTATTCGTTTTAATGGCAGTGCCGGTCAGCCTGTCAAACCCGAGGTTCTCAACCACCAGACCGCCAGTCCCTTTCAAAAGCACAATATTCAATTGCACGTGGGTAGCAGCTATTTAAAAGATTTCAGCGACGCCGGAATTGAAAAGTTTATTGAAAATCAGCCAGGCGCAAGCAAACTCGACAAAGCAGAGGTCAAAGCATTTATTCAGCGCTTGGCCCAGAACCCAGAAGCGCTTGCTGGGATGACGATTGACCTGGCGGATCCCCAAATTGGTCTGGCCAAAGGGGACAGCGTTGAATTGCGCCATCTCAATGGGGCCTTTACGCTCAATCTGACCGACAAAAAACACCTGCCCGAAGGCAGCTCTTCTCAGAATGTTAAATTTGTCGATGTGACCTCGGTCAGCTTTGATGTGCTTGAACAGGAAAAAGCGATCAAACAGGCCGAGCAGAATCTCAAAACCCTCGAAGGCCAACTCGAACAGGTCAAAAAATCCCATTCGGATGTCAAAGACGAGCGTGATACTGCTGCCGGTCGCATTGGCGACAAATCGCAGGATCAGCTCAAAGAAGCCCGTGCCAAGCTCAAAGAGAGCGAAGAGCAATTGACCGCCCTTGACGGTGATCTCAAACGCTACAAAGGCGATCTCGAAGCTTTAAAAGCCAATAAAGATATGCCTGCCGCAGATAAAGCCAAACAGCAGACGCTGCTGGAACGGGCAATTCGCGGCGCAGAAAGCGAAAAGACCCGTTTTCAAAAACAAAAACAAGAGACCGAAACCCAGCTCAAAGACAAACACGGCAATATTTTTGTCACGTCTTATTCGCTTGAAGATCTCGAAAAACTCAACACCCGCGTCACCAACAGTGAAGCCCGCGTGCAAAGTGTGCAACAGCAAGTAGACAAAGCCAAAGCTGAGTTGGAGGCCCTGCGCAAAGGGGGTAAACCCGCCACTGCACCTGCGGAGGCGCCTACTGATGCTGCGTCCACACCCGCTGCACCCGCTGCGGCTCCCCCTGCCGCAACGGCGCCAGCGAAGCCTGTTCCGAGCAATGAAGACTTTGCCAAAATGGATGTCAATCAAAAGACCCTGGCCCTGGCTGAAATGTCTGTGGATGACCAGAAAAAATTCATTGCCTTGCTCAGTGCCGAAGATAAGACCCAAGTTGCCCGGCGCGCCACTTACCATCTCGAAAACCTCAAGCAGACCCAAACCCTGCCGCCAGGCACGGCACAAGGCCTGACCCGTGAAGGCCAGATCGCTAAATTTGAAAAATTGGTGCAGCAATTCCAAACCTCTGCTGCTCCGGCAACTCCATCGACTCCCGCTCCGGCAACGCCTGCGAATCCATCCGCTCCTGCGGCGGAGACCCCCACAGGTTCTGCTGATCCTGCTGCCCCAGCCACTCCTGCTCCAGCAGCACCTGCCGCTCCTGCGACACCTGCTGCTCCCGCTGCTCCTGCGACGCCTTCGGCTCCGGCGGCAGCCCCTGCACCAGGGATCAATCCCGGTGAAGGCATTGCTGTGGCTGAGCCTGTGGCCAATATGCCTCCTGATACCCTGCTCAGTGGTGGCAAACCGCTGACCTTTCAAGGACAGATTCTGACCCTGAGCAATTTTGGCCAATTGGCCATTCATCAGCAATTCGACATTCTGATGAAAGTGGATGAAGCCCAGCTCAAAGCCACACTCAAATTGGTCAAAAAAGAAGACCGCTCTCAGATTCGCGCCTTGGCCGGCGCTGTTGTGAGCCAGGCTGCTGCCCAGCAGTCTCAGAGTATTGCCGCTGTGACCGGTGGCAGTGGCAGTGTCTCTACTGGTGGCGGCCTCACCTTCCAGGGTGTGAACCTCTCCAGCTACATGAACTCCGCTGGGGTCCAGCGCGCCCAGTTGATCATTCAATTGCTCAACGAAATCGAAATGGAAGAAAATGGCCAAAGTGTTCCCTCTACGGGGCCCGCTGCTCCTACAGCCCCCACAGGGCCCGCAGCAGGAGCGCGTTATCCGTATCAAGTCCAACCCGGGGATACGCCCCTGAGTATCGCAAAAAGAGAATTGGGCAATGAATTGCGGGTGCATGAAATTTTCCAACTCAATCCGGGTCTGGAAGCTTTGATGAGGCAACGTGGTGTGGGCAATAATCACGGTGAAAAACTCGATGCATATCAGGAATATCGCCAGTTGATTCTGTCTCGCACACCATTGCCAAAGGATCCTGTCACTTCCGCACCCCCCAAAGCCCCGGCACCTGCCAATCCCGTGGTTGAAGTGGTTGCACCCGTCAGCCCTGCTCCAGTGGCGCCCGCTCCTGTTGCACCTGCTCCAGTGGCGCCTGCTCCTGCCAAGCCCGCAACCCCTGCTGCGGTGACTCCAGCCACAGTGGAGGCCCCTGCCGCAGCCCCTGCCGCACCGACCGCCAAACTGGAAGAAGAAGCGCCTGCGCCCGCCAAGGTTGAAACCCCTGCCGCCCCCGTAGCAGCACCTGCACCCGCGAAAGTGGAACCCCCTGCCGCCCCTGTTCCTCCTGCTGCGAAGCTCGAAGAAGAGGCGCCTGCGCCTGCCAAAGTGGAAGCGCCAGCAACTCCTGTCACTCCTGCTCCCCCAGCAGCCACGAAGCCTGCTCCCAAGCGCCCGACCTCGTAAGTCTAAGCGCAGCAGAACTTAAGTGCTGCTGTTTGGCTCAAACAACAGCACAGGCAAAAGCCCCTGAACCAAACTGGTTCAGGGGCTTTTTAATCTGTCTGATCTATTTGAGCAAACTATTTGAGCAAATTATTTGCCCAGAAATCCGCGTTTGCCCGCTTTGGCGCGGGGCGCATGATCGGGACGGCCTTTGGGACTGGGGGAAAAGGTCGGTTTTTTATCCCAGCTTTTGGGGGCTTTGTCGGGTGTATAGCCACCGCCAGTACTGGCACCTGAGCGAGACAGGCGCAGCGGGTGGTTGACCACACGGGTGCGGGCCAGGGCTTTGACCAGGTGTTTCTCCAGATGTTGGGGCAGATCGACAGTGCTGTAGGTATCGTGCATTTTGATCTTGCCGATAAATTTGCTGTCGAGGCCGCCTTCGTTGGCGATAGCACCCACCAACATGCTGGGGCGCAGGCCATGAATCCGGCCCACTTCGACCCGAAAGGGCACGAGACCCAGTTCGCTGTCATCTTTAAAGCTTTTTTCGCGGTGGAATTTATCTTTGCGATCTCTGGAATAGGCAGAGCCAGTCGGATCTTCTTGCAGCCCAGCGGGATCGGGGGGCAAGAGCAAAGGCGTGCGGCCTTGAACCAGCAGTGCCAGAGCGGCAGCCACTTCTTCCAAGGGGGCATCTTGATCGCTGGCATAGGCCTTCATCAGATCGCGGAAGTACTCCATTTGGGGCAATTGGCGGGCTTTGGTGATCCGTTCCATAAAGCGCACAACCCGTTTTTGGTTGATCGCTTCTGCTTCGGGCATATACATCCGTGCCATCGGATGGCGGGTGGCGCGTTCAATGGTGTTAAACAGGCGCATTTCGCGGGGCTCAATCAAGAGAATGGCTTCGCCAGAACGGCCTGCGCGGCCTGTCCGGCCAATCCGGTGGGTATACGACTCTGCATCAAAAGGCACATCGTAATTGACCACGTGGCTGATGCGCTCCACGTCTAAGCCGCGGGCGGCGACATCGGTTGCAACCAAAACGTCGAGTTTGCCACGGCGCAGGCGCTCAACCGTTTGTTCACGCTGGGCTTGAGGCAAATCACCATTCAGGGCTGCGGCTTTATAACCCGCTTGTTCAACCTTTTGGGCGATATCGAGGGTGGCTTCTTTGGTACGTACAAAGACCAACACGCCTTCGATCGGCTCACTTTCGAGCAGGCGAATCAGGGCCTGTTGTTTGTTTAATCCACGCACGATCCAGTAGCGCTGGCGAATGGTATCTGCGGTTGTGGTTTTGACCGCGAGGGTGATTTCTACGGGTTTTTTGAGGTATTTTTGGGCCAGGCGGCGGATTTCAGGCGGCATGGTAGCAGAGAACAGCGCTGTTTGGCGTTCGCTGGGGGTTTGCGATAAAATCCACTCAACATCTTCAGCAAAACCCATATTTAACATCTCATCGGCTTCGTCCAGGACCAGGGCTTTCAAATGGGACAAATCCAGGCTGCCCCGACGCATATGGTCCATTACGCGACCGGGTGTACCGATCACGATTTGTGAGCCGCGTTTCAGATCGCGCAATTGGGGGCCATAGCTCTGGCCGCCGTAAATGGCGGTGGCGCGCAGACCCGGCAAGCCTGAGCCGTAGCGCTGAAACGAATCACTGACCTGCAAGGCCAGTTCGCGGGTGGGGGCCAAGACCAGAATCTGGGTGTGATAGTCGTTGGGATCCATGCGGGAGAGCAAAGGCAGGGCGAAGGCCGCCGTTTTGCCCGTGCCTGTTTGAGCCTGTCCGAGTACGTCTTGGCCGTCCAAGACGTGGGGAATCATGCGGGCCTGAATGGGGGTGGGTTCTTCGTAGCCAGCGGCCAGAACGGCTTTTAAAACGGGGGCTGACAATTTTAATGCGGCAAAACCCGAGCTGGGTTTTTCTTCTTCGAGATCTGCTTGATCATCGGCGAGATCTTCATCATCAGCTTCGTCTGCTTCAAGCACGGCTTCGGCTTGGCTCGACTCAACTTCAGGCAGATCGCTTGCGCTGAATTCTGCCTCTGACAAGTCGGCTTCGGGCATGTCGTCGTCGTCATGTTCCGTGACTGCGGTTTCGGCAGCCGCGTTTATTTCCGGCAGTGCAGCGACAAACGCCGCCTGATCCGGTGGAGCCTGATGGGGGGCTTTGAGGGTGGTCAAAAATAAATGTTCAGGCAAAAGGGGTTCTTGGGACATAGGGAAATTCCAGTCATATCTTGTATAGGATGCCTCATAGGCCCAAATACAGAAGCGGCAACGGGGAATAATTCAGCAGCGCCGATCGGCAGGTAAGGACGATTGAGGGACGTCCCACTTATAAGGACGTACTTTTTACCCACAGCTCTTGTTAAAATTTTTGATCAAACAAATTTTTAACAAATTCTAATTGTTTTAACGGGTTATGAAAACCTGTTTTAACATTTTTAACATTAAGCTTTAAATTAAGTACGGTTAAAATTAGGACATTATTTTTAATATAACACAGTCAGAGCCAGAAAGGGCAGAGGTTGCAAAGCCAAAACACAAGAGCCCACAAGCATGGGCTGGGGCTCTTGTGCTCAACGGCAATTTTCCAATCAGCAAGAGCACCTCTCATTCTGGCCGAGCTGAAGACGAACCCACTGATGTCAACGAAATTGAAGTGCTGGTTGAAGATGGGGAACTTGAACGGCAGCCCGTGTAAAGGCCTGCTGCAAGTCGGTCAGTAGATCTTCGCAGCTTTCAATGCCCACTGAGAGGCGCAATAAATGCGGGCCAATACCCGCTTGTACCTGGGCCTCGGGTGGCATTGAGGCGTGGGTCATGCTGGCAGGGTGGGCGATCAGACTTTCGACTCCTCCCAAAGACTCCGCTAAGGTAAAGAGCTGCAAATTTTCGACAAAACGCGCCAAATCCACATCTGGTCTGAGTTCAAAGCTGAGAACCCCGCCAAAGCCACTTTGCTGGCGTAAAGCCAGCTCATATTGGGGATGGGTGGGCAAACCTGGATAATAGACCTGTTCGACACTGGGGTGGGTTGCCAAAAATGCGGCGATTTGTAAGGCGCTTTCGCCGTGTTGTTGCATCCGCAAAGGCAAGGTGCGCAGGCCTCTCAGCGTCAGCCAGGCATCAAAGGGGGCACCGGTTATACCCAAACAATTGCCCCACCACGCCAATTTTTCACCCAGTTCGGGGGTCTTGCTGATTACGGCGCCACCGACCACATCGCTGTGACCATTGAGGTATTTCGTCGTGGAATGCATGACGATATCTGCGCCCAAAAGCAGGGGTTGTTGTTGCAGGGGGGTGAGAAAGGTATTGTCGGCCACCACCAGGGCCCCCACTTGGTGAGCGGCTGCGGCGACCGTCTGGATATCCGTCAGGCGCAAAAGCGGATTGCTGGGGGTCTCAATCCAGACCAGACGGGGCCGATCTGCCAAAATTTGAGCTACAAGCTTATCTGTTTCTGAAAAACGGACCATTTTCAATTGAAAATGGCCCTGAGCAGCTTTGGCTTTGAGCAAGCGCTGACAGCCGCCATAACAGTCATCGGGTGCCAGAATCAGGTCTTGGGGTTCCAGCAATTGTAGAATCAGGGTCACAGCAGACATGCCTGTGGAGGTGACCACGCAGTGGCTGCCGCCTTCCAATTCCGCCAGGGTCTCGGCCAATTGATCCCGGGTTGGATTTCCCGAGCGGGTGTAGTCATATTTGCGCTTTTGGTGCAGGCCTGCAAAGGCGAAATTCGAGCTGAGTTGAATCGGCGGCATCACGGCCCCGTGTTGGCTGTCGCTGTTGATACCTGCGCGGGCGGTGAGGGTGAGGGGGGAGATCTTTGTCATGGTTATTGCTCCAAATGTTGTTTGAGAATTTCAGCGACTTCGGCAGTCTCTTTGAGAAAGGCATCGTGACCGTAAATACTTTCAATCAGTTGTAAAAAGCCATTTTGTTTGAGTTTATTTTGCAAAATTTTTAATTGGCTTACAGGAACCAGTTGATCCGAGCTAAAGCCCAGCAGATCGACAGGAATAGCAATGCTTTCGGGTTCAATCTGATGGGTGTCGATCGACGTGCTTAGGCAGAGATAACTATAGGGATCAAAGCGTTGTGAGAAGCTCTCTCCCTGGTGGCTCAAATAGGGTAAACAGCCATCGGGGCCCAGGCCAGCTGCAAAACGGTTTGCGAATTCCTGTTCTGAACGATAGGTGGTCACGGCCAAGGCCCGTGCCAGTTTTAGGCCTTTTTCAGGCTCGCCCATGGCCAATGCCATTTGGAGTATTTCGCGCTGAATATGGCGCCAACCTGTTGCCAGTGGGCATGGGCTCTCAGCAGCACAGATCACCAGGGCGCGTTTGAGCAAATGTGGGAAGTGCTGGGCAAAAGCCAGGGTCACCATGCCGCCATAAGAGGCCCCAATCATGCTCTCCAATTGATTCAAACCCAGGTTTTCGACCAATGCGGCCAAGGCACGGGCCTGATCTCGGGTGCTGATCGCCGGAAAACCCGAGCCAGCCTGGGGGCTGTTGTGGGGACCGCTGCTGCTGCCCGTGCTGCCCAAAAAATCGACACTGATCAATTGGAATTGTTCTGGATTGAGGGGGCGAGTGGGACCGATTTGCTCTTGCCACCAGCCCTCATGGGGATCTGGCTCTGTCCGCCAGGCATAACGCCCGGCAGAGATTCCGCCCAAAATCACCACAGCAGGTAAATGGGGCTGTCCCAAGCGCCGCCAAGCCAAACGGGGGCGGATCAAGACCTGCCCCGAATCGAGCAAAAACGGCGCTGGTAAATCTAAAATACCACTGTATAAAGCGGGGAAATCAAGTTGGGGTGGGGTGTCTGAAAAGAAAAGGGTCCGCGACATAAATTAAACATACTCCAAGTGCGTTACTCACTTGGAAACCCTGCAGACACGACAGGGATGCAGACCAGTTCCATCCAGAATGGCTAACTGATCGCTCATTTTTCAGATACGGCTGAGGCATCTGCAGGAGTTGGCACCTTTTCAGAGGGGTTAACTCTAAAGGTTGCCCCGGCGTCAAAGGGCCAGTCCCTCAGCCGGTCTAAATGAGATTAACCCTGATTGTAAACGATTGGAGAGAAGAGGTCAAGTTATTTTGAATTTCAAACCATGATATACAGCTAAAAATATACACGTGTTTATGCCTCGGGGCTGTTTGAGTGTCCTGGGTGAAAAGAGTTCAATCGAAGTTAAGACATGTACAATGATATTTATGTGCATCTAAAACCACTGAAAAGGTTTGTCATGAAGAAACCACTGAATTTCCAAGATATTACTTGCAATCAATGCGTTGAAAACGCTCAATTGAAATTTGGTTTGAGTATGGCTTTTCAGCCCATTGTGGATTTGCGTACGAACACTATTTTTGCGCATGAAGCACTCGTGCGTGGTTTAAACAATGAACCCGCAAGTCACATTTTATCTCAAGTTACAGATGAGAATCGGTATCAATTTGATCAGGCCTGTCGTGTTAAAGCGATCGAACTGGCCTCAAAATTAGAGATGAAAACGCGTGTCAGCATTAATTTTCTGCCAAATGCGATTTATCGACCTGAACTCTGTATTCGTACAACCATTGAAGCTGCTGAATCCTATGGCTTTCCGTTGGAACAAATTATTTTTGAAGTGACCGAAGGTGAAAAGGTTAAAGACAATGCTCATCTGGCTTCGATTATTAAGTATTACCAAAAAAGAGGCTTTTTAACTGCGATTGACGATTTTGGTGCCGGTTACTCTGGTTTGAATTTGCTTGTGGAATTTAAGCCCGATATTATCAAGCTTGATATGTTTTTGATTCGCAATATTGATCAAGATAACGGGCGTCAGGCCATTGTCAAAGGGATCATGCATGTGTGTGAGGCTTTGAATATCCAGATCATTGCCGAAGGTGTTGAAACACGAGAAGAGCTCAATGTGCTTTCCTCAATGGGCATCCACTATTTTCAAGGATATTATTTTGCAAAGCCGGCGTTTCAATCACTTGCCAAGGTTGACTTCTAGCAAACACACCTTTAATGGTTTTCATTCCTCATATAGTTGCGTGTCCTGAAATAGTCCTATTGGCGGCGATAACACGAGTTAGACTTTCACAATTCGTCCAGGCAGGTTTTTTGATAAGGGCATTGTATCTTCCGCCTGATACTAATTAGCCATCATTTTTATTTATCGCTGTCGGTTTTCAATTCTGGGGATGTCGAACCGCGTTTTGAATGCTGGCTTCTTGTTGTGCTGAGATCAGGCCACGGGTCAGGGCATCTGCGCCAGCCTGATCTGCTGAATCAAAAGCCACCATGCCTTGAAAACGCTGCGAATGGGGATCCGAACAGGTCACATTGTGGATATAAATAGCCTGTACCCGTCCCGGAAACTCCAGGGCAATTTGGCGGTAGACTTCGGGATCTTTTTCGCCACTGTCTCCGACCAGAACAAAGTTGCGATTGGGGTAGGTTTCAAACAAAGTGCGGATTTTGCCGAGTTTATAATTCAATTGTTCTGTGGGACTATCACTTTTGGAAGACAGTCCGAGATATTTAAGATCGAGTGGACCTTGGGGAAATCCATGCAGGGTCAAAAAGGTCTCCAGCCGTGGCGCAATATTCAGGGGGCTACCTGAGACATAATTGACGTCGCCGTCGATCTCACCATCGGCATGTTGATCCAGGGCTGTGAGAAATTCTGCCATCCCCGGCACGGCTTGTTGACTATACGGATTTTTTAGCAAAAATGTTTTGATCATTTGCGATTTTTGGGTTACGTTTGAAACTTGGATCGTATCATCAATATCCGAGACCACACCCATGCTGTTTTCGTGTGGATTTTGAATCACGATTCGGCCTTGGGCGGGGGGAGCATAATAGTGTTTCTGACCTGGTTCAAGCTGGGCCTGAACCGGGTAATAACCTGGTTTAACTGGCTCTGAAGCCTGCAATTGCAATTCAAAAAAACCTTCGCGATCTGTTTGCGTTCGGTAGGTTTTTCCCATCACGTTTACATCTACCCACAGATGTTCTTTGTCTTCGGCATGCAATTGGTGGGCTGTCCGGCGCAAATTGTCCAACCAATTGTCCTCAGGGTTGGGTGTTGAGGCTTCAGCTTCAATCACCCTTCCGCGCACAGTGAAGTGCTCAGGGGTTCCGTAGGTGGTATACAAAGGTATTTCCAGTTTTTTGCCCTGCTGGGAAGAAAATGTGGTGTATGTGTTTCGGCTGATGGGCTGTGTGCTGATCGAGATGCTCAGGGGGTGGAGCTGATCTGGTTGAAAAAGCTGTTGTGGACTTTGTAAAGACGGGGTTTGTGGGGCAACAGCAGGTGGATTGGCTGTGGTGGCAGCAAGCTGAGAGGTTTGCGATCGCGATTCAGATAAGGGCCGGAGATTTTGCATAACTCCATCTTAACAGCCAGCCCTGTTTCTTTAAAAGCGTTTTCACAGGCCAGAAAAAGACCTGAATATGTTATCATAAAAGAGCTTAAAACTCAGAAAAAACCACTGCTGAAAAGAAAATAAAAGAAATTTCGGCTGAATTTAACCTCAGCTTTATATTCTGTTTCTTGGGGGAACTTGGACTTTATGGATTTCTCAGCGCTCTCGAAACTGTCTAAAAAAGGCACGCAACCATTACAAGATGAGCGTCAGCGCCGTTTTGACAAACTTTATCGCATGGGGACTGAATACCTCAACCGCAGCAAAGCGACCCAGTTCCAAGATCGCGAACAGGTTAAAAAAGCCGCGATCTGTTTCGGCCACGCGATAGAAAGCAATCGCCGCGACCCCCGTCCCCACCTCAAATTGGGTTATATCTCCCTGATCTTTCGCGAGTACAAGATGGCGGCCCGCCACTTGCAAGAGGTCTTGCGTTTAGAGCCCGATCACAAACAGGCCAAAAAGCTCCTGGCCCATCTCGAAAAACAGTCCACCCAGGCCATTCGCAATAATAACAAAGACAAAGGGCTCTCTTTGCAACGGGTCAAGCGTCTGGGGCAGCCCTCTCAGTCTAAGGGCAAAGCGCTTTATGCTGAAACCCAGGCCCTGATCCACAACCAGATCAAAGAATCATTTGAGCGTATGCAGGGGATCAAACCCACCTTGGTGCCGATCAATTTGAATAAATTTGAAGAAATTCACATGCAATTGGAAAGCAATTATGACCTGATCAACCAACAATTGGATCTGTTGGAACAAGAGGGCTTTGACTTGGCCCCGCTGGAGCGCGAATTGCAGAAATTAGAGGTCAATCTCAACCTCATGGAAGACACCTGCAAATTGTCGCGTGAGATGATTGAACTCAAAAAAGCCTTGCAAGAAGAAACCTCCAAAATCCAGGATATGAATGCTGCCATTGAGCGGGGGGCCGGGCCTGATACCTTGGCTGAGTACGGGGCGCTCTATGATCAGTTGGTGGATCGCTGTGATGAACTTGCCGATGAATTGGACACTTTGGAGGGCTCTGGTTTTGATATCCAGGCCTTGATGAAGTACTATAACCAGCTCACAGCCTCGTTTGACCGTTTGGGAAAATTATTGAAGATCGAATAAGTTTTATTCGGCTTTGTTTAAAACTTTGCCGATATGGGTACAGTGTACAAAATTGTCGTTAATGCATTTGAGGGAATCAAAAAGGAGAAACAGAACGTATGTCAGTAGGTAGTGTTGGTTCAACCGGTCCGCTGTTTATGGCATCTACCCCCACAATTACCGGTCCCCGTCCGACTGCGTCAACTCCGCCAGAAACCCCTAAAATTACCTCTAATCCCTCTGCGTTTGAAGGACAAATTGGTTCTGGCCCTCCCCCTTTGGGAGCAACCACATCCAAAGAAGAGGTTTGCAAAGCCGTTGATGGCTGCGAATCGCCTGATGGCTCCGTGCCCGAACTCGACGGTGAAACCACGGGCATGGAAGGCCAAGAGCTTGACGGCGATTTTGCCGATGCCACGGGTGAAATGCCTGAAGTAGAGAGTGCTGAAGGCGGCTCCGATGGCCCCCAAGAAGTCTCCGAAGGCGGTGAAGCCGAAGGCCCCGAAGAGGCCAGTGAGTCTGATGGCCCCGATGGTCCTGAAGAAACCGGTGAGTCTGATGGCCCTGATGGTCCTGAAGAAGCCGGTGAGTCTGATGGCCCTGATGGTCCTGAAGAAACCGGTGATGCTGGTGGTCCCGATGGTCCCGAAGAGACCGCTGAGTCTGGTGGCCCCGAAGCCGGCGGCGAGGCCTCTGAAGGCAGCAAGTCTGAAGGCACAGAAACCACGCCTGGTGCTGAGGCCCAGGCCGGTGCTGCTGGTACAGCCAGCACAGCGCCTCAACCGGCTTCTCAGGGTGAACAGCCCGGCGGCCAAGCCGGTGAAAATCAGTCGTTCAATCCGACTCAGGTGGGTGGAAAGGCGTTGCTCACCGCTACGCGGACTGCAACTGCTGTGAATGAATACAGAAAAGCACCCGATGCGCGTCAGGGTTTGGTAAAACCCATGCCAGCTCCCCAAGGAGCGACGCCTTCTTCAGGCAATGTCACAGGCGCAAAATTGAATACGGTCACAGCAGCAGGCACGGTCCGACATCTTTCTAACTTGGCTGATGGCAATCTCACAGGTTCCGATGTGGTTGCCGCTGGTGAACTGGCGAATACCGCTGCCGGCGCACTGCATACCAAGCAGGGCTCTCAGGCCACAGCCGTTCTCTTGCAACGGGCGGGAGGGATGGCCGCAGGTGCCGGTGTCGCTGGCTTTGCAGTCAATTTGGCAAATCGTGACTTTTCGGCCACAGGCCAGAATATTTCTGACTTAATGCGTGACCCAGGCAATGCCGAGTTGCAGTCTCAATTGGGTGCTGATCTTCACGGCTTAGCAAGTGGTGTACAAGACATTACCAATGCCGCTCGTGGGGCCGTTCCCGCTTTGGAAGCAGCCAAAGGCACACTGGGGACAGCCACGACCACAGCGGGTCGTATCGCTCAAAAGGCAGCGGGTCCTGCTGCCCATGCTGCGGCTTCAGCCAGCCGTGCTGCAGGTCGTCTGGTTCCGGGGGTTAATGTGGCTCTGGCTGTGGTCGATGGCGCAGCAGCAGCGGCAGATATCAATAAAGCAATGAAAAACCCCACCCGCGATAACGTGGTTCAAGCAGGTTTGAGTGGTGTGCGTGCTCTCGGCTCTGCGGTGGCAGCGACGAATATTCCCGGTGCCTCTCAAGCGGGAGCTGCTGTTGCGATGGCTGCTGATGCTGCCAAATTGGCCTATGAACATCGTGACGCGATTGCCAGTGCTGTCAGCAATAAAGCCAGTGCGGCCTATGCTTGGGCCAAGAGTTGGTTCTAATTGGGGCTTGAAACATGAAATATGCCGTTAAAGAGCGCAGTGATACTTGGTTAGAAGTTTCTTTTCAGCTTTCGAGTGCCGAATTGATGATCAAACAAAGGCAACTTGAAACCCGGCTTAAACCCAAACCGGAGCCAGAAGAACTGAAACAAATTGTGCGTCAAGCCAGTATGAAAGAAGCTGTTCAGGCTTTTTTGAAAAAAGAGAGTCCACCTATCTGGGGCACTCCCCGATTTAGCATTTCTCCACCCAAGCCCGGAGAACCCCCTGGCTTAAATTTTGTCTCTCGCCTCTCACTTCTGCCAGCAGTGACTTTGCCGGATTACCGCCAAATCAAATTGGAAGTCCCGCCGGTGGCGATGCCCACCGAAGAGGCTGCCCAGCTTGAAATGTTTCGGCTGCGTCAACAATTGTCGAATCCCCATGAAGTTTCTCGGCCGATCAAGTGGGGGGATATTGTTGACTTGTCCTTTGTGGGTTTTGACGCCAAACAACAGCCAATTCCGCTCAGTCTGCGTGAATCTGAGAGCATGATTGTCAATGGCGCTCTGTTTTATCCGGGCTTTATGCAAGCCCTAATTGGCAAGGCCTCTGGTGATGCTTTTGAAATTGAAATTGTTGCTCCCGACGATTATTTTCACCCGCCCGTGCGCAACCAGAAAGTCAGCTATCGTGGCAAGGTTTTACAGGTCTTTGAACCCGAACATGCCAAGACCGACGCTGAATTGCTCAAGCGTTTGGGTGAATGCCCGGATATGGAGACGCTTTACCGCCAGATCGCAGAAGATGTCTTGCTGCAGAATCAAAAAGACTGGAATAAAGCCCTGCGCAAGACTGTTGTTCAGTTGGTTAGTGATCAAGCGGAAGTGGCGTTGACCAACGAAATGATTGAAGCTGAGTTGCGTTCGGAATGGGAGCGTTTGGAAGCCTCGGCTCTCAAGCGTTTGGGTTATGGGGATGATGTGCTTGCTGCTTCTTGGCTGGCCTGGCAAGCCCATGAAGAACTTTTCACGCAGATGGGCTACCGACTCAAAGATGCCTTTGTCTTGCGCCAGATTGCCTTGCAAGAACAGCTTGTGGTGGAAGATGGTGAAGCCATGGCTGTCATGATGGCCATTTCCGACACCTTTGGCGGTCCGAGCCCAGAAGACCTGTTTTTTGAAATGCGGCGCAGCAAACAATTGGATTCCATTGTTGCCCAGATGGAGTCTGAAAAGGCGATTGATTTTCTCATCGGTCGCTCAACCTTGATCTGTGAGGGCGAAGTTTTGCTCTCACCCGATCAACCCGCACCGGATGTCTTGCCTTCTCCCTGATGAGGTGATTGTGTTGTGAATCCTTTGTTTGCCAGCTATTTCAATCAGTTTGAATCACAGATAAAAGTGGGTTGAAATTTATGAGTTTAAGTGTACCTGCTCAACCAGCGCCTATTGGCGGTACAGGGCCTTTGGCCTTTCCTGCACGAACCTTGCCGCCAGGCCAATTGCCCACGCCAGATTCAACCCCCATTGCGCCTGCTGCTGATCCTGCCGTCTTGGCTGATACCACTTCGGTGTCAATTCCCTTTGCGGGTCTCACCTCTGCTGATATGGATCCGCTTTCTGGTTTGGCTAATTTTGATCGGCCTGCGGCCAACCCTGTCTCCGTCGAACCTGAAGGTGATCCTGCTGCAGAGGAATCTTTGCCGGGCACTGCTTTGGTGAGCAAAGTGGGTTTGACGGTCTCTCGTGGTGCAACTGCATATAATGCCGTTTCCAGTGGCGCCCAGACCGGGATTGTGGCCCCCATGCCCGCTCCTCTGGCCGAAATCGGGCCATCCTCTGTGAGTGGGGCCAAAGCCAATGCCGCCACGATTGCTGGCACCGTTCGGCATACCACCAATTTGCTCGATGGCAACTTAACCGGGGGAGATGTGGTGGCTGTGGGTGATCTTGCCAATACTGCGGCAGGTGTTGTTCACAATCGGGGCAGTTCAGAAGCAACCGCTCGCTTGGCGCAGCGCGCAGGCGGTTTTGCTGCGGGTGCGGGTGTTGCCGGTTTTGCCGTTAATTTGGCCAGTCAGGACTATGGCCAGATGGGTGAGAATATTCAGGCTGTGCTCGCAGATCCTGGCAATGAGGAATTGAGAACACAAGCGGTGGCTGATGGCCGCGGTCTGGCCACAGGGGTTCAGGATTTGGTCAATGCCTCTCGGGCTGCGGCGCCTACCCTTGACGCGGCCAGCGGTACACTCGGTGCGGCCACCACCACAGCGGGTCGGATCGCCGAACGGGCCGTCGGGCCGGGTATGCGGGCCGCTGCAACAGCGGGCCGGATGGCGGGGCGTTTTGCGCCGGGTGTGAATATTGCCGTTGCCGCTCTCGACACGGCTGTGGCCGCCAATGATATTAACCGGGCTCTGAACAATCCGACCCGTGACAATGTGGTCAATGCAGCCTTAAGCGGTGTGACCGCGCTGGGCTCCGTGGCTGCCGCCAGCAATATTCCTGTGGTTTCCCAGGTCGGGGCAGGGGTTTCCATGGCGTCGGATGCCGCCAAATTGGTGTATAACAACCGTGCTGTGATTGCTCGCGAAGCCTCGCGGGCTGTGACAGCGACACGTACCTATGTCCGCACTCAGGCGACACGGGCGGTGACGGCCGTGGCCGAGAGCCGGCCCGTCAGGCAAGCCGCACGGGCTGTCACCGCCACGCGGGCCTATGTCAGCAATCAGGCTTCGCGGGCTGTGACTGCGGTGGCCCAAAGTTCTGCTGGTAGACAGGCTGCCCGCGCTTATAATTGGGCCAGAAGCTGGTTTTAAACCCGCTCTTTTCACCTGGACGGTGGAAGCATGTTAAAATGAGACATTGTTTCTCAGGAGTCTTGGCATGCGTTATTCCCCGTTTTTGGCCTTTACACTGCTGCTTTCAGCCTGTGTTGGTTTTGCACCTGGTTTGAATTCAAATTCTCCCCCTGCTGCGCTGCAAGCGCAATCCCAAACGCGCGCAACCCGACCCGGTTTGCAAACTCTTCCGGGCCAAACCATCGTGCGCTTAAAGCCTGGAATGACGCCTGAAAGTTTTGCCTCACGCCATGGTTTGCGTTTAAAACAGGCCTTGGGATTAAATATCTTTGTCTTTGAAGGGGCCAAGCCCTTTCAGGTTTTGGCTGCCGATTCAGCAGCCCTCTGGGCCGAGCCCGATTACGCCATTCAACTTCCCGCATTGCAGCCCCGCAATTTGAGTGCTCCTCTGCCCCGTCAAGCCAATCCAGCTCTGCCCAACGATCCGCTTTTGCCTGCTGAATATGGTTTTGCTCTGACTGGCACCGACAAAATCTGGCAAAGCCAGCCGGGCCGTCCTGAGGTAATTGTGGCTGTGGTTGATTCGGGCATTGATGCCAGCCACCCCGAATTTCAGGGCCAACTCGTGGAGGGTTTCGACTTTACCGAAAAAGTGCCTGTGCCGGGGGGGGCTGTGGATGGCTATGGCCACGGTACCCATGTGGCTGGAGTGATTGGCGCCCGAGCCAATAATGGCATCGGCATTGCCGGTATTGCTCCCGGTTGCAAGCTCATGCCCGTAAGAATTTTTAATAATTGGGGCCACTCCGAAGGGGGCCTGTCTACTGCCGCCGTGATTTGGGCTGTAGATCACGGGGCCAAAGTGATCAATGCCAGCTGGGGCAGTCCGATGTTGGGCGAAGCCGCCAAAGCCGCTTATGAATATGCCATTGCCAAAGACGTGGTCTTTGTGGCCGCTGTGGGCAATTCAGGCAAAGAAGACACCGAATATTACCCTGGTGCCAGCCCCGAGGCGATTGGCGTGTCCGCTGTCAATTCGGATGACCGCTGGGCCTCTTTTTCGACCTTTGGCGAGTGGGTGGATTTGGCTGCTCCGGGGGCCAACGTGCTCTCGACCTATCCCCTGAAATTGGGCAATGGCTATAAAATTATGGATGGCACTTCGATGGCCGCACCGTTTGTCTCGGCCGCTGCAGCTCTGGTGCGCAGTCAGTATCCCAGCCTGACCCAGGCCCAGGTGCGCAGCCAATTGGAGCGCACCGCCAAAGATGTGATCATGACCGGCAAAGACAAATATGCCGGTTGGGGCCGGGTGGATATTGCCCGGGCTGTGCTCGAAGCGCCTCCTGCCCGACGCTGATGCCCGAACAGCGTTTAATTCTGGAAGAGGCCTGCCCAGCTTCGCAGTCTTTGGGCTGGCGTATTCATCAGGCCGCTTTTGCCCAAGAGGGGGCCCAGGCCTGGCTGGATTTTCGCATTCCCTACAGTGTCACAGGCAATATTGCCTTGGCCCGCCAAAAGGCCCAGGTGATTCGGGCCTCATTGCCGGGGGGGGATCAGCCTGTTTATGTATTGGAACTGGGGGCGGGTCTGGGTTTTTTTGCTTGGCATTTTATCCAGGCTTGGCAAGAGTTGGACACTTTAGAGGGGGAGCGTTCGCTGCATTATTTGCTCACGGATTTTTCCCGCAGCACCCTGGCGGCGGTGGTTGCCAATCCTTGGTTTGCCCCCCTGATCGAAGCCGGTCATTTGGGGGTTTTCTGGCTGGATCAACCGGCTGCTGCTTATCTGGATCCGGTTTCAAACATTCGCTTTGCAACCCCTCAGAAACTCCAAGCGGTGATTGGCAATTATTACGCCTGCACCTTGCCCACCACCCTTTTGCGTATGGAGAAAGATGCGCTGCACGAAAAATGGGTCAAAACCTGGTTGGAATTGCCGGGGACCTGGCCTGCTTTAAATCCCACCCAAGCAGAGGCCTTGCGGGACTGGGTTTTGGCGCTGCCCGTTTCTCAGCCTTTGTCTGACTCTGACACAGGTCAGTTTCTCTCGCTCTGTGAATTTTTTTCGCCTGAGCAACAGCAAATCGCTTTAAGCTGGGCCAAAGATTTGCCTTTTGCGCTTTTGTCTCAAATCGAAGAGAGTGTTTTTTACGAGCCTTTGGCTTTGGAGCGGCTAAGTGAGACGGATCAAGCCGTGTTACTCAATGCGGGTGCCGATCTCGAGGAGCAGACCTTTCCCTGGACTGAGGGTTTTGGGGAACGGCTCTTGCTGCTGCAGGACTGGCTAGATCCGGGTGCGCTGCTTTTGCTTTCCGACAAAGGTTATTATGTCTCCAGCGGGGTTTTGCCTGCGGATTTGGCTGAGCCGTCTTTCCATGGCAATACCTGGGCCTATCCCCTGCATTTGGATTTGCTCTCCGATTGGCTCAGTTTTCAAGGCTGGAAAACAGCCCATACCCCTTATCCCTTTGATCCCTTGCAAACCTTGGTGGCGGCTTGGCAACCTGCTTTTGCCGAAGACGCCTATGCCTGGCAGACAGCCTTTCAAACCCATTTTGTTGAAAACAATGCCAATCTCGACGCGGCTCGTCTCGTGCGGGCGGCCCAGGATTACCAAACCCAAGAAGACGATCAGATGGCGGTTGGCTTTTACCAGAAGGCCCTGCGTTACCGGCCCGGTGAACCCCGGATTTTGCATGAATTGGCGTCTTGCCTGATTCGTCTCGGGGCTTTTCAATTGGCCGAAGAAACCCTGTCTCAGCCCTGTGTCGATCTCTATGCTCAATTTGACTTTGACTACCAACGTGGGCAAATTGCCTTTTTTCTGGGCAAACCCGCAGAGGCCATCGCTGCTTTTCAAAGATCGCTGAAGCTGCAGGGAGAATACGCCTCGGTCTATTACAGTTTGGCTCTGTCGTATCTGGCTCAGGCAGCAGAAACAGAAGCCGCTGACGCTTTGCACCGCTGTTTGGCCTTGGAGCCTGAGCACCGTTCAGCAAAACAGCTTTTGCTGCGGCTGCAGAGTCTTTCTGAGCCTTTGGCCTAAAGCAGCTTGCTTGATTAAGGGTTGTTTAATCAAAGGGCTGATTAAATCGAAATAAATTATATTTGGTTTAAAGTTTAAGTCTTTTACAAAATATTATCTTCCGATCGCGGTATAAGTATTAAACTTATCCTGCTTTAAAGAGGTGCTTCCAGGTGCAAATTTCCAATCCCAACTCCGTTAACAATTCTGTTGTTTCCCGCATCAGTGTGACCACACCTCCCCAGGATTCGGGTTGTAAATTGGTGCCACTGGCTCCCAAAGAGCCGGGTGCTCCCACCGATCGTTTGAAAATGAAAGAATTGGATCTCAGCAGCGCTCTGTCGACTGTCTCGTTTTATGCCAACCCAGAACATGCCGTTGAAACGGCTTTAAAACCCCGCGTTGGTTTTACGCTTGGCGGTGATTCACGGCTGGACAATTTTGCCTCCTCACTCAAGTACTTTGGACGTGAAGGTTTGGAAGAAATCAAAACCGTGATTCAAGCGCGTATGGCTGAGCCCAACACCTCATCTGAAGATCAGGCCATGTTAAAGCAGATGTATACCCTGACCGACGAAGCACTCTCCGCCCGCCCACCTGAGCCTGCGCGCAAACCGGATTCGGGCCGGGATTGGCGCAAGGATATTTGCGGCTAATTCAAGCCTACATATTCCGTCGGTACTGCCCGCCCACGGCGTAGAGCGCGCCCGACATCTGTCCGAGTGAGCAGACCTTGGCACATTCCATCAGGGCCTCAAACAAATTGCCATTGTGCACGGCCACCCGTTGCAGCTCTTGCAGGGCGGTGGGGGCCAGATCGGCATTGCGGGCCTGAAAGGCTTTCAGCGAGCTGATCGCGTACTCTTTTTCTTCGGGCGTGGCGCGAATCACCTCGTTGGGGATCAAGGTCGGCGAGCCATCGCTGCCCAAGAAGGTATTCACGCCGATCAGGGGCAATTCACCGCTGAGCTTTTGATGCTCGTAATAGAGCGATTCCTCTTGGATTTTAAAGCGCTGGTACTGCCGTTCCATGGCACCCAAGACGCCGCCGCGCTCGGACAAGCTGCGAAACTCTGCCATTACAGCCTCTTCGACCAGATCGGTTAATTCTTCGATAATAAACGCACCCTGCAGTGGGTTTTCGTTTTTGGCCAGCCCGAGTTCATGGTTGATAATCAGCTGGATCGCCATTGCGCGGCGCACAGATTCTTCGGTCGGGGTGGTGATCGCCTCGTCGTAGGCGTTGGTGTGCAGGCTGTTGCAATTGTCGTAAATCGCATACAGGGCCTGCAGCGTCGTGCGGATATCGTTAAAGGCGATCTCCTGGGCGTGTAGCGAGCGGCCCGAGGTCTGAATATGGTATTTGAGCTTTTGGCTGCGCTCATTGCCGCCGTATTTGTGTTTGATCGCCTTGGCCCAGATCCGCCGGGCCACGCGGCCGATCACCGCATATTCGGGGTCCACGCCGTTGGAGAAGAAAAACGAGAGATTGGGAGCAAACTCATCGATCTTCATGCCGCGTGAGAGGTAATACTCGACAAAGGTGAAGCCATTGGAAAGGGTAAAAGCCAATTGCGAAATCGGATTGGCCCCGGCTTCGGCAATGTGATAACCCGAAATCGAGACCGAATAAAAATTCTTGATCTGCTGATCGCTGAAGTACTGCTGAATATCCCCCATCATACGCAGGGCAAATTCGGTCGAAAAAATACAGGTATTTTGGGCCTGATCTTCTTTGAGAATATCCGCCTGTACAGTGCCGCGCACACTGCTTTGGGCTTCGGCGCGCAGTTTTTGGTAGACCTCTGCTGGCAGAACCTGATCACCCGTCACCCCCAGCAGCATCAATCCCAGGCCCTGATTGCCGGGGGGCAATTCGCCCTGGTAATGGGGGCGGGGCAGGCCTTTGGCTTGATAAATGGCTTCAATTTTGGCTTCGACTTCTTGCTCCAGGCCGTTTTCGCGGATGTATTTCTCGCAGAGCTGATCGGTGGCGGCGTTCATATAAAAGGCCAGGATCATTGGCGCTGGGCCGTTGATCGTCATCGAGACCGAGGTGCTGGGGTGGCAGAGATCAAAGCCCGAATAGAGCTTTTTGGCGTCATCGAGGGTGGCAATGCTCACGCCCGAATTGCCGACCTTGCCGTAAATATCCGGGCGGTGATCGGGGTCTTCGCCATAAAGTGTAACCGAATCAAAAGCCGTCGACAGGCGTTTGGCGGGCAGGCCGAGTGAGACATAGTGAAAACGCCTGTTCGTGCGCTCGGGGCCGCCTTCACCTGCAAACATGCGGGTTGGGTCTTCGCCTTCGCGTTTGAGTGGAAAGACCCCCGCCGTATACGGGAATTCACCCGGCAGGTTTTCATTCATGCGCCAAGTGAGCAGATCCCCCCAGTCTTGGTATTTGGGCAGGGCCACGCGCGGCACCTTGCTGTGGGAGAGCGATGTGCGGTAGAGCGGCTGGCGAATTTCGCGCTGGCGCACATGGTAGACCAATTCGTCAGCGGTATATGTTTTGACGATCTCTGGCCAAGACTCAAGCATGAGCCGCGATTCCGTTGTGAGTTGGCGCTCTTTTTGGGCATAGAGTTTTTCCAGTTCGGCTTTAAGATCTGCCGATTCCGGTGGCAACTGGGCGAGGGTGCCTTGGATTTGCCAGAGTTGGCGGGCCAAGCTGCTCTGATCGCTGACTTGGCGTTTGTAACGCGTGTGTTCATCGACAATTTCAGCCAGGTAACGCGTGCGCTCGGGAGGAATCACATAGATCTTTTCAGTTTCGCCCACGGGCAATTGCAATTGGGAGACAAAACCGCCTTCGACTTTGGTATTGAGCAAATCCATCAGGCGTTTGTAGAGCAGGTTTACACCGGGATCGTTAAACTGTGAGGCCATGGTGCCCACCACCGGCAATTCCTGATCAGCCAAATTAAACAGATTGCGGTTGCGCCGGTATTGTTTACGCACATCGCGCAGGGCATCAAGCGAGCCACTTTTGTCGAATTTATTGATTGCGATCAGATCGGCGAAGTCGATCATGTCGATTTTTTCGAGCTGTGAGGCTGCGCCGTAGTCTGAGGTCATCACGTAGAGGCTGAGATCGCTGTGTTCGACGATCTCGGTATCTGATTGGCCAATGCCCGAGGATTCCAAAATAATCAAATCGTAGCCGGCCGCTTTGCAGACCAAGAGGGCATCACTGACATACTTGCTCAGGGCCAGATTGGATTGCCGTGTGGCCAGAGAGCGCATATACACGCGGGGATTGTGAATGCTGTTCATGCGAATCCGGTCGCCGAGCAAAGCGCCGCCACTTTTGCGCCGGGTGGGGTCGACTGAGACAATTGCCAGGGTCTTCTCTGGGAAATCCCGCAAAAAGCGGTGTACGAGTTCGTCGACCAAAGAAGACTTGCCTGCGCCGCCGGTGCCGGTCATGCCGATCACAGGGGCCTTTTTTTGCTGGAGTTGGGGGCTGAGTTGCAGCTCCAATTCGCTGGCTCTTTCGGGGTGGTTTTCGGCCCAGGAGATCAACTTACCTACGTCCATTTGGGCCAGTTCAGCATTAAAACTGGGACCCGTGGTGGGGAAATCGCAGGCGGCAAGTAAATGGTTGATCATGCCCTGTAAGCCCAGTTCGCGGCCATCATCAGGCGAGTAGATCCGGGTGATGCCATAGGCCTGTAATTCGGCAATTTCGCTGGGCAGAATCGTGCCACCCCCCCCACCGAAGATTTTGATTTGGCCCGCGCCTTTTTCCTGGAGCAGATCGTACATATATTTAAAATATTCGAGATGCCCGCCCTGGTAAGAGGTAATGGCAATCCCTTGGACATCTTCTTGAATGGCGCAGTCGACAATCTCTGCCACCGAGCGGTTGTGGCCCAGATGAATCACTTCGGCGCCCGACATTTGCAAAATTCGGCGCATGATATTGATCGCGGCGTCGTGACCGTCAAAGAGTGAAGCTGCTGTGACCAGCCGAATCGGGTTGATTGGGGTATAAGGCGCGGTTTCTGTTGTGTGAGACTGAGACATGGCAACCATCCTGTAAATTGGGCTCTGACTACAGTATACCCACAGACGCTGTCACTGCGGATTCAATGCGTATGAACCGCGGATTCAATCCGAATTAACCAGGATGAAAGCGCACCTCTTCGTGTTGACAGTTCAGCTCTTTGGCAAAACAGTGGTAACTGCTGCCTCCGCCTTGATCCTGCTGATCCGGGCCGAGACTGTAGAGTGCGTAACCCTTGCCCTGGCGCACATAGCGCAGATCTTTGCCCGTAAAGGGATCGCGCGGCAGGGGAGCCTTTAAGAAAACGGAGAGCATTTCCAATTTGGCCGGATATTCTCCGTATTGTTCATGCCAGGCCTGCAGGGCCAAATGCAGATAAAAGCCCCGTCGCCAGGCCTCTTGCTCACGAAAACGCAGCAGGGCAAAATCCACAGGGGGCAGAACCGTTTTGAGCAGATCTTGGCTTTGGGCGGCTGCCAAAGCGGCTTGCACCTTTTGAAAGGCCAACGGGGAATGAAACTCTTTTTGGAGGTAAGCCTGGCTGCTTTGCTCCAGAGGGGCGGAGAGCTGCAAAGCACGTTGAATCTGGGGCATGGCCATCAGGGTCTGATAGAGTTGTTGCGGCAGGCTATCTGCCCACACATTTTCCTCACCCGTTTCGATTTTGATCTCACCCAGGCTTTCAGGCAATTGCTCAAAGAGCAGGCTCTGGGAAAAATACATTTGGTTTTGCAAAATCTGGGCAAAAGTGGGGGGAGAACCCCAAAAAAAGGCCTGTAGGAGCTGTAAATATCTCCGCCAAGCTGCGGGAGCAAGGCTTGAGGGCGTGAGTGTGTGGCCCCAAGCGCTGAACAAGATCCGCTCCAGGCGATAGCTATTCATGAGTGGAATGAGGAGTCCTTGGGCCGCTTGGGCCCTGAGTAAGACCAGATTCTGGATCAGCTTGTCGGGCCGACACTTCCCACTTTGGCAATTTTGCAGCTCTGAACTGCTGTTTAAGAGGCTCAATTGCTCAACCAGCAGTAAATGGGGCATGGCCATATCTACACTGAAGCTATTGGGATAAGCAATCCAGGCATAAGGGGGGATCTGAGACCATTGTCTGAGCAGGTAGGCGTATTTCTGGCTGAGTTCAGGGGGAGCAGGCAAGATCTGTCCAGAGCGGGGATCAAAGAGAGCCATAATGCGGTTGGCGTCATTTTCGGGAATTTCCAGATAGGGCTTGGACTGGGAGACGGGCAGATCGCGGGGCCGTCCGATCAAACGCCAATAGGTCTCAAAACCATTCCCCAGTTGTACTTTGCCTCTTGCCGGCCAAAGTGGGAAGCGTTGAGAGGCACGCCATGTTTTCCAGGTTTTATTGAAACTTTGCCGGGTCTTTTGCAGTTCTTGATACTGCAAATAAGCCGTTAGTCCCGCCAGAGTCAATCCCAGCAAAACCAACAGAGCGAGTCCAAATACGAGCCGAAGGCCTGTTTTCTGCAGGGAGAAACCCCACCCCTCTATTGTGTTTTGTCCCCCAATGAAGATACCATTTCTCTGATCTTTATAAAAGCCCCTCCTTTGAGCGGGGGTTCATCTTCGCGGTAAATGGCGAGCAAATAAGCCAGCCAGAGTTGGGGCTCTGCGAAGATTCGTTCACAGGGCAGGCCTGTCAATAAAAAGTGCTGGGCACTTTTTTCCAAACAATCCAATCTCTGTTCGGAATTGCCTTGCAGGCATAAAAAGATATACCGCAGAGCGAAGTATTGGGCGCAGAGAAATTGGTACTCGGCCTGATTATTTGAGTGGCTTAAAAAATACAGGGTTTCGAGATTGAGATCGCTGTAATGGCCTAGCCTGGCCAGCATCAAAGGCGACAAGAATAGGGTGGAGGTAAACGAACTGGAAAACAGCGTGTCTGCAGAATACAGGCCCATATTTTGGGTCTGTTGTTGATAACTTTGGAAATGAGCGCGGGTATAAGCTGCCAGTTCTTCTGTATATTTTTGCAGGGCTTCGGCTTCTTTTTGTAATTCTGAATCTGAACCCATCAGGGTCAGTTGCCCTTGGGCTGTGACCCCAAATAAATTGCGCAGGGTATTGAGCACTTTGATCTTTTGGCGGTTTTTAAGCAGCGCTTGGGGGACTTCCCGAATACGCTTGGCAGAAGCGGCCAAGCGTGCTGTGCGGAAATAGCGAAAAAGATAACGGGCTTGCCAGACCTCTTGATAGAGATATTTAAGGCGGATCTCTTCTCGCTCTAAAAACTTGAGATCAATAAACCACTGCGAGGGGGGCATATTGCTCAGGGCTTTTTTAAAGGCTGAAAGGGCCTCACTGAGATTTTCAAAATCCAATTGAATTTCTTCCATCGTAGACGAGAGCGGGGCGCGGCTGTATTGATGGTAGAACATTTGAAACAGGGGGGTGGTACCGTTTGTTTTCTCCTGGCCCGAATAATGGCGGCCATATTGGTGGTTAAAGAGCTGAAACAGAGGTGTAAATCGTGCCAGCAACAGATGCAGGTGAATCTGCTGATAGCGTTCACTGGAAAGGCGATTTTTGAGTTTGTTGTTTTGAGCCTGCCAGAGTGTTTGGGCGCGATCGGCCTCTTCGATGGCCCGTTGCAACAAATCCAATTGTCTGGAACGGCTGGTTTCGAGTGCATATTGTGCTGATAATAGTTTGCTATTCAAGATTTGCACTGTGATTTCTTGGGCCCCTGGCTGGCGGACTTTTTCCAAAGCGTCTTGAATATGCATAATTGCCATTTGGGTTTCACCCAATTGCATATAACAGGAGATTTGATTGGCCCGGATAAAAAAGTCGGAAGGCTGTTCTTGGGCCTGTTCGCCCAATTCTTGTAAATAAGTTTGCTGATGAAAGCTGACCGTATTGCGCTGGGGAGAGCTTTCGTAATGGTAAAGGCGACTGAGTTGGGATTTTTCTTCTGGGCTGAGTCCGAGCACCTGAAAGAGCAAGCGAATCTTCACTTTATTCAGGCGAATATAGCCCCGTTCCAACTGAGAGACGGTACTTTGACTGAATTCTTCACCTGGTAATTCTCGGTTGATCAGCTGGGCCATGGTTTCAGCCAATTCAATTTGGGACAGACCCAGGGCTTTACGCACCCGTTTAAGGTATTGACCGGCGTCTAAAAAAGGGGTTGCTTTGGCTGCCATAAAATTGGATTGATTTCCCATTCTGTTGAATTACCTGAGCGCGCTTATTTTCAGGCTAATTTAACCAGTTTACTGCGCTTATGCGTTTTCAGGAATGGAAATATAAGCAAGATAAGTGAGTAAAAACGAGAGTTCTCAGTTAATATAAGCATTTTATTTGATAATAAAATAACCGAATACCTAATAGGTAGTTTGTATAACCTATTGGGTATTCGGTGGCGAATTCGAAGATTAAGTGAATTCTTGCGTTTTTTTGTTTAAAGTACTTTTAGGTTAAGAAAAAGGGCTTAACCAAAAAAGGCGCGGGCAGCATTAAACACCCGCGTACGCAGACCGGTTGCTTCATAGAGCTGAGCGCCGCCCAGGCCGCCCAGGGCACCTGCAGCAGCAGCCCCAATTGTGAGCGGCAGTCCAGCCACTCCCAGCGAGCTGAGAGCCAGACTGGCTGCGCCAGCGCCAATTCCGGCTGTGGTGCCTGCCATCAGGCCGCCAATACTGTCGGTCGCGACATTGCTGACTGCATTGCGCGCGCTGATTTTGCCACTGGCCACTGCGCCGATATTTTGAAAGGTCGAAACCGCTCCGCTTAAAGCTGCACTGAGACCACCTGCTTTGAGACTGGCCTGGCCCAAGCCTTTGAGCCCTGGCATGGTAATGCCATTGGTCTTGAGGTTTTTGATGGCTTCAGCAAATTGGCCTTCGAATTTATTGCCGACAAAGCCGCCAATCAGGAGATCTCCCACAGGGCCAATCCGAACTTGCTCAGGCCCAAAGGCCTCTCCGCCTGGTGCCGGAGGCAAGGGCTGCGCACCGGGTACGGGGTAACAAGGCAGTTGCGGTTGAGAAACCTGAATCAGGTGGGGCAGGGGCAGCAGGGCGGGGGTCTGCATCCGATAGTGGGTACTTGTCACCGTCATACTGGAGCTCATTGAGGTTTGCAAGGCCGGGGTCTCCTTAAGCTTTTGATTACTTACCAATTACATTGATTACCAGATCTTGGTATTCGCTTAACTATGTTTATCCCCCATAGGCCATGAAAACTTGAGTGTCCAAGTTTAACAGAAGTTTAAAAAGGAAATAAGTTCAATCTAAGATTTGAAAACAGCAAGCATTGAAGTGGGTCAGAAAAGTCGCTTTAGATAAACGACTGTCGCTCACATTCGTGGGCCAACCAGGGATGTCGCTCAGCAATTGCCTGTAACATCTGGCTTTTGATCTGACTGTAGCTTTCAAATCGCTCTGGATCTCCCCGGAGTTCCCCGATCCGGGGATGTTGTTTTTCACAGACCTGCTGCAAATAACTCACGCAGAGGCGTTCGAGCACACGGGGATGGGCATTGGCCTGAACCAGTTTAACCTCTGCATAGAGATCTTCCAATAAAGCAGCTTTGGCTTTTTCGCGCCGGTTGTGAAATTGACAGGCTTGGGCAATCAGGGTCTGTTTACTCAGGCCCAAGAGCCGAAATTGCAGTTCGGGCTCAGAAGGTGGGCTCATGCGCTTAAATAGCTCAGGCCCGTCAGGGCTTGGGCCTTTTCCCAGAGTGCGCGGGCCACTGTTTCATCTTGGGCCTGGGCACTGATTTTGGCAGGTGCTGGAAAGCCCCAGGCTTCGATCAGGCCATTGGGGCCAATATAACTCCCACCGGGCAGGGATTCTGTCGCTGCATAAAGCGTAGGCAGAGCCCCCTGAAGGGTGGGCATGGCCAGCAGGCTGCTCAATCGGTCAGCCAGACCGCTGTGACGGCTTAACTCGGTTTTGGTCCAGCCCGGATGGGCTGCGTGGGAGAGCACATGCGAGCCTTTTGCTTTTAGACGGCGCTGCAATTCCAAGCTGAAAATCAGGCAGGCCAGTTTGCTCTGCGCGTATTCGCGAAAGCTGAGATAGGGTTTTTCACCTTTAAAATTGGCGAGATCAATTTTGCCCCGGCGGTGGGCTATGCTGCTGAGGGTGATCACCCGTGAGTTGGGAGTGCTTTCTAGCAAATCCAACAGCAGGCCTGTCAGCAAAAAATGACCCAAAAAATTGACGCCGATTTGCAATTCAAAGCCCTCTTCGGTTTTTGATGCCGGTGGAATCATCACGCCGGCATTGTTGATCAGCAGATCCAATTGGGGCAGGGATTGTTTGATTTGTTCTGCCGCCTCGCGCACAGAGGCCAAACGGGTCAAATCCATTAATTGCAATTCAACCTGGGCCTGGGGATGTGCTTTGCGAATTTTTGCCAGGGCGGCTTCTCCGCGCTCAGAACTGCGGCAGGCCAAGATCACGCGGGCACCTTTTGCGGCTAAGGCTTGAGCCGTCTCAAAACCAATGCCAGCATTGGCTCCTGTGACAACAGCGGTTTTGCCTTTTTGATTGGAAAGGTTTTCGAGGGTCCATTTCATGCGCTTTTCCTGCTTTGTGGATCTGTGTAAATCTTTGGCTGAGTTTTGGGGCTGAACCACTGCGGCATCTTAGCAGAAAAGCCCCGCCTGGATCAACTTAAACAAGCGTCCACGCTTTCTTTAAACGCTTTCTTTGTGCTAAACTTTCAGCATTGTCTTTTGTCTGGTTCTTTGTCGAAAAACTGCCTAGAAAGGTCTGCTCCATGCCTGATTCTGGTTACCCTGAGCAATTGAGACAAGTCATTCAAGATGTGTATCTGCTCAGCCAGGCCCATCCCGACTATGTTTTCGAAATGATTCAGGATTTTGTCTTGCAGTTGCGGAGCAACGAAGAGCCACAAGCCCTGATCGACTATTGGGTCAAACAATTATCAGCCCTGAGTGAGCCCCGCCAAGAAGCTGGTTTGCGGATGTTTGAATATGCCTTGCTCAAGGCCCGTCAAAGCACCTACAATCCCGTCAATGCCATGGATGCTTTTATCGAACGCCAGCTCTACGGTGTCTCTGATGAAAAGGCGATTGAAAAGGGCACCGTGAGTCAATTATTGCGTGCTCAGCAGGCCGCAGGAACAGGCCAACTGCAAGAGCCCCCGGCTGTGCGCAAACCCCCGCGCACCTCAAACCAGCCCACCAACCCCCTTAATCCGCGCAATTTGCCGCCGGTTCCGCCACCTGCCCGTTAATTTTTTTCTTTTTCAAAAAAAAGCAAGGCCCCTGAAAATTCAGGGGCCTTTTGTTTAACTGATCAGCGCTTGGGCTTAATAACCAGCGTAAGAGGAGATCTCACGGTGAACCATGCGCCAAGCTTCTTGCTTGGTGGGGCCGTGCTGCATGATCAGGCCAAAAACGCGGTTGTAATTGGCTTGATAATAACGAGCGGCTCTGTAGGCATCCCAACGCTGGTAGTTGACGTCGTAAGAATTGCGGTTATAAGAGACGATTTCACCAAAGGTGGGCATAATTTTGGCGGCATCGGTCGGGAACATTTTGTATTCCTGCTGAGCGGGAGGATTGTGGATATCTTCATAAGGCAGAGGACGTCCATCGACTTCCAGGCTGTTGACGAGGGTGTCGAGCATAATGAAACGCTTCATATCGTCGCGGGAAGCTTTGTAGAGGCTTTGTACATCACGGTAAGCGCCGTTGATATAGCGGTTGAAGTGATTGCGGGCATAGTTGTCGTTCATGTATTTATAATCTTCGTGGGTGGAGCTATAGCCATAGCGGATATAGTCATTCAGATCGTTGAAGGTGCGGAAAGGCAATTCACCGAAGGGGGTGTCAAAGGGGCTGCGGGCATTTAATGTGGGGGCTTTTTTGAATGCCGCTTCAGCAGGCAATTTCAGGGCTTTGTTTTGATCGGCGATGGCGTCAAAACGGGAAGTCGGCACTTTGACATTGCGGTTTTGAATCAAAGGGGTTTCAGCTTTGGCACGGGGGGTAGTGGCACCTTGTACAGCGCTATTGGCACGCATCAGGCCGGGGTTCATGGCTTGATTCATCATGGGAGGGGTGGCGCTACAGGCCACAGTGCTCAACAGCAGGCTGACAGAAGACAGGGTCAAGAAAGATTTTTTAAACAGACTCATTTTCAATACTCCTCTTAAATACACACTTGTTTATATTCCGCTCTTTGGCCGGGCGGCTCGGCGCTATAAAAGATATATGGGCAAAAGACACAAAGTCTGAACAGCTTTTTTGGAAGATTAAACGAATTTTAACTTTTATATAAACGATTCTTTACGGTATCTGCTTGTCTTCTCTTTCAGTATACAGCCCCTGATGAATAAAATCACCAGGGGCTATCAGGCTTTTCTGCGCTTAAAATCAGGGCAGCGCGAGTTTTTTCTTCAGCTCTGCTGTGGTTTGTGTTTGGCCTTTTTCCCCGATCTGAATCAGGTAGCCCCCGTGCACAAACTCCAGTTCAGGTCCGAGGGCCAGAATTTGCCGCAATTCGGCATTTTGGCTCAGGGCAAAATAGAGTTCGCTGTAGCGGGCAATTGGCAAACGTGGCAATTTATCTGCCACAGCGGCATCTTGCCAGAGATTCTTTTTCTGGTAAAAAGCCCGTTGCCCAACATAACGTACCTGGGTGATCTGCTGCTCTTGACCCGTTGAGTCATAATAGCGGTTTGCGGCAGCAGGGGCGACGTTGTCTTGCATTTTCTGGGCATTGCGGCTCTGGCTGATCGCCCAAGAGCCTTTGGCTTCACCCAGGCTGCGCGAGAGATAGCCATCGGCCTCTTCTCGCATTGGGGCACTTTCGGCTGGGCGGCGCACGTCTACGTCTTCGCGGACCAAAAACGAGGTGTATTCGGTGATAATCCCGTAGGCCTTGCTCAAGCGAATCACTTCCGCGACCAATTCCTGATTTTTGCCTTTGAGGCGAATCTGATCGAGCAAAAAGCCAATTTTGCGTGTGGCCCAGAGCCGGGGCAAAAAGGCATGGGCTGTTTTCTCGGGGCTGAGCCTTTGGCCAGAATAGACAAATTTTTGCGCCTTGCCCTGTAAGACCCCGCTCAAACTCAGACTGACAGGCCCGGCTTGGCGGTAGCGCCCAACCAGCACCAACTGACTGCCTTTGAATAAATCCGGCAGCTCACGCGGGTAGAGATCGTAGACCTGGGTTTGGCCAAAATCCAGCTTGAGATCGGCCAGAATCGGATGGCTGATGCGGCTAAACAGGCTTGAAACCTTCACTTCAATATTCTCTTCGGGCCGCACGAATTCGCTGCTGCCGCGGTTTTCGAGTGAGAGTTTGTCTAAAAATGGAATATTCACATCAAAGCCTACGCCAAAGACAAAGAGCCGGGCCTTGTTTTGATTGCCCTTGCGGGCTTTGCTCAAAATTGTATTAAAGTCGGTTTCACCCACGGTGGGGTCGCCGTCGGTCAAAAACACAATCAGGTTCATTTGGCGCGGCCCCTGTTGTTTGAGCGCCATTTGCAGGGCTGAGTCGATATCCGTACCGCCGGTCGCCTCTAACTTTTGAACATGGGCAATGGCCTTGCGGATATTGGCAGAACTGGCGGGCAAGGCTCCTTTTGAAAAGGGCTCGACCGTATCGCTGAAGCTGATCAAATGAAAGGAATCCTGGGGAGCCAATTGGTTGAGATTATACTCCAGGGCTGCTTTGGCCTGTTTGATCTTGTCTCCGGCCATGCTGCCGCTTGTGTCGAGAATAAATGTCAGGTGTTTGGGGGTATTCTGATTTTGTTTCCACTCAACTTGGGGGGCGCCGAGCAGCATAAAATAACCGTCTTGCTGGCTTTCGCGATAAGAGAGCAGCGAAAGCCCAATCGCATCTTCGGCGGTGGTGTAATAAATTTCAAAATCCGTGTCGGGTTTGACCTGGCTGGCTTCGTAGCTGATCAACGCGCTGAACTCGCCTTGGCGGGTGATTTTGAGTTCGTGACTGGGTGAATACACCGACTTGAGCGGGGTTTTGGTTTTGAGCTTGATCGTGACACTGACTTTTTCCAGCGGTTTGGCTGAAAATTTTTCGGTGCTGAGGGTATAGCGGTAAGTGTGTAAATTGCTTTGGGTGGGCAAAAGCTGGTCATAGCTGAGCTGTATCCGTTTGTCGCCCCGGGCTGGAATCGGGAAAACCCGTGCCCGGTAGAGATTGCTTCCGGCATATTCAAGCAGGCCAGGGTCGATACGGCGGCGCACAATTTCTTCGTAAATCTGGCGGGCTTGATTGGCCTCTAAAAGTTCGGCTTTGGTCATTTTGCCATCGACATCCATCGCAAATTGCGAGAGACTGGCTCCGCTTGGAATCGGAAAGAGATAGGTGCCTTCGAGTTCACGGGCTGAGGGGTTGTGAAAAACCTGATCCACGCGGGTGCGGGCCAGGGGATGGTTAATTTCGACATCGACTTTGTGGTATTTGATCGCAAAATTGGGCTGCTCGGGCAGAGGTGCAATCATGTGATTGGGCAAATGGGGCAATAAAAATCCGTCAGCATAAGCCGGCAAGCTGCCACTGAACAGGCTGAGACTCAATAAAAACAGTCCACCAAGCAAATACCTGGACCCATAGCTGGGGCGCAAAAAAAAGAACATCGTCGGCCTCCTTTAAGGTGATCGTGACTGGGTTGATCTTTCAGACACCTCAAGGCAGGTCGGTGTTCAGCGGCTTACCACAAAGCGGGTTTGCGGGGTTTGTGTTTGGCCATAAACAGGACCCAGATCACCAGGGCCAATACGCCTCCTGAGACCAGGCCCAGTAGGACCCAGGTGACTGGAGATAATCGGGTTTTGCCTACGGCGCGGGTATGTACACGGGTACGGGCGGGAAACTGGCAACGGGCCATTCGAAATGTCCTTCCTGGTTTGCTCTGGTGTTGAATCTGGAGCTGAAATTGTCCTTTAGTATACCACGGCGCCCGAATGGGGTTGCTGCCAACGTTTTTCCTGTTGCTCTAACCAGTTTAAAATGGGGATAAAATGATCTTTCGGGGCGTCGGGGTGGGTCAAGAGGTTGATGTGGTCATAGTCGTGTAAAAAGCCCATGGCTTTGCCTATCAGCTTAAACTCTGCTCCCGGATGATGCAATTCGGCCATAAAGGTCTTTACGTCTTGGGCATGGCCCAGACAGCGATCGGCCACGCCAGTTAAAAACAGGGCCGGGGGCAAATCCAAACTTTGCAGGGCCGTTTCATAGTCAAAGCCATCCTCGGGATCGCGCCAGGGACCGGGTTTGACCCAACATACACTCTGGTGATGTGAGCTGCGGCTTTCGCTATCTGAGCCAAATTTCCACTGCCGGGCAGGCAAATAGCCGTAAATCGCCGTCAGCAAATAGGCAAAACGTTTCCAGACCCCTTCGATTTGGATCAAGCGATCCCGATTTTTGACCTTGACCTGGCGTTTGGTGCCCAGACAAACCACCCCTGCCAAATGGCTGGGAACTTTGCCCAGACGCGCCAAATGGGCAAAAAACAAGACCCCACCCCAGGAGTGGGCCAACCAAAAAATGGGCTGTTCGGGGTGACGGGCGTGTAAATAGGTTTGAATGGCGGGGAGTTCGTTTAAAATGGTCTCTGTTTGGCTGTAACGCGTCTTGCGGCTGATCGCGGGGGTGCTCTGTCCCCGTCCCCCTAAATCGCAAACATAGACCTGGTAACCGGCCCGTGCCAGAAAGCAAGCCAAGCCTTTGCCGGACTCGGAATAAAAGATTTTGCCGTTTTCAATGGCACCGTGCAGGAGCCATATCACAGGCCCATTCCCTTCGGCTCTTAAGATCTGACGCAAATGCAAGCGCTGACCAGAAGGGAGTGTCATAAACAAAGATTGGAATTTCAGAGGCTCAGTCAGCACCTAATTTTTTTCTTTCTTACTTAGTTAGAATGATTGGGTATAATATTATTAACATATTTATCTTTTATTCCCACAGCCTATTTATTCTGTTTCTTTTTCTTGACAAAGTGTCAAGTTTGTTGTTATAAATGACTTATGGAGATCTCCCGATCTTCTCTCCCTATCAGACTTGGCAGGGTTTTGACCCTGTCTGATTCTTTAAGCAAAAGTCCAGAAGCGAAAGTTCAGAGAAAATCAACGTGTCAGAGCACAAGAAATATGAGCCTTTTCATGCCGCTTTGCGCCGTTTACGCAAACAGCGCAAACTGACCATGAAAAAATTGGCTGAGCGTGTGGGTGTCTCTGAATCCTTTGTCTCAAGGCTGGAAGCCGGTGAGCGTCAACCTTCAAAAGAATTTATTTTGCAGTTGGGGCCTGTCTTTTTTCCCGAAGGCAACGATGCCGCACTGGATGATCTACTCATTGCGGCTGATTACACCCCACTGCACATCGACAGTTTTACGGGCCGCCAGGACGTGATCGCGATTTTCCAAGAGGCCCTGGTCAAAAATCCCCACAATTTCAGGGCCTATATCTCGCTGATTATCTCCTTGATTCGCCAGGGCAAGCTAGAAGTGGCCCAAAGCAAAATTGACGAAGGCTTTCGACTCTTTGACGATCAGATTCAGTTGCAAACGCTGTCTTCCGCCCTGGAGTTGGCCCATGGTCGCTATCTCAAAGCAATTGAATTCCAATTAGAGGCCCTGCGCTATTTTGACCTCAATCCCGATTCGCATCGTTTGGCGATTGAACGCCAAGATCTGCTGCTCAATCTCGGCGTGGTCTATTTTTTACAGGGTTATGAATTTCTCGATAGCTTTATTCTGGCCCACGATCAAAAAAAGGCCAAAGCCAAAAAAGAAGCCCAGCAAAAGGCCGAACAATACCTTGCTCAGGCCCGCGACTACTTTGAAGCCGCTTTGGCACTGGCCCCCAATGATATCTATATCCTCGATGAATACGCCCGCGTGCAGTTTAACCAGGCCTATTTAAACGACCTGGCAGGTCAAAAAAGTGATTATATCGGCACAATTGCTGGGTTTAAACAGGTGGTGCATTCCCAAGAAAAAGAAAAGCTCAGCTATCACGATCTGGTCGAAAGTGCGCTTTTTTTGGTACACGCTCATGCCAAGAATCAAGAGTTTGAAGCGGCTGAACACAATATTAATTTGATTGAATGCTGTCTTCCCAACTATTGGCTGGTACACTATTTAAAGGCCTGTCTGTTTAGCTTGAAGTACAACTATCAAGCCGATGAGACCTTGCTTGAACTTGGTCTGCGTTCGCTTTTGCGGGCGATTGAAATCGACGATGAACACAATCGTACCCTGACTGAGGCCCCTGTCGATCCGGATTTAAAATCGTTGCGCATGTTGCGGGCGGCTGAATTTGCCAAGTTGCTCAAGCTGGAGGAAAAGAGATGAGATCGTTCCCGCTTTTGTCCCGTTTATGTCTAATGCTAAGCCTGCTTGCGGCCTGTGCCCCCGCGACCCCGCCAACGACCTCTCCCTCCCCGGCGACGGCTTTGACCAGCAGCAACACAATCCAAAATACCACCACTCAGACAGATATTCGCCCCAATAGCAAAGGCCAACGCCTTGAAGTGGGTGAAGTTGAGGGCGAGTTTAGTCTGCCTTCGGGTACCAGTGCATTTTTGGTGCAAAGCCAGATGGTCCATTTTAATCATTTCAATTTGGATTTGCTTTTGGGCGCGCCTGCTTATGCCCAAGGGATCGATGAAAATGCTGTCGATGAAATCAGCGACGATCAGATTCGCAAGTTCAAAGCCCGAATCGACGACGAAGCGGTAACGATGGTGATAGATAAAATCAGCCGTGATGCCAACGGTGATCGGATTGTGGCCTATCATCTTACACAGGTTCCCGTTTTGGATATCAATCAGGTTTTGGAATTTTATTCCCCCAGTGAAACGATCAATCTCAAAGGGCTCTTGCCAAAAATCAAAGCCAATGTCCGCACCCGCTTAAATCAACGGATCGATCTCGATTCCACGGCGGCTTTGGAAGTGGTTCAACGCGATACCGGTGCGATTGTGCATCAAATAACCCCCGATGAGCTCAGAGACTTGGCCAAGCGGCCTGAGGTGATTGAGTTCCGCGACTTCATGAAGGTTCAGATCAAGCGCAAAGATAATAAACAGCGTAAATTTACGGTCATTATCGAAGATTTTGATCCCAAAACAAGAATTCTGCCCAAGCTACAGGACAAGCTCGACGATTTAAATACCCGTCAGCTCAAACAATGTGCCCAAAATCCCGAACAATGCCTGCAGGTTTTAAAACAATGCCGTCCGACACAGTTCAAAGCCTGTCCCAAACCCGAAGACCGTCTCAATCAGGCCCGTGCGGGTATTGTCCGTCCCGGCATACTCTTTCCACGTGTGGCTTCCCCTTCTCCACTGCCCCCTCCTCGGCTTTTGCGTTAAAGACTTTTATTCTGCAGCTCAGCGATCGGGTGAGTGCAATGGTACACTTTAAGCATGTCTCGCAGCCGTTTTGAGCAATTAACCACACCCCATCGCAGAGATGGTGAAGAGTCAGGTTTCCTTTGGACCTGGCTTTACTTGGGGTTTGCGCTGGTGGTTGCTCTGTTTTTGGTACAAAGTTTGAGCCTCAAACATGGTTCTGCTACGCCAGCAGCTTCAGCTTCAACCCAGCCAAGTGCGACCCCCCGGCCCACCCCCAGTCCTGCTTTGCCCACTTTGCCAGCCAATTTAGAGTCGCAGCTCAAACAGAATTTCAAACAGCTCAAATGGCCTGTTGCGGCAGCCAATCTCAAAAGTACGCCCCAGACTCTGACTTGGCGTGTGCCTGCAACTGAGCTTTTTGCCTGGGATTTGCGCACGCTTTCGCCCCGCTCGCAGGCCTTTTTTCGTACCTTGGCAAGCCAATTAAAAACTGCGAATCTGGCCCTGCAAATCGAAGGCGCGGGTCTGCCTGCGCGCAGCGGCAATCTGCGCTGGGTCAGCGATTGGGAGCTTTCTGCCTTGCAAGCAGCCCGGATTGCCGACTTTTTAATGCTTTCCCAGGCCCCTGCCGAGCGTTTGCAGGTATTGGCAGGCAAAGCCCCCCAGGCAGGTAAAACCCAATCCCTCGGTACGCTGCAATTGCATTTTCTGGCCTTGCCTGCGCCGAGCCCCAGCCCCACGCCTGTCTTCTCTGCCACGCCTGTGGCACGAAGAGGTCAAGTCTCCCCTGCTCTGACGAGAGGCGCTGCTTCGCCCTCTCCAAAAGCCCCTCTGAGGGGCCGTCCCTCAGCTTTGCCCCCGTCTGCTCTCCTGTCTGCTCCCCCGTCTGCTTTACCCCTATCTCGAAGGAGTCCCAACCGATGACCGAATTATTGCCCCCCCTGATTCCCCGCGAAGTGCTCTTTGGCAATCCCGAGCGCACCTCGCCGCAAATTTCACCCGACGGAACACAAATTGCCTTTCTCGCTCCCGATCAGGGGGTGCTCAATATTTGGGTCCGCAGCTTAAGTGACGAGAGCGCGCGGGTGATTACCCAGGATCGCGATCGCGGGATTCGGCTCTTTTTCTGGGCCCAAGACAGCCGCCATCTGCTCTATTTGCAGGATCGCGGTGGCAATGAAAACTGGCGCCTTTACGGCCTGGATCTCACAGGGGGTGCAGTCAAAGACTATACCCCTTACGAAGATGTGCAGGCCCAGGTGATTCAGCGCGACAAACACTACTCTGATGAACTTCTGATTGCCCTCAATCTGCGCAACCCCCAATTACACGATGTTTACCATTTGCGTCTGTCTACGGGCGAATTGCAATTGATCGCCGAAAACCCAGGCAATATCCTCGGTTGGGTGGCCGATGCCCGCTTTCAGGTGCGGGCGGCAGTGGCCGCCAATCCCGATGGCTCGATGAGCCTGATCTACCGCGAAACCCCCCAGGCCGAGTGGGAGAAATTGCTCGATTGGCCGATGGAAGACAGTCTCACCAGCAGCCCCTCCCATTTTTCCCAAGACGGCCAAACCCTCTATTTGCTTGAATCGCGCGCGGCCAATACGGCGCGCTTGGTGGCTCTAAATCTGACGGATCGCAGCACCGAGGTCTTGGCCGAAGATTCCCATTACGATGTCAGTCGCCTTTTGGTGCATCCCGATACCTATGCCGTGCAAGCGGTGGCCTTTGCCCGTGCCAAAGAAGAGTGGCAATTGCTCGATCAGAGCCTGGCCGAAGACTTTGCCTTTTTGGAGCATTACCGCCTCGGGGAGTGGGCCCTAAGTAACCGCGACGATGCCGACAAAACCTGGCTGGTGCGCTACAACCGCGATATTGGCCCTGTGGAGTTTTATGCCTACGACCGGGCCACACAAACCCCCAGCTTTTTATTCGTGCATCAGCCCGCTTTAAACGATTACCCCCTGGCTCCGATGGAGCCGATCAGCTTTACCTCCCGCGATGGACTCAAAATCGAAGGGTATATGACCTGGCCCTTGGGCGTGCCCCGCGAAAATCTGCCGATGGTCTTAAATGTCCACGGTGGCCCCTGGTGGCGCGATACCTGGGGTTATCATCCCGAAGCCCAGTGGCTGGCCAATCGCGGCTATGCCTGCCTGCAGGTCAATTACCGGGGCTCCACAGGCTATGGCAAAGACTTTCTCAACGCCGGTGACCGTGAATGGGCAGGCAAAATGCACGATGATCTGCTCGACGCCTTAGACTGGGCGGTGACCCAGGGCGTGGATCGCGAGAAAATCGCGATCTATGGCGGCTCGTATGGCGGCTTTGCGGCTTTGGTCGGGGCGACCTTTACCCCGGATGTCTTTGCCTGCGCGATCGATATGGTCGGCCCAAGCAGTTTGATTACCCTGATTCGCTCTTTCCCGCCTTATTGGGCTGCCATGCTCGACAATTTTAAAAAGCGCGTTGGCGATCCCGATACCGAAGAAGAATTTCTCAAATCGCGTTCACCGCTGTTCAAAGTCGATCAGATTCAAATCCCGATGATGATTGCCCAAGGGGCCAACGATCCGCGTGTGACCGTGCAAGAAGCCGAGCAAATTGTGGCTGCCATGCAAGAAAAAGGCATTCCCCACGAGTACCTGCTCTTTGAAGACGAAGGGCATGGGCTGGCCAAGCCGCAAAACCGCTTTCGCTTTTATGCGGCCATGGAGCGCTTTTTGGAAGCCCATTTGGGCGGGCGTAGCCAGGCTTGACTCAGCGTTGATTCAGGCCGATTCGGCAAATTTGCCCAAGCTGTCGACCTTTTGTTGGTAGGCGCGCATTTTTTGGATATTGCGCAGATCTTCATCACGGACCGACGATTTGAGCTCGGCCACTTCTTGGCGCAATTCTTTGACCAGGGCTTCCATCTGCAGCAAACGCCATTCAAGCTCTTGCAATTGAGCGCTGCGGGAAGTGGGTGAAGGGTCTTCTGTTTGCATACAAACCTATTCCTGCGGATTGAACTGTCCCCTTGTTTTAGAGAGACGGGGACTGCCTTTGAAAGTTCCTGCAGAGACTATAATTTTGGGCGTGAATGCATTAAGATAGGGGTATGGAGAACCTCTCAGATCCCCATCCAAAACCCGAATCTGAATCCCCTCTGTATATTGAGCTGGATGATCCGCTGCCTCCGACCCAGCCCCTTCGACAGGGCTCAGGGGTTCACCTTCAGCCCAGCTCAGAAAATGATCGACAGAGCTCTGGGAGCAGCTTGCCAGAAAACCTCTCGCTCTTGGATACCCCTTTGCATTTTTCGCAACCCCCTTTTGCCCAGCCCCCTTTCGCCCAAGAATCTGAACCCCCAGAAAATGCCGTGCCGCCGGTGTGGGTGGTACTGAGGCAGACGCCGCCCTTGAAGTTGATTGCCTTGGTGGGCGCGCTGCTGGTGATTTTGCTGCTCTTTCCCCAGTTTTTGTTGATTCTGCGTGGGGCCTTTTTGGAGCTCTTGCTGCTGGTGAGGGCCTTGATGTTTCCCTTGGCTGCACTGGGTGTGGCGATTCTTCTTTTGCACCTGTTTTACTCCCGCAGGCGCTGATGCTGCCTGTGCGCAGCCGGGCCCGCCAGATTGTTGTGCCCTGCCAAGATGTTGCTCTGCGCAGTTTGGCAGAGCTGTCTGTGGCAGAGCTGGCGGCTTATCACGAACAGGGTTTGGCGCTCTACCGGGCCGCGCTCGCTGCTGAAGACTTAAGAAACCCTCTCTCGTATCCCGGAGACCCTCGCGGCTATGCTTGGCTGGCAATCAAACGGGCCTGGGCCCAGGCCCTGCTCTCAGATTGTAATTATTGTGTGCACAATTGCCGGGTCAACCGTGTGGCCGGGGAGACCGGCTATTGTGGCCTGACCGACCAGGCGCTGATCAGCGGAGAGTACCTGCATTATGGCGAAGAGGCAAGGGTGGGAACCACCCATGCGATCTTTTTCAGTGGCTGTACCCTGCACTGTCTGTTTTGCCACAATTGGCGCGAGACCTTTGACCTCTCCGCCGGAGCGGCGATTGATGCCGCCCACTTGGCTGAGCAGATCCGCTTGCGCTGCGCGGATCCCGCTGTGCAGTCGATCAGCTTTATTGGTGGCACCCCTGAGCCCCATTTGCATACCCTGACGGCTTTGGCGGAGCTGCTGCCCGAGCAGCTGACGTTGCCCTGGGTCTTTAATAGCAATGCGACCCTTTCTGCCACAGGCCTGGCCCTGATGGAGGGCCTGATCGACCTCTATTTGCCGGATTTTAAATTTGGCAACGATCGCTGTGCCTGGCAATTGGCCAAAATAGCCCACTACAGCGAAACCCTGGAGGCCAATTTAAAGGCCTATCGGGCCCAATCTGCGGGATTTTTGCCTGCCGAGCGGATGCTGATTCGCCATTTGCTCATGCCAGGGCATCTCGATTGTTGCACCCTGCCTGTGCTTGAAAAAATCGCCGAATTATGCCCTGAGACACCCCTCAATTTAATGGGCCAGTACCGGCCTTTTTACAAAGCGCGTGAGCGTCCCGAACTCAACCGACGTCCGGCCAAAACCGATGTGGAAATTGCCCGAACCCGGGCCCATGAACTGGGTTTGACTTTGGTTTAACTTTGAATCAGGGCCGATCAGCTCTGCTGATCAATTTTGTTTTGGTACCACTGTTTAAAGCGTTCTGCCATCGCCGCTTCGGGATTGGGGATAGCTGAATACTGTTCAAAAACAGCCTGTTCAAAATCGGCTTGGCCGCAAGCAGCGCAAAAATCCTGCTTAAAATCTGCAATCACCTTGCCCAAGGCTGAGCCACTCAGGCCGTAGGTTTTCATCAATTGGCCACCGTTAAACAGGGCCTTGGCAAATTCATGTTTGCGGTGCTCTTCGGCATAGATCGCCAATTCTCCGAGTAAATTAACGCCCTCGGATACCTCCCCTGAAAGTCCCTGTGAATGACTGTCTGGGGCAAAAAAATGGTTGTGAATGCGTATCAGATAAATGGATTTGTCTTCTTCAAAGCGAAATTCATTGAAGGTTTTGCCTGTGAGCCATTGCAAAAAGAGCTGGTAGGTTTGGCGCTTTTTATTGCGGGTGCGGTTGATATGGTTGAGTTCGTCGAGTTCAAAAATCGCTGAATTAAAATAGCGCGAAGAGGCCACAAATTCAAAGATCGCTTCGCGGTCTTTGAATCCCTGCAAAAAACGAGAATAATCATAGCCCAAAAAGGCATAGATCGCAGCCGGATCTTTGCAGAGCGTGATTTTCTTGGCGCGGTAGCCCGACTCGGTGCGAATCTGGTAACAGAGGCCGTCAAAGCCAAATTTGAGCCCAAATTTATGCGCGATACGGCCGATTAAATTGTTGAGATCGTTATAGGCGAAATAAAAAAGGGCCGTTTCGTAATTCTCAGGGGCGACAAAATTGAGGTCAACCTGAAAATGTTTATACTCAAATGAGAGCATATCCCCGTTAAAATACTGCTCTCGGCTGCCGATTTTAGCAAAAAACTGCATCAGATCAGTCTTTTCAGGTTTGGGTTGGGCAACAACGAAGTCAATGTCCCCAAAGGACGCTTTGTCGCTGTAAAATTGCAGCGGGGCAAAAGGTGTTTTGAGAAAATCGCCCAAAAGCGTGATCAGTTCTTGTTCGTAGCTTTCGTACTCACTGCGGTTGAGTCGCAGGGTATTTGAAATTGCATTGCCGCCCATGTATGTGCTCCTCTGGACTGATGGTGTTGAAATAGGCAAAAAAACAGGCCACCTGAAAAGATGGCCTGCGGGTGTTTAAACCAGAATCGGCTTATTTGTTTTTGGCCTCGAAGTGGAAGGCAAAATCGCGGTTGGTTTGGCCGTCTCCGACGTGGCGAATCCGCACTTTGAGGGCCCCCATGCCTTTGACTGGGGGAATGGCCAAATAGCCACGAATTTCACCGCCGGGGGGCACATCTTTGGGCCAGAAACCGTGATCTTGGATAAATTTTTCGGCCACAATGGCACGCTCTTGTTCCATAAAATTGGGAGCACCGCTGATGGTATTGGTATTCAGGTAATGGTAATGGCGCCATTGGCGCATGAGTTCCCCGGAACTGAGGTATTCCACGGGCAGGCCGTTGAAGCTCACACTGAACCGCAGTTGAGAAGCGCCTATTTCACGGGGGCTGTTGTTGGAGATGCTGACCTGAAAGACCTGGGTCTGCACGATGTTTTTATAGGCATAAGGGGAAAAGTCGTCGCTGAGTTTACCGCCGCCATTGGGATGGAAGACTTTGGCCTGTTCGGGTTCGATCACAGGGCGCACGCTGACTGTGATATCCCCTTGGGTTTCGCTCAGGGTTTCGTTACCGCCGATCGACTGGTTGCTGGCCTGGCTGACGGGGGTCAAGCTGGTGGCCGCAGTGGCAGGCAAGGCGATCAGACAGGCGCTCAAGGCAAGAAGCAATTTTTTCATGGGATCCCTCTCTTAGCATTTGGTGCAGATTGCGCTTATTATAATACAGCCGTTTCGGAGAATTCTAGCCATTATCTTTTTATTTCTCAGCTTCGCAAGTTCCACTTTTACCTGTGCAAAAAGTCTGTCTTTGGCTATGCTGTTTTCAGGCTCCCCCAAAAATCAAAAACCGCAATCAAAACGCAATATGAAAAGAGACCTTCCTGATGACCCCTGCTGAACCCCTGACACTTGAACAGGCCCAAAAAGCTGTGGATGACTGGATTCAAACCCTGGGTGTGCGCTATTTCTCTGAATTGACCAATCTCGCACAATTGGTGGAAGAAGTGGGAGAGTTGGCGCGGATTATCTCGCGGACCTACGGTGAGCAGAGCTTTAAAGCCTCCGACAAGGGCCATTCCCTCTCCGATGAAATGGCGGATGTGCTCTTTGTTTTGATCTGTTTGGCCAACCAGACGGGGGTCGATTTGACCCAGGCCCTGCGCGAGAATTTGGCTAAAAAGACCCAACGCGATGGGGAACGCCATCTCCAGAACCCCAAGCTGCAGTCATGAGTTTTTTAAACCTCTGGCCAGCCCTGCCGCTGGGGTGGAAAACAGGCAGTTTGATCGGGCTTTTGGCAATGCTCTTGAGTGCCTGCCCGCCTGCTCAAAAGGCCCAAAATAACCCAAACGACAGGCCCCTGTCCTCTGCCTCTCCTTCGTCGGAATTCCCCCCCGGCTCAGACATCCCGTTGTTGACCTATGGCAAAGAGCTGCTCTTAAACACGCCCAAACATCTGGGGCCAGCGGCTGAAAAGCCCGAATTGCGCTTGGCCAGTAGCAATATGAGCTGTGTTTCTTGCCATCTCAATGGGGGTAAAAGTCTGACGGCAATGGGGTTTGCGGGGATTGCCCAGCGTTACCCCCGCTACCGGGCTCTGGAAAACCGCAAAATCAGCTTGTCTGAACGCATCAACAGCTGTTTTGAACGCAGTCTCAATGGCAAAACTCTGCCGCAACGTGAAAGTGCAGCCCTTACAGCTTATCTGACCTGGCTCAGTGATACGGCCCCCCAACCCGATAAACGTGCAGATTTGCAAGAGCCCCTTTTGCCCCCCATTCAATTCTTGGATCGTTCTGCCAATCCCCAAGCCGGAGCCAAACTTTACCAATACCACTGTGCGGCTTGCCATGGCGCCAAAGGACAGGGGCTTTACAAAGATTCGCAAGCGCCCCAATTGGGCTTTACCTTCCCACCTGTGGCTGGGCCCCAGAGCTATGGGCAAGGTTCAAATCTCAATCGCCTCAGCATCGCTGCGCGGTATATTCAGGCCAATATGCCGTTGGGGAGACCGGTTTTAAGTGCCGAAGAGGCCTTTGACATTGCCGCATTTATGAACAGCTTAGATCGTCCCCGGCTCGCATCTCCCGAACAAGACTACCCAGATCGCAAGCAAAAGCCCTTTGATGTGCCTTACCCCCCTTATGCCGACGCTTTTCCTGCTGAGCAGCACCAATTGGGCCCATTTAAGCCGATGCTTCCCCCTGCTTCCGCACCCGAAAAGGTGCGCCCGGCCAGTCCTTGACCCAGAGACAGGGCTCTTTTTGCAAGGGCAGATCGCGGTCTTCTTGCAGGGCCTGATAGACCTCCACCAGATTGCTCTGGAACGGGGCATGAATCGGCTCGACTTTATACGCCAATTGCTGATTCAGACGACAGATTCCAATCAGATCGCTTAAAAGCCAGGCTGGCAGATTTATTCCCTGCTGAAAGAGCCAGGTCTCTAGCCAGCTTTGGGCCTCGTTGAAAAATACGCCAATCCGGTTTTGGGCAATCAATTGAATCAAAATAAACTCATCGGCTGACCACCAAATGCCCGAAAATTCAGGGCCATGGCCCCGGCAATACTCGTAATCGCCCGCCTGAATGGCGCGGCCTTTGGCCTGAAAAAAAGCAGAAATTTCGGCCAAGACAGGCCAATCGCTGGGCACGGCCAGAAAGGCTTCGAGCAGGGCCCGAAAGCTCAGCTTGTGTTGCCGTTGCAAATAGAGCAAAGCCGGGCGCAGCAGGTGTTTGCCAAAAAAGAGCAGGTCGGTCATCCAGGCAAAGGCAATGCAGCGCACCCAATCGGCTTCGGGCAGACTGTCGCTGCCAATCAGCAATTCTTGAAGCTCTTGAATGCCATCGGGAGGCTCGCTGGCCGGGCTGTGTAAATAGACGGTGGGCACGATTTTACTGCGCAGCCCATACTTCTGACGGTATTCGGGCTGGGCCATTTCGGCATTGGGCAAAAGGCTGGCGTTGAAAAACTTCAGGGCATAACGTTGGCCACCTGTGATCATCTCGCTGATGCCATCCGCAAAAGAATCGTAGGTCTCTCCCGGCAGCCCAATGATCACATCGGTATAGGTGCGAATCCCATCGGCGCTCAGGCGTTGGTGCAGTTCTTGGTAATGCTGCAGGGAAATATTCTCGCGCCGGATGGCTTTCAAGACAGGGGGATGCAGCGATTGCACCGAGAGCGTGACATCTTGGTCGAGGCCCGCCTGAATCAACGTTTTGTGCACCAAATAGGCCCGCTCGGTCACATTTTTGCTGTTTTGTACGGCCAAGGTGCGCGGAAAGCCCGTGCGGGCATGCACCTGCACGGCATATTCAGCCAATTCGAGATCGCGGGGCAAGATGCCAAAATTGGCGTCACAGCAAAAGACAAAATCCATCTGGTATTGGGCAAACCATTCCAATTCGGCCTTGAGACGCTCCATCTCAAAGGTCAACACCTTGCTGGCAGTGGCCGAGCCCCAGTCGCAATAACTGCAGGTAAACGGGCAGCCCCGGTTGCTTTCCCAGAGGGCTGACCATTTTTCGCTCGGGTGTGCCGCCAGAATCGGCTCAAAGACGCCGTTTAAATAGGGCGAGGGTTGGGCCTTGAGATCGCGGCTGCGCGGGGCCCGTGGCGTGTGTATGAATTGGCCAGAGGTATCAATCCAACTCAGCCCCGGAATTTCAGCCCAGGGCCGTTCGGGCAAGGCCTCTAAAAGCTGTAGCAAGACGCTTTCCCCTTCGCCATGGACGCAGAGATCAAGGGCCGGGTTGGCGCGCAGAAAGGCTTCGGCCCGGTCGGGCACGTGGGGGCCCCCCGCCAGTATCAAGACAGCGGGGTTGAGTGCTTTGAGTGCCGTGGCAATCGCCAAGGAGCGCCGGGTATTCCAAACATAGAGGCTCAGGCCCACTACATCGGCGCCTTTGAGCTGAGCCACAGATTCATCCACAGGCATCCGGGATTGCCAGAGCGGGGGCAAAAAGACATAGCGTTCGGGCCGGGGGCTTTGCTTTTGCACGAAGGCCTGCAAGAGCCCGGCGGTATAGGGCAAAAAGGTGCGCGCGCCAGAATTGAGCTGAACCAGACCCAACGTCAATGTCTGGGTCAAGGTTTGAGGCAAGGTCTGGGGTAGCGGTTGGATCTGTGGTGAAGCTGAGGGATGTGTGGGCACGCTTGCAGGCACCTTTCGGGCAGGGAATCCTGCTCCGATTTTAGCATTAATGTGCTTGGCCAGGAGCGGACCTTGGGTGTTTAAAAAAGAATCAAGCTCTAAATTAGGTGCAAGAAATAATCTGCAATTTAACTCTCAGCCCCAATTTCGAGCCGGTCTGTACGCGGGTTGCGCATCACCGGCCATTCCAATGTGGCGATTACGCCGCCTTCACCATCTTCGGGCAGGGCAAACGACACCTTGCCTTTGTGCAATTGCATGATTTTGTCTACAATGGCCAGTCCCAGGCCATTGCCGCCGGTTTTGCGGGTGCGGGAGCTGTCGGGACGGTAAAAGGCCTTGAGAATCGTCTCCAGCTCGCTGGCGGGCAGGCCCGGCCCCCGGTCGCGCAGGCGAATACCGGCCCGATCTGCTTGGACGAAAACTTCAATATCGACCTGAGAGGACTCGGGTGCGTATTTGAGTAAATTCGAAAAGAGGTTGTTCAGGGCCCGGTGCAGCAGATCGCGCCGCCCGTTGATAAACACACTCTCCTGGGGGAAAACGGGCAACACACGGAGTTGCTGCTCAGCCAGAATAAATTGGTGGCTCTCCAGGCTCTCGCGCACCAAATGCCCGAGTTCCAGGCGTTCGAGCGGGTAGTTTTGGGCATTGAGTTCCAGGGCTGAGACATCGAGCAGATCGTTGATCAGCCGGTCGAGTTCTTCGATTTCGTGGATCGAGCGCTCGATATATTTGGCTTTGCCTTTGCCCTCTTTGGCCAGCAATTCCAGACTCACTCGCATGCGCGCCAGTGGCGAGCGCAATTCGTGGGAGACATCGGCAATCAGGCGCTGCTTTTCTTGCAACATGGTCTGAATTTTGCCCATCATGTGATTAAAGGCATCGGCAATCACCTGGAATTCCTTTTGCCGCCCAATGTTGATCGGGCGTGAAAAATCCCCTTCCGCGACTTTTTCAATCGAGGCAAAGAGCTCTTTAAAGGGCTTAAGGATATACAAGACAAAGGGGATCAGCAACAAGCCAATAAAGAGCAGAATCAGGCCGCTTGCGATCCACATCGGGTTGATATGCGGGGGTGGGGGGCGGTGAGCTGCGCCTGCCAGACGGTGGGGCGGCATAATCGCGCCACGCGGAGGTGGGGGGGGGCCATTAAAACCCGGAAAACCAGAGCCGGGGGGGGGCTTCATCGGTTTTTCGGCAAAAGCAGGTACATATTGCAAATAGCCTTTGCTGGGAGCCGCCGGATCGAGATAGGCCAGCACGCGCGGGGGTTTTTGTTTATCGAGAATCAAGGTACCACCGCTGGCTTTTAATAGTTTGAGCTCTTCGGGTGAAGGGGAGGGCTGGGTCAAGCCGGTTGAGATCCGCAATTGATCCCCTTGCCAATAGGCGATCCGCCAATGCAAATAATCGCCAATTTCGCCAATTTGCTTTTGCATGTCTGCAGGGCGGTTTTGCGCCGATTGTTTGAGCACAAATTGAATAAAACCCACCTGATCTTCGAGAAACATCCGCTGCATGTGGCTTTCATCGCGTTTAAACAACAGATTCATGGCCGTCACCGTCAGCAGAATGGCGGCAAAGACACTGACCACCGCATAGAGGTAGAGTTTGCGAAAGAGGGGCTGAATCATTTGGTGAATAAATAACCCACGCCACGGATGGTCTTGATGATCTCCGGTTTGCGCGGGTTGTCCCCCAACTTCTGACGCAGCCGCGAGACAAAGACGTCGATGGTACGATCAAAAGAGTCAAAATCCAGGCCACGCACCTTGTTCATCAGGGCGTCGCGGGTGAGGACAATGCCGGCATTTTCGACCAGGCAATGTAACATGTCAAACTCAGTGGTGGTCAGATCCAGTGCCTCGCCCTGGTGCAGCACCTGGCGAGCGTCGAGATTCATGACCAAGTCATGGGCTTCAGACAACAATTGGTTTTCGCTGGGGGCCTGTTGCAAAAATTGCTGGCTGCGCTCAAAGCGCCGCATGATGGTTTTGATCCGGGCCAGCAACTCACGGGGGTTAAAAGGTTTGGCGATATAGTCGTCGGCGCCCAGTTCCAGACCGACGATGCGGTTATAATCGTCTTTTTTGGCGGTGAGCATGATGATGGGCAAAAGCGGGTTAATATTCCGCAATTGCCGACAGGCTTCAAAGCCATCCATTTCGGGCATCATAAAGTCCAGCAGGACCAGATCGACGGGGTGTTTGCGGACATACTCCAGGCCTTGGGAGGGCGTGGGAGAAGCGCTGAATTCAATCGCTTCGTCTGCAAAATAATCGCCGAGCAGGTCGTGCATCTCTTCGTCGTCGTCAATCATATGTACTTGAATCATGAGGGGTGACCTCTTCGCACGTTTGCTATTTACAGTGTAATCAGGAAATGTGAAAGGGGTGTGGTGTTTTGTAAATGCTTTGTAAATCTTGGGGGGGGGCGGTTTGTTTTGGGGTTGGGGGTTCTTTGCGGGTTTGTTTGCGAACAGAGGCTCTTTTGTCAGGGAATGGCACGGAGGGAGCCTCCGCCCCCACATCCGTGTGGGGGCTGCGGTCGTGCGCGCTCCTTCGGCTGACCCTCCTGGCTCAGTCGCGCGCAAAGACCCTCCTTTGCTCATTCCCTGACAAAGACCTTGCTTGTCGGAAAGAAGAGCAAGAGAAGACAAAGAGAAGATGAAGAAGCTCACGGGGGAATGGTTACAAAACAAACCTGCTTGGGGTCACCGGGTTTGAAGGCTGGCTGGGTTGGGTTGGGGCTGTCTGGCTTGGCGGAGTGGGGAGGGGCAAGCCTGCCTGGGTTGGGGCTGTCTCGCTTGGCGGAGTGGAGAGGGGCAAGCCTGCCCTGGGTTGGGGCTGTCTGGCTGGGAGGAGTGGGGGGTTGGGGATGATAAGCGGCCCCGTCTTCATGACATCTGGTGAGCGAGGGAAAGTAAGAGCAGGAGAAAGACCTACCTGGGTTAGACGGGCACTAGAAACCCCGCCGGTCCAGGATGGACAAAGGCGGGGTGACTTGTAGCGAATGAAGCACACGATGTGCGAAATGAGCGGCCCGGATACCCAGGTACGGTCTCTCCTGCTCTGAACGGCTGACCCTCTTTGCCTTTGAGAGCCTTTGAGTAAACAGTTCTTCCTGAGAGCTTAGCGGCTCATTTCATAGCCTTCTTTGAGGGCGAAGACGGGGATGATGCCGCCCCCGGCGCTGACGTTGATCACCTTGGACTCAGAGATGCGGCCCAGGCAACCTGCGTATTTGCCGTCAAAGACGTAGGGGTTGAGGTTGAGGTTTTTCTTTTCCAAAACCACTTGATTGCCTTTGATCACGGGGAATTCGTATTCGGGAATTTCCACGGCCTCTTGAATGATCCACCAGGGGCAGCCCATGGCGCTTTCGATGGCACTGGCCCATTTTTCACGTTCGGTGAATTGGCCCACATAGACCTCGTAACCACCGGCGGCCCAGGTTGGTTTGAGCACGAGTTCTTCGCGGTGTTTCATCACATAATTAAACAGTGAGATGTCTTGGCCATCTTTGGAGATCGTGATCGTCTCGTCCATTTTGCGGGTCCAGGGGATGTATTTTTTGATACAGTTGGACTCTTCTTCGTTGAAATAGTGGTGGTTTTCTTCGTTGCTCAAGAAGGAGAGCATTTCTTTTTGCGAGCCCAGGGCTGAGCGAAAATTGTTCACGCAGCAGACGGCACCGTCGCGCAGGGCGTTGAGGAAGTCTTTCATCTCGCGGGGGAAGCGCTTGAAGAAGGTGAAGCGCAGGCACATATTCACAATGTCGAATTGCACATTGCCAGAATAGAGCTTGCCATTGCGGTATTCAAACTCGCGGGGGTCCACAAAATTGGCTTCGATGCCGTGTTCGATCAGGTAGTCGCGCACGATCTCGCTGTCAGAGCCCGATAGGAATTCTTTGAACGAAACCAAGGCCACGCGGGGCCGCTCTTTGGTGCCGCCCCATTCGCGGTAACATTTGAGCAGAGACTCTTTTAAGGCGTACAACATCGGCCGGTCGGAGGTCACGGCATAGTCGGCGATCAGCTCTTTGTAGAGTGGGGAGTTGATCAGCAGGTCTTCGTAGGTATCCAGCCAGCCCCGGCCACCGGGATTGTCGGTGTTAAATTCAATGAATTTAAGGGTTTTGCCGTCGTAGAGGGCATCGTGGCGGTTGAGTACAGTGGGTTTGCTGTAGCGGTAATTCCAGTGAATCCACTCCAGGGGAATGTCTGGGTAGGGGAAATAGCTCTGGATATACTCATCTTCGAAATACAATTTGATCGCTTTGTCGAGGGTGCGATCGAGGGTCTCGGCCACGTCGGCGATCAATTTCACTGAGTCGTGTTTGAGAAACATCGGTGAGAGGGTCACGGGCAAAATGCCGCCTTCGCCGTAGCTGCAGCGTTTTTTGAGCAATTGCTGCATAAAGTCTTGGCGGTATTTGATCACCTCGCGGGGATGGTCGATCATCCACTGGGTTAAGGCTTTGTCGGCCTCATCAAAATGCTGTTCGAAGGTCGGCGTGAGATTGGGAGCTTCAGTACGGGGTGGGCGCGCGCTGCTGGCTGCTTTGGCGGCAGGTTTGGCTGCTTGTTTGGGGGCCGCTTTGGTCGCAGGTTTAACGGCTACTTTTGTAACTTCAGCTTTGGTTGCAGCTGGGGCTTTGCTTTGCGGGAGAACTTTGGATTCGGCTTTGGATTCGGCTTTGGGGGATGCGGAAGGTTTGGCTGCGGGTGCTTTGGGTGTCGCTGTGGGAGTCGCTTTGGGAGCTTGAACGGGTTTCTTAGCCATGCGATTGCCTCGTTTGCAAAGATTTTGGATTGAATTTGGATTCAATGTAGCATGGAAAATAGCTTGTGATAAGGCCTCAGCAGGGCTTTTTCGGGAGTGGCTTTCCCTGTCGTTTTCTTCTAAAAAGCCAATACCCAATCAATGTTATACTTACAAAGCGAGAAAAACCGGGGGTAAAAGCCGATCTTATCCGTCAAACGCATCACCGCTAAAGACTTTCAAAACGGGGCAACTGTTTTGGAATTGCTGCATGCAGACATCCCCTTTGTGGTGAATGGCTTGCCTGCTTACGAAGAGGCTTACCAGAAAACCCTGGAAATTTTTAAGCAGGTAAAAATCAACCTGTTTAATCTCTTTGGTACCCACCAGGGGGAACAGGAAATCAGAAATTACCATGAATTGGTCGATGCCTTTTCGCGCCTGAAAATTGCCTCTTCTCAAGCGGTGGATCCCCAGGCGATTTTGCGAGAATACCAAGCCCTTTTCTACAAATATATTATCTCTTCTGAAATCCTCAATACCGAGCACCTTTTCAGTGTGCAGGTAGATGTTCTTCCCTCCAGCGAATTGGGGAGAAATATTGTTGCTCCCGCGATTTTTCCCTATTCGAGCTTATTGCAGCAGCATTTTCAACGAATTTATCTCAATACTGTGCTCAGTGTTTCCCGTGGGAATGGAGAAATTCACAAACGCAGCAAAAATTTCCATGCCCATAATTACGATACCTTTACCACCTTTGCCCAAGCGGGAAGTCAAACAAGTGTTTGTTTTTTTTCCCCGGCTTATTACACGCGTTTTAAGACCCGCTTGATCTCCAGCACACCGGGGATTGTTCTTTTTATTCCAAATGCCGATCTTTTGGACGATGGCGTGATGGCTGAGGCCCTCGTCTATGAGGGGGTCCAGCCCGGAGATATTGTCTATACCCCGCCTTTGTGGTTTCACTCTTTCCACCACATGGGAGCGTATTTGAATATTGCCAATGGCGAGTTTTTTCCCTCGCTTTTTCAAGCACGTTTGGCCAATTTGAGGCCCGAAGTTTTTGGGGCGGATGGAGAGAATATTCTCTCTCATCAGCAGGCCTTACAGCGTTATGCACTCAGCCCTCACTGAAAGGCGTTTTTAGATGCAACTCAGAACTGTTCATGTCACCCGTTATCTGACGCCTTTGCGCGAAGGGGGGTCGCTACCTGCGATTGTCGAAGGCGATGACGATGGCACCTATGTGCTTAAATTTCGGGGTGCAGGCCAGGGTGTGCGCGTCTTGGTGGCTGAGTTGATTGTCGGTGAAATGGCGCGCATATTGGGTTTTCGCATGCCCGAGTTGGTCTTAATGGAACTCGACCCGGTACTTGGGCGCGCCGAACCCGATCCTGAAATTCAAGAGCTGATTCAGGCCAGTGCGGGGCTTAATCTGGCCCTGGACTATTTGCCTGGTTCGATTACCTTTGAGCCACTTGTGCCCAAACCAATGCAGCAGGACTCTCAATTGGCGTCAGAGATTGTCTGGTTGGATGCCTTTTGTTCGAATGTGGATCGCACGGCCCGCAATGCCAATATGCTGATCTGGCACAAGCATCTCTGGTTGATTGATCATGGGGCAGCGCTGTTTTTTCACCACAATTGGCAAGATTATCAAGCCCGCAGTTTGAGCCCGTTTAGCCAAATCAAAGACCATGTGCTCTTGCCCTTTGCCAGTGCCAGCCAATTGGCCCAGGCCGATGCCAAACTGGCCCCGCTGCTGACGCCCGAGCGTCTGCGGGCGATTCTGGATCTGATTCCCGATCAGTGGCTGGGAGATGTGCCCGCTTTTGAGAGTGTCGAGGCGCATCGACAGGCTTATTTGGATTATTTTCTCTCCCGTCTGCAAGGTCCGCGAAAATTTCTCGAGGAAGCCCAGCATGCCCATTTGCAGTTATGAATATGCGGTGATTCGCGTCATGCCGCGGGTCGAAAGACAGGAGTTTATCAACGTCGGAATTGTCTTGGCCTGTCAGGCCAAGCGCTATTTGCAAGCCCGGATTGAACTGGATTCTTCCCGACTCAAGGCCTTTGCACCCCAACTCGATCTGCAAATGTTGGAAGACTATCTCAAGACCATTCCCCTGATCTGCGAAGGCAAAGGTCCTTTGGGCCCTGTTCCGCAGCGGGAGCGTTTGCACTGGCTGGTGGCCCCCCGCAGTACCATTGTTCAACTTTCACCCCTCCATTCGGGGCTGTGTGAGAACCTCGATACTGCGATGGAAGATTTATTGAATAAGCTGGTTCGGCTGGGTGCTTAGAAAAGGTCTGTGCCAAAGAGCGTTCTGTATTCGCTGTTCACTTTGTTTTCATAGGTGCTGACATTGGGATCGCCGTAGCGCTCCAAAGCCCGCTCCACGTTGCCATTGTTGCGGTCTTTAATTTCATAGGCCATGTATGCGGTCGAGGTCCAGATATTCTGTTTGATATCATAGCGTTGACTGATTTTTGTTTCACTTTGAACAAAATTGTCGCGGAACTGGGTAAAGGGCTCTCTGCCGCGCTGGCCTTTTGCCATGCCCGCCATATAATGAACCTGGCGAATGGCAATCCCGGTCAATTGTCCGAGGCCGCCAGCACCTGTGTTGCTGCGGGCTCGGGGGTTAAATCCACCACTTTCATGGGCATAGACGGCCATCATGATTTTGGGGTCGACACCAAAGGCTTCTCCCGCTTTGTCCAATTCAATCGCAATTTCCCGCATTTCGGCATCTGTGGTCTGTGTGCGGTTGGTATTGCCCAGGGCATTGTGGTGGGTTTGGTAATTTTTCAGGGCCTGATACAATTCTGCCGCTCTCGGCGTCATGCCCTCTGCATCGACAGGGGCAGCCTCAGCCACCGCACTGGCCTCTCCTGTCTCGTCACTGGCTTTTGCTGTACTGGTAGGGATTTTGAGCGTCATGCCTGCTCTGACGGCTTCAGGACTTGAGAGGATATCTTTATTGGCTTCATAAATTTCGGGATAGCGCTCAGAGTCGCCCAAATGACGCAAAGCCAGGATACTCAATGATTCGCCGGGTTTGACCGTTACTTCTGTGAATTGCGGGGCAGGGGGCTCTGCGGGGGGGCCTTCTGTGACTGGGGGAGCTTCGGTTGTTCCCGTCGCATTTGTAGCAGGGGGATCCGCAGGGGGTGTTTCTGTGGCTGGGGGCTCAGTGGTTGGGGCTGTCTCTACAGGCGGGGTTTCAACGGGCTTGCCAATTGGAAAGTCCACGCTGTTGGAGGGGGTCGGAATTTTGAGCGTCATGCCGACATGGAGATCGTTGGGGTTGCGCAAAAGATCTTTATTGGCTTCATAGATATCCATATAATTGGCGGAGCTGCCCCAGAGATTTTGCGCGATTTTGCTGAGGGTGTCACCGCGTTTGACTTGGTATTCAGTGAAGTGGGGCGCACCATTGGCTTGGGTGCCGCTCAAAGAGCCAAAACTCAATTGATCCTGGGGGGCAATCGCAGTTGTTTCGGGGGTTGGCTTGTTGTCAACAGCGGGGGTTGTTGCAGTTGTTTTGGCTGGAAAGGTCAATGGGGTCTGGGGGGTAATGACGGGGGTGGGGGTGTTCGAAACGGTGGACATAAAGGCGTCTCCTCAGACTTTTCTAAAATAGGCATAGCAAAAAAGGCATTTTTTAATTATAGAACGGGATCAGGCTTACAGGTGTATCTTAATCAAATCCTAATATCCGGTCGGCGCACAGGCCGAATAAGGACTCTTTAGTTTTTCTCGCCAGAGGCTCTAAAATCTCGCCAGATGCTATAAAATACAGTCATATTTTTTAGCATGGGTCTTGTCATTTTTTTTGCGCAATTGAGCCAAGGGAATTCAGATATGAAAATCGGCAACAGCACTTTAAGCCCCCTTCAATTTGAACGTACACAAGCACAACCGGCTGCGAGTACGGGTCTAACGCCCATTCGCACAGCAGGCCCTCAAGCCGCGAATTCACCTGATGCGGCTCAGTTTCGAGCGCTTGAGCCAGAGGCCATCCTGCAAAACCAGCTCAATGATGTGCTGGTTTTGGGCAGTGCTGACTCTGGAACCCTTTCGCGCAGTGCTGGACAGCTCAGCACTGCCCTAGAGCAGTTAAAGCAGCTGACCCAAAGTGGCCCCAATGCTTCATCTCTGGACATATTGCGGCGCTATCAGCAAGAAAACCTGCCTGCAGCCATAAATCAGCTGACACAGCAATTAGAGGCGCTTGCGCCCCAACTGGCCAGCTTGCCTCTTGAAAGCCCTGAGCGCCAGCAAATGGTTTTGCAGCAACAGGTTTTGTTGCAGTCACAACAATTATTTCAACAGGCCGCAGCCGTATTGGCCGAATCTCCACTGTTACAGACTTCTTCAGAGCCAGGAGCCAGCAGCGACATCAATCCCCCCACTGTTGAGACCGCTACTTCCCAAGCCCTAGAGCAGCTGTTGCTGAATGTCACCCCCCGCCAACAAAGTGAATTTAACGAACGCTTCAGTGCCCTCAATCCCAATGAGCAGCGCACAGCTTTGGAGCTGATTTCTCAGCTGCAAATCAGGCCTGCACCTGCTAACTTTTACCCCCAGCTGCTGGCTACCCGCAATACCCTCACACCCGAAGCCCAGATCGAAGTGGGCCGAACCCTCAATACTCTCAATCTGTTTCTCCCCAATCTGACCCCCACTGCTCCGACCAGTGAAGACCTCAGCAGCCGCATTGAGCGCTTTGAAATGCCTTTTTATCTGGGGTATGACAACCAGGCGGTAGATGTTCAGAACCGCTATGCCCAAGACCTACTCAACCTTTCCGGCGACCTCGGTTATCAGGTCAATCTCCAGGTGGAAATTGGCATAACTATTGATGGCGAGCGGATGGTTCAGCCTGAAAATACCCAGACTGAACTGCTGGCCGCCCTAGGTATATCAGGTGCAACGGCTGAAACCGGTGCAACGGGTGAAGCACAATTGCAGTTTTTTGAAAGCGAGGGGGGGAACGTCTTTGAATGGGGCGAAGATGACAAACTGGCCCGCCAGGATGGTACCCTGGTGTTTTTGCCCACAGATCCCCAGGCCGATCAAGCCCTTCAGTTTACACGCGATTTTGTGCGCACAGAGACCCGGGCCGGACGGCGCAGCGTTGGCACCCAAGGTGTGCACACTGCGAATATCGAGCGGATTGACCGCAATGATGTTCTTCCCACACCTGATGTACAGGGGGGAGTGGCCAGACAAAACAGCCGCAGTGCGGCAGAGCTGGCAGCCCGTTTCCCCAATGGCCGGGTCAGCGAGACCTATAACGAGGGGGGCAATACCCTGATTGGTACCCTGCCCAATGGCGATGCTTATGCGATTGTGGGTTATGACAGCCTTTTGACTTCCACCCGCTTGCTGGAGCTGCGTGACCAGCAAAGCCCGTCCCCAGTCTTTACGCCTGAAGCATTGACTGCTCAACGCAGTGCCATGGGGTTGGCGCTGCCCTTCGAACAATTACCCAGCGATACCCGCCGCCTGATTGATGATACCGCCCAGCGCCTCAATCGTGGCCCGGTGGCTCCCGAGCAGCGCAGCGCACTGCGGAGCCAGGCCACAGACTTTCTGGCCAAAATGGAAATCACCAAGGGTGTATTGGCCGAAGACCTCGGCATCCCGGTCGAACGCCTCACCTTTATTTCTCAGCCCGATTTCCATATTGACATGCACATGCGGCCCATGCGGCCCGGTGAAATCATGATCAACGATTTTGGCGCCAATGACGACCTGCTCAAAGCCGCACTGGAAATGGCCGAGCCGGGCTCCTGGGAGGCTGCTGAATTGGGTCGCATGCGTGAGCGCAATCGCGAATTGGGGCGCGTGTTGCAGCCTGTGATGCGCGAAATAGAAGATCAGCTGCAGGCCGCAGGTCTCACGGTCACACGCGCCCCAGGCGTGCTGGAATCGCCCCCTAACCCCGAACTACCGCCAGATGATTCTTTAAGGGATGATTTGCAAACGCGCAGGAATATCCGTTATACCAATTTTATGAATGCCATTCCCATGACCCGTCCGGGCAGCAATCAACTGGTTTACCTGACCAACGCCAGCAGCATCGCTCCTTTGCAGCAGGCTTACGCAGCCTTTCTGCAGGAGCAGTTTGGGATTTCAGATGTCTATTTTCTGGGGGGAGGTATCCCCGAAGGGACCAGCCCTGGCCCCAATCAGCTGAATTTTGCCGAGCTGTCTTTGCGCCGCATGGGGGGGCTGGACTGTCGCGAAATCCGTTCGCTATTGCAGCCATTTCTGGACCCTGCAGCCGGAGCAGTTCCCTCCTCTCCCCCTGTGAATCTGGTATCATGAAGGCCATGCAAACCACATCCCCCCCCATCCCTGAAAGCCTTGAAAACCTCGACTATGCTGCCTTTGGCGCAGAACTTGAAGCCTTGCACCAACGCCTGATTGCCAATATCTCCGAAGCAGATTTTAAGCACCTGCGCAAAATAGAGGGCTGGGGCCGTTTGAGCAGTTTTCTGGGCTATGCCACGGCTTGGCTCTTGCCAAATCCGATCAGTGCCTTGCTAATAAGCACAGGCCAAATGGCGCGTTGGGGCTGTTTGAATCACCACATTCGCCACCGGGGCTATGACCGCGTGCCCAATATTCCCAAACGCTATACCAGCAAAGGCTTTGCCAGGGGCTGGCGGCGCTGGATTGACTGGCCCGATTGGCTCGTGCCCGAGGCCTGGGACTTTGAACACAATGTCTTACACCACTACCACACCGGCGAAAAACTCGACCCGGATATCCTCGAAGACCGCGTGCAGCTCATGCGCCGTATCAAGGCGCCCATTTGGTTCAAATATGCCGTGGCCTCGTTTTTTATGGTTACCTGGAAATTGACCTATTATGCGCCCAATACGCTCTGGATTTTGCAGCAGCAGCGTTCGCGTCCGGGGCGCCAGGGGCTCGAAGAGCGCATCGCTGGGCATCAGCCCGCGATTTTTCATGGGGCTCCGCTCTGGTGGCCCTTCAGCAAAGGCAGTGGCGAATTTTGGCTGCGCTGTGTCTTTCCCTATGCGCTCTTTCGCTTTGCCCTGATTCCCTCACTGTTTTTACCCTTGGGCCTGTCGGCTGCGCTGAATGTATTGCTCACCAGTGTGCTGGCAGAGCTTTTCACCAATTTGCACACCTTTTTGATCATTGTGCCCAACCACACCGGCGACGATGTCTACCGTTTTGAGGGGCCTGTCTCCGACAAAGCTGAGTTTTACCTTCGCCAAGTGGTGGGTTCGGCCAATTTTACGGGGGGCCGCGATTGGCAAGACTTCTTGCAGGGCTGGCTGAATTACCAGATCGAGCATCACCTCTGGCCCGATCTCACTCTGCGCCAATACCAATTGGCCCAGCCCGAAGTGGAGGCCATTTGTCAGAAGTACGGTGTGCCCTATATTCGCCAACCGATCTGGAAGCGCATCGGCCAGACCATGCGCCTGCTCACGGGCCAGATTGTCATGCGCCCACTCAAAACGCGCTCCAAGCAGGAGCGCGAAAAAGAGCTGGCTTCTGTTTAAGCCGACGCTTTGGGGCTATTTGCCTTCGACTTTGGCTGAACCTGAGCTGTCGATGGTCACGTTGACCGATGAGGTATCCGTGCCACCTTTGTTGTCCGAAACCAGCACCGAAATAATCGCCACGCCAGTTTCCAGGCTGCCATCCGATTTTTGTGGCATCCAGGTGATAATTTCCCCTTGGGTCGACGAGAGTGTGCCCTTGGTGGCCGCCCAAACGTATTTTAAGATATCGCCGTCTTCGTCGACGGCCACGACCTTAAAGCTGATAATATCTTCTTTCCGGCTCACATTGGTGGGGTTGGCGTTCATCTGCTGCACAATCGGCTTGCGGTTGACTTTGGCCTCTTGATTGCCTGTGCTGGGGGTGTTGATCACCACGTTTTGACGGGGATCACAGCCCGCCAGTGAGAGCGCCAGGAGACCGAGGAGAAGTAATTTTTTCATGGTTTTGTACACTTTCTAATTTAAATTTATTGGGCCAGGCCCTGAACCACGCTGATACCACAGCCGCCTGAACCGCTGTTAAACAGCCAGGTGCTGTTGCTGGAGTCTTGTACGGTATAACGGCCCGCAGGCAGGACCACATTGGCGGGGCGGGCGCTCCAGGTACGGGCGCTGGTACTGCTGGTTACGGTGCCGCCACTGGCCGACCAGGGACCAAAGGTCTGACCGCTGTCGCTCTTTAAGCTGATCTCCACAGGCCCATTGTGGGTGGTTGAGTGGTAATTGACCACCCCGGCCAGCCGATAGGACTGGGTCAGATTAAAGCTGGGCTGACAGCTGGGATCGCTAAAATAGCTGATATCCGGAGAGAAATTGCTGAAAATATTACTGGCAACGAGATTCCCGCCGATATTCCCTCCACCGCTAATGGGGGCAGGTGTCGCTGTGGGGACAGGCTCAGGTGCCGTTAATAATTTGACCAAACGGGTGCGATCGCCGAGGCCATTATTCGCGCGTACCACGCCGCTTACGTACAACTTGTCGAGGCTGGTCAGGTTTACAATCGGGATTTTGCCTTCTACGACACTTCCCACTTCGAGACCCGTGGTTTCGGGCAGACCGTCTTTGTAGATATTGCCAGTCCAGCCCATACTCAGACGGTAATCTTGGGCCCGGGTTGGATCGGGTTTGCCCCAGGTGTCGAGGCGGTAATAGAGATGGCGGGCGTCGCGGGCCAGATAGAGGGCGCGCAGATCCAGACTGCTCTCGCTGCTGCCGGTATCGCGGGGGCCATCTTGCGCCACGGGCAGGATATTCTGCCATTCATTGGGCTCGCCATCGAGATTCACACTCAGGGTTTCGAGTGTGTTGCTGCCAAGTTTAAGCGGTGGCAGTCGATCATCGCTGGCCAAGACGTCCACGGCTTTGCCCGAGCTGGGATCTGTTTTGCAGAGCAGGTTGCTGGCCTGGGTATCTACCTCCAATTGGCTTGAGCCGTCGGCTTTGATCAAGATATTGAGCGCACCTGGGGTGGTGTATTTGCCATCGCTGACCTCGACCATCACAATGCCAATGCCTTTTTCTGGATTGCCATTTTTAAGGGGGTTCCAACTTACTTCGGTACCTTCACTTTTGTTGAGGCTGCCACGGGTGCTGCTCCAGCGATAGGTCAGTGGATCCCCTTCGCCGTCGTAGGCCTCGACTTTGAGCGTGGCGCTGCCATCTTTGTTCAGGCTCAAGGCGGAACTGATCAGGGCCTGAATGATCGGGGGGCTGTTGCCAAGGGTGGCCTCGTTAGCCACACCACTCGGGCGCTGGCCACTCAGAGGAGAAGTGCTGTTACAGGCCAAAAGGGTGCTTAAGGCCAGACTGAGAGAAAGCAGGGGGAGATTGTGCTTGTACATGGTTAGAGTCCTTCGTTGCGATAGAGTTCTTCGCGCACGCCGCTGCCAGTGGCGCAGCTCAGGCGGGAGATCAGGCCCACTTGAGCCGCGCCTGAAGCCTCCACAGCCAATTTGACAAAGGCCTGACACTCACCACTTTTGCCGTCACTGACCGTCAGACTGACGGTGGCAACGCCACTCTTGCCTTTGCCAGGCTGCCAGAAGACCGAATAACCTTCTGTCGCTGAGAGTTGGCCCGAATCACTGCTCCAAAAGTATTTGAGTGTGTCTTTCTCGGCGTCGGTGGCTTCCACCGTGAAGCTGATCTTGTCTTCAGCTGCCACTTTGGCAGTGGGGTTGGCGGTCAGATTTTGAATGATCGGTGGGGTATTCTTTTGGGTTTCAGTTTTGGCTGAGTTCTGGCCAAAGACCAGTCCTCCAGCGCCGCGTTCGAGACCTGTATAGGGGATATTTTGACTACAGCCAAAGCTGAGCAATGGCAAACATGCCAAGAGTCTTAGGGCGATGCGTTGATGTGTTTTCATGGTCTAAAATTCAGACCTCCTCTCAATCCTGTGGTAAAGGCCATGGATGTACCAAAAGACAGGCCTGTGTCGAGACTCAGGCTCAGGGACCAATGTGGGTCCAGCTTGTGTTCACAGCCCACTTCGAGCAGAGCGCCGGGCACAAGCGGCGCGCCAGGGGCCAAGACGAGAAATCCGCCTGCGCCCGCAAAAAGCGTTTGTGCTGGGTTAAGGGGGTGACGGTAGCGCAGACTGAGAGGTAAATAGGTGCTGAAGCCATTGTTCTGCAGAAAACCACCGGCACCTGCAAATGCCCCCCAATGGGGATCCCAGTCGTATTCCAGGCCCAACATGAGGCCGGGAGAGGGTATCCAACCGCTACCCCAAGAGAGCGCACCCAGTCCCTGCAGGCTGATCGCCAGATGCGGGGGTTGAGCAGCCTTATTCGGTGCCTCAGGCTGAGCCGAGTGCGCAGGGGAGGGCTGTGGCGCAGGTGTTGGAATGGCGGGCGGTGTTAACCGTGGTGATGGTGTTACCACAGGTTTTGCTGTGGCCGTCGGTTGTGGGGAGGGCTTGGGAGAGGGCTTGGGAGCAGCCCAAACCGTGCCTGTCCCGCAGAATGCGAGCAAAGCCAAGCTTAAGAGCAAATGATGGTTTTTCATATTTTTTTCCTCAGGATCAACTAGAACCAGTCTAGTTTTAAATCTGAAGCAAGAAGATGATACAGATTGTGTGAGATTTTGATCTTTATCAAGATTTTAGGCTGTGCTTTTTCTTGCTTGCCTTGACCCCTCATTCTCAGGCGGTTACACTCAAACAGAGACTCCAAATCTTGATGAGGCAGAAGTGAAATACAAGACCCTGACCCGTTTGCTGCTTTTGGGCTCGGTCCTCACCCTGGGGGCCTTGGGCTGGTCTCAGCGTGGCGCTGTGCAGGCAGTTTTGGCCCGCAATCAGGATTCGCAGGCTGTTTATGCCCAGATTCAGACCCATACCCGGCGTTTACAAGACAGCCCCCAAGATGCTTCCCTCTGGTACAACCGGGGTGTTTTAAGGGCCCAGATTGGCGAAGACAAAGCCGCAGTTGCCGATTTAATCCGGGCGCTGGAGTTGGAGCCCCATGATACAGATAGCCTCTACAATCTGGCCTGGATAGAGCTGCGTCAAGGTCAAAACAAAGTTGCGCTCAAACATCTCACCCAGCTCTTGCAGATCGAACCCCACCATCTCGATGCACGCTGGAACCGCGCCTGGCTGCATCAGCAACTCAAAAACCAGGCTGCCGCACTCCATGATTACCGTTTTATTGAAAAGTACCTGCAAAAGCAGCTCAAACCGCTCGAAAAAGCAGAGTTGGCAGCTCTCTTGCAAAAGCCGGCTGTGGCGGCTGCGGCTTATGCTTTGGCTCTCAAAAAAGAACCCGGCCAGCCCGATGCACTTTTGGGCCGTGCCCGCAGTCTTTTGGCGCTCAAACAGCCGCAGGCAGCAGAGCCTGTCTTGGTCGAGGCTTTTCAGCAGCGTTTAAACCCAACCCAGAAAGCTGAATTGCTGAAACTCAGGGCCGAAATGGCCCTGCTGCAAAAAAAACCACAAATGGCCCTGGCGGATTATTTGTCTTTGCGCCAATATGAGCCCCAAAACGCCCGTTTGCAATTGCAGATTGCCAGTTTAATGGCCCAATTGGGGCAGGAGAACCAGGCCTTGGAACCGCTCACACGGGCTTTGAAAATGGCCCCTGACTTGCAGAAAGACCCCCTTTTGCAGGGGCGTGAGTTCTTTCGTCTGCGCCGTCTGCCGGAAGTGCAGGCTTTATTGGGGGGGAGCAAGCCCCCTCCCAGGCAAAAGCCATAACCAGGTGCGGTCAGTTTAAGCAGATTTAAAATAGGCCATAAACGAGGTCTGCGTGATCTCCAATTGGCGTTTGGTGCGCATCCAATTCAAGTACAACTTGGACGAAATGATATTGTTAAAGGGATCATTGCTGGAGGCGCTGATGAACAGGTTTTTCATCAAACCATAGCGCAGAATATCCTGGTATTCGGGATTGTCGATAATCCGTTTCAGCTCTTTCGTGAAGTCATTCTCAAAGCTACCGCCTGAGCGGCCCGGTCCAACCTGTAAGAAGTCTTCGTAATTGCTGCGGTAGATCGTGCCGATGTCCACGATTTGTCCCAGGGCGGTGGTCACAGGCAGATCGAAGGTCAGATCATTGCCGGCAACGGTGACAATTCGGCGGGTCAGGCTGTTGATATTGACCACGTCGCCGGGATTAAAGCCTGTGCTGTCGACCACCTGCAGGGGGTTGCCTGCGCTGCCATCTCCTGTGTTGAATCCGCTGATCTCCATGCGCTGGCTGGGATCGGGGTCGCCAAAACCAATCGATTCGGTGCTGGTGCGCACGGGTGCAGTGGTATCTACCCTGGGCGGGAAGCCCACCACATCGTATTCCTCATATTCCAGATGCACACGCACGGGTGCGCCAGCGGCCATGGCATAGGTCTTGTTTAAAAACAGCGAGAGATCGCGTGTTCCCAGGCCATTGCCCAAATTGAGCCGATCTCCGTGCAGAGGGACATTGCTCAGGGGCGCATCGAGCCGAACTGTATTGCCGGTGATGTTTGCGATCCGGCGGCGTTCGCCATTGACTGAAATTTCTTCCCCAACAGAGAAGCCATCGGTGGCGGTGACATCAATGGAGGGATTGACTGTATTGGTGGCATTGGACCCGTTGGTGATGCCTTGGTAATGGCCCACCAGAATCTCCAAATCGCTGGTCACATAGGGATTGAGCTGGGTCTCACCTTCGTAAATTGCGATCGGCCACGTGCCGTTGATGTCAAAGGGGCCTGTGGTGTTGTAACTCTGGGCCACTTTATTGGGAATCAGCTGCTCGCCGCTTTCAATTTCGACCCGCACAGATCTGAGCTTGCGCGGGCGCAGATTGCCATCACTGTCCTGGCTGACCAGATTTAAACTGACCTGGGCATCGGCCTGTACGTAGCCCCGGGGCGAGGGAAAGACCTCGGGGGCAATGCGTTGGCTTTCATCGACCGTGAGGGTCAGTGGATCGTCGAGATCAGCGCCTGGTGTGCGTGGATCCCCCAGGGCCACGCGGCCCACACGGTCCATTTCCGAAGACAGCGCGACCGAGACCAAATTGCCGGGTGTCTGTGTGCCGAGATCGTCGTAATTGATGCGCACATGGTCGCCTGTGGCGCTGGGATTGCCTGCGGCATCCACCACACTGACGGTGTACTCGCCGACAATTTGGCGAATTTGCAGATCGGTGTGGACATTGCTTTGGTAAGCAGCAGGTACTGTGCCGCTCACGGGTATCAGAAACAGTGTCTGGGGATAGGTATTGGCATTTTTTTGTACGACCCGGTAGCGGGTCATGTCATCTGTGCCCAAATAGACTTCATTGCGGGGACCTTCGACATCAAAGGCATTGGCATCATCCACGTGCAGAATCAGGCCAGCGCCCCAGGTTGCGGGTGGGTGGGTGGTTGAAACCACACCTCCCGCATTGCTGAGCAGGGTGCCTGCCAAGGCGGCGTTGATATTGCCATCGCGCAGGCCATCGACACCATCGAGCAATTCCGTCTGGAAATTGGCCAGGTATTTGCTTCCTGTGCGGGTAACGGTTTGCGGTCCGTAGGAGGCAAAGGTATATGTCGTGGGGGTATTGAGCGGAAAGCTGGCCACATCAAAGAGCGGCAGGGGAATGGCGTGGGGCTGGGCGCCCCCATTGGACCATTCGTTGATAATTAAATGGCCAGCGCGGTTGACCTGATTGGCCATTTGTAGGGTAATTTGAGAGCCTCCGGCTTGCATGGTGGCGAAGACGCTGTTAGAGGCGCCCACAGCCCGTTCTGGGCCGGTCACATTGCTGGTCTGGCCCAGGATCACGTTGCGGGAATAGTCCAGGGGCACATCTGCGCCGCTGAACCCACGCCAGAAAGCCGAGGTGGTGGTGCGCTGGGCATTGCGGAGTTTGGCATCTTGTTCAGCCACCCCCAGCACCACGCCCGACCAAGCAGGCATATTCGGGTTGTGAACCACTGTCGTGTCGGCAGCATCGTAATGGCCCTGCAGGTTTTGTGCCCTGCCATTAAAATTGAGGGTGCCCATACCATCGTTATTAAAACGCTGAAGTGTGGCATTCAGCTCACGGTCCACGGTATACGGCGCGCCTGTGCCCACAGCCCCATTGTCGAGGTTTTCGCGGTAATAATAAAAATTACTCGGCAGCGAGCCCACATACAATTCGCCAAAGCGGCGGCCTTCGCTGTCTCCGGGAATCAGATTTAAATCTGGCACATAGTCAAAGAGGTTATAATCGTCGCCATTCATCGAAAGCCGGTTGTGGCTGGTGACATAGTCCTCAAAGTCGGCTGCAGCATTGTTGTAAGCCGCATAATTGCTCATATCATAGTTTTTATTGACATTGCTGACCTGGTTATTGAGGGTTGCTCCACCTGCTGTGGTATAAACCCGCTGTACTGAGAGGGCATCTTGGGCGCTGTATTGGGCCCTGCTGGTATCGTCTTCGTAATAGCCTTTGCCAAAGGCGTCAAAGATATTGCCACCGGGATCCACACGGTAGCGTGGCACGGTGGTATACCCCCCCGCTGTGCGGAATTCCATATACGGATTGCGGATATCGATGCTCCAGTCGCGCTCGTCGATTGAGCCAAAATTGAAGAGCAGGTTGTTTTCCTTGCGCAGCACATTGACATCGTTGGTGGGAATTGAAACCTTGTATTCAATATTCAGGTCTGAGCCCATCACACGGTCGACCGTGCCATTGATGCCTGCTGCAGCGGTATCTGGATTGGTGGTGATACCGCGGTCGTTCTCTGTGCCCGTAATAAATCGGCTGGGATTGTTCACGGTAAAGGCTTCACCGGGAAAGGGGGCGTGTTCAGTTGATACACCAAAATTGGCGTAAAAATCCGCATCGGCCCAGGTAAAACCGTTATTATTGGGATCCCCGGCAGTGGGATTGGCTGTGCGACCGGGGTCGAGGGGAGCAATCCCAGTTGTCCCGGGATTGCGGGCAGCCTCACCGAGCAAGACCTCATCGCCCATCAGAACTGCCCGTTGGGCAAAATTGCTCAGGGGGTCGGAGTCGGCAAATTGGGCCTCGTGCGGGGGCACGGGTGTGGCATTAAACAGCGTAATCAGGACGCCTGCTGCCGGAGGGGTAATCGGGACATTGATGTACACCTCTTGGCGTGCAGGTACTGCCGGAGAGCTAGATTGGGTGTATTCTGCCCAATAGAGCGGGTTCATCGGGTTGCCTGCATGGGGGTGCCAAGCGGGCGGCGGAAAAGCAGCGGCCAGATCGGCGTAGGTATTGTAGGTGATCATGCCAATTGTCAGCGGGAAATCTGCCACAGGGTCCACGGGCAGGCTGGTTCCCAGCCGATCCCCAGGGGGCAGACCTGCAAAGGGGGCGCGGTATTCATAGGTCGGGATCGCGGGATCATCAAAAACCGGATCGGTGGAGACGGCTGCGGGAGAGCCCGCGTCATTGACCAACCCCGTAATGGTGTAAGGGCCAGCTCCGCCAATCATGATTTGATCGCCAACCGTAAACCCGGCTACGGAGTCTACGCGAATACCCCCTGTGGGGGCACTGGGATCAAAGGGCTCGCCTGGACCTGAACCCGCAACGACTTCCATTTCGGGGTTGGGGCCGCAATCATCTTCGGGGTGCTCCACGTCGATAAAGGCATAGGCCTTGGCCACGGCGGCACTTTGCAAAATATCTGTATTGCTGTTGACAGGGGCGGCAACCGTGCCGTCCCAGAGTGTGACCTGATCGACCACGGCATCATGGTCGAGGTTGAGGCGGCGGCCATTCAGGTCGAGCCACATTTCCCCGCTGAGGCCTGAGCCTGAGTCGATATTCAATTGGCCAAATTCCCAGGGGCTGCGCACGATATCATTGCGGTCGGAAACACTGAAAGCGTTGGTGTATTGGTCGTTGAATTGGGTAAATTGGTAGGTGTTTGGGACGTATTTGCTGATCACTTCATAGGGGCTATCGGCCTGGGTAAAGGCCGGATCGCCTTCCCAAATCACGGGATTGACATTGCCTGAATTGTATTTGCCCTGTTCCCAGGTATTGAGATCGCCATCATAGGTCACGATCTGAAAATCGGTCACTTCAATTTCGAGTGAGTTCAAATCACCCTGAAAGAGAAATTGCACGCGCACAGCGTCGGGTTGGCCAGGCACAGGCACGACCTGGGCAAACAGTTCCTCAAATCCGCTGGTTTGCAAATAATCTGAGCCAAAGGTGTTGGGGTTTTTCGCCGTGCCCAGGCTCAGACTGATGGGCACTCCTCCGGCTGTGCGGATGGCCTCGTTTGTCACTGTGCGGTACGTGGCGGGCATGGGCGTACCGTAGGTATTGCCTCCACCATAGACATCGGGCTGGGCTGGGTTGCTTGACCAATCGTGGCGGCTAAAACCAAAGCGGCTGGGTACCCCAGGACCGCTGTCATCCCAGGTAGAGCCAAATTGGGCTGAGTTTTGGTGCACCCGGTAGCGGTAGCGAAAGGATACGCGGGTATTTTCGGTGAGGGCACTTCCGGGCAGGCATGTATAGAGGTCAAATGCGGCAATCGGACCATCTGCAGGGGTATAAACCCCTGGCGCAGAGTATTCGTTTTCACCGGGCTGAGAGACCACCCAGGCCCCCCGGCTGGTACGAAAGAGCGGGCCGACCTGAAAACCGACCACGTTCGAGCCTGGGAAATAGGCTGAGCCAGTATAGTCAAAGCCAGCATTGTTTAGGCGCTCTTTGACCATCTCTGTGGGGGCGTCTTTGATCTGGGGTTCGGTGCCATTGAGGACCTTGAGATCTTCATAAAAGGGATGGGTTGGGGGGATATCATAAACCACCCGGTAGCCAGTGGGCACAGTATTGCCGTCGGGCTGAGCCGACACAGACGTTACTTCCAGCGAGAGGGGCAAATCGTCAAATTCCCAGCCCCAATTGACGCTGTTTTGGCCTGCCACGTTCATGTGGGCGGTGCTGGCACCGGGATCTCCGCCTGTGCCAATGGAGTCAGTGGCGTGGCTATAATCCACCCCACCTGGCCGCAGGCCGCGTAAATTGATCGCCGGGTAATCGGCGGGTGCGCCGCCAGGGCCGTCGAGCCAGTTGAGGGGAAAGCGATCCCCTGGCCGCAGGGGGGGATATTGCGGTTTGTTGGGCTGCAAAGCCGTGACATTGACCTGCAGGGTATTGTTATTGCTGGTGGTGGCATAGGTGGCGTTGATACGGTCGAGATCCCAGCCCCAGAGATAGGCGATAGAGCTCCAAAAGGCCCCATTTTCGGTATAGGCCCGTTCCAAGATTTCGTTGGGCTCTTCCCAAAAGGTGCGGTTGAGGGTTTTGTCGCTCACATCGGTGGCTTTGGCCCCAAAGAACGGATTGTAACTGTAATTGCGAATCCGGCCGGGATCGTCAAAGGGCAAAATACCGTCGGGCCCAGTGGGATAGACCCCTGGCAGTCCGGAGGGATTGTCAATATTGGGCAGACCGTTGAGAATCGAACTGGTGCCATAGTATTTGGGTTCTTGGCTGACCTTGCGGAACATGGTCTTGTTTTCGACAAATTGGCGGTAGACATTGTTGAGCTTTTCGATCAGTTCATTGAGCTTGGACTGCATATCGGCCATTTTGGCCTGTTGGTATTCGAGACCCTCGCGCAGTTCTTTTTCAGCCAGACCTTGACTGGACATTTGCTCAATTGTGCGCTGAAAGCGATTCACATCATAGTTTTCAAGCCGGAATTGGTTATTGTCTTTGACGAAATTCTGATACAGCTGTCCTGAAAAAATGCTGGTCATGGGAGTTTCCTTCCTTAGTTCTGGAGTTGACTGCGGCCAGAGGCCTGGTAATTGCCGCCCATCATGGGCCAGGGGGCATCGGCAGGGGGATTGGCGGTATTGACTTTAAACGAGCGCACCTGAACCCATTGGCCTTCGCCGCCATCGAGGGTTGTGGCGTAGAGCACCCCGTCTTTGAGCAAGAGTGTGCGGTTGTTTTTGCCCCCCGGGGCTTTGGCCCAAAGGATTTTTCCGCTGTTGCCTTGATCTTTGACTGCGTAGATCAGGCCATTGCCCCAGGGCACATAGACGACGTTTTCTCCCGCGAGATCCAGACCTACCGTGGGTGAACCGGTGGGGCCTTCTCCCACGGTGCCCGGCAGTGAAATTTGCCATTTTTCAGTGCCATCAGCACGCAGGGCGTGAAGTTTGGCCCCTTCTGTGCTGGTGTAGATCACGTCTTCGCCGCCCTGACGTGAGATAATCGGCGGGAAAAAAGAGGCCACGGCCAGTGGGGCACGCCATTTGAGTTGACCTTCGGGAGAGATGGCCTGCAAATGGCCTGGCATTTGCACAAAGGCCTGTTGATTGGCGGTATTGACGGTGTTGACATAGATCGTTCCGTCGCTGCCGATCGCGGGGGTAGAGGTATCAAAGGCCTCAAACCCCAGATCCACGGGTTGGGTCCAGGCACTTTGGCCGACGGGCGGCTGTTCGGGTTTTGTCTTGACGGCCATCAGTTTGGCGCTGGTAAAGGGATCTGAGCGGGTGATCAGATAGAGTTTTTCTCCATCGCGGGAAAGAGCGCCCGAGCTTGTGAATTCCTGATCGTGGGAGAAGCGCCAGAGCATTTGGCCATCGCGCAGGGCGTAGATGCCACGGGTGCCGGGATAGGTCCAGTGATCGGCCAGCAGGGCAGTATAGACCGTATCTGTATCATCAGCGGTGGTGGCCGTGCCGCGATCATCTCTCTGGCTGACCGGAATAAAGCGGGTCTGCAGGCTGTCGGTATTGTTAAAGTTATAGCTCCAGACCTGGGCACCCGTATTTTGGCTCAGGGCTTTGAGTGTCATACGGTTGATGCCGGTATACTCCATCACATACATGACGGGAACAGGGGCTTGACCGTTGGGGTTGGCTTGGCCCAATGAAAGATAGATATTTTGCACCTGTCCCAAGTCCACCGGGTTAAACACATTTTGCAGGGGTTGGGTAGCCAGAGCGGAACTGAGGCCATAGATCCGTTTGCTGTTCTGCAAAATATCGAAGCTAAACAGATTTCCGGTACTTGGGTTCATCACCAACGGGCTCAGCCCGGCGGTCATTTCGCGGGCGCGGAAGTTTTTAAAGGGCTCTGGCATTGAGCTGAGTTGAGTGGGATTCAGGGTCTCTGCTGTGGTTTGACTGACTTCGGCGACTGTATTTTGATTGATCAATTGGGCCAGTTTGCGGCTGTCGAGAAACTGAGTGGGATCTTGGCCTGCAGGCAAGCGGTTCATGGTATAGGTGCCGTCAGGTTGCTGCTCAACTCCCAGCAGGGCATCGGTAAAGGCTTGGTATTGCTCCAATTGCAGCGGATCTAAAACTTTGGGCGAGCCAATTTCGTGCAGGGCATTGACGATCTCTGCCGTTTGCAGGGCGCGCAAATCCATTTCAACTTGGGGATCCGTCACCGGGACGTGAAACGCCGCTCCCACCTTTAAAATGGGTTTTCCTTCGGGATCGGCATTGGCATAGAGCCCAGCGACAGCTGTCCAATTTGGGCCTTCGGGCACATTGGCGGAGAGCTGCAGGGAATTGTTGAGCACTTTGACAAAGCCATTTTGATCCGCCCCCATGGCATAGAGGGGGGTACTGACATGTCCTGGGCCACGCAGCTCCAAGCGCACGTATTCGGCCCGGCAATTGCTACACAGGGTTTTAAAACCCCGATCAAAGCGAGCGGTAAGTTTGACTGGATGGGTTTTGACCTCGGGGATTGTTGCCTGTGTTTGAGGCTGGTCGGGTTGCCGAGCAGGAGCTGAATCTGGTTGGGGAGGAACCAAGCCGGTGTGACAGGCACTCTGAACGATACTCAGAATACCCAGGCCAAATACCAAAGATAAACGACTCAAATGCTGCTTCAGACTCGACATGGGCACAATCCCCGCTCTCAAAAATAATCATTAGTTAATACATATAACTATACATATATGCATATATGCTAATTAATTGTTTTGAGAACTGAATTAATTAAAATTTAAAAAAAACAAAAAGATGAAAAATGAAAAGAAAACAATCGTTCTAACAGAGACCGATTGCTTTGAGTGGAGGGGTTAAAGTGGTTTGCGGGCCCAGATCAAAAGGCGGCGAAAGCCGTAGAATACGGGTGTTTGAGGATAAGCGTCTGCAAGCCGCTGGGTGTAAACATCCAGCCATTGGCCTTGCAATTCGGGGCTGAGTCGTTCCAGATACGGCACCAAAGCAGTGCCTTTAACCCATTCAACCATGCCTGTGGCATCGTTCAAGACGTGGGGATAGACTTTTTCCTGCACCACTTGGGCTTCTGCGCCGAGTTCAAACAGCAATTGAGCATAGGTCTCCAAGCCCAGGACAGGCGAGTGCCGGTGCCAGCCTTGCAGAGCGCTGTAAAAAGGTGCTTCAGCGGCCATTTCGGTCAAGAGCCGGTGGGTCAGGTGGCTGTGATTGGACGGCATTTGCACTGCCAATTGGCCGCCGGGTTTGACCTGTTGCCAGATTTGGGCAAACAGTGCCCGGTGGTCATCGACCCATTGCAGCGCGGCATGGGAAAAGACCAAATCCCATTGGCGATGGCCGGGGCCACTCACCGCTTCAATGGTTTTTTGTTCAAATTGGAGTTGCTCATTTTGCCAGGCCTCAGCTTGTTTAAGCATATTCGCCGAGCTGTCATACCCCTGACCGTGGCTCCTTGGCAGGGCTTGTTGCAGGCGGGCTGTCAGTTCACCCGTGCCACAGCCGAAATCGACAAACGACAGATCGGGCTGCTTATCGATCAGGGCCAGCAGATCTTCAAAGGGCGCGAAGCGCTCGGCTTTAAATTTTTCGTACTGTTCTGGATTCCAGCCCATGGATCTCTTTGGCCTTTAATCTGCTGGGGCTTGAATAAACTGCATCAATTCCAGCAATTCGGCTTCGTCAGGCGAGCGCAGAATATAATAATGATCGCCCATGGCCCGTCTGAAAATGGGGCTGAGCTGGCCCTCTTGCAAGATCCAAGCTCCACAGGCATCCATGATCTGGGCGTGAGAATGGCGGTAGGCAATGTGGTTTTTGCGACCGGCATAGCCACAGTGGTAGCGCCGGGTAACCTGGGCGTTAAAATGATTGTGTAACATCACATGGCCCCACTCGCGGAAGAGGTCAAAATCGTTGGCGTAATTAAACATGTCAACGGTTGGGCCACCGGGGGGCCGCATATTGATCTCCAGTGCAATATATTCACCATTGCTGCGTTTAAAAAATTCAAAGTGAAAGAAACGCTCGCGCACATCAAAGAGCTGCAGCAGCTTCATGCCCAACTCTTTCAGATCAGGGGGCACATTGCGCAGGGTGTAATAGTAGATATGGTCATTGTTATTGACCACTTCCATCACCCCTGAACTATACACGGTCGAGGTGTAAAAGACGGGCGTACCGCTGCGATCTGTTAACCCGTCAAAACTGCAAATCTGGCCGGCAATAAACTCTTCGAGAATATATGGCACGTTGGATTTTTTCGCAAAAATACCGATGATCTCTTCGGCATTGTGGGCCTTGTAGGTGTGGTTTGCGCCTACGCCGATATCCGGTTTGAGCACCACAGGATAGCCAAACTGTTCTGCGGTTTGTACAGCTTCGTCGAGGCTGTAGACCACCTTGCCTTTGGCACAGGGGATGCCATTGGCCTGAAACACTTTTTTCATCTCAGATTTTTTCTTGATCTGGGCAATGGTGTCGTTTTTGACCCCAAAGACATTAAAATCCGTACGCAGGGCTGCTTCGGTTTCGAGCCAATGTTCGTTGAGGGACTCGATCCGGTCAATTTTGCCATATTCATAGGTGATCTGGCCGCAGGCCCGCACCAGATCTTCATAAATATCCAGATTGGAGACCCAGAAATAGTCGGTCAGGGCCTCGCGCACATGGGGTTTGAGAAAATGGGGAGGCTCATCGGCCAGGCCAATGACATTGGCCCCCATTTGTTTGAGATGCCAGGCGTAGCGAAAATGTTGATCGGGAAAGTGGGGGGAGAGTAAGACGATATTCATGGGCAAGGTCATTTCTAGACAGAATTACCGCCCATCTTAACACAGGCAGCTTGGCTTGGACAGGCTCTCTGGTCGGATTTTCGTGCGCTCAGTGGGCAAGCTGTTATAATTTAGACAGAATTCGGGTTCACCGGGGTTGGAAGTTTGGCACAATTGTCTTTTCTGCCGGTTATATGTAGTGGCACAGATCTGCCTGACGCTGTCAGACAGGCTTTGGTTGGTTTGGATATCCCCTTTTTGGAGTTGCCGCTGTCTCAGCTCTTGACCGAAAATACAAAAAATCCCCTGATTTTAATTACGTGTTTGACGGCTTCCGCTGATTTTGACTTTTGGCAGGCTTGGAAAGTGGCAAGACCCGAGGGGTGGCTGCTGGGAATTGTGCCTGAACAATTGGAAGAGCAAGCGATTACTTGGTTGGATGCTGGTTGGCTGGATGATTTTTTATTGGGGCCTTGTCCCGCTCTGGCTGCTTTAAAAAAGGCCCTGATCCAAGCGGCCATCCACGTTAAAAACAGAGATGCTCAGGCTGTGTTGGACTCCGGTCCGGTTTTGCCCAGTGTGGTGCAAGACGTCTATCACCGCATGAAAAACAATCTGCAGGTTATTTCCAGTCTCTTGAGTTTGCAGGTGCGCCGCACCCAAGATCTAACAACCCTGAATGTCTTGCGCGAAACCCAAAACCGCGTCTTGACTATGGCCCTGGCCCACGAAAAGTTGTACCGCTCTCCGCAAGTGGAAAAGCTCAATTTGGCTGACTATGCCCAAGATCTCAGTCAACATCTTTTTCACAATTATGGATTGGGGCTGTCTGCCATTCAGCTCCACTATGACTGCGAGCCCTTGCTGCTGGGGGTCGATGCGGCGATTTCCTGCGGCCTGATTCTGAATGAGCTGATCAGCAATGCGATCAAATACGCTTTTCCGGCAACCTTTGTCTCGTCCAGTTGTGAAATTTGGATTCACATTCATGCGCAGGATGCGGGGGTATTTGAACTCAGCGTGGTGGACAATGGGGTGGGGCTGCCCTCCCAGGTCGATCCTCTCAGCCCGGATTCTCTCGGTTTGCGATTGGTGAATAGCCTCAGCCGCCAACTCGGCGGGCAGATTTTTGTCGATGAACAGGTGGGAACAGCCTTTCGTCTACTTTTACCGTATTTGGAGGAGTCGCTGTGAATTATCAGGGAAAATCGATCCTGGTGGTGGATGATGAGCCGATGATCGCGGAAGATCTCTGCGAGAGTTTGGAAGAGTCGGGCTATAAGGTGTTTTTGCCTTCGCATTCTGGAGCCGACGCCATTCGCCAAGTTCAACAGGGGGAACCGGATTTGGTTTTGATGGATATTAATCTCAAGGGTGATCTCGATGGCATTTCGACTGCCCAGGCGATTCAAAAAATTCACGACTGCGCAATTATTTATCTCACGGCCAATGCCGATAGTCAGACCTTACAGCGGGCCAAAATGACCAGCCCCTTTGGCTATATTATCAAACCCTTTCGCGAGCGGGAATTACATGCCTTGGTCGAAATCTCGCTCTACAAACACGCCCAAGAAAAACGCGCGCGGGTGCGCCAAAATCTCTTTTTACAGACCCTGCAAAACACCCCCGATGCGATTTTGGTGCTCAATCACCAACAGCAGGTTCAATTTATGAATCCCTCGGCAGAAAAGCTGTTGGCCCTGGCCTTTGAGACAATTCAGGGGCACAATCTCGATCAGGTCTTACATTTCTCTTGGCCCGAAAGTGGCGAGCTAATTAGCGATTTGGCCCAGATTGAGGCTCTGACGCCTTTGGTCTTACACCGTGCAGATCAGTCCCATTGCCATGTGCGGGTTTATACCTCGGCTTTACACGATTTGCACGGGCATTTTCAGGGGCGCATGTTGCATCTCTATCTGGATCATTCTCTCCATGTCGATACAGGCCCTTTGCGCGGAACCCAGAGCGGGAGTGAACTTTTAACGGTCTGTGCCGCTTGCAAACAAATTCGCAATCCCGATGGCAGTTTCAGCAGCTTTGAGGTCTTTTTTCGGCAGTATTACCAAATGCGCTTCAGTCATGGGGTTTGTCCTCCCTGCTTTGAGCAGCTTTATCCCGATTACCTCGAAAAACTCAAGCACTAACACCCAGCGAATCAGACATGACAAAGTCCCCTTCTCAATTGAAGGGGACTTTTTAAAAAGAGCTAGCAAAAATTCAGGAGGGCCAAAATTCGCTTATTGGGCGCTTATTGGGCGTTATAGCTGATGCTCACATCGGCAGGGGCGAATTTTTGGGCTTTTTCGAAAATGGCTTGGAGAGCTTCGGTCGGGGTGACAAAGCTGTCGCCCTGGGCCAGTTTCAAGGCATCACCGGCGGTGTTGACAAAGGCGCTGCCCATCAATTCGCCACCGAGGGCAATTTTGCCATCGTGGTTGGCGTCGCGGCCATTGATAATGCTGAAGACACCCGCAGCAGTAGCTTCGGTACCCTGGTGGGGCAGCGAGCGCTCAGCCTGCACGATGATTTCTTCACCGCGTTTTTTGACTTTAAATTCCAAGAAGGTTCCGACCTGTTGGCTGTCGGGACGGGGGGTGGTGTCGGCAATTTTGGCCGGCAGAGAAGCGGCAATATTGCGGGCATACTCGCGGATCACATCTTCTTCGGTTTCGGTACCTGCAAATTTGAGCAGGTCGGCTTTGGTGATTTTGGTATCGTTGCCAGAGAGCTGCATAAAAGCATCAAAGGGCAGATGCTCAGCTTCGTTTAAGTCAACACCATCTCCCAGAATTTGACCTTTGTCCAGTTTGAACTGGGCGGCCAGACGATCGATATCACGGGTTTGAGCGGCGGTAACGCGCTCCTGAACGACTTCGGGTTTAACTCGGATTGAAAAATTTGCCATGGAATTGAAATTCCTTCCTTTTTGCTATTTTGATTATCGCCGATCTTTGCTTCAATCTGACGTCACAAAGGTAAAATAAATCTCAAACCTCCGTTAATTTCAAATTAATCTTTGCTGGGCAGGGCTGTTTCGGCATTTAAAAATGCTTGGGTGGCCTGATAAACTTGGGCCACTTCGATATCTTTTAAACAGCTCAAGGCCTCACAGGTTGTTTGGCGGGTGGCCCAGAGACAGGGGCGGCAGTGTGTGTCTGCCTGAATGACTTTGATCTGGGGGCACTCTGGGGGCAGGAGCTTGTGTTCATCGGTCGGACCAAAGATCGCCACCAGATTTGTGCCCAGCCCAACGCCGAGGTGCAAGGGGGCCGAGTCCACGCAGACCATGACTTTGGCGCGCTGAATAAATCCGCCGAGCTGGTACATATCACGGGTTTGGCCGTAGATCGAGGTCAAAAGGGGATGGTCGAGATGGGCCAATAGATAGGCCAATTCATCGGCATCATCGGGGCCACCGGCCAAAATCACACGCCTGTTTTCGGCCAGCAATTGGCGAATCAGGGCCTCCCATTTTTCCAGGGCCCAGCTTTTGATCAATTGTTTTTCTTTGCTGAGCAGGCTGACACCCGGATGAATCAACACATAAGGTTCAGCTTCGCCAATGCCCTGTTTGCCCAACCAGTCCGAGACCCAGTGGTGGATCTGTTGGGGCAAATGGATACGCGGCACCGGATTTTTATTCGGAAAACCCAGGGGGTTGAGCAGATCGTGGTACATGCGTGCGGCATATTGATCTTTGTTGAGTTCCACCGGATGGGTCAATAAAAATTTCAAACGCGAGGCATAACCCACGCGCACAGGTGCCCCACTCAGAAAGAGCAGGCCTGCCACCAGTGGTGAGCCGCCACTGGAAATAATCAGATCGGGAGCTTCATTGCGCAAGAGACCCAGCAATTCCAAAAGATCGCCAGGGGCTTTGTTTTTTTTGATATCAAAGCAGAGCACCCGATCGATAAAATAATTGTGCTCCATGATGCTGCGGCAGCGGGGTTCCACCACCACGGAGATCTGGGCATCGGGATAGTGCCTGCGCAAATCTTCGATCACCGGAAAGAAGAGAATTTCATCGCCGATGCCACCAAAATTGATCAGCAGGATTCTTGCGAAGCTCTGATCCAAGAGATCAAAACCCATTTAAATTTCCTGTCTGCCTTCCATGGCGCGGGCCAGGGTCACTTCGTCGGCAAACTCCAGATCGCCCCCCATGGGTAAACCATAGGCAATCCGGCTCATGCGAATTTGCATCGGGCGCAGCAATTTGGAGAGATAAAGTGTGGTGGCCTCCCCTTCGATCGAGGGGCTGAGGGCAAAGATAATTTCGTCGATCTGGCCTTCGGCCTGCAGGTGTTCACGCAGACGCTGGACCAATTCGCGAATTTTAAGTTGTTCAGGGCCAATCCCGTCCATCGGTGAGATCAGGCCCTGAAGCACATGGTAAGAACCCGTGTATTCGTGCGTCTTTTCCAGGGCCAATACGTCGCGGGAGTCGGCCACAATACAAATCGTGGCCTTGCTGCGCTGGGGATGCGTGCAAAGCTCACAGGGATCTTGGGCACTGAGATTGCTGCAAATAGAGCAAAAGCGGATCTGGGCCTTGGCGTCGAGCAAGGCTTGGGCCAGTTCTTCAACCGTGCTCTGGGGCTGTTTGAGGATATGAAAAGCCAGTCTTTGCGCTGACTTGGGGCCAATCCCCGGCAGTTTTTGAAAAGCCCCCACCAGACGACCCAGAGGGGGCGTGAGATAGGACATGGTTAAAAAATGCTGTCCAAACCGGGAATGGGCAGGCCGCCGGTAACAGAACTCATTTGCTCAGAAGCGCGGATATTGGCCTGTTCAACGGCGTTGTTAAATGCGGTTACAAGCAGATCTTCGAGCATTTCGAGATCATCGGCATCTACCGCTTCAGGCTGAATTTTCACGGATTTAACTTCGTGTTTGCCCGTCAGAGAGACTTTGACTGCGCCATTGCCTGCGCTGCCTTCGACCACTTCTTCGGCCAGCTTTTCCTGAATTTCAAGCAGGGATTGCTGCATTTTCTGGGCCTGTTCGAGCATGCTGTTCATATTCATAGGGGCACTACTGTTGCGTTTACCAAGGGGTTTCATTAACAAAAGCCTCAATACAATTTTGGGATGGAGTCAGTATACCACTGTTAAATACTTATTAAAACTTGATTGCTTTCATTCAGCTCAAGTTGGGTCGGGCTATAAGATACACGTATGAAACTACGCGTTTGGGCATAAGGAGGAAATCATGAACCACACGCTTTCCCGCTTGGTCAATTTCCTGCTTGGGCTGTTGACCCCCCGTGTACCTGCCTTGCAACCCATTGCAGTCAGGACCCGTCCTCCCCTCTCCTGAGGAAGACTCTCCCCTATTATGCGCATTGGTTTTTTTGCCCCCTGTAATGAATTTAACCGGCAGGCCGGCCCGCTGATGGGCATTGCTTACATTGCCTCCTACCTGTCTGAGCAATTGGGTCTTGATGATGTCTTTCTCGAAGTCGACCCCGAGCGCTTGCTCGAACGCAAACCCGATCTGATTGCGATCTCTGCTTTTTCCGAAAAATACAAAGATGTGATTCGGGCTGCCGAACTCTTTCGCAAGACCCGCCCAGAAGCTCCTTTGATTCTTGGCGGGCCGCATATTTCCGCGCTGCCGCATTCGCTCCACCCGCTGATTGACGTGGGGGTGATTGGTGAGGGCGAAAAGCCGATGTTTAGTTTGGTTCAGCACCTGATGCGGGGCAAAGAACTGACTTCTCCCGAACTCAACGAAATTCAGAATTTGGTCTATTGGAATCCCGAAGGGGAGTTGCAGCGCACGATCTTTGAAGACCGGATCAAAGATCTCGATGTTTTGCCCCTGCCCCGCCGAGACATTATGAAAGCCTGGTGGCCTTCTTTAGACAGAGAAGTGGTCTTTGACCGCGGCGTCTATTCTTCGCGAGGCTGTTCCTTTCGCTGCCATTTTTGTATGTACTCCGAGCGGGCCAATTTGATCCGCTATGTCTCGGTTGACAAAGTGATGGAGGATATTCTCCAGATTGTCGCCAACTACCCCGAACAGCGGCATATTATTTTTTACGACGATCTCTTCGTGACCAAAAAATCACGGCTCAAAGAGCTGGCCGACGCGATTCGCTCCGAAAAGTTACATCAGCGGGTTTCCTTTGGCTGTATGGCCAAAACCAGTTTCTTTGATGCAGAGTATGCCATGATCCTGCGCGATATGAATATCCGCGTGATCTCTTGGGGGTTTGAGAGTGGGGCGGATCGGGTCTTGCACTATCTCAAAGACCGCCATTCGAGTGTGCGCAAGCACCAGCAGGCGGTAGATATTTGTAATCGCTACGGCATTTTTTCGGGGGGCTATTTTATTGTGGGTTCTTCGCTAGAGACCTACGAAGAAATGGCCAAAACCTATTGGTTTATTCGCAAGAACCAACCCAAAATGCCGCTGATCAGTGTCTTTCCGCTGATTCCCCTGCCAGGTACAACCCTCTGGCAAGAGACCCAAAACCGGGGCCTGCTCGATCCGTCGTTTGACAATTGGGAGCACCTCGAGTTTTTACATCTCGATCCGCAGCATTATTTACACCTCAACGAAAATTACAGCCTACCCGAACTCAAAGAGGCCTACGATCAGCATTTTAATCCGCTGATGCAGTGGACCACCCGGGTCTTTAGTCAGGTGCTGGAATACGAAAAAATGCTGGAGTCCTATTTTAAGCAGGTCTTGCCCCAGCTATTGGGTTTGATTTCGCCCCAACAGCGGGTACTTGAATTGGGCCGGGGCGATCGCTGGCTTTCGTTTGAACTCGAAAAACACAGTTCCTTTCAGTCCCAGCATTGGACTGAACCACTGGATTTAAGCCCGGACAGCGAGAACGCACCCGACGTTTTGATTTTGACCCATGTTTTGGAAAAATTTGGTTTGGCTTCTTCCCAATGGCAAGCGATTCAGGCCTTTGATGGGCCTGTTTATTTATTGGTTGAAAACAGTGGGCATTTGCTGCATCTGCTCAATTTGCTGCAGGGCCATTTTCCCTCAGCGGTTGAAGAACTGGAAATGTTCAAACAAAATTACCGCTTTACCTTGCGCTCTTTGAGCAAAGAACTTGAATTGCAAGGGCTGCAGATTCGTCAGATTCACCCCTATCGTTTAACCGAGCATCTGCCGGCCAAAGAATCGTTTCAGTCTCTTTTGCAGAGCTTGAGCCAGGTGCTGCCTCTGCAAGCCTTTCTCCAAGACAGTGACGTCTTTGCCTATGGCCTCTTGATCGGACGTCCATGACGGCACCCCAGAGGGAACAGGCGCCGCTCCCTCTGCGTGAGGCTCTGCGGGTCGGATTGCTCTATGTTGACGATTTTCAACAGCCCCGCAGTCAGCGCATTGGCTCGTTGGGACTGGGCTATTTGGCTGCTTGGCTTCAACAAGAGGCGCCCGGCTGTGAGGTCGAAATTGCCATCTCTGCAGCGGCTCTCAAAGACTGGAAGCCTGATTTAATCGGTGTTTCGGCGTATAGTGAGACGCTTTTGCAGGCCCGTGAGGCCGCCCGTGACTTGCGCGCACTGAATGTACCTTTGATTCTCGGCGGGGCGCACATGGCTTCTAATCCCAGCGATTTGCCGCCCGAATTTGATGCTGGGGTGGCCGGTGAAGGTGAAGAAGTCTTGCTGCAGGTTCTGCGCTTATTGGACCAAAATGCGTTTGTGCCCAAACATTTGCAGGGCATCATGGGTTTGACTTATCAGGAGCAGGGCCAGGTCATCGCCCAGGGACGGGCCCCCGCAATTCAAGACCTCGATCGGCTGGCCCATCCCGATCGCAAACGGATGTTTGCTGCGATGCTCAAGGGCTTGCCCGATTTTAAACCCATTTTGCATATTCACACTGCACGGGGATGCCCGTATCGCTGCTCTTTTTGCTCTGCGCCGCTGGTCAATCCCCAGTGGCGTTTTCACAGTCCGGCTTGGGTGATTGCTGAATTGGAAGAGATTGCCCGGCAATTCCCAGGAATCACGGATATTACCATTTCTGATGATCTATTTACGCTCAAAAAAAGCCGGCTTGAAGAATTGGTGGCTGCCATTCGGGCGGCTGGATTCCACAAACGCTTCCAGTTTTTCTGCTCTTCGCGTTCCAATACCCTGACGCCAGATATGTGCCGTTTGCTGCGGGATATGAATGTTTTAATGGTCAGTTTTGGCTTTGAATCGGCCTCGGATCGTCTGGTGCGCGATCTCAAAGGCATCGGTACCCATCAATGTGATTATGAACGGGTATTGGATCTCTGTGAACGCTTTGGCATTTATGCCCACGGCAATTTTATTACTGGGGCCCAAGACGAAACCGCTGATGACCTGCACCAGACCTATGCTTTTGTGCAGCGCAATCTCGACCGCTTGGCCTCTGTCTATTTCAGTCATATGACCCCTTTCCCAGGAACCCGCGTCTGGACGGAAGCCGAGCAGGCCGGGTTGATTCCGGCGGAATTGGATTACCGCGTCTTAAATTTGGAATACGAACGCGGCAGCAGCGTTTTCCTCAATCAGCACTACGACGAAGATTTTTACCAGCCTGCTTATGCTGCTTTTAAAGGTTTGGAAATCCATCTCAATGATCGCTATTACAAAGAACAGGCCTTTCTGCGTGAACTCAGCCGCTTTGAACGGCAGGAATGGCCTGATTTTCTCATACAGACAGTTGAGCAACACGGGTGGCTGCAGGTGGCTGTGATCTCTTCCCAAGAGACCCATCTGCCTTCCGACCCGCGTTTTCTCCTGCTTTCCCCTGAGGCTGAAATCCCCGCCACAGTCCAGGCTGTGGTGCTCTATTATGCCCTTGATCACGTGCGTGAGCCCGAGACTTTGCTGGCGCGTTTACCCAGGCATCTGCCTGTTTTGAGCCTCAACCACAATGCCGGATTTTATTATTCTTGGGTACTTTTGCTCCTGGGTAAGTGGGAAGAAGGGATCTATGGCCTGCGCATGCGCAGGAATTTGCGCTATTTTACCTCCCGCTCTTTGCAGCGCATGTTTGAGGCACAGGGCTATCAGGTGAGTTCGGCGTTAAAACACGTCTCCCGTTTTACCCCTGATCCGACCGTTTTAAAGTTGCTGGCGCTGGTGGGCAAGCCTGTTGATTTGGATATTCACAGTTTGAGTAGCCTCTTTTTGCCCCAAACGATTCCGTCTGAGCTGTCAGCCCATTCCACTGCCGATACCGGTTTAAACCTGTCGGAAAAGGAGTTCAGTGATGCCCCTCAGGCCTGAAAATCTGGCATTGCATTTGCCTCAAATCTTACATGGCTTAAATGATATTGTTCTGATTCAGAACGCCGAACGGGAAGTGATCTTGTGGAATGAGGCTGCTGCCCGTTTTTATGGGGTTTCTGAGCAGGAGGCCCTGGGCAAATCTTTCTTCGACTTGTTACCGCCCTATCAGTGCATGAGCGAAGATATGGCCACATTTGCCGAACGATTGAGCCAACAGCATCGGGCGGAGGGATTGTTTCGGGTTGATTTCCCCCAGGGGCCCCGATTTTTGCAAACCAGTATTTCGCTTTTGCCCCAGGACTCACAATTGCCTTTGTCGATGATTATTACCCTGGCCCGCGATATCACTGAACAACGGCGTCTCGAAGAGGAATTGCGCCTGTCTGAATACAAGCTCAATGCGATTTATAACAGCACCACCGATGCCAACGTCTTATTGGGGGAAAATTATGAGGTTTTGGCTTTTAATCGCGAAGCCGCTTATGAAATGCAGCTTTTTTTTGGGGTAGATCTGACTGAAAGAGCGATTATTACAGATTATGATCTTCCCGATATCACGCTGTTTGAAACCCGTTTGCAAACGGTCTTTGCGGGAGAATCGCTCTCGTTTGAAAGTTTTTTGCCGCTTCCCAATGGGCAGGGGATGTGGAAGCACATCCTTTTGAATCCCGTGAGCGATCACAAGGGGGATATATGGGCCGTTTCGCTCAATGCCAGAGATATTACCGAACTCAAACGCGCCCAAGAAGAGATGTTGCAAAACCGGCAGAACTTGCTGTCGATCATTGAAAACAGCGGCGACAGTATCTTTTTTATCAATCCCAATTATGAATTGGTCGCGCTCAATTCCCGTGTGCGCAATGCTGCCCGTGAATATGCAGGACTCGAATTCTATCCCGGATTCTCCCTGTGGGAATATATCCACAAACAGCCCTCTGAACAAGCCCAGATGTGGACTGAAAATATCGCAAAAGCTTTGGCGGGGCAAGCCCAATTGGTCGAAGAGAAACGCCATATCTGCGGACACGAAGTTTTTTTGGAGTTTTTGTTTAACCCGGTTTTTAGTGAGCAGGGCACTGTTACGGGCTGTGTGATTATCAACCGCGATATCACCCAGCGCAAAAAAAACGAAGAGGCCCTGCGCAGCCTCAATCAAGATTTGGAAAAGCGCGTGCAGGAGCGCACCTTGGAATTGCAGGTCGCCAAAGAGGCGGCTGAGCGGGCCAATCAGTTTAAATCCGAGTTTTTGACAAATATCTCCCATGAAATTCGCACCCCTTTAAATGCTGTTTTGGGGTTTACAGACCTGCTCGAAGAATTGATTCAAGATGCCCGGCAACAAGGGTATCTCTCTTCGATTAAATCCAGTGGTAAAGCGCTTTTGACCTTGATTAACGATATCCTTGATCTGTCTAAAATCGAAGCAGGCAAACTCGAAATCCAACCTGAATCGGTTGTGATTCACAGGCTCTTGCAGGAAATAGAGCAGATTTTTTCGCTCAGAATTCAGCAAAAAGGGCTGCAATTTATTTTGGAATGTGAGCCAGATCTGCCGCCCCAATTGTTTTTGGATGAAGCCCGGCTGCGCCAGGTTTTGTTTAATTTATTGGGCAATGCGGTCAAATTTACGGAGACGGGCACCGTTCACTTAAGCGTGGGCTGTTATGCGAAGGCAGGCGCTGACCGCAAACCCCAGGAGATCAGTCTCTGGATGCATGTGAAAGACACAGGTATTGGCATTGCCCCGGCTTTTCTGGCAGAAATTTTTGAGCCCTTCAGTCAGCAGGATCGCCAATTGACCAAACGCTACGGCGGAACCGGTTTGGGACTGACGATCAGCAAACGTTTGATTGAAATGATGGGCGGTGAACTCACTGTTTCGAGTGAATTGGGAAAAGGCAGTTGTTTTGCCCTCTATTTGCCGCATATTCCTGTTTTGCCTCTTGCCCAGCGTTTGCCTGAATCTCCTTTTGCCTTGAGCCATTGGCGCTTCTCACCGGGCAAAAACCTCTTGATTGTCGATGAACATGTGGACAACCGCAAATTGATCAAAGCCTATCTTTCAGGCCAGTCTTTGTCTATTGACGAAGCTGAAAATGCCCAAGAGGCCTTTGAAAAGGCCTTGGAGATTCGACCCGATGTGATTTTATTGGATGTCTTCATGCCTTATAGCAATGGCCGGGAACTCTGCCAGCGACTGCAGAGCCAGCCCGCTTTGGCTGCCATTCCTGTGATTGCCGTCTCCGCCTCGCCTTTAAATGTCAGTACCGTAGACTGTCCCGGATTTAAGGCTTTTTTACCCAAACCGATCAGTCAAGAAGCCCTGTTTGATGTCTTGGGGCGTTTTTTAGATGTCTGTCCGGAATGGGTGGCTGAAATTCCTGAGGGCATTCAATTGCCAGATTGGCCCAAAGGAATCGCCCCAGAATTGGAAAAACAATTGCAATTGATCTTGAGTGAGCGCTGGCCGCAGGTGGCGCACAGTGGATCGTTTGAAGAGATCAAGGCCTTTGCCGAAGAATTGGCCGATTTGGCTGAAGAGGCAGCTTTAACCCCAGTGATTCACTATTCCAATCAATTGCTGGATGCCGTTTCTGATTATCATATTGAGCGTATCAATCAGATTTTGGCTGTGTTTCCCGATGTGGCACAACCTCTGACCCTGCCCAACCAGGGGGAAGCCCATGGCTGAACCACGTTCGCGGATCTTGATTGTCGATGATATTCCTGCCAATATCCAATTGGTGGCTTCGATTCTCAAGCAGGAAAACTACGCTCTGAGTTTTGCCCAAAGTGGTTTGGATGCCCTGCAAATTTTGCAGCAGCGACCGATCGACTTGGTGCTCTTGGATTTACACATGCCCGAAATGGATGGTTTTGAAGTCTGTGAGCGCTTAAAAAAACAGCCCGAATTGCAGGCCATTCCCGTTATTTTTCTCACAGCAGTCTCTGAAACAGAGCAGATCGTCAAAGGTCTGCGGATGGGTGCCGTGGATTATATCACCAAACCCTTTGAGCCTCTGGAACTGCAAGCGCGTGTGCGCACCCAGATTTCGCTTAAAAATGCCTGGGACAAAATCCGCTGGCAAAATCAGGAATTAGAAAGGTTGAGCCGCGAAAAAAGTGAGTTAATGAGCATGGTGGCCCACGACCTTAAGAATCCACTGACTGTGATTTTATCGGGGGTGGACTATCTTCGCAACAAAGAAACACAGATTTCGGCGGGATCTTCGCGCCGTTTGAACAATATGCTGATCGCTGTGCAGCGCATGAACGCCTTGGTGGCCAATTTTCTCAGCCTAGAGAGCATGGAAGCAGGACGCTTGCGTCTGCAGCCCGAATCTGTACATGCCCATGAAATGCTCAAAACCCTGGCCGCTCATTACCAAGAATGGGCCAATTTGCGGGCTGTTGATGTGCATCTGGAGATAAATACCCGTCTGAGTATTTCCACGGATCCCTTGGCCCTGCAGCAAATCCTCGAAAACTTTTTTTCCAATGCGCTCAAATACACCCCCTCCGATAAAAAAATCTGGCTGCGCCTGATTCAGCAAGACTCACTCCAATACCCTGTGCGTTTTGAAGTCGAAGACCAAGGGCCAGGTATTGCCCCCCATGAGCAAATCCATTTGTTTAAGCCTTTTTCGCCGCTGTCTTCACCCTTGGCCGACGGCGAGCGCTCGACGGGTCTGGGGCTGGCGATTGTCAAAAAGCTGGCCGAACTCTTGGGAGGCAAAGTCAGCTGTCGCAGTGAGTGGGGCCAGGGCAGCTGTTTTGTGCTGGAATTGCCCCAGGATTTGGAGCCGGCTCCTGAAAATCCCCAGCCCAGTCCAGAATCTCTGTCTGAAACCTCTGTCTGAAGCCGCCGCTTTAAAATTGTACGACCTCTCCTGCAATCAGACCCTTTTCACCCCTTTGAACGCGGCAAGCGGCAATATTTGGATCGTGTTCAAAAATCAAAATCCAATTGCCCGCGTGGGCGTCTGCGAGAATGTCTTTTTTCTCTGCAATCGTCTGCAGGGGGCGCAGGTCATAACCCATCACAAAGGGCACGGCAATATGTGAGGCCGTGGGAATAATGTCGGCGCAATAAATGGCCGTTTCCTCTGGGGAATAGATTTCGATCAATTGCTGGCCTGTCGTGTGCCCCTGGGACAAGCGGGCGCGGATGCCCGGAAAAATGTCTCCAGGGCCTTCGAGCAGGTGTAACTGGCCACTCTCGTGCAGGGGCAGAAAGTTTTCAGGCAAATAGCTGGCCCGGTCTTTTTCACTCGGGTTTAGGGCCCAGTCCCAGTTTTCTCGCTGAACCCAATAGCGGGCCTGGGGAAACGTCGGGGACAATTGACCGTCCCGCAGGCAGGTTGCCCCCCCGGCGTGGTCAAAGTGCAAATGGGTCAGAATCACATCGGTCACGTCTTCAGGGCGCAGGCCTGCCTGGGCCAATGAACTGAGTAAATTGCTCTGACTCTGGTCGATACCGTACATGTGGGCCTGTTTCTCGGGGAATTTATCGCCAATGCCTGTATCGATCAGAATGACGCGTCCTGAGCCCTGCAGGAGTACCACACGCAGGGCCAAATCAATGCGGTTGAGTTCATCGGCGGGGTGTTTTTTTTGCCAGATCACCTTGGGTACCACCCCAAACATCGCACCGCCATCCAAGGCAAAACGTCCGGTCTCCAGGGTACTTATTTGATACTCTCCAATCAACATAGAAGCCTCCAAGGTATTTTTCTGACACAGGCGCTGTAACTCTGGGCACAGATGCCGCGTCTCTCTCAGCCCTATAATAGCTAAGATCTTATCTTATTGTCCTGGATAGTACATGTTTGAAATATCGCCGGAGCCCGAGCAGGATCTGAGCAGCCTGTTTGCCAAAAATACCATTCGCCGTAAAACAGAGGGCACAGACAAACAAGTCCCCTCTGCTTCTGTGCAGCAATTTATCAAAGCGCGTTCGGAAATCAATTTGGGCCTAAAAAGTATCTATTCCCGCAGGCCTTTGCCGACGGAAGAGCGCATGGATGCTGAGCCCCTGCCCGAAAGAGAGCAGGAGAGTGAAGACCTGGCTTATTTTAACCAATTGTTTGAACGCAATACCATTTTGCCTCGCACTCAGTCGGGCCGTGTTAAACGCCCGCTTTTGCCCTTGGACAGCGATGCCAATGACTTGCCCCGCTCGACCCGGCGAGCCGCTGCCCCGCCTCCCAGCCACGAAGAAAGCCAAGCTCCGGCTGATGGCTGGCTTCAGCCCCGTGCCGACAACCCCCAGGATCTGAGCTTTAACGATCTCTATTACAAACACCGCAAATTGCAATTGCATTATTCGGTCTGTCAGATTTTGCTCAAAGTCGGTTTAGCGCTCAACGCCCAACTCCAAGAGATCTGCAATTTGATCGTCGAGAAATTCAGCCTCTGGCAATGCCATATTTTCTTGCTCGAAGGCAGTACCGAAGAGAGCTTGTCCTGTGCGGCCAGCTTCAGTAAAAAACACATGGAATTTTTGCAATCCAGTTCGACCTGGGCTGTGAAAGTGGGCAGCCCCGGCCAATTGGGGCAGGTCTTGCAAGAGCGCCGGGATATTCTCTCGGGCCATGAAATGTACAACCGCTATTCCTTACCGATTTCCCACCAACAGGATCTGATGGGGATTATCGACATTTACTACGCTCCTGCGCATATGCTCACTGTCGAAGAGCAGATTACCTTGAAAACGGTGGCTGCTCAGCTCTCCTCGTATTTAGAGGAATACCACAAACACGAGCGCGCTCAGCAGATGGCGATCACGGATGGCTTAACCCATCTCTACAATCACCGCTATTTTCAGCAGCGCTTTGACGAAGAAATGCGCTTGGCCCAACAGAAAAAGACTTTTCTTGCCCTGGTTTTGGTGGATATCGACTTCTTTAAACAGGTCAACGATGTGCATGGCCATTTGCAGGGCGATAAAGTTTTGCAGCAGGTGGCGGCCGTGATCCGCAAAACCCTGCGTACAGGAGATATTGCTGCCCGTTATGGCGGCGAAGAATTTGCCGTTTTGCTGGCCAATACAAGTCTCGAAACGGCTGAACAAGTGGCCTCTCGCCTGCGTGAAAATATTGAAGCTGAAGAGATCAAAGGCAGTTTTGAAACCCCACTGAAAGTGACGGCCAGTTTGGGCGTGGCGGGTCTTTTGGCACCAGAACCCAGCCGCCGCGAAGAAATCATTGCCGCAGCCGACAGTTGTCTGTATGAGGCCAAAGAAAATGGCCGCAATCAGGTACGGGTCCACCGGGCATTGGTCTCTAGCCAACCCTTGCTTGAGGCCCCGAATACTGGCAAAGCAGAAAATAATTCACAGTTTCGCTGGGCTGAGTTTTTCCGCAAACAGGAAGAACAGGTCAAAACCGAGTGGCTCAAACAGACCCAAAACTACGCAGTCCCCGAAGTGACCGATGCTGTTTGGCGGATCAAGCCCGCGCTTTCGGAGTTTTTAATCGCCCTGGCGGAAGTGCTCGACAAGCGGCTCAGCGCCGAAGAGTTTAAACAACGCGAGTTGCTGCCCCTGCGTCTGACCCGCGACATTCACGATGGCTCGACAGAGCTCTCTCTGATCAGCTTTGAGATGGCGGTTATCCTCCTGCAAGAATCGCTCAAACAGGTGGTCCAGGACGGGCATTTTTCCGAACGGGATACCCAGTGGGTGGGCTTGGCCATTGACCAATTGGCAGACCAGCTCAACTCCTCTCTTTTACAACTCTTTCGCCATCACCCCAAACACGGGAGCTAATTCATGCCTTGGTTCTTGTTTTTGGTTTCAGCCGGATTTGGCTATATCTCCCTGAGTATGTTTGTGGCGGGTTTTAAAGAGCAAGACCCAGCTGAGCGCAATAAATTGATGCGCTCGGGTTTTGGAACCCTGACCCTGTGTATGATGGGGATTGTCTTTGCCTGGTATTCGCTGAATGGGGTTCCCCAGCCTTAGTTGGCCTTTGGTTGGCCTTTAGTGGGTCTTTGCCCCTGTTTGAAAACAGCCAAAACAAAACCGGCTGCCATTTGCTTGCAGCCGGTTTTCATTCGGGACGGGTATTTTAGAAGTCGATTTTGTCGATTATGGCGTCGACGATGCCGTACTCTAACGATTCGCGGGCATCCATCCAATAGTCTCTGTCAAAATCTTTCATGATTTTTTCAAAGCTCTGGTTACAGTTTTCAGCCAGAATTCGCGCGCCCATTTCTTTGGTTTTGACAATTTCTTTGGCATGAATCGCGATATCTGCCGCAGCACCTTGAATCACACCGCCAATGCTGGGTTGGTGGATCATGACCCGGCCACTGGGATAGATATAGCGTTTGCCCTTTTCGCCGACGGAGAGCAGGATTGAACCCATGGAAGCGGCCAAACCCATACAAACGGTGGAAACAGGTGAGGAGATCATTTTGATCGTGTCATAAATGATCATGCCTGAGGTGACCACGCCACCGGGGCTGTTGATATACAGCGTAATTTCTTCACCGGGTTTTTCGGACTCCAGGTACATCAAACGGTTGACGACGTCGCGGGCAGAGGCATCCATGACTGGACCCCAGAGAAAGACTTTGCGCTTTTCGAGAAATTTTTTATGAAAAAGCCGGGTATCTGAAAGACCTTCCAAGAGATCCTTCACAGGGCTCTTTTCATCATCTTCATCATCTTCTTCAAATCGAATCATCGGGATTGTCCATCCTTGTCTGCGGTCTATTTTTGTTGAGTCTAATTTTGTTCAGTCTAACACAGACCCCCCGCCCACGGGCAGACTTTAAGGGGATCTCCTCAGAATCAAAGAGATCAGGTAAACTAGAGGCTTATTGGGGTAGAGTCGCTATGGAAAACTCACAGCTCGACGCAATTATTCAAGAGTCAGACCTCTTCAGGGTTTTGGGCCTGGAATTCACAGCCAGTCCTGAAGATGTGCGTATGGCATATAAAAGACTGGCCAAATTGGCCCATCCGGATATGTTCTCGGAGCCCGAGCTCAAGAGCAAAGCTGAGCAGGCCTTTATTCATATCAGCGATGCTTTTAATGTGCTGCGTGACCCGTTTAAACGCAAAGACTACGAACGCACCCTCGAGCGCGTGCGTGAGGCCGAAGAGCGGGCCCGCGAAGCCGAAAAAGCCAAAGCGGCGCCACCGCCACCCCCGCCCTCT
>JBPXJQ010000057.1:0-4390 GCA_051715345.1 Candidatus Blackallbacteria bacterium
CCGCCGCCGCCTCCCCCGCCACTGCTGGTGATTTCATTGTTGGAAATCTGCAGTTTTAGGCCGGGCGAAAAGAGGACTTCTCCGGTTTTGAGGGTGACTTTGGTGAGCAACTCGTAATTGCCATCGTTGAGAACACTTGTACTCAACTGGTATTTAAAGCCATCCCCGCTGACCAAACCACCAATCGGGGTCAAATTACCAACAGGCAAGTAGCGGTACATATATTGAACACTCTGCACATTTTCGCTGCAGGAGAGATTGGCGGTGAGATTGAGATAGCCTTTAACCACATCCTGTTTGTCTAAAGCGAGTGTTTTCCCGTCCGCCTTAATGCCTGCAATGCTGATCAGGGGAGAGCAAACACCTCCAGATGTGGGCGTGGTGGGCTGGGCATTGAGAGGCGTTCCACTGGTGTTGGTTAACGGGTTATTGGGAGAAGCTGGGTTGGCCGGCTGTGTGGGGGTTGTGCTGGTACCCGTTTGATTGGTGCTGGGTGTATTGACAGCCTGAACCGGTGGTTTTGCGGGTGTATTTTCGGTGGGTTGGGGAGTAGGAGTCACACATCCCACTGCCAGCGCCAGAACACCCAAACTACAGGCTAATTTATCGGCGGTTTTAAATCTTGACATTGCACTCTCTCCATTCTTCCTTGAACTGACTTGGTAATAACTCTCAGCAAGACCCTGCCAACTTCAGCATGACCCTTTTTGAGTCCGATAACCACTTTCATCAACTTAATTTTATTTGATGCCTGTCAATTTAAAGTGCTTATCACATTAATATATTAATACATTTAATTGTAAAAATTACTAGATGGGCCCGTATCATTTATGTTGAATTTGAGGCGAATCTTGTTGTGGTTGGAGAAATAAAACGATCATTTAATCTGTGCTTAATAATAAAGCGGTTATAAAGCAGCCAAGCTGAAAATTTCAGGCAAAAATGTGCGCCATTGATCCTGTTTTCCTGCTTCCTGGTTTTTTTTCAAGAAATACCTGCACTAAGACTGCAGACGGGCTGCGATTGAGCGCAGACGTTCGTATTGGTCTTTGAGTAAATGGGCCAATTCGCGGCCGGCGCTCAACAAAAATGCAGGATCTTGTTTGCGGATCTGCCACAGGCCTTTGATAAAAGCGGCAACCACTTCATCGTGCACACCGGGCGTTTCCAATAAATTGCGCAAACAAAAAAGCCGATCACTGAAGCGAATGCTTTCTTCTGGGTTACAGAGATAGGTAAAATCGTGAATCTGAGGGGGATAAGGCGGAAAATATTGGTAATACAGGCCTTTCTCCCAATAGCCCACCACCACGGCTTCAAACTCCAGGCTGAGCAAATCAAAAATCTGGGGCTGTTGTTCCCGCAATTGCTGACGCGTCAGATTGAGGGCGACAGGACGATGAACGCTGTCGGCACTGCGTGTTGTCACTTGGCTGACGACCCCCAAAATTTGCAGTCCCGTGCTTTCGTTGTGGGCTTTGAGTAAAGAGCCCAGCCGGGGGGCCTGTTTTTCTCCCGTCTCCGGATCTTGCAAGGCTTGGGAGAGAAAACGACTGCTATTGGCTTCAATGACTTCCCCCACATGTTCTGAGACGGTGATCTTCATGATTCTAGACAATCCCTCTTCTTTTTTTGAGCTCTTTGCGCGAAAGTTTTACGTCCATTTGGGCTTCCACCAATTTTCGTGAGAGCAAGGCGTAAAATTGGCTGCGATCGGTCCCTTTGATCACCGCTTGATTGTGGGCTTCGGCCAGGGCTATTGGGTAACCCCGCCCTTTTTCGACCTGGGCGTAGACCAGGGCTTGGACTTGCGCGAGCCAATCGGGGCGATCTGCCACCCAGCGCGGAATTTCCAGACGGGCGACTTCAAAGCCACAGTCCAAATAAAAGAAACACAGGGCCTGATTGGTCAAGGGTTCTGGTGGTGGGCTGTGGGTTGAGAAAAGTGGGGAGCGCTCGCCTGGGTCCAAAAGACCTGACCACAACTCGCGATCTGGCAGGGGTGTTAGGCCTTTGCAGGCTTCCTGCCCCTCAGCACAGTGCAAATTGCAATGGGGAAATTCAAACGGACAGCGAGCCAGTCGCAGCAATTGGATCACCTCGCTGCGGCGGGAGAGGCTGATATAAGCACAAACGGGGATTTGAGCCGCCTGTATGCGTTCGAAGGCCTGATTGAGACGGCGCAAGGCACGGGTTTGAACCTCGGGGGGCTGTGTGCTGAGTTCAGGCAAAATACCGTGCAAACTGCCGTCGATCAAAGCCAAAGCCGGGAGACCCGGCCACTTTTGCTGGGTTTCTTCTGCCAGATCGGCTAATTTTTCCACTTCTTTAAGACTGCGCTCTATGCTGATCTGTTCTTCAGAAATACCGATCAACTGTCTTTTGGTGGTGGTATACAAATCCTGTTCGCGGTAATAGAGCTGGGGTTCGCTGGTTTGTAAGGGGCGTTCGCCCGTGCCATAGATAAAGCGGATTAGACCAATATTGAGCAAATAACAGGGGCTGACTTCATGCCGACTGGGGGCAATTTGTGAGCCGTCTGTTGCCAGGACAATATGTGTTTCTGGAATTTCTGGCAAACGGCCTCGGTAGACAAGGGGTTCGAGCGGGCGGGCCAAACTCCAGGGCATGTTTGTTCCTGCTTGGAGGCCTTTTTCAAGCAGCTCAGTTTCTCTTAAAAGCAGATTTTTCCAGCTATTTAGAGCCTGTTTCTTGCGTTCATGGTGAAGAGACAAATCTGCCCGTAATTCAAATGCGGCCTGACGCATTTGGGTGTTGAGTTTTGCGAGATCGAGCATGGTTGAGAGCTGAAATACTTCCCGTTTGGAGGATTTTCTGACAAACTGATAAGGTTGAGCGTGGCCATCTCTCTAATAAAGAGAGTTCTGAAACTCAGAAACCTCAGAAACCAAGGTCCTTGTACACACGTTATATACGCGCTATACGAGGCTGCAGTTCGCTTCTCAGTTCCTCAGCTATCTTACCACACGCCCTGTTGGGATTGGGCTCTGGGTGTATCTGTACTTCGCAGAAACACAAGCCTTGATCGTAGGGGTAGTTGATGTACAATGTGGTATTGGGATCAGGCTCGGCTCACTTTTTTGAATGATATTTTAGAGTGATATTTAAAAATCGGGTGCAGGCGCTGACCTGCCCTTAGTAAATTCGGATACTGGATGGAAAGTATGAATACGACGTACAGTGCAAAGAAAGATGATTTGTCCAAAGAGTGGTTTGTGGTTGATGCCACTGGCCAGACCTTGGGCAAACTCGCTGTTCAGATTGCCAATATTCTGCGCGGCAAGCACAAACCTACCTATACTCCCCACGTGGATGCCGGTGACTTTGTTGTTGTGATCAACGCAGAGAAAATTACGGTTTCTGGCAAAAAGCGGGAACAAAAAAATTATGTGCATCATACCGGTTATCCGGGTGGATTTCGCTCCGTGTCTTTTAAAGATCTGCAAGCCAAGCACCCCGACCGGATTATTTCTAAAGCCGTTAAAGGCATGTTGCCCCACAATCGCCTGGGGCGTCAGCTGATCAAAAAGCTGAAAGTCTATGCCGGTGAAGCTCATCCGCATCAGGCTCAGCAACCCAAAGTACTCTCAACGATCAGCAAATAAGAGAAGGAGAACATCATGAGCGAACAGTTTTATTGGGGGACAGGTCGTCGTAAAACCGCAGTAGCGCGTGTCCGTCTTCGTCCCCAAGGTGAAGGCAAGATTCTCATCAACGGACGTCAATGGAAAGACTATGTCGGTGGCAGTCCCCGTATGCACGCCGATTTGCACGCGCCTCTGCGCCTGCTCAACCTGCAACAGAAATATGACGTCTTGATCAATGTCCGTGGTGGTGGCATTCATGGGCAAGTGGGCGCTATGCGTCACGGTATTGCCCGTGCCCTGCTCGAAGTCGATCCCCACTTTCGTCACTCTCTGAAAACCGCTGGTTATCTGACCCGCGATCCCCGTGTTAAAGAACGCAAAAAATACGGCCGTAAAAAAGCCCGTAAACGTTTCCAGTTTTCCAAACGTTAAGATTTATCTTATGTTCTTTGCCCTGTTTGAAAGAATTTCAAAAAAATCTTTCAAACAGGGTTTAGCTTTTGGCAGAAATGGGAATAGCTACTGTAGAGTTAAGATTCTCGGAATTACTTTTATTACTGTAATTTAAGCTGAGCGTGTTTGTTGCAGTTAAAAGTACTGAAATCCAGATAATAAATTTTTTAAGGACGAGGTAAGCATTTGAATGATTAAGAATCTCAAGAAACAAAAAGGTTTTACCCTGATTGAGCTGATGGTCGTTATCGTGATCATCGGTATTCTGGTAGCCATCGCGTTGCCCAACTTTATTGGTGCTCAAGATCGCGCCAAGATCTCCAGCGTAA
>JBPXJQ010000058.1:0-4868 GCA_051715345.1 Candidatus Blackallbacteria bacterium
CTTATAACGCGCTGAGCGACAAACCCGAAGTTGTTATGGTTACCCCTGCCCGCAATGGCTCTGGTGTTGACCCCAAAACCAGCTTCGTGTTGAAATTCTCCGAGCCCATGGACAAAAAGACCGCTGAAGACACCTTCACCGTGCGTTCTTTCAACAGCCGCAAAATGACCGTGGATGCGGGCAACCTGCGTTCACCTGGTGGCGCCAACACCGTCACCGGTAATGGCCTGATTGCCACCAACTTCTTGGGCACCACCGCCTCTAAAATTTGGGACAAAGATGCTTTCAACATCAGCTGGAACAGCGATGACACCGAAATCACCTTCTCCTTTAAAGAAGAAAAACTGTTGCCGACCGACAAAGACAGCAATTTGGTGCCCGACTACAACGTGGCTTTCAACGGCTTCAACTCCAGCGATCGTCTGATCAAAGACAAAAGCGGCATTTCTCGCAGCGACAAACACTTCAAACTGACCGACGGTGATTTTGAAGAGTCGTATAAATTCTCGATCAAAACCGACGAAGCCAAACCGGCGATCACAGGCCTGACTGCCGAGACGACCGAAAATGGCGGCCAAAATGGCGACGCAGTGCGTGTTCGTTACAGCGAGCGCATGATCATCTACACCCGCGATATTTCGATTGCCGGTGGGATGGACAACGTCGCAGGTTCCGATCAGAAAGCCCCTGCCGGCTATCCGGGTACCAACCAAGTGGCCAGTACCTTGGCCGCTGCCAAAAATTACAATACCACTGTGGTGCAAACCGGTGGTGTGACAACGTTTAGTGGCACCTGGGGTTCTCTCTGTGGCACCGCTGTCTACGACACCACCGATCTGACCCACAAAACCGTGCTTTTGCTGCCAGCTAAATCGGCTTCCAGTGCCAGCAATGCTTATCTGCTCAATGCACCCAATACCGTCACGGGCAGCTTTAAAACCGATGGTACCAATGGCGGGCCGGGTGGAACCAGTGGTGAAAATACCCTGGTGATTCAGCTATTAAAAAATTCCTCCGATTGTGCCACTTTTGCTGTGACTCAGGTTAACCCAGGCACGCAGAACTTGGCGGTTGTCAATTTGAATGAAAATCTGGCTGACAATGCTGCTTTTGCAGCGGATTTGCAGACCAAATTGAATTTGTCGGCTGCGGCTTTGGGGGTCAATGGCCCGAGTACCAATGCCTTCACGGTCACTTCAACCGCGACCACTTTAACGGTTTCGTTTAACGATACCAGTGGCAAATACATTGGTTGGCGTCAACAGACCGCTTTTGGCGCAAATTCCGCCAACGAAGTTTTGCCCCAGTTTAATACCGGTGGCGGCACGCTGGTCCAGGGGCAGAACTTGGATATTTACAAGCCCGGTGATACTGTGCGCATCAAAGTGAACAGCACCGTGTTGGACCCTGCCGGTAATACCCTGGATTCTTCTCGCGACAACGCTTCCGCCAACGCGAGCTAAGCTAAATCTTTGAGACCAGCACAGCCTTCTCTGAATTTCAGAGAAGGCTGTTTGTTTGTGTTTGGCTTTTTAAGAAGGTGATCAATTCCTGATAGCCATCGATTGTGGCTGTCTCTGGGTTTATACTGGCCTCCACCTGTGCTTGAAATTCAGCGCGCAGGCTGTCAGAATGAGCAATTTCAACCGCGCGGCGGGCAAAGTCAGCTTGGTTTTCTACGACGAAGGCGTCGAGGCCTGCTTGCCTCAAAATGCCGGTGGCGACCCGGCCCCGTTTAAACCCCGAGGGCCAGGTCAAAAAAGGTGTGCCGGTGTGCATACTGAGATAAGTCGTATTGCCCGCACTGAAGTGAAAAGGATCCAGGCAGAGATCGGCAACACTCAGGATTTGGCAAAACTCCGAGCGGGTGACCCAGGGCAAAAAACGCACCCGTTTCAGGGCCTCAGGCCCCAAGCTGATTTCAAAACGGGAGAGCAAATGGGTGTGTAGCTTTGTTTGACGGTATTCGAAAAAACAGAGTTCAGCTTGGGCATCGCGTTCCAGAATTTCTGCCACAGTGCTGTCAAATTCGGGGTGAATTTTATACAAAGTCATCGGGCAGAGATAAATACGCCGGTTGTGAGGCAGACCCAAGTCTGTTTTTGTGAGCCCATTGGCATTGAGTGGGGGAGCCTGATACTGATTGAGCAGGCTTGAATGCCGCAGATGTAGTTTTTCACGGTAGTGATTCTCTGCATCGGCAGGTTCAGAGCCATAGGTTGAAAGGGCCCAGTCGATCTCGGGCAGGCCCGTTGTGACAGGGTGCCCGCCCAGCACACATTGCATGGGGGCCAGTCTCTGTAAACCGAGCAAATAACTGGCTGTTTCCATACCGATATCTGTGTAGATCAGTACGTCCAATTTGGCTTCTGCCACGATCTGGGCTTGCCTCAAGGGGTTGAGCCCAGCCAGGGATAAAAATTGGTGAACAGCTTGTTTTAATCTTTCGCTCATTTCGTCGCGTTGACTGCCGAGGGCAAAACAGACTACCTGCAATTCGGGATCCCCGCTGAAGCTGCGGATCAGCGGTTCGTAAATAAAGCTGACAGCATGGGCATAAAAAAATGAAGAAACAAAACCCACTCTGAGTGGGGAATGCACTTTTTTACTGGGTTTCGCCTGAATAAGCAGGCCGTCTTGGCGCAACCGACTTTGCCAAAAATCCCCCAAAAGGGAATGTATGGGGCGGTCATTAAAGCCCTGATAGGCCAGATGAAAGAGCAGGGGAATTTGTTGCAGGGGCAAGCTCTGTTGGTACGCTTGGGGCTGTGCTTGAAGGCGTTCCAAACAGGTGGGCAATGCGTCTTCTAAGCGTTCTCTCCAGCTCTGTAAATGGGCGAGATCGGTGTAAATCACGGGCAAACACAGGGCCTGAGCGAGATGGTAAGATATTTCTTTTGGCTGGCGTCTCAGGGCCTTTTCGAAGTGTTCCAAAGCCAATTCGGGTTGATTGTTGCGCTGGGCTGCCAGACCTGCCCCGTAATGGGCTTGATCGATGTCTGAGTCCAAAGCGAATTCACTTTGCAGGCTGAGAATGACCTCGGCCTGGGCATCTCTGAAACGATCCAATTGTTCTTGTGCCAAAGGCATGAGCAAGGATTGGTAGCCGGGTTCCCGAGCGAGGCATTCCCGCAAGGCCTGGCAAGCCGCTTCGGTCTCTTCTAACTCTAAGAGAATTTGTGCTTTGTTCCACCAGGCTTCGGCCAGATCGGGGGCAAGTTCCAGTGCTGATTCAATACTCTGCAAGGCGTCTGCATAGTGTTTGAGTTGAAATTGGACACTTGCCAGGCCATTTTGGCTCTCTGCTGAAATGGGCAAATGAGGCAGGGCTTGGGTCAGACATTGCAAAGCCTGTTCAAAATCCCGCAGGGCAAAGAAGAACCAGCCGATTTCTTGCAAGATTTGAGCAGGTATTTGCCCCCGTTTTAACAGTCTGAGATAAAGGGGCAAAGCTGCTTCCAGCTGGTTTTGTTGCTGCAAATTTCGCGCCAGCGAGAGCAAAAGATCCGGTGCTTCTGGATATCTGTCTAAAAGCAGGCTCCAGATTTGGGCTGCTTCTGGCCAATTTTTTAGCTGTTCGTGGCACTGCGCCTGTTTGACCCAGGCTTCGGTTAAGTCTGGGTTCAGGCTGCTGGCCCGCGCAAAGGCCTTGCCTGCTTTTTCCCATTTTTGCAGGGCCCAACAGCTATTGCCCCAATTGAAAAAATAATCATCGTAATCAGGACAGCTTTGGCAGGCGCGCGCCAAAAAGGGCTCTGCGGCTTGCGCGTCGCCTTGACTGTAGTGAACCACGCCCAATAAATGCAAAATCTCTGGGTGTTCAGGAAAATTCTGGCGCAAGGCCTCTAGTTGGTGCAGGGCCAGCTCAATTTGCTGGTTTTGCCAGGCTTGGTGGGCCTGTGCCAATTGGGCATGAAGGGCTGTGGGGTCGGCTGTTTCTGACATGTTTTATGATAACACGGCCCTTCAAATGAAAGATACATACTTTTTTGTAAATAAAATTTTGCTTTTGAGGGAACCTTTATAACCGAAAGGCGTCTTGGTAAACATGAGGCTCGAAAGTCGGGTCTGCTAACAATACAAATGTCTTCGGACAAAAAAGGATGTTATTATGAATAAGAACCGTATTCTCTCAACAGGTCTTGGTTTTGCTGCTACTTTGTCTCTTTTTGCTTGTGGTCCTCAGCCTGGTGTTGTAACTCCTCCCAGTTCCAGCCCGACTGCGACCCCTTCGGCCTCTTCCAGTCCCATCGCCTCTCCCTCTCCCAGCAGCAGCCCCACTGTTTCCCCCTTGCCGAGTGAAAGCCCCAGCGCTTCTCCCTTGCCCACAGCGAGCCCAACCAGTTCCCCGAGCTCCAATGCCAGCCCCACCTTGCCTCCTCCAGGCCAAGATATTGCGATTATCGAAAAAACCACTTTCAACGGCAAAGTTTTCGATGACACCTTCTCTCCCCTGGACGGCGTAACTGTTAAAGCCCGCTCTTTGAATGCCTCTGTTCCTTACGAGGTCACAACCGTGACCGCTGGCGGCACCTATGCCTTCAACAATGCTCCTGCGGGGATCCAGCTTGAAATCAGCTCTTCTAAAGCAGGCTTCACGACCCGCAAACGCGTTGAAGTGCTCAAGTCCAATAAACAGGGCGATCCCAACGCCAACCGTTACGACTTTGGGACCGATGGGGGCGCTGCTACCTTCTCAGCTGTTTATAACGCGCTGAGCGACAAACCCGAAGTGACCATGGTGACCCCTGCCCGCAACAGCTCGGGTATCGACCCCAAAACCAGCTTCGTCTTAAAATTCTCCGAGCCCATGGACAAAAAGACCGCTGAAGACACCTTCACCGTGCGTTCTTTCAACAACCGCAAAA
>JBPXJQ010000059.1:0-50164 GCA_051715345.1 Candidatus Blackallbacteria bacterium
GGGGCCGACGGACTGCCGCCCGCCACGGCCGGTGCGCCGGGAGAAATGTACCAGCGCTCGCAATACCACGATGAGAGCAAATTTGTGCCCCGTTTTGCGATGGCGGCGTATCACGAGTCGGGCGTCTATCGCAAACCCAACGATCCCTATGCCGTGGGCGCCATTTCGCGTCCCCAAAAGAGTGACGATCTCGGCGGAAAGACCTACGGCACCTACCAATTTGAATCTTCGGTCTATCCCGATGGTTCCTCCCGTGAGAACAAAGGTGGGGCGGGCAGCACCCTCTCGCGTTTTATCAACGATCCGGGCAATCCCTTTGGGGCCCAGCTCAAAGCGGTGGCCGAGCAACATGGCTTGGCCAGCAAAGAGTTTGATGCCCTCTGGGCCCACCTCTCAAACCAAAACAACAAAGAGTTTGGCATGGCCCAAGAGGCCTTTGCCCTCAAAGACAAAGGCCAGAATATTCAGCGTTTTATGGACAAAGCTGAGTTGAGCGCCGAGGTGCGTGAAGATCCCCGCATTCAGGATCTGATCATGGGCACCACCAACCATGTGGGGGGGCTCGCAGACGGCGCCGCTGAACATATTGCCGCTCTGCAGCGCCAAGCTCAGCGCCCATTGACCGCCAATGAAGTTGGCAAAGCCATTGCGGAGTTTAAAGAATCCAAAATCTCTTCCTGGTTCCGCTCTTCTCCGGGGGCACACGCAGGTTTGGAAAATCGCTTTGAGGCCGAAGCCCGCGCTTTTGCTTAAGCCGGCTTAAGCCGATTTAAAAGCCCGAAAAGCAGCCTTATTCGGCTGCTTTTTCTGTTTGTATAAAAAAATATTATTGACTCCATAAACAATAGATACTTTTGTTTATAGAGTTCAGGGCTTAAGCTGGAATTAACGACGCCGCAATGGCAAAAAAAAGGAAGACCCCATGAAAATTCTCGCCCTGGCTGGCAGCAACAGCCCCCAATCGATCAACAAAGACCTGGTCGCTTATGCGGCCCAATTAAGTGGCTTGCCTTTTACACTGCTCGATCTCACCGCTTACGACGAAGTGCCGCTTTACAGCACACTGCGGCAGCAACGGGATGGTTTTCCGCCCGAGATTGAGGCACTTTATGCCCTGATTCAGGCCCATGACGGCCTTTTGATTGCCTCCCCTGAACACAATGGCTCGATGCCCGCCGTGTTCAAAAACGTGATCGACTGGCTCTCACGCATTCAGATGAAATTTTTGGGGCAAAAACCTGTGCTTTTGCTCAGTGCGGCCCCCGGCCCCAATGGTGGGCGCACCAATTTGCAGACCCTGGCCAGCTTGGTGCCCTGGTGGGGAGCCAATTTGGTTGGCAGCTACAGCCTGGGTCGCTATGCAGAAATGATGCAAAAAAGTGTTTTGGCTGAGGCTGAACAGGCCCAGCTGCAGACCCAGTTGACCGCCTTTGTCAAGGCTCTGGAACAGGCCTCTCTGGGTCTTGCTGCCTGATTTTCAGGGCATTGGAAGTGACCCGCTGCGCTTTGCAAGCATGAATCTGAGCAATTGGGGCTATACTTAAGATTAATAAGCTTTAAGTAAGCCCCAACTCCCTCTGAGAGAAAGAGCGTTTATATGCAGGTCAACTCCCCCCGTCAAGATATGCTCGGCCAAGTACGTGGCGTCATTTCAGATCGCAAAGTCACTCCCCAAGAAATGCAGACCCTGCAAACGGCGTTGGCTTCAAGCAGTTTACCTCCCCAAGACAAACAGGCCATGGGGCAGCTCTTGGCCAAATTGGGGGAGTTTACCCAAACTCAGGGTGAGCGCCAAGGAGATCAATACCTCTCTGAGCCCGAATTGCGTTCAATTCAGTCCATGGCCGCCCAACTCGACTCTCCTGCGGCCACCCGATTCAGTGAAGAACTTCAGGCCCAAAACCAACCCGTTGCCGCCAGCTCTGAGGGTGGACCGCGCATTCGGATGCAAAAAGCCCCCCCCGAAGCGGGCGCAGAAGGGGCTTCTGAAGCCGCAGCCCCCAAAAAGAGCCGGTCTTTTTTTCAGGTGATTGCGGATATTTTTAAAGCGATTTTTAATTGGTTTGCCAGCATCTTTGGGGGCGGAGACAAAAACAATGTCAAAGGCCCGGGGCCCTCTGGTTCTGCAGCCAGTGCGGTGTCTTTTGATGGCCCCGGTTCCACTCAGCAGGCCCCGCCAGATCTTTCGAATTTTGACGCCTCTCAAGACTATTCCGAAACTGAGTTTAAACAGGGCGATTACCTGAATGAAGCCCGTTCTGAAGTACCTGTTAACCCCGAGGCCTTTAACCAATACATGGCTGTGCCCACCACCTTGCGCCCCCTGCCCGACTCAGCCAAGCCCGAAACAGAAAATCCTGGTGACGCCACCGCAGTTGACCCGGCTGCCCCCAAGCCGCCCGCAGAGGCGCCAGATAAACCAGCACCCGCAGCCAAACCCCGTTCGGGGGCGATGTACCAGAAGTCGCGTTACCACGATGACAGCAAATTTGTACCCCAGTTTCCCATGGCGGCTTTTCATGAGTCGGGTGTTTTTCGCCGTGATTGGGATCCCTATGCTGTGGGGGCGATTTCACGGCCAAAGAAGAGCGATGACCTAGGCGGCAAGACCTACGGAACCTATCAATTTGAATCTTCGGTGTATATCGATGGCAGTTCACGGGGAGGTAAAGGCGGCGTAGGCAGTACCCTGCATCGCTTTATCAACGATCCGACGAATCCTTTTGGCGCTCATCTTAAAGCAGCAGCTCAAAAATATGGTCTGTCCAGCAAGCCCTTTGACGCTCTCTGGACCAAATTTGCACGCGAACACAATCAGGCCTTTGGTCTGGCCCAAGAGGCCTTTGTGCTTAAAGACAAAGGCGACAACGTGCAGCGCTTCATGGACCTCGCTAAACTCAGTCCCGAGGTGCGGCAGGATCAGCGGATTGTCGATCTGATTATGGGTACCACGAACCATGTGGGCGGGCTGGCTGATGGGGCAGCCCGCCATTTGGCTGGCTTGCAAGAGCGAGCGGGGCGTAAGTTCAGCGCCAACGAGATAGGCAAAGCCCTGGCCGATTACAAAGAGACCAAAATAGCCTCCTGGTTCCGCTCTTCACCGGGGGCCCATGCGGGGATTGAAAACCGCTTTGAAGCCGAAGGCAAGTCCTTCGCTCGGGCTTAAACTTTAACCCTGATTTTGCCCACCTTGTGAGCTCAGCCGGTCTGGTCTTTTTCCCCGACCATTCCAAAAATCAGGGATAATGAAGCAGATTCAATTTCAAGGAGCTGCTTATGTCATCCCCCGATTTACACACCCCCACCTGGGAAATGGAAAGTGAATATGCAGGCCTTGATGCACTGCAATTGGCTGAAGAACAAGAAGAGATTCGCTTGGCGATCACAATGCTTGAGCAACACGCACAGGCCTTTCGCAGTGCTTTGGGCCAAGAACTGACTGATGACGCAGCGCGAACCCTGGTCGAAACCGCTTGGGAAGTGTATCGGGTTGAGAAAAAAGCCGATTTGTTGCTCGATAACCAGATGAGTTACGCCTATATGGTCTGGAGCACCCAGGCCCGCAACCAAGATGCCAAAACCCTGTTGGAAAAACTCAAACGCATGCGGGCCCAACTCACCCAAGCCACCCAGCCTGTGGATCTCTTTCTCTTACACGCCTCAGATGCCGTCTATCAAGACTATCTCAGCGGCGAAGCGGTGCAAAACAGTCTCTTTCAACTCCGCTATGGCCGCCGCTTGAACAAGCGTTTATTGGGCTTGCCCGAAGAAAATCTGATCACCTCGCTCAGCCTCGATGGCCCCAATGCCTGGAGCAATCTCTATAGCAATATCACAGGCTCTGTTTCGTATGAATTTGAAAACGAGCGCGGTGAACGCGAAACGGTGGGAATTGCCCGTTTGCAATCGCTGCTGGGCGAAAACAGTGAAGTGCTGCGCAAAAAAGCCTATGCGGGTTTGAATCAGGTCTTTGGTCAACACGAAGAGAGCTGCGCGGCCATTCTCAACGCCCTGGCGGGTTGGCGGCTGGAGCTGGGGAAACGCCGGTCCCATACTGAATCGGTGCATTTCCTCGATGAGCCGCTGCACCTCAACCGCATCAGCAAACCCACTCTCGAAACCATGATGCAGGTGGTCAAAGAGCAAAAACACCTCGGCCAACAGGCCTTTCACCTGATGGCCCGTCTGCTCGACAAACCCCGTTTGGATCCGTGGGATGTAAATGCCTCCTCGCCCGCTTTTGGCCATGCCCGTCGCCACATCACATTCCCCCAGGCGATGGAAATGATTGAAGAGGCCTTTAACGAGGTCAATCCCGAAATGGGGGCCTTTGCACGTATGATGGCAGACAAACGCTGGATTGACGCTGCGGCGGCTCCCAACAAAACCCCTGGGGCCTATTGCTCGGGTTTCCCCCGCTCGCGCAACCCCCGTGTGTTTATGACCTATCTCGGCAGCAGTGTCGACATGATTGTTTTGGCCCACGAACTCGGCCATGCCTTTCACTCTTGGGCCATGCGCGAAATGCCCCAGGAACAAACCCATTACCCGATGACTTTGGCAGAAACTGCCAGTACCTTTGCGGAAACCGTGGTGCGCAATTTTCTGCTTCAGCGCTGCAAAACGCCGGCCGAAAAACTCGAGATTCTTTGGCAGGAGATCAGTTCGATTCCACGTTTTACCCTCAATATTCCGACCCGCTACGAATTTGAAAAACGCTTTTACGAAGGCCGCAGCGAGCGCAGTTATTCCCCCCAAGATTTCCGCGATCTGATGCGCACGGTTTGGAATGAATGGCATGGCGACAGTACCTCTGCCGCAGATGAAATGTTCTGGGCCAGCAAGCTGCATTTTTACATCGTCGAACCCAGCTTTTACAATTTCCCCTATACCTTTGGCTATTTGTTCTCCCAGGGCATTTATGCCGAAAAAGAACAGCGGGGAGCCGACTTTTACAATTTCTACGTCAACCTGCTCCAAGACACGGGCCGCATGACAGCCGAAGATCTGGTCCAAAAGCACATGGGCCTGAATCTGGGTGAACCCACTTTCTGGCTGCATTGCCTCAAGCCCCTGGCTAAAAATCTCAAGGCCTTTGAACAGGCTGTGGGCGAGTGGCTGGAGTAAGCGCTGGAGTAAGCACTGCGCCAGGATATTTCTGCCAGCAATGGGGCTTGACTCTGTTAGCGCCTGTTTATCCGCGCTCTTATCATTGGGTTTGCCCAGTGACAGGACCTGCCGGAGAGGCCTGGGTGCTCAAACTGCGGCCCCCCGATCGGGACTGCCTGTTGGAGATTCAAACTTTGCACGATTATGGGGGCCAGGGTGCTGCCCGTTTGATTGCATCGGACCCTGAGCGAGGGGCACTCTTATTGGAACGGCTGGAGCCGGGGTCACTTTTGGCTGCGGTTTTGCGGTCTGGAGAAGAGGCTCTGGCTGTCGAACAGGCAGCCCTGACCATGTTGCAGCTTTGGCAGAACCCACCATCGGGTCAACCGAGCTTGCAGGCCTGGGCCGAGGGGTTTGCCCGCATCGGGCCCAGTTGCCCACTTGCACCTGAACGCTGGCAAGAGGCCCAGGAGCTGTATCTGCACTGGTCGGCTGAGCCTGTCAGAGAGGTGCTTTTACATGCGGATTTGCACCCAGACAACCTGCTTTTGGGGCCAAAAGGTGATTATCTCGCGATTGATCCCCATGGCCGGGTCGGAGATCCAGCCTTTGAACCTGCCGCTTATTTGCGCAATTATCTGTCCACACAAAACGACCCCCTGGCCTGTTTGCACCAACGTATTCAGGGCTTTGCAGGGGCCTTGGCACTTTCCCCCACGCGCATAGCAGGCTGGGGCTATGCGCAAACGGTTTTAAGTGCCCTCTGGCTCTGGGAAGACCACGCCGACGAGACCGGGTTTGACGTCATTGCAGCCATGGAGCGCGAATTGCAGATTGCGGGCTGGTTGCGGGAGATCTGGCAGGAATATCAAAACAACCGCTCCCCAATCTCCACGCCCTCGGGGCTGACCTCCGCTCGGTAAACCAGCACCTCCAGTCCCTGTTCCTGAGCCGCTGCGAGGGCTTGGGCATAAGCGGGATCAATTTCGTGGGCGGCGCGAAAGTGCACACCATCGCCGCGGCTGAGCACAAATAGCAGCACGGCCCGTGCGCCTTGGGCTCGGACTGCCAGTAAATCCCCCAAATGTTTGCGCGCCCGCTCGCTAACAGCGTCGGGAAAGGCCAAATCGGCGTCGACGCGCAAACTGACCTGTTTGACCTCCAAATAACAATCGGGATGGCCCGCTTGGCTGAGCACAAAGTCGACCCGGCTCTTTTCGCCGTATTTAACCTCGGGTCTGATCTGGGTATAATCCGCCAATTCGGGGATCTTTTTCGCTTCCAGGGCCTCTTTGACCAGGGAATTGGTGCGGCTGGTATTGACGCTGATCCAGACTTCACCATTGTGGACCATTTCCAGGGTATAGGCCAATTTGCGCTTGGGACTGGGGCTGTAACTCAGGCGCACTTCCCAACCGGGGGCTTGGCAGCTCTTCATGCTGCCCGGATTCGGGCAATGGGCCGTGACCACTTCGCCAGTATCGAGTTGAACATCGGCCAAAAAACGCTTGTAGCGCTGGATTAACTGGCCAGGAATCAGAGGCGGGTCAAAACGCACAGCGGTTTAAGATCAGGGCAATTTGCGGTGGGCGCCATCGCAAAAGGGTTTGTTTTCGCTCTGCTTGCAGCCACACCAAGCGACTTTTTTGCTCTCAGTGATTTCTGCGCGCACGGGCCGCAAGCCGCTGCCTGCATGGGATCCATCACAATAGGGCTGGTTCTGGGACTTGCCGCAAGCGCACCAGAAATAGCTGCCGGGCTCCATATCCAAAACATAAGGGGCTTTCTGGGGGATTTCGGGTGTGGTCATGGAGGCCTCCGGATGATATTTGTAGGCAACGCCCACGAGGGGCTCTTCTTCTTTGCGAGATAAGCTGCGCAGTCAGCTTGATCTCGCTTAAGGACAAAACTGTTTTTCTCGCCCAAACAAGATCCTAATTATAGCAGCTGACTTGGTCTTTTCAGCAACGCTTCTCTGTCTTTTGGAATTTTTGCAGCGGTGATACCAGACAAAAATCGGGGCTTTCATCGGTTCTTTCATCTGGCCTTTCGGCTTTTTTAAGGGGTACACTGCCCTCAGTTCGTCGCCGGGAGAAACCGCCATGTCATTTGCCATTGCCACTTTTTATCGCTTTGTATCACTGCCCGATTACCCCGCTTTGCAAGCCCCCTTGCGTGAGCAGTGTCTGGCTTTGGGAATCAAAGGTTCAATTCTGTTGGCAACAGAGGGCATCAACGCCACAGTGACAGGTTCCCGTCAGGCCCTGGAAGCCTTGTTGGCCTATCTGGGCCAAGACCCCCGTTTGGCAGGCCTCGAGGCCAAATGGTCAGAGGCTGAGACATTGCCCTTTAAGCGTTTAAAGGTTCGGCTCAAGCGCGAAATTGTCACCTTGGGCGTGCCCGTGGATCCCACCCAGCGCGTGGGCCAATATGTCAAACCCGAAGCCTGGAATGCCCTGATCAGCGATCCTGATGTATTGCTATTGGATACGCGCAATGGCTACGAGGTCAAAATTGGCAGCTTTAAAGGGGCAATAGATCCCCAGACCGCCAGTTTTAGCGAGTTTCCCGCTTATGTTCAGCGCCAACTCGATCCGCAGACGCACCGCAAAGTGGCAATGTTTTGCACCGGCGGCATTCGCTGCGAAAAGGCCTCGGCCTACCTGCTCGATCAGGGCTTTGAAAATGTCTACCACCTCGAAGGGGGGATTCTCAAATACCTCGAGCAGGTACCTGCCGAAGAGAGCCTCTGGGAGGGCGAGTGTTTTGTCTTTGACCAACGTGTGGCAGTGGAAGACGGCGTACAAACCGGGCATTATGCCATGTGTATGGGCTGTGGCGAGCCGGTGGGCGATGCCGAGCGTTTAAGCCCTGAGTATGAAGCCGGGGTCAGTTGTCCCGCCTGTTTTGCTGAGCGCAGCGAAAGCCAAAAAGCGCGGGCGCGGGAACGGCAGCGCCAATGGGAGCGGGCCCAGGCCAAACTTCAAAAAGAGCGGCAAACACAGGCTCAAAAACAAGCTCAAAAATAGGCCCAAGAATAAGCCGCAACCAGCGCATCAGCGCTTTCAAACTCCAAATTGAGTTCCTGAGCAAAAGCCTGACTTAAATGTGAGATCAAAACGTCAAGCGAGATCTCTGGCAGCCAATCAACCAGACTGGTCTGAGAGCGGGTTTGGCTGTCTGAGCCATCTGGGCTGTCTGGAAAAACGCGCTGAAGCAGGGCCGGGGGACGCAAGATCAAACTGCTCTGCTGCAAAAACACACGCCGGTTGCGCATTTGGGCTGAGCCAATCAGCTTCTGGCCCGCAATCTCCAGATCTGCTGGGGTCAAGCTGGCAAAACAGGAGGCCTGCCTGCGATAATCTTGGTGTTTTTCGGGCATTTGCAAGCTTAGGCCCAATTGTGCCAAGGCTTTGATCGCCACGCGGGAGAGCTGCTGATAGGTGGCATGTAGGTCTTTGCCCAGCGGCCCTTGGGCATGGCTGACCACACTCCAGCAGAGATCGCTGCCATGCAAAATGGCCTGCCCACCTGTGGGACGGCGCACCACCGGCAGCGCCAACTCCGCGCAGCGCTTTTCCAAGTCGGGATCCGTTTGAAAGCGTCCCAGCGAAAGGGTGGGGCAATCCCAGGTAAAAAAGCGCAAAAGACCGTCACATTCCAATTCTGAAAAGTGGGTGTAAAGGGCCCGATCGCGGTTCATATTGATCTGCCCTGCCAGGGGCGGGTCCTGCAAGAGCAGCCAGCTTGGCATAAGCGGGTTTACAGATCTTGGGTGTCTGGGCGATACTCGTAAATTTCGATCACCGTGGGCAGATTGCAGAGGGTTTTGCTATTGACCTCAAAGGCGCGTACGCTCATGCGCTGACCCTCTTTGAGAAGCTCAACACTGGGGGTGATCACTTCATAATAATTGTGTTTATCATCCTGAAACACCCAACAGGTTTTACCCAGATATTGAATGGTGGTCATTTTTCCGTGCATCTGCATGTCTCCGCTTGAACAGGCGGTGAGAGCCAGTACGGCCATTAACAATCCCAAAGTATAGCGTTTCATGATGATCTCTGCGTTTTTCCCGGTGGCGTGTGGAATAGGTAAATAAGACTAGAGGCTATTATACAAGGCCTGGGCACAGAGCGCAAAATATTTTCTGGGTTGGTCGGCATTTTTGCCTCAGGCCTGCAATTGGGGCTGAGCAGCGCAGAAATCGGTGTGAGGGAGCACTGTTGAAAGCCACCTTTTCGTGCGATAATAAAGCCCATGAGTAGCACCTCCGAGGCGCACTCCCGTTGGTGGGAGGGCGGAAATCTTCACGATAAAACAATTGAAGAATGGTTGGCCGCCAGTGAGCAAAATCGCTTGGCGACTGCTGTCGATGTGCTCTTTGCGCTTAAAGACGAGCTTGGGGCTCAGATTGATTACCAGAACGGAGAAGAGCTGATGGGCCATGTTCTGGCTTTCACCGCCTGTATTACGGGGGCGACCGCGGAATACCCGGATACCTATACCCTCAAACTGGCAGACGTGGCTTTGGCCAGCGCCAAGGCCCTGGGTTATTTGGCCAACGAGACCTCGCCCTCAGTGCCGCTTTAGACTGCGTTAGGCCTGTTTAGGCCTGAGATGTGAGCTTCCAGCGCGTCCTTTTCAAGCAAAGCCTGGAACTGAGCGTATTCCAAGCGCGGCGAGGGATTCCAATGTCCCGTCTGGAAATCGAGGTGACTCACAAGCCAGAGTGCCATAGGCATTTTATACGGAAAATGCCTGTGGAGTTGGCGCAGAGCCAGCTTCCAATCTTCAGCTTTGAGCAAATGACTCTCTCGGCCTTCCCGAAGCAAGATTTGCTCGTGTCTTTCCCAGTCCAAATCACAGGTATAAGGTGTATTGCCATAAAAATGGCCGACCCCAAACAGGCGACAGGTCAGAGGGCGTCCCGCATAGGCCCGGCAAGTCTGGGTCTCTGGATCCAATAAAAAACAGGCCTGATCCTGTTGTGAGGCAATCAACTCCAGGTGTTTGATTGAAAATTCAGGGGTCTGTACTTCGTCCATCCCGGCATCAAAATAATGCAAGAGCGTGTAGAGGAGTTCTGTTTCCTTTTGGGCCCAGCCAGCAAATTGCTTGGCAAATTCTGCTTGTTGCGCCTGGGGCCATTCGTTTAAAACCTGCCAGAGCACAAGCCATTCACCGGGTGTGAGCATGAGCAAGCTGCCCACCCCTTTGTGACAGCACTGGGCACAGCCAGAGCCACAACTCAGGGGATAAGCGGCATAAGCAGTTTCAGTGGCCGGGAGCAATTCCTGGTAGAGGCGATTGACGCGATCGGCCAAACCCTCAGTGAGCTGGGCTCGACTCAGATCTGTCTGCCATACCCGAAAAGCCTGGCGAAAAAAAACATCAGCCATGCGTTCAGCCAATTCAGTTGCAGGTTGGCATTCCCGCCATTCCAAGCCCTGCAGATCGCGAAATTGAAAGAGTTTGTCTTGAAAGTCCAAGAGCAATTTTTCGGGTGAATTGATCTGCAACTCCAAGGCGGGGTGGGCCAGGAGTTCGGCATAGTCAAAGGCCATCATCTGCGCCCAAACCCGCTCTGGCTGAGAGTCGACAATCAACAGACGTTGGGGATCTGAATCCAGCAATGCTTTTAATTGTTTGGCTTCGGGCAGACCAAAGAGCACGCTCCGACTGGCGCTGGGCAGGGGCTGTGGCGGCCCAAAGGGCCAATGTCTGCCCAAAAAAGCCAACCCCTCCGCATCTGCTTCAAAGGGGCTGTCGAGCAGGGGTGCTAAAACCCCATAACTATCGCTGTGAAAGGCCTGTAGAGCCTTTCGGTTCTGCATCCGCATCGCACAGAGGGCTAACTGGCTTGATTGAGCAGGCCCATGAATAACACCGAGCGCGTGGTTTGATCGTAGATCAGATAGACAAAGGGGTGGTCGGCTTGAAACGAAAAGGGCTCTTGCGGCAATTGAACGCTGGTGGCCCCAACAGTGACGGTGGTGACAGCGGCGGCTTCTGTCCCCTCTTCGTTGACTTCGACAAAACTGTTCTGTTTGACCTGGGAGATAAAGGCCTGGGTCGTTTTGATCAGCTCACTCAAATTGGCGCGGTTTTCGTCAAAGGCCTGAGCCATACCCATTTGTTTGAGCGTCTCGTTGAGATTGACCTCATACTCCATCTTAAAACGGGGCAGCATCACTTCGCCATCTTGGCTGCGGAATTTGCCCAGCCAATCGCTGAGGGTATCGCCAGAAAGCTTGCCCAGCAGGGCATTGGCACTGCTTTCGCTGTCGGGCAAAAAGACGTACATATTGACAGCTTTGTCCTGGCCATAAGGCAGGGCCACGGCCTGGAATTGGTTTTCGCTGTCGCGCAGATAGCGGTATTTGCCATAGCGGCGCATCATCTGAACCTGTTTGCTCTGGCCATTGGCCTGTTTAAAGTCTTTGGGGGCTGTTTCGCCTTTTTCAAAAGGGGTGGTCCAAGTGCCTTTAAAATAAATGGCATTCATCAGAATCATCAGGGTTTGGGCCTCAATTTGGCTGAGCACCTTGGGGATTTTTCCCTGGGTATTTTCACTGGCCCAGGCGTTGATGGTCTGAACTGAAAGGGGGTCAGCAAAATCCAAGGCTGTCACACGGGCCCCAAAGAAATCCTGGTTGGTTTTGACAAAATTGGGATTAAACTCGGTGCCTTTTTTGGCCCAGAGGGCATTGGCCAGGTCGACCCGGACCCCTGTGCCTTGATTCATCAGGCGCTTGCGCAGGGTGAGTTGGGCCTGATTAAATTGGGAAGAATCCAGACCTGCGACCTGCAGGGTTTTGCCCATTTCGGCACGGGTTTCGCCAGCGGCACCGTTATAGACCATGCCCAAGGCGATCGAGACACTTAAAGGGGAGATAAAATGATTGGCCTGGGGTTGAGCTGCCACCACTTTTTGAAAGAGTTCAACACCAAAGCGGGTATTGGCACTGGCCAGACCACTGTCTTGAACCTGTTGGAGTTCGGCTGTGGTGGGAGCTTGTAAAGTGCGTAGCCCTGGCGTGGCAGGATTGCTGGGGTTATTGCCATTGTTGGTGGGATTATTGCAGGCGCTGAGGACCAAGGTCAAGGTCAAAAGGGATTTAAGAATAGGGTGCATGGGCTGAACCTTTCAGTATCTGGATTCTAGACTTAGTCTAACATATTTGTTATGATCGCCCTCAAATACCCTGCAAAGTGATCGGAGAACCTGCATGGCACAGTCAGTCAGTCCCAAACTTCAGACTTTTTCTGCTGGAGAGGTGCTTTTTCGCGAAGGCGAACCGGGGGATCGGGTCTTTTTTATCATGCAGGGCCGGGTCAAGGTGCACCAAACCCACAGCGATGGGCATGAACAGGAATTGGCCCAACTCGGCGACAGCGATATCGTCGGGGAAATGGCCGTCCTCGACGAACGCCCACGTTCGGCCACGGTCACAGCCCTCGAAGACACCGATGTCATGGTGGTTGAAAAAGCCAATTTTCTGGCCAGCATGGAGCAGCAGCCCCAATTGGCAATTCGCTTTCTCAAGCTGCTCTCAGAGCGCATTCACAGGCTCAATGACAAATTCAGAGATGCCCTGGATCAGCCGGGTTAATAAAGCACACCATGCCGATTGGGCGCCATGGGGGAGGGCAAATCTGTTTCTCCCAGCATGTCGCGCAAATTGATCTCAATCGTGCGGCTGATGGCTTCCAAAGGCAGATCGTTGGGCTCGACCTCAAAGGGATTTTCGATCGAGTCGCCAATGGCATCCAAGCCCAAAAAAGCGTAGGAAACCACCGCCACCAACACAAGTGTGTACCAGTGGGTCGCAAAGGCAAAAGGCAGAGCAAAACAATAGATCGCCGCCAATTGATGCATCAAACTGGCATAAGCAAAAGGCAAAGGGGTATTCATAATCCGTTCACAGCCGCCCTGTAAATTACTCAATTCGTGCACCCGTTCCTCAAACAGCGGTAGGTGTAGGGGATTGAGCCAACCTCTTTGGCCTGCCAAGGCCAAACGGGCACTGAGTTGATTCATCAGGTACATGGGCGGGTTGGAACTCTGTTTCAGGCTTTTGAGCTCAGCCGGCGAGAGCCAAACATCCAAGCTTTCAAAGGAGTGTCCACGCAAATGCTGACGCAGGGCGTGCACATAGGCAATTTGCAAATAGATGATTTCGCGCTGAAAGTCTTTTAAGGCTTGGTTTTGAGAAAGATCTTGAACCTGTAGATAATATAAGACCTGGCGACTGAGGCTGCGGCAGGTATTGACCAATTGCCCCCAGAGCTTGCGCCCTTCCCAGAAGCGATCATAGCTGCTGCTGTTGCGAAAACCCAAAAAGATACTCAAAGCCAACCCCACCACGGTAAAAGGCAAAGGAGTCAGTGTGAGTTGGAACCAGCCTTGGATATGCAAACCGGTCAAAAAAGCCGCAAACAACGTGGTTGCCAGCACCCGTCGCCAGATCATGGGGAAAACACTGCCCCGAATCTGAAAGAGAATCCGCAGCCAACTCCATTTTTTTGCGTGAACAATCATAAGCCAGATGTATCTTGAATTTTTTTTAGTATACCACTCAGCCAAGCATTGTCGGCGAATGGACAAACATTCAAGCGCGACATGTTCTACAATGAAGTGATTGGCAAACACATCTTTTCTTACAATTTGTGAGTTATAATTAGTGTGTCTTACAATTTGTAACTCAATATTTTTTGCCTATTCCGTGATTAAATTTCTGCAATGAATTACAGGAGCCATTGACCATGATCGATCAGCTTCAGTCCCTGCTCAGCAGCCTGGAAAAAAACTATACCATCGAAAAAGAAGTTGGCCGGGGTGGCATGGGGGTGGTCTACAAAGGTTTGGACAAGCGCCTGGAGCGCCCTGTGGCGATCAAAGTCCTCAATTTGGGCGGAGGCGGTGAAAGTAGCCAAGCTCAGAAATTACACAGCGAAGCCGTTGAGCGCTTTCGCCGCGAGGCCAAAGTCGTGGCCCGGCTCACCCACCCCAATATTGTCAGTATTTATGACGTGGGTGAAGAAAACAACCAATATTATATGATCATGGAATTTGCCGAAGGCAAGCCCCTCTCCAGCTTGGTGGCCCAAGGCACGGGAATACCCGCCCCCGTGGCCGCCAGTGTGGCAATGCAGGTCTGTGCGGCTTTGGCCTACGCCCACGAGAACAAAATTGTACACAGGGATATCAAACCCGCCAATATCATTCTCTCGCCCAAAGGCAATGCCAAATTGATGGATTTTGGCATTGCCCAATTGCATACCGAGGGGGCCAAACTGACCCAGGCAGGTTCGGTGATGGGCAGCATTATGTACACCTCCCCCGAACAACTCAACGATGCTTCGCTGGTGGATGCCCGCACCGACCTCTACGCTTTGGGTGTGACCCTGTATGAATTGCTCACGGGCCAAAGCCCGTATAAAGCCGACAATATCTCCCAACTCATTCTCGAAATCTTAACCGCCAAAGAAGAACCGAATCCATTGCGCAAGATCAATTCCGAAATTCCCGAAATTTTGGAGCTGATTGTGGCCCGTGCCATGAAAAAAGTGCCTGACGAGCGCTATGGCAGTGCCCAAGAAATGGGGGCCGATCTCTCGCGTTTGCTCAATACCGGCCAATTTAATGCCTCGACCCATTTTAATTTGAGCTTTAATGAGGGCGAGGCCGCGCCCGGCAGCCGCACCTCTTCGCGTCTGAAAGACGCGACAATCATGCGCAAAACCAGTGTGGACAATGAACTGATCAAAGCTCTCAAAGCCCGCCGCGAGTGGATCCGCACCCTGATTCGCGATTGGAAAACAGAAAACGTGACCGCCCTGGGCCTCAACAAGGTCATGGAAAAATTGATGGAACCGTCGCTGGTCGGGCCCGCTTTTAGTGGCATATTGACCGTGGACGGGGAGATTTTTCTCCTGCTCTCTCAGGGCCTGTTTGTCGGGGCCCTGAACTTGGCAACGGGCACTTTGGATGACGGTGTTTTTGCCGAATTACCCGCGACCCCTGGCCGTTTGGAGCTTTGTCTGCCTCCCGAAGGGCTTCAGAATGTGCCTGCGTTGCTGGCCCAGATTGTGTCAGAAAGCGGCGAAGCCCTTCAGCAAAATCTCGATTCATCGCTGATGGATCTGCTGCCCCTGATCGAAAATCTCTCGAGTGCCGAAGAGAACTTCACGGGCTATGTGGCCTGCCATGCGCGCCAGAATATCTTTTATTATGGCTTTGAAAACGGCCAGCAGATCTTTGCCGTGCAGGCCAATCCCGAAATTGTCGCCAGTGAAACCTGGCTGGATTTAAAAAAATTGGCTGACGAAGAAGGGGTTTTGGTGGATATTTATAAACCCCAGCCCCGTCTGGTGGGGCCCAGCCTCAACCGCGTTTTGGCCAAAACCCGCCTGGATGTGAGTTATGCCGAACCTGCCAAGGCCACTTTGCAGACAATTGTGGACAAAGGCAGCGAAGAGGTGCCGATTCACCTGGTGCAAGAGGCCAAGCGCAATCTGCAATTGCAGCTGAAATATGATCAGGCCCCATCGCTGTCGATTCTGGGCCAGAGCGTGGATGCCAAGAGCATGGCCGAGTCGTCTCTGCACTTGCGTTTCAGTGAATGGATGTTGCGCGAGTATTTTTACCTGCTCAATTCCACAGGCAGCATTACCACACTCAAATACATCTACAGCTGGATTCCAGCGATTGAATACCTGGCCTTTGAAGAGGCGCTGCAAGGCGAAGATGGCCAGATGCACAGCTTTAATCTGGTGGCCCACGGCGAAGTCAAAGGCGAAAAATACAAAAAAGTACTCTCGCTGATCTGTTTTGGTCCAGGCACTGAAAAAGATGTCAATGCCTTTATCGACAAAGTGATCACGGTTAAAAAACAGCTGATCAAAAGCGGGGATATTGGTGGGGCGCTGTATATCTCCTCCGGCCCTTATGACACCGAAGCGCTCAAGCTCTTTTACGCCCGCACAGTCGAGCCGCGCAAAGGCCTCTTGGGATCGCTGGATACCCTGACCAAATACAAAGGGTTTGTGCGGATTGGCATGAATCGCGGCTTTCACCTCAACCTGATTGAATTTCACAAACAGAATCAAGGCTTTGAAGTGATCGCCCCCCTGCTCAAATAGGGCTGCAACTAAGCCTGCAAATACACCCGCAAAGGATATCCCATGGCACTCCATCTCCTCAATCAACAGCCCCCCTCTGGCCAGGACAAACCTGAGCAGGTGGCTTTGCATTTAAAACAGGCGATCAACAATCTCAAAGGTGATTTCTACGATCTCGAAACCGGGGGCGTGAATTATGCCGCCATGAAAGGCTCAGAGGGCTTTGAAAATTACAAAGCCTCAGCCGCGCTGCTGCAGCGCTTTGATCTTAACCTGCTGCAGAGCCAGGCAGCCAAATTGGCCTTCTGGATCAATATCTACAATGCCTTGACCGTCCATGGCATTGTCGAATTGGGGGTGAACAATTCAGTCCGTGAGATCTCCCATTTTTTTGAAAATGTGGCCTACCAGATTGGCGATCAGACCTTCAGTCTCGATCAGATCGAACACGGGATTTTGAGAGGCAATCAGAAAAAACACCTCTTTGCGCGTCGGCCTTTTGGCAGCAAGGATCCACGCGTGGCCCATGTTTTGCCAGTACTTGAACCCCGGATTCACTTTACTTTGGTCTGTGGCTCTAAGTCTTGCCCGCCGATTGGCACCTACCAAGAAGAAAAAATCGAAGACCAGCTCAAACTGGCGGCGTCGAGCTTTGTCAACAGCGACAATGTCGTGCTGGATCGGGAAAAGCACAAACTCAGCCTCTCCAAAATTCTGGATTGGTATGGCAAAGACTTTGGCGACAAAGCGGCTTTGATTCGCTTTTTGGCAGAATACCGCAAAGCGCCCGACGATAAAGCCTTCCTGCTGGAACAGGGCACCCGGCTTGCGGTATCATATCAGGAGTACGACTGGAGTCTCAACCACTGAGCTTGGAAAGCGCTCAGACTGAGTCCAGTGACTCAATCTCAACCGGGAGCACCGTTCATTCCATGCGCAACGCTTGGTATATTGCCGCAGAGAGCCACGAATTAAAGCTGGGCAAACCCCTGGCCCGCCGCTTACATGGCGATGGTCTGGTGCTCTTTCGGACCCAGACCGGTGAAGCGGTGGCACTGCCTGACCGCTGTCCCCACCGCAATGTGCAACTCTCGCGCGGCAAGCTCAAAAACGGGGGCTTGCAATGCCCGTATCACGGCTGGGAATTTGATGCCCAAGGCCACTGTGTCTTTATTCCCTCGCTCAACAGCGGCGAAAAAATCCCGCCAGGGGCGCATATTCAGCCCTTGCAAATTCTTGAGCAGCAGGGGTATATCTGGGTTTGGACCGGCGATCGTGCTCCCGAAGCCAGCGAAACCCCCTTTGTCTTTCCCCATTACAGCGAAGCGAGCTGGGGCTGGGGACGGCTGCAAGCCGATGTGCCCAATTCGGTGGCCAATGTGGTCGAAAATTTTATCGACTGCGCCCACACAGGCTATATTCACGGCGGGCTCTTTCGCACGCCGGCCAGCCACGAGGCCCGCACCCGCGTGATGGCCCAAGAGAACGGTGTGGTGATCGAGATCGACGAAGACCAAGACAAGAGCAGCCTCTTGAGCCGCTTGCTGGTCAAAGACAAAATTGTGCACCAAGACAGTTTTATTCTGCCCTCAATCGTACAGGTGGCTTATGGCTTTGGCCCCCAACGCCAGATGATCGGCTGGCAGGTCTGCTCGCCGATAGACACGCTTGAGACCCGTGTCTATGTCCACGTGACTTGGCAAATGGGTTTTTTAAACCCGCTGGTCAAACTCTTTTACCCGCCAATTGGCAAACTGATTCTCAAACAGGATCTCTGGGTCTTGGCCAATCAGGGCGAGGTGATTCGCCGCCACGGCGAACAATTTACCTCGGTGCCGTCAGACACGGCCAATCTCTGGATTCGGGCCTGCCGCAGCCGGGCCGAAAAAGGCGAGGCCCCGCCCAGTGAGCGCGAAAAAGACGTCAGGTTTCGCTTGTGATGAATGGCTATTCAGCGATCAGTTTTGCCGCATCACCAATTTTGTGATACCCAATCAGTTGAAAGCCACTTTCAAAATAATCATAATAGCCAAAACGCAATCTGGCTTTGTATTTTCCATCAATCGTGGCCAAATTGGGTAGCAAGGTAATACTGCCATTGCCTGATTGATAGGGAACGCCATTGATCGTTCCTTTGCCTATCTCTAATTGCTCTTTTATTTCTCTGTTTAAGACAGAATTGTCCATGCTTCTGACAACAACGGTTGTTTTACCCGTAAAATAGCCAATGGTTGTGGCATAGCCTAAAATTTTACCACTTTGCAATTGCGGGTCTTTCATTACAGCAGCAATAAAATTTGCAATAATTCTGTCTTTGTTTTTTTCTGAGGTTTTACTGGTCATGATCGAAAGACCCGCCCCTTTACTCATCATGTCCATAATGGTGGCGATGGGCAGTTCTCTGCCAGCAACCGGTAAATAGCCGGAAATTGCAGAGCCATCACTGTTATAGACATAATTGGTATTTCTACCGCCCACAAGGATGGGGGCTTCTATGGCGTCAATCTTGCCATCTTTATTCAGATCCAGTGATGAAACGACATGTTGTAAATAGCCCATATCCGTCGCGTTGTTGGCTTTGAATGTGGAGGCATTCAAACTGGCGGGATTTTGAAGCGCAGATAAATGAGTTACCCCAGGACTTGAACAAGCAGTTAAAGCAAGCAGAGCGAGAAGTAAAACAGACCCTTTGTTTGTCATGGAAACGTTTACCTGTTTAATTAAAAATTGTATTTTATCTGTTCATTATACGGGAAAAGATTGAATTGCGCTGCAATGGCACCACTAGCCCCCAATTTGCGACATGCTGCGCAGGGGCCGCTCAAACCCCACTTGGTTGATCTGGTGCCCGGCCTCTTTTTGCGCCACCCAATTGAGGATCAACGCGCTCAGTTCAGCGGCCGAAGCGCCCTCCCGCAGCGGGGCTTTGAGGTTGAGTTCTTGGGTCGAGAAGAGGCAATTGCGCAACATGCCATCAGCGGTTAAACGAATGCGGTTGCAACTCTGGCAAAAGGGTTCACTCACGGAGTTGATCAGGCCGATTTCACCAGGCGCGCCATCGGCAAAACGCCAACGGGAAGCGGGATTGGCCCCCGCCGCTTCAATCGGCAGCAGGGGATAGACCGCATCAATTTCTTGGCGCAGGGTCTCGCCGGGCACCACCTCAGTGGGAAGCCAGCCGTCGCTTTTGCCCAGGGGCATGAATTCAATAAAACGCACACTGATGCCCTTGCTGCGTGCCAATTCAGCAAAGGGCAGGGCTTCGTCGGCGTTAAAGCCGCGCAGCACAACCACATTGAGTTTGATTGCCAGATCTGGGTAGTTTTCTAAATGCGCAAAACCCGCCAGAACCCGGTCATAATCGTCGCGCCGGGTGATTTGGGCAAAGCGCGCAGGCAGGAGCGAGTCGAGGGAAATATTTAAGCTGCGCAGCCCGGCCCGATACAGCGCGGGCATGAGCTCAGGCAGCAAAATGCCATTACTCGTGAGGGCGATTTTTTTCAGCGGCAATTGGCCCAGGGCCGCGACCAATTGGGGCAGGTCCTGGCGCAAGAGGGGCTCTCCGCCCGTCAGGCGAATCTGCTCAATGCCCAATTGGCTAAAAATCCCCACCAAGGTGAGGATTTCTTCAAAGCTCAGGATCTCTGTTTTGGGCTGCCAAGCCAGCCCCTCAGCGGGCATGCAGTATTGACAGCGCAGATTGCAGCGGTCGGTGACAGACAGACGCAATTTACTGGCTACACGGCCAAAACGGTCTTGCAGACGCGGTTTGGGGTCTGTGAGCAGGGGCTCAGGGGACACTGTGGCCTGGGTGGCCTGTATGACCTGTATGACCTGTATGACCTGTGGGGCTGTTTTGCAAATGGTGCTCCAGCAGAGCCATCACACGCAAGAACACAGGCGCAAAGCCCGCTTTGGAGCCCTGCAGCGGCTGCCAGAAGAAGCGAAATTCCAGACCGGCTTCATCCAAGCTGCCCTCGGCGATATGGCTCCAATTTGGGGCTTCGTCACCCTGGGCTGGCATTGCAAAGAGATGCCAGATTTGATGTTCAAAGCCCCCCCCAGAGGCAATACCACCTGAACCACCGTGGTGCAGCAAACCGATATATTCCCCAGCTTTTTCGCGTTTGAGGCCAGACTCTTCTTCCAGCTCGCGCAAGACGGCCAAAGCCAGATCTTCACCGGGCTCCAATGTGCCTTTGACAATCTGCTTGCCTGCAGTGGGGTGGTCAAAAGCCAGCAATTCGGGGCCCGTTTCACCTGAGCGCCAAACACAGGCACAGACCTTGCTGACGGTTTTAAGGCCGTGTTTGTGTACCCAACGGGTCAAAAACTGTTCCTGTACCGCTGCAGCAGCGGTATCGCCCTGGATCCAAGCTTGATCGCGGGCCTGGCCCAATTCCAAAAGCTTTGCGTCTAAGGGAATATGCATAAGGCTTAATTCACCGAGTGTCCGGCCAAAGCCACGGCACGGGCTTCACCCAATTGGCGCAGGCGCTCAAAGGCGTAGAGGCCGGTTGAGTGACCGTCGCTCCAGGTGATTTTAAGGGCATACGAACCCACCGATTCAATCGCGGCCGCTTTGACATCCAGCGGCACCATGCTTGGGACCAATTTGCGCTCACCTGTGTCTTCGTCAACGCAGACCGCACAGGGGCAGACCAATCGCAGACCGCGGTAATCGAGTTGGTGGTCACTGCCATCGGCCCATTGAATGATCAGACCACTTTCACCCGCTTTTTTGAGCCCCACCGGCGTGACTTCTTCTTGGGCGTAACGGCGGGGGCCCGCTTTTTCCAAAACCGGCGTTTCACCGGGTTCGCGAGAAGCTGGCGCGCCCGTGTCTGAGCGCAAATTCCAGTGGAATTGGCCCAAGGGGGTGGGGCCACCGGCGATCAAACTGACCTGATCGACCAGGGCCGAAGCCAGATCGCGGAAAGACTGCACAGCGTCTGCAGAAGGATAGCCAATTAAAAGTGGGGAGCTTTCATCGCCGCTGATAGCCACGGTTTGATCCATGGGAATCCGGCCCAAAAAGCTCACGCCTGCGATTTCAGACAGGGCCTGACCGCCGCGAAAGGGCGAAGGCTCGCCGCTGGGAGTGGCCCAGCCGCTCATATTTTCGACCACACCCAGAATCGGGATTTTGACCTTTTCAAACATGCGCAGACCGCGCAGGGCCACTTTCACGCTTAAAGCCTGGGGGGTGGTCACCACCAAGGCGCCGGTCAGGGGCACGGTTTGGGCCAGTGAAAGCTGAGCGTCGCCTGTGCCGGGGGGCAGATCGAGCAATAAATAGTCCAACTCGCCCCAGAGCACGCCTGTGACAAATTGCTGAATAAATTTGGTGATCATCGGTCCGCGTAAAATGGCGGGGGTGTCTTGGCCGACCAAAAAACCCATCGACATGACTTTGATATCGTGGCAGGTGATCGGCACCAATTGCTGGTTCAACATGCGCGGCTGTTCTTTTTCAAGGCCGAGCAATGTTGGAATGCTGGGTCCGTAAATATCCACATCGGCCAGACCGACGCGGAAGCCCTTCTGGGCCAGGGCCAGGGCCAGATTGACGCTGACGGTGGACTTGCCCACGCCACCTTTGCCACTGGAAATGGCAATCACGTGTTGAATGCCGGGTAATGCTTGACTCATGGTTTATCTCCTGAAAGAACCGGAGGGGGTGAAACCACCCCCCTGATTAAAGAATGTTTTCAACTAATTTCAAAAAATCGGCGTGGGTTTAAAAAATACCCAATTCGAATTTTACATCTTCTGAGGCCATTGTGGCGGGATCCCAGGGCGGGGCAAAGGTCAAATGCACTTCGACTTCGCCAATGCTCTCCCCAAAGGTCTTTTTCAAGACCAAAGGCACCTGGCTCATGATCATCGGGCCATAGGGGCAGCCGGGGGAGGTCAGGGTCATTTCCACATCAATCGACGGCGGTGGCGTGGATTGGTCGAGGGTCACACTGTAGATCAGGCCCAATTCAACAATATTCATGTGTAATTCGGGGTCAATCACTTGGCAGAGGGCGTTGCGCACGCTCTCTTCATCGGGCGGAGCCAGGGGCGTAGCCGGGGTTTCTGGGGTCGCTTCAGAAAGGGGATCTGGAGCCACTTCGGTGGCAATGGCTGCCTCTGCCACAGGTGCCAGGGTTTCAAGGGGTTCGGTTTGTGTATCTGCCATTTTTAAAAATACCTCAGTCGTGGGGGTTAAAGATTTCATCGGAGTCACTCGCAGGATGCTATTTTTTTGAGGCCCGCGCAAAGATGCGTTGGGCGCGTTGAATGCCGCTGATCAAAGCGTCAATTTCGGAGCGGGTATTGTAAAGATAGAGACTGGCGCGGGCCATGCCTGTCACACCAAAGCGGCGCATCAGCGGCTGGCAACAGTGATGGCCTGTGCGGATGGCAATGCCCTGCTGATCGAGCAAGGCGCCCAAATCTGTGGGATGAATGCCTGCCAAATTAAAGGCCAAAATACCGCCGCGTTGCTCAGCCTTGAGCGGGCCATAGATCTGCAGCCCTTCGATTTTTTGTAATTGTCCGAGGGCATACCCCGTCAATTCTGTTTCGTACCTGTGCAGCTTGTCCATACCCAGGTTCTGCAAATAGTCCAGGGCTGCGCCCAGGCCCAACACGCCTTCGATATGTGGCGTGCCTGCTTCAAAGCGATAGGGCAAGTCGCCAAAGGTTGAATAGGTCTCAAAAACCTCTTTGATCATCGCGCCACCACCGTGAAAGGGCGGCATCGCAGCGAGGATTTCTTCGCGCCCCCACAAGACACCGATCCCGGTGGGACCCGCCATTTTATGGGCCGAAAAGGCCAAAAAGTCACAGTCCAGGGCCTGAACATCAACAGGCAGATGGGGCACACTCTGGGCCCCATCGACGAAGAGTTTGGCGCCCACGGCATGGGCCATTTTGGCCAGAGCAGGGATATCGTTGAGGGTGCCGAGCACATTCGACATTTGGGTAATGGCCACCAATTTGGTGCGGCTGTCGATCAGGCTGGCTGCAGCCTCAAGATCGAGTTGGCCATCTTCAGTGAGTGGAATCAAACGCAATTCAGCGCCTTGTTTTTGGGCCAGACGCTGCCAGGGCACCAGATTGGAGTGGTGCTCCATCAGCGAACTCACGATCACGTCCCCCGCTTGGATCTCAACTTCGCCCCAGGCATACGCCACAAGATTAACAGCTTCGGTCGTGCCACGGGTGAAAATCACACTGCGCGAAGTGGGGGCGTTGATAAAGCCGGCAACCTGTTCGCGCACGGCCTCAAAGGCATCGGTGGCCTGTTGGCTGAGGGTATGGACACCCCGGTGAACATTGGCGTTTTGTTCGCTGTAATAGCGCACCAGAGAGTCGATCACCCCTTGGGGCTTGTGGGTGGTGGCGGCGTTGTCGAGATAGATCAGCGGCTCGCCATTCACACACTGTTTTAAAATCGGGAAATCTGCCCGGATCGCATCCAGATCCAGCTGCACCGGGGCTTCAGCCTTTGCGATCATGCTTCGTTCCGCTCGTCACTTTCACTCAGCAAATGCAGAGAGAGATGGGCGGCCACTTGGCGTTGCAGGTCTGCATGGGGAAAGCGCAGCAGCACTTCTTCCATAAAACCTTCCACCAGCAGGGTATCTGCCGTGTTGCGATCAAAGCCTCGGCTCATCAGGTAAAAACGCTGCTCCGGATCCAGCGAGCCAATCGCAGCACCGTGCCCAGACTGCACATCGTCAGCCAAGATTTCGAGGTTGGGAATCGCGTCCGCACGGGCTTTGTCGCTGAGCAAGAGGCTTTTGCTGACCTGGCCACTTTCGCTTTTTTGGGCCAGGGGATCGACGTAGATCAGGCCATTAAAAAAGGCATAAGCTTCGTCTTTTAAGACACTGTGATAGACCAGATCGCTCTTTGTGTGGGGGCTGCGGTGATCTTGCAGGGTCTGCTGGCGAAAATGCTGTTGCCCGCCGCCAATATTCAGGCCCAAGAACAGCGACTCACTGCCTTTGTCTTGCAGCAGCGTCTGGCTCTGGGCGTAGTGGTAAGACCCACCCAAAGAGAGGTTGAACTGGGTCAAGCGCGCATCGCGGCCCAATTGGGTTTGGGTATAGCTGTGGGCATGCACTTCTTGGCCCCAGTTTTGCAGGTGCACCAATTTCAGCTCTGAGGCATCTGCCAGGGCAATTTCCAAGACATCATGGCTCAGGCTGGCTGCAGATTGGCTCTCAGCGGCAAAATCACAGACCACGGCAGCCATGGCACCCTGTTCGAGCACGATCAGCGAGCGGGTAAACAGGGCCTGTTGGCCTTGGTTCAGGCTTTGCAATAAATACAGCGGCTCGGCGATCTGCAAATTGCGCGGAACATAGACAAAGAAGCCATTTTGCCAATAGGCCAAATTTAAGGCCGCTTCGCGGTTTTTCTCTGCAGGCAAAATCCGGTCCAGGTGGGGCAGGATCTTGTCGCTGTGTTTTTCCAGGGCTTCGGCCAAAGAGCAAAAGATCAGGCCTTTGTCTGCCAGTTCAGCGGGCAAGACGACAGTCATTTCTTGGGCATTGCTGAGTTCGCCCCAGGCGGCCAGTGTGCCCCAGCTTTCGCGGCGCTTGCTGTAGAAGGCCGAGTCAACAGGCTGACCAATCGCCGCGTTTAAACTGGCGTCATCCAGCAAAGGAATGCGGCGCAGGGTGCGCTGCACAGGCAGGGGTTCGGGCAGGTTCTGGTAGTGATCCCAGGCCTGGGTGCGCAACGCACTGGCCCATTCGGGTTCAGCGGGTTGATGCAAAAAGTCTGAGCGGTAGTGGCTGCGAAAATCTGGAGCCAAACGGGTTTCGGGGGAGGTGGTTTCTGACATGGTGCTTATCCAATCGACCCTTCCATTTCAAGCTGGATCAGCTTGTTCAGCTCAACGGAATATTCCATCGGCAGCTCTTTGGTAAACTCCTCGATAAAGCCATTCACAATCATCAGACGGGCGTCGTCTTCGGTCAGACCCCGGCTCATCAGATAAAAAAGCTGTTCGTCGCTGATTTTGCTGACGGTGGCCTCGTGGTTGATCTGGGCCTGATCTTCGTCGATCTGCATGGTCGGATAGGTATCCGAACGTGAGAGTTCATCCAACATCAGGGCGTCACAGCGCACATTGGACTTGACCCCGTGACAGCCGGGCAGAACTTTGATCAGACCGCGGTAAGTGGTGCGGCCACCATTTTTACTGATCGATTTGGAGGTGATCACCGAAGAGGTATTGGGAGCCAGATGCAGAATCTTGGCACCCGCGTCTTGGTGCTGGCCTTTGCCGGCCCAGGCAATTGAGAGAATCTCCCCTTTGGCGCCTTCACCTTTGAGCCAGACAGCCGGGTATTTCATCGTCAGTTTCGAACCGAGGTTGCCGTCGACCCATTCAACTGTGGCGTTTTCGTGGGCAATGGCGCGTTTGGTGACCAAGTTAAAGACATTGTTGGACCAATTCTGAATGGTGGTATAGCGGATTTTGGCGCCTTTCATGGCGATCAGCTCGACCACGGCTGAGTGCAGCGAGTCGGTGCTGTAAATCGGGGCCGTGCAGCCCTCGATATAGTGCACAGAGCTGTCTTCGTCGGCAATGATCAGGGTGCGCTCAAATTGGCCCATATTTTCGGTATTGATGCGGAAATAGGCCTGCAGCGGGATGGCCACTTTGACCCCTTTGGGCACATAAATAAAGCTGCCACCACTCCAGACCGCAGAGTTGAGGGCCGAAAATTTATTGTCGCCCGTGGGGATAATCGTGCCCAGGTATTTTTTGATAATTTCGGGATGTTCACGCAGGCCGGTGTCCATATCCATGAAGAGCACGCCCTGTTTTTCCAGGTCTTCGCGCACGCTGTGGTAAACCACTTCGGACTCATACTGGGCACTCACACCCGCCAAAAACTTCTGCTCAGCTTCGGGAATGCCGAGGCGGTCAAAGGTCTCGCGAATATACTCGGGCACATCGTCCCAATTGTTTTCGGAGCGTTCTGAAGAGCGCACATAATAGTGGATATTGCCAAAGTCAATTTCATTCAGCAATTCGCTATTGCCCCAGGTGGGCATGGGCTTTTCGTTGAACAGGCGCAGGCCACGCAGGCGGAAGTCGAGCATCCATTCGGGCTCATTTTTCATGGCCGAAATCCGGCGCACGATGTCTTCGGTCAGGCCTTTTTCAGATTTAAAGACATATTTGTCTTCGGGATCGTGAAAGCCGTATTTATAATCTTTGTTGAGGTCCTCCAACTCGGCGCGGGTTTTGTCTTTGCCGCTGAGAATTTCGGGATTTTCGAGGGCCTGATTGGTAAGTGTTGCCATTTTTTTTGCTCCTTAAACGGCCAAAGCCGCGCGGAATTCGTTTTCAATCTGTTCATAGCCGTGGGCTTCCAGTTCCAAAGCCAACTCTTTGCCACCCGATTTGACGATCTGGCCTTCAAACAGGATATGGATAAACTGGGGTTCGATATAGTTCAACATGCGCTGATAATGGGTGATGATCAAAATCCCCATCGCGCTGTGGCTGGCTGCAACGGCATTGATGCCTTCGCAGACCGTTTTCAGGGCATCGATATCGAGCCCGGAGTCGGTTTCGTCGAGAATGGCCAAATCGGGCTGCAAGAGCGCCATCTGCAAAATTTCGTGGCGTTTTTTTTCACCGCCGGAAAAACCTTCGTTGAGGTAGCGTTTGACAAATTCTTCACGCATATTCAGAAGCTTCATTTTTTCTTGCAGCACCTGGCGAAATTCTTTGACTGAGACGTCGCCGCCTTTGCGGGCCTTGAGCATATTGCGCAGGAACTGAAAGACCTTCACCCCTGGAATCACCATCGGGTACTGAAAAGCCAAAAACATACCAGCACGGGCCCGCTCATCGGGCGACATTTCCAGCAGATTTTGGCCTTTGAAAAAGACCTCACCACGGGTAATGGTGTAATTGGGATGCCCCATCAGCACATGGGAGAGGGTGCTTTTGCCAGAGCCATTGGGGCCCATCAGGGCGTGAATTTCACCGGGGTAGACGGTCAAATTGACACCTTTGAGAATGGGTTTGTCGCCCACATTGGCGTGTAAATTGCGGATTTCGATGGTTGGGGTCATTTGGTTTTGCATATTATCCTCGTTGGGTCCTCATTGGGTCTTCATTGGGTTTGAACATAATCTTTTTTAGCGGGCCATTTGTAAAGGCAGGGGGAAATCTGAAAAAAGCTGTTTTTCCAGATTGCCTTCTTCGTTGAGCAGATCAGCCAGGGTCAGGTGATCCAAAATGCGATAGAGATGGCGTGCAACCATCAACCAGACTGGGCGCACGCTGCAGCCACCGCTGTGAATACAGGCGTTTTGATTGCCGGAAAAATGCTGGCAAATATCCGTAAAAAAATCGCCATCTACAGCGCGCACGAGCTCACCCACCGTAATCAATTCGGGTGAGCGCACCAATTGGTAACCGCCGTACATGCCGCGCACACTGCGCACCAGACCGACTTTACGTAATTGGGCCAGAATTTTTTCGATATAAGCCACCGAGAGGCCTTCTTTTGCGGCAATATCTTCAGCGGAAAGCAGTTCGTTTGCTTGACTGCGCGCCAATTGGAGCAGACAGCGCAAACCGTATTCTTCAACGGCAGAAATTTTCATGGGATACCCGCTTGGTCACTTTGTACGTATACCTTCATGCTACCATTTGAAGCAAAATCAGACAAGATACTCGGAATTAAAAACAGATCTTTTTATCCGCTTTTAAAAAAGATTCTCAAAGGCTGATCTCAGCTCAATTTTTTTTTGGTTTTACAGAAGAATGCTGCAGGTTCTTTATTGCAAAGATAAACAAAAACAAGTGTTTTCTTAATCTTTGCGATCTCAGTGAAACCCGCCTGAGAAGGTAAAACGCTCTCGGCAAAGCACTTTGCGCACCGCATAAAAACTGTCTATATGTTTTTGTCTGTTGTTTACAAAGGTTTTGCTTCATCACAACATCAAAAAAAGAACCGCTCGAAAGCGGTCCTTTTAAAGTTCTTTTGTTAGTCAGGTCAGACCTGCCTAACGGTTTTATTGAGCAATAAAGCGGATTTCTTCAGCTGGACGCATGGCAATCGCGCTGGCACCAGCCAAGTCGCCGGTATTGGGCATGGTACGAATGGCGCTGACCTGAATCCGGTACTGGGTGTTGGTTCCAATCCCTTTGAAGATCAACTCATTGCGGCTGCTGTTGGGCGCTGTGCTGGTAATTTTGAGGCGATTGGTGAGGGCCAAGGGGACCACCAGTTTGGGATCTTGAGCGGTGTTCACACCACCGACTTTATCGGAACCTGTGCGGGTGCCGTAAGAAATTTTGGTATTTTTGGTGATCGCGCCCCAAAGCACGGTACCACCGAGATCGGAGACCTGAACATGGTAGAGGTTGGTGCCAGCATCTTCCCATTCAAACTCCACGCCTTGACCCAAGGGATCTTTAAGGATGGCGTCGTTCTGGGCCGGTTTGAGCAGTTTAAAAGCGTTGATATCATTGGCAGAAATCACTTCCAGGGCTTTGCTTTCGGCACGCACCACAGGCACTGCGTTTGAATTATCGCCACGCAGATTGTAGACATAGGTTTTTCCGGCAGTCAGGCTGGGATCTTCGTCAGTAAAGGTGGTTTTACCGTTGTTATCGAGGGTCGTGATATTGGTAACCTGATCGGAACTCTGGCTTGCTTCACGGCGAAAAAATTTAATCGTGGTAGCGCCAGAGGTGATGCCTTCCCATGAGAGGTAGACGCTGGTTTTAGAGTCGGTGCCACCTTTGGAAAGTTCGCTCACGGAAACGGCGTTTAATTTGCCGGTGGTGGGCTGACCTGGGGTGACGGGAGCAGGGCCGCAAGCAGCCAGAGCAAGCAGAGCGACAGCGGAAGAGAGCAATGTGACTTTGGACAGGGTGTTTTTCAGAACCATGGAGGGATCCTTCTTTCGTTCATTCGTTGTTCTTGATTCAGGGTAACAAATTTTTTCAAAGGTTCAAAAGGGCCATCTGTTTTTGCTTAAATCCAGATGCATGAACTTTAAGACGCACATCTTAAAAAAAGGTTTCATAGGGCCTTGGCGATCGACGAGACAAACCCCGTCAGGGCCTGACGAAAACGCGAATAAAAAGCCCCTTCCAGAAAAGGCGTTTGGCCCTCGGATTGCCACAATTGTAATTGGCGCTCAAATTCAGCGGGAATTTCGTTGGCCACCAACATGGCACCTTCGGGGGAAAGAATTTCGAGTAAATGGTGCAGGGATTGTTGGGGATGGTAATACTTCAGCGGCAGCCCCCAAAAGAGATGGGCAGCTTCCAGTACCAAAGGCAAAAATTGCAAAATGGCGTGGTAAGGCAATTCAGGCGCATAATCGCCAATATCTTGAATCAAATAGCGGCATTGCGAGGCCACGGGGTCGATATATGAGAGTGCATAATCCACACGGCTATAGCCCTCATCGTCAATCCGATAAGGGTCGAGCTCCACGCCGGTTAAATAGACTTTGCGCGGTACTTCGCTGTGGGCATAGCGAAAAAATTGGTAAATCGCAGGGGCATAACACCAGTCTCCGGCCCCCACATCGAGAATCCGCAAAATGCGCTGTTCCCAGAGAGGCAAATGGGCAGGCAGACTCTCTTCGAGGATTTCGAGCATATACAAATTGCGGCGATAAGCGCTATCGGGCAGGTATTGTTTCCAGTCGTGTAAGCTGTATTTTTGCGAAAACTCAGCTTCTAAAGCATACGCTTGGGGTTGCAAAGCGGCGGGCAGCACCGCAAAGAGTTCATCGTCTTCCCAGGTGCGGCGCAGGCGTACTTTGCCCGCCATCGGTTTGGTGCGGTGGCGCAAGCTGAAAGCGTTGAGATTGGCTTTGTCGAGCAATTCTTGGGGCGTCATCTGAGTGGGGCTGAAAAAGACCAAGGCGCGGGGAAACATCTGCTTGATCAGGCGCTCCATCACCAGTCCATGGGTGGTTTGGCGGTCGTTGATGCCGATGACCACCGGCTGAAAACTCTGCAGCTCTTGAATCAGCTTTTTGCCATCGGTGGGCGCATCACATTCTAAATCCCAGACCCGCAATTCATTTTGTTTGTCATTGAGGTAATCACAAATCGGAAAAGGTGTTTCGGGGAAATAGACATCTTCCCAGCGAAAGGCGTTGAGAGACTGGCTGGTGGGAGCTTCAATCAGGGCGATTTTCAAAGCGTTTTAACACGTTTTTCTAGCACTCACGCCTCTAGCGCAGTACGGGTTTAAAGACGGAGCGGGTGGGAACAAAGGCCACAGGGCGGACAGCTTTCATCGATGTATAACCCAGCGGACCCGAAACAATTTCAAGCGAATCCTCGCGTGAGCCAGGATTGTCGATCACTGCTGAGCGCAAAACCTGCATCAATTGGCTCAAAGCCGAACGCACAGGATCTTTGACGGTAAACAGAAAGACTTCAAATTCCTCTTGGGGACTGCGTTTGCCCAGCCCCTGATCGGTACTTGAGCCCTGTCGGTCATCGTGTTGTTCAACGCTGCGTTTGCGTTTGGAAATATACTCAGGGCCAAAGCCACTGCCGCCAAACCCAATCCGACTTGTTGCCGTTGTTGTCATACTCTTCTCACAACTCTTTGTGCACCTATCCGTGCGCCTGTCCGAATGATCAGTCTGAATTCAAGTATACTACAGGTCATATTAGGCCTGCGAGTACGAACGCAACTGAATCCAGTCAGCGATCTGGGGAATGGTCATTTGCAAAAGTGAAATCGACTGAACCTGTTCCAGGTCTTCTTCCAGGGTTTGAAATCTCATCCCGTTTAAACGCAGCATGAGATCTGCCGCCAAAAGAGCGGTGAGCACATTGCCCGATAAAAAGGGACGGTTTTTCATCAAGCTGTCCATCAGAACCGCCGCTTTTTCAGAAAGGGTTGCAAAGGGCTCATAATCGTCGATCCGGGTTTGGGGGCGGGCCAAAGCCTCTTCTAAACCAGAGCGCGAGAGCAAACCAAAGGGTCCTTTTCGCTGTGAGGCCACATGCCAATTGACAGACAAGAGTTCAGGCAAAGTCAAATAGCGCAAATGTCTCAATCCCCCAATGTTTCATGCTTTAAAAAGAAGGCCTGGGCTGCAAGCGTTTCATTCAAAGCCAGGATAAAGGCATTTTCGGTAAAGGGCTCAACCGCAGGTGTATTTTCAGGCTGAAATAGCTCCAAAGTGGTCTGGAGCATATTCAAATAATCGATCAGTTCCAGGCCCAGGCCCTCTGCTTTGGTTTGCAGAGCCTGGAGCAAAGGTTCAGGCAGGTGAACCCCACTCATAGACAAATCTCCTGCACGGATTGGAATTGTTATGCTACATCCTAGCACAACTGATTCTCTTTTTTGAGTCTGGCGGTTAAGATAGTGCAGGAGAGCGCTTTATCTTGAAACTTTGTTTTGATTTTTGGTTGCGGCAAATTTTGCTTTATAGGGGAATTTTGCTGCTTTTGCTGTGTTTTGTTTTGGTGGGCTGTGCCGACGGCCTGATTCTGGAGCCTGTGCCCAGCTTTGACCAACCCACACTGACCTTGCCCACCCATGCACCAACCCCCGCTCCCTCTCCTGTCACACCCTTCGAAATCGCTCAGGCCAAGGTCAAAGAGGGAGAGCAATACCTTGTTTATTTGGCACCGGTCTCAGCAGCCCTGTTTATCTTTGGCCTGTTTTTCAGGTTTTTGGGTCTGATTTATGAATTGAGTACCACTGCGCCCGATTGAGACTGGCTTTATTCTGGCGCAGCAGGCGGGGGCTCCATTTGTTCCAGCTCTTTGATCAATTGATCGAGTTCGTTGATCACCTGGCTGTTTTTTTTGCTGGTCGGGGCCCGCGACGGAGGGGGTTCAATCAGGGGTTTGTTTTGACCGGGTTGGCCACCGGGATCGAGCTGACTCAGGTCCATATTGGCTGTGCTGCCGGCCGGCCCCCCGCTCTGCGGATCGCGGGCAGGCGCGCCGGAAACCGGCACCATTTCATCAAGTGAAACAGGCAGATCATCCATATCCAGGGTATTGGCAGGTTTCTTATCATACTTACTGGCATTCAGACGTTCATAACGCTCGGTGTTTTCGCCCCCCTCTTCCACAACTTTCTTTTCGACCACCCGCGCCACCAGAGCAGGATAACCTTTGGCTGCGCCTTCAAAGTCTTTGATCGGCAGCCCTTTGTGGGCCGAACGCATAAAACGCGCCCAAAGGGTGGCCGCCATGGTACCACCGGTTGCACCGCCATACATGCGGGTAGGGGTATCATTGCCGATCCAAACGGCAGTACACAATTGCGGGGTAAAGCCCACAAACCAGGCATCGCGGTGGTCGCTGGTGGTGCCTGTTTTGCCCGCCACAGGTCGGCCAATATTGGCCGCAGGAGCCGTACCACGCAAAATCACGCCTTTCATCACCTTGATCAATTGGTAGCTGGCCTCGGGGCTAAATACCGGTTCAGCTTGGCGCTGGGCATTGTCTTCGAGCACATTGCCATAGCGATCTTCGATGCGCAGGATCGGTGTGGGTTCGAGATAGCGTCCGCCGCGGGCAATGGTGCTATAGGCATTGGCCATTTCCAGGGGATTGACCTCACTGGCCCCCAAAGGCAGCGAGAGCACATTGCGCATCGAGGAGCGAATGCCCAGGCGGTGGGCGGTTTCGATCACATTGCCATTGCCGACTTTGTCGCCAAGTTTGACCGCAATAATATTCACAGAAGTCTCCAGGGCCCGCTGCAAAGTCATGGCGCCGCTGAAACCACCGCCGTAATTTTTGGGTTTCCAGATATAGTTGCCAAAGCGGTACTGGATCGGCTCGTCGATTTCAACATGGCCGGGGGAATAGCCGCGCGCAAACGCGGTGAGATAGACAAAGGGCTTAAACGAAGATCCCGGTTGGCGCTGGGCCTGCCAGGCGCGGTTGAACTGGCTTTCGGTATAATTGCGGCCCCCGACCATGGCTTTGACAAAGCCGGTCTGGGGATCAATCCCCACCAAAGCGGCCTGTTCGACATTGAGGCTCTTGAGCTGAGAAATATGTTCTTTAAGCGCTTTTTCAGCCTGTTCCTGCCATTGCGAGTTGATGGTGGTGTAAATACGCAGACCCTGGCGGTAGGATTTGCTGTCGGCATAGTTTTGTTTGAGCAGAGCCAGCACATAACTGGTGAAATAGGGGTATTTCATGCTGCCCGCTTTGAGGCCTGCCAATTTGGGCTTATTTTTGAGTGCCTGCTCGTATTCCACTGGGGAAATATGGCCCAATTCACGCATCCGGTCAAGGGTCAGGCGCATGCGGTGTTCGGCCCCCTTGCGGTTGCGGTAGGGCGAGTAGATTTCGGGGCCCGTCAAAATCCCGGCCAGCATGGCCCCCTCTGAGATATTTAATTTGGACGCGGGTTTGCCAAAATAGGTCATGGCGGCGGCTTCAATCCCATAGGCATTGTGGCCCCAGTAGATCTGGTTGAGATAGAGTTCGAGAATCTGGTATTTGGAAAAGGTCTTTTCGACCTCAACAGCCAGCCAGGCCTCTGCCAATTTGCGCTGGGGCGTGCGTTCGGGGGTCAAAAAGGTGTTTTTGACAATCTGCTGGGTGATCGAACTGCCCCCTTGAATGGCGGCCTTGCGCTCAAAATTCTGTTTAAAAGCACGGGCCATGCCCCACCAATCGATGCCTTTGTGCTCAAAGAAACGGCTGTCTTCGGCAGATATAATCGCGCGCTGAACTTTGTCAGGCACCTGATTCAAGCCAATTACACGCCGGTTTTCTTCGCCAAAGAGCTTCATCATCAGGCGTTTTTTGTCGTCGTAAATTTCGGTGGTTTCGATCGGAGCGTAATATTGCAGGGCATTGACCTTGGGCAATTGGGCAAAGCGCAGGGCCATGCCTGTATATGCTCCGCCCAGGCTGGTTGCGCCCAAAAGCAGCGGCAGCATGATCAGGCGAAAAGTCCAACGCAAAATGCCCCAAAAAACAGCCACCCCGTCCAAAGGTTCTTTGCGGGGGGCTTTCCGGGGCAAAAGGGGAGAGGGCTTCTTGCGTTGCGAACTCTGTTTTTGCATGCCAGGAGGCAGGGGGGCTGGGTATTTTTTCTCGGAATCCATGTCTATTGGAGGGTGCTCTCAGGCAAGATACCGATCATCTTAACACAGGCCCTTTGAAGTCAGAGGCAACGCGCCTTTAAGATCATTTTCCACCTGTTTTAATTGCGGGAATTAAAATGGCGCAGCTGATCACCCATGGTGTCTTTGATGCGTTCGGCTTTTTTCTGGAATTTGCGCCGGGTGCGTTCGCCACTGTCGGGGGCTTGTAAAAGACCCAGACCCAGTCCCAGTCCCAGACCAACTCCCAGACCCGTGAAAAACATTGACCAGAGTTTGCGATTGAGATCCATATTCTGCACTTCCTTGAAATTCTTATGTATCGCTGATCACCAGTATAACCTGGATGAACCCAGTCGCGGTATCAGAAACTGGACAGTCTGCTCGGTCTCACCTAAAATTTAAACACATGTCAAAATACCTTCGTTTTTCTCTACTCACTCTCTCTGTGCTGGGATTGAGCGGCCCTGGCGCAATGCTCTCTTTTCCAGCGCTGGCTGGGTCTTTGCAGGTTCTGGAATCACCTATTCAGGCTTGGCAAATGGCCCAAGCCAAACCAGATCCCCGCAAATTGCCTCTGCAAAAATTGCTGGACTATGCCGAATCTCTGCAGCGCCAAGCGGGCCTGATGTCTGCCAATAGCGTGTTAATTCTGGCGCTGTCAGAGCCCAGCAGTCCCTTAAGTGAATCCGATCGCAGTGTGGTCAAAAACCAAATTGCCCTCTATTACCGCAAATTGGCTGAACTTGAGACCCAAACTGAAGTTGCAAAACAGGCAAAGCCTTCGCTGAATGCGATTGAAAAGGCCATGCAAACGGGGGATTATGCCCTTGCAATGACCCAATTAAAGACCCTGAAAGCACAGCTTGAACAGCGCAGGGCCGAGAAAAAATCCGTGGGCAATCTGCTCAGTTGGGTCATTTTGAAAATCGCTGAAATTTCGGTCATGCAAGGGGATTTTGAAGCGGGCTTTCAATGGGCAGCTCAGGCCAGCGGCGCTGCCGAACACAATAATAACCAAGCCTTTTTGGCCCGGACGTTTTTGACAATGGGACGGCTGTACATGTTGGGCGGGGATGCCTCTCAGCAGATCTACGCTGAGATGGCCCTCAATACCGCCAAAATGGCAATGGCCAGTGAAGAAATCATGGGGGCCCTGCAACTCAAAGGGGAGGGTTATCTGCGGCTGGGCAAAGCAGATCAGGCCCTGGTCTTTTTTCTGGAAGCCCTCAAACTGGCTGAAGAGCTCAAAAGCCCAGCATTGTCTGAATTACTGCTTTTGAGCGCCCAATGCCATGCGGCCCTGAACCAAACCAAAGCCACCCAAGCGCTTTTAGTCAAAGCGGAGCAAGCATTGGCTTTGCAACAGGATGCCTTTCTCAAAGCCAAAAGCCAATTGAGCTTGGCCCAGATTTTTTTACAGCTCGGGGATGAGACCTCGGCACTGAGTCAGTTTAGCGCGGCGCGCGCAGGCTTTCGGGCTTTGCCCACAGCCTATTACGAAGCCCAGGCCCTGTTTGGCCAGGCCCAAATTTGGCAAAAACAAAGGCGATTGGCTGATGCGCTGGCAGGCTATCAAACGGTGCTTAACTTGGCAAAAACGGTGCCCCAGAATAAGTTCTTGGGTGAGTATTCTGCCGGACTGGGCCAGGCATTGCTGGCCGATGGCCAGACGGTTGAGGCCATTCCGGTACTGGAAGCAGCTTTGGCAGGTCTCAAAAATGCCAATAAAGCCGATCCCGACGTGCAACGTGAAGCCAGCGAAAAAATGATACCCACTTACCATGCTTTGATAGAAGCCCATTTGAGACTGCGCGAAACCGAGCGAGATGACTTCTTCAAACGCAAACACCTTCAAAGTGCGTTTAATTATTTAGAAGCCAGCAAAGCGGCGATCTTTTTGGAAGATCTCAAAGGCTGGAACAACACCATGACTGTGGACGACAGCCTGGAAAACAGCCTCTCAAACTGGGATGTGCGCAATTATTTGCCGCCTCAAACCGCTGCGCTGAGTTTTGTGCAAACCGCGGATCAGCATTTGATTCAATTTGGTTTTCAACGCGCGGGGTTTCACACCCAGCTCAGCGATTTAAACGCCCTGCTGGCAAAACAGCCGATCTACCAAAAATATGCCACTTCACTGCGTTTAAACACAGGCAATCTGCCCGATTTTTCCCGGCTCTGTCAGGTCTATCGCCAATTGCTCAGCAATCCCCAGTCAGATTTAAACACGGTTCACGACCTCGGTCATTTGCTCTACCTGCTTTTGATTCAGCCCCAAGCGGAATTTATCAAAGACGCCAAACGCCTTTTGGTGATTCCCGATGGCGTTTTGGGCCTGGTGCCGTTTGAAACCCTGCGGGATGCCCAGGGACGCTATTTGGTTGAGCAAATGGATATTCAGTATATTCAGTCTTTTGATGTGCTTTATCATCTGCTTCAGCGCGAATACAGCCCCGATCGCAAGCCTCTTTTGGCCATGGGCGCAGCAGAGTATCAGCCCGTGAGTTATGCCAGCGAGCCCGTTGAAAGCCCCGCTGAATGGCTCAATCTCAAACGTCAATTCTGGGGCGCCCCCGAAGCCCCCATGCGCGAAATTTATGGGGCCCTTTATGCCCCTGCTTGGCAGCCCTTGCCAGGCAGTTTGACTGAGGTCGAGGCCATTCAGGCCTTGGTGCCAGGCACAGAATTGCTGCAGGGCACAGACGTCTCAGAAGCGGAGCTCAAAGCGCGCTCAGAAGCAGATAATTTAAGTGAATACAAAATTTTGCATTGGGCAGTCCATGGTCTGACCGTACCAGAAATCCCCGAACTCTCAGCACTGGTGCTTTCTCAGACGAGCGAACCCCAAAGCGAAGACAATTATCTGCGCCGACCCGAAATTGCCAAACTCAAGCTCAAAGCAGATTTTGTCAATCTTTCAGCCTGCGAAACGGGACTGGGCAAAATTTTCAGAGGGGAAGGCGTGGTGGGTTTGACCCAGGCCTTTTTGCAAGCGGGTGCCAACCGCGTGTCGGTCTCACTTTGGCAGATCAGCGACACGGGCACCGCCCAATTTATGCCCGCTTTTTACGCCAAGCTTGGCCTGGGTTATTCTCAGGCCTTAAACGCCACAAAACGGGAATTTCTGGCTGGTAAATTCGGAAAAAACCACCAACACCCCTATTTCTGGAGCCCGTTTGTACTGTATGGCTTGTTTTAGCTCTCTGTTTTAACTCTCGGGCCCAATTAAATCGGGATAATCGGGACTGCTTCTGACATCTTCGCCCACCAATTTGCCAATCCAGGGGTTGAGGTTGAGCAGACCGTAGCTGCCACCGCGCAAGGGAAGCTCTGCAGGCATGAGGGCTGTGGCCCCAATCCGGATCGTGGGATCGCTGTCGAGCTGAAAGATCACCCGTGAGATCGGATTGAGTTCGTCCAGGCGGTATTGCAGGGTGCCCCCATAATACAGCGCGCCAATCCCCATTTCGAGTGAACGCAGATTTTCGGGGGTTTTGCCATTGCGATCTTTGGGGCTGGGGCTATTATAAGCCGAGCTGGTGCCATCGACGGTTTCGCGCAGGGAATAAAAAAATCGCTGTTCACTTAAGCGTTCAAATTGCCCATCGAGGCCAAAAACCTGGTTATAATCGTGGCCCATAAAGGTTTTTTCACGCACCAACAATTGGTTTTTGCGCAGCAGGCTCTGAAGATCTTTGCTGGCCAACTCCAAAAAGATCTCAGACTCGGGGCTGTAAGTACCCAGGGTGCGCCGCGCAGCACTGGAGGTGCTGTCGATCGCCATTTGACGGGCCGCTGAGCGCGCAGCGGTATTGAGATTTTGCTGAGAGCTGACCGCATGGCCAAAATAGCCCACGGCCAGCATCAAGACCAGCAGCAGAGGAAATACAATGGCCAATTCGACCAGGGCCTGGCCCTTTTCGCGCTGTCGCTTAAACCGCTGCATCAGTGGCCCACCTCGCTGGGATTGTCTTCGATCGCCATCAGGCGTGGGGAATACCAGTTCATGGCCAAAAACGAGAGCGGGCTGATTGGGGTGCTGCCGGGCTGGCGCATCAATTGGGCGGCAGCCAGGGTGCGCAATTCATATTGTTTGAGGTATTTGAGCAGGGCCGTACCTGCTTGGCTGGAGACGGTGCGGGTTTTGAGTTCGAGAAAGCTCTTGCCAAAGGTGCCATTGGTACTGGCAGCATCTTCGGCATAAATAAAGCCTTCAATCGGCGGCAGACTTTGATTCTCGGGCAAATCCCCGATTTTGTCCAGCTCGTTTTCGAGGTTTTCACGCAGGGCATCGTCACTGAGATTGTCGTAGCCCTGTAAGTTGACAGCATAGCCAATCCGGGCAGCTTCGGCAGTGGCTTTGCGCCCGTTGCGCTCCAGCCATTTATACCAGGCCTGCAAGGCCAAGCGCTCGCGGTGCAATTTGACTGCGTGTTTGTAAGCCAAATTGGTGTGGGCCCGGTAGCGATCGCCGAGTTCTTTGAATTGCCCCTGCAGAGGGTTGGGGGCCGGATTCTCGGGATCGACAATCGGGGGAGCCACCACAACACTGCTGCCCTTGAGAAAGGCACGCAGGGCCACAGCTTGCGCAGCGCGGATCTCAGCCTGGGCAATCATGGCCTCTTGGGACATCGCCGCCCGCATCAGGGTATCGACATGGTGTTTCGAAACCTTGACCGAGACGGCGGCCAAGGCGGCAGCATCAGCCGCATTTTGGGCCTGAATCCGGGCATTGACCATGCGCCCAATATCAAAAATGACCAGTGCGGCGGCACTTAAAATCAGGATTAAAAAAGCCACATAGGGAATGGCCTGGCCGCGTTGGGATTTGAGCTTTCTCATTGAGCCAGTTCTCCAGGCAGGGTCTGCATACTGGCACGGGTTTGGGTGTCGAGAGTACTGGAAACTTGGCCCATGGTGGTTTCGACGGTCACACTCAGGGTTTCTGTAACCGTGCCCATGACCTCTTGCAGAGCAGCGCCAATCCCCGAAAATTGCAGCAAATAGCCTGCCAAGCTGGCGCCATTTTCGATCGCTTTAAAATAGGTACCCACCAGACGCATATTTTCAAATTGGCCGTTTTCTTTTTCAGTGTTTTCGAGATAGTCCATGCGCGACCAGCCACGGGCATTGTAAAAATTGATCAGATTGGTATTGGGGGGCGCCAAGCCCAGCGCATCATTGTTGCTGTTCCCAGGTGTGTCGGCCATCTGCTTGGCGTCAAAAATGGCATCGGGCAGGGCATCGAGCAGATCGAGCCAGGGCAAGGGGCCAATACTGCCATAGCGGTAATCGACAATCGTGCGGGTGCGCGGACGGGCTTCGCCATTGTAGGTCCAGTATTCACGCGGCATTGTGGCGCGGGCCGTGAGCTGCACCGGATCTGAATTGCCGCCGCCACTGAGAATATCAATGGCATTGGCAAGCAAATCCAGGCGTTCGGTCTGTTTTTGCATGACCACCGTGACCTGACCGCTGGCAGGCAGGGTAGTGGGGCTGGTGATTTGATCGACCCAGTTTTGGCCACTGCTGCGTTTGTAGCGCTCTTTGACAAATCCAGCGGCATCATAGCCCTCGCTGCGCACGGCGGCCACCCGTGCCGACATAAACGCCAGGCCATTCATGCGCAATTTGTGCAGGTAAGAGAGGGTCAAATAAATCCCACCGAGGGTCAGCACAATCAAAATCGGCAGCACAATGGCAAACTCGACCATGGCTTGGCCGCGCTGGTGTTGTTTGTTTCTGTTTAAACGTTTCATCGCTAATAAACCGGTGGCAGGCCAAAAAGGGTGACTATCGCGCCCCAAGAAATCGCCACGCCATACGGCATGGGCTCGGTTTCGCTCTGGGCCAGCTCGACTTCGGGTTTCATACCGGGAGCAGCAGCAGCGTAGAGTGCCCGACCCACCCGTTTGAGGGTCGGCCAGAGTGTGCCATGTAAAGCGGCCCAGATCAAACCAAAGGCCCCGCCAATCAGGGCTGAATAATAGAGCGCGGTGATCATCAGCTTCCAGCCAATCAAGGCCCCCATTGCCGCCGCCAATTTAATATCACCACCGCGCATCATGCCCAACAGGCCCAAAATCAGAAAGACCCCGCCGCCGAGCAAAAGCCCCAGTAAGCCATCTCCCAAACCCGAAAGACCTTTGGCCCAGGCATTCAGCCCCAGCCCCACGGCAATCGCGGGCAGGGTCAGCCAATTGTAGATTTTGCGCTTCCAGAAGTCGGTCACGGTGGCGATAATGCCGATCAGCAGCACGGCGTAATAAGTGGGGGGGATTTCGTTCAACATTTTGGGTTTAACATCTTGTTTATCCTGAGATGTATTGTAACAGTCAGCTCAAAAAGCAGCAGCCCGGCAAGTGTGCCGGGCTGTGGAAAATAATTTTAAAGGGCTGCTTAGTTGGTGGAGCCGCCGCTGGAACCACCGGACACACGTCCGAGTTCAGCGTTGACTTTGTCCAATGCGCCGCTGCCGTCGCTGCTGTGCAGCTTTTGACCGATGGCCTGTACAGTACCGATAGCAACCACGGCGATCAGCGCGAGGATAATACCGTACTCAACCATGCTCTGGCCTTCTTCTTCTTTTAACAGTGCAATAATTTTGTTCATCATGATTTCGGACTCCCTACAATTAACTTTTCTTGATTAGTTTATAGACCTCCAGAAAATGGATCTGACGTCCCTAAACTTAAATTGAGGTTAACATGCTGTTAAATCTAAACCAAATTAACACTCAACGAACATCTGATTGCTTTCAGCGCTGAATTTTGTTGACCCTGAAAGCCTTTGAGGCAGATCCTTTGCCTTTGTTTTTATTTTCAAAAATTATATTTACAAATCAGTAAATATAATTTATTATAAAAAGGTAATCAAAACCAAAGGACTTCAACCCATGTCAAAAAAATCTGCGTCTCTTCTACTCTTAAGTCTGCTCAGCACTTCGCTGCTAACTGCCTGTGGCCCCTCTCCCAGCTCTTCGATGGCCCCGCAAAGTCTTTCAGGTAACTCCAGCCACAGGTACAGCATGGGCGACAGTGCCATTCGGCCCATGCCGATGGCCAGCGCAACAGCAGCGGCCACCGCGGCACCTTCTGCAGCTCCGTCTGCGGCAATGGATTCAGAACCCCTGCCCGCTGCCACAGGCTTGCCCGAAGCGGCAGTCTCCCTCATCACCCCAATTCCAAGCCCGATCGCGACCCCCTCCTCTGTCGCTTCGGTCCAACCTTCGCCCCCTCCCGATGCGCTGCAGGCCCGTGCGGGTTTGCTCACCGCAGGAACATGGAGCGATCTTGAGCACTGGGACTTTTGGCTGAATCTCACCCGCAAAGCGGAGTGGCAAGAAAAATTGGCCCATTGGCAGCTCTTTCCCACCCAGCGGGTGCCAGTGCTCTTGCGCCAGGGAGGCCAGCCCTGGGTCGATCAGCCTGTGCAACTCAAAGATGGCCAGGGCAATCTGCTTGCAGAGGCCCGCACCAATCAAGCGGGAGCGGCAGATTTTTTCGTCAATCTCGATGGCCAAAGTCGCAGTGAGAGTCGAAGTGAGGATTACCAAGTCGAAGTGCCTGAGATGGAACTGAAATTGGAAACGGTTCAAAGCCAGCAGGGCCAATTCAGAGCTTATACCCTCAACCGCGAAGCGGATCCACAAATCGCTCCCAATCAGGTGGATATCCTGCTCAGTATCGACACCACAGGCTCGATGGGGGATGAATTGGAATACCTCAAAATCGAACTCAAAAATGTTTTGGAGCGGGTCAAAAACAATCAGGCACAGCTCGACCTGCGCGTGAGCACCAATTTTTACCGCGATCAGGGTGATGAATACCTGGTCAAACCCTTCCCCTTCAGCTCGGACTTTAACCTTGTTCAGAGCCAATTACAGGCCCAGCGTGCCGGGGGCGGCGGGGATTTTCCGGAAGACGTGAATGCTGCGCTGAAAGATGCGATTCAGCAACATGAGTGGAGCACATCGGCCCGCGCCCGCCTGCTTTTTCTGGTGCTCGATGCCCCGCCGCATCGCACCGAGAGCAATCTGCGCCAGCTCAAAGAATTGCTCAAAAGCGCGACCCGTCAGGGCATTCGGATTATTCCGATTGCCTCCAGTGGCGTAGACAAAGAGACCGAATTTCTCATGCGCATGCTGGCTATTTCGACCGGCGGCGAATACGTCTTCTTGACCGACGACAGCGGTGTAGGCACGGCCCAAGGCCATATTGAGCCCACGATTGGGGCCCACAAGGTCGAAAAACTCAACGATCTGATGGTCAATTTGGTCGAGAAATACACCCGAATTGCGCCCCTGAATCCTTAAAATCTCAGGCTTAAGACTTGATTCCCGACTCGTTGTTTGTGATTGCCCGGCCCCAGAGTCTGTTTCTGGGGCTTTTTTTTGTGCTTATAGCGCTTGCCAGCTCTGCCAGCAAGATAACCTGCGAGCAAAGCGAGACAGGTTGATCTTGCTTTCACTTGTCTAAGCGAATCAGCTTTTCTTTGATGCCCTTGGGGCCCACCTGCAGCAAGACAAAATGCGGATAGGCCCCACCCTCGGGCGAAAAATAGAGCGGCATGCGGTAGAGCGGTGCCCCTGCGCCCCCACTGATCAGCCATTTCACGCCTTCGCTCTCCATTTTGTCGTAGATATGGATATGGCCCATAAAGACATAATTGACTTTGTGTTTTTCGGCAATTTTGATCAGGGCCTCAGATCCCTCGTTAAAGGCATAAAACCAAAAGATATTCTGGGGCGGGTGATGCATGATCAGAAATTTATAACGCTTTTTGACAGAGAGCACCTGATTCACCCAATTGAGCTGGTTTGGGCTCAATCGTTTTTCAGCATTGTCAAGCCAGACAAAGCGATCCGGGCCGTAGTCCATCACAAAGTCGCTGGGCCCGAAAAAGGCTGTGTACCAGCGCCGCCCTTGGTTGTAAATTTCGTGATTGCCAATCGCAGGCAAAACAGGGAAAGGGGCCTGTTTGAGCAATTTTAAAAAGTTCAGGTACTCCTGTTTGCGGCCCTCGGGCACAAAATCGCCACTGTGTAACATAAAACGGGGCTGAAAGAACTGAGCCCGTTTGAAAATCTGCAGTAAAATAGCATCCCCATCACGGTTATCGCCAGCGACAACAAAGCTATAGCTCTGGGTTTGGGTTTGGTTTTGCAGCTTGGCCCGGTTCTGCAGATTTAAACCTGGGGGGGGTGTTTGGGCCAGACTTGGCGCTGAGAGGAGGTTAAACGCCAAGCCGCCAAAAGAACACAAGAGCAGTGACGTGAGTCTTTTAAAACTGAAATTCAGGCTTTTCACAGGTCTATTACAGCGCTTGCATCAGGCCCAAATTGAGGGACAAAGCAGTTTGCATCAGGCCCAAACTGTCTTCGCTGCTCAAGTGGGTAATTCCCTGCTGCTCCACCCAGTCACGCCGTTGAGAATAGCGGCCCTCGACCAGATTGACAGCCTGGCTGAGATGTTTGAGATTTAAAGGCAGCTGTGTGCGTGAACGATAATAATGGGCCATCATCTGAATCATCAAGAGATGTAAACTGAGCAGAAAATATTTTTGGGCAAAAGAAATAGATTCGTAAAAGGGATTTTTATACGGCATCGCAATCAGCTTGCGAATTAAATACTGCTCTAAAAATGCATTTAAACTTTCCCGTTCGCTTTGATCAAAACTGGGCCAGGGACTCTGGCCGTGATAAATCTTGCGGGCATGGTCGAGCAGGGGCAGAAACGAAGGTTCTAATAATTGAAAAAACCATTCAAGTGCCTTTTTTTGTTCAGCGATGGGGGCCGCTGCCAAACTCAATTCACTTGAACGCCGAATTTGCTCGCGGTAGAGCCATTGTAGGTGTTGGGAGCTGAGGGTGGAGAGATCGTCTTGCAAGCAGAGATATTCCAAGCTGTAGTGCAGAGAGGCATAGCGCTGCAAAGGGGTATTGACCGCCAATTGCACAACATCCAACATCAAAGCCACCCAGAGATAATTTTGAGCTTTGCCCAATTCCCCCGCATAATATTGCTCGGGCAAATGCAAAGGCAGCGAACGCTCGTGGTGAGGCTGAGGCTCAAAATAATAATAGACCAAGCCATCACCCGCTAAGAGGCTGGGAGCCGTCTGACAACTGCCGAGCAAATAATCGCTGCCATAGCGGTTGTCATGACGCAATTTGACACGGGGATAGCGCTTACACACATCGGGCAGGGCCTCTTCGCCGTAATTGGCATGGATATAACAGCGGTTATCCGGCTCTAAAAAAATACAGCGATTGCTGTTGTCCTGCCGCCGCATATCTGCGAAATTACTGGCTGTGGTCTCTTCCAATTTGGTAAATGGACGTTGAAAGCGACCTGAAGGGTCGTTGTGAAAATGAGTATACCAGCGCTCATAATAGCGTTGGCTGAGGTGAATGCGCCAAGGCAAGGCACAACAGACGCCACATTGAGAACAGTTAAAGCGCTCGAGATCCGCTGTGGTTAAAACCAGCGTCTCGAAGGGATGTTCGGGAAAGGTCTCAATCAAGGCTGCCATCTGCTCAAAACAGGGGTTTTTGAGTGGTAAATTTTTGGCTGTTTGTGCGTTTGACTCAACAGACATGCAGGCAAAAAGCCTCTTTCCAAACTTTGTAAAAAACAGAACATTAATTTACAAGTATACTGTATTGCGTATCATTTATAGATTTCAACCAAGGAGCCCTGTTTTTTGGAAGTCACTGAGCGTCTCTTGCTGCAACTTCGTCATCCCAGCGCCCATATGCGTGAATCCGCTGCACTTGAGCTTGTCTTGGTGGCCGATCAACATGCCTTTCAGGCGCTCACAGAAGCCCTCAGCGATCGCGATACCGATGTTCGCAGAACCGTGATTCAGGCCTTGGCTGGATTGAACCTAACTGAGGCCTTGCCGCATTTTCTGCCGCTCTTGCAAGATCCCGAACCCAGCGTGGTACAAGCGGCCTGCGACGCTCTGATTAAATTTGGCGAGCCAGCAGCCCAGATCTTGCTCAAGGAGCTGCAACACCCAGATTGGATGGCCCGCAAGGCCGCCTTGGAAGTATTGCAATCGCTGCGCGGATTTTGCCCACTCGACCAGATTCTGAGTCTCTTGGATGCACCTGAGTGGGAAGTTCGCGAAAGTGTGGCCCGCTTTTTAGTGGGTAGCCAAGATGAAAAAGTGACCCAGGCCTTGCTCAATGTCTTGCGTCTGGATTCCGATCGGGAAGTCAAAATGGCTGCCTGTCAGGCCCTGGGCAATTCAGGGGACAAACGTGTAATCGAGCCACTTTTGCTGGTTATGCGCCAGACAGATGACGAAAGTCTGAGGTTGGCAGCAGGAGAAGGGCTGGCCCGCATGGGGGGAGTGATTACGGAGGCGGTGGTGAGGCAGGTTTTGCAAGACCACCGCGCGCCCGTCAGAAGCCTGGGGGCCCAAATTTTGGGCCATGTCAGGGCAGAACAGGCCCTGCCCCCCCTGATGGAAATGTTACACGATGATACGCGCGAAGTGCGAATGGCTGCCGCTTTGGCCCTGAGCCAGATTCAGCCAGAAGAAGCACTCTGGGTCTTGCTTTACCATGTTTTTCTCCAAGAGCCAGAGATGAGCCCAGAAGCCGTGCTGGAATTGGGGCAGCGCGAAGACCGCCGTGCCATTCCCTACCTATTAGGAGAAGTGGCGCGTTTGGAGGGGGAAAGCTGGCAGGATGTAATTCTGACTGCGCTGGGAAATTTGGGAGAAAGTGATACGATCTTACCGCTTTCGGTCTATTTAAAAGCACCCCAGGCCCCCATTCGCATGGCTGCGGCACAATCCCTGGGCCGCATTGGCCATTCCCTTGCAATTGACTATCTGATCGCAGCCCTGTCCGACCGTGACGAAGCGGTTTTGTACCAAGTGGTGGAGTCTCTGCACCGGATTGAACCCGCCTCTGAACAGTGGCAAATCCTTTTAAACCTCCTCTCCCCCGATCCCGAAGAGCGCTTGAGCGTTTTGGACTATTTTTCTGAAAATCTCGATGAGCGTTTGCACGATTTCTTTTTAAATTTGCTCGAACAGGAACAGGATCTGGCCGTGCGTGAGCGTCTCTGCCAGATCCTCCGCAAACACCCTGACTGGTTGAGTCTGGATGCCTGGCTGGCGCTTTTGCAAAAAGAGACGGACCATGCCGTGCGCATTGCCATTCTCACCACCTTGGCCGCCTTTCCACAATTGGACTCCCCCACTGGACAGCGGGTTTTATTGGCCTTGCTGGAAGATCGCGATGAGACCATTCGCTTGGCTGCAACACAGGTTTTGCCCAAATTGGGCGCTTCGCTCATCCCCCTTTTACATCAGCGCCTGCAGCATGAAATTTGGTTTGTGCGTGTGGCAGCCATTCAGACCCTGGCAAAAATGGACGACACTGCCTCTTTGCGGATTCTGTTGCAAGCCTTAGAAGACAAAGACCGCGACGTGCGCCGAGCCGCGGTGGCCGCTTTGGGGCAAATGGGCAATCTGCAAGCGGTTGACCCCTTGCTGGATGCACTCGAAAATGGCATGCGTGATGTGCGCGAGGCGGCAGCCACGGCTTTGGGTGAATTAAAAGATCTTCAGGCTGTAGAAGCCCTGCAGACGGCTTTAATTGAAGACGAAGCGGCAGAAGTGCGGACCGCGGCAGCCCGCTCTTTGGCGTGTTTGGGAGATGTGCGGGCGGTCTCCGATCTCTTGGACACCCTGGCTGAAGATGAAGAAGAAGCCGTCCGCGAAGCCTGTGCTTTGGCTCTGGGCAGATTGGGTGAGCCTGCTGCTTTAGACGGCCTGTTTCAGGCCCTCGAAGATGAGTCGGTCAAGGTGGGCATGGCTGCGATTGAAGCCCTGGGGCGGATAGCCGATCCTGCGGCTCTGGAGCCCCTGCTCGAAACCCTGGCATTTGGTACCCGTGATTTAAGAGCGGTGACGGCCCAGGCCCTGGGTCGCTTAAACGAACCTGCTGCGGTGCCCGCCCTGATCGAAGCCCTGCAAGATGAGGGGCTGGCCGTCCGCGTGGCAGCAGCCAGTGCGCTGGGCCATTTGGCTGCCTCTGAAGCAGCAGTGTCGCTGGCTGAATTGCTCGACCAAGATGAATTGCAATTGGGACAAGCTGCGGCGCTGGCCTTGGTGCAATTGGGAGAAGCAGCCCAGCCCATGCTCTATGAAAAGCTGAAACTTTTGCCTGGCCCCGTTTTCCCCCCTCTGTTGGCAGCTTTGGCCGAAGCGCCAGAAACTTATCCGCTGCCAGAATTGCTCAAGAAAATCCAGACCCTGTCAGAAGAGCTACAAATACAGGCAATACCTTACCTCAGTGCCTGGCCCAGTGCAGAGATTTCACCCTTTTTGGTCGATTTTTTGCGCCGCACTGAGCAGTCGGAATTGCGCCAAGTACTTTTTGACGTCTTGATAGCAAATCGGGCCTTGGAGGGAACCAGTGAATTGCTCCAAGATTGGGATCAAGATATCAAGGTCATGGCGGTGCGGGCCTTGGGTAAAATGGGGCAGGCCGGACTGGAAATTTTGCGCAATGCCTTTGATTCTCCAGATGAAGCTCTGCGCTATGCCATTCTTCAGGTCTTTTCCCAGGTGCAAGATGTCGAGACCCTGGGCTTTTTACACAAGGCCCTGACCCTCTCGCATCTGGGCTTGGCTCAAGCCGCTGTTCAGGCACTCTATGCCATGGGCGAAGCGGCTTTCCCGGTTTTAAAAGAGGCCCTGGATCATCCCGAGCGCAGTATTCGCCAGATGTCGGCCCGGACCTTGATGAAATTGCAACCCCAGGAATCGCTTTGGTCTTATTTGGTTGAGATCAACAGCCAATCCCCGGTCCAACGCGAGCGCTCGGCTGAGTCTTTGCAAAAGTTTGGCTATTCAGAATCGGTTTCTTCACTTTTGCGGGCACTCGAAGACGAAAACAACCGCGTGCGCAGCCAAGCCACCCGCTCTTTGGGACTGCTAAAGGTGGTTCAATCCCGCCCCTTGCTCTTTGATGTACTCAAAGACTGGCACCGTGATGTCCGTGAAGCGGCAGTGGAAGCCCTGGGACTAATTGGCGTCGCCGAAGATCAGTACCTCTTGCTGGAAATGTTGGGTGACCCAGATATCCACGTGCGCAACGCCACTCTGGCTGCCCTGGCCCGGATGGGCAATTTAATTCCACTCAAAGCCGCTTTGACAGATGTTTTCCCCGAGGTACGCAGCAAAGCGGTTCACACCTTGGGTCTTTTGGGGGCTGAAGATGCCAAAACAGACCTGCTCGAACTCTTGCAATCAGACCCCGATGCCCAGGTGAGAGCCGAAGCAGCCTGGAGTCTGGGTGAAATCGTTTTTGCGGAGCGGGTTGAGCCGTTGATTCAAGCGCTGGAAGACCCGGCTCTGGAAGTGCGTTGGGCAGCTGCTCAGGCCTTGGGAAAAACCCAAGACCCCCAGGCTCTGGAACCCCTCTGTCAGATTCTCTCAGCCTCAGGGGCCGACTATCTTGTGGATATTCGCCTGCAGCAGATGGCTGTGGCCGCATTGGGCCGAATCGGCGATGTGCGCGCTTTGCCCATTTTGATTGAAATGGTCTACAAACCCTATTGGGAAGATGCCGAGTTGCGCAAACAGGCCCTGCGGGCCCTGGCCGAACTCGATGCCCCCGAAAGTATTGCGGTCTTGCGGGAAATGCAGGACTTTCATGAACCTGCGATTGCCAGCTTGGCCCAGCAATTGCTGGCTCAGTTGGACGTTTAGCTCTAACAAGAGGCTTTGAGCCAACTTTGTGCTTGTGTGAATCGCGAGATTTGGTATATTACAATTCATGAAAAAATCCACCCAAATCCTCTTCTCTGCGCTACTCGGTTTGAGCCTGATTCCTGTTGCTGGCCTGTTCTACCTCAATCTGCAGGCCGATAAAATGCTCTATTACAAATACGGCAAAGCCTATTGGCTCAAAGCCAATCCCGCCCAATGCGACGATTACCGCAAAGGCTATTTTAAAGATTTGCGCCCTGGCGCTTCCGCTGATAGCAATCTCGATCTGAGCTGTGAAGCGGCCTTAAAGCTCACGGCAGAATCACGTTTTGCCAGCAATTCTGAGGGAATGAACATCCACTACCGGGTCTTTCCCGATCAGACACCCAAATCCACAAGCAAATCCACAACAACCAAAGCCTCTGCGGATGCCCCCCTGCTTTTACACGTCTCAGGCATCACTTCGACCTGGCTGAATGGGGCGCGTTATGCCAAAGCTGCTGAACGCATGGGTTTTCAGCTGATCGCGATGGAAATGCGCAACCATGGGATCTCCGACCACAATCAAGCGGGAGTGAGCTACGGCTGCAAAGAAAAAGAAGATGTCAAAGCGGTCTTAAGCGCGCTACAGAAAGACTTTCCTCAACGCCCCATCTTACTCTGGGGCAGCTCCGGGGGCAGCATGGCCATTCTCAACGCCGCTCCCAGCCTGCCCAGCCAATTTCCCCAGGTCAAAGCCCTGCTGGTCGAAAGCCCCAGCAGTTCGCTGCGCGATGTGGCCGAGTCCAAAAGTCCCGGCCTGCCCCCCTGGCTTTACGAAACAGCCATTGGCATTGCCGGCATGCGCGCTGGTGTGAAGTTTCAAGACTGTGCAGCCACCACTCTGGCTCCCGAGGTCAAATTGCCGACCTGGGTCGTGGTCAATCAGGAAGATCCCCTGACTCCCCCCTGGATGGCAAAAAAAATTCATGCAGCTCTGCCTGCCGCACTGCGCAGCCTGACCATTTACCCCCACGGTGGCCACGAGGCAGTCTGGAATGGCCAACCCGAGCCATACGAGGCAGATTTGCGTAAATTCTGG
>JBPXJQ010000060.1:0-26638 GCA_051715345.1 Candidatus Blackallbacteria bacterium
ATACTCTGAAAATATGCCTCAACCTCAGATGCCGTTAGGCGTTGAGCACGCCTCAATCAATTGGGCCACGCGATCCTCTTTTTATGCCTCAACCTCAGATGCCGTTAGGCGTTGAGCACTAGGTGGTATCAAGACAGTACGGGCATTTGAAAGTATGCCTCAACCTCAGATGCCGTTAGGCGTTGAGCACCGCACAGTCTCACCGTTATAGCGCAGCCATGCGGCAAATGCCTCAACCTCAGATGCCGTTAGGCGTTGAGCACTCAGCGATCGCAGCAAAGGAGACGCCTGCTTCAACATGCCTCAACCTCAGATGCCGTTAGGCGTTGAGCACGACCGTCGCCGGAACAGAAAGCGCAAATTTGCACAGTATGCCTCAACCTCAGATGCCGTTAGGCGTTGAGCACATGGCCGCCCAGACTACCTGGCAGGGGCTCATAGCGGATGCCTCAACCTCAGATGCCGTTAGGCGTTGAGCACATGGCCGCCCAGACTACCTGGCAGGGGCTCATAGCGGATGCCTCAACCTCAGATGCCGTTAGGCGTTGAGCACTTCGCTCAACGATTCCGAAGAATACCTTCAATGATATGCCTCAACCTCAGATGCCGTTAGGCGTTGAGCACGCCAGATCATTGTGGGTTAGGTCGTAGGCCGTCACCAATGCCTCAACCTCAGATGCCGTTAGGCGTTGAGCACTTTGAGATTGTCTCAGGAACAGTCAAAAGAGAATCAATGCCTCAACCTCAGATGCCGTTAGGCGTTGAGCACGAATCTGTCAACGGTGACCCGGCGGCAGAGGCTCATGCCTCAACCTCAGATGCCGTTAGGCGTTGAGCACGGTGATCTTCTGAAAGCCTTGCCCGCAAAGGAATTATGCCTCAACCTCAGATGCCGTTAGGCGTTGAGCACGAAGTTTGAGACATGTTATTTAAGCTCCTAAACGCTTTTGCCTCAACCTCAGATGCCGTTAGGCGTTGAGCACGTTCTGCGCGGGTTTGAGGGCTCGCGTGTTGAAACCATGCCTCAACCTCAGATGCCGTTAGGCGTTGAGCACTCGGCCTGGTTCAAATTCAGAACAGGCATCTCGACATGCCTCAACCTCATATACCGTTAGGCGTTGAGCACCAGGCATGGAATGGGCCAGAGCCATTGCCGAAAGAATGCTTCAACCTCAGATGCCGATAGGCGTTGAGCACTGGTCCCCTGTGGCTGCTAACAGCTCCTCACGGAGGATGCCTCAACCTCAGATGCCGTTAGGCGTTGAGCACACTGTATTGAGGCGATTATAGCCGGGGCATTGCGATGCCTCAACCTCAGATGCCGTTGGGCGTTGAGCACTGCTACTGGCCAGGCCGGACACATACGGTCAAATTCTAATGCCTCAACTTTAGATTCCGTTAGGCGTTGAGCACTTTATTGACCACGCAGAAGCCAATCCTGGCGTAGATAATGCCTCAACCTCAGATGCCATTAGGCGTTGAGCACGCAACTGCTGCGGTTGTTTGGGCAATTCCACCCGGTATGCTTCAACCTCAGATGTCGATAGGTGTTGAGCACGAGGTGCAGCATGGCCCGAATGGGCCACACCCACACATGCTTCAACCTCAGATGCCGTTAGGCGTTGAGCACTCCAGACTGTTCTGAAGAGGTTTGCGGATACCTTGAGAATGCCTCAACCTCAAATGCCGTTAGGCGTTGAGCACCAGATCGCCAAGGCCCTGGATGACTTTTTTCGGGGTATGCCTCAACCTCAGATGCCGTTAGGCGTTGAGCACTGGCCAGGAAATGGACGCAGGTAGTGACAAAGGGCCTCCAGGATGCCTCAACCTCAGATGCCGTTAGGCGTTGAGCACACTGATATTACCTGGACGCAGGACAAAACTCCTGATGCCTCAATCTCAGATGCCGTTAGGCGTTGAGCACCGAAAAGAGATCACCCCATGCAAGTCCTCAGTCAGCACATGCCTCAACCTCAGATGCCGTTAGGCGTTGAGCACTTGGTGGATTGACAGGCAGGGCAAAACGGCTGATCATGCCTCAACCTCAGATGCCGTTAGGCGTTGAGCACGAGCAGCAGATCGGGACCAGCGCGGGGACCGTCCATACCTCAACCTCAGACGCTGCTAAGCGTTGACCCCCTTACTTTGATCATCTTATCTTAAATCGAGCATGAAAAAATAACCTGGAGGGCTGAGAAAACCACTAAATTAATAGGGCTGGGTTATGTTTAATACCTTGGCTTCGATTCCAGATTTTTGTATGGCTGCCATAAATGTGTTGAGTTTTTGTTCGGCACTGAAAACATTTAAAAGGGAGCTTTTCATCACAAATTCCATACTCACATCATCAATCAAAACGCTGTAGCCAATATTATTTGCACTGAAATAAACCTGTTTTACTTCATCTGCAGCCTTGAGCGCCCTGAGCATTTCAGTCTTATTTTTAAGCGTGTCGTAAGGGCCCGAAAATAAAGTTGTGTAATGAACTTGTGGATCTTCAATTTCAGCAAAATCTGAAAGCCATTCAGATAAAAAGGCTTTCAGATTTTCAGATTTAATTTCAATTTCAAATTCAAATATCATTGGGATAGCAGAAGGCTGGTCAGAAATTCAGATGTGTAAATTGAAACAGCCCTGTAGTTTCTTGCAGCCGTGCAAGTTGGCATAAATATGTACAACTGCTCGTAGACCTGGAAATTCTCCGCAAGAAGTAAGCAGAAACAAAACGGGGGGGTGGCAAGTCCCTCGCCCAAGGCTGCTTCAAAAACACTTTTTTATCATATCAGAAAGGAGAAAATTTATGGACGTTAAGCATTAAAAAAGCAGGCATCTTTCTTGCCTGCAGGTCAAAATCCAGCCCCCACCTGAACCCAAACTCTGTCAGAAAAATCTGACAGATTCCCACACCTGCTTCTGATAGTTTTAAGACCTCACACGTTTTAATCTAGAATTATCAAGACAGGAAAGAGGCCCCCCATGTTTATCTCAATCACTGCAACGGAAGACCCCGAAACAGTGTGTATGTATTTGGAGGGCAAATTAAACGCGACCACGCAACAGACCTTTGAGAGCAAATTTCAAGAGGCCCAGCAGCGGGCGCAGATGATCCTGCTCGATTTCAGTGCCGTCGAGCAAATCGACAGTGCGGGTCTGGGGGCTCTGATCCGCTGTTTTCATGCGGGGCTCACTGCCCAGGTGCGTTTGGTTCTGATGCATTTGCAGTTTCAGCCCCGCAGCGTGATCGAATTAACCAAAACAGAACAGATTTTTGAGGTCTTGTCGCCCAAATATCTCTCAGGACGGCTTTAAATCTGGCCAAAATGGGCAAGACTTCTCTGCCAATGGGGTATATTTAAACTAATTCCTTTCAACTATCCCCTTAGCTCTGAGGTACCTCTGTGAGTGACTTGACCTGCGGCCCCGCCTCGTATTATTCTCCTCCCCCGGCAGAGTCTTTGGTCTGCAGCATGCCCCCCCCCGAACCGGTGGTCTGCGAAGCCCCCCCCCACCGCCAAAACCCCCCAAAGATCATGTGCTCAAAGTCAAACCCCCCGGCAAAAGCCAGGCCAAGCTCAGTTTTGTCGAAACCGAAGAGTTGGTCTGCAAAGCCCCCCCGAATTATTCTTCCCGCTCCAGTGCGATTGAATCTTCACAATTTACGGCCCAATTACGTGAAAGCACCCTGATGGCCAGCCTCGATCTCGAAATGATAGACCGCGATGGAATCCAGCAGCGCAGCCAAGGGGATATTTCCGGCACGATTCACACAGGTCGACTCTCGCTCAACAAAGACAGCTTTCTGCCCGCTCTGCAGGCCCTCAAAGGCAGCACACAGGAAAACAAAGACCAGAACACCCGTACCCTGATCAAAGACATCCAATTTGATCCCAAAACCCAGAGTTATACCCTCTCCCTGGAAGTGACCAAAAAAATTCTCAAAGTGCCTGTCTGGGACAATTTTGAAGTGCAGTTTAAGGTCAATCCCAAAGGGGAACTCGAAGCGCAGCTGGAAGACAATTGGATGCCCAATGCCAAAATTCTCAGCCAGCTCGAACAGAGTATTCGCAGCACTTTGCGCCAAAAGGTGCCTGCCCAGGCCCAAGAGACCCTCACCCTCAAGACCGAGCAGCAGGGCAATCGCCTGATCCTGCGGCCACAACTCGAAAAACTCGAAATCCCGCTGGGCCAAGACACCCACCTGACCCTGGATCGGATCGACAGCAGCAAAGCCCAATTGGCCATCGACCGAGAAGGCCATTTGCATGTGGATCTCAAAGCCGTGCCTTTTCAAGGGTCTTCTGCTGTCAGTGGTCCCAGCGCGGTTGCAGTGGGCCAAGCCGACAAGACGCGTGTACAGGTCAAAATGGCGCTGGGCAAAGATCAGAGCAGACAGGTTCATGCCGAAGGCCGGGTCGAAGTGCAACTCGACGCCAGCGAAACCCCAGCGATTAAACTCGGCCATGATCGCCTGTCCGACTTTCTCAAATCCGGTACCCTGGTCTCGGATTTTTCGATGTTGCTCAACCAAGCCCCTGGTAAATTGCCCGAGGTCAAGGCCCATAGCAAGGTCGAGATCAAACAGGCCGACCTCGGCCAAGGCCAGCCGGTTGACCTCAAAACCTCGCTGCAATTGGCCTTTGACAGCGAAAACGGCATCCGACTCGAAACCCTGCAGCACCGCTACAAACCCCTCGAAACCCAAACCAGCCAAAATGGCGTCGAACTCTTTGTCAACGGCAAAGAGTATTTCCCCGAAATGAAGAAGCTGATCAGCAGCGCCAAGACCAGCATTGATCTGGAAACATTTATGTATACCGAAGACGAAGTCGGCAAAGAAATTGCAGCGCTCCTGGCCAAAAAAGCGGCAGAGGGTGTCAATATCCGCTTTATCTTCAACAGCTGGAAAGGCAATGCCGCAGACGGTGAGGCCAGTGCCCGCATGTTAAAACAGGCTTCTGAGCAGCACAAGGCCAAAATTGAAGCCTCGGGTATGAGTCCTGCCGCCAAAGCCGAGGCCAAAGCCAATTTGGACAAAAACCTCAATTGGGTCTTTTTCAGCGAGGGAATCCTGCGCAGCGATCACCGCAAAGTGCTTGTGGTGGATGGCGAACAGGCCACCGTGGGGGGGATGAATATGGGCAAACACTATTTGGGTGAGCAGTCTTACCACGACCTGATGGTCAAAATGGCGGGGCCCGAAGTGCGCCAAGTGCAGCGCGAGTTTTTGGAAAATTGGTACGAGTTTCGCAAAGAGCCGATCCCCCCTTCGCTCGACGACCAACTCAAAAGTGAAACCGAACTCAATGCCCGTTTGGCCAAACTTCAAGCCTCTGGCCAATACCGCTCGACAGCGGGGGTTCAGACCCTGGTGACCGATGATCGGCAGGTGGATATTGAACGGGGTTTGGTCAAAATGATCGACGAAGCTGAACACGAAATTCAGATCGAACAGGCCTTTTTCTCAGATGACACAGTCATCGAACACCTGGGCCAAGCGATCCTGCGCGGGGTCAAGGTCAATGTGGTGGTGGCTGAGACCCCCCTGGCAGCGGGGGTGTTTACCGCTGCCAATTTGCTTTCTGCCTACCAATTGGCCAAATTAAAGCAGGCGGGCGCCAAAGGAGATATCCGCTTGTTCACTTACCGCAACCCAGCGGGTGGAGACAGCAACCAGATCCATGCCAAAGCGGTTTCGGTCGATGGCAAACGGGCCTTGGTCGGTTCTGCGAATATGATTGGCCGCTCACTGGGCAGCCCGTTTATGCGCAAAGACGCCGATGGGAACATTTCGCAAACCCTCTACAACAAAGAGTTAAGCCTGTTTTTGGAAGACCCCGCCTTTGTCGAAGAACTCAACCAGCGCCTCTTTCACAAAGATCAAATTCACTATTCCCAAGAGTTAGATGCCGCAGGCATCGAAGCGGCTGTTAAAAAAGCGGGGGGCGAGCGTGAATTGCGCAAACAAGCCGTGGCAGCGCCTTTTACCTAAAGGCCGGGCGCTATTTAAACGGTGAGAGCCCAAAGAAATGGGAGATGCGCTCCATCAGGTTTGCGCGGCTTTCGGGCGGCTCTTCGGCATTGCTCAAGGCCATTTCCTTTTTGACCTTTTTGTATTGGCTTTGGCGCAGCACCAAGACATCCGCCAGATATTCAGTCAAATCCGGGCGATGTTGGATGATTTCCTGAAAGGTCTGTTTGTCCAATTGGTAACAAAAGACATCGTTCACGGCCACGATGGTGGCTGTACGCTGCGCGCCAGTTAAAAGCGACATTTCGCCAAAGAAATCCCCAGCATGGAGCTGGTTGACCTCACGGATTTGACCCGCATCGTTTTGGACCCGCACCGAGACACTGCCCGATTGAATCATATACAGCCAATGGCCTTCGGCCCCCTGATGGGTGAGCACCTCGCCCCGGCCAAAGGGGGCAGGCATGAGCTTGGGCGCCAAGAGTTCCAGTTCTTCTTCGGTCAGGGAGCGAAAAAGTTCCAATTGTCGCAGGGCAACGATGCGCTGCATCAGTTCTTTTTCCCATTCTTGGCTGGCGTCAGCTTCGCTGCGCTGGTTAATAAACAGGGTTTGCACGGGCAGCGCCATCGAAATCCCGGCCCGTTGCAGGGCAAAATACAGGCGGGTGCGCACCTCGTGATCGGTGGGGTCGTCGATGCTCAAATCTTTGAGCCAGTAGCGCACTGCGTATTTGGCGTAGCCCATTTCGTAGCCCATCAGTATGCAGTTGGGGGCAGGCTCTGTGGCCACCGACGGCAAAAAGCCCAAATCCCGCTGCAACATTTTGCTGGCCGCGTCAATCACGAGATAGGGAGAGTAGCGGTAGTCCACCTGGAAATACACCCAGCGCCGCCATTGTTGGGGCTGATCTCGGCGTTTGCCCAGGACCATCACCTTGTTTTTCATCAAGAGGCTGTTGGGCAGAATCACGGTCTCCCAGTTGCGGGTTTCCAAAGCCAAATAACGCCAGCGAATTTCGCTGACGCGCCCTTCGACACCATCAATGCGAATCCAATCGCCGACCTGCAGCGAATGATCCATTTGCAGCGTCAAACCGCTGATAAAATTGCCCAAGGTATCTTGCAAGGCCAGCCCCAGCACCGCTGTGAGCACGGCTGAGGTGGGCACCAGGGCTGAAAGGTTAAAACCGGCCGCAGAAGCTGTTAGATAGCCCACAAACAGCATCAATGCGCCAAAGAACAGATCTTGCATGATCAGGGGGGGGCGTGGGCCCAAACGTGGCAAGAATTTTTCAAACAGCAAATGGGTGAATAAACTGCCCAAAACCGCGTAACCGGTGATTTGTGCCGGCAGATAAAAGGTCTGAGGGCTGAGCACGTGGCCCCAGCTATTGGCCAAACTGCAGGCCACAAAGACCAGATGGGCCAAAAACAGCAGCAAAATGCGGCGGCTGGGAAAACGCGCGCCTTTGAGAAAGACCAATTGCAAAAGGCTTCCCAAAAGGACAATCGGGAAGTGGGTCTGTGTGAGGGATGCGCCCAAAACGCTCCAAATTTGCTGTGTCATTTTTGATCCTCAATGGATTCAGTTTAGACTATTTTGTCCCTGATTTGATCCCCCAAACCTATACCATGCATTCAAAGCCTGTGTTATCATAAATTTATTGTTATAAAACAATACAGGGGTGTCGCCAAGTGGTAAGGCTTCGGATTCTGATTCCGACATTCCGGGGTTCGAATCCCTGCACCCCTGCCTCTTCTTCCTCTTTTCATTTCCCCCCTTTTTCCGCTTTTATTTTTGCGTTATACTAAAACCTGAATTCCATCTTGTGGTTTTGAGGTTTTCTCATGGCTTTTTCCCCTTCACATCGTCTGCTCGTTCGTTCCCTCTTGCTAAGCTCCCTGTTCAGCCTGTCTGTCTCCTGCAGCTCAATCACGCCCATGGCTGTCCAATCCCCTGCAGGCGTGCGTTCTCTGGCCAATTCAACTTCGCCCGCAGCCCCCGAGCTGCCTCCGGTACGCCTGCGCATTAAACAGGCAGATATTGAGATCAGCAGTGCCGAATTGAACAAACAATTTCAGAGCATTTTGGCACTCTCCAATGAAAAACGTCTCAAAGAGACCGTCTTAAGCACTCCACCCGGCAATAGCTTGGTGGCCAAAGGCAAATTGGTCATGCCCGAATTTTTTCCAGATATCCCCTTTCAAATGACTGGCAGTTTAAGCGTGCGTCCGGGCAATGTGATTCGCTACGAAGCCACAGATATTCGCATTGTGGGCATTCCCGTCAAAGGCCTTTTGGATATCTTTGGGGTGGAATTGGCGAACCTGGCCAAATTTAAAGATCGCTTTGGCCGCATCGAACAGCAGGGCAACGCCTTTAACTTGATTGTCGAAAAATTCACCAAAGACGCGATTATCGAAGGGCAAATGACCCGGATTACCAGTACGGGCAATGGCCTGAACGTGATTTTTTAGAATCAGCGGTGGGGCTTATTCTCCGACTAAACCCCTTCGAGGGGCATTTTTAAGACAAAGCGTTTGCTCTCAGAATCCTGACGGATGATCAGGGTTTTGTTGCCAATTTCTTCGCGTTTGTCCTGCTCATTAATGCCATAGAGGCGAAAGCTGACACTGACAGATTTCTGATCGCTGCTGACCACGGGGGCTGAAGCTTCTGCTTCGACCTTGGTCAAACGGGTCTGGGCGTGTAAATTGTGCATTTCCAATAATTGGCGCGAGGCATAAGCGCTGTAGGCTGAGACCAAACCTTCGCCTGCTTTTTCGGGGCTGGGTGCATTGACATGCAAGAAGTAGCTAAACGGGGCCTGATCGCCTTGGATTTCAATCTCCCAGTATTTTTGGCCCATTTCTTCGAGTACGGCTTTGTCGATCTCTTCAGGGCTTTTGATGCGCTCATCGGCCAATAAGGCCACAGGCACCCAGCCCAATTTGCCTTCAAATTCGGCCTGGGCCCATTGTTTGTCTGGAGACACTCCCTGAATCGGCAATTTTTGATTGCGGCTGAGATTGGCCAGTACAGGAGATTTGGCCTGGGGAGATTCAAACAAGCTGGCCTGATCGCGCAGGTATTTTTCGGGATAAGGCGCGAGAAATTCATCGGGCAAGGTAATGGTGATGCGCGAATCACTTTCCTCGATTTTTAACTTGGGGTTGCCACCCATCGTACGGGAGCCATAATCCGGGTTTTCTTTATAATGCCCTTCGCCTTTGGCCACCTTGTCTTCGGCCAGATTGGTGCTGGGTCCTGGTTCGGGTTCATCGGCGACAAATTGATTGCTTAAAGCAGTGACCGACACCCCGAGCAAGACCACTGCGGCGCTGGCAATTAAGACGCCATAAATCCGGGTGGCATGTTCTTTGAACAGCTCATTCAGACTCTCTCCGAGGGGAATTTCATCTTCCTCCATCGTAGAGACATAGCCGATCAGTTCTTTGATCTCTTTGAGCGAGGCCTGGATCGCCTCACTTTCTGCTTTTGTTTCAGCCAATCGCAGTGCTTTGCGGAACTCTTTCATGGCCTCGGTGAGTTCACCTTGCTCGTGCAGCTTCTCTGCTTTCTGCAGGTGCTGTCGCAGGCGTTTTTTTGATTCTTTGATAATCGCCATAGCACAACCCTTAAAAACCCTTTTAAATTAAGAACCCTGTTTACACTTCTTAACAAATAAGCTATTCATTAGCATAACCGATCTTATTTTCAGATTGCAAGTTTTAATTGTGACGCTTGAGCCAAATTCTTCAAAAAAACATAAAATTAGCGGGTTTATTGGGATTTAGAATTTAAAATACCTGCCAAAGAAGCCTGATCAGGACTCACGATCAGGGATTTAAATTGACGAACACTTACCTCACCGGTCTTTGCTTTTCGCTGTTTTTGCAAAAATTTAAATGGCGTATACATGATTTCTGCTTTGTTTTCATTCGGCAGCTGGGAAAAATGCAAGGCCAAAAGGGCCGCTGCCCTGAGGGTTTCGGGTCTGATCTGTTCATGCTTTTGTAAGGGAACCCAAACATAGGCACCGGGCCAATTGCGGGTATGTAGCCAGATATCTTGCCCGCGCGCCAATTTGAGCAATTTTTCGTTGGATTCTGCGCCTTTGCCCACCCGGATGATCGCCCCCTGGGGGGTGAGGTATTCCCGCCAGGGCCTGGCAGCTTTTTCCCGCATGCGCCGGGCACTTTGTTCTGCAGACTTCAAGGGCGCCAGGCCCGAAGCCAAAGCAGCCTGTTCTGCCTGGCTCAGCAAGGCCTCTAAGCTCTCAAACTCCCCCAAAGCCAAGGCCTCTAAACCCCTTGTGCGGATTTGCTCCCATTCCATCGCCCAGGTTTCAAGGCTGGTTTGTGTTTGCCAGAGCTGGAGTAATTGGCTTTCGGCCTGTATTTGGGTCTTTTCGAGACGCTGGGCCTGGCGGAAATAGCGGGCCAAATTGGCCTGAAATCCCAGGGCCGGATCCAGCGGAATTTCAACTTCTCGCTGTTCAGGCTCAAAATAGTCCGTCACCCAAATGCTGCTGGCCCCGGCCCCAGGGGCCTTGTTCCAGGCTCCCTGTAACAATTCCCCAGCTCTCTGCAGTTGAGGTGCCGCTTCGGACCGTTTTAAGGCCGTCTCCCAATACAAGAGCTTGTGGGCCAGGGATTTTTGGCTCTGCTTGAGGCGCATATCCAATTGCTGAATCTGGCTCATAAAACGCTGTTGGCGAAGCTTTGCCTCCCAGATTTGCCAAATGCGTGCTGAGCGGCTGCCATCGGTTGGCAATTCAGCGATCTGGTCTTCAAAGGGGGTCCCTTTCTGACTGTATTCTGGCCGCGCTGGGGGCGATTGGTAAGCGTCTCCGATCTGCAATTGACGCAGTTGGGAGCTGTCTTTGCGCCAAGAACCCAGCAGATTTTTTGACGGGTTCAACAGGAAAAAATTGCTGTGGCGGCCAGTGAGTTCCAGTACCAAATCACAGCTTTCATCCCCCCTCAGAAAGGTCAGGCAGAGAATGCGATCGGCATCAATGGTCTGGATCGCCTTGAGCCGGGCTCCTTTGAGGTGTTTGCGCAAGAGCATGGCAAACGGGCTGGGGGGGAGACCTGCCGAAGTCGCGGAATCTGGGCTTGCTGGCCGCGCTTGCAACAGCCCGATTTGGGGCTGTCCTGCAGCAAAAGAAATCTGCAAAACCCAAGACTGAAAAACCAAACTCAGTCCTTGTTTTGGGCTGTAAATTTGCTCAAGTCTCTGGTTTGGGCCTGCGTTATTTTCAGTTAAACAGGCCACAAATTCGGGCAATAAAAGGCCCAGAAGCCGAGCAGTCAGCTTTATTTGAGATACCCTTCGATCAACAGATCCGTGCCCAAGGGACGGCACTCCATGCGTTTAATCGGCCAAGCATCGTGCACAAAACCGACGCCATCCCCACCAATCGCGCTGGTGGCTCCGGATCCGCCAATCAGTTTGGGGGCGATTAAAAAACTGAGTTTGTCGACAATACCTGCATCCAGGGCGCTGCCGCGCAGGGTGGCACCGCCTTCGATTAAGACGGAGGTAATCCCGCGTTTGTACAGAATGGGCATCAGGCGCGTGAGATCGACACGGGGATCTTCGCTGGCTTCATCCGGGCATTGGATGATTTCAGCGCCTGCCAAGCGCAATGAGCGCAAGCGATCTTCATGGGCCCCATAGCCAATCACAATCAAGACCGGCGGGCGGGGTTCATTGGGGTCGGAACGCAAAAAGAGTTTGGAATTTAGAGGGGTTTTGGCTTCGGTATCCATGACGATCCGCCAGGGGTCGCAGCCACGCAGGGCTTTGCAATTTAACATGGGATTGTCTTGTAAAACGGTGTTTACACCAATCATGACCGCGTCATAACGTGAGCGCAGATGCTGCACATAGTCCCGTGATTCGGGGCCCGTAATCCCGTCGCTGTCTTGCAGGCGGGTGGCAATTTTTCCGTCGAGGGACATGGCTGTGAGCAGGTGTACAAAGGGCCGACGGGTGCTCACTTCGGTTAAATAGATTTCGTTGAGCTGACTGGCCTCTGCGGCCATGACACCTTCTACCACTTCTACACCCGCTTGCTGCAGCGCTTCGAGGGTTTTGCCACTGACATTGGGATTGGGATCGCGCAGGGCCACCACAATTTTGGCCACCCCGGCTTCAATCAATTTGTCGACCAAATTGATCCCTTTGCTGGTGCCATAGGCGGGCTCCAGATTGACATAGAGGGTGGCCCCTTTGGCATTTTCGCCTGCCGCTTTTAAAGCGTGGATCTCGCCATCGACGGCATCGCGGTTGGCGAGGTAGCCTTCGCCGACAATTTTATCTGCTTGGGCCAACAAAGCTCCCCGAAAGGGCGAAGGCGCAATTTTAATAAAGCCTTTGCGCGCCAGTTTCAAGGTGCGGGTCATCAGGTGTTCGTGTATTTCTTGCTCATTCATAAATGGATTGACTTCCTCAGGCGTAAGTATAGAAGCCGCGGCCGGTCTTCTTACCCAAATGTCCGGCTTGCACCAAGCGCTTGAGCAACGGGCAGGGACGGTAGCGGGGATCGCCAAAGCCCTCTAGCAGGGTATTCATGGCATGGAGACAAATATCCAGACCCACCGCGTCGGCCAAGGCCAAAGGGCCCATGGGGTGATTAAAACCCAATTTCATGCCCAGGTCGATGTCTTCGGGGCTGCCCACGCCCTCCATTAGGGCAAACATGGCTTCGTTTAAGAGCACCATGCCCAAGCGGGTGGTAATAAAACCGGGGAAATCGTTGGCGACAATCACCTCTTTGCCGAGTTTTTCGCCAAAGGCTTTGACAGTTGCAAAGGTGGCATCGGAGGTCTCCAGACCCCGGATCAGTTCCAGCAATTTCATCACATGCACGGGGGAGAAAAAATGCATGCCGATAAAGCGGTCTCCGCGCCGGGTGGCGCTCGCCAAACTGGTGATCGGCAGCGAAGAGGTATTGCTGGCAAAGATCGTCTCAGCCGGGCAAATCGCTTCGAGCTGGGCAAAGAATTGTTTTTTTAAGTCGATTTTTTCGGGAATGGCCTCAATCACCAAGGCGGCTTCAGCAGCAGCCTCAAGGGAGGAGGTATAACTGACACGCGCCAAAATCTCAGGAATGGCATCACTGGTCAATTTGCCTTTTTCGGCTAATTTTTTGAGCAGTTTTTCGTGCCCAGCGCGGCTGGCGGCTGTAATTTCAGGGGAGATATCATAAACGGTGACGGGCAGGTTTGCGACAGCCGCGACGGCATGGGCGATTCCGCCCCCCATCAGACCGCTACCGGCAACAAAGACCTGTGAAATAGTCATGGCTCTTATGTCCTTGGGTGTTTGGGGTAAAAATCCATGCTGTCAGAATACCACAATGCGCGCTAAAACAGGCCCTTTTAGGGCTTGTTTAGGGCTTAGCAGCAGGGGGCGGTGCCTGACGCGTGGCTGGGGGCAAATTGTCACTTGCAGGTTTGCTTGGCGCAGCTGAGGCGGGCGGTGTCGCTGGTTTGGCCGGAGCCGCTGGTGCTGTTGTAGCTGCTGCAGAGGCGGGCGTTGAGGGAGGTTGAGCAGGAGGCGAAGCCGGGCTAGCAGGGGTATTCACCCCTGCTCCAGGTAAAGGGCCTTGCTTTTGAACACAATTTTTAATGGTTTTCTTGCAGGCTGGGCCAAAGCCCAATTTACAGGCTTTGAGCAGATCTTGACGGGCCTGGCTGCACATTTGAGCCGAGCGGGCAAATTCGGAGCGCAGATAATAGGCCTCGGCCAGGGACTTGTCTTGTTCGATCGCCATCTGAAGATCCGCAAAGGCCTTTTCGGGCAGATTCAATTTGAGATAGGCCTTGGCGCGGTAGAGGTGGTATTCGGGGTTGTCGGGGCTGATCAACAAAATCTGGTCGAGGGCGGCGATATAGCTGTTGAAATCTTGCAGGCGATAGGCACAGATGGCCTGTTTTTCGTAAGCTCCCAGCAGGGTGGGTTGTGCGGCTGTGGCCTGGCGGTATTCTTGCAGGGCCCGGCGATAATCTTTGCGGGCATAAAAGACATTGGCGCGTTTGAACCAAGCTACCCCATTTTGGCGGTTGCGTTTGCTGGCGCTGGCATAGTCATCCAGGGCCTGATCGACCTGGTTTTTGCGCATAAAGACATCGGCCCGCAGCATATAGCCCAGATCGTTGCGGGGGTGCATTTCAATCATCGAGGTGTAATTGTCGATGGCCTTGTCCCATTGTTTCATCTGTTCATACAACATGCCCCGGCGTTTATAGCCGTCGATATAATTGGGATTGCGCTCCAAGATATAGTTGTAATCGCGCAAGGCGGCTGTGTGATTGCCCAATTTGGCGTAGGCATTGCCCCTGAACAAAAGGGCCTGCCAGTTTTCAGGGTTTTTGGAGAATTCATGGGTGTAAGTTTGAACCTGGGCCTGTGCCTGGGCTTTTTCCAGGGCCTGGGGGGAGGCTGCCCACCCCTGTGAGAGTGGCGATAACATGACCAAACCCAAAGCAAAGAGACTTAAGCGCAGGCGTTTCATGATTCAAAATTCCCCCTTATAAAGCTGCAGTTTGAATCATTATACCCGAAGAAAAATTGAGTTCCGAGGGCAGTTTTAAATGCTATAACTAATAAGCCATAAATATTCTTTAAATAAATATAATTACTCATATTGACATTTCTATCCGGATATTATTATAATGATTTACATAAGGTTAAGAAAACACTAAATTAACCATAAGGCTTAATCAGCCCACTTGTCAGATATAAGGAAATATACAAATTATGAAATCGTTAACAATTCTCCCCATCATCACCGCCGCTCTGCTTTTGACCGCCTGTGGTCAGTCCACCTCCATGCCCGCTTCTGTCACTGCCCCTGCTCTGGTTCAACGCTATCAAGCTCCTGCCGCCAATGCACAGGTTCTGGTGCGCTTCCGTCCCGAAGCCACCCGCACGGCCCTGGGTCAGTTCAACAGCCGTTATGGCCTGCGCATCTCCCATTTCAATTCACAACTCAATGTCTATGTCATGGACGTGGTCAATCCCCGCGCCAATTTGAACAGCATGATCAGTGCCATGAGCCGCGATGCCGCTGTGATTTTTGCCGAAATCAACCAGGAGATCAAAGTCTCCCCCGTGGTTGACATGCAAGTGAAACCGATTTTTAATTAATCCAAAGTTAAGCAACGCAAAGCAATAGCAACGCAACGCAAAAAAAGCCCTGGTACATCCAGGGCTTTTTTTCATGGGGCCGTGTGGGTCGCGCCGAGGTGCATTAATTGCTGGGTCAGCCGCAGCAATTCTTTTAACTCTGCCAAGAGATGGTGCATCCAGGCATAAAAAGCGGCATCTGAACGGGTATCCAAATGACAGGTCAAATAGCGTTCTTCCAGACGTAAGCAGAGATTTTCGAGGGTTTCAAACTCTGAAAGTGCAGGCCCTTTGCCAAAATAATGCAGCCACACGCCATGGTAACTCTTTTGCAATTCGGGCATCAGGTCTTTGAGCTCTGGGGGCAATTGAAAACCGTGTAAGGTGATGCCTTGCCAAAGTTCTTCATGTAAATCATCGGCTTTTTGGTAGACCAATTGGCAGGCCTGTAATTGGTTCAAGTTGGCTTGAATTTTGGCAAGTTCATCGCGATCCGAACTGCTGCGACTGAGAGGGACCAGCAGTTCATACAGGCCTTCACGCAAGAGCTGGAAATGGCTTTCTCTTTCACTTTTGCGGTTTTTAAAGGCCTCGGGCTGGTGCATGATCTGCAAAGCCCGATCGGCCAAATCCAAGGTCAAACGCATCAGGTTTTGCAATTGTTCTTCGACCTCAAACAGGGTTTTGTCGGGGGATTGCCGCAACATCCGCCTCACGACCGGGTAGAGAAACAGGTTTTGCGGACCCGCTGTGCCCGGAATCAAAAAATAGAGCAGACGCAGGCAAAAGGGCATCAGCAAATAAGAGGCCCCCACTGTCAAAAGATTAAACAAAAAATGGCTGCCAGCGAGATGGTAAACCAGATTGTCGCCGGTTGGAATGCCAGGAATCAGGCGATCGACGCCCCGCAAAAACAGTGAGAAAAAAAGCAGGCAAGCCATCACCCCTGCTGCTTTGATCAAAAAATAGCCAAAGGCCAGGCGGCGCACATTTTTGCTGTATTCGATTGAGGCCAAAAGAGGCTGAAAGGTGGTGCCCAGGTTGGCTCCCAGGATCAGGGCTGTGCCAGCGGCAAAACCAAGTGAGTCTTGGCTGGCCAATTGCAGCAGCAAAAAGACCACTGTGCTGCTCGATTGCACCATCATTGTCAAAGCCAAACCGACCAAAATGGCAAAGGCCTCTCCAGAAATGCCCAGGGCCTGTTGGTTGGAAAAATAGCCCAAAAAGGCCTTGTCGAGCACCCATTGGCCCAAAGAGGTGGCCAGCATTTGCAATCCCAAGAAGGCAAAGCCAATCGCCATCGCCATTTGCAAATAATCGCGGATGCGCTTGTGATGCACAAAGAGCAGGGCAATACTGCACACCCCTACCAACAGGGCCCCTGCGTGGGTTTGCAAAAGCCGGGTAAACAGCCAGGCTTTGATTGTGGTGCCGAGACTGGCGCCCAATACCAATAAAAAGGCCTGTTCGAGTGAGATCACAAAGGCATTCAGCAGGCCCATGCTGGTCAAAACGGTGATACTGCTGGCCTGAACCAAGGTGGTCAGCCCCATGCCCAGCAAGAGGCAATTAAAAGGCCGAGAGAGGGCCCGATTGAGCCAGGGCCGAAGGACCCGGTTGAGCGAATCTCCCAGGGCCTCGCTGAGAAAACGCAGCGAAAAGAGCAATAGGCCCAAGCCAGTCAGGGTTTGCAAGATCTGTTGGTAATTCATAAATCCGCCTCCAAATACCCCAATTCGCCCCGCCCCAGCACGGGTTCGACGCGCACAATGCCTTTTTTGTTTAATACCAGCCTGACATGTTCAAATTCAATTTTGGCAGGCTGCCACTGGCCTTCGTGGTATTCACTCACGGCGTAACGCGAGATCAAATTGAGGTGGTAGACTTTGGGGGCTTTCATGGTCGAGATGCCTTTGTTCTGATCAAAATAGCGCAGTTTTTTATTCGGTTCGTCGATCCGCAGCAAAAACTCATCGATCGAGAAACGGGAGATATCCCGAATATAGCGGATATGGGCAAATTTTTTGCGCAGCAGGTCGGTTTCAAAATTGATCTGTTTGGAATAGTGAATGACTTCTTCGGCCCTTTCGGGTTCGAGTTTGTTGGGGTGGCCCCACTCGCGGATATAGGCAATCTCGGCAGGCAGGGCCTCTTTTTTGAGGTAGCGCATATATTGCCGGGCAAAACCCACTTTTTCCTCGCCGCTTTGACCGGGCATGACCGATTGGTAAAAGACTGAAAATTCGTAATCGGGCAAATACTGTTTCAGCCGAGAATAAAAATACTCCCGCGTCAGCTCTTTGATGCGGTCTTTAAAAATATACGCCACCACCCCCACGATCACAATCAGAAAAAAGCGCAGGGCAAAATCTGAAGAGGGCAGGGGCCCCTCGAGATCGAGGTTTTGCAGCCAATAAAAGCGCTGCAGGTCGATCAATCCGGCCCAAGTCGCAGCCAGTGCGGCACCGGCTGCCGCCACCAAATTGCGGTAGGCCCGGTCTTTTTGCAAATTGCGTATATCCAGATAGAGCACATCCGAAATGTATTTTTTGAGCAGGCCCAGGCGGTAATAATATGTCTCTTGGGTACTTTCACTGCTGCGGTCATGCAATTGCAAAATCCCAATCGTCTCACGGTAATTCATTTCTTTTTGCAAGGAGGTCAAGATCAATTCCTGAAAGCCCTGGCACCAGACCATTTCATTGCCCGACTCCAATAAAACGTTGAGGCTGATTAAAATGGACTCCAGGCGGTAAGACAAAAATTCATCGCTGAGCACAAAGGCCCGTTGGACCTCTTCGTCAATCCAAATTTCACCGCTGCGGATGCGCTTCAGATAGAGTTGGCGAAAGGTTTCTAATAATTCCAATAAGACCGAGAGTTTTTTGACAAAATAGCGTATTCGACTCTCTTTTTTGTACCCCCGCCGAGCCATGACTTGGCGCAGTTGCACCCGCAGCAATTTGAGCTGCGTCTCCATCAAACAGGCAAAGAACTTCACTTCTTGGACCGCACTCTGGGCCAAGTCTGGCCGTTCAGGGGCATTAAAATAAGAGGCGAAATAATCCTCGCTGCGGGGCAAATTCCAGCTGCCCGTTTTGAGGGCACTGCGCCGCAATCCATCCGAAGACTGGATGCGCAAATACGACGTCAGGCTGTTGTAAAATTGGACCCGGCTGAAATTATCTGGATTGAGGCCAACCGAACGCGGGATGAAAAAATAGGTGTCAACTTCGTAGCGCTTGCGGGTTTCCTTGCTCTCAGCGGGCAATTTAAAGTCGAAGACGCGTTCAAATTGTTGACGGCTGTGGGTGGTGGTGCTGCTGCTCAATTCACTCAGCGAAGCCGCTGAGAGTTCATCGAAATGTTCATCACTCCAAGGATCACTGTTTTCATCCGTCGCTGAGACTGGATTCACATCCTTCCCCTTATCGCTTTTGTTTTTTGCGGTGGCCTTCGTAAAGATAGTGAATCATGCCATCCGCTAAGCCCAATTGCGGCACATAAATCCGCTCCAATTGCGCCGCTTGCATAATAAATTGGTAAATGTCCAAAGCGGGGACAATCACGTCGGCGCGGTCAGGTTTGAGCGCAAATTGTTCGATTCGCTGGTCAATACTGAGCGGGCTGAGCTTGGCGTGCCAATTTTGCAAATGGTGGAGTTTGATATATTTTTTGTCTTTGCGTTCGCTGAGTTTATACACCTTGTTGATATTCCCCCCACTGCCAATTCCCTGGGTCAGGTAGGTGGGGGAGGTATTTTCGCTGAGCCATTGAGCGAGGCGTTCCCATTCTGCCTCGGCGATCTTTTCGTGCAGCGAACGCACGGTGCCAATATTAAACGAAACGGCATTGAGCAATTCGCCTTCGGAAAAAACCGCCAATTCGGTGCTGCCCCCACCCACGTCGATATACAAATAGTGCAAATGGGGTTCGAGGGTCTCAGCCACGTGGCAGGCAAAGATCAGCTCGGCTTCAAAACTGCCGGCGATGGTTTCGAGGGCAATGCCTGCCTCGGCTTGAATCTGGGCGATCAGATCTGGGCCATTGGCAGCATCGCGCATGGCGGAGGTGGCACAGGCCATATAGCCGTCGGGTTCAAAGACATCAAGCAGGTGGCGAAAAGCCAACATGGTTTTGCGCAATTGCCCAGACTTGTGGGCAGAAATCTCGCCCAAAGTAAACACATCTTCGCCCAGGCGAATCGGTACACGCAAGAGCGTCTCTCGCTTAAACGAGGGGCCTTTTTGGCCTTCAAAGACATGGCTCAACACCAAGCGCAGGGCGTTGGAGCCCACGTCAATCGCCACAAATTTGAGCATTTTAGACGTCCTTCCAAAAAACGGGCAGTTCCGGGGCTGGGCCTTCGGGTAAATTGCCCGTTTTCAGCCAAGCATAAAAAGCATCTTGGCAACGCAGTTCGGGCTCTTCGGGGCCCCGAGGCCGAAAGCGGTTGGTCTGGCTGGAATCCATGATTCGGGCCTTGGAATTGTCGCGCAATTGCAGGCTGAGAAAGACCCTGAGTTGTTTTTGAATCTGTTTGTCGTAAATGGGACAGGCCGTCTCCACCCGGTGGTCGAGATTGCGGGTCATCCAGTCGGCAGAGGAAATATAGTATTTTTCGTCGCCGCCATTGCAAAAGACAAAAATCCGGGTGTGTTCCAAAAACTTATCGACCACACTGATGGCCGTGATATTTTCGCTCAGTCCCGTCACGCCTGCCCGCAACGAACACATGCCCCGCACCATGATCCAGATCTTGACTCCGGCTTGGCTGGCCCGGTACAAATTGTCGATCATGGCCTGGTCCACCAACGAGTTGGTCTTGGCCACGATATACGCAGGCTTGCCCGATCGGGCGGCGTGAATCTCACGGTCGATCAGGGTTTCAAAATGGCGGCGCACAAAGACGGGAGAGACCAACAGGTGTTTGTAAGAGCCAATGTAGACATTGTCTTCAAAGAAGTGAAAGAGCTTTTGAATCTCGGTCGTAATGCGGGGATCCGCTGTAAAAAAACCAATGTCGGAATAGAGTTTGGCCGTGTCTTCGTTAAAGTTGCCGGTGCTGACATGGCCAAATCTGACCAATTTTTTGCCTGTTTTGCGCACGATCAAACAGAGTTTGGCATGCACCTTGTAATTGGGCACACCATAGATCACGCGCACGCCCTCTTCAGCGAGCCTGTGTGACCAGTTGATGTTGGCCTCTTCGTCAAAGCGGGCCTGTAATTCAATCACCGCTGTGACACGTTTGCCGTTTTTGGCCGCATTGATCAGGGCGTTGATAATCTTGGAATGTTTGGCTGCGCGGTAGAGGGAGATCGAAATCGACTCCACAGCGGGATCAATCGCCGCTTCGCGCAGCAGGTCAATAAAATAGGTAAAGCTGTGATAAGGGTAGTGCAAAATCACATCGTGTTTGGCAATGATCTTAAAAAAGCTCTCCTGCTCTTTGAAGTCGGGGTGGTTTCTGAGCGGCGGCATGGTGGGGTAGCGAAACGAGGTCGGACCGATGCGGGGAAATTTAATAAAATCCCTGAAATTATGGTATCTGCCCCCCGCCTGGAGGTGGTCATCGAGCTTAAATTTGAGCTTGCGGGTTAAAAATTTGAGCATCTCCACGGGCATCTCTTTGTCGTAGATAAACCGCACAGCGGGTGCCTTGGAGCGCTTTTTGACACTTTTGCTGATCTTTTCCATATAACTGGCAAAACCCGCATCAACAGCTTCGTTGATGGCCAACTCTGCGTCTCGGGTCATTTTGATCGTGTAGGCGTCAAAGCGGTCAAAGGAGAGGATTTTAAAGATATCACTGAGATTGTGGCGGATCACATCATCGAGCAAGATGATGGTGTGCTGGAGTTGTTCGGGGGTTTCAACACTGCTCTGCATCGGCAAGACCAAAAAGCGGGGAACCGCATGGGTGGGAACTTCGATCAGGGCGTATTTGGGTTTGCGCCGCCCATCTTCGCGCCACATTTTGACCGCCAAATAAATCGAGCGGTCTTTGCAGTCCTGAAAGGCATCGACCTGATCGAGCATCAGCGGCACCAAATTCGGTCTGACCGTTTCGCGGAAATAACTGCTGACGTATTCGGCCTGTTCGGGCGTGAGTTCTTTTTCGTTGACGATAAAGATCTTGTGTTTGCCCAGGTCTTTGAGAATCTGTTGGTAAACCGTTTCAAAGCGGTTGTGCTGGCGCAGGGCAATTTTTTGAATCTGGGTCAGAACTTTTTTGGGGTGCTCTCCCGTGAGCGGCACCTCGTCGATTTCGAGGCGGTGCATGCGCTGCAAAATGGCCACCCGCACGCGAAAGAATTCATCCAAATTGGATGAGAAAATTCCCAAAAATTTGAGCCTTTCCAATAAAGGCACCTCGGGATTGGCGGCCTCTTGCAAAACCCGCTCGTTAAAGGCCAGCCAGCTGATCTCCCGGGTTTTATAAAATCTTTTTTTGGCCTGGGGGGAAAGTGTCATGATTTCTTGCGCCGGGGGGCTTTTTTAGTGAGAGCAGGTGCTTTTTTAGGCGCAGGAAAAGGCTTCACATATTCGGGCAAGGCCAAATTGGGCAACGCAGGTAAGATCGGCTCCAATTTCTTGGCCAGTTTTTCCACTTGTTTGGAGACCGCTTCGCGCACATTGTCGGGACGCTCAAAACTTTCAAAGCCGTGTAACAATTGCCAAATCTGTTGGCTGAGACGCCTTTCGAGATCGGCTTTGCGCAATTTGGCGGGTGTTTGGGTCGGCAGGTAAAAAAAGCAGAGTTCTGCGGAACCGGCCTGCAAATCTTCCCAATGGGCGCAGGGCAGGCGCAGGCCCGCGACAGCCCCTTTGGGAAAGTTTTCACTCGGGCAGGCTGTGAGCATTTCCAAGAGCCAGTTGAGCAATGGATTGTGACCCACCAAGGCCAAGCAATGCACTTCTTCTGCCTGCGCACGCAGCCAGTTAAACAGCTCATCGGCCCCCTGGGCCTCATAGAGCAGGGCCTCTTGAACCACGGCCTCTACCGGTAAGGCCCAGAAAGGCGCCAAGCGTTGGGCTGTGTCGCGCGCGCGCACGGCATGGCTGGCAACTAAACGCTTGGGACGCCAGCCCTCGGCCAATCGCGCCCCTTGAACGTGAATTTGATGCAATCCTTTGGCGGTCAATCCGCGTTCGGGATCGGGAATATCTCCGTGATCGGTCTCAGCTTCGGCATGGCGAATCAGCAAGACAAAGCGCTCTGTGGGCAACATCTCAATTACACTCTCCCGTGTCTGAAAAAACTAAATTGGGTGGGGCAAACTGTCTTAAAATAGTAACACGGGCACTGCAGCGGGAGACATGAAAAGGATCACAGGCGCAGGCCTAAGTGTGAATTAGCGATAGCGTTCAACAAAAATACACTGGCGGTCTTCAAGGCTTTTCAGGCCTTCCATAAAAGCCAGCGGTTCGTGGGGCATAGCGGCATACAACTGACCCACGCAGAGTTTGCCATCGATCAGATCGAGCAGAGCCAAAGAGGCATCTGGCAATCGGGCAGCACCACTGGGCATCATGATAATTTCGGGAATATCTCCACTTTGGTAAAACTCCCAAAATTCAAAATACTTCACCAGATAAGTGCGGGCTGCGCTCAACAGGTCTTCACCTTGGGGTATCTCCAGGGGTTTTGCGGGCGGGGCGCTGCGGGCAAAGAACATCAGACTACCGCTGTCCCACACACTCAGCGAAGAAAATGCCACAAGGGGAGAGTAAGCCTTGTTTTTGATATCAATATGAATCAACACGCCCTGATCGAGCCAAAGACTGCCTTCCATAAAGGTATTCCAAACGATACATTGACCACTGGCCCCAGCCCGCACCAATTGCTCAAATTCTGGCAAGAGTCCAAAATGTTCAAAAGGCTTGATCTTGGGCAAATAACTCCGTTCAGGAGGACCATTGGGCGCAGATTCGGGAAAGCTGCGCTCGATCACGACCCGCAGCAATTGGCGCAATTGGCGGCATTGGCGAAAGCGATGCTGGGTGCGTTTTTGCAAACAGGTCATGATCAAGGTGCCGAGATCTTGTCCCAAAAGGGGATTGAGCTGTTCGGGCGGAATGGGTTCGTTGTTTAAGATCATTAACATGGCGGTACCGGGGTTATCTGCCTCAAAAGGCAAGCGGCCCGTCAAAATTTCGTACATCACCACACCCAGAGAATAAATATCTATTTGGTTGTGGCTGATCTTGCTGTTTTGCAATTGTTCGGGTGACATATACGCCACAGTTCCGACAAGGGCATCGCGGGAAGCCGGAGTCTCGCTGCCTTCAATGCGTGCGATACCAAAGTCCAGCAATTTGACCGTGTCCCCATTGACCACCATGATGTTTTCGGGTTTGAGGTCGCAGTGAATAATCCCGTGGCTGTGAACATATTCAATCGCATCCAGCAATTGATCGAGTAAGAGCAATTTTTGCCGCATACTCAGATTGTTGTTCTGGATAAAGGGTTTGAGCTCTTGGCCCTCAAGTAATTCCAAGACCATGACGTAGATGTCAGACTGCACAATATATTCATAAATCGCCATAATATTGCCATGGTTGAGCAGTCCGAGAATCTGTACTTCGGATTCAAATCGCTCAATTCGGGTTTGGCGTTCTGCTTCGGAGAGGTGTTCGGGCAAATTGAGGTGTTTTACCGCCACCATTTGATTGGTTTCGAGGTCCAAGGCTCGAAAAATGGTCGCCATCCCACCTTGGCCTTTTTGGTCAAGCAGAACATAGCGTTGGGCAAAGGTCATACCTTGCTGTAACATATTGTCAGAATTTCCTAAAAAAGAAAAAATTGAGTCTTTCAGCAGTGGGCGAATAAGTATACTATAACCTTTTGGGGTCAAATTTCAATGACAATAGGGTAAATTTTTTTTAAGCCAACCAAGTCCGTTTTTGGTTGTGGGCATTTTTGGCCCGAAAGGCCTCTTCAAGGTCTATATCCAGCCGATTGGCCAATGCCAGCAGATAATTAAAGACATCCACAATTTCTTCTGCCACCTCTTTTTTGACCCCTTCTTTTTCGGGGGTGCTTTCGCTGGTTTGCAAAAAGAGCTTTTCGGTGCGGCGAATGGCTTTAAACAATTCCCCCACCTCTTCGCCGAGCAAAAAGCAATTGTGAATCAGGTCCACATCTTGCCAACCGTGTAAGGTTTCCAATTGTTCAATATAACGCTGGTAATCGGCCATTGCGGCGCGGGATGGCAGTTCTATCACGGGTTTGTTCTCCTCAACTCATTATCAGGTTTTTGCGTTTGCCAAAAAAGAAGATCAAAGGCAAATGCAGGCGTTGGCCCCAATGCCATTCGTTGTGACGTCCCCCGCGGTCTTCGAGGTAGGCCAAATCGACCCCTTCCCGGTAACCCCGGCTTTCGAGGGTGTGTTTCATGGCGCGCAGATTTAAGATATTTTCGTTGTGTTCAACCTTCGTGCGTTCGTCCCCTTCACGGGTGCCCATATCCATCCACAATTGCAAATGAGGGGGAAATTGGCGGGCATCTTTGATCGCACGGCGGTGGTCCCACCAAAAAGAGGGGGAGACCATGCCAATTTTGCCGTAGACCTGGGGATAATAGAGCCCCAGGTAAAAGGAGATCAACCCACCCAACGAAGAGCCCATCACCGCCGTATGGGGCTGATCGCGCAGGGTGCGGAAATTGTGGTCGATCAGCCCTTTGACCTCTTCAGTGAGAAAGCGGGCGTAGCGTTCACCTTGTCCCCCTTCGGAGCCCCAGCGGGTATGCATGCGGGTCCAGGTGTATTCACTGTCGCGGCCAGGGGTATTGTAAACACCTACCACAATCAGCTCTTCGATCAATTTGTGGCTGATCAGCCGGTTTAACATCCGATCGACATGCCAGGGCATGCCGCCAAAGGCAATTTCTGGAAAAAAGAGATTATTGCCATCGTGCATATACAAAACGGGAAAATGTCTGTTGGGTTCGCGATCATAAGCGGGAGGCAAATAGATGTCCAACATGCGGCTATTGAGAAGATAATGGGAGTGAACAGGCAGGCGCGTGATACGCCCCCGATGGTAGCGAAAGGGCGGCACCTGATTCAGAACTTTGTTTTTGAGGCTGAGTTTTTTGATGCGCATGGCTAAACGGCCATATAGTTTTCCACCGGGGGTTTGTCGAAGTCGACCGAGGCAATGCCCTCACAACTTGCGCAGATCCGGCCCTGTTCGTCGAGAATCTCGCTGCGGGCAAAGATCAGGGACTTGCCCGCTTTGATCAAACGGGACTCAGCTTGCAAAATCGGCCCACGCAAAGGCCTGACAAACTGAATATTGAGTTGAACGGTGCCTGTGCGGTGCTTTTGACTGTTGACAATTCCAACCAGACCGATCATCAGGTCAAACAGACCAGAGATCACAGCGCCATTGACGGCATCACTGCCCAATCCCCCCCGGTGTTGGGGCATCAGCGGATCAATTTTGGCCCGAATTGCATCTCTCTGGGAGAGGTCAATTTTAACCCCCATCAATTGCAAAACCGGACTGGCGTTCCAGAGGCGTGCCATTTCTTCACATTCTTCAGCAGCAAGCGGATTGGTGGGTGGCAGCGGACTCATGGTTCACCTGTTTTGAATTTATGTGGGGCTATTCTATCACAGTTCTTTCTAACCCAGTCAGCACAAGCCACTCTCCCAAAAGAAAAAAGCCGGGCATAAAATGCCGGCTTCAAAAGGGCTCGCGGACCTTTTCTGATTAACCTGTAAAGTCAGTTTAACCGGGTTCCCTTACAAAGGACTTACAGGTACTTTCAGCAAAAATTAAGGGGTCTGTAAGTGGCGGGCCAAGGTCTGGCCAAAGAGTTCGGCACTGTCGTAATCTTCGGCCACAATGATCCGGCCATCGACAATCACGTCATCAATTGCCGTGTGGATATTGCCAATCGAACGGGAGGGAACGGCAATTCCCTGATTGGCAGAGATATACCAACTTGTGTCGTACTGTTGAGGACCGTTAAACATTGGGGGCAGAAATGGTCCTCCCGTAGCACGGCGACCGGCCAGTGGGCTACTGCCATTGATCCGGGCCCAGGCCAAGACAGAGACCCCGTGGCAAATGGCTGTCACATATTTATCTTGGGCCATAAATTCGCCAATCAGGTGGTTGGCTGTGGCTTTGACTTCGGGTGTGCCATTGTAAAGTGTGTTGGTATAGACCCCTGGCGGGGCGTATTGGTAAGCCGAAGAGCCCCAACCGCCGACAAAGAGAATGGCTGAATAGTCTTCTGAACGCACTTGAGAGAGAGCTAAATCTGGTCTCACTGCGCCACTGGTCTGGCCTTGTCCGCTATCGGGGTGGGGATAACTCAGCTGGGTGGTCTGGGCAGCAACATGTACCTGCAATCCAGCAGCCATCAATTCGGCGCGGGGCACAGCATACTCGCGGTAATAAAAATCGCGGTTGGCTATCACCATCAAAACCGGCAGAGGGGGAGCAGCCGTCGGTGCGGCAGTGGGTGCAGCAGTGGGCGCAGCAGTGGGTGCAGCAGTGGGCGCGA
>JBPXJQ010000061.1:0-250011 GCA_051715345.1 Candidatus Blackallbacteria bacterium
TGAGAAAAAATATGGTATTTCTATTGTCTTTGAGCAATTAGAAAAAAAATTCCCTGCTTATTGGTTGGAACCACCCATTTCGGTTACATACGAACCCTTGGTTTTTCAAGATTTGTCAGAAATTTACAAACCAATTAAAGATGCCTTGTCACAATACCCAAGTAATGTTATCAAAAAAAATCTGAGATATATTGGTTTAGCTAAAAAATTGTATTTTTATGGTACATTTTATGGCGCTACTTATACTCAAACAGATCCAGATCGCAATTCAATATTTTTATCGAAAGATAGTGATTCTGTCAACTTAAACTCCTATGAGTATATTTTTGATTCAATACATCATGAATTTAGTTCCATATTGATGAAAAGATATCCCTTTCCCGAGGCTGAGTGGCGAAAAGCAAATATAAAGACTTTTCGGTATAAATATGAAGACCAAAAGATACCTGGATTAGAGGCAATGAAAAATCAAGAACATCTTCAAAAAGAAGAATCCCCTTTTGTTAGGGGGTTTATGAGTGACTATGGCATGTCAAGTCTTGAAGAAGATGTAAATGTATTCTCGGGTGTTCTTTTTGCTTATCCTGATTGGATGATTGATCTAGCAAGTAAGCATGCCATAATTCGTAAGAAGATTGTTATTTGGCTTAAGTTTTATACATCAATCGATCCCGCGTTTAACAATACACCCTTATTTAAAAAATATGCCTCCAAGGGTTTAAAGCCTTAAAGAGTCATTACATCATTGGGAAAAGTAATTGACATTAAACACTGGGTTTCTGTTTTTAATTTCCCGTTTACTGCAGCAAACCAGTTACAAGCTATTTTTATTATTCTGTTTATTCTTTTTAGGATGTATCCCCCAAAGCAAAGGGGATACATCCTCTTTTGAGCATTGCATATCTGGTCTGGAAAAAGACTACGCCATTAAAATTGTTTATAAACAGCCCGATTCTGTCTTCTATTCCTCATGGAGAGAACCCCCGATGGATGCCCACTCGGAACCTATAGATATTGGCAGCGGGGCTGTTTTCTGTAAAACATTAAAAGAAGCATTGGGAAACTACCCCAAGAAAGTTATAAGTGAAAGCCTGAGTGCCATTGCGATTTCAAAAAGACTTTACCTCTATGGCCAATTGTATGGGGCAACATATGCTTTTTATGATGAGAGGGGTAAGGGGGATTTGTTTATTGCCAATTTCTCTGATCAAACATCCACAGATAACCGTCTCTTTGTTTTGGATTCATTTCATCATGAATTCAGCTCTATTTTATTAAAAAAATTTAATTTCCCAGTTTCTGAGTGGCGAAAAATTAACCCCAAAAACTTTCAGTATGTCTATGAAACAAAGGAAAATCCAGGTACTGAAGCTCTGAAGGAAGGATTTAAAACAGAAGAAGAAACCGCATTGCTCAAAATCGGTTTTTTAAGCCAGTACTCGACTTCTGACCTAGAAGAAGATTTTAATACTTTTGCAGGCATGGTCTTTTCTCAGCCTGAGCATATCATTGAATTAGCGAATACATATCCAGCAATAAAATCAAAAACAGAAGCTCTTCTGAGATTTTATGGATCTTTTGCGCCTGATTTTATGAAAACAACTCTTTTCAAGTTTTATATAACTCAAGGATTTAAACTGGACTGAGCCCCGACTTGACAAAATGGGTTTCTATATTCTGCCTGATAGGGAACAAGCGTGACTACAGGGACAAGCGATCGGAGAGAAAAGTGTTATTGTGTTCTGGACTCTAATATTAAGCGAACATGCGGTTATACGCCGCTGTTACAAAGCCAGCATAAGCACGGGCTTCATTGCCTTTGCCCGTAACACCTGTCGCCCTTTCCAGATAGGCATCTGCGCCAGACCCCATGGTCATGAGTGCTCGGTAGCCACCTACCCCCGTATTGTAAGCGACAAAGGCGTTGCTGATATCCTGACTGCCAATTTGACCCATCAGGTTATGCATATAGGCCACGGAAGTCCAGATATTGCTGCGAATATCCGTGCGATCTCCACCGGGTTTAATAAAATTATTGCTATATTCTGCATAAGGGCCGCCTGCACCTGAAAGACGCTGCATGTCTTCAATGGCCACTCCAGTGAGCTGACCCAGACCGCCTGCACCTGTCTGGCTGCGGGCCCGAGGATCAAATCCCCCGCTTTCATGAGCAAAAACGGCCAACATTTTTCGGGTATTTTCAGCACTGAAACCCATGGCTTTAGCTGATTCGTTCAGAGTTCGCGCAATTTCACGCGCCTCGGCATCCGTCGCCTTATTGCCAGGATAACTCTTAATCGCTTGGTAGAGTTCTGCCTCCATATCCCCCATAGGACTATTATCCACAGGGCTGGGGCTGTTTAAAGGAGCAACTGGCGTAGCTGCACGGGTACTTGGCTTGGAGAAGGTCACACCATTGGGATTTGTTCCATGTTCAGCATAATTGCTATTGCCCGCATAATCAGAGGGAGCGCTTGCCGATGATACTGGGGATTGAACCCCATTCACCAAGGAGGTATCCAAGGTGGATTCTTGGGTTACCGCTTCGTTGTAAAACATCAGCAATTGAGAGGCCATGCGGTTGTTTTTTGCCAGAGATTCAAGCCCCTCTTTTTCGTTGGCATCAATTCCGCTGCGCCAGTTAATCTTAAGCCCCAAGAAATTGAATCCGCCATTGGTGGAATCTTCCAACTTGGAAACCATTTGTTTAAGCGCATCTTTGTCTTCGTTCGGGATTTGCATCCGGTCAATAAACGAATTCAATTCTTTGGCTTCTTGAGCCGTAATTTGTTTGTCTTGCGCAGCCTGAGTAAATTGCTCTTTAAAAGAGAGAGGCTGTGAAGATCCATTAATTTGTGTCATATTACCATCCTTAATTTAAAGTGCCATTTTCGCTATCTGAACAAATCTTATAATTGTCTGGTTTCTGGATGAAACACCCGAAACATCAGCCTTTGGTAATTATCGGCTCCCACAGGCAAGATACTTCTCACAGATTTATTTTCCCACATTGTTAAAAAGACCGTTTGATCCATTTCAACATAGGGGCCTTCCAAACTGTCATGGATAATCAGGGTGCCTTTTTTAAGGTTATAGCCCACCACAACCACATAGTGGGCACTTTGTATATTGCCAAAGTCCAGCAAGACAGGTGTCGGACGCCCTTTGTTTACCTCATCGATAATATTTGATAGCGCCCCTCGGCGAAAATCTTGGGCCGCCAGCCCTTTCTCGCGAAAGGAGCTGCTCAACATTCCTGCTGATGTGGCCAGATTAAGGGGATTTTCTTTATCAACCAGGTTTTGGTAATTGGTTTTCATTCCCCAGAAATTGGTCACCATGGCTACAACGGCTTGTCCACAGGTATTGTCTCTGCCTTGCCGAAAGAAAGGCACGTTTTCAATCACTTTGCTGCCATTTTGATAAATGCGAATTTTCAAATCGTGATCAGAAGTTTCTTTGACACTCAAGGTTTTAAATGCCCCATTGAGGTTGGCTTGTGACTGGACCTGATAGACGGGGGGGGCATTGAGATTGCCTGCATCTGCAAATTGCAAAGGAACGGTTGGGGGTTGGCAGGCCAATAAAAGGCTGCTCCCCAAGAAAGCTGCCGCAGCACTGCGCAGTAATTTTTTCTGAAGACGCAAAGCCTGAGCCAATTTCTGAGGACAGAGCCAGTTGAGCCGCACGAGGATTTGTCCCAAAGGCTCTTTTTTCTGCTGTTGGCTCAAAGCTTTATCTAATTGCCAATGAGAGATCTGTTGGGTCTGAAGTAAAATACACCCCAATTTTTGTCTGTGTCGCTGGGTACGCTCAAGTAAAAGCTCTGTCAAGGCCTGTTCCAATTGATGTGGAGCCAAGCAGCCTTTTCGCAGCAAGAGCATGCCAAGCTCTTCTTCAGTCTCATACTGTTCTTGCAAAGCCAAATTCAATTGGTCCTGCGTAATCCAGCCCGATCGCAACAGACGTTCACCCAAAGGGGCTGATTTTGCCTGTTTTGAGGCTAAGGTTAAACTGATTCTAGATTCAGGTAAAAAACCCAGCTTTTTTAAAATCTGCCCCAACTTTTCAGGCGTTCTTTTTTGATGGGTTAAAGCTTGCTTAATTTGAAAGCGCGAAACCATATTGGCTTGACGCAATTGATCACCAATCCGGCAAGATTTGTGAATAGGAGAAAGATTATTTTTATGGAGGGACATAAAAAATAGCTACTTTAATATTTCTGACAAAACACTGGAACCAATGCCCAGACCAATTGCAACCCAACCAAGGGTAGCCCCTTTATTGGTTGCTGTTGTCACGACTGAGATAGCATCCATTCCAACAGTTGTCCACGCCAAAGCTTTACTCACACCGCTTACATTTTGATCTTTGGATAATTCGATTGCATTTTTTACATCCAGGACAGCAAATCCAGCAACAACCGTGGCAGCAACGTATGGGACGGCTGAAGACAGACGGCTGGATGCTTTCGCTCCAAGCATTCCAACAACTTTTGCAGATGTGCCTCCGACAATTTCTTTTGAGGCCCCGCCGATGACTTGCTGTGACAACCTGTTACTGGCGTACTGCACCCCAACTCTCATCCCAACGTGCAAAGATTCTTCAATGGCTTTTCCAGCAAGTTTACTGGCCACTGTTTTTGCTGTTTTTCCCCAGTCGGATTTAGATTGGCTGACATCTAATTTATCTGGAGCTATTTTGGTTTCAGTATCCACTTTCTGACTTGCATTAGTACTTGTAAGGATAATGGATGAACCGATTATCTCTGTTTTGGGGGGAGTAGAACTGATGATATTCGCTGGCAGCTTATTTATATTACCCATAATCGACATCCTTCTCGTTCTCCTATTTGCATGCAGTGAAATGCCTCTTGTGATTTTTTGAATGACGCTTCAAACATTCTAATAAGTAGAAGCTTTAGAATAATTTAAAACTCTATAATTATATAGGTAGCTGAATAAATAATCATGTTTATATAAGTTTATTTTTGATCAAAAATAAACTTATTATTGTAAATAAAATGTTTTTATGATTTAAAACATTCCTTAATTGGTAATGTTTGTTGTTATTGAATTTTGAAACAAACATTACCCAATATAGAATGTTTGTTTTTCTTTGATCAAAACATTCCTCATTGCGGAATGTTTTGATCTGTGAGATTGAGTTAAAACAACTTGCCTAAAAGAAATAAACAATGTTATAACGTTCAAGTAAGGTGTATTTAATGCGATTTTTGGTTTTTGTTACTTTGTTTTTTTATTGCATTTTTAATCTGCATATTGCTTTTGACAAGCATGTACAGGTTTTTTGCGTTGAAAAAAATGGTCACAGTTCGGTTGAAACCTATGATTTAACTCAATGGGCAATGGTTGACCCATCTGAAGCAACACCGCTAGAATCTGATAAACTGGGTAATTGTGAAGATTGTACTGATTATTTTATTGGGACAGGACATCCTGATAATCAGGGCTTTTTCACCCAAAATGCTGAAAATTTAAATAATACTATTAGCTTCGATTTGCAAAAAATTTCACTGACGCTTGTTCCTCAGCCTTTGAGTGCTATTTTAAAAAATACCCCTTTGCTCACTTACCCTCCTCCGCTTGTTTCTCCTTCAAAAGTACTTCTCCACATTCCTTCCACCGTCCTTCTGATTTGATCTTGTTCCACGCACTCCTGTGCATGGGTTTAATAACAGATCAACAGTTAAGGATTTTTTTATGTCTCGATTTCAGTGGATCATTGTAAGTTTTGTTTTGGCTATCGGTTTAATCTTTGGTATTGGACTGCTCCGATTGGATAGTTTAACACCTGTACAGAGTGCTGAAGAGCACGAAGAAGGTGGCTCTGGAGAAGATGGCCATCAACACAATGAAGAAGGGCCACATGAAGGACTTTTGTTGGGGAATACAAAGGGCCCGCTCAAACTTGAGGTTGTATCTCGTGAAAAGGGCAAGGGAAAATTGGAGTTGCGCTTTTATGCGCTTGCAGAGGGCAATAGAACTTTAGAGCCCCAACAGACTCAGTTACAGGTAAGCTGGAAACGCTTGGGTAAAACATATCCTTTGAACTTTAAAATACAAGAGCAGTCTTGGGTTGCACAATCCTTGATTGATGAACCACACTCTTTTGAACTGCAAGCCAAGCTGATGCTGCAAGGAAAAACCCATGATTTTCATTGGGAAAAACATGAAAATCGGATTGAACTCAGCAAAGAACAATTACGTGAAAGCAATATTTTGTTTGCACGGATTGGTTCACGTATTTTGAGTGAAACTCTGCAGTTGCCAGGAAAAATCGCAGTAGATCAGGACCGTTATGTTCATTTAACCCCCAGAATCAGTGGAATTGTTACACGGGTGTTCAAACATTTGGGTGAAAATGTCTCTCAAGGAGAGCTTTTAGCTGTCGTCGAAAGTAGAGAGCTTGGGGATTTGCGCTTAGATTATCAACAATCTTCTTTGCGTTATGAACAGGCGCGTAAACGCTATGACGATGAACGGGGGTTTTTTAACAATACCTCGCGTCTGATTCGTGGGCTTCAAAAGGGCGAAAACATTGAATCTTTACACCAAGAATTGCTTGGATTGGCGATAGGAACAGATCGTCAAAATTTACTCAAAGCATATTCTGAATGGCGTTTGGCAAATCAAAACTACCAGCGCGAAAAAACTCTTTTGGCTCAGAAAGTAACCTCTCAAGCAGAATACCAACAAGCTGAACAAACTTTTTTAGAAACCCGTTCAGTTTATCAAGCTGTGATTGAAGAAGCTGAGCGTTCCCGACGCCTACAATTGCTTGAACGGGAACAAGATATGCGATCTTTGGCTCCTGCAGCAGACATGGCCCGTCAAAAATTGCAGTCTCTGGGCCTCAATACAAAAGGCACTTCTATTCGCTATGAATTGCGTTCGCCGATACATGGCACGATTATTTCCAAACATATTGCCGCAGGAGAGTCTCTCGCGGCTGATGCTGATGCCTTCTTGATTGCAGACCTGAGCCAGGTTTGGGCTGAAATGATGATTCCTGAATCTCAGCTTGAAAGTGTGCGATTGGGGCAGCGTGTTGAGGTGATTTCGCAAACGGGAAAATACTCAACAGGCGGTATTGTTAGTCATTTGGGAGCCACTGTTGATGAATCTAGCCGTACTGCGGAATCCCATGCAGAGGTCTTGAATTCTCAGCGGATTTGGAAGCCGGGCATGTTTGTCACTGTGCAGCTTCAAAGCAATCCTTACCGAGTTCCATTGGCTGTTCCTGCTGCTGCTATACAGGCACTGGAAGGAGAAGACGTTGTATTTGTACGTGATGGTGAAGCATTACAAGCGGTTCCTGTTGAGCTGGGTCGTCGCAGTCAGAATTGGGTTGAGGTGCGTGAGGGGCTTGAAGCAGGTATGGCTTATGTCTCAAGCAATAGCTTCTTATTAAAAGCCGAAATCGAAAAATCAACGGCCAGTCATAGCCATTAAAGGATACAACCATGTTTAACCGGATACTTGCATTTTCAATCCGGCAGCGCTGGTTTGTGCTGCTGGTCGTTGCCGCAATAGCCTTGCTGGGGGTCTATAATTTTCAACATTTGCCGATAGACGCTGTTCCTGATATTACCAATGTTCAAGTGCAAATTAATACCAGCGCACCGGGTTATACCCCGCAAGAAGCTGAGCAACAAATCACGTTTCCGATTGAGTCAACGCTTTCAGGACTACCCAAACTCAAGAGTACACGTTCACTTTCACGGTATGGGCTTTCTCAAGTAACGGTAATTTTTGAAGAGGGTACGGACATTTTCTTTGCCCGCCAGTTATTGAATGAGAAGCTTCAACAAATACGCAGTCAACTGCCTGCTGGCCTTGAACCAGAGTTGGGGCCAATTGCCAGTGGCTTAGGTGAAATTTATATGTGGACAGTGGAGGCTGAGCCTGGGGCTCGTCAAAAAGATGGAAGCCCCTATGATTTATTTGCCCTGCGTACACTTCAAGACTGGGTTATTCGCCCACAAATCAGGACTGTGCCTGGTGTTACAGAGGTAAATACCATTGGTGGCTATCGCAAGATGTTTCAGATCAGTCCTCAACCAGATAGATTACAGGCCTATGGATTGAGCTTTCGTGATGTGGTTATGGCTGTTGAGGCCAATAATGCCAATGTGGGTGCAGGTTATCTTGAATCTTATGGTACTCAGCAGCTTTTACGTGTACCTGGTCGTATTCACGACCGCGATGAGCTGGGCCGAATTTTGATTAAAAATGTCAAAGGAACTCCCGTCGCACTCAACGATGTGGCTCGGATTGAATATGGCCGGGAATTGCGTACAGGAGCAGCTACCCGCGATGGAAAAGAAACGGTTTTAGGCACAGCAGTGATGCTTTTAGGGGCAAACAGCCGGGAAGTCTCTGAGGCCGTACACGCAAAGATTGATCTGATCAATGCCAGTTTACCTGCTGGAGTTCGTGCTGTGCCTGTCTACAATCGCTCTACCCTGGTCGATCAGACCATTCACACTGTTGAAAAAAACCTGGTTGAAGGTGCTTTGTTGGTTGTAGTCATTTTGTTTTTGTTCTTGGGCAATTTTAGAGCGGCTTTGATTACTGCTTTGGTGATTCCCTTTTCAATGTGCTGGACAATCTCTGGTATGTTTGCGGGTAAAATCAGTGCCAATTTGATGAGCTTGGGAGCGTTGGATTTTGGCATTATAGTGGATGGGTCGGTTGTAATCGCTGAGAATTGTTTGCGCCATCTCAGTGAACGTCAACATGAACTTGGTCGCACAATGAATCTCAAGGAGCGCCTCAATGCCGTTTGGGAGGCATCCAAAGAGGCAAGACAGGCCTTGTTATTTGGTGAGTTAATTATCATGGTCGTCTATTTGCCCATTTTGACCTTGGAAGGCATTGAAGGAAAAATGTTCCGTCCGATGGCTCTGACTGTGGTTGTAGCTTTAGCAGGAGCCATGCTTTTAAGCATCACCTTCGTGCCTGCCGCGATTGCGCTGGTAATGCGGGGCCGGGTAGCTGAACAAGAAAATGTAATTGTTCGTTTGAGTAAACAACTTTATCGGCCAACTTTGAGTTGGGCATTGGCCAATCGGGCTGTGGTTCTGGTTTCTGCTGGGGTGTTAGTTTTTCTAAGCGGGATTGCTGCCCTAAAGATGGGAAGTGAGTTTATTCCGAGCCTTGATGAAGGGGATCTGACTGTTCAGGCTTTGCGAATTCCTGGTACGAGCCTGAGTCAATCTATAGAAATGCAGGAAGCACTTGAAACCCGTCTTAAAAAAGTACCAGAAGTAGATAAGGTTTTCGCTCGAATAGGTACAGCTGAGGTAGCAACTGACCCAATGCCGCCAGGCATTGCTGATACATATATCATCATGAAGCCCCGTTCTGAGTGGCCCATGCCCAAACTGCCTAAATCTGAGTTGGTGAATAAAATTCGGACAGCAGTTCAAGACCTGCCAGGCAATAATTACGAATTTGCCCAGCCGATTCAAATGCGCTTCAATGAACTGATTTCAGGTGTTCGTGCGGCTCTTGCAATCAAAGTGTATGGTGAGGATCTTGATTTGATGCGCCAAGAAGCCCAAAAAATTGCAAATACTTTGTCTCAGATTGCTGGAGCCAAAGATGTACAGGTGGAACAGGTGAGCGGCTTGTCAGTATTAACCATCAAGCCTAAATTTGGAAGTTTGCGCCGCTATGGATTGAATGTGAGGGATATTCAAGAAATTATTCAGGCTGCGGGTTCAGGTTTGCCTGCCGGAGAAATTTTTGAGGGTGACCGACGTTTTGAAATTATGGTACGCCTACCGGCAGAGTATCTTCGAGACGCGTCACGTCTGCGTGAACTGCCTGTGCCTTTGCCCAAAATTGAAGGCCAAGCAGTTGCATATATCCCCCTTTCTCAGGTGGCGAGCGTTGAAATTATCGAAGGACCAAACCAAATCAGTCGCGAAAATGGCAAGCGGCGTGTTGTTGTAAGTGCCAATGTTCAGGGCCGAGATCTTGGCAGCTTTGTTTCTGACGCTCAAAAAAGAGTTAAATCCACAGTCAAAATGCCTGCTGGTATGTGGTTGGAATGGGGAGGAGAATTTGAAAACCTGATCTCTGCCACCCGAAGACTCCAAATTGTCGTTCCAGTGGCTTTGGTGCTTATTTTACTCTTGCTGAATGCAACACTACACAGCATAAAAGATTCTCTTTTGGTATTTTCAGGTGTTCCTTTGGCGCTTACAGGTGGGATTGCGGCTTTGGCAGTGCGCGGTTTGCCTTTCTCAATCACTGCTGGTGTCGGTTTTGTCGCTCTTTCAGGTGTTGCTGTGCTGAATGGATTGGTCATGTTGACATTTATTCGCCAACTCCGAGCCCAGGGATTGAGCCTTTACAACGCATTGCTAGAAGGAGCAATGACGCGCTTGCGACCAGTTATGATGACAGCTTTGGTAGCTTCTTTGGGCTTTGTGCCAATGGCCATTGCTACAGGAACAGGCTCTGAAGTTCAGCGTCCTTTGGCCACGGTCGTCATAGGTGGGATTTTATCTTCAACCTTATTGACTCTCTTTGTTTTGCCTGTTCTCTATCAGCTCTTCCATCATAAAAGCCCAGCACCACATTTAAATAGTGGTGATTCAGCGTCTGATTTGGGAGAGGCGTTTCCCAAATTGGAATTGCTTCAAATCTCCCTCGAAGAGGAAAATACAGATGAGCAAAAATAGACTCATTCTTTTGGCAGGATTTTTATTTCTATCCCTTTTTCCATTGCCTGGGTTGCCCTTGCCTCAATCTTCGGCCCAAACCCAACAGCATTTAAGTCCCTCTCAGGCTTTGCTGCGTACTTGGCGATATCATCCTACTTTGCGGCAATTACGTCGAGAATACAGGCAAGCACAAGCCCGAAGGCTTCAGGTTGGGTTATTGCCAAACCCAGAATTGGGTTTGACTGCTGAAGACTTTGCTGGTTCCGCAGCATGGACCAATGATCGGTTTACCCAATTTACAATTGAATGGGTTCAGATTTTGCCTTTGGGAGATAAACTCTCGGAAGCAAAGCGTTTGGCAGAATTAGAGCCTGAGCTATTGAAGTGGCAATACCGCATTCAGCAGCGCCATTTGGCAGGTGATGTTTATCTGAACTACAGTCGCTTGCGCTATTTTCTTTCTCGTATAAATTTGGCTGATGAATTGCTTGTCAATGCCAGAGAGACACTTGCTCTGATTGAAATCCGTGTCAAGGCAGGTAAACTAGCCCCATTTGGTGCTCTGCAAGCCCGTCAACAGGTATTGATGCTTGAAGCAGAAGTTCAAGAAATGGCCGCCCAACAACGGATTTCTGGGCTTGAACTCTCGGCTCTTTGGGGAGAATACCAGCTAAAAGATATGCTGGATGTCAGTGCTTATGATACTCCTCAAGTTTTATCTGGATTGACCTTTTATCAACAGCGTTTACCACAACACCCACAGGTGGCACGTTGGCAGCTTGAAAGTCAAATCAGGCAAGCAACCTTGACAACTGCTCAGGCTCAAACGACCCCAGATCTGACTGCCTCCGGGGGTTTGCGTTATCACCCACCGGGGGATTGGGGAATGACAGCCTCTATCAGTCTGCCTTTGGCAATGTTCAACCGCAATCAAGGCCAGATTGAAGAAGCCCGTCTGCGCCAGAACAGTTTGGCTGCAGAACGGGAGCAGGAACTTGCAACACTGAACGCTGAGTTAACTCGTGCTTATGAAGTATACACAAGCGCTTATCAGCGCTGGCAACTCTATCAGAAACAGCTTCAACTATCTCAGGAAGGCTTTCGAATCGCTTTAATTGCCTTTGAAGCAGGTAAAACGAATTATCTGGATGTCTTACAAAGTCAGCAAGGCTATTTTACTGCTCGCCGCAATTTGATTGAAACCCAGTCCGTACTTGAGCAAGCTCTGATTACGGTGCGAGTCCTGACAGATGATTTGGAGCCTGTCCAGGATTATTCCATCTCTGAGCAAGAGGAGCGCACCCATGAGTGATAACCACACCCATTCTCATCACCCGAATCATCAAGGAGTTCTGATAATCTCTCTTGTTCTAACTGGTGTCTTTATGGTTGCTGAAATTATGGGAGGGCTGTTCAGTGGCAGCCTTGCTTTACTTTCAGATGCAGGTCACATGTTTAATGATGCACTTTCATTGGGCTTGGCACTTTGGGCTTTGTATTTGGGAAGAAGCAAGGCTGATAAACGTCGGACCTATGGAAACAGGCGTGCAGAGACCGTGATCGCTTTTACAAATGGAATTACACTTGTGCTTATCTCGGTGCTTATCTTCAAAGAAGCATTGAGCCGTTTTTGGATTCCTGTGACAGTTCATTCAGAGCAAATGCTCTGGATTTCTAGCCTTGGGCTTTTGGTAAATCTGGTTGTAGCGGGTTTATTAATGCAAGGGGCAAGTGAAAATCTTAATCTCAAAGGCGCATTTTTGCATGTATTGGGAGATTTATTGGGATCTGTTGGCGCTATTGCCGCCGCAGTAATTATTCAATTCACGGGTTGGACTTATGCCGATCCTTTGGTGAGTCTACTGATTGCCTTTTTGATTCTACAAACAAGTTGGTCCTTCTTGAGCGAAACTTGGCATATTCTCATGGAAAGCGTTCCTCCTCAGATCGAGCTAAGTGAACTTGAGCGTCGCATTTTACAGACTGAGGGCGTAATGGGATTGCATGACTTGCATGTCTGGTCATTAACTGGGGAACAGATCTTATTAACAGCTCATTTACAACTTATGGATGATGTAAGCAATTTCGGTACTGTTGCCAGTGTACGTCAGCTTTTGAATCAAGAATTTGGAATTCAACATTGCACACTTGAAACGGAACAATCTCTTTTGAATATTTGTGATTTAAACAAAGGATGCACACTCTAATGTCACTTAATTTAATTACACACGAAGATCATTTTGATGAACAAATAAATAAAAATCTGCTTGCAAAGTGGTATTCTTGGGCCCTTTTTCTGGCTGGCATCACCGTGTTCTACAATTTGCTCGAAGGTGTCATTTCTGTTTGGTTTGGTTTTAATGATGAAACCTTGGCACTCTTTGGATTTGGGCTCGATAGTTTTATTGAAGTTTTGTCAGGAGTTGGTGTTTTACACATGGTGCTGCGCCTTCAACACTCGCCAAATACACAGGAAAGAGACCGTTTTGAAACTCTGGCCCTAAGAATAACGGGGACTTCATTTTATCTTTTGATTGCCGGAACCGCACTGTTGATTCTGATTCATCTTTTTCAAAGCCACAAGCCTGATACTACATTTTGGGGCATCGTTATCTCTGCTTTGTCTATTTTGACGATGTATTCCCTTATGAGGGCAAAGCTCTGTATAGCTGAAAAGCTTAATTCATCGCCAATTAGAGCGGATGCCAATTGTACACGCGCCTGTCTGTATCTTTCTTTTTTGTTGTTGGCTTCTAGTTTAACTTATCAATGGACAGGTTTTGCCTATGCTGACAGCATTGGCGCTTTGGGAATTATGTGGTTTGCCTATCAAGAAGGGCAAGAAGCTTTCGCGCTCGCAGCAAATAAACAAAATGTTTGTTGCAGCAAATCTTGTCATTAATTGTGAAAAGAGGCAAGCTATATGCTGATCGGTGAACTGTCTCAGGTCTCTGGCATTAGCGCTAAAACAATTCGCTATTATGAGTCTATTGGGATTTTCCCTTGTGGTACCCGCACATTGGGGGGGTACCGTATTTATAATGAGGCTGATATTGAGGTGTTGATTCTGATAAAGCGCGCCCGTGATTTGGGCTTTACAATTCGAGAAATAAATGAATTGGTTGCATTTTGGCGAGACCCTAAACAGGCCAGTAAGAATACCAAAGAAATGGTCACTCGACATCTGCAAAGATTATTAAAACATGTTCAAGAAATAAAGGCGTTAACAGATTCTTTGGAAAAAATGTGTGCTGCGGTTTCGATTTCTGATTGACATTAAACGGATCGTTTGTATCAGATTTCATGTCCGACTCTGTGAAGCCGCAAAACCCAGGCCAAGCTGCCACATAATAAAAAAATCTCAACCAGTGCACCTAAATGCATGGCCCAAGCAGCGCTTAATGCGCCAGGCTGTCCTGTACTGACAAAAAACCAACACAGCGATAGCATTAATAAAACACCCATCAGAGTCGCCAAATTAATGAGCCAATTTTGCTGGTAGTTAATCAGCAAACCCTGCAAAGCGTTTTGAAAAGCCAAAAACAACGGGAATAATACAGCATAGAAGATAACCGGGTGTACAGCTTCTAACAGCTCGTGATTCTGTCCCAAGTATAATTGTAAGACCGTTTCACCCCAAGGAGTCCATCCCAAAAATGCGAGGACTAAGCTACAGCAAAACCCAACTATAAAGCTAAAACGCACGATTAAGCTCAGTTTGACCTGTTCAGCATGAGAGATAACAATCTGTTGCACCATGCGGGTGGCATTTGCAATAGCCAATACCAAGCCCCATGCAGCAGGCCAGGCAGCCAAGGCCACCGTACTGTCTAGAGAACGTGCTACCATAACGCTTAAAAGGGCCCGACCGCCCCAAACAAGAATCATGGTTGTGGCTAATGGCATGTAGTACTTGGTAACACTTTTTAAGTCATCTGGCAGGGTTGAATCTTTGGGTAAGTTGAGTGCTTCAATTTTCGAAACTACATTTAAGCGTAGAGCAAACCAGGTTACAACAAGTGCTTCCCCCAAAACGCCACCGATCAAGGCTAAACCACCTAATACAGCCCCATTCCACCTTAATAAAACACCGATAAGCAGAATGCCTATCACCCATCCCAAACGCAAAAAACTGGAGTAACCAATATATTTATTATCTCCGCTGCGAATCAACAAGCCTTGAAAATAGCGCCGCCAGGCAATAACAAAAGGCCAAGCTATCATCATTAAAAACGCTATTCGACCTATTTCCGCAACTTGAGTATTTACCCCAAAAACAGAATACAATAGCCAATTATAAACAGGACCGATACACAATCCAGTGAAAACCAAGCTTAATAAGCTACTTAAGAGCAGTGAAAAGCGCCAAAGTGCTTTTCGTGAGGAAGTCTGTTTTCCCAATGCCGTTGAAGCATGCAGAATCATGATAATGGGACTTTCAAGAAAAACAGCGATTGACTTGACGACTCCTAGACTTGCTAAGGTAGCTGGTGCTTGGGGCAAACGAGTCAAAGCCATGGTTTGGAGAGGATCTCCCATTGCCATGATGATATCGGAAAGAGAAAGAGGTACAAATTTACCCAGAAGTTGCGTCAATCCTGGACCGTCTTTTGTCTGTTTCACAGGCTATCGTTCATTTTCATTAAAAGTGTCGTCATTATCAAAAAATAGGACTAGGAAAAGAGACTGGCTCCCCCAATAGTATATCTGTATTATGCCGGAAAGCGAATTGGATTTAACCGGGCAATATGTGAAGGAATATTTTCAAAGGGATAAATTTCAAAACCATTGTGAGCAAGCCAATCTGCATCATAAATAGTTTCGAGATAGCGATCTCCCCGATCAGGATTAATCATCAATATACGACTGCCAGGAGTCATTTGTGTCGCCAAGTGTAAACCTGCAGAGACAATTGCACCTGTAGAAGCCCCCAACAACAAGCCTTCACGCTGTGCCAAAGCATGACAAACAGTATAAGAGAGGGACTCCGGCACAACATAACCGGCATCAAGTAATTGGTAATCCAGATTAGGAGGGATAAACGACAAGCCAACACCCGTCATTTTATAAGGAGCGGCAGGAGTACCCATGATCACAGAGCCCAAAACATCTACTCCAATCACGCGAATAGAAGGATAGCGCTTCTTGAGATGTTTGGCTATGCCCATGATTTGTCCCGCTGTACTGACACCAACTACAACGGCATCTAAGCTGTCACCAAAGGTATTTTCAATTTCTTGGGCCGTATAAAAAGCATGAGCATCTGTATTCACTGGATTGAGATGCTGGCAGGGATACCATGAATTGGGAGTACTCTCAGATAATTCCTTTGCTTTCCGCATACGGGCTTTTTGCATAGAGCCCCCCGCATCAGCCTCACTGAGCGGTACATCAACCAACTCGGCACCATAAGCCAAAAGCATACGGCGCATGGGCGGTGCGGTTTTAGCATCCACGACAATCTTTACCCGATAACCACGTGCAGCCCCAACAATGGCCAAGCCAATACCAAAATTACCTGAACTGGACTCAATAATTGTTCCCCCTGATTTGAGGAGTCCTCGGGCTTCTGCATCATCAACCAGATAAACTGCATTTTTTTCTTTGATAGACCCCCCAGGATTACAGCTTTCCAGCTTAACATGGCAAAATCGTGTTTTGCAAACAGGGTGCAGGCTTTGCAATGAAACAGTTGGAACCATGCCAACAGCTTGGGTGACATCTTCTCTCAGCCAAGAAAAAGTACCGACATTTTGATGCCCCCCCTGAAAGAAGAGTTTGCGTTCATTGAGCTGTCCTGTTGGCATTTGTAAAAATTCCTCATTCAATTTTTATGAATAACAAAGTCAAACATTCCAATATGCAAAACCTTTGGTTTAACTGGAACTGTATTTTATATAGATGTTTAAGTTTAAAATATTGCTTAAATTAGATTAATTTAATGAATGTACAGTCTTATAAGACCGAAAACCTTCCGTATTGAGGAATGTTTATCTTAATTGATTACAAAACAAAGATTCCTTAGTGAGGAATCTTTGTTTTTTTTCTGACTAACCGTTCATAATTGTGAATGATTGAACCACATAATAGCAAAAGGCTGATGTCTCCATTTTTATCTCTGGACATGGAGCTGCTCCTTGATATTTTTTTCAAGCACAAATGTTGATGCCATGGGATTTTTGAGCATATATTGCCAGCGAATAACACCTTGCGCATCAAGCAGATAGAGTTGAGTGTATTTGTCGTTGCCCCCCAGACGCTGAGTGACAGCATTATCCCAGTCAACCAAAATATAGGGGAGCTTTAAACTTTCAACTGCATTTTGAAGGGAGCTAGAAATAAAACCATTGGGAATAAATCCTGGCAAACAGGTCTTGCTAAAAATAAAAGCAAAGCGAAAATGGGGGTTCTTGTGAAAACGGTAATAAACAGGAATACTCCAAACACCCGCTAATTCAACAGAGCAATAATTGGTTAAAACCACCAATGTCACTTTCTTGGCAAAATTGGATGAAAAGGGCACAGCCTTGTCATTTTGATCTTTTAATTCAAAGCGTTGCAGCAGAGTCCCTTTCCCTCTTTGAGCCAAAACAGGCATAGGTATCAAGAGGCCTAAAAGAAGTGTCAAAATCCCTATTTTTTTATAAATGCCCATCAGCCAAATCCTCTAAAATAGGACATTCAGATCGTGTATCGCCATGACAACTCTCAACCAGTTGTTTGAGTGTTTTGAGTACGGTTTGAATTTCTTGCGCCTTGGCCTCTAAGGCCAGAATATGTTTTGTCGCCAAGTCTTTAACTTCTGCACTGGAGCGTCCAGCGTCATTCCAGAGCCCCAATAAAATTTCGATTTCGGGGATACTAAAGCCCAAATTGCGTGAGCGTTTGATAAATTTGAGTAAATGGACATCTTCTGAGCGATAAACACGGTAATTGGAATCGGTGCGTTGGGCGGCAGGAATCAACTCAATCGACTCGTAATAGCGAATTAACTTGCTGTTGACACCCGATGCTTTGGCAAGCTGGCCAATATTCATGGTTAAAAAGATTCCTGCTGATTTTGACTCTCATTGACAGGTTCGAGATGTGAATGAGACAAAAGCCCGCCTAAAAAGCCTGTAAACAAGAGGGCAAAAACCATCAACCCCACATAGACCCAAATAAATTTACGAAAACTCTGAAACCATTGCCAGAGTGAACCTGTTACTAACAGAAATAAACTAAAAAAGCCGATCTTTTCATGCCACTGCATGATTTCAACAAGCGGGGAGTCTTGAAATACCTGCTTTTGATTTTCACCCGTTATCACAGCCAACAACCCTGTTGTGGCACTCAAAACAAGCACAAGCTTTGCAGGAGATTGAAATTCAGGCTGCTTAGAACTGAGTAGCCAAAACAAACAAGCCACCAAACCCAAAGCCAAAGGAAAATGTACCAACTTGTTATGAACATGTTCTCGCACACTCTCCCAGACCTTGATATCACTCAGGTGTATGGGTTTAGGCAAAGACTGAACGGCTTGCTCTGGCGTAATTTTTGACATATCCATCTCATCATGAGCGGGTGTGATTGCCTGTGCCAATCTTGGTGAGGAATTTTGAGCCATGGATATCGATTTGCTTTCAATGGACAAACCCAAGAGCAAAAACACAAGAACCCAAAGCCCAAATTTTCTCATTATTTCAGCACATTAAAGACGAAATTCAAAGCTAGCTTGGGCCTGTTTGTTGTTTGTTTTAAACAAAATAACCGCAATATATTTGCCTTTTTGATTCAAATCAAAGGCTGCGGCATAAAGTGGTGATTTATTTTTTAAGGTTACTTTCCCCATATTTTGCCCACTTTCTGCGCCAACGGTTTTTTGATCGGGGCCGATCAATTTGATTTTTATTTGGACATGGTTCACTCGCTGTTTATTTTGCATCAGATGTACAACCAAAACATGGCTTCCTCGCAAAGGTTGAGCAGGCCAATGAAGTGCCTCCTGTGATAAGACAGCTCAAAAGCAGATTGTCTATGTGTTTAAAGCGCATTTTGTGATTTCCTTTGGTGATTTTTAGCGCAGGGCCAAACCATTGGGTTTGTTGCCCACGTTGAGATCTCGTTCTTTTTTAAATAATTTGACATCAATGACAGAGACATTGCCCGCCTCCTGATTGCTGACAAAGGCCTTTTTACCATCTCTGCTGAACGCAATGGCGTGGGCCCCAGCTCCGGTTATTAATTCCCGATTGCGCGTAAAAGTTTGATTCTCTTGCGAGCGGGTAAACACCACAACTTTGCCATTTTGGGCATCACTGACCCAAAGTTCTTGATGATTAGAATGCAGAGCGGCCATGCCTGGCATAAAACCCAAAGGCAAGGTTTGTTCTATTTGTAAGCTGCGGCTGTTGATCACACTGATGCTTTGACTCTCTTCGTTATCGACATACATCCGTTGATCACGGCCAACCCAAGCACCGACAGGGTTTTTTCCGACAGCCAACGTGCTGATGACTTCCTTTTTGACAGGGTCAATCACACTGACTGAATCGGAGCCCCCATTAGCCACAAAGACTTTTTGGCCATCTGCAGAAAATGTGACCTCGGCGGGCTTTTGGCCCACGGGAATTTCTTTTAAAAGAGCAAAACTATTTGCATCATAGATAAAAACACGTCCATTGCTCTCCATGGCTGCAGCCCAGATCTCTTTGCCATCGGGACTAAAAATGGCATTGTGATGCATGGCGGGCGTATTTTTAATGTTTTTTATTTGCCCAGAATTCAGGTCCAGGAGTGCAATACGGCCCGGCATGGGCATATCTCCATGCCCCCCATCCCCATGCCCCCCACTAAAATCCATGCCCGGAAGGCTGATCGCCAAGGTATTTCTATCAGGGCTGACATAGGCATGATGGGGAAAAGAACCCGATGGCAAAGCAATTTTATTGATCACTTTTGTGCCTTCTGGCTCAAGCACTGATAGGCTTGCATCTGCACCATTGACAACAAAAACAGCTTCTTTTGTCCATACATTTTGTTGGTCTAATGACGCTTGCGTGTTTTGACTGGAAAAAGCAGTGGAACAGGCAGATAAAAACGACACAATAAACAAAAGACTTATGGGTTTTTAAAAAAATCTCACTTCAACCTCTTTTTAATCAGTAAGATTCAAATTATAGGGCTAAATTCTAAGAATTCCCTATGAGTTCAGGGGTTGGCATCGCTGTGGTCATAACGCAAACAATAGCCCACTCCCCGCACCGTTTGAAGCAGGTGCGTCCCAAAAGGTTTGTCAATTTTATTCCGCAAATAGCCAATATAGACATCGACTGTGCCCAGCGAAATATCCGGATCTTCCCAGACCCGTTCGGCCAATTGAAGGCGGCTGAGAATGTGCCCTTGGTGTTGGAGAAAATATTCCAGCAATCGGTATTCCTGCAAGGTCAGTTTAATCTCCTCTTCCTGTAAGAAGACCCTGTGGCAACTGAGGTCCATGCGCAGTGGCCCCGCTTGCAACTGAACGCCTTGACTGGGAGCCTGTCGTCGCAAAAGGGCCCGCACACGGGCCAATAATTCGTCAAACTCAAAGGGTTTATTGAGATAGTCATCTGCACCGACATTCAAACCCGCGATACGATCATTCACATGGTTGCGGGCGCTGAGGATCAAAATCGGGGTTTGAATGCGTTCTTTGCGCAGGTTTTGGCAGAGCAGCAAGCCATCCAAGCCTGGCAACATGCCATCGAGGATAATCAGATCGTGCTCTTGCATAAAAGCCATACGCTCTCCTTCTCGGCCATCAAAGGCCTGATCGACGACATAACCTTCTTCACGCAGACCTTGGGCAATGGCCTTGGACAATTTGGGTTCGTCTTCAATCAAAAGCAACCGCATAGATTTACAGGTCTTTCTGGCGACTGAGAGCGCTGCTTTGGGGCTTCCAGCGCCGCAGCAAAAGCGCGTTGCTGACCACGCTGACGCTGCTAAACGCCATGGCTGCCCCCGCCAAAACGGGATTGAGCAGGCCCAGAGCCGCCAGGGGGATGCCAATCAGGTTGTAGACAAAGGCCCAAAAGAGGTTTTGGCGGATTTTGGCATAGGTTCGGCGCGAGATGGCTATCGCATCGGGAATCAGCAAGGGCTCGCCGCGCATCAGGGTGATGCCTGCCGCCTGCATCGCCACATCGGTACCCGTCGACATCGCCATGCCGACCTGGGCAGCAGCCAAAGCGGGTGCGTCGTTGATGCCGTCGCCCACCATGGCCACGATTTGGCCATGCTCTCCCTGGCCCCCCTGGGCCTGGAGCTTTTGGATGATCTGGGCTTTGTCCCCCGGCAAGACCTCGGCATAGACCACATCAATGCCCAGTTCCTGGGCCACACTTTGGGCAGCAATCTGATGATCCCCCGTAATCAACACGGTCTGCAGACCTAAGCTGTGCAGGGCCTCAATCGTCGCTTTGGCAGAAGGTTTGATCTTGTCGGCAAAGGCCACGGCTCCCAATAAACGGCATGAGCTAATCTCACCCAGATAAGCCAGAGTCAGGCCTTTGTTTTGCCAGGCCGCTACCACACCCGCTGCGCTTTGCAGGTCGATGCCCGATTCTTCCATCAGGCGCTGGTTGCCCAGCACCCGCGTTTGGCCTGCGATTTCGGCCTGCAAACCCCGTCCGGCCAGGGTTTTGAGGCCCGTGATCGGGGCCAAACTCAGCCCCATTGCTGCAGCTTTGGCCAGAATGGCCGTCGCCAAAGGGTGGTTGGAGCCCTGTTGCAGGGAGGCCATTTGTGCCAATAAGTCGTCTTTGCTGCCCTCCAAAGCATGAATTTCCTGCACCTGGGGTTTGCCTTGGGTCAAGGTGCCCGTTTTGTCAAAAGCCACAGTTGTCACGGAGTGAGCCACTTCCAGCGCTTCTGCGTCTTTGATCAAGATGCCGTTGCGGGCCCCAAGGCCCATGCCCACCATCAGCGAAGCCGGAGTCGCCAGGCCCAAGGCACAGGGACAGGCAATCACCAACACGGCCACCGCGTTGAGCAGGGCCCGCTCTGGGCCCGCTCCTGCGATCAGCCAGCCCAAAAGGGTGAAGAGGGCAATGCCGAGCACCACAGGCACAAAGACCGCGCTGATGCGATCCACCAATTTTTGAATCGGGGCTTTGGCCGCCTGGGCCGACTCCACCATTTTGATCACTTTGGCCAAGCGGGTTTCTGCCCCAATCGCACTGGTTTCGACTTCGAGAAAACCATCGAGATTGATCGCCCCCCCAATCAAAGATTCGCCCGGCCCTTTGCTGACGGGCAGCGATTCCCCCGTGATCAGGGCCTCGTCAATCTGGGCTTGGCCGCTGGTAATTTTGCCATCCACCGGAATCCGCTCTCCGGCCCGCACAATCACGCGATCCCCCACCCGCACCTGGGCCAGGGGCATTTCTGTCTCTTGGCCATTTTTCAAGACACGGGCGGTGTCTGGGCGCAGGGCCTCCAGCGAACGAATGGCTTCGCTGGTCTGTTGTTTGGCGCGGGCCTCGAGAAATTTGCCCAGCAGCACCAGGGTAATCACCACAGCGGCACTTTCAAAATACAGGGCGTGGGCATGGCCACCCCGCAAAAATTGGTAAACACTCAAGCCATAAGCCGCACTGGTCCCCAAGGCCACCAGCAGGTCCATATTGCCATTGCGGGCCTTGAGCGCTTTAAAGGCCCCCAGATAAAAACGCGCCCCCAGCCAGAATTGTACGGGGGTGGCCAACGCCCATTGCAGCCAGGGGGGCAGCATCAGATTCAAGCCAAAAGGCAAAAATAACATGGGGGCCACCAGGGGCAGTGAAAACAGCGCAGCCATTTGAAACTGCCTGAATTGGTGCTTCAATTCAGATGTTTTATCTGGGCTGTTGTGGGGGCTGTCTTCGCTCAGGGCCTGAGCGTCAAAACCCGCATCTTCAACGGCTTCAAGCAATTGAGGGATGGTCGCAGCTGGAGCGTGAATGACCCGGGCTTTTTCAGTCGCCAAATTGACCTCAACCAAGCTGACACCTGGCACTTTGAGCAAGGCTTTTTCGACATGATGCACACAGGAAGCGCAGGTCATGCCTTGGATCACAAATTGGGTTTCGGCCATGCTAAAGACTCCTTCACTTTGTATGATACTCCCATGTTAGGGGTTCCAATAATGGGAAGGTCAAGCGCATTGAGCACTTTTGCGAAATGATTGGTAGAATAGTGATTATCCAGGCTAAACCAATATATTTGTCTCCTCTGCAGTGAGCCCATGCAATTTGACATCAAGCGACCATGTCTAGAACTTCATCCCTATGTTGCGTACATCTGGGAAGTAAAAGGCCAACCTGTTTTTCAGTATGAACAGATTGTCCCCAGTGGTTTTGTGGAACTCATGTTTAATTTGGGTTCAGAATTGTATTTGGCAGATCCTATTACCCTACACAAACAAACGCGCTGGGCAGGGGTCTTTATCAATGGTTTAAATTCACAAAGTGTTTTGTTAAAAATGGGGCAAGACGTGCATTTGGTAGGGGTGCGTCTCAAGCCTGAAGCTGCATTTGCCTTGTGCGGCAATCCCATGTTTGAATTGTCCAATCAAGTCGTGGCTGCAGATAATTTGCTTGCCAGTTTAAGGCCATTACATGAACATTTGCTGCATCTGCCCAATTACACTGACAGAACACAGGCCTTGGAAAAGGCCTTGCTCACATTAATCAAACCTTACTCACATTTTTCAAAATTACAGGCTGTTTTCCAGTCTTTAAATCAGTCTAAATCTCTGTCAGACAAGCGTTTAAAGGCCCTTGCAGAACAGGTTTGTTTAAGTCCCAAAAGCCTCTGGCGGCATTTCGAATTTTATGTGGGGCTGCCTCCCCAAACCATGAAAAAAGTAATTCGACTCAACCAAGCTTTAAAACTCATCCATCGGCCAGAAAAATTGAGTTTTACCGAAATTGCCCATCATTGTGCTTACGCCGATCAATCCCACTTGATTCGCGACTTTAAACAATTAACGGGTTTATCGCCCAAAAAATATCTGGCTTTTCAAACACACAATCCAGGTCATTTGTATTTTTAAAGGTGTGTCTTTTTTGTTCAATTTTTTTGCAGGTGAGATCCTTTAAGCTTTTTTGAGTACACGCTAAAGGAGCTAACCATGCAAGCCAATCCAAGTTTAATTTTTCAAACCGTTTTTGGTCTGATGCCCCCTCAAATTTTAAAGTCTGCTGTGAATCTGGGGGTCTTTGACGCAATTGCAAGTGGAAAACATCGCTTAACAGACATTGCAGAGACCACCGAATCCGCTGAGCGTTCCTTGGCTTATTTACTCAATGCTTTATCTGCTTTGGGTTTTTTACACAAGCCTGACGCACATCATTGGCAGTTAAATGAACTCAGTGAATCATTTTTGGTGCGTGGCAAACACAGTTATTTGGGTGACTTTACCCAACAAATTGACATGCTCTGGCAACCCTGGTCACAAACAGAGCAAGTCGTCCGCACTGGTAATCCTGTATTTTCAGACACAACCATGGCTTCTATGGCAGATTATTTTAAAAATATGGTGGCACATTTATTCCCACTCACCTTTGGCACAGCGTGTATCGCTGCGCAAAAATTGGGCCTTGGCCAAACAAGACAGGGTTTGAAAGTCTTGGATATTGCTGCCGGTGCGGGCCCCTGGGGATTGGGCTTTACCCAGGCAGATCCAACGCTGCATGTCACAGCGTTTGACTTTGAACAGGTTTTGGAGGTGACCAAACAACATGTTGAGCGCTTTGGCAAAAGTTCACAATTCGCGTTTAAGGCAGGCAATATCTTGGAGTTTGAGCCACAGCCCGAATACGATTTGACTGTTGTGGGTCATTTGTACCATGGTTTTGATCAAACGACCTGTCAACAATTAAGCCATATTTTGGCCAAAACACTGAAGCCGGGTGGGCAATTGGTGATTGCAGACTTTTTTCCAGATGAAAATCGGGCCCTTGCTATAGAACCCTTATTGTTTGCCATGAATATGCTGGTACAATCACCCGGCGGAAATGCGTATACCTTGAGTGAATACCAATCTTGGCTCTCTCAAAGTGGCTTTAAAGAGATTGAAATGGTCAGTTTGGCACCGATGCCTGGGGGTTTTATTACTGCGATCAAAGCTTAAAGGGGAAGGGGTTCCAAGACCACAATTCGCCGTTTTTCAAAGCGGATCAGGCCTTGGTTTTCCAGCCTTTTCAAAAGCTCAGTCACGGTCTGGCGGGCAATATTGGTCAATTCACCCAATTCTTGGTGGGTCAAGGTGATATTGATCAAGGTACCATCAGCGACAGGTTTTGGGTATTCCTGACTCAGGCGAATCAGCAGTTCTTTGAGGCGCTGTTCAGCACTTTTAAAGACCAAGGCGTCCATTTGGTTGGTGATTTGACGCAGACGCAGCCCAATTAACTTGGTCACCTTTAAGTTGAGGCCTGGATGCGTGCTTAAAAATTGTTCAAAATCTGTTTTGCGCACAATGCAGAGCAGGGTATCTTCCATGGCCTCAGCAATGCTGTCTTGCTCGCTGCCGTCGTCGATCAGCGCCACTTCACCAAAAATATCTCCCGGCTCCAAAATGGAGAGAATAATTTGTTTGCCTTCGGGAGACAGGCGCGAAATACGCACCCGGCCTTTTTTTAAGAGGTAGATCGAATCAGCGGGATCACCGGGCAGGTAGATGGGTTCGTATTTGGGGGTCGAGCACATGCTGGTCATGGCTTCCATCTGTTTCATCTCTTCGGGCAGCATCGCTGCAAAGAGGTTGATCTGTGAAAGATACCAAAGCTTGCTCTCAGAGGCAGGGGTCATAAAGCTTCCTCAAATTCAAATTTTAACTACCCGCTCCAAGTTTACAGCAAAACTATCAGCTGGCTGACATTCTCTGGTGTGGATTTGCGATTATAATCATCTCAAAGCAAAGGAGCAAGACGGTGCAAAAACCCGAAGTGATTGTGATTTGTGATCTGTTCTGTTTGAGTAAACCCGCTCTGGAAGCGCAATTAAACCAATTATCTGGGCAGGTTCCCGGTTTTGTTTTTCGCTATGCTGAAAACAGCGAACTCAAACAGTTGATGCAGCTTCACCAATTAAAAATTGTGCCCTGCCTGTGTATTGGCAAGCAAGTTCTCTATGGCGTGCCCTCCCCCGCAGAAATATTAAAGGCATGGCAGGCCCTGTGAGCAAATGTGTTTTAGGGGTGATGATGTGTCTTTTGGCGGCATGCCAAATACCACTGCCAACAACCAAAACCGAATCACAGCCCGCAACATTGCTCAGTTTTCAACAGGCATTGCCTTGGGCTCCCGAGAGAATCGCGGTTGTTGAACTCTCCTCCAGCCAAAGTATTTGGCAAGTCAGTTCAGAGACAGAAAAAGCCCATTTTGAATTAAGGGGCAATCAACTGCGTTCTCTGTCCGCTGTTGAAGCCCTTTCTTTGTTAAATGGGAGAGAACAGACCGAATCAGCCAAGTTGCCCTTGTCTGCTGTTCAGTCTGCAATGGCAAAAGCCTTGCCCGATGGAATCCCCTTGCAAAATGGGGAGTTACTTTGGGTCTTAGAAGAACCGACCTCACGCTATGCCCATGGCGTTTTGGGAGATAGATATGAGGCTGGTTCTGTGGGGATTTATGATCTCAGCAGCGCAAAAAAACAGAAAACCCTTGTGCTGCCCGAAAATGAAGTTTTTGAGACCTTGCGCCCTTTGGCTGGAGAATTAACGGCCAGCTCTCCCGGCTCAGAGGTAATCCTGACGGTCAGTGCTCAGGAGACAGGGGCTGCTTTGCGGGTCTATTCTGCCCAAGGAGACGAACTTGCGACGGGCGCTAAAATAGGCACGGCCTTTCGCTGGCAGCAACCCCTGGCTGTAGAACAGTTTGCAGCGGATTTGCCACCGGAAATAGTCACGGTTCAAACGCCCCATATTGGTGGGGTCTTGCAATTTTATCAGCTGCAAGCGGGGCAATTGGTCAAAAGTGCGGAACTCAGTGGCTTTTCAACCCATTTTATCAGTTCTCGAAATCTGGACATGTTTTATGTGTTGGACATACACGGGGATGCCCGCCCAGAGCTCCTCTTGCCATCACAAGACAGACGCCAATTGCTTTGGGTCCAACGCCAGAAATCCGGGGTAAAAATCCTGTCGCGCAAGACACTTTCAGGGCCTTTAAGCAGCAATCTTAGCGCACTCAAACAGCCGAGCAGCCCCTGTTGGTTGGCAGCGGGAAGCGCGGACGGGGTTTTTCACCTCTGGCAAGAGAATTGTCATTTAGCTGACAGAAGCGCAGCCAAAAATCAAATGGATTCGAAAAGCTGATTTTATTTTTGGCTGGAACAACATTTTTTTGATAAACTGCCTCAGGTATTAAACGACATAAATTTAATTTTTCCTTCCTTATCCCAAAGGAGTGATTGATGGACTTTAAACTATTAAATCAAATGACTGGCCTGAAGCAATCTAGCCAGATTCAGACCCAGCGGGTTGTAAACAAATCCGCTGACACAGACAAAAGAACCAATCTTCAGATTCGTGATCCGCAGCGTTTTAAGCTCGCTCAGCAAAACACCCGCCAACTTTTGGGAACCGCTTCCTCCGTTAATAGCAATGCGACCGAACAACTGCAGCAGCTCGGGCAATTGACTGGCGATCTTTCAGAAACGTCTCCGGAAACACCTCAAACTTCAGGCGGATTCCAGGGTCTCAAAAAACTCGGTTCAACCCTGCTGGGTAAAATAGAGCAGGCCAATCCCAACAGCCAGTCCCTGAGTGAACTGGGCAAACAACAGCCAACGGAAAAATTCAGCATAGCTCTCGAAAAGTTGGTACCTGGCCTGCAGGGCACCTTGGAGCTGGACATTGATGGCATGGCACAAAAAATAACCGATGACATCATGCAAAATCTGGGACTCAACAATCTGGCTGAGCGTCTGCTTAAGGAATCCAATCTACAGCAGTCGGGCAAAGGCACAATGCGGCTGAATCTGCAGGAAATCGATCCGCGTCTGAAAGGGACTGTTGAGATCAAACTGGATGATTTGCTCAAAGATAGTCAGAATCAACTTTTTTCCATACCAAGCGCATCAACGCCGGTCATTCAGCGGGTACGCAATCTCAGTGTTCAGGCTCAAGAGCCTCAAACCAAGCAACTCAATCCACAGCCCAGCATCCCCCCTACTTCTCTAGCAGTACCAACAGGGCGGCCAGTGATCAGTGCCAAGCCCACACTCAATATCAGTGACCAACAAGCTGAAAAAGCAGGTGAAACCTTTCGTAATAAGCTGCAAGATCGCCTTAAAAAAGCTGTTCCCAACAGTCCGGTAGGCCAGTACCATGTCACTTCTAAATTATTGAATGAATACGCGCTGTACGAACAGACAGGCCAGGGGCCGTTGGCCAACGATCCCCAGGCCCGAGAACTGGTTCAAGCCAATCGGAAATTTTTACAGGATAAAGTTAAAAAGCTGGGTGAAGAGCCCAGCGTCAAGATGGCCTTTAAAGCCGCCCGTGAAGATGCTCTCAAAGCCACCTTTGGCCCTCAGCACGCCACAATAGCAAAACACTATGCCAACCATCTACTTTCAGACGAATTTGCAGAATCGATTAAAAAACTGCCGCCTGACAAACAAAAAGAAGTCCTGCTCAAAACCACTCTCAAATTGAGTGCCTTGGATCCTCAACTTGCCGATCAGACCATGAAAGCCCTGATTGTAAAACAGATGGAGGGCAAGTTGATCCAAAATCTGAATGCCCCAGGCTCTGACGGCGACAAAGCCCGTTCTGCTCTACGAGCAACGGTCAAAGAGGCTCTCGGAAAACAGTTCAGCGATAGCTACGACCATGCTGATAAGATTGCCAAAATGACGGATCAGATGATGGATGCCTTTCAAAAGAATCCCAGACTGCTGCTCAGCAAAGATGGATTTGCCCAGGCCCTAAATGAGGGGATGCAAGCCCTCAAAAAAAGTGGTGATATACCCGCTCGCCAGATAGCGGAACTGCAGGACAGTCTCAAGGGATTGCGAGCCGCCAATGTGACGGGTAGCCTCCTGTCTAAAGCCGCCCTGGTAAATGGCGCTTATTTGCTTTCCAATGCCAACAATACCGAACAAGTACTCAAAGGTCTGGGCAATATGGCTTCAGGTGTCGCGGGACTTGAAAGCCTCGGTAAAATCTTGAATCTGGGCTCAGAGTCAGCCATGATGAGCAAACTGGCCAAAGCTAAAGCCTTTGGCCCGCTCGGTGACGCCCTCGGCGTGGCAGCAGATATTGCCGGAGCCATCAACGAAGGCAAAAACGAAGATCGTGTGGGCCAAGCACTCAAAACTCTTTCAGCCGTTTCTGGAACAGCAGGTGCCCTTGCTGGGGTCGCTGTGCTGGCCGGGGCCAGTGGGCCACTGGCCCCGCTGGTCGTCGGAGGAGCTGCCATTGTGGGAATGGGTCTCTCCGTCGCCGATTATTTTTTTGCCGAAAGCGATAAAACCGGCGAGGTCAGACAGGCTTTGCGCAATACGGGTATCAGCGCCCAGCAGGATAAAATCAAAGCTCAGTATAACAATGCTGCGGGCTATCTTTATGATGATCCTCAGCAAATGCTCAAAGACTTTCGGCAGCTTGACAGCCCGGCAGATAAAGTACGTTATATTAACCAATTGCTCGACAATAAAGACGTCTGGATCAGCAAAGGCCGGGCCAATGTCTCCCGCCAGATGCTGGAGTCACTTTCAGGGGCTGAGATTAACTCTTTGATTCAAAATGGTCTGCACATGTCCATGCTGGGGCGAAAAGTCGGTTTCAGCCCCGAAGCATGTACAGGCATTGCCCATAAGCTGATGGCTGTAAACACAGCCACTGGCAAACAGGCTTTACAAGAATTTCTGAGTGGCCTCAACACGGGAAAACACAGCAGCACACTGCAAAATCTCCTCGGAAACCCTGTTCTGGGCGAAAAAATGCTCAGCCAGTTCAGTGCCGAAAATGTGAAAGACCTGATCAAAAATGCTCCCGATGGAAAAACTGCCGTCAAAATCCTGGAACACACGAACTGGAAACAGTTTAACCAGATCATTCAAGGAACGGATGGCCAAGCCTTTTTAAACGGAATCAAGCGCCAACTGCTCGGCACCTCTGATACCCACCTAATTGGGAAAATGGTGACCTGGGGACGAGAAATCGGAGCAGAGCCCGCTACCCGCAAAAAATTAGAAGACTGGTTTCAGAATTTTTTACAACAGACCATGCATGCCAACAATTATGCGCCGGCAATGAACACTTTTATCAAAGCCTTGCAGCCGACAGAATTGCAGCAATTGAGCCTGGCTCTTAAGAAGCATCTTGCCTCTGCCCAAGCAGCTATGCCAGGGCACTATCATGAGCCTGAGGTTCTGCAAAAACTCAAAGAAGCGGGCATACGTTAATCCGATTTTAATCAGAAAGGAAAACCCTACCATGCCGTATCAGATTCTGTTGGTGGATGACGACCCAGATACCCATGCGATTACACGCATGGCTCTAAAAAATATGGAGATTCAAGGCCAGCCTGTGGTACTGATCTCTTTGCACTCTGCTCAGGCCTTACTGGAGTATCTGAAAGACTTTCCTCAACCGGCAGTGATTTTACTGGATGTGGTGATGGAAGAGGATCATGCGGGCCTGGATGCAGTTAAAACTATCCGAGAAAGCATGGGAAACGAAATGGTTCGTATTCTGCTACGCACAGGTCAACCTGGGATAGCACCCGAACGCAGAGTCATCGACACCTACGATATCGATGGTTATCTTGCAAAGATCGAAATGACCCCCAACCGTCTGTACACTGCAGTGCGTACAGCTCTCAGAAATTATCAAGAGCTAGAGCGTTTGCAGCAGCACCGTGAAATCCTTTGGCAAATTACCCAGGGAATGCTTTCTTTGATTGAGTCTCAAAACCCACTGGCCTGTTTGCAGGATTTTGTACAACAGGCCTCAGCCCTTGTTCCCTCTGAATTCAGCCTGTTATATCTTGAAATCGCCCACGCTCCTGAGGCTCCTTATTTGCTCTACCACGGGCCAGAGGAGCGCTCGGATGCTGAATTACAGCTCCAGAGTGCAGCACTTTTAGAAACACTAAGCACACAAGCTGAGCTATTAACGGGTGAGGCCACCCAACTGGCAGAGGGCTTTTTGCTCCCTGTCAGCCTGCGCCACCAGCAGGGCAAAGGTTTTTTATATATACAGCGGCCAGCTCTGGCCCCCCTGGAGCTGCAGGCATTGACTCTGCTGGCAACACAGATGACTTTTGCTATAGCCTTAATGCCTGAAATGCAACCATTATCCTAACCCATCAACCAAAGCAATCCCTGCGGCGCTCAAGCCATACAGCCCATAGATTTGCTGATCGATGGCTGCGTCTAAGACAGCCATTTGCCCTCTCAAAGCCTCCAAGGTCTGCACCTTACCTGCGAGGCAGTCTTGCTCCGATTGGTATTCTGTCATTCAGTTGACAAAAATACCTGATACAATTCCCCAGGCATCAAGGGATCTCAGATATTAAGCGACAAGCTAGATAAAGATGGTTAAAAACAGCTATAATATCCCGTTTCTTTGTAGCTATATAAATTTAAAGAGGATTCAATTGTGTTTATGTTGTTGAGAAACAAAAAAAAAGAATCTGATTCAGCTGAAAAAAGTGGTTTGGCACGCTTGAATCTGGCTTGTCTGGGTTTACTTTTGCTCTTTGGCTTGGTGGCCTGTTCGTCTGCGGGCAATTCTGTGAGTCCTGCGTCTCCGGCCAGCGCGAGCCCATCGGCTCCAACAACAGGCTCATTGCCAGATATGCCTGATGATGTTCCGATCTATCCAGAGGCCAATCACACCACGGGGACACGTGTAGGAACCCAAACGGTCGGCAGTTGGAAAACAACAGCAACCACAAGCAAAGTCATTGAATTTTATACCAAATCGCTGCCTGAATCCGGTTGGACCATAGATAAAAATGACAGTGCAGCTTTGGGAGCGACCTTATCTGCGAGTAAACAAAACCGCAAATTGACGGTGGCGATTACCCAGGCTTTACCCGAAGGTGCTGTTTTTAATATCAGCCACAAACCTTAAGTGCCAATCAAAAACCTTGATGCTTGATTCTGTTGCCCTAAAATAAAAATTTCAGACCCTCAGACAATTTGAGGGCCTCGACCGCACATTGATTGAACGCCCGAAAACGCTCTTGCCCCAGTTGAAAGCACTCGTCATCATGCGGGTTCGGTCGTCAAAACCATGGGGGATGCAATTATGGCCACATTTTCGCGGCCCCAGGACGGTATTTTGGCGGCCCCGGAGATGTTGGAGCGTATTCAGTCCTTGCAGCGCGTTTCACCATCAGGTATCACATTGGGGTTAAAACCGTTGCTGCATCAAGGACCGGTTTTGGCTGTCAATGCCATCGGCTATGGCTGGAGCCATTTATACCCTGTGGGTACTATGCGATAGTTTGGTAGAGATCTGTTTTTTTCGCAATCGTCTAATTTTTTGCGCTAAGGTTTTCAGCCCTCTTATATTCTGAGCAATATTTTCAGGAAGATTTTGACCTATCCCCTCAAGAGGAACACCGGCCTCAATCAACGCCTCAAGAAAACCAGCAGAAATTTTAGGCGGAACAGATCGCTCATAGAGCAAATAATCTTGAATCCCCAAAGCATAAAGCAAAACCGTACCATATGAATCCCGAGCAGAAAGATTGGCTCCTTTTTCAATTAAGAGCCTTGCCAACTCATAGTTTCTACGGCTTAAGGCTTCCATTAAGGGTGTCGGGCTTTGATTCTTTTTTTCTGGCAGAGCACCCGCTTCAAGCAAACACATTGCGAGTTTTGAATGCCCTGAACAAATGGCCGCTATCAAAGGGGTGAATCCTGATTCAGAAAGGCCATTGGGATCTGCTCCGGCCTTCAACAAGACATTCAATATTCCCAAATGACCTTCTTGTGCAGTCAAAGCAAGCAATCCCAATTGATCGCGATCTCTTGCATTGATATCGGATCCTGCCTCAATTAAGGTCTGAACAAGCTCTGCCTGATCTGAAAACCCTTTACAGGCCAAAACCAAAGCGGTTTCTCCCGATTGGTTCCGCAAATTGGGATTGGCTCCAGCAGCCAATAAACGCCGGGTTAGCCCCAAAGATCCCCCCTGAGCAGCACGCATCAGCAAGCTCATTTTCCTGGGGCCTGTAAAATTTGGATCGGCCCCCTGTTCAAGAAAAAGCCGAAGAATATCTTCGCAGCGCGGATGATAAACGCCTGAAACGACACGCAACAGGGGATTTTCACCACTCTTATTGCAAGCCAGAAAATTTGCTCCCTGACTCAGTAACCACTCCACGACCGCATTATGTCCCGCGCAAACAGACCAAAACAAAGGGCCAGATCCAAACTGATCTGTTAAGTGAATCTTGGCACCTGCATTTGCCAAAAGCTTAGCGATACCAAGATGACCAGAAAAACATGCCTTGGAAAAGGCTGTTTTGCCACCATAGCCACACCGATTTACTTGAGCTCCTTTTTCGATTAAAAGCGCCACAATTTCTGTATATCCACGCTCTGCAGCAATCATGAGCGGGAAATCTGTATCTTCATCTGGCCTGGTTTGCTCAGGATCTGCCCCATTGACAATCAGCTCATGGGCTCTGGCCAGAGATTTTCTTTTCAATGCGGTGATAAGATCCATTTCGCTCGATTTCACAAATACCCCCTCTTTTGAACACAGAGGTTTGAATCAGTATCTTTATCATAGTTTATCAGACAAAGCTCTTTGAATCGGATTGCGTAAATAGGCTTTTTATCTGTTTATTTGGCTTGCTGCAATAATTCCAGCATTTTGTAGGCTGTTTCTGGGCCAGAGTTTTGGTTCTGGCCCGTCACCAACCTGCCATCAACAACGACATGATAGGCCAAAATATCTGTAATGGCGCTGTTTTTCTCATAGAGCGCCCCGGCCGCACGCAGCTCCCGCTCGGGGTGCTGGGGCGTAAAAGTGATCCCCAGCTCAGCGAGTTGTTTATCGCTGACAGCGGTCAGACGTCGTCCTTTGAGAAAAGAATGGCCGTCAGGGGTTTTCACCTGGAGCAGCCCCAACGGGCCATGACAGACCCCGCCGATGATCGTATTGAGAGCCACGGCCCGGCTAAGCTGCTCAGCTAAGCTGGGGGACTGTCCCAAGTCATACGCAGCCCCCCAGCCACCGGCCAGAAAGACAATATCATAGCGACTCATGTCGACAGCATCGATCTTGAGTGACTGCCTCACTTGCCTCTGAAAGACCGGGTCAGCGAGAAAGCGCTTGTCGGATTCGGAGGCCAATGGCCAATCAGTAGAGCCGGGCTCGATCGGTATTTCTTCGCCCTGAATGCTCGCCAGATCGACCTCGAGGCCGGCATCCTTGAAGACATAATAGGGGGCTGTCATTTCCGAGGCCCAGACCCCTGTCGCTTGCGCCGAGGGGGCCAATACAGCCTGGCTTGTGGTAATAATCAAAGCGCGCCGCCCCTTGATTTGCGTGGCCGGCACCTGGAAGTGTGGGTGAAGCCCCACTCCAGTCAGTACGGGCGGTACAGCAGCGTAAATCAGCAAGCCCAGAGTCATAAACAGACCCAACAGAAAAGAACTCATACTTAATTCTCCTATCATATCGGCTCTGGCCAGCCTGGTCAGGTGCCCACTAACTTCAGCATAAAGGACTCTGGATGATATGTCTGTCAGGTGTCTGACATTTGCTGATAAGGCTGATGACGATATCAAGAAAAAATGTCATTTAGCTGACAGAAGCGCAGCCCAATAAAACCTAAACTAAAAAAAAAGAAATGCATCTCATTGCTCGGAGGATTTTTTGTGATCAAACGCAGTCTTTTACTTGGCCTTTTACTGATTCCACTCTCAAGCCCTGTTTGGGCCACCTCTTTGGCCCCAAGGCAAGTATTACAGCCAGGGTCTCATTGTGTCGCTTGGCGCACGACCAAAACCTTGGCATTGGTATCCCAACACGAAGCCGTGGGAACGTCTTGTCAGGTTTCGGTGACAGCCAAAGCTGCGGGTGGCAGTAAATACGCGGCCACGATCGCGGTTCCAATCGGCTCATTTAATAGCCAAGAACCCGATCGGGACAAAGAAGTCCTGAAAATTTTAAAGGCCTCAGTCCAGCCAAACCTGCTCTTTACCACCCAGGCCCTTTCCAAGGCCCAATGGGAAGCACTCTTGGCAAAGGGCCAAGGCACTGTGAAAGGCCAACTGGCCGTGGGGGGACGCTCTTTTCCCCTCGCTGCGATTGTAAAAATCCGTAAAAACGGCGGTTCCATTGAGGTCTACGGCACGATTCGCACACGTTTTAGCGCGTTTGGAATTAAACCTCCCGAAGTGGGCCCCGGCGGGGCAATCGCCAAGGTTCCGGACTATTTGGAGTTACATTTTAATTTAACTTCAGACAAAGTTCAGAATTATGGCATTGTCAAATAACTTATTCCATTTAATTTAAATCAGAGGAGAATTTCATGAAACTATTTTCGACCCTGTTGGCAGCCAGTGTTTTGCTCTATACCGTGGTGGCCTGTACGGCCCCCAGCACACCATCAGTGCCCAACACCCCCAGTAACAATGCCCCTGCAGCCCAACCTGTGGAACCCAGTGACGCAGATCTCAAGGCCCTGGCAAAAACGTATACCTCATTTCCAGCGCTCAATACAGAGCTAAAAAAGAGTCCCACCCACGAAGGCATGATGGTGCGCACCCATTTGGACAGTGCTGCGATGCAGGCTTTTAACAGCAAATCGTATCCTTTTCCCGATGGCTCGGTTTCGGTCAAAGAAGGACATAAATCTGCCGATGGCCCCACGGAAGCGCTCTTTGTCATGAAAAAAATCAAAGGCTACGATTCGGCCAATGGAGATTGGTTTTACGCGATGACGGCCCCTGATGGCACAGCCATGCAAAAGGGCAAGGTTCAGATGTGTATCTCTTGCCACTCCACCGTCAAAAACAAAGATTATATCTACGGATTTAATCAATAAAAGACCCTGAAACATCGTTGGGGAGGTAGTCGACTGCCTCCCTTTTTTTAGAATCACACGAGGACGTACCATGAGAAAAAGCTATCTCCCCCTTTTTTTGACTTTTTTGAGCCTTTTGGGCTCAGTCAGTTTTCCCGCGTTGGGCCATTCAGCCCTTCCTGCTGAAGAAGACACGGACTACTCCCGTGTCTTTCGTGAAGGGACTTCCAATTTAATTTCGGCCCAGACCTACCCAGCAGATACTTTTTATCTGCTTTTTTCGCATAATTTCTTTGGTTCATCTTTTCCCAGGGGCAGCAATCCGGCTTTTTATGCCAGTTATACGCCTATCGAGCATTTGCAGATCGACAGCATTCTAACACTGCGGGAATCCCCTTTGGAGTTTGAAGTGGGGGCCACTTACCAAGTCTTGGATGAAGCCAAAGGCGATTGGTTTAATCTGGCTCCGCGTTTGGCGTATAACAATCGCGGTCATGTCTTTGGCCTGGATCTCAGCGCCAGTCGCTTTCTGATCCCCGAAATCTGGCAAGTGGGACTAAATTACCGTTTATTGAGCAATGCCCAAGGAGATAGCTTTAATCGGGTGGTCAATGCCCTGGGGGTCAATACCGTGGTGCGGGTTTACAAACACTGGCATCTCTTTGCTGACATTGTTTTGCCACTGGATACCGAAATTCTCGAAAAAAGGGGGCCGGTCTGGCAGGCCGGTGTCAAAAAACGGATTCCCCATACCCCACATATTTTGACCCTCTACGCGGGCAATACCCAACAGGCAACCTTGTCTGGCCGCACCATCTCTCCGGGAGCCAATTTGGCTGATGTCTTCAGAGTGGGATTTGTCTTCTCCATTGAAATCCCCTCCCTCACCCGTTTACCGGAGCGCTTATTCTGATGAATCTTTTGCTCTGGGGCATGAATTATCTGACCGCAGATTTGGCTCTGCGTGAAAAACTCTCCTGGTCAGAAAACGAATTGGCACAAGTTTTACTGGATTTAAAATCCGCGCCGGGCATTGATGAAGTGCTGGTCTTAAATACCTGCAACCGCACCGAACTTTATCTGGTCAGTGCAGATCCTGAAATGGCAAGGATCGCGTTGCAGGCCTTTTTGCAAAACTATCTTCCCCTGGGATTGGAACATGCCCAAAATCCCTTTTATCACAAACAGGGAGAAGCTGTGGTGAATCATCTCTTTCGGGTGGCCTGTGGCCTGGATTCCCATCTTCAGGGCGAAAGTCACATTCTGCACCAGATTAAAACGGCGTTTGCCCAGGCCCACACGGCCAAAAGCAATGGAAAACTCTTGAATACCTTGTTTCAGCGTGCGATTGAAGCAGCAAAAAAAATCCGCAGCTTTTGGCAGACTCACCGTTTTTCCCCCAGTTTGGATCAGCAGGTTTTAAAGCTGATCGCCTATTTTGCTGTTGAGACTACAAGTCTGCCTATTTTGCTGGTCGGAGCAGGGCGGGTTAATACCGGTCTGGTCCATACTTTACGGCGCAAAGGATTTCGCAATCTGACCCTGATCAACCGCACCGACAGCAAAAGTGAGTGGTTGGCACACGCCCTGGAGATCCATTATCAACCCTGGCAAAATTTATCCCAAACCTGTGAGCAGGCCGAGGTGATTGTGGTCTGCACCCAGGCCAATCAGATTTTATTAGACGTTCCCCAATTTGCTCAGCGAAAGTCAGAGGCCCCTGTCTTGATCTTGGATCTGGCAGTTCCCCGCAATGTCTCGCCTGAGGTGGGAGACCTCACTGCTGTAAAGTTGATGGATATTGACCAAATCCATGCGTTTCGCCAAAAGGGAAAACCCGATTTTGCCATTCAACAGGAATGGCAGATTGAAACCGAAATCAGGCTCAGCCAAGAACAGACACGTTTTATGGCTTGGTACACACAATGGGAGACCCATGATCAGATGCAAAGCCTGGCAAAAGAATTGGAAGCCTTACGCCAGAGCATTTTGACCCATCCCAAAAACCAGGGACTGAGTGCAGAGGCCTGCACAGAGTTGTTTCTGCACAAAACCCTGGCTCAATTGGCTCAGAGATTGAAATCACAAGCAAGTTTAAGGCCCTCAGAAAGCAGGTTTTTATGAACACAGAAACCCTCAATATCGCCCCCCTGGACACCTACAACCAGACCCTGATTCAAAATGTTCATCCTCACAATTGGCAGAATCCCGTGCCCGAGGGTGTGTACAATCTGGTCGTGATTGGTGCAGGCACAGCAGGTTTGGTCACAGCAGCTGGGGCCGCCGGGCTGGGAGCCAAAGTGGCTTTGATTGAACGTCATTTGATGGGGGGTGACTGTTTAAATGTGGGCTGCGTGCCCTCCAAAGCCGTGATTCGGGCGGCTCGGGCTGCAGAAGACGTGCGACAGGCCCATTTATTTGGCATTCAGGCCCACACAGAGGCCATCGACTTTGGCCAGGCCATGGCCCGCATGCGCCAAATTCGGTCAAAGATCTCACACCACGATTCCTTTGAACGCTTCAAAGGGCTGGGTGTGGATGTCTTTTTGGGCGGTGGGGAGTTTATCAGTGGCCATCAAATTCAGGTTGGAGGGCAAATTCTGACCTTTAAAAAAGCGGTGATAGCTTCTGGAGCACGGGCCGCGGTGCCCCCCATTCCAGGTTTAAAAGAAGCTGGGTATTTAACAAACGAAAACGTGTTTAATTTGACCGAATTGCCCAAACGCCTGGCCTGCATTGGCGGGGGCCCAATTGGCTGTGAACTGGCCCAGGCTTTTCACCGTCTGGGGGCCCAGGTGACGCTTTTTCACAATGGTAACCATTTGCTCAACCGCGAAGACCCCGATGCCGCAGCCATTGTCCAGCAGCAATTTATTCAAGAGGGGCTGGATTTGCGGCTGAATGTCCAGTTCGAAAAAATTGAAACCCAGGGAGCCGAAAAAATTCTGCACTTTACGGTCGCAGGCCAAAAAGCCGAAGTTCGGGTAGATGCCATCCTGGTTGGGGCAGGGCGCGCGCCCAATGTAGAGGGCCTCGGTCTGGAAAAAGTCGGGGTCGTTTTTAACAAACAAGGGGTGCAGGTCAATGACCAGCTCCAGACGACTCACCCGGCGATCTATGCCGCTGGGGATGTCTGTATGGAATGGAAATTCACCCATGCAGCCGACTTTGCCGCCCGTGCAGTTTTACAAAACGCCCTGTTTATGGGGCAGAAAAAGCTCTCTTCTTTGCTCATGCCCTGGTGCACCTATACCGATCCAGAAATTGCCCATGTCGGGCTCTACGAACACGAAGCCGCGCAAAAGCAGATCGTCATTGATACGTATATTAAACACTTCAAAGATGTGGATCGGGCTTTGGCAGATGGTGAGACCGAAGGATTTGTCAAAGTGCATACCGTCAAAGGCAAAGATAAAATTCTCGGAGCCACCATTGTGGCCCGCCATGCGGGAGAAATGCTGGGTGAGCTGACCCTGGCGATCAAACATGGCATTGGTTTGGGCAGCATTGCCTCGGTAATTCACCCGTATCCCACCCAGGCCGAAGCCATTCGCCATTTGGGGGATCAATACAACCGCACCAAACTCACCCCTGCGGTCAAACAGCTTTTTCAAACCTGGTTAAAGTGGCAAAGGAGAGGATAGTGGCCGCTTTTTCTCAGACAAGACCTTTGCTGGCTTCGGAGCTAGAGGGGCAGTTAAAGCGTCTGCGACCTGGATTTGAGCCTGTATCTGCGCCTGTGGCCTTAAAGGGCGGGTACCTGAACTATGTCTGGCGATTGCAAGGGGAATCGGAAAGCTGGATAGCCAAACAGGCGCTGCCTTTTTTGGCGGCGTTTCCTGAACAGGCGCTGTCTCCTGCCCGCTTGGCATTTGAGGCCAAGGCGCTAGAGGCCTTGGGGCCCACTGGGTCTTTGGCAGAATTGCGCACAGAAACCGTTCGGGCCCCACAATTATTGGCCTACGAACCTGAATATTCGCTGCTTTGGATGGAAGATATTGGCTCTGGCCCAGACTTGTACCATTGGCTGTTGCAAATTCCCAGCCTGGAAATCATTGCGCATCGGGCCCAAGAATTGGCTTCGTTTTTAGCGGATTTTCATGCTTATAGTGCCTCCCATGCGCGTTTGGCCAAAGATTTTCACAATCTTGAAATTCAAACAACCCGTCTGAAACTTCAGTATGATTTGGCCGCTTGGCTGCCCCAAAACGTGTATGAACATGACGTCTACGCAGATTTGCAGCAAACCGTTTTTGCACTGGGAGAGCGGCTTTTAAAACCCGGAAAATGCCTGATCATGGGAGATCTCTGGCCCGCTTCGATCTGCATGACTGAGCAAGGCATTCGCCTGATTGACTGGGAATTTGTGCATTGGGGCCAACCGGCTCAAGATTTGGGGCATTTAATGGCCCATTGCTGGCTGATGTCTGAGGCCCATACCGGTACAGCCATCCAGTTCTGTACCGACCAATTCTGGCGGGCATTTTCCAAATCTTACTGGCAGCGGATAGAATTCTGTTGCCCCCAACTCTGGCAGGAAAACGATTATGAGGCCAAACGCATTCATGCCGGAGCTGAAATTTTAATTCGCACCGTGGGCCCCTTTCAAAAGGGGGGCTATTTTGCCGGAATTCCCGTACAAGATCCACAGATCCAGAAGGCCCTGGCCCTGGCTCAAAAGCTGATTCTGGACTTTCGGGCTTGATGAAATGCGTGCGTCTCTTTTTAAGGTGGCATTGAGTGCCAAAATTCTCATCAATTCATTCAAAATTGCCCTGGTAGTGGGAACGGTACTGAATCTGATCAATCAGGGTTCAGCTTTGACCTCAGGCCAGGGTATTTCCTGGTTGCATGTCTTTTTGAATTTTTGTGTGCCTTTTTGTGTAGCGACTTACAGCGCAGCCAAAAATCAAATGGATTCGGAACACTGAAGCGCTATTGAGCTGCTGTAAAGTCAAAGAATATATGGTAAATATCAATGGGGTTTTGACTGTTTCTTTGATGCCGGCTTCTCCATTCATAGGCCAAATCTGAATGAATTTTGGCTTCAGACAAAGGCTCAAGAACATGTGAAGGAGATTCTTTTGCTGCTTTTTGCAGTGATTTATTTAATTCTGAATGCCAGTGTTGTGTGGCCGCATCCTGTAAATAACCCAGCATCGCTGCTTCATTTTGATCGGGAGCATATTCATCATTAAGAAAACAGCCCAAACCCTCTGCGCCCAGATATTTTGCTATGGTATGCGAACCTTTTTTTAAACGCTTGGCCTCACAACAAAATTGTGAGCGGGGACTTGTTTGACTGTAAGTGATTACAATATCAATTCTTTGACGGTTTTTGCCTGAGCGATTTTGATCATGCACGGGTTTTTCTTCATGGATGCTGTAATGCTGATATTCACGCGGTGTTTGGGGGGCATTCAATTGCTCGTCCATGGCTTTAGCCAACCAGCCTGTGATCTGCTCTTCTTCATGCGTTGCTTCGACTTTGTCTTGGATCGCTACGTATCCCCAGGCCAAAAGCTGATGTACACAAGTGATATAACGATTTTTGTAAACATGCCACAGGCCATCGGGCTGCCCCGAGATCATGCAAAAGCACCCGCATAGTTCAAGACTTCAGCAATGATTTCATCCGCATCTATCATGGCTTGCGTACGTGTCCAATCGATTAAACGCGGCGCTTTCCAAATATGGTAGTTTTTTCCCTCCAGTAGACGCAAACTCTGCTGAACATAAATCCATTGGCTGAACTCTTGTTTTAGGCTTTGCCAAAGTTGTTGATCTTCTCTGGATAAGTGGGCTTGGGTTTGAAGCAAAGGGGGAAACGCGTTTTGTTCAGAAGTAATTTCAATTCGGCAGGCCACCCATTCGGGGTATTGGGTCAGGGTAATCAAGTGATGCTGATGTGAGAAATGATAAAGCTGATCGCGCAGATAAAGCGCGTAATCCATGAAGTTTTTTTCTGAAGGGGGTTGCAATGCCTGAATTTGCGTCTTACCTTCGTGCAGTTGATATCGAATCAAAGTAAACTCCTGGGCAACAATCAGCAAATATTCGGGAATCTCTAAAATTTGCCCAAGTGCCTGATCGAGTTGTTCTATCAGCTCATTTTGATTGGCCCCTGCCGCAATCAACGGGTCTGAAAATGCGAGAGATAATCTTTGATGCACTTTCGCCAAAGCCTCAATTTGTTCGGGGGTAAAATTGGGCACAGAAACCCGCTTGATATCCTGGGGCGTAAAGGCATTTCTGCCGACGCCCCACTCGGTAGATTCAAAAAACAAAAGGTACTTTCCAAGGCTGGAATTCAAATAGACTGAAAGCGCCTGTAAATAAGCAGCATCTGATTTAGGCGCTGAAATACCAGTTTTTGAAGGTGGGAACAAGAAGTCTAAATCACTGTAAGCGGCACAAGCTGGAGTGATGTAAAGATGAGGAGCAGAGGCTACCTTTAATCCGGATTTTCTTCCATCATAGAAATATTTTTTTTGCTGTTCCAATTCTTCAATTGCGTGTAATGGAACACTTAAACAGATTTTACCAGTCATATTTTTGGCATTAAGAATACGATGGGTTGGTAAGCATTCAATTTCACAAGATCTAGGTTTTTTTTCTAAATGAATGGGGGGAGCTTTTCGAATATTCCAATTGCGCTTTTGAGCTAATTGTTCAATTGTCATAGGAAAAATGCGTTTAAAGCGCTTGAGCACTTGTTGATCCCAGTTATTTCCCCACAAAGCCAGCTTCCAGGTTCTTGCCTCTCCGGTTTGCGCATCTTGCGGAGCAATCACTTTGATTTCATTTTCGTACAGGGTCAGATTCCAAATGCGTTTTTGATGCACATGGGAATACAGTTTCTGATTGGCAACAAAAGGGCCATAATGCAGAATAGGCCTGTCTGTTTGGGCTGCCTTTGTGTAGATGACTGTCGCAGCTCGGGCTTTGGCTCTGCGTTCAAATAAAAGATACACCAAATTTGAAAAATTTGTGATGCGTCTGACCTGATGTCTGGTAAAAAAGGCCTGGCGGTATTTCTGGGATTTGGCGTTGAACAAGCTGGTTGCTTTGACCAACAAACCCACGTAGCCGTCTTGATTTAAGGCCTGTGTCACGCGCCAACTAAAGGCTTCAGAGGGGCTCTGATCACCCACAGGATAAAGTGTCTGATTTTCTTTGATCCATGCAGACATTGTTTTTTGAGCTGAATTTGTGGGCGTAATTTTATCCCAGGGAGGATTGCCGACAATCCAATCAAACTTAAGTTCTTGTACCCAAACGGGGCATTGCTCGTCAAAAAAATCGCTTTGAAAGATATTTTGTTGATGCAAACTTGGCAAACGCCAGGTAGAAGCGTTTTGGAGTTCTTGGGGGTCTGCATAACTCAGTAAGGTCAATAACAAACTGAATTCAGCAACATAACAGGCTTCTTCAACCAGCTCAACCCCAAAGATACTCGTTGTTAAGAGGGTGCTCAATTCTTGCAAAGACAGTTTTTGACCTTGCTTGTCTTGAATGCTTTGCTCGATCAAACGGCGATAAGCCAAAACCAAAAAGATGCCCGAACCACAAGCCGGGTCCAGAATTTTTAGGCCTTTTTTTAAAGGTTTAACGCTGTGGAGTTCACTCAATAAATAATCGGCAAGTGCTTCTGAGGTATAAACAGCACCGATTGATTTGTGTTTTTCTTCATCGCGCAAAAACTGTTCGTAGACCGCTGAGAGCATTTCAATCGGAATACAGGAGAAATCATAAATCTCAAAATCGGGCAAAGCCCTTTGCCCAGAAACGTGATCCCCCCGAAAAATGTCGGCCACAAACTGAATAATTTCATCTGCTTTTTCGCCCAGTTCTTGCACTGAGAGGGGAAAGATCTGACCATTGAATGATTGATCCAAGAGGTCAATCAAAACCTGTAGAGCCTGAGCATTTGCCTCTTTCCCGATAATCTGAGCAAAATCAATATGGTGTTGGGCACACCAAGCGGGCGTTAAAATCTGACGTTGATAGAGATAATAAATATAGATGTATTTACCGATTAAACGATGGGCAAGCGAGCGCTCTACGCCCTTGTTTCTCAATTCCTTTCCCAATTCGGAGAGGCTCTTGAGCAAACGTTGATCCACTTTTTGATTCAGATTGAGGAACTTGGATTGTGTTGTCCAAATTCGGCCCGTGTCAATTTCATAGGCCCGAAAGCTAGCCAGGACTTCTGAAATAGAGGAGGCAGAGAGCGGCGCTTCGGCAATGGGTTTATTTTGTCTCGCTTGGGCCTGAAAGTCAAAACCTGAATAGACTTTGACTGTGTGGGGCAAAATCACGATTAAAAAGGGCGTGATGCCTAAATTCCAGATTTTTTGATGGGCTGATCTCGCGGCCTCTTCAGTCTCGGCTTTGAGAACATATACCGCCGGGCGTGGGGGTAAAAAAGCCGCTGCCTGTTGGGTGCTGGAATGCTCAGCAACTGGTGGACTGCAGCGAAAAACATAGGTTCCACACACTTCAATCAGCGGTTCGTTATCTAAAACCCGCCAAACAGGAAAGGTAAACGCATCTGCTTTATTCTGAGTGATCCAATGGGGGGATTGAATATAGCCGAGCTGTTCCAGAATTTGATTTGGCTGCATCAATTTCCCAACTTTATTTCCCTGATCTTTTGCCGAAGACAACATAGAACTTGATATTTGAGATCGGCTCAAAACAAGTATATCACAGCATTTTACGGTCCGAAGAAAAATATTTCCAGGTCAAGTAAACGTGAAGGATTAGGCCTGCCCCTCAACCAGCGCGATTTCTGAGGCACTCAAGCCATACAACCCATAAACCAGCCGATCAATGGCGGCATCCAAGGCTGCTATCTGCCCCCGCAAATCTGCCAAAACCGGCACCTTACCTGCGTGCCAGTCTTGCCATTCTTCTTTTTGATTCAGGCTCAGTTTGATCTTTTGTTTGCCCAATTCAGCCGTGAACTCACTCCAGCTCAGGGTCTCGAACTTTTCAAGCTTTTGGCTGATTTTGCCCACGCCCAATTCACGCGCTAAAAAGGCCAGGGCTTTGCTGCGTGTTTCGCTCATTTTCTGATGCAGGGCTTGGTTCTGTTCGGCCAAAGCCGCCAATTCCGCCTCCTGTTCGGGCGTGGCTGTGGGGATGGGTATTTTTTCCACGAATTTTGTGAACAAACGTAGGCGTCCCCCTTCGTTGGGATCGCCTAAAACAGAGCAAATATATTTGAGATTAAACCAGAATGCTTTCGAGTTTAAAACAGCCATCAAATATTGATTTTCAGTCAAAATCATATAGGCTGTATTTCCAAAAAAATGACTTTGAGTATCAAAAAAGAAACGGGATTCTTTGGCTATATCAGGATAGATAATCTTTGTTTTTTCAAATGCTGAATAATAATCACAGGCTCTCAATTCCCACCAATAATCGCCTTTATCAGTTCTTTTTTGACAGGCCACTTGATAGGGAGCCAAGTGCTGGCAAATGGCTGGATAGCGTTTCTGCATATACATCCAGGGCTCTTGATCTTCTCGATGGGTATTTGTCCATCCTTTGGGGAAAAGAATCAAATATTTTCCCTTGTAATTCAGATGGTATCTGCGCACATCATCTCCCACCAAAAATGGCTTGAGAATCTCTGCTGAGCGTGGGTCTTGCTGAATCAATTGATCCCGCTGGGTTTGCTCAATGACAAAGGCTTCATTGAAACCTGTCAAAACGCCTCTGTAAAATTTATTTTCAACATAATCTCCCAGTTGAATTCCCCCAGATTTCATCTTTTCCAGTAATTGAATTTCTTGCGGGTTACTCAATTGCCAATTTTGGCTGTCCCGGATTGAGGCATGATCCAAAACATAGCCACAGGCCTGAATCTCATCAGTCAGAGAATCAAATTTCAGGTGTTTGATAGCTGCATAAAAGGGGGCCTGTATTTGTACTTTGTTTTTTGAAAAGACATACAAAGCAGGAAAAGTGGCAGCTTCTTGAAAAACAGGCAGTTCGCCAAAATCAACCAATTCTTTGATTTCAACTTCTTCAGTTAAATATCGGCGCAATGGCTCCCCGTAATTGCCCTTCATAAATTTATTTGAACAAATAAACCCAAAGCGCCCCCCTGGCTTGAGCAGATTCAGCCCTTTTTCAAAAAAGTAGACATACAAATCGGCCACGCCGTGATAAACCGCATAATGCTGTTCCAAATAGGGTTTAAGGTCTGAAAACAGCTCTTGGCGCACATAAGGGGGGTTGCCCACAACCACATCAAAGCCACCACTGTTGATGATTTCAGGAAAAGCAGCAGCCCAGTCAAAGGCCCGCTCTGCGGCAAATGCCGGATCGGCAATCAGCGAATTGCCCACGCGGATATTGCCATCCAAACTGGTCAGCTCTTTGTGGCTGTTGGCGGTTTTGAGCCAGAGGCTTAAACGGGTAATCTCCACACTTTCGGGGTTGAGATCGACCCCAAACAGGTTTTGCGAGAGAATCTGGCGGTCGAGGTCAAACAGCTCTCGTTGACCGAGTTTGAGCTGGGCCAGGGTATCATTTACTTTTTGCCCTTCGTGGTAGAGATAATCAAAAACCTGATTGAGAAAGGCCCCCGAACCACAGGCCGGGTCCAACACGCGAATACGCGCCAAAACCAGGCGATAGCCCTCCCAGAAGGCCAGGTGTTTTTGAATCTTTTTATTGGCTTTGAGCCCGCCTTTGCCCACCTGGATGCTCTCATAATCTTCGGGGCTGAGTTCGGGCAGGTCGGCTTGGCCAAGTTCTTGGCGGCGGGCCTCCAGCCAACCGCCCACGGCTTGCTCGACCAGATAGCGGGTGATATATTCGGGGGTATAAAAAATCCCGTCTTTTTTGCGTTTGCCCTGTTTGGGATCGTAGCTTTGCTCTCCGACTCCGGCTTTAATCGCCTCCAAATCACTGATCGATTGCTCAAAAATATGCCCGAGGATATTCACGTTTAAATCGGAGGCAAAATCGTATTTTTCCAGAGCAATAATATGCTCCAACACACTGTCGTGAATCTTGAGCGCTTCCAACTCAGGGTCTGGCGCAAAGAGCCCGCCATTAAATTTATTGATGCCCGCTGCGGGATGGCCATCGTTGATGGCTTTAAACAATCCCCGCACCCGATCCCAGATTTTGGTTTCGCTGGGGTTAAAACTGTCCTGTTTGACCGCTTCAAGCAGACGGCGCAGGGTCAGCGCAGGCACAATCTGAAAATCCTCACAAAACCAAACAAAGGTCACGCGGTCGAGGATCTTTTGCGTCTTGGCCAGAATCAAAAGCGGATCTGTGCTGGGATTTTCGGCCCGCAAATGTTCAAAGAGGTCAATCCGGGCCTGTTTGTATTCGCGGTAAAACGCCGCACTGATACTGGCTTCTTCGATTTGACGCTCACGGTAAAGCTGATCCAAGGGCGATTCATTTTGAGAGAGCAAGCGGGACTGCTGCAAAAGAAAGAAAAAGCGTTTGAGGGTGGCCTCGTCGTTGAGCTGGCTGATTTCAAAGCGTTCGTAGCGGCTGCGGTCGCTCTGGTGATACAGACGAATTTCGAGAAAATTGGAAACAATCACCCAGCGACAATCGCCGCCAACGGCACTGGCATAATCAAAGGCCTGTTGCACAGGGGTGCGCCGGTCATTCTGGCGGCTTTGGGGTTTGTCCAAATCCGAGCGGGCATCTTTGAGTTCGATCACCGCTCGGCAAAGACCTGTGAGTTTGCCCTTTTCCAGCGAGAAATAGCCCAAAGCCCCATCTGCTTTTGTGCCATCCAAAACGGTTTTGTATTCCCGCTCCAATTGCCAAGTCGAGAGGTCTTGGCGATACGAATAGTCCAGCACTTCACCAAAAAAGAGTTTGAGAAAATCGTCCTGTAATTGCTCTTCTTTGGCTTTAAGAATCCGCTGCGAGGCAATTCCGGCCTGCCATTCTTTGATCAAACCCAGTTTCTTTTCAAACTCAGGCAGATTCAGAAGCGAAAAATGCCCCATTTTTTTGTCGAGATAGCGATCGCTAAAAATTCGGGGGTGGGCAGAAAGTGCAGTGGTCATCAGCAGGGCTCCAGACAAAAGGTTCAAACTGGTTTCAGTTTAGCAAAAAAAACAGAACCCCTTGAGAGACCTGTTATCCAAAGACCTGAAACAACAAGCGTTGGTAATTACCCCCACCCACCCAGAGAACATTACGCAGCGATTCGTTTTGCCACATTTGCCAAAAAACCTGCTGATCCATTTCTAAATAGGGACCTTCAACGCTGTCATGCACAATCAAGGTGTTTTTTTTCGGATTATAGCCCACCACCACCACATAATGGGCCTGAGGCAGACTGCCAAAGTCCAGCAGAACGGCGGTAGGTCTGCCTTGGTTGATTTCTGAGATCAGGTTTTCCAGGCTGCCTTTTTGAAAGTCCTGGGCATTTAAGCCCTTTTTGCGCAGGGATTGTACCAGGGTTCCCGCTGTTGTAGCCAGATTGAGGGGGTTCTCTTGATCAACCAGAGCTTGGTAATCGAGTCTTTCTTCAAGCCAGAAACTGGCCAACATGGCTATCACAGCCTGCCCACAGGTATTGTCTGCGCCTTGACGATAAAAGGGTACATTTTCAATTATCCGGCTGCCATTTTGGTAAACCCGAATCTGTTTTTGATTCTCTTTGACCTGCAAGGTTTTAAAAGGCCCACTTAAAGGTGAGAGTGAGCGAGCACTTTGAATTTGCAGTTCAGTCTTCAGCTCGATTTGTAAAGGAACCTGTGGGGGACTGCAAGCCACCAAAGCACCTCCCAGCAAAACAGTCAGCAGCATTTTGCGTTGCAAGCGCAGGGCTTGAAATAAGGTGCCACTGTCTGTCAGTTTGTGTTCACACAAAATTTGTCCCAGGCGTTTGCCGGGGTGATAGGTTTGTTGTTTTAAGCTGCTTTTTAAGGCCTGGGCCTGAATCCCCTTGGTTTTAAGGAGCAAATGCCCCAAGCGCAGAGGTCTCCCCTGATTTTGATTGAGCAGGTATTCTGCAAGTGCCTGTTCCAATTGACTGGGTGAAAGCCATCCTGCTTTCACCAAACAAATGCCCAGGCTTTCTCCTGTTTGTGACTGTCGTTGCAGCGCCTGATCTCGCTGATGGGTTGAAATCAGCGATTTGTGGCACAGAAATTCGCCCAAAAGCTGGGGCTGTTGGTTGAATTTAAGCCTCTTTTTCATGGCGTGTGTTAAAAACAGTCTGTAAATACTGAATAATGTCTTTGGATTCCAGCATGGGTTGGCCATCGATCAGCAGACAGGGAACCTGGGTTTTGCCAGTGAGTTCAATCAGTTTTTGGCGATACTGGGGATTTTCGCGGGTATCCCGGTAGACGACAGGCCAGTGATGTTCTTCTATCACCGCCATCACACGGCGGCAAAAAGGGCAGGCATCAAATTTGTACAGGACCAGTTCATCGGGACTGAGGTTGAAAGGGGGTTCACTCTGGGGGCGACTTTTAAAAAAGGCCTGAGAAAAAAATTTTTTTGCAAACATATTTTGGCTCCAAAGAAGTGTTATGTTGATTATAGGTCTTGCCATGATTGGTATTCTGTCATTCAGTTGACATTTGCCCCTTCTTGGTCATGAGGCTGCTCCACAAAAATACATAAGAAAAGACCTTGATGCTTGATCCTGTTGCCCTAAAACAAAAATTTCAGACCCTCAGACAATTTGAGGGCCTCGATCGCACATTGATTGAACGCCTGGAAACGCTCTTGCCCCAGTTGGATGCGTGGGAATTACACCGTTTAAACCCTTTGGCACTGGCAAAAAAACAGGAAATTGAACTGCTGCCCCTGCTGGATATTCTGATATATGCCGTTAAAATTGGGATCTTTGATTTTTTCTGGACTCCGATTTGCCCTGGCTGTGGCGGCATTGAATATACCGCAGACAGTCTCAATGCCTTAAAAAAAGGCAGTATCCAATGCACCACCTGTGTTATGGAAATAGCCTTTGATCTGGCTCAACACATCGAAGTGGCTTTTCACCTGAATCCGGCCATGGGAGATCTCAGTCAGGAGATTTCACCTTTTTCAAGTTTCGAAAATTATCTGCGCTATTATTTCTCGGCCCATTTACAGCACTCAGAACCCCTAAAGGACTATATTCAACGGCATTTTAAGGGTTTTCGCGTCTTGGAGCCCGATCAGCAATTGGAATTAAAATTGGAAACCCAACCCCAAACCCTGTGGCGATTGATCAATTTACAATCCCACTCACAGCTGCTGTTGCGGGTGGCTGATGCAGAGCACCCCACCCCCTCATCGCTTCAGAGCGATTTGGTGGCCAATGGCTTTTCGCCAGCAGAACAGGTCCTCTCAGCCGGGCACAACCATTTTTGGGTTCAGAACCATGAGCCTGTGGCACGGGTGCTCACGCTCTGGACCGCAGACTTTGATCAATTGCACCAAATTTTAAGTGAACATCCCAATCGTTATGCGCCATTTTTAACGGCACAAATGCTGCTCAATACCCAGTCATTTCGCGATCTGTTTAAAATTCAGGCCCTGGACCCTGATTTGCATCTCAAGATTGGCAGTCAAACGCTGCTGTTCAGCGATCTCAAAGGATCTACCGCGATGTACGATCAAAAAGGCGATTACCAGGCTTATCAGTGGGTACAAAGTCATTTTCAGACACTGACAGAAAGCACACGTCACCATGCGGGTTCGGTGGTCAAAACCATGGGGGATGCAATTATGGCCACATTTTCGCGGCCCCAAGACGGTATTTTGGCAGCCCTGGAGATGTTGGAGCGTATTCAGTCCTTGCAGCGCGTTTCACCATCAGGTATCACATTGGGGTTAAAACTGGGATTGCACCAAGGCCCGGTTTTGGCTGTCAATGCCAATGACCGCCTGGATTATTTTGGCCAAAGTGTCAATCTTGCGGCACGGATTCAGGGCCTGGCAGAAGCAGGAGAACTGTGGCTCAGTGAGAGCATGATAGAGATTGCAAAACCGTTGCTGCAACAGGCCAACTTTCAATGGGAACGGCGCGAGGCCAATCTCAAAGGCATTACGGAGAAAACGGTGGTGTATCGCTGCTGGCCGGTCGTGGCTTAAACGCTTCCCAGGCAGGCCAGAGTTCAATTTTGAGATCTGGATAGGGTTTGGTTTGCTGCTCCAGTCGTTTCAGAGCCTGCTCTAGGTCTTCAATCATGCGGGGCAAAGGCTGCAACGCCTCTGAGAGCGGAAGGGTAAAATCGTCCCAATGGACGGGTACAATTCTGCGGGCTTGGGTTTTCAGAATCAGGGTTTCAAAATAGCGACGATGTTGTTCTGGGCTCAATCGGTTCAAGCCTGGCGTGGTTAAAAAAACCGTGTCAAAACGGTAGGACCCGTTTGCTTCGTGGGGCAAAACTTCAATGCCATGTAAGAGGCTGTTGCCTTGAGGATGTTGCACAATCACGGCATAGGTCTGACCTTCGCGGTAGGCCCAGAAGGGACTCGGCTGCTGTAATGGGGCCTCAATTTTCCCACTCATGCCAAGCCACTCAGCCAAAGGACCCAAGGGCATGTGCTGAGAAGGTTCTAAAACAACCGTAAACGCTCCAAAGTGATAACGCTGACCCGTTTGGGCAATTTTGATTTGGGAGGAAGGCACGCCTGAGCCAATGGCAATCTGAGCTGTAGACTCTGAGCCCAGAATCTGCGCCCCTGTTTCTACGGCAATTGTGGCAATATCCAGGGCATGATCAAAATGGGAGTGCATAACGACCAAGACGTCTAATTGTTTGAGATTTAAACGTTTGAGTGTGTCTTTAACCACTTGCGGATCCGAGCCAATCGGTCCAGATAAAAGTTGCCAGAGTGAAGGGCGACTAAAATAACCATCCACCAACACACTGTGGCTGCCATCGCGAAACAGCAAACTGCTTGTGCCCAAAAAAGTCACACAGAGTTCTTGGTTTTGGAGGCTGCAATCGCTGCCTGATGTTTTGAAATACGGGAGTAATTCTGGGCGCAGGGCAGGCTGGCAGCCCAAGACAAGCAGCAGAGCAACAAGTGCCCCCCAAAAACGAGCAAATAAAATAAAGCTGCATGACATTTCTTTATCTAAACGCTTCCCAGGTCCGTCTATCTGTCAGACACGTGACATATTCAAACAAAAAGTGGGTCTGCAATTGTCAAGCCGCTGACAGTTCTGGCCCCGTTGTTTTTGTTAGCTTAAAAGAGAAGAATCGTCATTCTTCAATTTAAGCAAATTACGGTGGTTCCTCAATGAGCGCAGAACACCCCTCTTTGGACATGTCTCACTTATCTCAGGTTTTGTCAGAGATGCCGCATTTACCAGGCTTACCGGCTCATTACCAATTAAACAGAGAATTGGGGCGCGGGGGCATGGGCGTGGTCTATCTGGGACAGGACACGCGCTTGGAGCGGCCTGTCGCGATCAAAGTCTTAACCCTCAACAGTGCCAATGGCTCCGAACATCAGCAGGAAAGCATTCTGCGTTTTCAACGTGAAGCCAAGGTGATTGCACGCCTGAACCATCCCCATATTGTCAGCATTTTTGACGTGCAAGAAGCTGGCCAGCAGTATTATATGATGATGGAATATGCCGATGGCAAAACCCTGGCAGCCCTGGCGGGCTCAGAACGGCTCACGCCACAATGGGTTGCTCGGATTGGTTTTCAGGTCTGCCAAGCCCTGGCATATGCCCATGAACATCAGATCATTCACCGGGATATTAAACCCGGCAATATTATCCTCACACGTCGGGGAGAGGCCAAATTGATGGATTTTGGCATTGCCCAGCTTCAGGTCGAAGGGGCCCGTCTGACCCAGGCCGGAGCGGTCATGGGAAGTCTGGCTTATGCCTCCCCAGAACAAATACAAGATGTGAGCAGCGTCGATCATCGCAGCGATCTCTATTCTCTGGGTGTGACCCTGTATGAGCTGATCACGGGGCAGTTGCCTTATCAGGCCACCCAGCTCAGTGGCCTGATTCTGGAGGTTCTTTCTAAACAGCCCTTGCCCTCGGTGCGGGATTTGCGGCCCGAGATGCCTGAGGTACTGGCGCATATTCTCACACGGGCTTTAAGCAAAGATCGCGAAGAGCGCTACGCTTCAGCGCAGGAAATGGCCAAAGATCTTGCGATTTTGGCTGGCGAGCAGGCCCATTCAGGCAACACAGCTTTCACCCTTGATTTTACCCAGACAGATTCTGGCAAAACCTCGCTGCGCAGAGGCACCCAACTCAAACGCACCCGCTTGGATCCCCAGTTGATTCAGACCTTAGAGCGCAACCGCCACTGGGTTTTGACCTGGACAGAAAATTGGAAAAAAGATCAACTTCCGGCTTTGAAACTGAAACAGGTTTTTGCCAAACTCGGCGAATCTGTGCTTTTTGGAGAGAGCTTCAGCGGATTGCTGGTGATTGATCAGACCTTTGTCTGTTTTATCAGCGAAGGGCTGTTTACAGGGATCGTGCATCTCAGCAGTGGAGAATTTGGCTCGGAACTTTTTGCCCGGTTGCCCGAATCACCCCAGACCCTGGAATTGCGACAGGCCCCCGAAGGGCAGGCTCAAATCCCGTTGCTTTTGGCCAATCTGACCGCCCGGCAGGGGGATGTTTTACAAAGCCAGTTGGATGCCAGCCTGATTGAAGCCGAGAGCTTATTGGCGAGCTTAAATGAGCCCGAACGCCCTTTTTCGGGTTATATTGTCTGCCATGCCGCTGAAAATATTTATTATTTTGGCTATATCAGCGGAGAACAACGCTTTGTGGCATCGGCTTTGCCAGATACGGCCCTACAAGCGACAAGTTCCTTGGCCGCCTTTCTGACCGAAAAAGGCTGTGTGATTAGTATTTATCGCTGTCAACCCGCTTTGGTGGGCCCCAGCGTGCAAAATCTGCTCCGCCAAGCCCATCTGGAGGTGAGCTATCACAATCCAGCAGGAACCCGTTTGCAAACCCTGGTAGACCAAGGTGACGACGAATTGCCGCCCCATCTACTCAAAGAAGTCAAAGAAAATTTGCATGTCTCTCTGCATTGGGAGGGCAACCCACAATTTCAACTGGCAGGCAAAACCCATGATGCCACAGATTTTATCAGCGGAAGTCTGAATGACCATTTGGCCCGCTGGCTCGTGTTGGACTATTTCTTTCGTATCAACGCCTCGGGCAATACCACGGCTTTAAAGTATATTTACAGCTGGATTGCCGCCACCCAATCGCTCTGGTTTGAACAGGAATTGATGGGAGCCGATGGTCAGCCCCGCTGCTTTTCGCTGGTCAGCCACGGTGAAATCCCCGGCGAGGGCCGCAGCAAGGTTTTGCATCTGTGTCGGATCGGTTCTGGCCAAGAGAAAGATGTGCTGCGCTTTTTAGAAGATGCCCTTTCTGTCAAAAAACACCTGATGAAATCCGGAGACATTGGCGGAGCCCTCTATCTTTCGACAGAAGAATACAGTTCAGAAGCGCTGAAGCTCTTTTATGCCCGCACGGTGGAACCGCGTAAAGGCCTGGGTTTGGGGGCCCTGGATAAATTGACCAAATACAAAGGTTTTGTGCGTATGGGCATGGGGCGGGGCTTTCACCTCAATTTGCTGCACTACCAAGACAAACGGATTGAGGTGGTGGCCCCGCTGCTGAAATAGAAAAGACTTGCATTCAATATTAATTAGGGTTTAAAATAGTAATCAATTGAACACTTGAATAAAATCGGTGATAACATGAATCCTTACACAGAAGCCCTTTACCAAAATTACGCCCGTCTGGGCAAAGCACTGAGCACCCCAGCCCGAATTGCGCTTTTGGAATTGCTCGAACAGGCTCCCTATTCGGTTGAAGATCTGGCCGAGCTGAGTGGTTTGAGCGTGGCCAATACCTCTCAACATCTTCAGCATTTGCGCAGAGCGGGATTGGTCAGCGCCCACAAAAAGGGCTTACATGTATTTTACCAACTGGCCTCTCCCCAGGTTCAAGCCTGTTTACAGAGCCTGGCAGATTTGGCCCACAGTCAATTGGCCGAGGTGCGCGAAATAGAAGCACATTTTTTGGCCGCATCCCAAGCATGGCAGACAGTGACACTGGATGAACTCAGCACCCGGCTGGATGCTGGGGCCCTGCTGGTGGATGTGCGCCCGGCTGCAGAGTACCAAGCGGCTCATTTGCCCGAAGCGGTCTCGGTGCCTTTGCCCGAATTGCACCAACGTCTGCATGAATTGCCCAAAGATCGCGAGGTCATTGCCTATTGCCGGGGGCCTTATTGTGTCTTTGCCCTGCAGGCGGTTCAATTGCTGCAAAAAGAGGGTCTGCGCGCCGCCCATTTTCGCCCAGGCCTGTCCAAGTGGCGAGAGGCGCAAAAACCTGTGGTCAGCGGCTTATGAAAACAAAGGCTGCCCCGAAACAACCTGAATTGGGTCTCAAAGCCAATTGGGCCCAATTTAGCCTGCTGGTGCTGGTCAACGCCTTTGTGGGGGCCATGGTCGGCATGGAGCGCAGTATTTTGCCCGCTTTGGCCGAACAGGAATTTCACTTATTGGCCCGCAGTGCGGTCTTGAGTTTTATTGTGGTCTTTGGTTTTTCCAAAGCCCTGACCAATTATTTTGCCGGTCGCTGGTCTGAACAATGGGGGCGCAAAACCCTTTTGGTGGCTGGCTGGATAGTGGCCTTGCCCGTGCCCCTGCTCTTGATCTGGGCCCCCAGTTGGAATTGGATTCTGGTAGCCAATCTGCTGCTGGGGATCAGCCAGGGGCTGACTTGGTCGACCACCGTGATTATGAAAATCGACTTGGTGGGCCCGGCCCGGCGCGGCTTGGCCATGGGGCTCAACGAATTTGCCGGTTATCTGGCCGTGGCACTCTCGGCGTGGGGCACCGGTTGGATCGCCAGCCACAGCCATCTGCGGCCCGAGCCCTTTTATCTGGGCGTTGGCTACAGTCTGCTGGGGCTGCTGCTGAGTTTGTTTGTGGTGCGCGAAACCCTGCCCTATACCCGTCTTGAAGCGGCTCTCAGCAAAGAGCCCCATGAACCGCCCCCTTCTGCTGGAAAAATATTTTTGTTTACCAGCTTTCAGGATCGCAATCTGAGCGCCGTCACCCAGGCTGGTTTTGTCAATAATCTCAACGATGGCATGGCCTGGGGGCTGTTTCCCCTGTTTTTTAGCCAGGTCGCAGGACTCAATCTGGCCCAAATTGCCACGCTGGCCGCGATTTATCCCCTGGTCTGGGGTCTCTTTCAGCTCTGGACCGGGCACTGGTCTGATTCGATCGGACGCAAGCCCTTGATTGCCGCAGGCATGTGGATTCAGGCCTTGGGGCTGGTTGTGATTGTGCTCTGGCCGGTCTATCTCGGCTTTCTGCTCGGCAGTGTGCTGCTGGGGCTGGGAACCGCTCTGGTCTACCCCACACTGCTGGCGGCGATTGGCGATGTGGCAGCCCCCCATTGGCGCGCCTCGGCAGTGGGTATTTACCGGCTCTGGCGTGACAGCGGCTATGCCGTGGGAGCTTTGATTGCAGGTATCACCGCCGATCTCTTTGGGATACACGCCGCCATCTGGTTGGTGGCAGGCATGACGGCCCTCTCTGGGTGGGTCGTTCAGATCCGCATGACCGAAACACGAAAATTGAAGGAGCCCTCTCAATGAATTCTGACATCCCTATAAATGAAATACAGAAATTGATCCAGACTGAACCGCCTTATTTGATAGATGTGCGGGATCCCGATGAGTTTGTACTGGGCACATTGCCTGGGGCGGTCAATTTTCCGTTGAGTGAGTTGGAAAAACAGATCCCAAACCTTCCCCAAGGAGGAATGATTGTCACCGTCTGTAACAAAGGTGGTGGACGATCAGAAAAAGCAGCAAATATATTAAAAAAAATACGTCAGGCCCCCGTTTTCTATCTTGAAGGCGGATATTTGGCTTGGCAAGGAGTTAAAAAATGACAATGACTTTATTTATTCTCAACGATCCCCCTTATGGCAATGAGCGCAGTTATAATGCGTTGCGTCTGGCGGGTTCTCTGGCCCGCAAAGAAGGGCAGCAGGTAAGGGTTTTCCTGATGGCGGATGCTGTACTTTGCGCCAAAGCCGGTCAGAAAGTGCCCAATGGGTATTACAATCTGGAACTGATGCTCAAGAGTGTTCTCCGCCACGGTGGAGAAGTGGCGTTGTGTGGCACCTGCATGGATGCCCGTGGCCTGCAGGAATCTGAAATTATCGAGCAGACCCGCCGCAGTACCCTGGAGGAGCTGACGGAATGGACCATTCAGGCCGACAAGATTCTGAATTTTTAGCCGCATGTTTTGCTCAGGCACAGGCTTACGATCACTGGTTTGAGCTCTATGCAGGGGCCTTTTCCTCAGAAGTCAGGTTACTGAAAAGTCTGTTGCCAGACTTTCATTCAGCCCTGGAAATTGGCGTGGGCTCGGGGCGATTTGCCCAGGCTTTGGGGATTTCCATCGGCGTTGAACCAGAACCGGCCATGGCGGAGTTGGCCCGAAAGCGCGGAATTCAGGTCATTGCGGGCCAAGCGGAGGCCTTGCCTTTTGCTGAGAATTCCTTTGATTTTCTGCTGATGGTCACGGTCCTCTGCTTTGTTAGCGACCGAATTCAATCTTTGCAAGAAGCTTGGCGTGTCACACAGCCCGGTGGGCATTTGCTGATCGGCACCCTGGATCCGGCCCAAATCTGGGTACACAATCGCTTACAAAATGGACAGTTTTTGTCTCAGGCCAAGCCGGTTTCGCTCTCACAATTGCAGGCCGAACTCATCGCGACCGGCTGGCAAGAACAAAAATGCGCTCAAACCCTTGTCAATGAACCCCAACTGGGGAATCTGTCTGAGGATTTTTCGCCGGGCAGGGGAAAAGGCGGCTTTGTGGGTTGGCTCTGGCAAAAACCTGTGTAGAATTAAACGATGTGGAATCAAAGAGAGCAAGAATAAGAGGTAAATAAGATGGAAAACCAGGAAAAAAAGACAGAGTTGGGAATGGCCACCCGCAGTATTCATGTCGGTGAATTGGAAGATATACACGGTTCACCGCATACCCCTGTCTATACAAACACCACCTTTCGCTTTAAAGACACCGCCTCTTTGCTGGAGGTGGTGGACGGAAAAAAAACGGGCAGTTTGTATACCCGTTATGGCATGAACCCCAGTATTTTCAGCCTAGAACAGAAACTGGCCAGTCTGGAACAAGCCGAGGCTGCCTGGGTCTTCTGTTCTGGCATGGCAGCTGAAGCCGCCCTGTTTTTGACTCATGGCCGCCAGGGGATTGTCTGTTTAGGTGATGCCTATGGCGGAACACTGGAACTCTTACAGCAACAACTGCCTTTGCTGGGAATCCCCACTTATTTTTTGCTCGGGCATGAGCTGGAGCAATTGGAAGATCTGCTCAGTGCGGGCAAAGTGGGACTCATTTTCTTTGAAACCCCCACCAATCCCACCCTTGAAATCTTTGATATCGTCCAGATTGCTGCACTGGCCAAGCGCCATGGGGTGCTTGTGGCGGTGGACAATACCTTTGCTAGCCCTGTCAATCAACAGCCTTTACAATTGGGGGCCGATCTGGTTGTACACAGTGCCACCAAATATTTGGGGGGACACAGTGATCTGACCGCAGGTGTGGTGATGGGAAGCCAGGCCCTGCTGCAGCCCATTTGGGGCTGGCGAAAAAATCTCGGGCAAATGCCCTCTCCCGAAACCGCAGCCAAACTTTCCCGCAGTGTGAAAACCCTGAGCGTTCGGGTCCAACAGCAAAACCAAACGGCGCAGTATTTGGCCGAAAAACTCGCTCAGCACCCCCGTGTTGTGAAGGTGCTCTATCCCGGTTTACCAGATTTTCCGGGGCATACCCTGGCTGCTCAGCAGATGTCGGGTTTTGGTGGCATGTTGAGTGTGATCCTGGAAGGGAATGCAGAAAGTACCAGTCAGGTGGCTGACCGGCTTCAACTCTTTGCTCTGGCTCCCAGTCTGGGCGGGGTCGAAAGTCTGGTGACGCAGCCTGTGACCACCACACACCATGGCCTCAGCCCTGAAGAGCGCCAACAGAGAGGTATTTCCGATACCTTATTGAGACTTTCGGTAGGATTGGAAAATGCCGAAGATCTCTATGCTGATTTGGAGCAGGCCCTGGTTCAATAAGCCAAACAAAAATGATATTAATCATATCTATTTACGATATTGATTATTGATATCGTATTCTGATAATATAAGGCCCCGGCACGCTGTATCCGACTTTGGCCAAGATGGAAGCCTGGGGCTGGATTGTCTGTGAAGCGCAAACTGTGGCAGGCAAACAGCGCAAATATTACCGTATCACCCCCGCAGGCCAGGCTGAACTGGAAGAAGCCAAAATCAAGTTGAGGGAATTGTATGCAGAAATTATGGTCTGATCGCATCAGAATGCGAATGTTGCTCCTGTTTTCGCTGGTATTTGTGGGGGGCATCTTGTTGGCAAAGAACGGTCTTTTTTTAGACCTAAAATCCATTGCCCATGCCCAAACCCAGCCCATTCAGGCGCTCTCTCATTGGCTGCAGGGCACTCAAGAGCAACGCTGGGAAAAAACAGCCCGCCATTTTCGCGGTTTGGATCAGGCCATGATCGAAATCGGGTATCGTTACAGCGAGCTGTATTGGGCCGGTCAGGAAAAAAACGGGGCCTATGTGCGCTATCAACTGGATAAAATTGAACTGGCTCTCCAACTGGCCATCGAGCGCCGTCCCAAACGTCGCGCCAGTGCAGACCTCTTTCTTAAACAGGATTTGGCTGAATTCAGACAGGCCCTGGTTCAGGCACAGCCCCAAGATTTTAATGCCCACTTTGCGCGTTTGACCCAGGCCTGTAACCGATGCCATCAGATCGAACAAGTGCCCTTTATTCACATTCAAGCGCCCGAACAGCGCTTATCCCCTGTATCTTGGCGGCCATAGATGTTTCCATCTAACGGGGATGAATGACCCCCTTCACCGAAACGGCCTGGGTCTTCTTTAAACTCGGTGTGCTGGGGTTTGGTGGCCCCGCTGCCCATATCGCCCTGATGAAACAGGAATGTGTCGAGCGGCGCCAGTGGCTCAGCGAAGCAGAATTCCTCGATTTGCTCGGCATCACCCACCTGATTCCCGGCCCCAACTCAACCGAAATGGCGATCCACCTGGGCTTTCGCCGGGCGGGTTGGCCGGGGCTGATTGTGGCGGGCCTGTGTTTTATTCTGCCGGCTGTTGCCCTGGTCATGTTCTGTGCCAGGGCCTATGTGTTTTATGGCCATTTGCCCGCTTTTGCCGGTATTTTAAACACGGTCAAACCCGTGATCTTGGCGGTGGTCTTGCAGGCCATTGCTGGGCTGGTGCCCTCGGCGCTGAAAACCCGTTTTTTGAAGGTTTTGGCTTTGGGAGTGCTGGGATTGGCCTGGGCGGGCCTGGATGAATTGAGCCTGCTCTTTGGCGCGGGCTTGCTAACAGCCAGTTTTAAAGCCCTTCAACCGAGTGAAAAGGGGCTTCGGCGTGCTTTATTCAAACTCTACCTGACCGTACTCCCCCTGATGACCTTGCCAACGCTGTTCACCCACTGGCTCCTGCCTTCCAACCTGGGAGCGCAAAACGCTGTGCCTTTTGCGCTGGCCCCGCTCTTTGGCTTTTTTCTCAAAGTCGGGGCCCTGCTCTATGGCAGTGGCTACGTCTTACTCGCTTTTTTGCACGAAACCCTGGTCAATCATTGGCAATGGCTGAACCCGGACCAATTGCTGGACGCAATTCTGATCGGCCAGGTCACCCCCGGCCCGGTCTTTACGACCGCGACCTTTATTGGCTATTTGCTGGGCGGGCCTTGGGCGGCCGCTGTGGCCACCCTGGCCATCTTTTTGCCCTCATTTCTGTTGGTGGCTCTGAGCCAGCAACTGGTGACACGCTTGCGCCAATTTCCCCTGACGGGTTTGTTTTTGGACGGCGTCAATGTGGCGGCCCTGGCCCTGATGGGGGCTGTGATCCTTCAATTGGGTCAAACAGCCCTGACTGATTTGCCCAGCCTGGGGATCTGTGCTGTTAGCCTCTTGCTTTTGCAGCTCTGGCGCGTGAATTCTGCCTGGTTGATCTTGGCCGCGGCCTGTCTGGGTGGACTGCGCTTATTCTAATACAAGCAGGCATCCAACAGGGCCAAGACTTCGTTTAAAACCGCAAGCGGGGCGCGTTTAATGCGTTTCGCCTCACGTATTTTGTAATCAACAGACTTGACTTGTTCGACCATAATATATCCTGTCAGCCCTGTATCGGCAGGAATAGCCACATGAAAGGGAAAATTCCGAAAAGTGTTGGTTATGGGGCAAACCAAGGCCAGACCTGTGTGTTTGTTAAACAAAGTATTGCTGACAACCAGAGCCGGACGTCGTCCCCTTTGCTCATGGCCCGCTTGAGGATCAAAGGTCAGATAAATAAAATCGCCTTTTTGTGGGATATCAGCCATTACCAGACCTCTTTCCCGGCTGCTTGCCCCCAATTTTCTTCCTGAACTTGGTAATTGGCGGGAATTTCCCGCACAAGTGCCTTCAAACTGTATTTGCCCCGAATCTGCGTGACAGGTTCAATCACAATCCGCCCTTGTTCAACTGAAACTTCGACTTCATCCCCCACATCCAAGTGCAGGCTGGATAAGATTTCTTTGGAAAGACGCAGCCCTTGACTGTTTCCCCATTTCTGCAATTTGGTTAGCATAAAACACCGCTTTCAAAGTATATCCAAAGTATATACTTTGCTTGGAATTGAATCAAGCCTTAAAACTGCCAACTCATCTGCAGCAAAGGCAGGGTCTGAAGGGCTTGGGCCTGCACAGGGGCTGTCGGCTGTGCCGTTTGAATGGCCCGATTGCGCTCATTGGCCAAAGCCGGGCCATGAATAACGCCAAAAATACGGGTGGCGGCCAGGGCCAACCAAGCGGTTAATTCTCCACCGGGGAAGCTCCATTGATTCACGATCAGAGCAATCGCGGCAATGATGTCGACCGCGAGCAAACCGCCGAACCAGCCCCATTCTTCCATGTAAAAATAGCCAAAGGGGCCAGGGAGATTGAGCAGAAAAACTGTAAATGGTTCTTTGTAACTGGCATTGAGGGCGGGAGCGATGGCGGGAGCGTCACCAGAAATCAGGGCTTGAACCAAAGAGGGAGAAACCTGCATTAAAACATCTTCCAAACTACAGCGGCAATCGGCAAAACGCTCATTGATAATCTGGCCTGACTGTGCGTCAATAATGCGTAAATTCAGCGAGTAAACCTGACCCACTTGAGAAATACTGCCGATCATAAGCTGTCTGACGGAGAGTAATTTTCCCAATTCAATGGCGCAGGAGACAGAATCACAGTCTTGCACGCTGGTCTGAAAGCCTTGCTCTTTGATAATCGCTTCCATCTGAGAGCGCTCCATCACGCGGTATTGTCTACTTTTGATCACCAAAGCCCGAATCCGGTCGGTTAAAATCTGGCCCATTTCTGCGGGCACATTGCCTTGGGTTTTGAGATTGAGCACCGCCAAACCCTGCTGGTTCTGGTACGAAACCTGCAAGGACGCTGGCTCGGCCAGGGTAGAAGTATGTGTAGCAGCAGATGTAACAGCCTGGGTAGCAGCCGAAACGGGTAAAACCAGGATTTGCAGCAATAACGAGAAGAGGACAAAATAACGCATGTTTGACTCGGTTTCTGTGCAGAATGAATGCGTAACATTCTAACAGGCTTACCCAAAAGAAACCAGAGCATAAAAAAAGGGGAGGGAAAAAGCCCCTCCCGTCAGATTTGGAGAATACTTGAACGCTCTACTTGCTATCGCAAACGTGTATTGCTTAAAACCGCAAAGGCGTTGACGCGCCCTGCGCCAAATTGCTCATCAAAACCTGGGGTTCCGAGGTCAATGGCAGAGCTCATCAGACGTTGTTTGACTTCGCTATTTTTGAGCCCTGGATTTTGAGATAGCATCAGCCCCACTATGCCAGTGACCATGGGGGTAGCCATTGAGGTGCCCGTTAAATTGCCATATTTGCCATTGGGCAAGGTCGACATGATCTGGGTGCCGGGTGAAGAAACGGATTTCCAATTGCCATAAGCCCCTTGGCGGCGGTTATTCAGATCCACATTGCCCACTCCGATTACGCCTTCAAAACCGGCTTTACCCGCCAAGTTGTCGGGGGTACTACTGGGATTATTGTTGCTGTCATTGGAAAGCGCGGCACAGATCACCACATTTTTGTCCAAGGCATATTTGACAGCCCGCTGAATGGTTTCTTCAACCGCAGAAGTGGGGTAGTCCCAGCCCAGACTCAGATTAATCACACGGGCCCCATGATCTGCGGCCCAAACAATGCCATCGGCCACTTCTGCCACACCACCGTTGCTGATGGTGCGCACGGGTAAAATTTTGATACCTGGGGCAATGCCTGTGACACCAATCCCGTTATCGGCCACAGCGGCAATAATGCCTGCGACATGGGTGCCATGATAATGGCCATCTTGGGGAGGGGTTCCAGGATTCTCAGCATTATAGCCCTCCAGCAAATTGGCCTGAAGATCAGGATGATTGAGATCAACCCCTGTATCAACCACTGCGGCGATAATATTGCTTGAACCCCGTGTCAGGCCCCAGGCTTTTTCTGCATCTACGGCTTTCAGGCTCCATTGCTGCTCTTTGAGGGGATCTCCTGAACGCGTGATCGGTGTTGCGACTTCTTGGGGCTGACCCACAATTCTGCGAGGAGATTGATCGGTGCCCACAAAGTCAATTTGGGGATCGGCACTTAAAAAGCGAAGCTGATTGGGATTGCCTTCAAATACGGCGATCTGAAGCTTGGGCAGATCGCGCACCAGTTTGAGACCTTGTTGTGCCAAAGATTGTACTTTGGCTGGCAGCAACTGGCCTTTATAGCCGATCAAGACGCGATTGTTCAGTTTATTGGCTGAAACTGCAGCTTGGCTTTGGAGAGAGGGATTGCTTCTCAAGGGCGCGTTCAATGGACTCAGTGAACTTTGACAGGCGCTGAGTGAAAGGGCTGTCAGAGCCAGACCAAGACTGATACGGGGGGATTTCAAAAACATAAAAACTCCTGAATAATGGGATGAAATTATTATATTTTGTTTAATCTTTTTTAATTGTCAGCTTCCTGACAACAGCGATGCGTTTTTTGAAGTCGCTTGCGTTTGCAGATCGGCAATATTGCCCAGGCAACAGCGCCCCTGGGGATTTCTCAATTCACAGGCACATTGTTTGTTTTTTGTCCCCGTCTTAATTTGATTTAAAATCTGTGGTGTGTTTGTTTGGGCATCCTGCATGACTTCGCCGCGTGTAAAGCCAAAACAATAACAGACCAGACAGTCGGGCTCCTGATTTTTTTGAAAAACCTTTTCGCGAATCTGTTCCAGTTCAAACACCAGTTCTTGCTGAAAATAGACGGCAGAACAAGTGGGGTGGGCACAAAAATAATAAGTGGCTTCGGCTTTAAGCTCGCGCATGAAGAGGGGTTTGAGTTGTGATTTGAGGGTTTCGATGGCAATGGCGCGGCCTTTTTGCTGGCAATAGGGACAAGCAGTCACGGGTTTATGTTTAATCTTCGGAGGGCAACAGGTACTCATGACTCGACTCCTTGTTTTTCAATTTTCCCCTTTGGGTCTTTGAATTGAGGGGATCTTTCCATAGACTCCTGCTCCACAGCCAATAATCGCCGCGCACCCAGCACGCGGGTCAGGGTCGTCAGCCAGCACATCAGAGAGAAGACCAGCGAAGCGGGCACAAACCACTGGGGAAAGAGGCAGAAAAAGACCAGCAGGGCAATCGTTTCGGTGCCTTCGGTTAACCCACCGAGGTAATAAAAGGCTTTGGGCAAAGCCTGGGGTTTGTTCTGGGTTTTGCCTTGGGGTTTGCCTTGGCCCTGTTTGGCTGCAAGAATGGCATACGCCAGAAACGAGCTGGCGGTGCCCATAAAGCTAAAAAGCAGCAGCGCGGCCCAGCCAGCCTCTTGGGGGCGGGCCAGAGACATGCCCCAGACCACCCCGGCATAAAAAATAAAATCGCAGACAATATCCAGATAGCCCCCAAAGTCGGTGGGTCCCTGAAGCCGAGCCATGGCGCCATCGAGGCCATCACAAAAACGGTTGAAACAGATCAAACCCAGAGCCCAGCCATAGTGCTGGGTGGCCAGGCAGGGAATGGCGGCCAAACCCGCAAAAAAACCAATCAGGGTAACTGTATTGGCCTGAATTGACCAGGCACTTAGGCCCCTGCCCAGGGCTGTTAAGGGCCTCTGTAAATGTTTTTGCAAATGGGCATCCAACATTTGTATTTACCTCATGTAGCATTATGGCAAAAAAAATGCTGCCAAAGGGGCTGGCAGCACTAAATCAAGCAGAGGGGAATGTATCCTCTATTTTTTCAAGGTACGAATAAATGCGACCACATCTTGGAGCTGGGTTGGGTTTAAGGTCCCTTCCCAGGCAGGCATGGGGGATTTGCCCTTTTTAATAAAAGCAATCAACTCAGCGTCATTTTTGGCGTATAAAAATTTGCCGACACTGAAATCACGGGGTTTAGGGGTCAGCGCTTTGCCCACAGGACCATCGGCTTTACCGGTATTGCCATGACAGGTGGCGCAGCGTTGCATATACACCTTTTTTCCTGCTTTGGCATTGCCTGATGCCGCTTCAGCCTGTGGTTCTGAGCCATTGAACCAGATCAGGCCTCCCGTTAAAACAGCCAAGCCCAAACTGACCTGTAAGGTTTTTTTCCAAATCATTTTCATGGGGTGATTTCCTTTCCTCACTTAATTAAGAGCGACCGTAATACTTTGGGCGGTAACAGGAGCGGTGCCAAACATGCCCCCAGCAAACATGGGGTTGGGAGTTCCGTCTTCGTCGCTGTCCCGCATCCCCATCATCATTTCCATGCGTTTCTCTTCGGGCATGCGCATCATCTGGCTCATCTGAAGCGTCATTTTGACCATTTCCATTTCATCTTCGGGCATCATTTCGCCGGTTTCCCCCATTTCTGCCAATTGCAGACCCTGGCCATCTTCGCGTTTGACACTGTGTTCAAAGAACTTGCTCATATATGCCACCAGATCTTTGCGGGCACTCCCATCACTTTGCAAGGCCAACTCACGCAGCGCACCCAATGTAGCGGCAATGCTTTGAGCATCAAGCGTGGTCTCATCTTGATCGGCATCGTGAGCTTTAAAGACCTGGGCTTCTTCGGCCCAAAAATATTTTTTGAGGGCCTCGTAACCTCTTTGGGCGGCCAATTGGTAGACTTCTTTGCCCGTCACTTGATGAGCCAGCACCAGGGCTTTGATTGCAAATCCTTGAGACTCCAGCGTAAATGCGCCACTTTCAGGTTTTTGTTGATCCAAATGAAACCCTGTATAAAAGCGCCCATCGGGGGTTTGCAGTTTGTTTACGAGGAAATCTGCCTGGGCAGTTAAAAACTGGGTGGCCATTTGTTTGAGCATGGGATCGTCATGAAAGGCTTTGGCACTGTTTTCCAAAGCGGAGATCAACATGCCCGAACTGGCGGTGGAAACCCAGCTGTCTTGGTGGCCGGGGCGGGCTTGGTCAACAAAAACCCCATTTTTGCCGTTTTGGTGCATCGCCATCAGATTTTTTAAAAGCACAGCAGAAACCCCTTTGGCGAGCATATGGGGCATGGTGGGGAAGAGCGCTCCCTGAGCTTCTTCGCCAAAGATCACATCAAAACTATCTTTGACCAGCGGATCTGAGTAAAAATAAAATTCACTGGCAGCCCAGAGCAAAGAGGACTGATCAAAGAGCCGAGAATGGGCATCTTTGACTTTAAATCCTGTCAACATCGCGGGCATGCCCGGCATACTGCTCTGAAGCTGGGGCTCCACGGCGTGAGGGAAGTAGCGCAGGCCTTTCATGGGCTCATAGTTCATTGGGTCAACAGGGGCAAACTTGCTGCCGTCAAAGGCCAATTGATCTTTTAAAGCCATCAGGGCGTTTAAACTGGCAGCGGTCAAAACACCGCCCCGAAAACCATCCATCTCTGTTCGCCCGAGTTGAGTGCCCCGGTGAGCACTGAAAAAATCTTCAGACCACAAAACCTGTTTCATGACCGTCTGACCCAGGGCATCCATTTTGATCTGGGTATCAAAACTCTGAGGACTCCAACGCAGGGTTTCGGCATCAAAGGGGTTGATACTGCGGGTGAACTGAGGTGTGCCGCCTGCAAAAGGCAAATAGGTGGGATACATATTCTTGGGCATGTCTTTGAGGCCTGAACGCATCATAAATTGTTTGACCTTCGACATCATAAAGTCTTGGGGGGTGGGAAACATGGCTTTGTTTTGATTCGACATCATCACACCCACGGGCCCATTGACCAGATGCACGCCCATACCCGACATCATCGACAGATTGCCCAGATTGTAAAGTGAATACCAGTATGAATCGGTATCAATCGCTGAACCCAGTGATTTATACGGCAGGCCACAGGAAAAAACTTTGATCTCTTCATTGGCCAGATACATGGCTTGGGCCGTATCAAAATGCTCGTTTCTTTCGGCATGGGCCGCCTGGGTCAAAACGGGGGTCTGAAGCAGCACAGAAGCTGCCATGAGTGAAAACAAACCTTGTTTAATTACTTTAAATTTCATTTTTATTTCTTCCTTTTTGCAAAATAATTGATTTATACTACCATTATCGCCTCTCTTAAATTAAAAATCTGTCAAGTAAGTGACAATGGCAAGAAATTGAAAAATTATTTTGTGTAAAAACGAATTTCCCGTGCACCGGTATTCCCACCACTGCTGCTCACGGTCTCAATTTTGAGACCTGTGATATTGAGACTGGAATTTAAAGCAAACAGATAATTTTGGCTGGGGTCTGGGCTTAAAAAAGGCCCCAAAACCTGTTCACCCTCATTCAGAATCAACCGAATGGACTGAATAATGGAGCTGCCATCGGTCATTTCACGGCTGCGAAAGGCCAAATGGCTCAGCCTTTGGGGCTGTTTAAAACGCAGGCTGACAAAGGCTTTGTTGCCATCTCCCTGACTTGACCACTCCGTGGCCATGCTGGCATCAAAGGCCTTGTGAATGCCGAAAGGGCCATTGAAATCATCCCCTCCAAATTGGCTGCTGACCCCCGCCACTTCAAAATCGTCCCCCAAAGCCAGGGCCTTGAGTCCTGGCGGCAAGGCTTCTGCCACGGGTGTTTGAAAGGTCAACAATTCAGAGTAAAAGACATTTCCCTGGGGATCCTGGGCGCGGGCCCGAAGATAATAGGTTTGACCACTTTCAAGATCTTCCAAAGGGACTTGGTGCTGAATGGAGTACGGGTTATTGAGGTCCATATCAGGATCTCTGGCCCGACGGTCCAGATTCTCAGCCTTGAGCCCAAACTCTGCTTCACAGCTCGTTTCCCGGCTGGTTTCAAAACGGAGCACCGCCCGTTTTGCGCCGATCTCCTCCACCCTTAAGTTCAAAAAATTCACAGTTTGCCCAGCCTGGGCCGATGACTGAGAAACAGGCAATTGGCAGGCAGAGAGGGGCAGGACGCCTAATAACAAGCAGACAATCAGCAGGGGTTTATACATGTCATGAATCCTCTCGGTTTAAAATACGATGCCTTTTTAAAATTTCGATAAAAACACGGGGTTCAGGCCGAACCCGGTAATTATCTGCGATTTCAACAAATTGAACAATGCCAGCAGCATCGACAATCATTACCGTAGGCAAGACGGTGTCTTTATCATAACCCAGGACCTGCATACCCGTTGGCAGGCCCCAGGCATGAAAAATATCCAGTTTTTGCGCCATCGCCCCCTGGGGGTCTGTCAAAAATTGCATGGGCACTGAAAATTTGTCGGCCAAAGCTTGGCTGTGGGCCTGATCTTGGGGGCTGATCAGAGCGATCTGCACTCCCCATTCACTCAACTCCCGGTATTGTTTGGCCACCTCTTGAATTTGGGCCATACAGAGTGGGCACCAATTGCCCCGGTAAAACAAAATCAAGACGGGTTTTCCCAGCCAGTCTGAAGATTTCACTTCGCGCTGATGAAGATCGACAAAGACCATCTCAGGCAGGGGCTGACCCAGTTTTAAGGGGGTATTTTCAGATTTTTGCAGGCGAGAATACCAATACACATACAAAAGCCAAGCCCCCCCAAGCATCCCCAAACCGAGCAAAGGAGCCGTTAAATGGATCTGTTCACGCCACCAGGCCCCAACGCCCAGGCCAATCGCCAGCAGCTCGAAGGCTGTCCAAGCGGTCAAATTGGACGGGGTGCGGGCGCGTTTAAAGACAAACAACGAAGCCACGAAGAGCGGCCCCAACGCTGTCGCGCAGAATAAACTCCACCAGAACAGCGAGCGAAAATCTGCTTGGAAAAGTTTCAAAGCGCTGTAATACAACAAAAATGCCAATCCCATCATCCAGATGGGAATAAAAAAAGACTTTAACATATTCAACCACCCCAATAGCTATTTTTTTTGGGTTATTTTTGGGTTATTTTTCGAATTTCAGGACTTTTAAGATACTGTCCGGCTCCATGCGCTGGGTATAATCCGCTTGAACATGGGCCAGCATGACTTTGCCTGAACGGTTGATCACATACGTTGCAGGAATAGGTAGCTCGGCTTTTTCACTGCCATTGTGCTGTGTCAGACTGAGATTCAAGAGACCGCGATACAACGACTGTAAGTCAGGAGCCACTTCAAAAACCAACCCCAGAGAACGGGCATAGGCATTTTCGCTGTCGCTGAGGACTTCAAATTCCAAAGCCAGTTTTTCTTTTAAATCAAGGCTGTGATCGGGCAATTCGGGTGAAATGGCCACCAATTGAGCTCCCAGTGCTTGAAGTTCTGGCAAGATGGCCTGTTGGGCCCGCAATTCCAAATTGCAATAGGGGCACCAACTTCCCCGGTAAAAGCTGATCACCAGCGGCCCCTGGGCATAGAGATCCTGAATGGCTATTTTTTGCCCGAAGGCATTGGGCAGCACACCATCGGGAACTTTCTGTCCAACCTGGAGTGCTTTTTCGGCCAGCCCACTGGCCAATAATTCTCTTAAACTTGTTTGCAAAATGGCCTTGGCTGTGGGCGGCATTTTAGCCAACCCCTGGCTATTTAAATCTCGCAGGGCCTGATTTAACAACATACACATTCACCTTGTCTTTTGTTGTGTGGGGCCCATCACGCGGGCCCCACACAACAAAGATAAACCATAGGGGGTGGGGTATTCTGTCAGGTGCCTGACAAAGCACTGTCTGAAGCAAAAATCAGGCTCTCGGGCCGAAACACCAACCAGGCAAAGGCAAAGAAGTCACCGTGAGGATAAGGTTTTAATCTTTCTCCTTCAAGGGGACCCGAAAACGCTTTCCCGGAAATGTCCCAATAGCTGCCTGTTTCACGATCGCGAAAGCCCTGGGCAGTCCAATAAAAATGCAGGGAACGGCCTTGTGCTACTGATTCAAAAACGCCTGTAGAGCCTGTTGACTGAGAGAGGGAGATATCTGCCTGGTCTACAGCAGACACAGGGCCTTCCTCGTGAAAGATCACCAATTCCCGATTATTCAGGCAATCGTGAATGACTTTGGCCTGCCTAGAAATGGAATAGGGATAGGCTTTGGCCTGATTCTCCACCTGTATCGCAATGACTCTCTCCATGGGAGGCAAGCGCGGATCGGGAATTTCGCGAAAGCGAAAAGGCCGCTGATCGATATGGTCATAACCGACATACGGGTTTTTGCCATAGGCCCGATCCGAATTCAAGGGGCGGGAAAGAATTTCTCCGGTGGGGTAAAGTTGTTGAAACTGTTCAAAAGAAAGAATTTGACTGGGAATTTGAATGAGGTTTAAACCTGTTTTCTCCCCCACAATGGCTTCACCACTAAACTGCTGCCATAAACTTTCACTTTGATGGTCATACATCACCAAATCTGAATGCCGCAACATGCCAGAGACGCCAAATGAGAATGTTTCATCGTTTATCTGACGTTTAAAAACCAAGGCACTATAACAAAGCGGACAAAAACTCACCAATACAGGTGTCTGAGCCAATTGATCGTTGACAATTTCATGCCAAATCAAAATCTGCAAGGGATAGGCGCGGGCGGTTTGGTTGATGATTAACGCGATCACAGGTTCTTTCAACTGCAGCCAGCTTTGGGCCTGCTCGGCACTTTCAAATAGCGGATTTAAGATAGCTGGGATACCATCTTTTTCGGGAACCCCTGCTTCCAATTCATTTAAATTGATCTTGGTTTTTTGCGTGTTTGTCCGAAAACCCCTTAAGGGCAATGCGTTTGTCATTGAATTATTGGGGCCCCCCTGCTTTATGTTTTTGTTTGACATGTTTCTGTTGACCGCTGAGGATTTCCAGGCGTTGTGTAATTTCTGAGAACTGAAGGGGGGGATCGTTTAACCAAGATTGGATCAAGTTTGTTGCTTGGCCTTGATTCTGCGCTTGTTCCAAGCTCAAGATCAGGGCTTGAATTTCATGCGGCTGGTAATAAGTCGTTTGTTTTTTTTCTAAATCTTTGGCAGGGATTTGTGTATAGACCCAGTTTCTGTAGGCCATCAAGCCCTTACCATACCCCCTTGAAATGGCTTGTAAATCCGTTAGGTGTTCATAACAAGTGGGATCGCTGATTAAATGCCACCCCACACCGATGATGCCACCCATTCCTCCCTTGTGATAATCCAAGGTATGAGAAAGCTCATGGGCCAAAATGGCCTTTGCAGCCTCTTTGGGCAAGTTGCGCTTAAAGATGGCTGGATTGACTTGAATGAGATAATGTTTGTTTTTTTTGAACAGGCTCAAAGGTTTAAAATTGCTTTGAAAAAAAACAGACTCATTCTTTAATGAAGCCAAGCCAATTTTTGCTGTTTTGAGTTCGGGGAAAGATTGATGGATAACGTCTTTTAAAAGCTGCTCGATCTCCGCTAGGGATTGAATTGGCGCGTCCTTGGGCTCCCAAAGTTCCACCTGTGTCAGTGTTTTTTCAGAGGGGAGATGATGTGTTTGCAGTCTGTCTTGAGCATCTGGTTTTGTTTGATCTTGAAGGGGCAGCTGTGTTTGATTGCGATGGGCGGGCCTGTGAACAGGGCCTTCTGATGTTTGAACCGGGAAAGAAGGGGGAATTTGCATAACAGGCCTCCTGATTGAATAGAAAAACCGATGAAAATGGCCAGGGTAGTTATTCATCGGCTTCATTTTCATCGGCTGTCTCAATGGGGATTGAAGACAAAATTGAGTATAGAGGCTGAAAGATATTTTTGCTGTCAGTTAGCTGACAAATCAAAATTACTCAATCCAGCGAAGCGCCTCAGTGAGAGCATCATAAACAGCTTTCACTTTGCGGCTTTTTAAACGCCCCCGGCTGTATAAGACCAGAACATCGATGGCTTGAAAGGTATAGTCTGGCAAGACAGGGATCAGTTTATTTGATGCGACCGCATCGAGAAGCTCTCGCGTTGAACGCACCCCAATGCCCAAACCGGCATATACCGCATCTCCCAAGAGACGGCTATCGTTGCTTTCCAGTGGGCCGGAAACCGCCACTGAGACGATTTGGTTGTTGGTGTCCAAAAGATCCCAATGGCGCTGAGGGGGATTGGACAGAAAACAGAGACAACGATGTTGGCTTAATTCGGCCAGGGTTTGAGGCAAACCCGCGCGCTGCACATAAGCCGGAGCGGCGCATAACTTCCAACTGACAGAGCCTATTTTGCGGGAGATCAAAGCCAGATCACGCGGTGGGAAGGGGGTAATGCCCAAGTCCAAATTGCGGGAAATGACCTCTGCGGGATCGTTGAGAATTTCAATTTGCAAGTGCAATTTGGGCTGAGAAATAAGCAGGGAATTGAGCTGCTTTAAAACATATTCAGATAACATGCCACTGGGCAGGCCCAGTCTTACCACTCCAGCTAATTCAGAAGGATGGGGTGAAATATCTTCAAGAATGCTTTCCAACTCGCTCAAGAGCAAACGCGCTTTACTCAGAAGCTGTTGGCCCTGGGCCGTGGGGCTCAAACTGCGTGTGCTGCGGTTTAAAAGCTGAACCCCCAATTGGCTTTCCAGGCGTTTGATGCGCTGGCTGACAGCATTGGTAGAAAGCTGCAAAATATTGGCAGCTTTGCCCATTCCGCCGGTCTCGCACACCACTAAAAATGTCTGAATGTCTTGTAAATGGGGAACCATTTGGCCTCCGTCTTCAAACTGACCCAATTCTTATCTCTGGATATTATCACAAATCTTGTGAAAATATTTGAATGATTAACCCTATTAATTTGTTTAATAAAACCCCTTAGAATTTGGATGAACCATGAAAAAATTCCAAGGAGATGAACATGACAATACAATCCCGTATTTTGAAAATGCTCACCACCCGCAATGTCGGTCGCGTGGATCGCCTGATGAGGGCCCTATTTTTGCCGCTGACAGGTTGGCTTGTTTACCAAAATAGTTTAAGCGGCCCAATCGCATGGCTGTCGTTAATGGTGGGGTTCATGTTGATGCTCACGGCTGTGATGGGCAGTTGCAGTGTTTATTATTTCTTGGGTTTTTCAACCTGTCCGATTTCAGGAAAAGAAAGAAAGGCCTAAAATATGCAAAATACACAACCTCAATTCAGATCTGGACGGCGCAAAAAAAGGGGGGCGTTATTGTGGATTTCTTTAACCTTGTTGCTCTCTCTTCAAGCCAGAGCAGAGAACACAGTTCCTCAATCGCAATATACTCACCTGCCCCAGGGCAAAGCCCATTATTTACAAGCAGGCCAAGGTGAACCCATTTTAATGTTACATGGCATTCCTGCCCATGCTGGCCTTTGGCGAAAGCTCGTTCCTGAGCTTGCAAGAGTTGGAAATGCCATCGCGCTTGATTTTTTGGGGTATGGCCAATCAGATAAACCCTTGAATATCAACTACGATTTTGCAAGTCAGTACCAGTTTTTATCTGACTTCATTGAGGCCCAAAATTACCGTGACATGACTTTGGTTGTGACAGATCTGGGCTCTGTAGTAGGCATTCACTATGCCATTCGCCATCCAGAACGGGTGAAACGACTGGTGATTCTGGAAGGGGCGTATATGCCTTCTCAGGAATGGATAAAATCGATTACACCTTTTCAGCAAATGATGTTTCAGCAAATGGAAAATCCACTGATGGCCAAGCTGGCTTTGGTAGGCATGAACCCTGTTCCTCTGTTTTTATCCATGTTTACCAAGCGAAGTTTGTCACCGCAAGAGTTGGCATTCTACAGTGCTCCTTTTGCTGAACCGGCCATACGCCAAAAGGTTTTACTGGAAGGGATGGGACCCGCCACGATTGCCAAAGATATCCAAGCTCAAACGGGAATCGCGGATATTTTCAATCAAAATGCAAAGGGGCTAAAAGAATCCCTTATTCCCATTTTGCTTATAAAAGCAGAACCTGGGTTTTTGATTCAACAAGCTCAGCTGGATTATGCGCAAACACACTTTAAAAATCTCACAGTTGCGTCTGTGGGAGGTGGCATTCACTATCTCAATGAAGATCAACCTTTGCGCATTTCAAACACCATTGCCACCTGGGTAGCCAGTGAAAGAGTGCGAGAAAAATTCTATTTTTGATTGTCAACCAACTGACATTTTTCTCAAGCGCTTCCAGTTAGAGTAAAAAAAGCATGGGTCACATGCAATCTAAACTTGTTTCCAGATTTAAGGAGAAAAAATCATATGTTTAAACCTATTGCCCTCTCAATGGCCGCGCTCTTGTTGGCTGCAGGCGCGATCGTTACCCCCGCTTTGGCAGAAAAACCCAGCGCAGCCGAAGCAGCTACTCAGCCCGCCAAAGCACAGAATATGCCGATTGTCGCTGTGGTCAAAGCGGACTGGTGCCCGGCCTGCAAAAAAATCTCTCCCACCGTAATGGGCGTGATGAAAGAGTACATGAGCAAAGCCCAATGGGTCATGCTCGATGTCACCAACGCCAAAACCACAGCAGAAGCCGAAAAAAAGGTCAAAGAACTGGGCCTGGAAAAATTTTATGCGGAGTACGGTTCACGCACCTCAACAGTGGCAATCATTGATCCCGAGACCAAAAAAGTGCTGTCGGTCTTTATGGCTGAAGGTCGCAAAGACAAATATGTGGCCGCGTTGAACAAAGCCCTGGCCGCTCACAAGGAGTAAAACCATGGCTGCCCGTTCTGAGCAAAAACCCACACAAAAAAGGCCGCTGGCGGTGTGGGGGCTGGGTCTGCTTTTTTCAGGCCTGCTGATCCTGGGTCTGATTGCACTCTTTAACCCGCTTTTGCTCGAACGGGTCTTGAGCCAGAGTGAAGGCTGGTATGGGGATCTGGTTGCCAATCAAGGTGCTGGGTTGCCTTTCCCGGCTCTCTTGGCCATGGCTTTTCTGGGCGGAATCCTGGGCAGCATTTCGCCGTGTATTTTGGCCATGTTGCCCCTCAATTTGGGGTATATTGGCACCCTTAAAATCGAAAGCCGCAAAGATGCCTTTTTAAAGGCCGGATCGTTTGTGCTGGGAGTGGTGCTGGTGACCTCGCTCTTTGGACTGGCCTCGGGTTTTGCTCAGGCTGTGATGGTGGTCTACAAAGGCTGGCTCTTTGTGGCTGTGGCCCTGATTGTCATGGTCATGGCCGCCGCCATGCTGGAGTGGATTCATTTGCCTCTGCCCCAGGTGGTTAATCGGGTGCCCAATGCCGGGCCTTTTGTCGTGGGCATGGCTTTTGCCTTGATCAGCTCGCCCTGTGCCAGCCCGGTTTTGTTTGGGGTATTGGCTCTGGCAGCCACCTCAGAAAATCTCTTGCTGTCGGTGGCCACCATGGCCGCTTATGGCCTGGGATACACCCTCTTGTTATTTTTGGCCAGCCTGTTTACAGGCCTGAGCAAACAGGTCAGTTTTCTCAAATACCACGGCCAGATCATTAACCGAATTTCAGCTGCTTTGCTTTTATTGGCGGGTGGCTGGGCGCTGTTTGAAGGGATTCGCTGGTTTCTGGCTTGAATTTAATACGGCTCCCTGCTGAAACTCACGAAAACCTTGTAAATAGTGCGTACCAGGCAAGGCTGTTTTTCCTGGCGCTACTGTGTATTTTTTGCCGTTGAACCGAGCTACAACGGTTTGAGCGGGGGCTCCACCACCTGTTTGTGTCCAACTGAGCTGTTTCCAGCCTTTTGGGGCCTGAGAGGAAACTTGGATGGGCGTACTCACAAGTGACATCTCTCCGATAACCTGATATTGGGCACTGAGAATCAGCAGCTGACAGCCGCCTGTGCCACAAAAAGCGGGCCCGAGCAAATAGACCAGAAGCTCGTTTTTGCCATCACCATTGAGATCTACTTGGTTGTAAATATAGCGGGAACTTAAAGCTGGGTCATCTCCCTGATTGACATTGCTGTAATCAGGATATTGCTTGAAAATGGCAGCTTCAAGGGCTTGATTGGGCTGATTGTTGAACTGGTGAAGGGGTTCCCAGACCCAGATGCCGCCATCGGCTTTTAAACTCAGATACAATTTGCCGTCTTTGAGCAGATAAGAACGAATGTTTTCTATCTGTACACTAAGCTGGGGACCATAACTGGGGGAAGGACACGCCATTTTTGTGCCCATCACAGGTCCCAGCAGAAGGCTGCCCGTGCTGAGCTCTGAACTGGCCTGTGCCGACCATTTGCCCTGATATTGATTGCAGTCCAACTTCAATTTTAAGGCCCCATCGGTAGCCAATGTCAGGGTGTATTTGGTTCTGTCAATCGGACGCTTGGGAGGCTGAGCATCATCCATAGATTGAATTTCAACCAAACGCCAGCTGGTATTGGTCAGCGCCTGCGGGAGAGAAGGGGCGGCTGGAGTAGAAACAGGCATGAGCAGAGTGCTGCAGATTGCACCAGCAAGGAAAGGGAATACCAATAATCTTTTGGGAGCAAATAAACCGATGAACATGGGTGAGACTTCCTTTTTGGGAGAGAGGGCAGGCTTTTGATTTTCTGCTGTATTTTAAGCGTAGAAATATGCTTGAAACAAGTTGCTCAGTTCGAAAGCGGTTGTTTCTGCCCACGAATAAATCCCTGCAAGCCCAGCAAGTATTCGTGAAAGCCGTGTTGCTGCATCTCGGCATAGGCTTTTTCAAAGGTCCAGCCTTGCACACGCATGCGGTAGACCAAAGCCAAGGAGCCTGTGCGGTCGCTGCCCTGCATGCAGTGAAAGTAAACGGGCTTTTGGGCTGCGGTTTCGGTCTGTTTTAAGAACGCCGCCACCTGTTCGGGGCTGGGGGTCGAAAAGACACTCATGGGCAGATTCACAAATTCCAGCCCCAGTTTTTTTGCATTGGCTTTTTCCCAGGCCACAATCGGCTCCAAGTTTTCGAGTGAGATCACGGTTTTGATACCCAGGGCTTTGAGTTGGCACAGGCCCTTTGCTGTGGGACGGGCACCACGATACAAGCCGGGGCTGAGCTGGGCAAAATTGCCGAGATCGCCCGCAGGCGGTGTAGGGGTAAACAGCCCTTGGTAATTGCGCTCTTCGGGAATCAGGTTTTGTTCAGCTAGGCAGGCATTGATTTCAGCCTGCTTTTGGGCGGGCAGCGGGCTTTCTGTCTCGGGGGCGTGTTTGGCATAACAGCCGCTTAAGAGCAAAAGGGCCAAGCTGAATGGGAGCAAGGGGTGTTTTAAAGTTCTTTTCATTTTTACCTGATTGTTCTCTCACTTGAGAGCTTTATTCTATCAGATTGGGCGTTTACTCTATCAGATTTTCAATTTGCTCTATCAGTTTGGGCAATTACTCTACCAGATTCCCCGTTTACTCTATCAGTTAAATATGAGGCTGCTCAGCCAAAATTTTGTTTGAAAAAGTGTACGAAAAATCGGGGGCTTGCTCTTCAGGAATCAGTTCTACGGCAATGTTTTGCTGACTCAGACGTGGATCTGTCAAATAGTTTTGCACCCATTCTCTCAGTTCGGGATGCAGCTTGGGCATTTCTGCCAAAAAATAGATTTGGAGTTGTTCTGAGCTGGTTTGAAGCTCATAGATTTGGGCAGCATGTTTGCGCACTTTGTCTTTGATGGCACTTTCTTCTTTGAGGTCAAAGGTGATTGGTTTTAAACAATGCCAAGAGCCATTTTTCCAGGCATAGTCAAAGGGAATTGCATCGTGTTCTGTTTTGACTTCATGGGGCTTTAAATAGTTCATCACCTGTTGCTCGGTAAATAACTTTTGGTAGACTTTTTTCCAAACGTCTTTATCGTCGGGGCTGTGAGTGGGCGTGTTGGGTTCATAGCGCTCAACCAATGAGAAAAACAAGTGATTCAGGGCTTGTTCTGGCGCTGGGGCCAGTGCTTCTTGAGGTGGCGTAAAAATGAGCGAGCTGTCATCAGGGGGGAGCAAATAGCGGGTGATTTCTTCCAAATCAGGGTTGCGGGTCACGGCCAACTTCCCGGCCTGCATCTGCTGTAATTTTTGCTGCGTGTGGGTCAAGACGCTTTTTAAGCTTTTGAGGGTTGCAGGTTCTGTCTTGAAAAATTGGCTGAGGCGTTTGAATTTAGAGGTAAATCGCGATTGAAGCGGGTTTCCCAATGAATCGGAAAAACGGAGCACCACACCCAGATTGATAAACTCGCCGGTATTGCGGTCATGGATATAACGCAGCACTTGATACTGATAAGGATATAGATTCATTGACTGCGCTCCCGATTCAAGGCCAGCAGGTGGGCCAAGACGTCTTGATCGGGCAGATCGGCAGGCCAGCCATAAGCCGCAGCAACCGCTTCGTCGAGCCGGGCATGGGCCTTGACTAGCCAAGCCGGGCGGGCATTGTAGAGATTGGTCAGGGTGCGCTTTTTCAGCTCTTTTTCGGCCTCGGCATCTTTGGGCAAAATGCGCTCAGGATAACCCGGCACCCCTTCGGGCACACGCTGCACCAGATCAGGCGGGTTGAGCCAGTTCTCGCGCAGCTCATTCAGCCGCCGGGCCGCTTCTCCAATCGCTTCGGCCTGGGGGTTACTGTATTCAGTGGGGGCCAAATTGGGGGTCAGGCCGGGGGGAAAGGGGAAGGTTTCGAAGCAGGAGCCCACATTGTAAACGGGGCGCCCCCCGTCTTTTCCATCTCCATGAATGGAACCTTGTTTTAAACTCCAGAGTTCATGAATGCGGGAGTGCAAAACCCCAAAACAGGTATCATCATCACGGACTATGACACAGAGTTTATAGTCAGGTAGAGTCGGGGATTGCAACCACACAAAAATCCTATGTTTTGAAACCCGAGAAGTCACAACAAAACGCTTGAAATTTAATATGGATTTACGCATCGCAGGCTGAGGGTCGCCATGTAACCACCATTTTTTTGCTCTAATAGGTCTTCGGTTTTGGATTCTTTCTGGATAAACGAATTTTTTTACGTGTTCAAATGGTTTTTCATATAATTCTGCTTCATCAAGACTTAATCCATCAAAATCGATAATCCAAAGGTCTCGATTTCGTCCAACTATATCCGCTCCAATAGCAGAAGGTCTTAGAACATCACTATTTGGCCTTCCGTTTGGATTAAATGACTGTTTATTCATTTCCAATGCTTGATGTGCAGGAATTTCAAATGGGCCAATTTTTTGGCTCCCAACAAAAGCAATCCCTTGATTCTCGCTTAAAGAAAGTGCTTCCGTTGTGTTCGATGTCTGAGAACTTAAATCAGGATGAATCTGTTCGACTTCTTTCCCGTCCAGAATCAATGATTTCTCTGAACCATTATCAAAAGCAATCATTGAGACACGAACGTCTGCACCGTCTAAGATCCACGCCCTGTCTGATTCTGCCCAGTAAATATTGCCGCTTTCTTTGATGCGTTTCAGTACCGCTTGGTTGGCTGCTGTGCGAATGGCTTGAGTGGCAATCAAGCCCGATCTTTGAGTGAGACCTTTTGCAATTTGTTGACGGCTGCGTTCAAACCAGTAACAGACCAAATCTGCGCCACCCGGTAGTTCTTGGGCATAGACCTGTCTGAGTTTTTCATAATAGTCATCTCCAAATGCGCTGCGCAGTTTACTCCCCCCCAAAAACGGCGGATTGCCCACAATAAAATCCACTTCGGGCCAATCGGGGATCTGGGGCACAGGGCCGCTCAGATCCAAAATGGCATCGCGCTGCTGGATATTTTCCAGGTTTTGCAGAATCGGGTCTTCGGCATAGCCAAAGCCGTTTTGAATCATCCACTGCAAATGGCCAATCCAGACCGTGACTCGCGCCAACTCAGCGGCATAGGGGTTGAGTTCGAGGCCAAAGACCTGATGGGGGCCAATCTGAATATCCAATGACATCTGCCCGCCTTCGAGATCGGCCAAGCGGTAGAGAATGTCTTTTTCGAGGCTGTGCAGGCGCTCCAGGGCCACATAGAGAAAATTGCCCGAGCCACAAGCCGGATCGAGCACCCGCAGGCCACGCACCTTGGCCAAAAAAGCCTGAATCCGGCTGCGGGATTCGTTTTGCGCTTTTGTCAAACTGGCTTTGTGACCGCTGGCGCTGGCTTTGTCGAGGGCGGCGGCATTTTGGGCCAGCAGATTGACCCACTCCCGGCGCAGGGGTTCCATCATCACAGGGTCCACTACCCGCTCCATATCTGCACGGGGGGTATAATGTGCGCCCAATTGGCTGCGTTTGGCCGGGTCCAGGCCGCGCTCAAACAGCGTGCCCAAGATACTCGGTTCGACCTTGCCCCAGTCCAGGCGCGAGCAGGCTTCCAGCACGGGAATATCTTCTGCTTGCAGCGGCAGGGTGAGCTGATCGCTGAAGAGGCCACCGTTAAAATGGCGAATACGCTGCACACCAAAACGCCCGCCGCTGTTCATTTTGAGCAGGAGTTCAGCCAGCATTTCATTAAACAGAGCCAGGTCTTTGCCCGCGTTTTCAATCAACTGCCCCAAGATGTTTTTGGGCAAGAGCCCGACATCTTCGGCAAAGAGGCAAAAGACCAATTTGCTCAAAAAATGCGCCACCGCTTGGGGGGCATGGCCGCGCTCCCGCAGGGTTTGCGCCAAACGGGCAAATTGCTCTGCGGCCTGGGTGGTGATCTGCTCCACCGTAATGCCGGGCCGAAAGTTTTCGGGATTGACAAAGATCCACTTGAGTTTTTCCAGGGCTTCGGGCTGGTCGAGATCGGCCAAACTCAGGCGGTGAATGATTTCGGGGGTATTGGTGAAATTGGTGTGAATTTCAATCACGTCCATGTCCGAGACAATCAAGAGCGGCGGGTTTTCCAGGGCCGAGCGGTAGCGCAGCAATTGATCGTAAGCCTTGTTGAGATCGGCGGCTTTGCCCTTGTATTCCCAGGCAAAACAGCCCTTGCGCCACACATCGGCAAAACCCTGGCCGCCGCCTTGTTTGGCCGCCCCTTTTTCGAAGGTGTACCACAGGCCCTGGGGATCGGCTTCGCTGGGGGTCTGCTGGCCAAGCAAACGGCAGACGTCGATAAAATGCTCTTGGCTGGCCGAACGCTCTTTGAGTGAAGAGGCCTGCCATTTGGCGATAAAATCCCGAATATACATAGAGAAAACACCCTCCTGCAGCAGCGATGCTTCAGTTTAGTCGGATTGGGGGCCGGGGGCAAGGCGAGGACTTTTCTCAACCGATCTCTTGACCGCGTAGGTATGTGTATTAAAATGATCAAAATATGAAGCCATTTCTGCCCCATAAGCTCACCCTTTTTCTTTTTCTGACCCTTGGTGCGTTTTTGGAATATTTTTGGTGGGACTGGGGTTGTCCAATGATGAGTCGGATTTCTTGGTGTCAACTGGAATAGACCCATTCGAAGCGATGACATACAAGGTAAAAAACCGGCCTCGTTGGTTTTTAATCAGCCCTCTTGATCTAATTGGGCCAGCAAAGCCAAACCCATTTCCCGTGAGCCCTGTGCCGCAAGAAGACGAAAACGGGTTTCAGCATCAAATTCGGCAAGGGCAATACCAGAGAGTTCTTCCATCAGTTTATTGACACTGATCTTCCTGCGTTTGGCCAATTCTTTTAGCCTCGCATGGGTATCATCGGGCAGACGAATCGTGAGTGTGGCCATTTTAAACCTCTTTCAGTAATTCAATGGGAGACAAAATCTTGAGACCCGGGAAAGACAATTCCATCTCTCGAAAATCGCGCAGATTATTGGTGAGCAAAAAATCTGCATTGCCAGCCACAGCGAGTTCAATTAAAAAATTATCTTTTTCGTCATACAAATTGGGACGCCATAAGTAAGATATTTTGACCCATTCGCAGATATGCAAAAAAGAAGCGAAAAACTGAATCCGTTGGTCCTGGTTGAGTCGGCATTTCTTGAGTATTTCTGGACGTGAAAAAACAGCTTCGTATTCACAGAACAGGGTATTTCCAATCAATGGCAAAAAGTTTCCTGCAAAACACCTTCTGAGCACTTCACGGTTGGCCCCAGAGGGCCCCAATAATGCACCAATGAGGACATTTGTATCTAACACGATTTTGATTGACATGCCCTTATGATAGCATATATGCCATCACACATTTCTGGTCAAATGTAAGTAAAATCCCAGATATACAGGCAAACCAACCGCCCATAAGTGCTTGTGCAGGGCCCTTACAGATGCAAAACCACTTCGCTTTTAAGCGATCCCGTTTGGATGTTGACCTGAATCAGGCCATTGGCTTTTTTGACCAGGTCGCGGCATTCTTCGCTGAGATGGTACAGATGCAGTTCTTTGCCCTGTTTGAGGTATTTTTCGGTCAGGGCATGAACCGCTTCCAGGCCAGAGTGGTCCATAATCCGGGAATGCTCAAAGTCGATGTAAATGGCGTCGGGATCCGTTTTGATCTCAAAGGCTTCCAGAAAGTTCTGCACCGAGGCAAAGAACAGATAGCCACTGATCTGGTAATGTTTGCCGCCTTTTTCGTCTGTATAGGCTTTGACTTGGATATACTCGGCCTTTTTCCAACTAAACACCAGCGCCGAAACCACAATTCCGGCCAAAACGGCGGTGGCCAAATCGGTAAAGACGGTCACGCTCGAAACCAGCACCAAGACAAAGGCATCACTTTTGGGGATTTTGCCCAAAATGCGCAAACTGGACCATTCAAAGGTGCCAATCACCACCATAAACATCACACCCACCAAGGCTGCCAGCGGAATTTGCATCATCAGCGGCGAGGCGAATAAAATCGCGGCCAAGAGACCGAGTCCAGCCACAATGCCAGACAGCCGACCCCGTCCGCCGGATTGGATATTGATCATGCTTTGGCCAATCATGGCGCAGCCGCCCATGCCGCCAAAGAAACCAGTAATCACGTTGGCGGTGCCTTGGGCCAGACATTCCTGACTGGTGTGGCCACGGGTTTCCGTGATTTCGTCGATCAGGGCCAGGGTCATCAAAGACTCAATCAGGCCAATAAAGGCCAGAATCACAGCATAAGGCAGGATGATTTTAAATGTCTCGAAGTTGAAGGGCACAGCCGGAATCTGAAAGGGAGGCAAAGAGGCGCTCAGCGCTTGACCTTTGAGCATATTTGCCACGGTGGGGGTGTCTATTTTAAACACCAAAACCCCCAGGCTGACCAGCACAATGGCGGCCAGGGAAGAGGGAATGGCTTTGGTGAGTTTTGGCAAAAAATGGGTAATGGTCATGGTCAGCGCGATCATGCCCAACATGGGGAACAACAATTGCGGTGGCAGCCACTGCCCCTGGAGAAAGCCCCAATGGCCTTCGGGGGTGTGGGTTTGCATTTGCGGGATTTGGGCCAGCATGATCACAATCGCCAGGCCGTTGACAAAACCCAGCATGACCGGGTGGGGAATCATACGCGAAAACTTACCCAGTTTAAACACCCCTGCCAAAATCTGAATCAGGCCCATCAAGACCACTGTGGCGAATAAATACTGGACGCCGTGTTGTACCACCAAAGAGACCATGACAACGGCCAAAGCACCGGTGGCACCCGAGATCATGCCAGGGCGACCACTGAGCAAGCCTGCGATCAGGCTGACCATAAAGGCAGCATAGAGCCCCACCATGGGATCTACTTTGGCGACAAAGGCAAAGGCAATGGCTTCGGGAATCAGGGCCAGAGCAACGGTTAAGCCAGATAAAATATCTGGCTTAAAATTGTGGGGAGATAAATAATTGAGTGTTTTTTTGAGTGCTTTTTGCAACATTTAAAAGGGAGTTCTTTCTATTCTAAAATAGCCAACACAGGGAGGCTTCAGCGCATTGGCTGAAGCAGAGCACAGCAGGGTGCGAAATAGATGCGAAATGGGTGTGTGGGGTATTTTACGGGGGAGGAATAAACATAAGTGGGATTCAGCCTAACACAGCTTGACCCGTCCCTGTCAATCACATGCCATCAGCTCTTTTTCGACACCAGTACCTTGTCAATCCGGTGGTGGTCCATATCCACCACTTCAAAGGTATAAGTGCATCAAATTCAGCAATGTCTAATTCGTGCCCACAAGTTTGGCATCGAGCAAATGCATAAAGTTGAGTTTTGTCTTTTGAATCCGCATAAAAAAAGTATAGTGAAAAAGCCAAAAGAAGACATTAATCATGAAGACATTAATCAAGAGAAGAAAAAGCCAACGAGGTCCAAGCACGCCATTGTTCAATGGGATCATATTGGGCAGAAACACATAAAAAAAATAAGATAACAAAGAAAATTTGATCAAAAGATACAAATATCCGAATTGAGTCAGTTTGGAATAGGACATTTTGATATGAATCAGCGTATATTTTTCTTGGGTTTGAATTTTTCCACGAATAATTGGGGCGTCAAAACTAAAGGGGTTACGATTATCTGTAATTTTAAATTTATTATTATAATATTTCCCATAATAAGAATAAATTGAGCGTATTAAATAGGATTTTTTATTCCAAAATAGTCCAAAGGGTTGACGATTTAAAATGCTCTTTTTTAAAATTTGTTCAACTTCGGATGAAGATTTTTTTGTTTTAAATGTGAACCAGTCAACAGGATAAATGATCCACAAAAGGTATTTCAAATCAGAAAGTATCATGTTTAACCTTCTTTGACGCGATCAGCAATGATGGAGATCTCAGTTTATGAGATCAATGTTAACACTAATAACATTATGTTTGCAAGCGCCATCCAAAACGAATCCCCTTACCAGCAAACCCAATTCGAGAGAGATACGCCTAACTCTTTTTCGACACCAGCACCTTGTCAATGCGGTGGTGATCCATGTCCACCACCTCAAAGGTATAAGCGCCCCAGGTGATTTGCACCCCCTCTTGGGGAATCTGCTCCAGCAAAGCCAATAAAAAGCCCGCAACGGTGCGAAAACCTTCCAGCTCTGCAAGTTCTTTCTCGGGCAGGTCAAAATAATCGGCGAAGTCTTCAAAGGGCAATTGGCCCTCAACCAGCCAAGAGCCATCGGCACGGGTCACAATCCCCGCTTCGGGGTCGGGGTGGCTGGAGACATCACTGACGAGATCGCTGAGCAGATCGTTGAGGGTGACCAATCCCAGCACAGAGCCGTATTCGTCCAGCACCATGGCACAGTGAATGCGCGAATCCTGAAAGCGCTGCAAGACCTTATACACCTTCATATTTTCGGGCACAAAGAGCACAGGTCTCAGCGTTTGTTCCAGTTCGGGTTTTTCCTGGTTAAACATCTGGGCAAGCAGGTCTTTGACATGCACAATCCCCAGCACCGTGTCGAGATTTTCTTGGCAAACCGGGTAGACCGAGTGGGCTTCAGCCAGGATTTTGGCCTGGTGCTGGGCCGAATCTTCTCCCTGTTTGAGCCAAACCACGTCGTGGCGGTGGGTCATCAGGGCGTCGATGCTGCGCTCGCCCAAATGAAAGACCCGTTTGACAATTTCTTCTTCAATTTCATCGATCACACCTGTGGTGGCCCCTTGGGCAATCAGGGCAGTGATTTCTTCTTCGGTCACCAGGGCTTCGCGGTTGGGAGGCACACGCAGCAGGCTGAGAATCAGGTCGGTGGTGCTGCTCAGCAGCCAGACCAGGGGCGTGGCCCACTGCGAGAGCAGGTGCATGGGCCGGGCCATCACTTTGGCAATGCGCTCCGGATGGGCCAAGGCCAGGCGTTTGGGCACGAGTTCACCCAGAATCAGGGAAAAGAAGGTGATCACCATGATCACGACCGCCAGCCCCAGCGAGAGACTGTAAGGCTGCAAGAGCGGAAAGGTGTTGAAATAAACGCTGAGCTTTTGGGCAATCTCAGCACCGCTAAAGACCCCCGTGATGATGCCAATCAGGGTGATGCCAATCTGCACCGTTGAAAGCAGGCGATTGGGGCTTTGGGCCAATTTAAGTGCCCATTCAGCCCCGCGATCGCCTTCGTTGGCCGCAGCTTCAAGCCGGATTTTGCGGGCTGAGACAATCGCAATTTCAGCCATGGCAAAGAGGCCATTGAGCAGAATCAGCGCCAGAATAATCAGGATTTCAGTAATGAACATAGGGGCCTTTTTGAATCAGAATTCACAGACCCATGCTAACACAATTGATTTTGCGCTTAAATCTGAGCATGTTAAGATTCCTCCATGCACTGTTTACATCGTCAGCGTTTATTCTTTGGCTGGATTCTGCTCGTCAGTTTACTCACCCACTTTTTTGTGGCCCACCACGAAGGGGTTTCGGAGTTAATTCTCTGTGTGCAGGCCAATGGACAGGTGACGATTGAAACCCCAACAGCCCACGCGCATGGGGACTCAGATTCAGATCCTCACCATGAATCATCACAGCCAGAACAAAACGCACATCACTGCGAACACGAGGGAGAGTGCAGCGATCTGCATCTCTCCTTTGTGCATCCCGAGACCTATCTGAGTCAAAATACCAATGCGGCCCAAGACGCTTTGGGCCTGCGTTTGGCCCGACTTTTGGCAGAAGGGGCCTTCGGGATCTTTGCGAGACCCGAGCCCGCAGGGGTTCTACAACAGACCCAAGCACCTGTTTTAGCGAATCCTCATCCGCCCCCCAAGCAGCGAGAGCAGATTCTCGCCACCACCTATCTGCTGATTTGAAGCCGCCTTTCTAACCCCATCTGCGCGCTGCGCTGGATTTTGTGTCTATTTAGAAAGGCAATTCTGTGTTCAAAAAAAATCTCTATCTCTCACTGTTCATCCTTGTCATCGGTCTCTTGGCTGGTTTTGCAGTGCTCAATCTGAAACCCCCTGCCCCAGGTGCAGATCCCCATGGGCATCAGATTGCTGAGTCCGCAGACCATGAAGAAACAGGTCATGAAGAGACAAAAAAAACCTTAAAAGGCCCCCATGGGGGGCGCCTGCTCAACGACAAAGACCTGCAATTGGAGGTCAAAATCTACGAAAGTGATGTGCCGCCTGAATTTCGGGTTTATCTTCTGCGCCAAGGCAAAGCCCTGCCCTTCCAAGGCTTTTCGCTCAAGGCCCAGGTCAAACGCCTGGGTAAAACTGACGCCATCAGCTTCAAGTCCGAGCGTGACTATTTGCGTGGGCAGCAGGAGATCTACGAGCCCCATTCCTTTGAAGCCCTCTTTGAGGGACAGTTCCAAGGCAAAACCTATCGCTGGGCTTACAGCCAGGAAGAGGGGCGCTTACAGGTGCCCGATGAGATGCGCCAACGCTCTGAGATTCAAATTCTCACAGCGGGGCCACAGGTCTTGAGCAAAAAGCTGGTGTTCCCCGGCCAGATTGCACTGGATCAAGACAAATATGTACATATTGTGCCCCCTTTGGCGGGTCGGGCGATCGAGGTGCTCAAACATGTCGGCGAAAAGGTGGGCAAAGGCGAAATCTTGGCTGTGATTCACAGTCGCGAATTGTCTGATTTGCGCCTGCAACGGGTCTTATTGCAGCAAAAAAGCAGCCGTGAGCGCTTTTTATGGCAACGCGAAGAGAGCCAGCGCCAAGCTTTGCTCAGCTTACTCAAACTCCTGCGTCAGGGCCAAGACCCCGAAGCAATCCACAATCAATTGCTTAAAGCGCCTTTGGGAGAGGCAAAGAGCCTGATTCTCACGGCCTTTGCCGATTTGCGTTTGGCCCGCCAAAAAATGCAGCGCGAACGCGAACTCTCCCAGGCAAAACTGGCCACCCAAGAAGACACACAAACCGCGCGCACCGAATACGAAAATGCCCTCTCTCATTACCGCGGAGTGGTCGAAGAAGCCGTTCTGCAGCGCGAGAGCGCAGGGGTTTTGCAGCGCCAGAGTCTGCAGGCAGTCGAATCTGAACAGGCTGCCCTGGAGCAAAAGCTCAAAATTCTGCAGGTCGGTCCAGGCAAAGAGGGAAGCGCCCGCTATGAACTGCGCTCCCCCATCAGCGGGGTGGTCACACAAAAACATCTCTCGATGGGCGAGTCAGTGGGCGTGGATTCGGAGGTCTTTGTGATCGCCGATCTCTCGATTGTCTGGGCTGAAATGCTGGTACCCGATACACAATTGGAGCAAGTCGGGCTGGGGCAGCGCGTGCGCGTCATCTCGCAAAACCGCAAGCGTGAGGCCTTCGGCGTGATTTCTCACAACAGCCCGGTCGTCGACCCCGAGACCCGGCGGGCCGAGGCCCATGCACATATCGCCAATCCCGACGGATTTTGGCGACCGGGTATGTTTGTCTCAGTGGAAGTACTCACCGACGCTCGGCGGGTGCCCGTGGCGGTTGCCAAATCTGCGATTCAGAGTTTTCGCGACTGGCAGGTGGTCTTTGCCAAATTTGGAGAGACCTTTGAGGTTCGCCCGCTTGAATTGGGGGAAGAAGACGAGACCTGGGTCGAGGTTAAATCTGGTTTGAGCCCTGGGCAGCCCTATGCCGCCTTAAACAGTTTTGTGCTCAAGGCTGAGCTCGGCAAAAGTGCCGCCAGCCACGATCATTAGGGGGCAGTCAAACATGTTTGAGGCGCTTTTAAAATTTGCCTTGCGCCAGCGCTGGGCCATGATCTTGGTTTCGGTTGTGATTTTGGTGCTGGGCGTGGTCTCTTACCAATTTTTGCCGATTGATGCCGTGCCAGATATTACCAATGTGCAGGTTCAGATCAACACCGAAGCCCCCGGTTATTCGCCACTGGAAGTCGAGCAACGGGTCACCTTCCCAATCGAAACCTTGATGGCCGGTTTGCCGGGGCTCGAAACCACCCGTTCGATCTCCCGTTATGGGCTCTCTCAGGTGACTGTGATTTTTAAAGACGAGATCGCGATCTATTTTGCCCGCCAATTGATCAGCGAGCGCCTGATGCAGGCTGCGGGGCAATTGCCGCCCGAATTGGTGCCCAGCTTGGGGCCGATTGCCTCAGGTCTGGGTGAAATCTTTCTCTGGACCGTGGATGCCGACCCCCTGGCACTCAGCCCCGAAGGAAAGCCGTATACCCCCTCAGATTTGCGTACCTTGCAGGATTGGGTGATCAAACCCCAGCTTCGCCGCGTCCCAGGTGTCACCGACGTCAACACCATCGGCGGCTATTTGCGCCAGTTTCATATTTTACCTGACCCAGCCAAAATGATGGCCTACGGCTTAAGCTTTCGCGATCTGCTGGCAGCACTCGAACGCAATAACCGCAATGCCGGAGCTGGGTATATTGAGCGCAATGGCGAGCAATACCTGATCCGCGCCCCCGGACAGGTGAAGACCGCAGCTGAAATTGGGGCGATTCGCTTGGCCACCCAAGCCGGTGTCAGCGTGCTCATGTCGGATGTAGCAAGCATTCGCGAGGGCACAGAATTGCGGACCGGGGCTGCCACCAAAGACGGGCATGAGGTGGTGCTGGGAACGGTTTTTATGCTGATTGGCGAAAACAGCCGCACGGTTTCGCACCAGGTCTCCGAACGCCTCCAAGCGGTCAATCGCACCCTACCTGCCGGCGTCAAAGCCACAGCGGTTTATGATCGCACTCTCTTGGTCGATGCCACCATCGAAACCGTCAAAGAGAATCTGCTCGAAGGCGCTCTGCTCGTGATCGTGGTTCTCTTTCTGTTTTTGGGCAATATTCGCGCAGCTTTGATTACCGCCTTGGTGATTCCCCTGGCGATGTGCCTGACCCTGAGTGGCATGGTGGCAAGTAAACTCAGTGCCAATCTGATGAGTCTCGGCGCTCTCGACTTTGGCATTATTGTCGATGGCTCGGTGGTGATTGTCGAAAACTGCCTGCGCCAAATGGCCCAGGCCCAGCACCGTTTGGGCCGGGTATTAACAGGTTCAGAGCGCCGCGAAGTGGTCTTTGCAGCAGCCAAAGAGGCCCGGCAGGCCCTGCTCTTTGGAGAGCTGATCATTATGATCGTCTATTTGCCGATTCTGACCCTGATGGGGGTCGAAGGCAAAATGTTCAGACCGATGGCCCTGACCGTGATCATGGCCCTGGCCGCCGCCATGTTATTGAGCATGACGGTGGTGCCTGCCGCTGTTGCCTTGCTGGTCACAGGGCAGGTTTCCGAAAAAGAGAATTGGCTGGTGGCGGGTGTCAAAGGCCTTTATTTGCCGGCTTTAAAGACCGCACTCAATTACCGCCTGCCGATTTTAACCGCAGCCGGGGTCTTGATTCTGCTCAGTGGGTTAATTGCCAGCCGCATGGGGGCCGAGTTTATTCCCAGCCTGGACGAGGGTGATGTGGCCATGCACGCCCTGCGTATTCCCGGCACCAGTTTGACCCAGGCAGTACAAATGCAAGATGCACTCGAAGACAAACTCAAAGAGCTGCCCGAAGTCAAAACGGTCTTTGCCAAAATTGGCACAGCGGAAATTGCCACCGACCCCATGCCGCCGAGTGTGGCGGATACCATTGTGATGATCAAACCCCGCTCCGAATGGCCCAACCCGCAGTTGAGCAAAGCGGATTTGGTTAAACAACTCGAAGCCAAAGCCCATGAAGTCTTGGGCAATAATTACGAGTTCACCCAGCCGATTGAAATGCGCTTTAATGAACTGATTGCGGGCGTGCGCAGCGATCTGGGGGTCAAAATCTTTGGCGATGACCTCGATTTGCTGCTGGAACAGGGCCAAAAAGTGGCTGAAATTCTCGAAAAAATCCCAGGGGCAGCCGATGTCAAAGTAGAACAAGTGACCGGACTGCCCGTCATGACCTTGCAAATTGACAGGCCAGCCATTGCCCGCTATGGGCTGGATATTGCCGATGTACAAGACGTGCTCGAAATTGCCACAGGCGGCAAAGGAGCCGGTTACGTCTTCGAAGGCGACCGCCGCTTTGAATTGGTCGTGCGTTTGCCAGAGCCTTTGCGGGTGGATTCAGCGATACTCAAAGATCTGCCCATTCCTTTGCCAGGACGCAAGGGCCAATATGTACCACTTTCGACCCTGGCCCGTTTTGAAACCCTGATGGGCCCCAACCAGATCAGCCGAGAAAATGGCAAGCGCAGGGTGGTCGTCACCGCCAATGTGCGCGGTCGGGATTTGATGTCGTTTGTCAATCAAGCCCGTCAGGCGGTTGAGAGCGAGATAAAGCTTCCCAGCGGCAATTGGATCGAATGGGGTGGCCAGTTTCAGCAATTGGTCTCCGCCAGCCAACGCCTGCAATGGGTGATTCCCTTGGCCCTGCTCTTGATTCTGGCCCTGCTCTATACCACCCTTAAGAGCTTCAAAGACGTGATTGTGGTCTTCAGTGGGGTGCCTCTGGCGCTGACGGGTGGCATCTTGCTGCTTTGGCTGCGCGGAATTCCGCTCTCAATCACAGCTGCAGTGGGTTTTATTGCCCTCTCAGGAGTTGCTGTCCTCAACGGTCTGGTGATGATCTCGTTTATTACCAAGCTGCGTGAAGAGGGCCAATTACTCAGAACAGCCATTCTCGAAGGGGCTTTAACCCGCTTGCGTCCGGTCTTGATGACCGCTCTGGTGGCCTCTTTGGGCTTTGTGCCGATGGCGATTGCCACAGGCACAGGCTCGGAAGTCCAGCGCCCGCTCGCCACCGTGGTGATTGGGGGCATTCTCTCCTCGACTCTGCTCACCCTTTTTGTCTTGCCTGTGCTTTACAGTCTGTTTCATGCTCAAAAAACAGGGGAGATCGATGGTCTATTTGATTAAACTTTTACTTTCTGCAGCCATGATTGTGGTGATCAGCGAAGTCTCAAAAAAATTTCCGACACTGGGTGGATTGATTGCCTCGCTGCCCCTGCTTTCGATCTTGGGAATGCTCTGGCTTTGGCGCGACAGCCACGATCCTGAATTGTTGGCCAGCCATTCTTTGGGTACTTTTTGGTTTGTTTTGCCCTCTCTGCCGATGTTTCTGCTTTTGCCTTGGCTTTTGCGCAAAGGGCTTTCTTTCGGCTGGGCTTTGGGGCTGAGTTGTTTGTTGACCGTGGGATTGTATAGTGCGATGGCACTCTTGCTCAAACGCTTTGGCGTAGTACTTTAGGGGGGTTGTCAGTTAAACTGTGTTTATCTGCAAGCTGCAGCGCCAGATGAGATACTTCCCAAAATTGAGGAAAACACAGCCATGACCGATCTCTACGATCAGCTCTCCAAGGCCTATGCCTTGCAGGGAGGTGGTTTACCGCCAACCCAAGACCCCGACGATGGACTGCCCGAGTGGGGAGGGGCACCGATGGTGCCTGAGCAAATGATCCGGCTTTTGTTTACAGGCTTTGAATTGCCCGCTTTTGCTGAGGAATTGCAAAAATTAGACGATGGTTTGCCCCTGCCGCAAATCTTTGATTGGCAAGCGGCGCTGCCCGAAGAACAGGCTTTGGCCCCGCTCTCACCCCAAGAATTGCGCACCTATCGCGCCTTCCAACAGGTGGTTGAACATGGTCGCAAATCCAGCAAATACCTCCAGGCCATGCAAGATTTACAACGCGCCCATCCCAAAATCCAAGAAATTGCCCTGCTGATCTCTCAATACCTGTGTATTTGGCACCCTGAGCAGCATTTTCCTTTTGTCGAAAGCCAATTGGCCACCCAGCCCAATTGGCGTGTCTTGCGCTATGTCTTTGCGGGTTATCTATTGCTGGAACACACCCCTGTCGAAGCAGAGACCCAAGCCGCTTTTTTGGCCCTGATGAACCAGCAATTGGAATTACACGAACATCTCAACGCACAGAGCGAAGGCACACAGCCCAATGCCTGGGAGGTACTGGCGTTTTACCAGACCCAAGCCACCTGGTTTATCTTTGGCGAATTGCATTTGGAGCGAGCCCTCTATGCCCTCAATGTCTGCATGAGGGTACTCAACCAACTCTATACATCACCCGAGCAACACCCACCCGAAGTACAGGCCCTTTTACAAGCCTGGTTTGAATGTCTGACTGAAAGTGCTGAAGTCACGGCTGACATTCGCCAATTTCTCAAACCCCTCTTGCTCCAACGCACAGGGTTGGGAAGTGGCCGGGGCCTCAAAAAAGGCCAAAGCGTTTAATGAAGGCGTTTAATTAAGGTGTTTCGACAGGCACTTCAATCGCGGGTGTTTCAGCCACGTTGACAGCAGCCTTTTGCTGGCTGTATTTAAACACAATCTGGGCATCTCTTTGGCCCAAAGTCGACAGCCAAGAGCGCAGCCACATTTGGGCTTGTTTTTCAGCCTCTGCCATCAGTTCAGCAGAGCGGGCCTGTTGATTGAGATCGGTTTGCATCTGAGAAGCCGCCCGTTGGCGAAAAATTTCGAACTCCTCTTGTGAGGCCAACCAGGCCTTACGGGGGGCTGCAAAGTCAATCGTGTCAGGGTTGAGAATCACGTGTAAGACTTCAATCCGGGGCAATTCCAAACGCATTTGCCGGCCAGAAAGGCTCATGCTGGCCTGGGAGAGGTCGACACCATAGACTGCCCGGCCCCGCGCCAAGACCACGACTTCGTGATGGCCAAAGGGAATGCGGCTGCCTTCACGAAAGACCTGGGTGCCCACCAATTGGGCCTGTAAAACCTCAAGGTGGTGCAGGCTTTTTAAGCGCTGCAACAAGACCTGGGGCTTTGAGGCATTGGACTGACCCAAGAACCAGAAAAGCAGACAGGCCAAAGACAGGGCAATAATACCAATGCCCATCACAATCACTGAGAAGAGATCAGCGGCTACACGTTTCATTTACAATCGGTTTGAGTCATTAAGCCATTACGCGGGTGATATAGGCATGTAAATAGCCAATTGTCGCCAAGGTGGCTTCATAAGCCGCCACGGGATTGTATTTTACCGCATCGGGGATTTCTCCGGTAACTGCATGGGAAGAAATATTGATATGGCCATGCGCAAAAGCGTCTTGAACACCGTGTAAGCCATAACCCAATTCTTTTTCAGCCTGATCAAAATGGCCGCGTTTGGCCAATTCAACAGCGGCATCAAGGTGGCGCTGAGCCCAAATAAAACGGGTATCTTGTTGGCCGGGTTTGTCTTTGTTGAGGTCAAAGTGTTTGCTGGGAATGCCATCGGGGAAGGCATCGGAATTGCCATAAGCGGTATTGTTGAGGTCCATGTCAAAATTGGCGGTGCCAATTCGGCGGGCCTGTTCATCGCTAAAACCGAGTTGTTTGGCAATGGCATAAGAGCCATAGTGTTGTTCGCCTTCGCCATGGTCGTGATCGGGCACACCCATGTGGAAATCGTCTTCAAACAGACCCGAAAGCTCTCCCTGGGGGGCGTTTAAGAAGTGTTTGTCAAAGATACTGGCTGGGGTCACTTTCCAGCCGGCATCCAGGGCTTGGGCGCTTTGGGTACCCGCATAGACCTGTTTGAGCAATTCTTTGGGAATCAAAGGATCTTGCAAGGCAATCGGGGGCTGGGGAACTGGGGTTTTGATCCAGGTCTGGGCCTTCATGTCTTTTTTGACAAAATAGAGATCATCGACTTTGTTGGCGACCCAACCAAAGGCCTTGGGAAAGTGTTTAAAGAACCAGAAAGCCACTTTCTGGAAGACCTGCAGAGGCTTAGAAACATGGGTGCTGTTGGGTGTGTAATCAATGGTGGTGACCAGTTTGTGCACACCTTTGTCATCACGGCCATAGGTCACAGCGCCTTTGACGCCGATGCCTGCCAGAAACCCCTGGGGATCGTAAGCTTCTTGGGGTTTGCCTTGAATCGCCTCGATATACGCTTTTTGGGCAGCCGGGGTCTGATAGGCAATGGGTTTACCTGTGACTTTTTCGACCCATTTAAACACGGTCTGATAGTCCTCAGGGGTTTTTAAACCCGTCTGGGTGAGAGAGGGTTTGGGCTGCAATTGGCTGGGAGGCTGAAGCAGAGAAAGGGGCTGAACCGGCACCGTGGCACCGACCTTGGCGGCTGAAGTGGGGGCTTGAGCCACGCCCAACTTCAGGGTTTGGGTCTCTGAATCAGCCAATTTAATGGGCTGGGTGCCAACGGGGCGGGGGGTAGAGAGCCTCAGTTGATCGGTCCCCAGGGCCGAAACGACAGGCAACGTGGCAGTTGCGGCCTTGGCAGAACTCGCAGATTGAGGTTGTTGCAGGGTACGCAGGACAGTAACTGAAGGGGCTGTTTCCACACGCATCGACATGTTTTATTCTCTCTCTATTTTCTGCTTAATAAATGACGGGTTGCAGGGTTTGGGCTTCTTCGGTCCAAGCCTTGAGGTCATCCAGGCTGGGCACATCCATGCCGTATTGCAAGGCCAAGATGCTGATTGAGAGCTTCATCGCTGCGAGTTCAACGACATTGCGGCGGGCCAGGTCGGGGACGCTGGTGATGCCGTTGGCAACCAAGAGCCAAGCATCATCACGACTGACACCGGAGATCCGGAGCAAGTCGGCCTGTTCTACCCAGAACAGAATTTGCTGTTCAAAACCACCGGGGGCCCAGAGCCCTTCCAGTTTGCGCTTGAGCAGCCAGCGACGCAGAGGGGAACGTCCAGCCATGAGCAGGTCGTTGGCATTTTTGATGCCCCAAAATTTGGCGCTTTTGCTGTATTTGGGATTGTAGAGAAACATTTCAATGTCGATATCTTTGCCCTGTTGGGCAGATTTCAGACCAAATTCCTGGGTACTGGCCTGCATTTGATCTTCAGCTTGTAATTCGTCGGCCAGAGAGGCTTCGAGTTCTTTTAAGGCGGCTACTTCGTCGGGGCTATAAGGACTGGCTTCGGTGCTGCTCTCTTGTTTGGGAGCTGTTCTGGCCGCTTGTCTGAGCTGGGCCTGGGCTTGCACGGTTTCTTTGGAAACAGGTTTGAGTTCGATCGTCTGCTTGGCGGCGGCCTGTTTGGCGGTGGTTTGTTTTGTGGCGGTCTGTTTGGCAGTGGTTTTGGTTTGTGTTGGTATGACTGTGTTTGTGCGCAGCTCGGCGGCCGAGCTTTGGCGCAGGGAACTTTCAACGGTTAAAGCTGTTTTCAGACTGGTTTGGGTAGCCACGGGGCTAGAAACGGAGCCACAGGCAGTTAAAAAGGTGGTGGTTAAAAGGGCCAAAGCCAAACATGAACGGGAGAAAATCATAAGCGGGTGTCCTTCCCCAATAATTAATGAGCACTTGAATTTAAACTTTCGTTAATTTTTTATAGCCTCAAACTTAACTTTTCTTGTGGGCAAAGCACAAAATAAACTTAATTTTTGATTAACATAAGATTATCTTATGGTTAATTTAGCCCCGCCTCCGTCCCCCGCTTTGGGGTGGTACTCTTCAGCCCACAAACAGGCTATACTGATGTCTGTCTGAGAAGTTATAAGGAGCTTTGGAATGAAATACAAATTGCTGACCTCATCCCTTTTGGGAACCCTGGCTGCGGCCACACTTTGCTTAACCCCCGCCTGGGCCAACCTGGACGACAACTTGCGCCACACTCCCGCCGGTGCAGATGCCTTTGTCGCAGTCAGCACCGATCAGAAAGATTGGGATTATTTCCTCAAACGCAAACCGTTTTCAACCATGCATGAGAGTCTGCTCAAAGAAATCCTGCCAGCATTTGGCAAAGAAATGGGCATTGACGCCGAAAAAGATCTCTTGCCGCTCTTTGGCAGCCATATATCTGCTGCCGTTTATAGCAAAAGTGTCAGCAAAAAAGACTTCCCCGCTCTGATAGCCGTTGATCTCAGCAATCCCTCCCAATTCCAGCCCGTACTCGACAAACTCAAAGCAGCCATTAGCAAAGACAAAGAAAAAGAGCGCACCCTCTTGGAGTCCAGCTATAAAGGCATTCAGGTCTATGGCGTGGCCGAAAAAGGTGAGACCCGCAGCGAAATTTATATGGCCCTCTCCGCCAATACCCTGCTCTTTGGCAATCAAGCCCTGATCCAAGAGGCGATTGATACCGCACAGTCCAGCCAAACAATTGTGCAAGATGCGGCATTTGCCGGCACCCTCAAATCGCTGCGCAATGAAAAAGTCTGGTTTTATATGAACCCCCGCAATTTGGACACCTATTTGTCGATGGTGCCCGATATGTCTGATGCAGAGTCCAAAGCCGCAATCAAAGAGATCAAAAAATCCTTTGCGCTTTACAATAGCTTTGGACTGGGTCTGGATCTCAATTCGCGTGGCCTGCGCTTCAAATCTTTTACCACCTTTCACAAAGATGGCGCCGATAGCCCCGAAAAAAAATACCTGCGCGAAATTGAAAATGCCATTGTCAATCCCAAAGCGCCCCTCAGCACAGTCCTGCGGGCAGCTCCCGAGCGCCCACTCTTTTTCGCGGCAGCTCAGGGCTTTCACCTGATTCCCTCGGGCCTAAAACTCTTCTTGGGAGATCAGCCCGAAGCCAAAGCCATGCTTGATGAAGTGGTGTTTAAAGGTTTTAAATCCCTGACCCACCTCGACATGGACAAAGATATCCTGGCCCACAGCGACGGACGTGTTGGCATGAGCTTGTTTTACCCTGAAAATATCAAAACAGTGACCCAACCGCCCCATGCCGTGATCTATCTGGGGGTTAAAAACAACGAACAGTTTTTAAAAACCCTGAACCAAAAACTGCTTTTGGACTTCGCGGCTTTGGAGCCCGAAGAAGGCGCCAAGAAAAAAAAGAAACAGGCCAACACGATCACTTTCCCCAAAGCCCCACAGGCCCGCTATCGCGGAGCCCCGCTGTATATGTCCAATTTGACTCCCACCGCTGAAGGGCTCAAAAAAGAAATGGGCATTCAGGCCGGTTACACCCATGTAAACAATCTCTGGTTCTTTGGCAGCAATATGGAAGCCCTCAAAGCGGCCATCGACTATGCCCACTCGGCCAATGCCAGCTTGCTCGACAATAATTATTTCACGGCCCTGCGCGAAAAATATACCCTCAAAGAAGATGCGGGAATGTTCTTTGTCGATCTGGGCAAAATCGTCGGCTTGGTCAAACTCTTTATGGGCGAAGACGAAGAAGTCAAATCCCTCTTGCCCACCCTGAGTGCGTTTAAATCTGTTGTGGCTGGCGGTTCTTACAAAGAGGGCGGAGCCGAAGGCCTCTTCCTGATCGATGTTGATATGGAACAGATCGATTTTGAACTTTTGGCCAAAATGCTGGGTGAGTCAGAAGGGGCCAAAGACGAAGTCTTGGAGCCGCCGACAGAACCCCCCGCAGAGGCCCAACCTTAAGCCAGGGCTGGCCACCGCTTGTGCCGCTGACATTTGAGCGTCTTGGCAAAACGGTGGTGGCCCGTTGGGAACCGCAGCAGGGGGAAAACGTGCCCCGCGGTTCTGCCCTGCGGGATGAACTTGAAGCCTGCGATTTTCTGGATTATTATTTTTTAGAAGAGACTTGGCAGGTTTTTTTTGAGTTGATCTGTAGCCACCCTGAGCGCCCCCTCTCGCAGGCCGTTGCAGAGGCCCGTGACTGTGTTCTTTCACTGGAGATCAGCAAAGACAAAATGAATGCTTGGCTGAGTCTGATCCCTGCTTACGGGGGCCGCAAGCCCGTACTCGACGATCTGATTTTTTTGCTGCGTGAGCAAAAAGTCAGTTTTGGGGTCTTGCCCGAGGTCCTGGAGCAACTCCTAAAGGCCACTGAGCCCATGCGCGTTTTGATTGCCCAAGGGGAATTGCCCGAAGATGGTGAAGACGCCCGTTTTGAAGCCTTGGTGGCAGAGCCTTTGCAGCCTGGATCGCCCTTTTTGCGCGAAGACCAGCGCGTCGATTTTCACAATTTGCAACTCATGACCACCGTCGAGGTGGGGCGGCCTTTGATGCGCCGCTATCCCCCTTTACCAGGCAAACCTGGCTTGAATATCCTCAAACGCCAAGTTTCTCAACGCAAAGGCTTGGACTTGCCGTTTGGCCCCTGTCGGGGCGCAGAAATCGCTCCCCACGATCCCCTTTTGCTCCAGGCCAGCATTGCCGGACGCATCCGTGTGCGCTCAAATACAATCCATGTGGAGCCGGTCTTTGAAGTCTCAGAGATTGGCCCTGGCACGGGAGATATCCGTTTTCCCGGCACAGTGCTGGTGAATGGCAATATTCTCCAGGGCTATGCCCTCGAAGCCCAAGGAGATATTTGGGTCGATGGCACGGTTGAAGCCGCCTGGATCAAAGCCGGCGGCAATTTGGTCGCCCGTCAGGGACTCGTGGGCAACCGGCACAGCCGAATTGTGACCTCAGAAATGCTCGAATGCCGCTTTGTCGAACACTGTCAGATTTTGGCGTTTAAGTCGATCCGGGTCTCAGATATGGTGATTCACAGCCATTTGCGCTCCTGCCAAGAGGTGGTCGTCGGACTCTTGGCAGGAAAAGGCCAGATCGCAGGCGGCACAGTCACAGCGGGGCAACGCATTCAGGCCCGGATTGCCGGTTCGGCTTCCAATACCCGCACAGTCTTAGAGGTCGGGGTGGACCCCATTTTGCAAATGCAGCAAAGCCGTTTGAAAAAGCGCTTGGAGTATTACCGTCAAAAACTGGAAAAAGTGGGCGAAGCCCTGATTTACGCCCGTGTCCGCAAAACCGGTGGGGATTTATTGGCCGCCTTGGAGGCCCTGCGCGAACAACTTTTGCTCAAGGTCTACGAATTGGGAGAACAAGAGGCACAGCTCAAGCCCCCCGACTTTAAAGGCAAAATCGTGATCACCGATCATATCTATGCAGGTGTCACTATTCGGATTGGGGGCTATGCCAGGACCTTTGAAAAAGACTTTTCAGGGGCCACACTTTATGTCGACAGTCAAAAACAAGAAATTGCGATCGGGAGTGTGCGCCTGTGACACGGTTTGAGGGCTTAAAGGCCGAACTTGAAAGGGCCTGGAGCAACGACAAAGCAATACGCTTGCTGCAGCAATTGGTGCAGACCGATGCGGAACAGGCAATTGAAGTTCTCAGCCAGTATCTCTACCAGGGCGAACCCGAACTCCGGCTGGCAGCACTGGAATTATTGGTAGATCTCGGGCGCAAGCAGATCGCAGATATTCCCGAGCTGTTTTTTACGATTTTACAGGATCCGCTCAGTTGGGAATTGCGGCCGCCCATACTCAAAGCGCTCTTGTTTCAATTGCCCGGTCAGCGGGCTGCGCGGGAAAATTTACTCAAACTCTTGCAGAGTCAGGACTGGGATTTGGTGGCCCATATTATTCAGGCCTTGGGGCCGCTGGCAGATCCAGAATTGCAGTCCTGGTTGGTGGAAAGCCTCAATCACCCCCATTATTTTGTGCGCAAACGTGCAGTTGAGGCTTTGGGAGCCCAACCCTGGAGTGCAGAGGTCGAAAACCACCTGTTGAGTATGTTGAGTGATGCCCAATCGGCGGTGGTGCTCAAGGTCTTGCAGACCCTGAGCAATTCAGCCTCTTATCGCGTGATGAATCAATTGCGCGATCTGCTCGTCCTGCCTCAGACCCCCAGCGAATTGCAACCTGTTTTACTTGAGACCGCTGAGACCATTCAGAATAATTTAAACCAATTGCTGAGTCGGGCCGTCGAGGCCTTAAAATCTTCTGAAATAGAGGCCTTGGCCGCTTGGCTGGCGGAAGAACCCGATGGAGACATGCGCAAACGCCTGGAGCAGCATCTCTTGCTGGGCCTCAATCAGATTTACCGCTTTGGCCGTCCCGAACAGGTGCATTTGATCCAGGTATTTTTGAGTATTGCCCCAGCCCAGGCCAAGGCTTTGTATTTGGCCGTTTTGCGCTGGGGCCTCAAACTCCAATGTCTGGAATTGCCTGAATCAGCTCCGCTTGAGGTCAAACATTTGCTCGAACAAATGTTGCTCGATCAGGCCGCCCCAGATCGGCCAGCATCCGAACAAGAGCAGGCCTTTCAGCTTTTGGCCCGTTACGGCACACCCACCGCTTTGGAGCGTCTAGAAGACTTTCTTAAATCGCCCCCTGAATTGTTTATGCAATTATTGCCCCTGTTTAGCCGTTTGGCAGAACAGGCCCTGCCCCATTTCTTGCATTTGAGTTTGCGGGAGTTGGAACCCCGTGAATGGGAGAATATGCTGCTCTTTTTGGAAGGATTTGCCCAAACAGGCAGTTTACCCGTGGCTTTGCGCTTGCTCAAACAGGCCAAAACAGTGCCTTTGCGCAAACGCCTAACCTTGCATTTGCTCAGTTTTGGCAATCTGCTTGGGCCGCTCTTGCTCAAAGAATTGGAGCGCAGCCAGGCCCCTGAGTTTATCCGCGAAGTGCTTGAATTGCTCTTGCAAATTGATCCCTGGGAAGAAAGCTTTTCGCTGCTTGTGGGATTTTTGGCCCATCCAAGCCAAGACTTGCAGGAGCGGGCCGCGCTGGGCCTGGTGCGCCTGGAGTCAGGCAGCGAAGCACTCTGGCGCTTGGCCACCCAAGATGAATCACAGGCCCAGGCCTGGGCGCTTGAAATCCTCTCCCAGCGAGGAGAGCGTGTTTTAACTGAATTGCTCCAATTGGTTGTCGCACGCAGCACGCAAGCCCTTTGGCGCCAATTGGTGAGCACGATTTTACAATCCGCCCAAGGCACCTGGGAGCCCCCCACTTGGGAAAGTGTGCCCGTGGAAAACCGCCGTCAGTTTCTGCTCTGTTTACAAACTTTGCCCACGCCGGCTAAGCCGCTCTGGGGACTCTGGCTCTTAACGGATCCCTTGCTCAATGAGCAAATCGAAACCTGGTTAGCACTTCAAGGCAGTGGTTTGATTGGGCCCCTTTTGAACTGGGCAGAAGCCGTGCCTGAGCGCGAAAAACAAGTGGTACATCTGCTGGCACGCCTCAATGCAGGGGATTTATTGCAGGCGCTCAAAGACTGTAAACATGTCATGGCCCGTGTTTTGCTTATCCGCGCTCTTTTGCAGAGTGGGGTACCCGAAGGGCAGGGCTATCTCTGGGAATTATTGCCCGTCTCTCCACGGCCTGTGCAATTGGTTTTGTTGGAGAGCTTGGGGCAGGCCCAATATGCCCAAACGCCATGGCAACCCCTGCTGCCATTTTTGCAAGAACCCGATCCAGAACTGCAATTGGCGGCCCTGCGCGTCTTGGTGCGCGCGGGTCAACAAGAAGCAGCCCCCGCTGTGGGGGCCCTTTTGCAATCGGACTTGCCGGCCTTGGTCTTGGCCGCCGTTGAAGCGCTAGGGTTTTTGCGGGCTGTGGCCTGGGCTCCGGCCCTTGAGACCCGGCTGCTTGAGGCCGAAGCCAATCAGAATCAACCATTGCGTCAAGCCTGTCTTTTGGCACTGGGTCAGATGGGGGCTCAAAATGCCTTTCAAACCCTCAACGAACGCCTGCAAATAGAGGCCTCAGCAGAGCACAACCTGCCCGTTTTAAGTGCGTTGGGGGCTTTGCACCATGCCGATGTGGTCGCCCCCCTGATTGCCTTTTTTGAGGGAGTAGAAGCATTGGAGCAGCGCCAAAAAGCCTTGGAAGCCCTTTGCCAGAGCCAACAGACCCCAGCTTTGAACTATGTACTCGGGCATTTGGCCGAGTGGCCCCTGGCCTTGCAGCGCACAGCGCTGCAAAGTCTGGCTCAAACGGGTGAAGCCTGGATTTTGCCGACCTTTGAACGCCTATTACAGCAGAGCGAAGACTGGCGCCTCAAGCGCACCATCATCGAAGTCTTGTATTATTTTCCGCGCATGGAGGCCATGCATTTGCTCAAGCAGTTTCAATTGGCACATCCGGCCTTGCCGACAGTGGCAGGTTGGATTTTGCAAGAGGCCATCCGCGAGACCATTTCCCGTTTGCGGGCCAGCGTTGTCAGCGAAACCTGACCTGCAACTCGCCATTGCTAAAGTCTGCGCCAATCGGCTCTAAGAGCGCCAAGGTCTGGGGCAAGATGATCGAGCGCCGCACGTTGCCAATTGTCAGAATCAATTCATCGCCTTTTTTGCGCAGATCAAAGCGGTTAATTTCAAAGGGGGGAAACCGCCGGGTGAGCAGGTATTCATCCCCCTCTTTGTGGACGGATTGAATTTTTTCTTGGAAATAGATCTGAGTGGGGTCCTCTTGGGACGAGAAAGCAGACTCAGCAATGCGCTCCAGATTTTCGATGCCGACAATTTCACCGGCAAAAAGTGGGATTTGTTTGATCGGAACAGGGCTAAAAGACGTCTCTGCTTGGGTGATATACCCCGCTTGCACCGTGCGCATGCTTTTGAGCAATTCGGAATCGCCCGTTTCCATCACAATCCGGTTGAGAAAGACCAAATCGACATTATAGCCAAAGAGCGAGAAATAGGTATACGAGCGCAGGGCCTCTTTGAGTACCATTTTTTCGGGGTTGAGCACAACCCGAATCGAGGTCTGAGCCGGATCGAGCAGGGTACTCTGCAGGGCCGTCACGCCGCCAAAGAGGGTCTGGATGGCTTTAAAAACCGCCTGTCCGGGAATTGCCAAAGCGGTCTTTAACACGGGTTCAAAAATCCCTGCCCCTTTGAGCGAGACCGCAAACATCTTCTCGATATACCAGTCGATAATATCCGGCATGCTGATCAGCCGAATCGTTTCTCCGGTCGGGGCACAGTCCAGAATAATCAGATCAAACAGGCCGGATTCAATTTTTTCATGCACATGTAAAAGGCTCGCCACTTCTTCCATACCCGGCATGACCGCCAATTCATCCGCCACCACATTGTCAAAACCTTTGGTCACCAGCAGGGCACTCAAAGAAGTCTGTAATTCGCCCCAGTACTTTTGAATGTCTTTCAAGACATTGATTTCCTGGCCCCAGAGATTTTCACAGATCGGGGTCGGCTCGCTTTGCAATTGCAGGTCAAAAGAGTCAGACAAGCTGTGGGCGGGATCGGTACTGATAATCAGGGTGCGGTAGCCTTGACGGGCGGCAGTCAGCGCCGTGGCGGCGGACAGGGTGGTTTTGCCTACACCGCCTTTGCCTGTGTAGAGAATAATGCGCATAAGCAGCTTTCCAGAGTAAATATAAGAATTCTAAAGGGAATTACCCCAAGTTTAACACACCCAGGTCTTACTTCCCGTTGAGGGTCTTTAAAGAAGCCAGCAAAGGCAGAATGTCTGCTGGTGCCCCGTGCAAGGTCAGGGTCAAATGCGGCAATTTATTGCCCTTGCGCGGAAAGACCGTTGCACTGCGATTCAGAACTGGCTTTTGATTGCGGGCCGTGGGATGGGCTTTAAACTGCCCATCTTTGAGGCACAGCACATAATCCCCCCATTTGCTGTGGCGGTAATTTTGCTGTTTGCGGTCAGCCTGGCAGCGAAAACCGTCTTTGACAATTTGAGATGTCGAATGGTGCTTGAGCAAAAGTGAATAATGGACAGTGACACCGCGATCTTTAAAGACAGCCGCTTTGTGGTAATTCAGAGCCAAACTGGGCTTGGCAGAAGCAGGCAACCAGACCAGTTTTGACTTAACCAGCGCATAGCCTGTGGAAAGCACTTGGGCAATCTGCTGGCGGGGGTAATAGGGAGCATAGGCCTGTGGCCAATCGAGCTTGGCAATCGGGCTTGAGCCTGTCCCCTGCACAGGGTGCAGGGAAGACAAAACCGCTTTGAGTTCTTTTTCAGTGCCGGTATAACTCATTTGCTGGTAGGGTTTGCGATTGCCCTGGAGTGGGTAGATCTGAGCACCAATCAACGGCAAACCTTTGTGGGTGTTCAAAACCTGGGTGCAGAGCAAAAACAGACCCAATTGGGGATGGGCAAAACTGGACTTTTTTTGCTTGCGGCGGCATTGAAACTGAAGTGGAACGGCTTGGCTCTGGGTATGCTGATGCAGTTCAAAATGGGAAATCAGTTTTCGGGGGCTCTGGTTCAAGGCCAAAGGCTTGCTGAATTGCAGGGAGAGCAGCCAGTTTTTTTCAAGATGATCGCGTGTCAGGCTAATGCTGCCTTTGGCATAACCGGCTTGGCTTGGCAGGATCAGGTTTTCGGGCTTAAACAGCGGATAAAAGATCTTCTTTTGCTCGGCACTGAAATAATCTGCCGCTTGGGCCCTTGTCGGAGGCACAGACAGAAGACTTGGCTGGACTGCGAACTGGGCAAAGAGATAGATTGCGCTGGCCAACCAGATTTTAAGCGACATGTGGGTCTACTTTCTGAAGTTTAATCAAAAATAGAAGCAAACTTAAATCAGGGTTTGTTTCCATTTAATCCCGTTCTATTATAATCAGATCATCAAAGCAAATCAAAGAGAGCGCCCCGACCATGCAAATCCAGAATCCTGTTTCCCCAATCCAAAACAGCCCCGCTCTGAATACAGCCAAAGCAGCTCAAGTCAATGCGCCGGTTGAAAAGAAACCGGAAACGGGCAAAGACTCTCTTGATGCGCTTTCTCTCTCTGGCGCAGGCCAACGCTTTGTCGCTGGGGCCATCAATGGCACCAAAGGGGCTGCCATTCCTGCTGCAGTGGCAATGACGGCCAGTCTGATTGCCACGGATCCCAATTATGCCGGTCTGGCGATTCTGGCAGGCCCAGCCGTGGGCCTGATTGGCGCTGGTGCAGCGGGCTTGGTCATTGGCGGCACAGCCAATGCCCTCGGCGCAGGCAAAACTGCCTCAACCCTGAGTGGCGCTGCCGCCGGTGCCGCGACAGGCTGGGCCTTAAACAATCTGGGTTCACCCAAAACCCGCTTGCTCACAGCAGGCATGGGTGCAGCAGTGGGAGCAGCCGCAGGTTTTACCGCTTCTGGTGCCAAATTGGAAAATACCGAGCTCAATCGGGGCATCGGCGCAGTGGTGGGTCTGGTGGCAGCCAGCGGTGTAGCCATCGCTTTGAGCGGCGGCAAAGACGTCAATGCCTGGGGCATGTTGTTGAGCGTGGCCGGGGGCGTGGGCGGTTATCAGGCTGTCAAACAATTGGGCGAATAACCCCTGTTTTTAATCCAGCGAGATACTCTTGTTCTGCTTGAGTGCCCCAAAACAGCGGGCCTGCTTTATCATCGATTCATGCTTTGAAAAAAATCACCTCAGCCTCGTATCTCTTGAGAGAAAACTCACCCATAAAGGGGGCATTCCTGCTTTGGAAAAATCGCAAGCCCTGGCCTTAGAAGGGCGCTATCGGCTTGAAAGCCGTTTGGCCCATAACCAAGTTGAAACCTGGAAAGCCCAATGTCTGAAAGACAATACCTGGGTGGTGGTCAAAATTTTAAACATGTCTCAGCTCAACGACTGGAAAACCCAAGAATTGTTTGAGCGGGAGGCAAAGGCACTCAAACACCTCAAACACCCAGCAATACCCACTTATCTCGACTCTCTCGTCGACCCAGCAGCATGCGCTTATTATCTGGTCCATACCTGGGTTGAGGGGCAAAGTCTGGCCCAAATGTTAACAGCGGGACAGGTCTTCGACGAGGCCTTTGTGTTTAACTTGGCTGAGCAAATCCTGGATATACTCAGCTATTTACATGCCTTTAGTCCGCCCATCATTCACCGTGATCTCAAGCCCAGCAACCTGATCTGGGATGGCGACCGGGTGCATCTGATTGATTTTGGTGGTGTGCTGGAAGTACTCACCCCCCAAGGCGGTTCCACCGTGACAGGTACCTATGGCTATATGGCCCCAGAACAATTTGCAGGCAAAGCATTGCCCGCATCTGATCTCTATAGTTTGGGGGCAACCTTGATGCATTTGCTCTCGGGCCAATTGCCTTCGGAATTGCTCAACCCTCAACTTCAATTGGCCCTGCCTGAAAAACTGCCCATTTCAGGCCGTTTGCGCTTTTGGCTCGAACAGCTCACAGCTTACCAACTGGACCGGCGTTTTCGCACAGCAGAATTGGCCCTGGCTCAGCTGGCTCAGCTGTCTTCGCAGTCCATTTTGAGCGTGGGCAGCCATCCGCCCCCCCCTGAGACCGAGATTCAATTGGAACACGGCCTCTCACAGCTCAGCCTGCGCTTTAGAGAGCCCTATTTCAGTCTTGCCCGATTGGGGATCAGCGCCTTTGTGTTTTTAATCAGTTGGGGGCTATTTGCCGGGATGGTGGTCTCACTTTTCCCCGCATTTAATGGCACCTGGGGTTTCTCGCTCTTTTTTGCCGGGCCGATTTACGGCACGTTTTTTGGCACGTTCTTCGGACTGGGATTTGCGGTTAAATGGCTGGGCAAGTTTCTCTATACCGAAACAGCGTTAGAACTCAATGCCAGTGGAACCTTTAAATTCCAAAAAGAGCTGTTTTTCAGGGGCCGCTCGCGCTATTTTCAGATCTCTGAAACAGGCTCTATCCGAGATATTCAGGCTTTGCAAAAGGTCATTGCCTATTATCAAAATCGGGAGCCGATCTACAAATTAAGACTGGATCTGGGGGGGCTGAAATACGACTTTGGCAGCCAGCTGAGTGATCCTGAAAAAAATTGGTTGCAGGCAGAAATTTTGGATTTTTTAAGTCGGCAGTTGTCAAGCGCCCAGAGCGAACTTTTAAAAGCGAGATCAGAGGTTTAAGTGGAAGCACCCGAAGAGACCCTGCAAAAGCGTTACGTACTTCGGAAGCGTTTGGGGCAAAACCGCGCCACAACCTGGCTGGCCTGGGATCTGCAGACACAAACAGAGGTCGTGATCAAAGAGCTGGCCCTGCCCCATTTGCAAGCTTGGAAAGATTGGGAGTTGTTTGAGCGGGAGGTTAAAACCTTGCAAAACCTTTCAATTCCCAACGTTCCCCGTTATCTGGGGCATTTTGAACAAGCCCAAACCCGCTATTTGGTCATGCAATATCTAACAGGCGAGAGCTTGGCTGAGTGGCTGAATTCTGGACAGCGCTGTGATCCAGATCTGCTCAAAAAATGGGCCATTCAGATCCTCGAAATCCTCTCGGCTTTGCACAGCCTGAATCCGCCCATCGTCCACCGCGATCTCAAACCCGGCAATTTAATCTGGGATGGTCAGCGTCTGTCGTTGGTGGATTTTGGCGGTGTGATGGCCACGTTACAGCCTGAGGGCGGCGCCACGGTGACGGGCACCTATGGTTATATGGCCCCGGAACAGTTTGCTGGCAGGGCTTCACCGGCATCTGATCTCTACAGTTTGGGGGCAACCTTGATCCATCTGGCCACAGGCAAAGCACCCTCAGAATTGCTCAATCAGCAATTGCAATTGGATTTTGAAGCCCATATACAACTCCCATCGGCCTGGATCTCTTGGTTGAAAAAGCTGGTTTCAACCCAGCCGCAGGAACGCTTTCAATCGGCAAAAGAGGCCAAGCTGGCTTTGGCCGAATTAGAGACTGCGCCAGTCACAGAGACCGCACACTGGCAGACCTTACTCGCCTTGGCCCCCACACCCAGCCACATTCGGGTCGTGCAAACAGAAGACAACCTGAGTCTGTCTCTGCCACATGTCTTCGAAAGAGAACAGGCTTTGATTGGTTTTGTGATCTGGTTTGGGCTCATGGTCTTGCTTATTTTTTGGAGCTTATCCAACCCGTTGATCTGGCTGGTTGTTGTTTTTTTTAGCTTGCCCCTGATCTGGATGCCTTTTGCGAGCATGAACAGTATCAACCGGCTTGAATTGAGCCCCGAATCGATTGCCGCTTATAAAAGCTGGGGCTTTTACAAACGCTTGCGCTTATCGGGCCGCCCAGAGGAATTGACCAAACTGCGTTGGGACGAGGTCTATATCGATGCTGTCAACCCCTGTGGTCAACTCATGCTCTCTTTTGGCTTCAATTACGTCAGCCTGGGACGTTATGTCTCACTCGACGAACTGATCTGGCTGCACAGCCTTATCTTGGCTTGGATGGAGGCCCATTTAAGTGAATCAGACTACGCCCATCTGGCAGCAGCCTCTCCGGGCTTGCGCCAAGATCCCCGCTATGAACAGTGGAAAACCCAGTACAGCAAACGCGTTTAATACAGCGAGACAATATTGTTCTTCTTGAGTTCCCAAATAGTTAACGAATTATACTGATTTTATTGTTTAAAGCATCCACAACATAAATAGCCCCGGTATTGTCAACAAATACATCGGTGGGCTGCTCAAATTTAGCCTCTGTTGCGAAACCGCCATTACCATTACCGCCCCCGGCAATCGTCGTAATGACTCCAGTTTGGGCATGAACCATACGAATCACTTTATTCTGAGTGTCTGCAATATAAAGATGCCCCAAAGCGCTTATGGCAATTCCATTGGGGGTGTTTAATTGAGCAGAAATAGCCGAACCACCATCCCCGGAATAACCAGCTGTGCCATTGCCCACAACGGTAGAAATGATCTTTGTTTGCAAATCTATCTTGCGGATTTTGTGATTGAAGGTATCTGCGATATACAATTGATTCCCTTGGGGAGCAAAAGCCAGATCATGGGGGGTATCCAAAGCGGCACTCGTGGCAACGCCCCCATCACCCGTTGCTCCAAAACTACCAATGCCAGCAATGGTGGTAATGATATTGCTCACCAAATCCACTTCCCGAATTTTGTGGTGAAGAGAATCAGCAATATATAACTTATCGTTATTCTTTGCCAAACCCAGCGGAAAATTCAGCTGAGAAGTCGTGGCTATCACACCATCACTTTGAGTTCCGCCCCCAGCAACTGTAACTAAAGTACCAGAACCGAGATCAAGCCTGCGAACACGGTTATTGACCTTGTCAGAAAAATACAGTTGCAAATGGTTCCCGACAATGCTATTGGGAAAATCCAACAAGACACGGGTGGCCTCTCCCTGTTCATGGTTAAAACCATTGGTGCCAATACCTGCAATGGTTGAAACAAATCCTCCCGATGAAATCTGCCTAATTTTGTGGTTAAAAGAATCTGCAATATAGGCCACGGAACCGTCATCGACAAAGATCCCATGAGGAGAATTGAATTCGGCCCCCAAAGCGGCACCAAAATCCCCCCCGGCTCCAGTTTGCCCAGTTCCAGCAAAAGCAGAAGCAGTACAAGTTTTATTTTCAGAACAATGTTGAATCACAGGTGAAACATCCACAGGTTGAGAAACGCCAGGATTACTGTCTCCAAAAGGAGAGGTTCCACCACTGTTATTCTGCTGAATGTTTACCCGCATAGAAGCCTCAAAACCTGAGGAGGTTTCTCTGACAATTATCTGTCCTTGACCTTGGCTTTTGATTGTTTTTAAAAGACCTGTCTTGGATATCTCAAAAACATCTGGATTGTCTGTGGACCAAACAAAGCTCGATGGGGACAGAGTCATTTTTTGTCCGGCTTGATTCAGAACTTCGACTGTCAATTGAAATTGAGTTCCTATGCCAATCAATGTTATTTCTGAAGGAGACAGTCGAATAGAATGAATGACTTGAGCAGGAGAAGACGAACTGACAGGGGAAGAAACTGGTGTTGGAGGCAGGGACGATAAAATTGGCTTAGGTGATGGGGTGGGCTTTGTTTCTAGGAAAATCGGAGAGGAACCGGGGATCGGGATACTATTTCGTAAGGCCTGTAAGGTAGGAACCTGTGTTTGAGGTACACATCCGACCAGAAAGACAAAACAACCTGATAAGATAGAAAATGCATAACGCGTCACTCAAGATACACCCCTGTTCAAAGTGTCTGTATTTTAAAGTTGAATTCTCAGAAAAGCAAGCAAAATGAAAGAATACCATTTAAGCGCCTGTCTGATTATTAAAAACGAAGCGCCTGTTTTGGCCCAATGTTTGGAAAGCATTTTGCCAATTGCAGATGAAATTATTATCGTAGATACGGGCTCAACAGATCAGAGTTTGGACATTGCTTCCAATTACACTTCAAAAATTTTTCATTTTCCTTGGCAAGACCATTTTGGTCTCGCACGAAACGCCTCCATTCAATACGCTCAAGGTCAATGGATTTTAATTATTGATGCGGATGAAGTTTTACCTGTTGAATCTCATGCGCCTTTACAAGAATTACTGGCCACAAAGGATAAAAACACGCCTGCCGTGTATAATTTTTTGGCTAAAAGAAACGGCTCTCAGGCTTTTTATACAAGGGCTCTCTTTCCAAACTTAACAGGATTTGCATTTAAAGGACGCGTCCACGAAAGCCTGCGTTTTAAAGGCGAGATTCCCCCACAATGGCATTGCCCTCAGATTTTTTTTCAACACCCTATCTCTTCCCCTCAACGAGAAATGGAGAAAATACGCTATTATCTCTTTTTGATTCAAGCTGAATTAGCAGACAATCTCAGCCCAGAAGAGCAAACAACTTATTTCAGGCACTTAGCAGATGCCCATCTTCAACTACAGGAGCCAGAAGCAGCATTAACAGCTTTTCAAAAGAGTTATCAGGCTTTTCATCTCAGCGCTTATTCTCGCAAAGATCTCTTTTATTTAAATCTGCTCAAACCCCTGATCGAATTGAGCTTAAAAATTAGCGATGATACCCAAGCTGCCCTGAATTATGCTCAAGAGTGCGTTCATTTAGAGCCAACACTGACAGAAGGCTGGTGTTATTTGGCCTATTTATTGTTTCTGAATAATCATTATTTAGAAAGCTTAAAAATGATTGAAGCTTTATTCTCTGGCCAAAAGGGGCCACTTGATTTACGTTGGCAAATTCTCTTGTCTCTGACACAAGCTCGCTGTTATTTGGCCCAGCAAGATATACGGACAGGTTTAGAATTACTCAAAAGCTTATATTTGGTTCATCCTGTCCCCGAAGTAAAATGCCATCTGTTCCGCGCCTATTTAATCAGTGAAGCCATAACCGAGGCCTTGAACTTGTTCTCAGAAAAAAGCGAGACTTCTTGCAAAGGGCATTTTAAATGGCTTTTAAGCCAAAAAGTCTGGACCCACAACGAAAAACAAACCCTGGAAGCAGAGTTAAAGCGCCATGAACTACTCAATTAGCGCCACTCTCATCGTTAAAAACGAAGAAAGAAATTTATCGGCTTGTTTGAAGAGTATTCAAGCTTTGGCAGATGAAATTATCATTGTAGATACGGGTTCTGAAGATCGAACCATTGAAATTGCCAAGCAATTTACACAGCATATTTTTCATTTTGACTGGTGCGACGATTATAGCAAAGCCAGAAATGAAGCCCTCAAATATGCCACAAAAAAATGGGTCTTGATTATCAATGCCGATGAGACACTTGATCCTCAATCTCTGAAAAAAATCCCTCGTTATTTATCCCAATTCCCCACAGACCCAATTTATCTCCTTTTATTCAGACTTTTAACCCCTGGTCAACCCAATTTGTTTGTCAGAGGACTTTTTCCAAATCATCAGGGAATCTCTTTTAAGGGGCGCGTCCACGAATTTCCCACCCATTCTACCCAAGAACTGATCGGGATCGAATGCCCAGATATTGTTTTGCACCACAGCCCTCTGTATCCAACTGACAAATATGACTACGATAAACGTCTGCTTTTAGCGGATTTAAAAGAACTTAAAAAACCTTACGAACGGGCCGTTCATTTGTTTCATTTGGGTAGAACAGAAATCAAACGGCAGGCCTTTTCATTGGCTTTAGAAGCATTGGAACAGGCTTTGATTCAATTTTATTTGAGTGGAGCAGAATGGGAACGCCGCTTACACCACAATCTATTGCAACTCATTACCGAAATCAGTATTGAACAAGAATTGTATGAGAAGGGCTTCAAGCACGCAGAGAGATTATACACACTTTTTCCGGACTTCATTCAATCCCAACTCTATTTGGGCAATTGCGCTTTTTATCTCAATAATTTAGGAACAGCCTCTTTTCACTACAAAAATCTGTTTCGCGAGCTTCACCGCTCTTCATTACCAGAGTCGCTCAAAAACCAGTTTTTCTTTTCTTTGCGATTGGGTTTGGCCCGAATTTCACTCTTAAATGAAGATTTTCAAACAGGCATAACAAGTCTGCATTCACTTTATCAAGAGAACCCCAATCATTTATTAGCTGCACACCTCTCTCGGGCCTATTTATTGAGCCAAAATGAGGGTCTTGCTCAATACTGGCTGAGTCAATCCGGGGAGAAATGTGTTGATCTTGTGACTGATTTGCAAAAAAAAGTTTGGTGGTCAGAAAAAGAAGTGTTACAATTAAGTCATTATTTAGGTGAATCCATATACTAATTGAATAAGTTTATATTAATTTAACTTAGCCTTAAAAAGACGTAAGTATTATTTTTATCGATCTTATTCGACCGGTTGCTGCAATATTTGAGGGTATTTATGTATTCTGAACAAAAATCAAAATACGTTGTTTTTGCTGCGTTGACATTATTGGCCTTATCCTGTCAGGTCGATGCGCCAAATACAAACAATTCACAAAAAAAAGAAAACTCACCTCTGACCCCAGCTTTGAGAGCCAAAGTCAAAAGCAAGGGCCGAGATATTCAATTTCTTAAAATCACACCTTTTGCAAAGCTCCAAACTGAAGTCAAAACCAGACAAAAACATTTTGAAGCTCAAAAAATTCCGCAAAACAAAAAAGACTTCCAGCTCAAACAATTTACCGAAGTGGCCTGTTATCCCGGTACGATTTGCAGCAATACGCCTGTTGGCGACTGGGATACCTATTATGCTTGGGAAAATTATTACGCTCAGATTTACAACGATCCCAAATACCGCAATTCAATTACCAATTACCTTTATCCGTCCAGCACCAATGAAAATGGAGATCAGCTTTGTGCCTATGAAAGCCGCAATTATTGCGCAAATGGGGATGCTGACTGTTTAACAGAAGTCAATGAAATTACGATGTTTGGCTGTATTTGCCCGCAACAATACAATCAATCTCCGCCTAATTTTGTTAGCAACCCCACAGAATGCGCTCAATATGATCATCTCTTGCCTGGGCAACAAGATACCTGTGCCATTTATTGGCAAAAAATAAACAGTTGTTATCAAGCAGGGGGGAACCCGTCAGGCAATCCTTCTCAATGTAAATATCACGGTTGTGATGGTGTTCAAGAGCAGGCCGCTGAATTTTGCCAGACCTATGAAGTGAACGGCCAAAGCAAGCAGTCTTGTACCACCTGCCCAGATGGGCAAGATATGTTTTTTTCCGATGGCGGCATTCCTGTGGCTTGTCGCCCGGTTGAAGAAACGAGCCATACCAAATTTATGTTTCTTCCCAGCAGCGGTGGCGGCGATTTTTCTGTCAAAATGCAAACACCTTATGCACAAGGAACCAATATTCTCAACATCGATAACTCAGCCTGTCGGGTACTCCCATGAGCCAACCTTCTTCTTTTTTCAAACACAAAATTGCGCTTTTTCTTGTCGTTCTGATGGTACTCACAGCCTGCATACCGCCACGTCAACTAACGCAAGGCTCAAAGAACAGCTTCAATTCTACGGGTGATTTTCAGGTTCAAAACAGCTTGGAAGAACAAATCAACAATCTGCCCTATGCACCCGACCCTTACGGGCAATTTACGGTACTTTCAAAATCTGGTCACAGCCCAATTCAAGTGATTACAGAACGGAGCGTACCCAAAAACCTCCAGGTCTCTTTTGAAGATCAGGTCAATATTTTGCCCACCCAATTGCACGGTCACTTGGTGCGCGGTTTACAACCCTCCGAAGGCAAGTTGATGGCAAATGTCTATATAGAAGAATTTGAAAAGGTCTTCGCTCGCTATAGCAGCACGCTCTGGGCTGAGTTTATCAAACTCCAGCAAAAAGATCAGCAAAAATCAGAATCAGATCATGAAAGCCTGTTAAACAGCTTAGAAAAAGGATCTCAGGCCTATCTGGAAGCAAAAACCACTTATCAAGAGGCCAAGAAAAAACAAGTTGAAACCTTTACGCTGCAACGAAAAATTTTACGTGAAGCTTTGAATCAAACAAAATTGAAACAAATAGAGGCTTTGCGCCAACGCTTTGACAAAGGGGATTTTTCGATTCAAGGTAAATGTGAGGGGGGACCTTGGTGGGAATGGTTAGGTTGCTCTGTAATGACAACCGTCCAAGATATTGGTTCGACTATTGCCAAGGCAGCAGTAACTGTTGCCCAACATTTTGGAATGAGTCCTTATGAAATTGACCAGTTACAAAAAAATATTGATCTAGCAAACGAAATCAGCAAAAACGAAATATTTGACAATTATGTATCAGATAATAAATTTGTTGAATCAGGATACTCCACTCCACCCCTAGAAAAACAAAAACCCGCTCAAGAACACAAGGACTTTGGTCTAGATCTCCCTGCCATTCCCAATGCTTCACCGGCTGCCAAAACCTTGCCTGAGCAATATGCCGAATACAGCACTCCGGCAGAGCCCTCTGATCTAGATCCTTCTGTAAGTAAGACGCTCAAATTTTTATTGGAAAACAATCCCCGCTTAGAAAACAAAACCATGGGGGCCTTTGCGGCACCGATTTTTTTAAGTGATATTTTGGTCGGTCTGGGTGTGCCAGGTGCTGAGAATTTTTTCTCTGCTTCAGCCGTTAATTGCCGTGCTAAACGAAAACAAACCGGCATTTCGTATTTCACGGCTGAAAACATGGGTCAAATATATAACCAAACAGGCGATCTTTTTAATACCCCCTGTGATATTGCTGTTGACAGCGTCTTTTTCTCCATGGATCTTCGGCTCAAGTTTATGGTCGAAACCATCAATCAAGAAATGAGAAAACAAGGAGCAATTGTCCAATACAGTGTTGATGATCTTCGCCGAATTTTTTACTCAGATGCAGAATTAATAGAGTTAAGTAAAGTTGTCAAAGATAGCAGAGTAATCGACCGGGCCAAGGCATTAAGAGGTTATTACGAACAATATTTACCTCAATTCACAAAGAATATCGAAGTACATAAAAACCCACAAACCGGCTCCAATATTATTGAAGCTCAATTGTCCTTGACGGACCAAAATCTCAAAGACAATATTTTGGCACACCTCAATTTTCAAGGTCAAGACAGTCCAGAAGATCGCCCCACTACGACTCTTGCATGGCTGATCAACAGAGTGCGTTATTACAGAGACAAAGGTGTTTACCATCTCAGCGATAGTCAAATCGAAAGCATTGAACAATTTTTATCCAATAAATTGGCTTCGCGTGTCTTTGCCTTTCGGGTCATTACCCCCGACCGTTGTGATACCAATATGGTCAATACCTTTAGGCCCTTGGGAAACGAAGAAAGCCTCCAGCAATTTGGCTCAGTGATGGTTTCTACCTCCTCTGAAAATTTTGCCTATGATGGCGACTACACGATTGAACTGGGCTATTACACCACCAATGACCCCAAACCCACGCCGCGTACACCCTGGGAAGCTGTGGTTCGACTTGAAAAAATACCCGCAGCAGAGTTGATGGGCTTATCTGTCGATGATCTCATGCACCGCACAGACGGAAAAAAGTTTAACCCCCTTTCTGTCTCTCGTTTTGGCCAAAAAAGCATCATCGCAGCCGATGATCCTATTCCCTTGAATACCAAAGTCGCAGTTCAGGTTCAAAACAAAACTGGCAATTTTTGGGATGTACAAATCGACAAAGTTGGAAATCCAGATTGTAAACCCGCTTATTTGGCTGTTTGTCTGCCTTATAACGAGTCGACCTTCCAACTCAACCATCTCAAATACCGCACAGGGGTTTATCGCCTGTCCACCCGCTATTCTGCGGTCAAAACCAAAAAGGAATACGATTTAAATTGGTCAAAAAATTGGTTGATCAATGGCGTTGATGTAAACAAAAAAATTTATGGCGCAAATTTAACTGGTTATGGCGCACCCTATGCTTATGAATATGTCGTTTTGCATCCCCAATACTCCACATTTACACGCGTAACAGAAGCACCGGCAGATATTGCCTTTTCAACCCGTTACCGAGATCCTCAAAATTTTGGCAATGTTTTTGATGGCTTTTCTACCGCTCAATACAATTATTTGGGGGATCGTGGCGATGAAAGTGAACCGGCTTTGGATTATGTTCCCAATTTAACGGCTCCTACGCCTCAGGAAGATGGCCTGGAAGTGAGTCAGGAGCCCAAAGCCAAAAACGGCCTGTATGAAGCCAATTATAGCAGCGAAGCCTTTCAGCAACAGATTCAAGCTGATTACAAACTCAAAAAAGGAGCTAAAAATCTCCTCATTGATCTGCTGCGTCCCCATGAAAGCAACTATCAGTACGATATCTTTAATCGCACTCAAATAGACGCCCGCCCCCAAAACAGCTTTGTACATGTTGGCGCGATTATCAGCCTGCGCAATGGTGACCTTCACAATAATTTTGAGCTATTTAAACGTGCCCATATCGGTTATAGCCAAGCCAGCGTGCCCCTGAAACTGATATTAAAACAAAATGATACCGTGCTAAAAGAATGGCCTATCGATGCCCCCATTGGCAGCGACACCTTTGTCCAACGCTATTGGGATGGTTCTCATGAACAAGGAAAAGCCCTGAATACCAGCCACCCCCGCTATCAAGAGGGACAGTATTCAGTGTGGGTCACCATCGATGAAAGCCGCTGGCTTCCTGAAACAGAAGAGATGTACAGCCGACTCTTTGAAGCCCAGGTATATAAACCTGTTGTGCTAGATGGCAGCTCGGATATTCATTCGTTTAACTTGGTGGGCAATACTGAGAAAAGTCTAAAGATTTTTTCTACTCAGGTCCAAAGTAATGAAACCATCATTATTACAGGAGAGGCTCCTGGATTTTCTGAAGTAGAAATAAAAAGCCTAGTTCCGACATTTGATGGAGATCTTGAATTTTCTCAAGATAATTATGAGATTAATCTCAAAGAAAACGCAAAATTTGAAATACTCATACACAATTATCGCTACACAGAGCAGTATTTTGAAAAATACGTATTTGATGAAACCACTTATACCTTGACTGAGCCTGAATTAGCTGTGCGGGTGTCTCCCTGTGCCACAAATAATTTACGCACACAGTCCCTTGAAGGTACGTGTATTGCTTCAAATTATAAAATTATTGAAGACGATAATTTACCGGTCTATGATCTTAACAAGCCATTGGACAGAAATAAAAATGGCGCACTTAAAATAATTCACACCTTTAAAAAGGTCGCTAAAAATCTAAATATACACGACAACACATTCACTGCTGCCAGAACAAGAATTGTGTACGCAAAAACAATTCCTGAGGTGAGAGCCGCTTTGGATGACTTTATGCAGAGTGTTGGTCAAAGAATCAGAACGCAAGCACAAGTGGATCTCTTCGTGGCTTACACTTTAGAACCCACAGCCAAAACAGTTGTAGAGGCTATTCAAGAGCTTTATCTTCCTCCCAACCCCCAGGAACACCCTTACCTCTTTGCTTTTGAAGTCATCATGATTGCTTCCGGCTCAAAATGGGTCCAAAAGGGAACCCTCTATGGTTATGAGGCAATTAAACGCTCTCCAGAATTGGCACAACAAATATTGAGGCGCATTCGCTGCGGCTCACCTTTTCAGCTAACAAGCATCAACAGCGGTTTTCGTACACTTTCAATAGACCCTTGTGATATTACCAAAGCATTAAAGGCGAGTGACGCCGTTCGAGAAGCCACAGATATCGCCAAATTAAATGAAAAATTAAATGCATTGCCCAATGCATTAAAAACGGTGCTCACCAATAACAGTGGATTTAAAAAAGCATCTGCATTCGTGGGTTCATTTCGTCCCAAAGCGGATTTTATGTTTAAAACTCCCCAAAGCGCCTTTAAAACGGGTTTTGGAAAACTTTATGATTATGGTGACAATGAATACAAATTATTACGCGATCATTTGGTTGAAAAAATGTACAAAGGCAATAAAAATGGAGATAATGCAGCCACGTTATTTAAAAGCGAAGATAATTTTAAATTTGATGGTGTAAAAGTACGAAAAAGTGGATTTTATGACCTGGATGATTTTTCAGTTGGGGATGTCGATTTTTCAAACATGACAGAGAGCATCAAAAACAGAGTAGTAGATGCTTTTGAAAACATAGAGAAAAACATAAAAAATGAATTAATAAATCTAAACAATGATAAATATGGTTTAAAATTTGAAAAAAATAAAGACAAAAGAGAATGGGACTACAGGGTTGCTGACACTATTATTGCTCAACAATTTGCAAATAAAGGCTATATTCGAGAATTTGTAAATGGGCAATGGGTTAATAAGCAAAATGCCTCGTGGCAAGACATGAAAAATCTACGAGAACAATTGAAACTCACATGGCATCACAGCGAAGATTTAAAAACCATGCAATTGGTACCGGAAGCCATTCATGCGGCAAATGGCCACATTGGAGGAACAACACTTGCAACTACCATGAATGGCGTAACCAAACAAGAATGGGATACTTTTATTGGAGATGGCAAGTCTTCGCCCAACTATTATTTTTAAATCTAAGGTCCTCATTAATGGAAAACCCACTTGAAAAATACAGATTCAAATTTAAAAAAGACTCTTGGCAGCCCGTTTCTATTGAGGAAATCGAAGCCTTTGAGTCTGAATACAACATTATTTTACCTTCGGAACTTAAACTCTACTATCAATTATATAATGGTGCTTATTTAGAATATAACCTTGTACCTCACGTAACTATAAGAGACGATGAAAATCCTCTAGGTTTAAAGACAGGTTGGGGAGTGACCATAAATTATATAGATAAAATAAATGATGAATATTTCTCAGGAAAATATCCCGGTACTTATCCAGGAAAACCAAGTGTCATAGACTATGACATGCTACCCTTGGACTCATTGCCCTTTGAACAGTGGAGCCCAAAAGAGCAAACAGAAAATCCTTGGTATGAAGACTGGTATCCAGAAAAAGCCTATGAGTACTTGCAGATTGGCAAATCACAGGGTACGGGGTATCTTTTAATTGGCATGACCGCTAAAAATTTTGGACAATTGTTTCATTGGGATCCTGATACCAGAGAAAAATACAATCCCAGTTATATCGCCGCTTCCATTAGCGAAATGCTGGAGCGGCTAGTTGAGTGGTAGATTTACTTGCGTCACTAGAAAATAAGAAAATTATGTGGCTAAACCGCTTTTCAAAACACAAAACAAGATTCCCACATCTCCTTTATCCAGCGCTCTTGCTCAGTCTCTCTGGCTGCACCACTTTGACAACCATGGACTTTTTGTTTTCACAACCTGCTACACCTGAAAAATACCCCATTGTCCCCCAAAACGCTGATTGTATTGCCAAGGTGTCTTTTTTAGATTTGGCCTCACGGTCCAGCCCTGAAATTGCCGTGGATAAGACGTTTATCTCCTATTCTTCTTGGAAAGAAGGAGATACAGAACAAGCCAAATACCAAATGAATTTGCAATCAGAATGGCAAAACCCGGCTATTCCGATGCGGGAATATATTCGCCTGTCTTTGCCGAGCTTTGACAAAGGTGTTTATACACAAACAAAGAATTACAACCAAGATAACGCCCGCTTTTCCTATGTGAATGTTCAGGATACAGCCAATCGTGTGTATCCACAATTTAACAGTGCCCAAAACGATGAAACTCAGATAGAAGTGGTCGGCTCATTGGCCAATCATCTGTGGGGACACATTCATGCGGTGATAGGGTCAGACAGCAACCCACAGCGCTACTTGGTCACTGGTCTTTTTACCTGTAACACCAAACATGTCTTTGCAAAGGAAACGAAAAAATGAAACAAGCACTGAATTTGCTGATCGCGGGCCTGCTCTGGCTGGGGCCTTGCTCTGGTATAAGTTGGGCAGAAACCGCCCCCAAACACGAGGTCATTTACCTGCTCAAGCGGGCCCAAGACAAACAGCTTTGGGATTTAAATGAGGTACAGGGAAAAGCCACTTTACTCAGTCAAGACGAACGTTTTGAGGTTTTTAATCTGATTCAGGATGAGCGGCGTAACCGCTATTATTTGACCCTCTTGAGCAATACGGTGATTGGTTTTGGTTCTGGGTCTCTGGTACAAGGAGACATTTTGGGAGGACTGATGGCCTTTGGCTTGGATGCCACTGCCTTGATTCTGATGAGTATTGTCGGCAAGAGTGACAACGGCGATCTGCGTCAAGGATTACAAATTACAGCTGCCACTCTGTTTCTGGGCAGCAAATTTGCGGCTTTTTTAAGGGTGGGCTTTCTCTATGATGAGCAGACAGTACAGATTCAAAATGCCTTGGGCCTTGCCACAACCCCGCCTGGAACAACGACTTCTCAGCCGGGTCAGAGTGTATTACCCCTCTTTTCAAGCCAATTCAACTTTTAGCCCTCAGCGTACCTTGATGGGGACAGACGTGCAGATGAAGACCGAATAGACCGGAGTCAATACAGCGAGACAATATTGTTCTTCTTGAGTTCCCAAAAACAGCGGGCCAACGCAGCCACGTCATTCATGGCATCGTGGGCGCCTTCGAAGCCCTGACCAAAAATCTTGGTGTGCAATTCTTCCAGTTTGGGAAATTTATTGCGGTTGCCCGACTTAATCGCGACATAGTCCACGGTGGTTTCCATGGTGCAGAGGCGGTTGAGCTCTTTCATGGGGTTGGGCAGGCCTTTGCGGATAAATTCCGCGCCCAGGATCTTGTCGTCGAAAGAGATATTGTGGGCCACCAACACGGTTGAGCTTTTGACCACTTCGGCAAAGATCTTCAGCACTTCGAGCAGATCGTGGCCTTCTTTGACAGCTTTGTCGTTGGTAATGCCGTGCACGCTCTCATAGATATAGAAATTTTCAGGGAAGATCAGGTAATTGCCACGGGAGATCTCATTTTGCTGGGCATCGGCCTGAATCCAGGCCAATTGGATCAGGCGCGGCCAATTGTCGACCTCGGTGATGGGCGCATTAAAGTTATAAGGCAGGCCGTTGGTTTCGGTGTCGAAGAAAATAAAGATCTCGTCTTTGACAAATTCTTCGGTATCAAAAAGTGAAAATTGTCCCATGGCCTGCCTCGTTGAAAAGTTTGCATTATTAGTGGGCATTATACCCCAAGCCCAGCACCACAGGTTCAGGATGCAAACGGAGATTCAGGGCGGGCCCAAATAATGCCGCAGCCAGGCCTCCAAACTGAGTAAAATCCAGACCTTAAGGCCGTGGCGGGGCAAATAGCCCCCAAGCTCCCAGGCCATCAATTGGTTTAAATAAACGGGATTGAACCAGGGGTAGCGGGCCAGGTTTTTGAGCCGTTTTTTGGCTTCGCGGTGCAGCGGGCCACCGGGCCGAAACCACAATTCAACAGGCACTTGCATGCCACTTTTGGGGCGTTTGAGCACCTGTTCGGGCAGAAGATCACTCACAGCCTGTTTGAGAATATACTTTTCTTCACTGCCCATCAATTTGAGTTGCGGCGGGACGCGAAAGGCCCATTGGGCGACCTCGCTGTCAAAGAGCGGGGAGGCAGGCAACATCCCCAGCCCCCGGCTTAAGGCATTGACCTTGTAGAGAATATGGTGGGCCCCTTTGAGGCGGGTATTCACGGTCATCAGCGTTTGTACCAGGCTTTTGCCTGCTCCCGCCTCAAACCAGGGCAAAAGGTCTGCAGCCAATTGACCAGGAGGCAGGGCTGCTTGGGTGGCTGCATTGAGCAATTGGGGCAAGTCGTTGTAGAGTTTGCGGTAGCTCTGTAAATAGGTCTGTACCGTTGAATGAACCGGATCAGCCTCTTCGCTGGCATAGAGCAAAGCCAGCAGCATCGGAATGTTTTTGGGGCCCCCAAAGAGCGGATCTCCGCCTTCGCCATTAAAGAGCACGGGCCCCACCTCACTGGCCGCGCGAAAGAGCAGGGCATTGGGCACAGTTAGGGGATCGCCAATCGGGTTGCCCAGCAGGGCCAGGGTTTCGTCCAAAAAGTACAAAACGGTACGCGGATGCACCTCCAAGACCCGGTGCCGCGTTTGGTAGGCTTCGGCCACAGCCTGACTAAAGGGCAATTCGTTGCGGTAGGCTTTGCCAAACGAGACAGACCAGGTATGCACAGGGCGGAGGCTCAAACGGGCCAGCAGCGCCACGACCAAACTCGAATCAATCCCGCCCGAAAGTGAAGCACAAACGGCTTCTTGGGCAGGCAGACGCTTTTCGACAGCGATCTCAAGCGCCTCCCGCAGACCCTGCCGAGCGGTTTCTCGGTCGAGATCCATTTCTGCTGGGGGCAAATCCCAGTAGTTTTTGGTTTCAAGCAGGCCCGCTTGCCAACGGAGCTTTTCGCCGGGGAGCAACTCGTACACGCCTTGGATCAGGGTTTCGTGGCCCGGCAAATAGGCATAACTGAGATAGCGGGTGAGCGCTTCGAGATTTAATTCCCGTCGAATCAGGCCACTTTGCAGCAGCAATTCCAGACTGGAGGCAAAGATCAGACCTTGCCCACAGGGCGCATAAAAGAGCGTGCGTTCGCCCATCGGATCCCGCAAGAGCAGCAAATTTTCGGGCCCACTTTGCCAAGCCAAGGCAAAGGCCCCATTGAGTGCCGCAAGTTGGTCCGTGAGCAATATTTCACGCCAGTCTGAAAGGCTTTTTAATGCGGTTTGACCTGAATAGGCGGCATGGCTTTCGACCAGCAAAGCCTGCTCGGGGCTGAGCTTTTGCAGTGGGCCTTGCCAAGCGGCGTCGATCTGTCTTTGCTGTTCAAGTGAAAGCCCAATCCCACCCACCAAAGGCGCCACCTTGCGTATGCGGCCCTGGGGCAGAATCAGCGGGCCACGGGCCGGGGGACGTTGGGTTTGGATCTCAAAGGCCGCTGCTGTTTTAACCAAAATCGTCGTCACCGCCTTCGGCAAAATCAAGCATCAAGATGTCTGCGACAACCAAATCTGCATTGTCGTTGCGGGCGTAGGCGTCCGCAATCACCTGTTGGTGTTGGCTGAGCTGGTTGCGCAAATGCTTGAGCAAAGCAGCTGGGGGCAGGGCCATCAGATCGAGTTTCCATTCCCCCAGCCAGGCTTGATCTTCGGCAGAGAGTCCTTGAATCGGCAAAGCAGGGGCATTGGCAGGCTCAAAGAGCCCCAGGAATTTTTGCGCCTGCCGGGGAGACAGGCCCAGATCAAAGATCCGCGCCTGGGGAAACCACTCGGGACGTTTCAGTTCAGCAGCAATGCGACAGCCATTGGTGCTGGCATTGTGGATCAGATAGACCATCAGGTTGGGATTGCGCTGTAACATCATTTTGATCTCTTCAAAGTGGGCACGGGGATAGCCATTAAAGGCCAGAATCGCGCACTTCTGCTCCAAATGAAATTGATTGGCGAGCAAAAAATCCACCATTTCGGGCTTGTCACAGAGGATCAAGCGATCGACGTTATAGTCGAAGAGATCTTCGCTTTTCTCTTGGTTGGGCAATTTTTTGCGCTCTGGAGCCACGTCTGGGAGCAACAAGGGCATCACAGGCTCTTGTACCGCTTGCCAGCGTTTGAGCTGTTTTTGGAATACCTTCCATTCCAGACGAACGGCAGGCGAAGAGGTTTTTTCTTTGGCTTTTAGAGCAATCTTGACCACCACCCCCAGATACATCGCTTGAGCGATCCAGAGCAAAGGCCCTTTTAAAAAGGAACCCATAAAAAAGCTAAAGATCACCCCAAAAAAGAGCCCTGCGATAATCGTGCCAATCATGGCGCCACGGGGGGTAATGGTTTTGTTTAAAATCATCAAACGGCGGCGGGCCAATTCAAAATAAAGTTGGCGGGGATGATACGAGAGAGTATTTTTGGCTGAGACCTTATTGAGAGCAGCTTCAAACGCCGTGTCGGTAAATGGGTCTCCCCGTTTGGGCTCAAAGACAAATTCTTTTTTGCAATTGGGGCATTTCCCACCCGAGCGGGCCCGGTAGAGACTGTTTGTGCGGCAGTTGAGGCATTTCATCGTCAAGGCCGTCCTTGTTTGCGCTTTGCTTTGCGCAAAGTATAACAAAGAACGGCCCCACTTGCTTTGGCAAAAGCATTTTCCCTGGGCATAATGACAGAAGAAGCAAATAGAGAGAGAGGCATGGGCGTGAGCAGGCAGACAGACGAAGCGCTCTGGCAGCAGTTTCAGGCCAAAGCAGGCAAATTATTGGATTTGCGCGCCTATGATACTTTGCTTTTGCAGGTCTTGGATCTGCTCCCGCGTTTAGATACGCCCCTGTTTCAGCGTCAGGCTTGTTTAAACCTGTTGCCCCTGATTGAACAAGGGCATATCCTGCCCTTGGAACAGGTGCTCTTTCAATTGCTGGCAGACCATGCCGATCAAGCCTATCTCTGGCTATTATTGGGCCTCTGTGCCCAGCGCAGAGGCGATCCCCGCCGGGCCCGTGACTTTCAAATACAGGCACTCAGCCTCGAACCCCAGCTCTTTTTGGCCCATCAGGCCTATCTCTGGAGCTTTTTGCTCGATGCCCGCCTGACTTATGCCGAACAACTCGCGCCGTTTTTGGCCTATGGTCGTTTATTGGAACATCTTTCTCCAGTTTTACCTACCCCTTTGCCTACCCAAAAGCGCCCCGAGGATCCCGAGCGGCCGCTGCGGATAGGCTATGTCTCTGGCGATTTTTATGGCCATTCGGTGATCCATATGTTTGGCGCCCTGTTTGAATATGGCGATGCCACTCAATTTGAGCGCATTGCCTATGCCAGCATCCCCCGCGAGGGGCCTTTTAACGACTGGTTTCGGGAGCGTTCTCAGGCCTGGCGGGACATTTCGGGCTTGGCTGCGCAACAAGCGGCAGAACAGATTCGGGCCGACCAAATAGATATTTTGGTCGATCTCAATGGGCCGACCTACGGCCATCGTTTGGATCTCTTTGCGCTTAAACCAGCACCGCTGCAAATCACGGGCCTGGGTTTCGGTTGGAGCAGCGGGCTCAGCCGCATGGATTATGTTTTAACCGATCCACAATTTTTGCCTCGAGAACGGGCCGAGGCCTATCCCGAAACCCCACTTTATCTCAGCAGCCTTTTTCACTGGCAGCCCGAAGAGGATATCCAGGATTTGGCACCCCAGCGCTTGGAACAGCCGGCTTACCCCTGTTTTGGCGCTCTGCACCAGGCCTTTAAACTCAATCTGGAGACCCTGCAGCTCTGGGCGGAGCTGCTGAAACGGGTGCCCGAAGCCAAATTGCTTTTAAAAGACAAAGGCCTGGACAATCCCAAATTCCAAAGCTATTACCGACTGCTGTTCAAACAATGGGGAGTCGCACCGCAACGCCTGCTCTTCGCTGGTCGCAGCTCTCAGCGCGAACACGTTTTGCTCTACCAACATGTCGATGTCTTTCTCGACACCTTTCCCTATCAGGCCGGGATCTCCTGCTGCGAAGCGCTCTGGATGGGGGTGCCTGTGGTGGCCTTAAGCGGTGGCAGCCGTTCGGCCAACAGCCTGTTACACAGCGTGGGCCACCCCGAATTATTGGCCCAGAGCCGCGAAGCCTATCTTGCTTTGGCCGTTGAACTTGTGCAAGACAAATTGCGCTTGCAGGCCTACCGCCAGCAATTGCGCCAGGATCTGTTGGCTTCTGCGATTTGTGACCCCCTCCGTTTTTCTGCTGAGACCGAAGCTTTTTACCGCTCGATCTGGCGGCGGCACGTGGCGGCAAGGTGTTAAAATACCTGCGAGTCTGATTCAGAAGAAGAGGTGGCCCATGACGCAGTTTATTCAGAGTTACGATCAGGCAATCAATGCCGATGAGTGCCAAGAACTGCTGAAAAAGTTTGAGCGCAGCCGCAAAAAAGAGCCGGGGGTGACGGGCCACGGTTTTAATGCCAATGCCAAAGACAGCCTGGATATCAATATCTCACGCGACCCAGATTGGCAGCAAGAAGAGACCTGGATAGCCAATCGCACTTGGCGCTATCTGGTGCAGTACACCCGCAAATACCCGTATTTCCTGACCTCCTCCGTCAGCTTAAGTGTGCCCCATCCCGAAGGCGGCACCATCACGATCACCCCCGAAGTGCTCGCCATTCTCGACGACGCGACGGTCGAGGCCCTGATTCGCAAGGTCTACCGCATGGGCACCATCAATTTGCAAAAATACCAGCGCAAACAGGGGGGTTACCACACCTATCATGCCGAAATCTACCCTTCGATGCACGATACCCAGGCCCTGGCCCTGCACCGGGTATTGCTGTTTATGTATTACCTCAACGACGTCCGCGAAGGCGGTGAGACCGAGTTTTATCACCAGCAATTGATGCTCAAACCGACCAAGGGCCAATTGGTCTTTGCCCCCTGTGGCTTTACCCATACCCACAAGGGCCATGTGCCCCAGAGCAACGACAAATACATTCTCACCTCCTGGGTGCTCTTTCGCCCAGCCAATGAAATCTACGCCAATCAGCTCAAATGATTACCCTCTCTGGCATATATATCTACCCGATCAAGTCTTTGCAGGGCATATCCCTGTCCCAATCAGACTTGGATGGGCGCGGCCTACGCCACGACCGCCGCATGATGCTCGTGAATGCCCAGGGCCGTTTTCTGAGCCAACGTGAGCTGCCCCAAATGGCACAATTGGGGGTGAAATTGGCAGGAGAGACCCTAACAGTGGAATCTGCCCAGGGCTCTCAACTGAGTCTGCCTCTAGAACCTGAATCTGGGCCAGAATTACCTGTGCAGGTCTGGAACAGCGTCAGCCCCGCTTGGGCAGTGAGCGCCGAGGCCGACCACTGGTTCTCTGAATATTTGGGGCAGCCCTGCCAATTGGTCTACCAGCCCCCGCAGGCCTTACGCGCCACCAACCCAGCCTTTGCACCCGGCCATACCGTGAGTTTTGCCGATGGCTATCCGTTTTTGTTCAGCAGCGAAAGCTCGCTGGCAGATTTGGCGGCAAACACTTCCCCCTCGGCCTCCCCTTTGCAGATGCGCGCTTTCCGCCCCAATTTGGTCTTCAGCGGCGCTTTGCCCTGGGCCGAAAAAGACTGGCAGCAGCTGCAGTTGGGTGAGCTTACGTTTGAACTCGTCAAACCCTGTACCCGCTGTGTGATTGTCACGCAAGATCCGCTCACGGGCAAAAGTCTGCATCCGACCCTGCTCAAAGAACTCAATCAGAAACAGAGCTGGCGGGGAGAACCTGTCTTTGGGATGAATGCAGTGACACAGGCCAAGTCGGGCCGTGTACACTTGGGGGATTTACTCACTCCCAATGTTTGATCCCAATGTTTAATCCCAATGTTTAATCAGGTGTTTGGCGGCTTCCAGGCCTGAATTGGCGGCGCCTTCAATCGGATTAAAGCGGTCACCAAAGGCATCTCCCGCCAAGACCAGCGGCGGCCCGTCCTGCAGCATCAAACAGGATTCGGGCAGGGGGTCTTGCACCTGGGCAAAGCGCCAGCGGTGCACATCCAATTCAAGACAATTGGCTTTGAGCAGGGGTTTGGCCGCCTCCCAAAGCAGCTTTCCAGCCTGTTCTTTGTCGTTTTTCCACTGGCTGCGGCTAAAATGGGCCGTGCCCTGAATCGTCACAGCAGGCACCGCTGAAATGCCTTTTTGCTGGTTGTCCGCCAGCCAGGCGATCGGGCTCAAAGGATTTGCTTGGGCCAAGCCCCCCGGTTCGGGCAGGCCACTGGGGCCATCGAGCACAGCCATGCTGACAATCACAGGATCGTATTTGACGCCTTTGAGACGCTGGAGCAATTCCGCTTCAAGGGTAAACGCGCTTTTTTCCAGCAATTGCAGGCTCTGGGGCAGAGGGGGGGTTAAGATCAATCCATCGGCTTGCCAGCGCTGGCCCGATTCAGATTCAACTTCCCAATGATCGGTCTCGGCGGCAATGCGGGTGACCGTCTCCTGCAGATGAACCTGCAAAGGCTCGGCCAGGGCTTTGGCCACAGGTGCCATGCCTTGGGAACCACAAAAACGCAGATAGCCGTCGCTGGTTAAAATCCGGTCGCCATTGAGAAAGCCCCTGCTCCACTCTTTGATCAGACCTTGGTCTTGTAGGTCTTCAACCACCACGCGAAAGAACATGCCGTGCACAGTCAAAAACTGAGCGCCAAGGTCAAAGACCGCTTCACCCACTCTACGGGTGGCCATACGTCCGCCAAAGCCCTTGGACTTTTCCAGCACAGTGACCTTAAATCCTTTTTTTTGCAGGCGGCGGGCGGCTATAATGCCGGAGATGCCACCGCCAACAACCACACAGCTTTTCATGGGGGATTTCCTTTCTCTGAGGCAGCAATCAGCGGGGGATAAGCTTTGCCCAATTCCAGTTTGAGGGTTTCTTTCCAAATACGGGGCCCATTGTCTGCCCGCAGTTCAATTTCCAGGATCACAGGCTCCTGCAGGTTTTTGGGAATAAAAACCGGCAAAACCAAGCTCTGTTCGCTGCCCATCGGCCAATTTTCGAGCCGGAAACGCGGGGCCTCACCCTGGTAAACCAAGCCTGTCGGAGCCAGCTGAATCATCGCTTCCAGCCCTTGTGCGGGGGCATTGCCGCTGTTGCGCAAATGCAAGGTAATTTCCACCAATTCTCCCGCTTCAGCACTGTAATTGGCATTGCCACTGGAGAGGCCATTGCGATCGTCGTCGACACTCAAGCCCGCCACTTCAATCGCTGGAGCGAGCAAACGGGCCAGGGTGGCGCCACTTTGGCTTGCCACTGCCTGGGCGGCCTCGGGATTGGTATTGCGCCAGAGGCGCAGCAAAGCATCGCTGTGACCGCTGGCCAAGAGCTTTTGTTTGGGATGATAGGCCAAAGCATAGGTCTTCTTGGGAATCTCACTCAAGGATTGGCTATTGACCCCCTGGGGCACCGTCCAAAAACGCAGACTGCCATCCCCCATGCTGCCACTGGCCAAAAAATCGCCTGCGGGATCAAAGGCCAAACTCCAGACCGGCTCAAAATGGCCGGCCAGGCGCGAAACCACCGTGCGCTTGCCCATGTCCCAGAGCCGAATAATCCGATCTTCGCCAGCGCTGGCCAAATACTGCCCATTGGGGCTAAAGCTCAGGGCATAGACTTCTTTGATATGGTCCGAAAGCAACGGGCCGGCCTGGCCTGTCTCAGGGTTCCAGAGCCGAATCACAGGGTCGTCGTAACTGGCTGAGGCCAACCACAGGCCATCGGGACTAAAAGCCAGAGCGCCTATGCCACCGGGGTTATTGGCTGAAGGCACAAGGGTCTTTTGCACCTGCCAGGTTTGGGTATTGTAGATCAGGATTTTGCCTTCGAGACCGCCACTGGCCAGCCATTTGCCATCGGGGCTGTAAGCCAGGCTCAAGACGCCTTTGGCATGTTCTTGGCTGGTAAAGAGATTGGCCCCGGTCTCGGCATCCCAGATCTGAATGCGGCGGTCGATGCCCGCGCTGACCAAAAACCGGCCATCGGGACTGAATGCCACCGCTGAAACCCAATTGCCGTGGCCTGCCAATTCGTGTAAGACCTGCCAAGTGCTGCTGTCCCAAATCCGGGTCGTGCCGTCAAAACTGCCCGAGGCCAGCTTTTTGCCGTCAGAACTGAAGGCCAAGCTGAAGATTTCGTGTTTGTGGCCCTTGAGCTTGCCCTCTTCGCCCACACTTTTGTCTGGGCCCCACAGGGCGAAGGCGGGCTGGGCCGACTGGGGTATCAGCAGCAGGGCTGTTAGCAGAGCCAGAATGTTGAGCTTCAAGGCAGGCACGCTCCAGAGGTTTTTTCTATTGTACCTTATGCGTGGGAGCTGTTGAGATGTGCATTTGAATCCTGGGTTTGCTCAGAATTGAGACTCATTCTTGGTAACCATTGTTAGCTCCATTGGCTGAATTATTTTTTAGCTTATGAAAAATCAGCGCCATGCTACGTAACTCTTACTGAGAATATTTCAAGATTAAAATGGAGAATCACTTAGATGAAAATCTATAAATCCCTTTTGCTCCTGTCCCTATTATTTGCAGGCTGCCAGGCCCCAAATCCAGTTTCAACGACAACAAACCAGTCCCAGATAGCACCAGAGAATTCTTTTCGCACTCAAAAGTATGACACCTTGTCGCTGATGATTCCCACGAAATATCAAGCGGGTTTCCATCACAATACCTTTGCTTATTATCAGGATGAATATTTTTCTGCCGGTAATCCCTATCTCACAATGCGTATCATGGATGTGCAGGGGGACAATCAACAAAATCTGGTTGATATTCCCATCCGTCTGGGTGCCCCTGCCAATGCCGTTTGGTCACCTCAGCACGACAAACTTGCTCTGATCCTGTATAGCGATTATATCCGTGGAGATATTCGCCACCAGACAACGATTGCCATTGTGAAACGGGTAGCGTCACAAAATCAACTCACGGTGATTTACCAGGGCCCGAGTACCTACATTCGCTCTGGTCTGAAATGGTCTCCTGATGGACAAAGACTGGCCTTTACGACACTCAACAATGGCCAGGAATATCTGACACTGCTGACTGCTGATGGCATGCCACAACCCAATGGTGGGGGAGCGATGATCCGCCTTGGACAAACTTTGGGTATGAGTAACTTGACTGCCGAAGAAGGCCAGACGCCCACTCACCCAGTTTATTTGTCTGAAGACTCCACATTTGATCGTTTTTTCTGGCTGGACGACAGTCAGCATCTGTTGTTTTCCAAGGAAGATGATATTTATAAGATCTCCGTCAATAATCAAATAGAAAAAGTTCTGACTGGAGCCAGTTCTCGATTTGTCCTCTCGCCGGATCAGCAGCAACTGGCCTTTTTTAAAAGAAATCCGAATAATAGCTCCCCATCTCTTTATACCTATGAGCTGAATGGTTCCTACGATCTGAATGATCCCTTCAGGAATCGCCCAAGACCGAAAATAAGACCCATGAATGAGGCTGAATTTTCTGGAATCACCGCTTCGAAATCCTTGCGTTGGTCATCCGATAATAAACATCTGGCTTTTGTTGGCATTGGGATGTATCCCCTTGGTAATGGCTCTTACGGCACTTTCAATAAACTATTCAGCTATAATCTGCAGACAGAAAAAATGCTGTCGATAATGCCACAAGACAAGGAGATCCCCTTCATAATCAGAACGCTTTTTTGGAATACCGACAATCAAAGGGTGTTTGCTGTGGGGAGTGAACCCACCCAGCACACCCGTAGTGTGATCTATAGCTTTGATCAGCAAAAATCCACAGAGGAGATATTCCGTGGCCAGCTTCCATTTCGTGCGATTGACTTATCGGGAGATGCGCCCTAAGACGACCTTTGGCTAAAAAATAACCCCCTGAGGCGAAGAGTAAAGATCGCTTCTCAGGGGGCGACGAAGGACTCACCCCTCCCGCAGCACACCCGGCTTACCGCCCTCGCCTGTTTTGCGCAAAAGGACCTGATAACCCCTGTGAAGTTCTGCGTAAAAGCCCTGATAACAGGCCAAAAAGCTGTCGATCGCCAGGGCCGGGTTCCAATGGGGCTCGACAAAACGATCATAGCCATAATCGTCACACCAGAGCAGCCCTTCGGGTTTGAGCAAACGCCAGGCAAAGACCAGATCGCTGAGCACAAAAGGCGCGCGGTGCGAGCCATCGACCAGAATCAGGTCAAAAGAACCTGCGGGCAAAAGGGGCAAAACCGCTTCGGACGGCCCTTTGATTTTTTGCAATTGGGCAGGGCTGTGCTGCAGGGCCAAGGCCGTATTGCTGTCAAAACGCGACTCGGCCCAGGCAATCATGATCTCGGGCTCAAAGTCGATCATCTCAGGGGTGATCTGCCAGGGGTCGATGCAGGTCAGGCCCGAACCTGGAGCAGTGAGCAATTCCTGCAAAAACCAGACCGCCGAACGCCCTTCAAAACTGCCAATTTCGAGAATTTGCAAGCCAGGCTTTCCCGCCAAAGAACGCAGTTCGGGTTCGACCGCACTCAGATAGGGCGTAAACCAGTCATAGTGAAACTGGTAGCTCATATCTGCGCTCAGGCCCTAACGGGGCTCGTGGGCTTCGCTCTCGTCGGGAACCGTCGGAAAGAGCTGGTAAAAGAGAATCGGCGGCTCATCGGGGGTGCTGCCCACATCCGAACTCGGGGGCAAACTCTGGCTTGCCTGTTTTTGATTTTCGATCATGCGCTGAATCGCCAGATCGTAGCCACCATAATAGTTCTGACCGCGATAAACCAAGCCATTTTGGAGCATGTCCATGGCGACCAAAAAGACATGGGGCTCGGTGAAGTCAATTTTGTCGTAATCGGCATCGCGGTGGCGACCGGCGCGCACCATGCGGGTATTGTACTCATGGGAGACCACGCCGTGGCCAGAGATATAATTGAAGATCCGTTTGGCGATTTTGACCGTCTCAGCCGAAACGCCGATTTGCGCGGCAGTCTTGTCGAGCAATTGCCAATTCTGGGGAATGCCGCCATTGGCCTGCACATCAATTTTGCCCAGGTTCTTTTGCAGGTATTCATGCAAACGCAGCAGTTCATCCCACTCTTCGGTATCCCGCAAGGCGGCAAATTCGTGTAAGACGCCGCGTTCTTTTAAAACCAGCATCAAAAAATTGTGCAATTTGTCGCGCTGGCTCTGGTTTTTATAAAAGGTGCCAAAATCTGGGCTTTCGATTTCGATCCCAATGGCGCCGCGCCCGTCGTATTTATTGTCGTCCCAGCTATCGCCCGTGGGATAAGCAGTCACACGCGGAATGTCTCCCCAAGAGCTAATATCCCCCCGGGTCAGTTTGACCATTTGGGCTTCGGGCTCACCATCGGGCCGGGGCAGGCTGCCCGTCAAAAAATAATTGGAGACATTTTTATAGGCGTTGGGCCTCTCGACAACCCGCCCAGACTGGCGGCGGCGCAAAAACGCAGAGAGGGTGTAGAGGGGAATATCTGTGCGTTTATTGGCGGTCCAATGCAAGACCACATGGGTGGGCGGGGGCTGATCCTGAATAAAAAAGCGCTCGCGAAAAGGGTAATGAAAATTGTGAACGAAATGGGCGTACTCTTTGGGAGAGTAGACCCGGTAGCGCTGGTTGACCTGTTCAAGGGTGGGCAAAAGGTCTCTGAAACAAATCACCCCGGCTTCTTTTTCGGCGTCGGTCAGCTCAACGCTGCGCGAGGGAATCAGGGAGGTATTGTTTTTGTTAACAGGAGCGGCACTGTTGAGCCAGGTCGCATGTTCCTCGTGGGCGACGGCTTGAAAAGCCAACTGCATACTCAGGGCCAAGCCCCAGACAAGAGACCATTTTCGCATAGGCTGTGAACTCACTTTTTACGCTACAAATTCAGGGCGGGTTGTTATTTTGATTGACCGAGTGTAATCCGAGTGTAATCAAAGTGTAACCAAGATGAACGAGCAGGGGAATAGAAATATTAAGCTCAGTTAAATAACCCTGTCTTAAAGATAAACCAAAACCGCCAGGTTTGAAAACAAGATTCAGCTAATTTGTGGATTTTTGGGGCTTGGGAATGCCACAATAGTCTAAAAATATGCCCCCAAATAAGCCCTAAAAATATCTCAAGAGACGAGGCCTTTTTCATGAATAGACCCACCCGGACATTTTTGCTGGGAAGCGCGCTGCTGATGGTAGGGGCCTGTACGGATCCCGTACTCGAGAATCAGGCCGTCACCCCAGCGGATCCACCCCGTGTTTCCGCAGCACCGGTCTCAGCCCCGATGGCCCCCAGTTCACTTCCCAGTCCGGGGTTGGGCTTTCTCAGTGGGGTGGTCAGCGATGCCGTCTCTCAGCGCCTTTTGCCAGGCGTGACTGTGCGTTTGGGTGCAAAACAGGTGCAAAGTGATCAATCGGGGTATTACCAATTTGAGCAAATTGAAGCCGGTGAAGCCAAATTGATCGTCGAAGCGCCAGGATATTCCCCGCAAGCGGTCACCGTCGAGATTCAGCCCCGCCGCCAGGTGCGCGATTTGAGTTTGCAGGTGGGAGCCGGGGTCGTACCGCCCACGGCACCACTTCCGTCTGCTGGGCCGACACCCACGCCAGTCAGCAGCCCTACCCCCATTTTTCTTTTGCCCGGTGGGGCCACCGCAACGCCCGCCCCAATACTTTCAGCCACACCCGTTGCAGCCACACCCGTGCCCGCAACGACCCCCACCCCTGTGCCCACCCCCTCGCCCCTTTACGATCCTGTCTTGGATGATGCCAAAGTCTCCGAGGTCTTTCTCAAACGCAAGATCAATGGTGTGGAGCTGAATTTTTTACTCTACAAATCCAATGGGCTGCCCGTGGATTGGAAATGGGGGGTGGTTCAGGTCGAGTATTATCTGGCTCAATCCATCAGCAGCAATGGTGTGAGTGCGCCAGGCAATTTGATCAGCTCGGGGCGCACGATTATCGCCCAGAGCAACGAGCCCTTTTTGCTGACCTTGAATGCCGAGCAATTGGGGCAATTGGGAGACAAGGTCTATGCCAATTACACCTTAACCCTGCCCGACAAACGCCAATTGACCTTGCAAAAAGAGTTTCCGATTAATTAAGTGCCCCATTTGCAACTCAGTTTGCCACTCAATTGAGACAATGAAAGAGCCCTGACAGTGAAGTCAGGGCTCTTTTTAAGCTGTCTGAATCGGTAAAACTTAGTCGATAATAAACACGACTTTGGATTCGGCCAAAAAGGACTTGCGGCTATCCGCTTGCAAGAGCATCTGGGCCTGTGAACTGGAGATCACAGCATCCACCTTGGTTTTGCCGCCCGCGCGACTGGCTCGAATCACCAAGGGGTTTTTGCCGACGCGGCTGCTGGCTTTGGCTTCGCTCATGGTTTTTAAATAGCCCACAATGCCAATTTGCACGACCATGTCTGGGTCAATGGGACGGTCGCCGATATACACTTCTTTGCCATTGCTGTCCATGATCATCGGGCTCATGCCGGGGGCCACGCCCAGGCCTTTGCAGTCGATAATCAAACCGGTATAGCTGTCACCACTGTCGACAACGGGTTCATCGGGAATGGTGGGGGTTTTCACAGGGGTAGGAACAGGGGTGCGGGTCGGCGTGGGGGTAATTTGTTCTTGTTTGTGCTCTTCGAGAAAGGTGGGTTGAATCACAGAAGAGAGGCTATTGGCACCGTACATGCCCAAACGCATATCCACTTCGACGCTGCCATCAGAGAGGTAACGGGTATCGCCAATCTGGGCGCCTTTGATCAGGGCAGACACCTTGACCTTGATGGTGTCACTTTCGGTGACAAAATCTTTGACGATCGTCTCGGAGTCAACACGCACGCCATTGATCAGCTCAGCCATTTGGCGATAGCCATCAGCCACAGCGGCCCGACGGGCCATCAGGCGTTTTTGGGCGGCGCTGCCTTTGCTGGGAGGCGCACCAGAACCTGTGACTTTTAAATTGCCACTGGTCCAGTCAATAGTACCAGAGCCCATGTTTTGGGTGACCTGGGCCTGGGCGGGGGAGAGGGTAGAAAGAGAGTAACTCAGGGTTCCGGTGGCCAATGCGGCAGCCACCATAAGCTTGATCAGATGACGGGATGTCTTCACGAAATTTTGCCTCCTCGCAAATGCGATAATGATATTGCACATGTTTCAACTGTAATACACAACTGTAATACAAAAGACCAGCGGCTGCAGAAAAAAGTTCCGGCAGCCGCTCACCTTTTAAACGAGAGCCTCTGCCCGCAAGGGTTCCGAGACAAAGGCCTGTAAAGACAAACGGGCAGTATGAGAATAAAAATCACAGTGGCCAAACAGCGATTTGAGAATTTCTTCGGGTTTCACGCTGTCGGTACCCGCAATTTGCATCTCCATCTGCAAGAACATCAGATCGTCATCCCAATCCAGCTCAGCCAAGTAGGGAGAGAGCTCTTGAGCCGTTTTGAGCTGCACATTGCCCAGCAGGGGGCGGATATCCACTTCGCGGGTGCGATCGCGGCGGGTGCGTGCCACCATCAGGGTTTCGCTCTCCAAAAGGGCGTCAATCCGCTGTTGCAAAATGGCTTCAAGCTGGCTTTCGCGAACCTGCATCAAACTGGCCACGGTCTCGCGGGCGATGCCAACCAGATAAGTGCCCCCGTGAATCACCTTCGAGAGGTCTTTGTTGTTGTGGCTGATTTTTTCAATTTTTTCAAAGCGAATGCCTTCAGGGCAGACGGCATTGAGACGATTTAAAACCTCATTTTCGGGCAAATCTTGCACCAGTTGAAAATCCACCAATTCGCCAAAGCTGGGCACACCCAGGCTCAGGGCCGGAGCAAAGACCATCACCGGTTTGGGGTGGAAACCCTGAGAATAATAGGCTTCCAGCCCGGCCCGGCGAATCACCCGTGGCAGGGCACGAATCAGGTCGGAGTGGCTCACAAATTGGCTGCGCTGAAGTTTGGTATAGGTGGCGCGGTAGCTAAAAGGCTCACCCTGTTCAAATTTTTCCAATTTCGGCGCACGCAATTCGCCCACCGCCGGGTCGGGTTGAATCACAGGCAGTTCGATCGCACCGAGTTTAAACAAATAGTCTTTGCGCTCTTCGCGCATCTGTTTCATATCGCAGGCGATGCCACAGTCGTAACAGATCAATTTGCGCTGGTCGGCTTCGTGTTCGACCAGATTGGTGTGATGGACCTTGGCGCGGAAGGGCTTGCCACAAGGGGGTGAGAGCCGGTCTTTGATTGCCCGTTTGTATTCCTGGATCAAGAATTTGGGTTCGACCCCCACGTGGATATGGCCCCACGGCAATTGCGAGTCGAGCGGAATCGTGCGCAAATAGGTGTATTTGTCGATACCGGCCTCTTCCATCGATGCCATCCACTCTTCAAATTTGAGGAAATTGCCCCAGCCATCCAAGCGCGCGCCTTTTTTCCAGGCCCTTTCAATCACGTCTGAGACCTTGCGGTCCCCGCGTGACATCACGCCTTCGATATGGCTGATCAGCGATTCGTGCCATTTGATGCCAATCTGGTGCTTGCGTGCGAGGCCCATCAAGAGGCCCTGTTTGCGCTGAATCTCGGAGAGGTCCATCATTTGGCACCACTGGAAAGGCGTGTGGGGCTTGGGTACAAACGAAGAAATGGAAGCGGTTACATTGACCATTTTCCAGTGTTTGTAATATTTTTTGGCGATGTTGAGCATGCGCACAGAGGTCTCGGCAATGCCAATCACGTCTTCGTCTGTTTCGGTCGGCAGGCCAATCATAAAATACAGCTTCATTTTGCGCCAGCCGCGCGAGAAGATATTGTGGGCGCTCTGGGCGATGTCCTCTTCGGTGATATTTTTATTGATCACGTCGCGCATGCGCTGGGTGCCCGCTTCGGGGGCAAAGGTCAAACTGGTATTGCGCACATCGGCAATTTCGTCGAGCAGGTCACCCGTCAGGCCGTAGGCTCGCAGCGAAGAGACCGAAAGGGAAACGCGCCGCTCTTTGAGTTTGCCCATCAGATTTTTAACCAGCGGGGAAACGCAGCTGAAGTCCGCGGTCGAGAGCGAGGTTAAGCTGCTCTCGTCGTAACCGGCTTTGTCGATACTGGCCAAGACCGAATCGACAATTTGTTCGGGGTCGCGCTCACGCACTGGGCGGTAGATAATTCCAGCCTGGCAGAAGCGACAGCCTTCAGTACAGCCACGGGCAATTTCCATGGTGGTACGGTCAAAGACCGCTTCAGTTAAAGGCACAGGCGAATCCGAAGGATAGGGGTAATCGTTGATATTTTCAACAATCGTGCGCCTCACAATCGCAGGCACGCCTTCAAAAAGCGGCTCGGCCACAACCGTAAAGCCGGTGCTTTCTTCTTCGCGGGTGCTGTAGAGGGCCGGGCAATAGATGCCTCCGAGTTTGGCCAATTCAACCAAAATGTCTGTTTTGGCAAGGCCTGCTTCGCGCAATTGCACATAGCTGCGGGCCAGTTTGGGGAAAATTTCTTCGCCATCGCCGATCACAAAGGCGTCAATAAAGCGACTCATGGGTTCGGGATTCATGGCGCAGGGGCCCCCGGCAATGATCAGGGGGAAGCTCAGATCGCGGTCTTCGGCCCGAATGGGAATGCTGCAGAGGTCCATCATGGTCAGGATATTGGTATAGGTCATTTCGTACTGCAACGAGAAACCCAAAATGTCGAAGTCTTGCAGGGGGCGGGTATTTTCCAGGCTGTAGATTGGCAGATTGCGCTCACGCAGGGCTTTTTCCATATCGAACCAGGGGGTATAGGCCCGCTCGACCAAGATGTCTTCCTGTTGATTGAGAATCGAATAGAGAATTTTCATGCCCATATGCGACATGCCAATTTCGTAGAGGTCAGGAAAGGTCAGAGCCACGCGCACGGGGGTGCTGTCCCAGTCTTTGCGCACAGCAAGGTATTCGCCGCCGAGGTAGCGGCCGGGTTTTTCAACTTGGGAAATAAAGTCTTGATAGGGATGCTTCATGAGAAAACTCCAAAGGTTCACGTTTCATTTGCTTGGTTGGATAGCGCCGGCTATAACATGCGGGATAGCATAGCGCCTGTGGGGCTTGCAGGAGAATCTGACAAATCTGTCTGATTTAGTATTCTAACCCACCGGTTCACGATTTGGTACACTGGTGGCACAGTTTAAAGGTTGTCTATTTGGAAAGGATTCCCCATGCGCCATTTGCCCAATCCCCGCACCGGCCTTGATACCCAATCACTTGAGACGGATATCCGCGAACATCTGCGTTATACCTTGGCCGAAGACCATTACTCTTCGACCCAATGGGACAATTACCAAAGCTTGGTGCTGGCTGTACTCGACCGCCTCCACGATCGCTGGCTCGACACCCAGAATGATTTTCACCAAAAAAAGACCAAACAGGTCTACTACCTCTCAATGGAATATTTGATTGGGCGCCTGCTCGACAATTGTCTCTTGAATTTGGGGATTCAAGAAGAAACCCGACAGGCGCTCAAAAACTTAGGCATCGACTACGATCAATTGCGCAGCGCCGAGTGGGACGCAGGCCTGGGCAACGGTGGTCTGGGGCGCTTGGCGGCCTGTTTCCTCGACTCGATGGCCACCTTGGGTATTGCCGGCATGGGCTATGGCATTCGCTTCGACTACGGCATTTTTTACCAGCGCATTCACAAGGGCTTTCAGGTAGAGGCACCCGATCAGTGGCTGCGTTACGGCAATCCCTGGGATATTGTCCGGCCCGAAGTGCAATTTAAGATCAATTTTTATGGCCAGAGCAATTATTACGAAGATGCCGATGGTGAGGTCTTTGTCAAATGGGAGAACACCGACCAGGTTTTGGCCGTGGCCTATGATACGCCGATTCCTGGCTACCGCAACGACAAGGCGATCACCCTGCGGCTCTGGAAAGCCGAGTCGGTGCATTCGCTGGATTTGGCCCGGTTTAACGAAGGCGATTATATGAACGCCATGCGCGACAAGACCCTGAATGAAAATATTTCGCGTGTGCTCTACCCCAATGACAAAGAGTTTGTCGGCCAAGAATTGCGCCTCAAACAGGAGTATTTTATGGTAGCCGCGTCGATTCAGGATATGTTCCGGCGCTTTGACAGCATGTTCAGCGATTTGCGCAAATTTCCCGAAGCGGTCGCGATCCAATGCAACGATACCCACCCCAATCTGGCCATTGTCGAATTGATGCGGATTTTGGTGGATATCCGACGCCTGCCCTGGGACTTGGCCTGGGACATCACCCGCAAAACCATCTCTTATACCAATCACACACTCCTGCCAGAAGCGTTGGAAAAATGGCCTGTTTCGCTGATGAAACTGCTCTTGCCCCGCCATTTGGAGTTGGTTTACGAGATCAATCGGCGTTTTCTCAGTCAGATCACCCTCAGTTCGGGACAAGACCTCAGCCAGAAGCAACACCTCTCAATCATTTCCCAAGGTGAAGCGCCGATGGTGCAAATGGGGCATTTGGGTGTGGTGGCCGCTCACCGTGTCAATGGCGTCTCCGCCGTACACAGCGACCTGATGAAAAAAACGATTTTCAGAGACTTTGCCCAACTCTGGCCCGAAAAATTTATCAATATCACCAACGGGATTACTCCCCGGCGCTGGCTCAAACAGTGCAATCCCCTGCTCTCCGACCTGGTCACCGACAAGCTCGGTGAAGGCTGGGTCAATCATCTCGATGAGCTCAAACAACTCGAAAAATATGCCGAAGATCCGGCTTTCCAAAAGTCGATTCAAGCTGTCAAACTCAAAAACAAACACAGTCTGGCAGATTATCTCAAGAGTCGACACGGCATCGAACTCAATACCCAGGCCATCTTTGATGTTCAAATCAAGCGTATTCACGAATACAAACGTCAATTGCTGGCTGCATTGCACACAATTGTGCTCTACAACCGCATCAAAGCCGACCCAGAGGCCTGTATTCATCCCCGCACAGTGATCTTTGCAGGCAAGGCCGCACCCGGATATGTTCTCGCCAAATTGCATATCAAATTGATCAACAGCATTGGCGAGAAAATCAACCAAGACGCAGATATGCAAGGCAAACTGCAATGTGTGTTTATTCCCAATTACAATGTCTCGCTGGCCGAACATCTCTTCCCCGCTTCGGATTTGTCCGAACAGATTTCAACAGCGGGGTTTGAAGCCTCTGGGACGGGCAATATGAAGTTTGCCCTGAACGGCGCACTCACGATTGGCACCCTCGATGGTGCCAATATCGAAATGATGGACTTTATTGGCCGTGAAAATATGTTTATCTTTGGCATGACCGTCGACGAAGTGCGGGATTTGCGTATTTCGGGCTACGATCCTGAAAGTTATGTGGCCCAAAACCCCGAATTGGAATTGGCTTTGAATCAGGTGCGAGAGGGCTTTTTCTGCCCCGAAGCCCCCGAACTCTTTGCCCCCATTCTCTCGGCATTGCTTGAACGCGGAGATTATTTTATGGTACTGGCAGACTTCGATGACTATGCCCTCAAACAGCAAGAAGTAGAAAGGCTGTACATCGACCAGAGCCATTGGACTCAGAAATCCATTCTCAACATTGCCAGAATGGGGTATTTTTCTTCTGATCGCACGATTATGGATTATGCGAAACTGGTCTGGGACGTACAGCCTGTCAAGGGACGGGCCTAATTTTAAAGCCCGTTTTCAAACCCCTCAGGCTTCAGCCTGATTAAAAAATTGATGCCAGTCGATCTGCATCAAAATACTGGGTTTGCGCGGTGTTATCTGCAGTGGCATGGCGGCTTCTTCAGGTGTTTTGCTGCCTTTGCGTGCATTGCAGGGATAACAGGCCGTGACCACATTTTCCCAGGTGCTTTTGCCGCCACGCGAAACAGGCATGACATGATCCAAGGTGAGTCGCTCCCGCGAACCGCAGTATTGGCAGGTATAATTATCCCGGATATGCACATTCTTACGGGTATAAGTTACCTTGGGCACAATATGTTTAACCAGTTTCCCCAAAAGGCGAATCACCTGTGGAATCGGAAACCGGGATGAAATTGAGCGCAAAAAACTGCCACTTTCTGTGACAATTTCGGCTTTGTTACTGTAAACCAGCGCTATTGCACGCCGGATATCACAGTACATCAAAGGCATATAATCGCGAGATAAAACAACCACCTTCACGTTTCTTTCCCCCAAATCAAAACTAGAATAAGATTTTCTGTTTTGATTAAAACGTATCAGATGCCGAATAATCAAGCGAAATCATCCAAATAAGCAAAACAGGGCCCAAAAGAGAGGCTTATTTTTTACTCAAAAAGCTGCGAATATGTTTTAAACTCTCTGCGGGTTTATCCTGAAAAAAAGCGTGGCCACTGCCTTTGACCAAGGCCATCTGGGCTTTGGGGAAGAGGCGCATTTGCCGGGTTTGGAAGTCTTTGCCAGTGAGAGAATTGCACTCGCTCACCAAGAACAAAACGGGTTCTTTTAATTTGGACAACCCCTGTACAAAGTCAATCGCGATTTTATTGTCTTTGCTAAAGGTCGATTGGGTGATGGTCTTCCAGGCCCGAAAGCCACTGCGCTGAAGGGGCAGGTTCTGAGGCTGTTGGCCCGTGCAGTGATAACGGGGTTGAAAGTAGATTTGGGCGTAGACATAGTCAGCAGGGGCGTCGCTGTCAGGGCCATGGATATGCAATGAACGCACCCAGGCCAAAGTGGTATTCCAGATAAAACCAGCTGAGGTGCGCGAGAGAGCGGGCAAAATCCGATTGGCCATATCGGTGTTGAGAAAGCCGGGCTCTGCCAGAATCAATTGGTCGATGTTTGTGGGATTTTTGCCCGCATAGGCCGCTGCCAACATCCCTCCCCAGCCATGGCCAAAGAGACTCACAGGACGCTCAGGAGAGACCTGTTCAATCACCCTTTCAAGTTCTTTGAGACTTTCCTGAATGGTCAGTTTTTCAGTGGGGACCCGCGCAGATAAACCGCTGCCACGCTGGTCATAAAAAACCACCCGATAGCGATCGGCGAGGGCCTTTAAAGGCAAAAGTTGACTGTAATCCTGGCCTGGGCCATCGTGTAAAACCAGCAGCACGGGCGCTTGCCGGTCGCCAAAACTCTCGGAGTGCAAGGTGACTTGATCGATAATCAGACGTGGCAAAGCGGGATTATTACTCACAGTTGCAGGCACTTGATACTCTTTCCAAGTCAGCAGAAAGGCGCCCAAAAACAGCAAAATTGGGCCAGCGGCCATCACAGCCAGCGCGCTTAAAAAGGTCAGCAGTCCACGTCTCATAATGGGGTTTTCATTTGGCTTTGGCGTTGACTTTAGAGATCAGGAAAGGTCTTGCTGCGAACAGTGCCCTCTTTGGGGTCATAGACCAAATCCTGGGGATAATTCAACTCCAACTTGAGATCTTGAATGCTGCCAGGGTTTTTGCCATCATTTTGAATCCGGTAAGTGGCCAGCGCGCCAGTAACTTGGGTTAAGTCTGAAAGCACCTTGGCTTTGTCAATTTGGCCGGTGGTGGTTTTGAGGCCTTCTTTGACGGTATCTTGGGCTTCTTGGGCGGGTTTACAGGCAAAAAACGACGTACTGAGCAAAACGATTGCCAGCGAACGAAGAATCAATTTCATGGCGAACTCCTGAAAGGGGGTTGGGGCTGAGAGATACCCCCCGAGTGTAACGAGGGCGCATTGACCCTGTCAATCGAAAGCCCTTCTGAGCAGGCGATGGGGTTGTTATAATTAGGCTGTGCCCAAACGCGTGGAAAACACGTGGAATTTAAACCTTCAAACCCCGCTTGGAAAGGCTTCATGCCTCATGAAATTATCGTTTACCACTTCGGCTCGGACGGCGTTTTTGGCCAGTTTCGGTCTGGTTTTTTTGCTTTCTGGCTGTCCAGCTGGACAATCCCAACAGACCCAGGCCGCCCAGGGGGGGGCGCGCAAAACCTCGCGCATCAGCCAGGAGCTGAGCCGGGATTTTAAAGCGATTTCTCAGGGGATCACCCCCACAGTGGTGAGTATTTCGACCATCAGCAAAGATGCATCCAAGCTCAAGACAGAGTCGCGTCTGGACCGCGAAAAATTCAAAGCCCCCGATGGTTTTTCTCACTCGCCGACCGAGCGCGACAGAGAAAGTGGTTTGGGTTCTGGGGTGGTGGTTGATGCGGCCAAAGGGTATGTTCTGACCAATCACCACGTGGTTGAAAATGCAGGTGAAATCGAAGTTTCTCTGCCCAATCGCAAAATCTTTCAAGCCCGCATTGTGGGCGTTGATCCCCCCTCGGATTTGGCAGTGATTCAGCTTGAAAACGCCAGCAATCTCCAGGCGGCTGTTTTGGGCGACTCCGAAAAAATCCGCGTCGGAGAATGGGTCTTGGCAATTGGCAGCCCGTTTGGCTTGGAGTCTTCGGTCACGGCGGGGATTATTAGCGCCAAGAGCCGAGCCGATATTGGCGTGGCCGATTTCGAAGATTTTATTCAAACCGATGCAGCCATTAATCCTGGCAACAGTGGCGGGGCCTTGGTCAATATCAAAGGTGAAGTCATTGGTATTAACACGGCGATTGCCAGCCGCAACAATGGCTATATGGGAATTGGATTTGCCATTCCCAGCAACCTGGCGCGCAAAGTAATGGACTCTCTGATTGCCCATGGCCGGGTGATTCGCTCACAATTGGGCGTCTTGATTGGGCCTGCCGATGAACTCATTCTCAAGAGTCTCAAAATTCCCGTGGATACCCCCGGCATTTTGGTCATGGACGTCTTTCCCGATTCTCCAGCAGCCAAAGTCGGCTTTAAAAAATATGACCTGATCACGGGTTTAAATGCACAGCCTATCAGCGAGGTGCAGATGTTTCGCAATCAGATTGCCTTAACAGCACCTGGCAGCCAAGTACAGGTCAAACTTTTGCGCAATGGCCAAACCCTGATTTTGGCGCCCGTTTTGCGCGAGATGAGTGCCGAAAATGCCAATCCCTTTGAACCGGCCCGCCCTGAAATACTCAAAAAATTTGATTTTGAAGTACAAGCCATCAATCCCCAATTGCTCTCGAAAATGGGTCTACCAGAAGACTTGCGGGGCGTTGTGGTGGGTAAACTGAACCCCGGAAGTGAAGCCTATCAACAGGGCTTGCGTGCAGGGGATCTGATCACCGAAGCCAATCGCCAAAGTGTGGGCAGTGTGCAGGATTTTTATGCCCAATTGAATCAAATGGGAAGCAAAAAGGTACTCTTGCTCAATTTGATCCGCAACCAACAAAGCCTGATTGTGGCCCTAAAAATCCCCTAAAATTGGATTTATTTTTAATATGAGGGGGGTCTATTTTTAATTTTTCATTAAATTTTTGTTTGTTTGTTAAATTTTAATTGTTTGACTTAATCTTGATCCATCAGCATAAGCGACCCATAAAGGGGTTTAAGCCTGATTTTTAAAGTGTTTATTTGGAAAAAACCTCTGTGCTATACTTAAGTCTGAAATTATCAGGCAGAGAGTTAAGCCGATATCCCGGCATGCCGATGCTTACCGTACATTCTTAGGAGGAGTGGGTCGTTTGTCCAGCAAAATCTTTTCTACCCTGATCCTGTCCCTGCTCGTGGTTACCGCCTGCAGCAACAATGACAATCCAATTATTACCCCCACGCCAGCTACCAACGCACCGGTTGCGGGTACTGGACTGGTTATTGAACCTGGTACCATTTCACTTGAGGTGGGAAAAACCACCAAGGTGTCTGCGTTGCTCAATCAAGATGGTGATATCAAGCGCGATCTGCCCACCAATTGGAGCAGTCTTAGTCCCGAAATTCTGACGATTGACAATAATGGCAATATTACCGCCCTCAAACCCGGTAATGCGCAAATTAAAGCCGAAAGTCTGGGCCGCGAAGCCAAGGCGCTGGTGACCATTGTTCCTGCTAGTGCGGCAGCGACCACTCCCACCACCACCCCTGCCAGCCCGAGTACCGGCATTAAATCCGATGATGCAACGTCCGCTGAGTTGGCAAAATTGCGCACCATTGTAATTCGTCCTGAAAATGAAGCGGCTCAGCCCACCTTGTTTAAGTTCAGCCGTTTGGGTGAACAGCGTCAATTTGTGGCCATCGGCCAAGACTCGTTGGGTCAGGCCATTTCCAATTTGACCTTTGCCTGGTCTTCCAGCGATGAGTCAATTGCCACCGTCAATAGCACAGGTGTGGTGACCGCTGTAGCAACAGGGACCACCAACCTGATTGCCAGCGCAGGCAATGTCACCAGCAATATTATTCAGATTCAGGTCCAGGAAGGCACTATCCGGGCCCACATCAAGTTTACGGAGTAAGTTCAACTGTGAAAGTCAGAAACAAAAAAATCACAGGACTCATCATTGCAGTTTCCGTTTCCTTGGCCGGTGTGTTGAGTTGTCAAACCGTTCCACTCAATACGTCTTCCTCGTTGAATCAGAGTGTCTTGCAAATCAATACCGAAAGCGGAGCGATCCGTCTGCATATTGATCTTCCTGCCCCTAAAGCTTACCCCGCTCTCAGCGCTTATCATGGCTTTAGCACCCAATCGATTGAAGAAGGCCGCATCAACCGCATCAAAGTGAATATCACAAATGTGGTCAGCGATTTTGTCGCTGAAAAAATCATCCCAATTACCCAAGGTGGCATGACAGCCACCATCAAGGTACCTTTGGGCAAAAATTACCTGATTTCTGTCGAGGGGATGGATGATCTCGAAGCCGTTCAAGGCGCGATGGTCAAAGGGGTCTTTAGCGTTGAGTCTTCTGAGGTGACGCCTGATGTGGATGTCAATCCGTTGACAACAGCTGTGGCCACTGTTTTGGAACAGGTCAAAGCCCGTGATAAAGCAGCAGCAGCGGCCGTAGACACCGCTAAATTGATGAATCTGATTGTCGAAGGCAAAAGCGCCGCCAATCCTTTCTTGGTCAACCACACTGCTTTTGTCGATGCCATTGTTTTGGGCAAAGGCAAAGTGCCTTCGATTGTACCTGCCAACCCCGTTCTGCGTCCCGGCAATATTACCGGCGCGATCAAAGGCCTCAAGGCTGGTGACGCTGCTGTGGTCTTTAGCAATGACCCCGTTTCTTCGCCGGTCATTGTGGTGGCTCCGCCACAGGTAGCCGCAACCAGTTCGACCACGACAACGACCACGACCACCACTTCTTCTGTGGATTACCGCATTGACAATGTGCCCCCCGGCAAATGGACAGTGCGGGTGGTCGCCTCTGGCTATCGCGTGGAGGGAGATACCATTACCAGTTTGAATGAGCTGAGTGCAGCCAAATCGACCACGATCACCTCCAATACTCAAACCACCCTGGACTTTGAAGTCAAACAGGTGGGTTGGTCTGCCACCCCAATCAATGCCTCCGGCAATATTGGTTCCTCCGATCAGCCCGATGCTGAAATGGATGGTTCAGACAGCATCCATGTGGTTTGGCGCCAAGATGGCTTTCAGGAAGAAAAAGAAAGTGGTTCAATTTTTTACAGCCGCTACAACGGCAAAACTTGGTCCACCGATAACCGCAATGTTTCAACCCAGCCTTCGGGCTTTGTCTCTGTCTCTGGCAGCGATAAATTCCGGGGAGCACGCAATCCAGCGGTTGCCGTTGGCGTAGACCGCTCTCCCCACGTGGTTTGGTCTGCAAATAGCGACAATACCGATTTTCGCGGTCGTCGGATTGTTTACAGCCGCTTTGATGGTGTGAACTGGAGCAAACCTTTGATTATCTCCGGTTTGTCCCCCACCAGCGATGTTGAAGCAGATAACCCAGATATTGCCGTTAACCCGATCAATGGTCAGGTCTATGCGGTCTGGAGCCAATTGCTCAACAGCGTGAAAACGGTCTACCTGAGCCAACTCCAAAATGGCAAATGGCTGGAGCCCATACAGCTCTCGGCTGCCACCACCCAGTCTTATCGACCCAAGTTGAATATTGGCACCGATGGCCGGCTGCACATCGTTTGGGAAGTTGAAGACACCTCACGCGTTCAGTACATCAGCTATGATGGCAAAGAGTTTCAGGCGATTGAAGAAGTGCCGTTTAATCAGGGCGCAGCAGGCAATTTGCCCCGCAGTCTCGACGCGCGGGTCGATTTACTCAACCGTCTGCACCTGATTCGCCGCGATCAAGACACCATTCAATATGTCTTCCGCTCGAACAAGACCTGGTCGCGTTCGGAGCCGGCCCATGAAGTGAATGGTGTGACATTGCCCGTTTTGAGCCATGCCACTCTGTTCTTAGACAATATTGGCAATGTCAATTTGGTTTGGGCCTCGTCGTTGAATGATGGCACCCCCGTTTTGCGCTACCGCCGCAGAACCAATGAAGGTTGGGAACTGCCCCTGGGCGTTGTTTCGACAACCCCTTCAGCCACACCTTCGGCCTTCGCCACACCCACCCCCGATCCCACGGCGACACCGGTACCTGCCGCTTCGGCATCGGCAACAGCAACGCCTTTCCAAGGCTTTGACAATTTGCCCACCTCTGAAAACAAGGTGCCCGCAGATAAGCCCCTGGTGGTGGTTGACAGCCGTGGTCGTATCTCTGCGATCTGGAGCAATAGCGCCTCGGATCCGGTCAATTCAGATATTTATCACTCTCTGAAAGCCACAGTGACGACCACAACCAATTAATCCAGCCGTTTAAATGAGAGGAGCCTGCTTGAAAAAGCGGGCTCCTTTTTGTTTTGAGGTATAATGAAGCATCCGGATGAGATCGCACCGGAGAATTGAACCCCTGTGAGGAATACTTCATGCCACATCTTGTCCGTTCCCTCCTGCTCCTGACTTCGGCTTTGATTCTGGTGGCCTGTGCAACCCAAAAAGGGATCATCGATCGGCCGGATTGGGCAGAAAACCCCGCCCACTGGGATGGCACCGGTTTGAGCGTGGCCAGTTACAGTGCCTCTGAATACAGCACCAATGCAGGGGAAGAAGCTCAACTTGCAGAAGAGAATGCTCTGCGCGAGGCCCGCAAAATGGTGGCCCGTGAATTGGCCAAAGCCTACGTCACTTACAAATCAGCACAAAAGGAAACCGTGTCTGAAGAGGATGCCGCTTACCAATTGGAGCGCAAACTGGGCAATATTGTCTCCCGTCGGCGCCACTACGACGAACAGCGCCGGGTCTTTTTTATTCAGCTCTATCTGCCCTCTCACCGCATTCAGGAACTGATCGAAGCAGTTTTTGGCGTCCAGGTTACCGTGGGAGCCGACGGCAAGCTGAAATAAGATGTTCGAGGCCCTGCTTGTTCGCGTACCAGCTACCACAGCCAATCTGGGGGCCGGTTACGATCTGATTGGCACAGCCCTGGGCCTGTACAATACGTTTGCTTTTCAGCATTTGCCTGATCAGACCACTGAATTTGTTCAAATTACAGCCTCTGGCCGTTTTGGTGGAGAGGTCAATTTCCCGCTGGATCAGCGCAATGTGGTTTGGCAAGCCTTTCACACCCTTTTTCAAGACCGACAGCAAGCAACCCCGGCTGTTGTCATTGAGTTGGAAATGGCGATTCCCCCTGCCCGCGGCTTGGGCAGCAGTTCGACTGCCATTGTGGCCGGTTTGCTGGCGGCCAATGCCTGGCTTGAACAGCCTTTTTCTCAGGCTGAGATTCTGCAAAAGGCCATCGCCTGGGAAGGGCACCCAGACAATGTGGCCCCAGCGTTGCTTGGGGGCTGTATTCTCAGCTTAGAAACGGCAGGGAGCTATGCTTCTTTTCCCCTGCAAGTCCCAGCAAGCTTAAATTGGGTGGTCTGTTTTCCTGAATTTGAATTGGAGACAAAAATGGCCCGTTCAGTGGTGCCTGAACGCTTCAGCCGGACAGATTGTATTGCCAATACCAGCTATCTGGCGGCCCTGGTGGCAGGGTTGGCCCAAAACAACGACGATCTTTTGCGTTTGGGACTCAACGATCGCCTGCATCAGCCCTATCGCCAAGCCCTGGTACCAGGCATGCCCGAAGTCATGCAAGCAGCACGACAGGCCGGTGCGCTGGGGGCAGTTTTAAGCGGAGCAGGGCCCAGTCTCTTGGCTCTCTGCCGAGAAGAAGCTGAAAGAGTCGCATTGGCCATGCAAGCCGAATGGAACAAGCAAGGGATTTCCTGCGACTATGTGATTGCATCCCTAGATACGCAGGGGGCCGTGGTTATATACTGAGAGTGCAACTCTCACGTATGACACGTCAAGAGACTGTTCTAAGACCAACAACGCTCTAAGTGAAGTAGAAAAGCAGAAATCCGATGAGTATTCTTGTACAAAAATTTGGCGGCTCTTCGATGGCTGACGTCGCCTGTATTCAGAACGTAGCCCGCCGCGTGGCCGCGAGTAAAAAAGACAGTCCCCAAGGTTTGGTGGTGGTGGTGTCCGCCATGGGCAAAACCACAGATAAACTCGTGGGCATGGCCCGCGAAATCGCCAGCCAACCCCATGGACGCGAAATGGACATGCTCTTGGCCACTGGCGAGCAGGTGTCGATTGCCCTGCTCTGTATGGCTCTGCATGAACTGGGTTTAAAAGCCGTCTCAATGACCGGCGCCCAGGCTGGAATTATTACTGAAAACCGCCACAACAAAGCCAAAATTATCAATATCGACACCGAAGCCATTCAAAAACATCTGGCCGAAGACTGCATTGTGGTCGTGGCTGGTTTCCAGGGGGTCACCCCCGATCAACAGATCACAACCCTGGGCCGTGGCGGCTCGGATACGACAGCAGTGGCCTTGGCCGGCGCCTTGGATGCCGCTGTCTGTGAAATTTATACCGATGTCGATGGGGTCTATACCACCGACCCCAATGTGGTGCCCGAAGCCCACAAACTCGCTGAAATTTCCTACGAAGAAATGCTGGAGCTGGCCCATTTGGGTGCCAAAGTGCTGCATCCCCGTTCGGTGGAATGTGCCAAAAAATACGGCACAATGGTGCATGTGCGTTCCAGTTTTAATACCAATGAAGGGACCTATGTCAAACCCATGAAGGATCTCGAAATTCACCGCCCCGTGACCGGGGTTACCGCTGATGCCAAGCAGGCCAAAGTGGCGATTCGCCACGTGCCCGACCGCCCCGGTGTGGCAGCCCAGCTCTTTGGCGCCCTGGCTGAAAAAGCCATCAGCGTGGACATGATTATTCAGTCGGTGCAGGAGAATCTCACCAACGATATCGCATTTACGGTGCACGAAGACGACCTGACCCAGGCGATTGCAATTACCCAGCAGGTTGCCGAAAAACTCGGTGCCCGTGATGTGGTCTATGACCAGGACGTGGCCAAGGTCTCAATTGTGGGTGTGGGCATGATTGGCACACCCGGCATTGCAGCAGAGATGTTTGAAGCCCTCTCCCATGCCCGTATCAATATTCAAATGATCAGCACCTCGGAGATCAAAATCTCCTGTGTGGTGGCGCGCAGCGAAGTCAAACAGGCCATGCAGGTGATTCACAACCACTTTGTCTTGCCCGAAGGCAGCGCTGCTGAAAACGAAGAGTTGGCCCTGCTCTAGTCCCTGATTGGTTTAAGACAAAAGCCCCGGCGTGAAATCGCGCCGGGGCTTTTCTGGTTAAAAAGCGCTATTTGTCCTTTTTGAGCTTGCTCTTGAGATCGATCCCTGCCGCAGCAAAACCGTCACGGATCGACTGGTAATCAGCATCTGAGGCTTTGACATAGCCATCAAAGTGATAGAGTTTTTTGATCAGGGCCTTGCCCTCGGGCGATTGACTATAGTCCAAAATGGTCTTTTGGAGGCGATCCATCAGCTCTTGGGGATAATCCTGGCTGACGCAGATCGAATCCGAAGGAATCGGTTCGGTATAGGCCAAAACGCGAATTTGTTTCTGATCTTTGGGGCTGAGAAAGCGACTCCAGGCACTGGATTGGCCTTTGTTGTCATCGGCATAGGTGGCGCCCCCATCGACTTTTTTGTTGAGCACCGCCAGAATGGTGGCGTCGTGGCTGCCAGAATAGACGACTTTATCCAGATCGCTATCGGGATTAATCCCCACTTCCAGCATCATTTTACGGGCAAAAATATGCCCCGTGGTGGAGATCGGATCGCCAAAAGAAAAGGTCTTGCCTTTGAGGTCTTTGACACTTTTGATCGGGCTGTCAGTGCGCACAATGATGGCCCCATAATAATAGGCCGAACCCCCGCGTTGGGATTTGACAATAATCCGCACATTGGCCTCCTGCTGGGCCAAGACATACGAGGCGGGGCTGAGAAAGGCGGCATCAAGCTGTTTGTTCTTCAGCGCTTCGATCACCCCGGTATAATCCGCAGCAACAGTGGGGCGTACTTCCATACCCATGCCTTTTTCAATCACATTGAGCAGGGGTTGAATATCTTTGAGCAGTTCTTCACCGGTTTCAAAGGGCACAAATCCCAGGCGCAAGACCTTTTTATTCGACTCTTCGGCAGCCGGTGCACAGGCCAACAGCGTTACCAGCATCACCCAGAGGAACAGCCCTCCGGTTTTTCTCATCCATTTGTTCATTTTTGGCTCCGTTTTAGCTCCGTGCTTCGATCTGAAATACGCGACCATTGCTATAGTCTAACAAGTACAGCTCGCCCTGACCATCTTGTCCAAACGAGCTGACCTGAAGGCCTGAGTTCAGAAGCACTTGATTCCAGGTATTTTTGCCTTTGTTTTGTTTGAGGCCCCAGAGGGTACCCGAACCAAAGTCAGCGTAGAGGTAAATGCCCTTGAGCGCAGGGTATTTGCTGCCCCGGTAGACAAAGCCCCCCGTCACGGAGACCCCTTGGCTGTGGTCATAGACCGCCAAAGGGGCTTTTAAACCTGTGCTCGGACAATTGTTTTCGGGAAAAAAGCAGGCAAAACCCTCGCGGATTTTCCAGCCATAATTGCCCCCTTTTTGAATCAGATCAATTTCTTCAAAGCGGTTTTGGCCGACATCCCCGGCATAGAGTTCGCCCGTGACACGATCAAAACTGAAACGCCAGGGATTGCGCAAACCATAGGCCCAAATTTCGGGTCGCACGCCAGGCCGTTTGACAAAGGGGTTGTCACTGGGAATGCGATAAGGAGGCCCCTGATCGACATCGATACGCAAGATTTTGCCCAGCAAACTGCTGAGATTTTGGCCATGGCCCTGGGGATCGTTGGCGCTGCCTCCGTCGCCCATGCCAATATACAACTTCTGATCGCGGCCAAAGGCAATTTGGCCCCCATTGTGATTGCGGTAGGGCTGGGCGATTTCGAGCAAGACCCGCTCACTGCCAGCAATCACTTGCTTGGTTTTGGGGTTGGCCCGCCATTCTGAAATACGGGTTTTGAGCGGCGAACCCGTGGTGTAGTTGAGAAAAAAGCGCCCATTGCGGGTGTATTGGGGATGAAAAGCCAAAGACAAAAGCCCCATTTCGCCCCCTGAAACAACCTGTGAATGCAGATCCAAAAAGGGGGTCGTCTGCCATTTGCTGCCGCTACGCAGGCGAATCATACCCGCCTGTTCAACCACATACAGATCGCTGCTGCCGCTGGGAGCAGTCAGATAGACGGGCTGCTTGAGGCCAGTGTGTTGTTGTTTGAGGCTGATTTGCAGCGCTAAAGCCCCTGAATGGGGCAAGAAGCCCACCAGCAAAAACGTGAACAAAGTGCCTAAAAACAGTTTGAAGAAAGGGGGCTGTGGGTTGGACATAAAAACAGGGCCTCTGGGGGATTTAATGCGCTTTGAGCCAGCGCTGTAAGCGAAGGGGATTCAAAGGGCGAATCAAGGCGTCTTCATTGGCGGCCAATTGGTCCACCAGCGCCAGATCAGCATCTTCGTAACCAGATAAATAGAGAATAGAAACAGGCTGAGTGGGTGCCTGGGATGACTGGGATGCATGAAATGACGAGAAATAAGCATGAATTTCAGTCAAGATTTCGGCTTTAAGTTCTGTAATCAGCATCTGGGCAGAATCCGAGGCCTGGACCCAACTCTGAAAGTCAGCAAAGATCCGAAGCTGAGTGTCGGAGCCCAATGCGGCCTGAAGCTCTGCTTGCTCGGCAGGACAGAGGTAGCAGCAGTCCACACCCAATCTGTTTGAGGGGCTTTGGGTCTCGGACACAGCCGCAGTCAAGGCAAGAGGGGGCAGGGCGGGAAAACAGACCTGCAGGGAGGTACCTGTGGGGCCGGTTTCGATTTGAATAAAGCCCCCATATTCATTGACAACCCCATAGACAATCGCCAAACCCAATCCGGTGCCATCCGTTTTGGTGGTAAAAAAGGGATTGAAGATCTGTTCGCGAATCTCAGCGGGAATGCCGGGGCCTGTGTCGCAAATTTGAATACAGACATAGTCTCCAGCTGGACGGGCCCCAAAGAGCGGCACAAAGAGAGGGACTCGCTCTTGGCGCAGGCTGATCTGAATTTCAATTTCACCCTGGCGATTCATGGCATCACGGGCATTGACAATCACATTCATCAATAATTGATCGAGGTGGGTGGGTTCGATCAGAATCGCAGGCAAATCAGATGCCTGCTCAATCTTGAGTTGCATATTTTCGCCCAGCAGTGGATGAAAGAGCGGTTGCATCTGAATAAGGATATCACTCAAATAAACAGGGCGCGGCGTAGGGCGATGCTTACCACTAAAAATAAGCAACTGACTGGTCAAACTGCGCGCTTTCTGGACAATATGCTGAATTTCGTGAGCATAAGTCCGCACGTTTGTACTGGAATCCTGGGACTCTTCCAATAATTGTGCATAGCCCTGGATACCCGCTAGAATATTGTTAAAATCGTGGGCCACCTCGCCAGCCAATTGACCAATCGCATCTAATTTTTGAACCTGACGCAGGATTTCTTCCTGTTCCCGCAGTGCCAAGGCCGTCTTTTCACTTTCGGTCATGTCAAGGCCCGTGGCCACCAGGTATTCGACCTGATTGTCGATATTCATCAAGGCCGTGGCTGTCCAAGAGATACTGCGTTTTTCGCCGCTGCGGGTGAGCATAGCCAATTTATATTCGAGGGGATACGTGATTTTGTTGAGGTCTTGAAAATCTGCGAAGACGCTTTCCCGGTCTTCGGGCCAGAGCAAAGCCTCAAAGTTTTGGCCCTGAATTTCGTTAAAACTATAACCACTCAAGACTTCACAGGCCCGGTTAAACCTGACAATTTTGCCTTCGCTGTCGAGCACCAGAATCAAGGCGCTGGAGGTGTCCAAAATGGCAGAAACAAAGATCTGCTCGTGATGCAGCAATTGTTGGATCTGTTTTTGGGCCTCGATATTAAAGCCGGTAAAACACACCCCACTGATCTCACCGCCTGGGTTTTGGATCGGGTAATAGGCCATTTCATAACTCACACCCTGGCCATCGGGGGCGTAAATCACGCGCTCTTTAAACACATGTTGGCCCTGCAAGGCCTGCTCAAAGCTGCTGTAAAAATCGTCGAGGCGATCCGATTGCACGTAATTGATAAAGTCTTCACCCGCTTCCATTTCACGGAAAAAGCGCTGCCGGGCAGAAATGGCGGCGACGTGATTAAATTCGGTCACCCGGTGCTGGCGATCGAGCATCACAATCATTTGATTGCTGTTGCGAAAAAGCGCCCCCAATTTTTCTTTGAGGTGGAAATTGCTCTGTTGAACCTGTTTGAGCTGGCTGTGATTTTCCAAGCAGCCCAAATAGCCTTGGGTTGAAGGTTGTATGCGAATTTTGAGCCAATCATTTGGGCTTTGAGCAGATTTGGGACTGAAAAAAGCCTCAAAGAGCTCATCGGGTTGTTTGAGAAAGGCCTCCCAATCTGCGCGGATCTGGGTGAGTTCTGCTGGACAGACCCAGTCTAACCAGCTTTTTCCGCTCACAGCCTCAGATTGCAAACCCGTTAATTTTTCCCAAAAGGGATGAACGGCAAGAATGCAACCCAGTTTATCCAGTTCAAAAAAAGCCGCCGGGTAATCCAAGGCGGTTTGGCCCAAACTCTTCATACCCCCCATAATAAGCTAATTATGACTCTTTGTCACCCTCAAAAATGAGACAAAGGGGCTTTAACCGGCGGTCACGGGCAGCGGAAAGCGTGGGTGGGTTTGAATCTGAAAGCGCATATCCTGTTTCTGGCGCTGCCACTGGTACCAGCCACAGGCAGCAATCATTGCCGCATTGTCGGTGCAAAGAGTCAAAGGGGGCATAAAAACCTGGAGATGACGTTCCGAGGCTGCCTGGGTGAGTTTTTCGCGCAGGTATGAATTGGCTGAGACCCCACCCGTAACTGACAACTGGCGAATGCCCTGTTGATCGACTTGGCGCAGGGTTTTTTCGAGCAGGGTATCAATCGCTGCGGCCTGAAAACTGGCGCAGAGATCCGCCACCGGGATCGGCTGTTTTTTTTGTTCTAAATGGCGCACAGCGTAAAGCACAGATGTTTTGAGACCACTGAAGCTGAAATCCTGCTCCTGCAACATGCTGCGCGGAAAGTCAAAGGCCTTGGGATCCCCCTGCCGGGCCAATTGGTCGATCACGGGCCCCCCCGGATAAGGCAGCCCCAGTAGACGGGCAACTTTGTCAAAGGCCTCGCCGATGGCGTCATCGCGGGTATTGCCCAGCACTTTGTACAGACCGTGGCCCGCCATCTTCAGCAATTGGGTATGCCCCCCCGAGACCAGCAAGACCAAGAGCGGAAATTCAATCTCTGCGCCAAAGCTGAGAAAATTGGCGTAGATATGCCCTTCGAGGTGGTTCACCCCAATCAGGGGCCGGTCGAGAATCCAGGCCAGGGTATCAGCGGCTGTGACACCCACCAGCAGGGCTCCCTGCAAGCCAGGCCCACAGGTGACAGCAATGGCGTCAATATCGGGATAGTCCAGCCCAGCACGCTTGAGGGCCGTCTCTAAGAGCGGGTGCAGGGCCTCGACATGGCAACGGGAGGCCAATTCAGGTACCACCCCCCCAAAGACGCGGTGGTCTTCGATTTGGGAGCGAATTTCACTGGCCAAAATCTTATTTCCATCTTCAACCAGGGCAATCGCGGTTTCATCGCAACTGGACTCAATACCTAAAATGATCATAGTTGGGTAATCATAATGGGACCATCATGGCTGTTGGTCGCGGCGTTTCTGAACTGGGCGAAACTGGCGCAGCTGATTCGCGCTCAGGGTCTGACCCGGCGCCAAAGGGGGGCTGGTGGGGGAATCATCCATCTCGTCGTCGCTGTATTCGGCATCGCTCTCTTCGGCCAAGGCCTGTTTAAAGCTGCTGCTAAAGTTCGTGTTTTTGCGGGCGGGCTGCGGGGGGGCTTTGACGGGTTTGGGCATTTCCAGCTTTTCGCCCAAAAAAGGCTTGAGCACAGACTCGACATAGAGGGCATGGTGGCGCTGTTGCAGTAGAATCACACTTTCGAGACACATTTGCAAATAGTGGATCTGCTCGGTGCGACCGGCGTCGAGTTTTTCGGCAATCGGAAAAAAGATCAGACCCGAAAACAGCACACCATAAAGCAGGCTGACCAGTGCGGCCGAAAGCACCGGAAAAATCTTACTGGATTCTTGCAGGCCTTGGGCTTGCAACAAGACCAGCAACGCTCCGGCCAAGCCAAAAGCAGGGGCCATTTGGCCCATAAATTTCCAGAGCCGGATTTGGCGGCTTTTTTGTAAGCTGGTCTGGGCCAGGGTGGTTTCGAGGGTTTCGCGGATCATCGCAGCGGTATAGCCGCCCACAACCAAACCCAGTCCCTCTTTGAGCAAAGGGTGCTGCAAACGGGGACGCACATCTTCGAGCAGGCGTTGACCCGCTTCGGGGGATTCTGCCTCGCGAATCTGGCGAGCCAGATAAACCGTGGTATCGTAGACATCTTGTAAATCGGGCTCGTCGAAGCCCGAAAAACAGATTAAAAAATGACTGAAACTGCTGCTGAGTTCCTGCCAGGAAAAACCGATCAAACAGGCAGTGAGTGTACCCCCGATGATCAAAGCCAAACCTTGGGGTTGAAACAGAAGACCGATCAGACGCTCATCTGAAAACAGGGCCCAGATCAACAGACCCATCCCCGCAAAAATTCCCAGCAGGGTGGGCAGACGTTGTTGCAAAAAGCTATTTGACATCTTTTTCCTGGTTCCTTGGCTGAACTTGTTGTATTATAGCCGGAACAGACGGGAAAAGTTGTATGTTTAATTTTGCTTTTATTGTGCCCACGGGTATTGGTGCCGCAGTGGGTGGCTATGCCGGCGATGCGGGCATTGTGGTCAAATACCTGGCCAGTCAGGCCGATTGGGTCTTGACCCACCCCAATGCTGTCAATGCCGCGATTTTTTATGAGCAGCCACCCCAGGTGCAATACCTGGAGGGGGCCTATCTCGACGGCTTCTTTTTGCAGGAAATCGGCTTTCGCCGCGTTCACAGCCAAAAAATTGGCCTGGTGATTGACAGGCGCTGTGAAGCCTATTTGCCGATTCTGGAAAATGTCGTGCATGCCACGGCCCTGAGCACAGGCTGCCCGATTCAGGGCTATGTCTTAACCGATGAGCCGGTTTCGCTGCGCTTTGTGCCCACTCCCACAGGCTATAGCGGCGAAGTCGACAATCTCGATACCCTGATTGCCGCAGGCCAACGCTGTCTCGAACAGGGGGCGACGGCCCTGGCGGTATTGACCTGGATGGATTTGCTGGCCCCGAATCAGGGCGACGACTATTTACAAGGCGGGGGCGTCGACCCGATTGGCACCCTGGAGGCCCTGATTTCACACGCCCTGGCCTATGAACTGCAGGTGCCCCTGGCCCACTCACCCGTCTTTGCACCTGAGATCATCTCGCAGCGCCTCGACCCCCGTGTGGCCGCTGAAGAAATTGGCCTGAGTTATTTGCCCTGTGTGCTCAAGGGCCTGCATCACGCCCCCGCGATTGTGCCTTATGCCGAATCACAGCTCAAACGGGAAGATTTGCACGCCGTGCTGGCTCCCTGGAACGCCGTGGGTGGGATTCCGATGCTGGTGGCCGCAGAGCGCGGCATACCCCTGATTCTGGTCAAAGAAAACCACTCAGATTTGGCCGTGACAGCCGAAGATCTGCGCTTGGATTTGGGCCTGGACCCAGAAGCAATCTGGCTGGTCGAAAATTATTGGGAGGCCGCGGGCCTGCTGATGGCACTCAAACAGGGAATCGACCCGCGCGTCTTGCGCAGGCCATTGCCACCGCTGTTTCGGTCTCTCAGAGACTAGCTATTAAAATTAAAATTCAGGTCGTCGAGCGGATCCCAGCCCTTTTTCTTTTTGGCTTTTTCAGCTTCGAGGCGCTCTTTTTCGGCCAGTAAACTGCTGTCCATAAAATTGATGGCCTGATCCAGCTCTGCGCCGGTGGGATCCCATTTGACACTGAGTTTGATGCCCAATTTGCTCTGACGGTAGAGCAAGGCATCGGGGTCGGGCGAGTTAAACATGAGGGTGTCTTCGCTGATCCGCCCCTCTTTAAACAAACTCACCAGACATTGATCCAACGACTGTGTGCCTTGGACTTCGTTGTTGATTTCGAGAATTTCACGCATGCTCCACTGGCGCTCTTGGTCTTGGGTGCCGGTGATCAACGCTTTGACGTCGGAATTGGTCTTCATGATCTCGAGCACCAATTCGGTTTGGCCTTTGATGCCTTTGACGAGAATTTGCGAGAGGCCCATTTTGTATTGAGTGGCCAGCATCTCACGGATTTTTTTCTCCTGATCGCTGGGGAACATGTCGATCATGCGGCGGATCGACTCACCGACCGAGCCTGCGTGAATCGTGGCAAAGATCAAATGGCCGCTCTGGGCCAGTTCAAGCGCCATCATCGCGTCGTGATCATTGCGAATTTCCCCGACCATCGCCATGTTCAGGGATTGGCGCACAGCACTCTCCATGGCAATCGGCTGGGTTTTGGCGTGTTTGCCCACATCGCGCTGGGTGATCACGGATTTGGGGTATTGCTGGCTGGGGAAAATCGTCTCAATCGGGTTTTCGATCGTGAGGAAATTGACACTTTTGTTTTTGAGCAAAAAGTCGATAATCGAACACATCGTGGTGGATTTGCCACTGCCGGTGGTGCCGCAGATCAGAATCAGGCCCATTTTGAGGTGTGAAACCATTTGGCGAATCACGGGTGGCATACGCAGGTCTTCCATGGTAAAGGGCTTTTCGGGCAGCAGACGCATGGTGATCAGGGGCGTGTTCTCAGACTCCCAATCAAAGGCATCAGCCAAATTGACGCGGAAGCGGCGTCCGGCTTTGGTACGGTAAGAGAGATCCAAATCAAGGGTGTCGAGACGGCCACCATTTTTGTCGATCTGGGCATTGACCGAAGGGTTTTGCGCCAATTTAATCAGGGCACGGGCAATTTTTTCAGTGGCTTTGCCGCCGGGCTCCATATAGATGTCTTTGATCGTGCGCAGCCCGCCCGTGACCGTGATATACGGGTTGTGTTTATTGGGGTGGAAGATCAGGTCTTTGGGTTTGGGATTGCTCAGGGTCATCATCCGGGTGCCAAAATCGTCGAGCCAATTGAGCAATTGGTCTTCGTTCATACGGGCCGGATTTGCCACCTGGTGAAAACCGAGTAAAATATCGGGCTCCAATTGGAAATCGACGTGCAATTCTTGGTTCTTGCCCGACATAATATTGACCTTGAAGGTTTTGGCTTCAAGCACGTCTTTGTCGGTGGGCAGCAGAACATCGTATTCGAGAATACCACCGAGGGTCTGCAAAATATCGTGGTGGTTGATGCTTTCAATATCGCGGTCTTGATTGACGGATATCAGGCGCTTGACCGTGACCTCGATAAATTCGGGTGTGACGTTGACCTGGGGGTTTTCGAGCCATTGCCCAGATTTGGAGATCTTGAGCTTTTGGTGGGGCCGAAACTGCAGCGCGTCGATGCCTTTGCTGACATGGACTGTCAGCATTTTATCGAGTTGGTCAATCCATTCTTGGTAGTTTTGCATGTTCTGAATCATTCCCTGTTTTTATGAAATTTTGAGAATTTTAACATGTGTCAAAGGCACGTGTAGAGCGCCACACACATATATAAGCAAATTATTTAAACACAGGGAAAAACAAGCGTATTTTCTTGGGTTGAAGGGGAGTTATGCCATCGGTTCTAAAAACATTTCAGGCAGATAATCGGGATAAGACAGTCCTTCGGAGAGACCTTCGCGATAGGCATAGAGAGCCAATTGGTAAACCACCCTGACAAACCGTCCCCAGCCCATCCAGAGGCAGAAACCCACCCAGACCCCAAAGCAAAAAAGGGGGCCGCCTCCGGCTTGGAGTGAATCCCAGATCAATTGAAAAGTGAGTACAAATTCCGCCTCAAAAGACTCAACGAACATCAGGGAAGTCAGTAAAATAGCCAGACAGAGGTAATTGCCAAACATGAAATACTGTACCCAGGCCTGAGCGGTGTAGGGAACCCCCTGCCAATTGGCTTCGATCTCGCTGCGGGCAGATAAAAGGGCTTGCTCGGGGTCTTCTTCTTCCAACAGCCAATAGGGAAAGGCCAGCAGCATTTCCAGTTCCTGCCGTTGGAAGCGTTGCCAGCGGGTATTTTGCAAGAGCTTGATTGGATAAGGCGGATCTGGCATCGGCCAAACAAAGACCCTCCAACTCCATTTGGGCCACTGGCTCAGGGCATGCCCCAGGTTGGCAGGATTGATCTCCAGCGTTTTGGACAGCAACGCCAGTTGCAGACTGTCTCCCAGATAGCGGCAGAACACGTGGATAAAAATAGCCAGATGGCACAAGAAAACCAAAAAGAAAAAAGCGCTTATCGTCATAACCTCAGGGGGCGCAGAAACCAGTCCCAAGATCCCAAAAAGGGGCGCATAGAGACCCAAAGACACCACCGCCAAGAGCATCGACAGCCCCAAACTCAGACTTCCTACCAAGGGCAACAAGATCAGCAGGGGTTTTTCCAGAATCAGACCCAGGGCTGAACGATGCAAATCCCCCATCATTTCCCAGATTTGGGGAAAATGCCGAAACTCCATGGGCTATTTGTTTCTACTCCGCGTGAACATGCGCCAGCACAGACCCAAAAACGCCAAGCCCAAGAGACCCGCGAGACCCCAGCGCTTTTGCTGGCGCGGAGAAGGCTTGAGTTTGGGTGGAGGCGGAGGCACAAAATCGGGTTCCAGGCCCCGGCGGCGGCGATCTTCGGGCCGCCAATCGTCGAGAGGATCTTGGGGCCAGGCTGGCCCGTTGAGCGGAACGTCCAAGATGCGGTCGAAATCGGTAATGCCTTCGGTTTTGACATAGAGGTTGGTCAGGCAATGGGCGGCATAATAGAGCCGGAAGTGAAAAAAGTTTTTGACCACCACCACATCCGCTTCGCGCACACTCAGGCCCAAATCTTCGTAAAAGCTCGGTTTCATGGGCATGGCATACCCTTCGGTTAAAACCAATTGCACCGAGCCGGTATCAAGCACGGCCATGCGGCCAAAGTTTTTGGTCTCCATGACTTTGCGCAGACGGCCTGTGACACTGACAGCCGGGTTGACCTCGGGCTGTAAACGACCGCCCACCGAAAGGGTGACCTCTTCGCCAATTTCTCTGTCGGCCAATTTGCCCACCGCCACCGGGTCGCGCAACGGAATCAGCGAGAGCAAATCAGGCTCATCGAGCAGGGCCTTGAGCAAATGGGTGTTTTCGCCCGTACCACCAGCCCCGACCGCATCGGAGGCATCACAAATGGCCACAGCGCCGAGTTTGCGGGTCAGGCGGGCTTTGTGCACTTTGGCGATCGCCTCTTCAAGCTCCAAAAAGCGCGGGGGCTGCTGGTGGCGCACCTTCCAGCAGCGCTCAGCCAGGTCTTCGGCCAGCGACTCAGCCAGTTCTGGGTTGTTTTCGGTAATCACCACCACCGACCAGCCCAATTCGGGATGGGAGAGATAGGGGTGGCACATAAAAACCGAGGCATCGAGCACACCCGGTTGGCTGCAGAGGTTTTTGACATATTCAAAAATGCCGCGCATCGGTGGCCAGAAATCGAGGGTATTGCCCCCACCCAGCAGCAGCGGTAGGCTGCGCCAAGCCAAGGTCGGTTTGGATTTTTGCTGGGCCAAGGGAATCAGCATTTTGCCGCAGCGGAACCCCGTGCGGGCCATGTCCCAATGGGGATTGGTGTGGTAGGCGCAGAGGCCGTTGAGCAACGCGATTTTTTCGCGGGTCATCAGACCGTGTAAGTCGAAGCTGACCACAATCGGCAGATCTGGCCCAACGACTTCGCGCAGGGCTTGCAAAAGCATCACATCCGGGTCTTCAATCTCTTCGACCCCCATCGCACCATGCAGGGCCAAATAAATCCCATCGAGGGGCCCCGCTTCGCGCAGCAGGGTTTGAAAGCGCTCACAGATCTCTGCGAAATAATGTGTTTCCAGCGGACCACCGGAGATCGACCAGGCACTGAGCAAAGGCACAGCTTCGACTTCGCCTTTGCCAATTTTGCGCACCGCTTTGCAAAAGCCTGAGAGTTCGAGGTTTTTGAGAAAGCCCTCGACTTCCCATTGGCCCTGTTGGCAGGCCGCTAAGAGCGCAGCGCCTTCGAGGTAATGGGTGCGTTCAAAATCTTCGCGGGTGGTGGGCACACTCGAAAATGAATTGCTCTCTTGCATAAAGCGGCCAAAGGCCAGACGCAGTGGTTGTGAAGGCATGGGTTCTCTCCTGCTTGGGGGATTGCTCTGATGCGATTGTGGGTACAATTACCTGCATTATACGCTGAAGCCTTCCCGCTGAAACCCGCCCCCACGATTTTTGTCTGGGGCATTCCCCTGTTACAATGGGTTCATCTTTTTCTCTGGAGTCTGCCTGCCATGCACACGTTTAAATCCCTGTTTTTGAGTCTGAGTCTGACGTTGATTGCCGTTTTGCCTGCCTGGGCCGGCCCGGATCAAGATCTCAGCCGCAGCATGGCCCGCAAAGACTGGGCAGCCATGACCCAGGCTGTGGAAAAAGGCGCCAAAAGTGATGTCAAAACCAAACAGGGGCAGCCGCTGCTGCTCTGGGCCGTGGCCGAGGGCCAAAATGCCCTGGTCAAATTGCTGGTGGCCAAAGGCGCATCGGTGGAGACCAAAGGCAAAGAGGGCGAGACCCCGCTGATGGTCGCGGCAGCCAAAGGCAATAAAGATCTGCTGCTGTTTTTGTTGGAGAAAAAGGCCAAGATCAATGCCCAGGATGGGCAGGGCTATTCAGCGCTGATGGTGGCCACCGACAAACACCAGACAGAGATCGCCAAATTGCTGGTGGCCAAAGGGGCCGATCTCAAAACCATGACCCACAAGGGACGCACGGTGCTGATCAATGCCGCTTTCTGGGGCTATGCTGATCTGGTTAAGTTTTATCTCAGCAAAAAAGAAGTGGAATTGCACCGCCGTGATCATGCGGGCAAAAATGCCTACAATTATGCTCTGGAGAAAAACTGGGTGGATGTGCAGGCACTTTTGCAAAATGTGGGAGCCTTTGAATAGCCACTAGAGATCACAGGCAATGCCCAAAGGGCAGCGCTCAGGTTTGCGGTAGCTCCATGCCAGCAGGCCATCTTCGCCAATTGGACTGATTGAGCTATCTGGTGGTTGCGCTGTGAGTGGCGTGAGCTGGATTAAAAAGTCGAGATAACCATGATTGCCTTGGCCTGAAATCCAGCGGGGGGGCGTTTCATTTGGGCGGGTGCGTGAAAACCAAGCGTGTGGGGTTTCTGCTTCGGGCTCAGCAGTTCGATAGACTTCGGGAATGTCTTCACAGACCAAAAAATATTCATGGGCCCCACTCAGTTCGCTGGGCAGATAATGGTAAATTTCGACCCAATAATGGCCGGGCGCGGTATCGATCAGGGCACCCAGGGCACAGCTTTGATTGTGTTTGATCCGCTCAAATTGGCTGAAATCTGTCTCAAAATAATCTGGGGCCAGCGTGCTGCCCAGGCAAAGACCGTCCGAAGCCAATGAAAGTGGGCCTTTGGCGCAAGCCACCCATTCTTCGCTTTCTTGGGCTGTCAGGGGTTCAAATGTGAGCCGCGAGACAAAACCAGCCTCTGCATAGAGCCCCACAGGCAGGATCAAGCCAGCGCGAATCATGTCTGGGCCAGCGCTCTCAAAACGGGCCGCAAAATCTGCGGGGGACAGGCCGCCCAGATTGGCCGGGGCCAGCCAGAGCAGGCCTGCCCCTTCTTTTAGAGCGATATCACGGGTAGGTATCATGGTCTGCTCATCGTCGCCCTCACAACAAATACGGCGCGCGGTCGCGGATCTGCTGATCGAGTGCCTTGTAGTCGGGCACAAAGCGGTAGACCAAATCCCAAAAGGACTGGCCGTGGTTTTTGTGGCGGATATGCGCCAATTCGTGCACCAAAATACTGTCGATGCAGCGCGGCGGCAATTGGATCGCCCGGTAGTTCAGGTTGATTTCATTGTCGGCGGTACAACTGCCCCAGCGGCGTTTGTGGCGTTTGTATTTGACCCTGCGCGGGTGCAATTGCAAAGCCTCGCTCCAATAGCGCAGACGTTCGTTCATAAAGCGTATGGCCTCCTGGCGCAGAAAGTGATGCAGGGCCTCTTCGCGCAGAGAGACATGGGCCAAAAGGCGTTCAGGCATTTGCAAGACCAGCTTCTCTTCGACCAGAAAGACCGCCATCATCGGTTGACCCGCTTGATTGGCATGGCTACCGAGTTGCAGGGTGTAAGGCTGGCCGAGCAGGTGAACCAAGCTGCCCTCTTCGAGCGAAGTGGCTTGGCGGGCATCCGGCGGCTGCAATTGGGACAGTTTCTTGAGAATCCACTGCCCCTTGCTGCGCAGCAAATCTTCGGCCTCGACACGGCTGATGGCCGGAGAGCGCAGCACCACCCCTTCGGGCTTGATCACGATATAGCTGTGTTTGAGGTTTTTTTTGACCTCGTGACGCCAAGAGAGGGTCTGGTTGTGAATTTCTATTTCGGGCATAGTTTGGCTGGACCTGTGTTTCAGGTTAACATAAATAAACCGCACTTACATCCAGAGCCGCTCAGGCCTTTATTCTTCGGGTTGCAGAAAGTACTTGAGCTGGGGAAAAGCCTGACTGGGCAAGACGGGCAATAGGAGCAGTACCATGCCAGGATGGCAAATGGTGCTGCGACTCTTAGCCCATGTAGCACACGATGTGCGAAATGGGCGGCCCGGATGCCCAGGCACGGCTTCCCCAGGCCTGAACCACTAGCCCCCCAGAAAACCCTGAAAGAACCCTGGCTGGCTGCTTCACTGCAAAGGAAACACAATCATGATCCACGCCATTGTCCGAGACCGGCCCACCCTGCTCTTTTTAATGCTCTCGGGCTTCTTTATCACCAACGCCCTGATCGCCGAATTTATCGGGGTCAAGATTTTTTCGCTCGAACAAACCCTGGGAATGAAACCCGTCAGCTTTTCGTTGCTGGGCCAAGAGGGCCTGGCCTTTAATCTCACCGCTGGGGTGCTGCTCTGGCCCTTTGTCTTTGTCTTTACCGATCTCATCAACGAATATTACGGCAAAAAAGCCGTCAGGCTAATCTCTTATCTGACTGCCGGGCTGGTCTGTTATGCCTTTGCGATGTTTTATCTGGGCATTCACCTGCCCCCAGCGGGCTTTTGGCCGGGCAGCATGGCCAAACTCGTGCCCGACATGAACAAAGCCTTTCAGGCTATTTTTGGCCAGGGCCTGTGGATCATTGTCGGTTCGATGGTCGCGTTTTTGCTGGGCCAATTGCTCGATGTGACCGTCTTTCAAATGCTCAAACGCAAAACCGGCGAGAAGTACCTCTGGCTGCGGGCCACAGGTTCGACCTTGGTCTCTCAATTGGTGGATAGCTTTGTCGTGCTCTTTATCGCCTTTTATATCGGCGCGGGCTGGAGCATTCAACTGGTCTTGGCCATTTGTCTGGTCAATTATGTGTATAAATTTCTCTGTGCCGTGGCGATGATTCCCGTGATCTACGGCGTACATGGCCTGATGGACCGCTATTTGGGCCACCAAGTGGCCTTGGAAATGCGGGCCTCGGCCCTGCGGGAGAGTTAAACATGCCACAGCCCATGACCCCCTTGCTGGTTTGGTCTGAGATTTTGAGCCCCCAGGGGGAGGCCGTGAGCGGCTTTGACTGGTTCTTTTCGCCGCTGAGTCTGCGCGACTGGCTCGAAGCCTGGTTCTTGCCCGCTGCGATGGAAGCCCTGCTGGGCACAGGCCACACCACAAGCAGTCTTGCCAAACTTTTGGAATTGGGCCACGGTCACCCCTGGCAGGCGGCGGCACAAACCGCTATGGACCAGCTCTTGGCGCTTAAGTTGGTCGAACCCCTCGATCTCAAAGCCGCCTGTTTGGGTTTTGCCGATGATCTCAATCGAAGCTTTGCGCCCACACCCACCCCTTTACGCCTGCTGATCTTTCCAGATTTGCCCTCGGCAGCACCGGTCATTTGGGAGCAAAAGCTCTGCGATCGGGCCCATTTGGGGGAGTATCAGGCTTGGATCAGGCTTTGTGAAGCCGCCCAGACAGAGGCCGCAGCACTGCTGGATTTGCGGCTACTTTTGGCCTAACTGGCTATTGCCCCTGGGCAGGTTGGGTGATCTTTTCGAGAATGACCAGCTTTTGGGCCTGGAACAGCTCTGTGCAGAATTGAAAGAGCAGTTTATGACTCAAACAGACGCAGCCCAGGAAAAAGGCCATGACCAGGCTGCGCGGCTGTTGGCCAAAATGCGCCAAGACTTGAGCCAGGGCAGGCAAAGCCAATAAAAGTGAAAGCATTTGAAAGGCCAGCAGCACCGGAGTGGCACTTTGGCGGTAGCGGGTTTGGTTGAGATCAAGTGGGGTGGGAAAGCGAATCGAGATCAAAGTGCCCAGGCCCAAGACCCCCACCAGCACCGTGGCAAAAGCCAAGACCACAAAGAGCAGGGTTTCCCAATGCAGGGGATTAAAAATCACCAGATAGAGATAAAGCACGAGCAAAAATTCAGCGCTGCAGAAGAGGGCCATGGCCAATTGTTTGCCCAGCAAGAGTCGCGCAGCAGGCAAAGACCCGTAGAGATAGAGCTTAAAACCTTGCCCATCGAGCCCGAAGAGATTGCAAAACAAAAACAGCGAGGTCATAAAGATATACGTGATCGCGCTTAAAAAGATGGCCGTGGGGGGAATGGCGTGGGCCACCGGCCCAAAGGCAAAAACCCGCAGAATCACCAATAAAAATGGGGTCAGAAAAAAACAGAGTTTGCCAATCACACTGCGCGAAAGCGAACGCAGTTCTTTTTTGACGATCAGCCCCAGATCATAAGGCAGGAAAAAGAGCGGATCACTGGTCCACCAGCGGGGGGCTGTTTTGGCCTGTTCCGCCAAACCCGGTGAGGCCGTATACATGTAACGCAGGAGGGTTTTGCCGAAATAATTGCCCAGCACCAGCCAGAGAAAGAGCCCCACTTCGGCCTGATAAACTTGGCTGTAGTGGCCTTGCAAGACCCCACTCAGGGTCAAACTGGCCATGCCAGGAGGGGAAAAGGCCAAGAGCAGATTGAGCGGCAAGGTCAGCTGAGTCCAGACCGCCGGGCTCTTGAGCCAGCTCTGCCAATCGGGGTTGTTTTCAATCTGTTGGCCCAGCAGCGCAGGCAAAAAAGCGAGGACCACAATGCCCAATAACAAGAACAACATCGCGCTTTCGCGCAGGCGACGATGGGCCAAAAATGAATTCAGACTGTTGACCAATAAACGGCTCCAAACAATATGCACAAGGCCAAAGAGCAAGGCCAGAATCATCAGCGGGGCCAGGGCGCTTGCTCCCACCACGATCACCCCGCCCCAGATCAAACCGATCAAGAGCGGGTAAAAAAACAGGCTCCAGGGCTCAATCAGGCCCGTTAAAGTATGCAATGCGTATAAGCTTTGAAAAGACAGCGGGTAGATCAGCAGCTTATTCAGATCCAGGTGTAAATTGTCGTTTTGCAGGGCAAACAGCAGCGGCGAAAAAAGCCAAATCAGACCAAAGAGTCCGAGCAAAACCAAGAACAAATAACCCACCAGCTGGGCCTGAAAAGGTCCCTCTCGGGCATAGAGCCCCAAAATGACCATCAACGAGCCGATCACCCAGCCCAGCACAGAGGCCAAGCCCCCCGTGACCAGCAAACCAACGGCAACCCCCCATTTTTGCAGGGCCGAAGGCTGGCTCCAGGCCCGCTGTAAAAGTCTGAACTGGAGTTGAAACAGACTTTTGAGCTGTTGCGGCAGGATTAACTCAGCCATGACAGATCCGAATGTTCTCTTTCGTGGCCAATCAGGCGAATAAAGGCGTCTTCGAGAGAGGCCGTGCCCAAAGGCATCGACCCATTGATGCGGTGCAAGACCTCTTGCAGGGGGCCTTGGGTCAATAATTGGCCTTTGTGGATAATGCCCAGGTAATTGCAGAGTTTTTCAACGGTTTCGAGAATATGCGAGGTCAAAAAAACCGTCACATTGCGGGCCGTCAGGCTCTGCAGCAATTCACGCAAAGTACGTGCCGAGACGGGGTCCACGCCTTCGAAGGGCTCATCCAAAAACAAAATCCGGGGGCTGTGAATCAAAGCAGCGGCCAAAGCGGTTTTTTTCTTCATGCCGTGAGAAAAATCTGCCAGCAGGGTCTCGGATTTGGCCGACAATTGCATCAGGTCCAGCAATTCCTGGCTGCGCGAACGGGCGGTGCTGGCATCGAGGCCATACATGCCTGCGACAAACTCCAGGTATTCAGGCGCGGTCAGGCGTTCAAACAAACTCATGTTTTCGGGCACCACACCGATCCAGCGCTTGACCTTGGCAGGGGCTTGCCAAATATCCTCGCCCAGAATCTGAATCCGACCTTTGTCAGGCTGCAAAAGCCCTGTCAGCATTTTGAGGGTGGTCGATTTGCCTGCACCATTGGGGCCCAAAAATCCAAAAAAGGCCCCCTGGGGCACACTTAAGGTAAGTTCGCGCACGGCTTCAAATTCACCAAAATTGCGGCAGAGGCCTTGGATTTCGATGGCCGGAGCGTTTGCTGAGGTCGGATCTTCAGAATTAAACATGGCTCTAGTATAACAGGGCAAGATCAACCTGACTGGCGCAGGTTATCTTGCTGGGGAGAGAGCGAAAGGGCTGAGTAATAATTAAGCGAAAGGTAATTCAAGTTTAATTTTTGTTTAACTTTGAGAGATCTTTGGAAACTTTTTTCACAAATAGATGACAATAGATCATAGAAAGACGGAGCAGTAGAGAGGTTTTGGATTATGATTTTGAGAAAGAAAATGTCGGGTTTGATGTGTTCGGCCCTGCTTTTGCTCACCGCCTGTGGTGGCGATCGCAGCAATACCCTGGCCCCCAATTTGCCCTATTACAATCCCGGCCAAGACCAAATCTACAATCCCAAACCCGATACCCACGGCTATAATCCTGCTCAGCCTGCAGGCACCTCTTATTCAGTCCTCAAAAACGTCTTTCTACGCGTCGATCCCGAAATTGGTGTAAACGTGAGCCATCTCGAAGGCCGTTTGGAACCCAAGCGCCCCGGCGACCCCGTCATTTTCGACGATACCCGCTCCTTTGTCTTTAATATCTTCCACGGTCAATTGACCATCAATGCCGCCAATATCACGCGCTTAAAAAACAAATTCACCTTTAATTATCCCGATAGCCCACTCAAAGACATCGAAATCACCTTTTCACAGGGCCGCATCAGCATGAAAGGCAAAATGAAACAGGTGATTTGGGTACCCTTTGAAATGGAAGGCACCATTCAACCCTCCCACGAAGGTACGCTGATCATGGTGCCTGACAGCATTCGCGTGGCGGGCATTCCCGCCAAAGGCCTGATGGATGCCGTCGGCCTGCAGACCTCCAAATTGCTCAAATTGGCAGGCGATCGCGGTGTACAATTGCAGGGCAATAATATTTTGCTCGACTGTACCAAACTCTTCCCCCCACCCCAGATTCAGGGCAAAATTGTCGCTGTCGATGTTCAACCTACCGGCCTGACTCTCTTTTTCGACAGCCAACAGCGCGTTCCTCGCCGTTTGCCACCGGATATCAACGCCCGCAATTATATGCATGCTTATGGCGGCAGTCTGCTGATTATGAACGAATTGCAGCGCGGGGCTGAACTGCAAATGGTGGATATGAACCCCAGCGATTCCTTTGATTTTTATCTGGGAGAATACAAACGCCACCTCAAAGCTGGTTATGTCAAAGTCATGAACGATCAGGGCTCCTTGATTACCCTGATGCCCGACTATACCAAGATCAACACCACCAATGTCTGGGATCAATATCCCGGTGGCGCTCCGCTGACGACCCCTGGCGGTGTGCGTTCTATGAATGCGGGTGCGAGTGTCAGTGCGGCTTCTGCTGAGCGCCGCAGCCAGGCCAGTGGTAATTTTATTCCGGCGCTTGAGTATTGGAAAACACATTAATCCCCCCAGACCCCAACTCAGACACAGGTCCTGATCCAGAGCGTGCCTGTCGGGTCGGCTTGAGTGCCTGTCTGGAGATTGGCTCTCGGCGCTTTCAGACCCTGTTTGAACATTTCGGCTCAGCCCAAGCGATTTGGAATGCACCTTTGGCGGCTTTGCAAACCCAACTGAAACCCGCTTTGGCAGAAAAGATCTTTGCCCATTGCCGCCAAACAGACCCCCAAGGCCTTTTGGCTCGGGTCTTGGCACAGGGCTACCAGATTTGTCTGCGCGAAGACCCTCACTACCCTGCTTGGCTGGCCAGTATTCACGATCCCCCTTTTATACTCTATTGGTTTGGCAATGCCGAGTGCTGGGGCCATTTGGATCGGGCCTTGGCAATTGTCGGTACCCGTCAGGCCACGCCTTATGGCCTGGAGCAGGCCCGCAGACTGGCACGGGAATGGGCCGCTTTGGGCATTACTGTGGTTTCGGGTCTGGCCACGGGCATCGACACAGCTGCCCACCAAGGGGTCTTAGAGGCCCAAGGGCGAACGGTGGCGGTCTTGGGCACAGGCCTGGAGAAAATTTCTCCCGCCGCCAAACGCGGGTTGGCCCGCGAAATTGCCCGTGAAGGCCTGGTAATCAGTGAATACCCACCTGGTTTTGGCGGGGCACGTTGGAGCTTTCCACTGCGCAACCGGATTATTAGCGGCCTGAGCCAGGGTGTCTTGGTGGTCGAAGCAGGGGAAAAAAGTGGCGCCCTGATCACCACCGATGCGGCCACAGAACAGGGCCGGGAAGTGATGGCGCTGCCAGGTCCGATTTCCTCCCCCCAGAGCGCAGGCCCCCATGCACTTTTAAAAGAAGGGGCGGCTTTGATTACCGCAACAGGGGATATGTTAGAAGTCATGGGCTGGACAGCGCATTTTGAGGGCCATTTTAAACCCGATTTGAAAGCGTCAGATTTACCCATAGGCTTGACAAACGATGAAAATGACGTTTATCTAGTACTGAGTGAGATGCCCCAGCCGATTGAAGTTCTTGCCCAAGAAATTGAGTGGCCGATCAGCCAGTTGCTGACAATATTGACCCAGTTGGAACTCAAAGGGTTGGTGCAGCAATGGCCTGGTTCCCGTTATCTTCGATCAGGCTCTCCTGCGCATCAGCGTCATCACTTTCAGCAATAAAGAAAGCAAGCCATATGCCAACCAAGTCCAAGCCGGCGGGCAAAACCCCCAGCCGCAAATCCGATCTTGCGGGTGCAAGTAAACTGGTCATCGTCGAATCCCCCGCCAAAGCCAAAACAATTGAAAATTACCTCGGCAAAGATTACAAAGTGGTCTCGTGTTATGGCCATGTGCGTGATTTACCCAAAAACAACAATGCCATCGATATCCAAAATGGATTTACCCCCACCTACGTGGTCACCGATGACAAAAAAGACGTGATCAAAGAGCTCAAGAGTCTGTCCAAAAATGCCTCTGTTGTTTACCTGGCGTCAGACGATGACAGAGAGGGAGAGGCCATTTCTTGGCATCTGAAAGAATCACTCAATCTCAAAGATGAGTCCATTCGCCGAATTGTTTTTCACGAAATCACCAAAACCGCCATTTTAAAGGCCATTGACCAGCCCCGCTCGATTGACACCCATTTGGTCAATGCCCAACAGGCCCGACGTATTTTGGACCGCCTCGTGGGCTTTGAACTCTCGCCGATTCTCTGGCGCAAGATCAAAACCGGCCTCTCTGCCGGCCGTGTGCAGTCGGTCGCTGTGCGCATGGTGGTCGAACGGGAACGCGAGATCGAACAGTTTCAGACCCAGTCCAGTTTTCGTGTGGTGGCCTGGCTTGAAGTCGAGCCGGGCAAATCACTCAAAGCCGAACTCAACAAACGCTTTCCCGACGAGGCCTCAGCAATGGCCTTTTTGGAAAAATGCCGCCGGGCCACTTTTGCGATCTCAGACTTGCAGGTCAAAGAGGGCAAGCGCTCACCAGCCCCCCCATTTACCACTTCCACGCTGCAGCAAGAGGCCAGTCGCCGCCTGGGCTTTTCGGTGGCCCAGACCATGCAATTGGCCCAGCGCCTGTATGAAGCCGGTAAGATCACCTATATGCGTACCGATTCACTGAATCTCTCCCAAGAGGCTGTGGGCAAAGCAGCCCAAGAGATCAAGGTTCAATTTGGGCCCGAATACGTACAAACCCGCCAATACAAAACCAAAAACCAATCTGCCCAAGAGGCCCACGAAGCGATCCGTCCGACAGATTTTGCCGTGGAGTCGGCTGGCTCAGATCGGTCCGAGAAAGCACTCTATGAAATGATCTGGAAGCGCTCGATTGCCTCTCAGATGAGTGAAGCGCGGATTGAAAAAACCACAGCCACCATTGCCATTTCAGGGGTCAGCCAAGAAAAACTGGTGGCCACCGGCGAAGTGATCAAATTTGATGGTTTTCTCAAGGTCTACCTCGAAGGCAACGACGACGAAGACGATGAAGAGAGCCGCATGTTGCCACCTTTAAAAGTGGGTCAAGAACTGCCCCTGGAGGCCATGCAAGCTCGCCAAACCTACAGCAAACCCTCTGCCCGTTATACCGAGGCTGCGCTGGTGAAACATCTCGAAGAATTGGGCATTGGCCGACCTTCGACCTATGCGCCCACGATCTCCACCATCCAAAAACGGGACTATGTCATCAAAGAGACCCGCGAAGGCAAAGAGCGCAAATTCAGCGAGTTGGTTTTGCGCAATGGCCAAATTACGGCAGAAGTCAAAACCGAAATCTACGGCAGTGAAAAGAGCAAACTCTTTCCCACCTCGATTGGCAAAGTGGTCACGGATTTTTTGGTGGAGTATTTTGACAATGTGATCGACTATTCGTTCACAGCCCAAGTCGAAAAAGAGTTCGACGATATTTCCCAGGGCAAAAAACAATGGAATCAGATGATTGCCGACTTTTACTTTCAGGACTTTCACCCCAAGGTCGAAAAAACCCAGGAAATTGATCGCTCGCAAATTGGTACGGTGCGCGAATTGGGAATTGAACCCAAGAGCGGCAAAAAAGTGATTGCCCGTCTGGGCCGTTTTGGCCCCTTGGTGCAAATCGGAGAGACCGAAGAGGGGATCAAACCCCAATTCGCCTCGCTCGAAAGGGATCAGTTCTTAGATACCATTACCCTCGAACAGGCCCTCGACTTATTTAAATTGCCGCAAAACGTCGGCAGTTTTGAAGACCAGGATTTAATCATCGGCAAGGGCCGTTTCGGGCCCTATGTCAAACATGGCGATAAATTTGTCTCGATTCCCAAAGGCGAGGATCCGCTTTCGATTACCCAGGAGCGGGCGATTGAATTGGTTTTGGCCAAGCGCAAAGCCGATGCAGAAAAATTTATCAAAGGCTTTGAATCCGAACCCGAAATTCAAGTGCTCAATGGCCGTTGGGGTCCTTATCTCAAGGCCCACGGGGAAAATTACAAAATCCCCAAAGCCCTCGATGCCCAACTTTTGACCTTGGAAGACGCCAAGAAAATCATCGCCGAAGCCCCCCCCAAACAGGCCCGGCGTGGTGCTGCTGCGAAAAAGACCGAAGTGGCAGCTAAAACAACTGCCAAAAAAACCAAAACAGCGGCCAAATCAGCGGCCAAAACGACCAAAGCCAAAACGGCCCCCAAAACGGCGACAAAAACAGCGGCCAAGCTAACAGCCCAAACAACTGCAAAAACGGCAGTTAAAAAGACAGCCGAGAAAAAAGCCGCACCTGTCAAAAAAACGGTGGCCAAAACCACAGCGGCCAAAACCACTCAAGCCAAAGCCAAAAAAGCCCTTTAAGTTTTTTGTTTCAAAGCCCCGTATTGCTCTATTTGCAACACGGGGCTTTTTTTGTTCAATTGTAAAAACATTGTAAAAACATTGAGATTGTAAAAACAATCTACCAGAATTCAGCCCTGATTGTAAAATTTTTGTAAAAAGATAGTTTTTTGGTTTATTTTAGGGTTTTTATTGTTTTATCACTTGGTTAAACTTGAGAGTATTCGAAGTACTGTTTTAATTTGACCGTACTTTATCTTTGTGGGTGTTTAAGTTTTCCAGTTATTTATAAGGACAAACCCTTTGGTACTTGAACATTCATTTTGACTAAAATCAAGAAGGTTCAGTGTCTTATATGTCTTATTCATTGCCTCTCAAGCGCAGTCTCAATCTCTCTTTAAAAGTATCTCTTGCTGGTTCTATTTTAATGACCACGGCCTGTGGTGTCGGTGGCTACGGTGTGGGCCGCAACCCACTCGGCAATAATGCCCGTTTATTGATTACCCAAGCAGCCAAAGATATTGTTGCGCGTAACTTTAAAGGCAATCCAGACAATCTCAGGGCCCTTTTCCTGCGCCCCCAAACCAAAGGCCAAATGTTGGTGGGGGAAAACTTCCCCCTGGAAGTGATCGCTCTCGATGGCAATGGGGATCTGATTGATCCACTTTTGCTCAAATTGGAGTTTTCAAGCGCCAAACCCGGCACCATTACAGTAGATGCCAACGGCATCTTAAAAGGGCTGACCCCGTTTGAACCCGTCCTGATCAAAGTCACAGATGCAAAATCCAAAACCAGTGCAGAAGTGGAGTTTGTGGCGGCCACAAACAAATACACAGGTAACCCCCGCGCCTTGGCCACTTTGCAATTGGTGCAGCGCAGCCAAGTGACCCCCGGACAAAACCAGACCGCCCAGTTTATGATTGTGGCCCGCGATACCTTGGGCAATCCCATCGATCCTTCTCGCTTGCAATTGGACTGGTCTGTCGCCGACCCAGCCAATTTTAAGGTAGATAAAGACGGGGTTGTCACAGCTTTAACCCTCTCTGGTGACAGCCAAGTCACTGTACGTGACCCGATCTCCGGTAAAATTGCGATTGGTTCTGTCCAGAATATATTCTCAAATAAAACGCCTTTAACCAACTTGCCCGGCAAAGGCAATGCAGTCACCACCCGCCCCGATCCCATTCCCGATGGAACACCCGGTGTGCCGGTTGCTCCCACCTCACCGAGCCAGGGCAATCCCAACCCCTTGCAGCCTTTGCCAGATAATACAGGCACCCCTTCCGGTCCCAAGAGCCTGACCTTGAGTCCCGCCCTGTCGATTATTAGCTCTGGACAAAGTGTCCAATTGAGTGTCTCGATTACCGACGATCAGGGACGTACAATCAACCCTGCGACCCAGCCCTTGCTGTGGACCAGCAGCCAATCTGGCTTGCCCGTTGATCAAAAAGGCCTGGTCTCAGGCAATATTCCTGGCCAAGAGACCAAAATCACGGTTTCTATTCCTGGTACCAATCTCACCGCCAGTGCCCTGGTCAGAACCACTGTGGCTGATGCTCCCACGGGCGGTGGTGGCGGTGGCGGTGGCGGCGGTGGTGGTGGCGGAACGCCCCCTGTTGTTGTCACACCCGTCAACGTTCCTCCCCCGCCCAAAACATCGGCAACACCGCTGAGTACCACCAGTTTTAATGTCTTTGTCTATCCCCCAAGCTCGACACCAGAGCCCATCATTGAATATATTGTCACCGTCAATGGCTTTAGTTTCCCGATTCCTGCGGGAGCGGGAGGCACGGTCACCTTGCCTGTGCCTGCTGGCGCCAATTTGACGCCAGATACGGTTTACCCCTATTCAGTCTATGCCAAAGGGGCCAACGGCCAGCTCTCAACGATTGTAAATTCATTTGGCACCACCTTAAAAGCCAGCAATGCCCCGACCAATATGATTGGCGGCTCCAGCAATTTCTCTGGGGTCGTTCCGGTGCCAGCCAATACTGCCGTTACCCTAAACGCCTTAAATGGCAATGGATTGAGTGCGGGAGACAATACTAACCCGCCTCCTACCGCAGAAACCTTGACAGTGACCTTCCAACCCACCGCAGGGAATTTTGGCACGATCTCACTGGCCAATAACCCAGCCCTGCCCGGCACAGTGACGGTGACGGGCGGCGGCACCAATGGCTCTCCGCTGGTGATCAGTGGCCCCAAAGCCGACGTCAATACGGCTTTAAATAACTTCGTTTATACGCCTCAAAATGGGTTTGTGGGCCCTGCCACCGTGACGATGACCACGGTGGATACTGTTGAAGGGGTTGTAACGCCTGATGATGTGGATACCCTGGTTTTCAGCGTCAACAGTGCCACTCCCACACCGCCGCGCAACCTAATGAATGGAAGTCCCACTTTTAGCAATCTCGTGACGGGATTGAATACCCCCATCCTTTTACGAACATTGAACAACAGCCATTTGGGAGCGGAAGACATCAATGGAGATACCATCACAACTGTTTTGACCCCTGCCAATGGCACACTTTCATTGGAGTCTGTGCCGACAGGAGTGACCATTACTGGAGCGGGAACAGCCGCAAGCCCCTTGCAGATAGTGGGCCCACCCCATTTTGTCAACGGAGCTCTCAATGGTGGATTGAGATTTACCCCCACCAATAATTTTATTGGCAATGGGACCATTCAGATGGTTTCAACGACAACCGATGGCAGTGATACCGACTCATTAACCATTCAAGTGCTCGCTCCTTCTAACCTGTTTAATGGGTCTACCACTTTCCCCGTCACCCCCCAACGCATGGCCAAAGCAGCCACCACGATTTTCAACGGAGCAGGCAGCAAAGCCTTAACCGTCCTCTACCCACCGGCATCCACGGTTCGCGTCACTTTAACCATGCTCGATGGAGCAGGCAATAATGCCGGCAATGCAGCCAATGGCAACTTAACGGTCGGCGCGCTGGCAGGGGTGACTGTGACCAATAACGGCACCGCTGATGTACAGGTCGAAGGTTTGGCTTCCAACGTCAATACGCTGCTCACAAACGGGGTAACCTATTCACCCCAGGGCAATAATGTCGGCAATTACCGCCTGCGTATGAACAGTGTGGATATCAACAACGGTGCCCTGACCGACACCAACGATATCGTGCTGCTTGAGGTCTCTGAACCGCCTCAGAACCGCTACAACAACAGCCCCACTTCTTTCCCCCCCATTGGATCTCCCATTGAGCTGGGCTTTAACACACCGCTGACCTTTGCCTCTTTCTTTGGCACAGCGCTGTCGGTCCTTGATGGTGACAGTGCAACCGTGACCACCACCCTGACCCCCAGCAACAATGGCACCTTAACCCGTGCCAATCTGAGTGCCGTTCCCGCAGGCGTCACTATCACGGTCGGAGCCACGGTGGCCACCACAGCCAATAATGTGCCTGTGACAGCGACCAATGCTCAGCCGATGGTGATTTCGGGCTCACCGACAAATATCAATCTCTTCTTGAATAACGGGATTGTCTTTACGCCCACCACCAATTTCTCAGGTGCAGCGACCGTGACCATGAGTACCACCGATGGCGGCGGTACCGATGGCCCAGATATCACCCATATCAACGTCTTGCCGCCCCCTGAAAACCGCCGCAATGACAATGCCACCTTTATCACCACGGCGATTCCCGCCGCTCCCGGTGTGGCAGCAATCATGAACAGCCCCAACGAGATCACGGGCAGCCTGGCGAATCGCCTTTTGACTGTCAGAAATTATCCCTCGGCTGCCAACGTCGATGTGACCCTGACTGTACCTGCGACCAAAGGGACGTTGCTCTTAAATGGTTTCCCGGCTCCCAACGGCGTTCAGGGTGGCGTGACCTACACCGGCAACGGCACTGTTAATCTCCAAATGACAGGTACCCAGGCCAATCTCAACACGGCTTTGACCAATTTGCGTTATACCCCCAACGCGGCGTTGGTGGGAGCCCCCGAAACCGTGAATATCACCATGACCAGCAGTGGCGGCACCTTGGGTGACAGCGGAGATACAGTGCCCTTCCTGATCTCCAACCCACCCCGCAATATTTACAATGCCCAAGATGGCAACCCAGTCACGGATGACACGGCTGAAAATGCCAGCTTCCCATCGGCAGGCGCACGTTTGGCAATCTTCAGCGATCAGGCTTTGGTATTCAACAATACCGCCACAGCGACGCAGCCGCAGGTACGCCTGGACGTGATCGACGACAGCACCAATGTAACCGTGACATTGACCCCTGCCAATACCCTGAACAATACCAATGCTGTAATTGACCTGACCGCGGCTGCTCCTGGTACGGTTACCAACACAGGTGCAGGGACCAATGCCAGCCCCCGTGTCTTGAGTGGCCCGCTGGCCGATGTCAAAACGGCCATGACGCTGCTGCGTTACACGCCGCAGACCGGCTTTACAGGAGATACCAGCTTTACCATGGTGGTCAACGATGGGGGTCCCTCACCGGATAGCAATGATGTTTTCCTGAATGTGCGCGCCCTGCCGCAAAACGAGTTTAATACCACCACCACGACCTTCCCTGTTGCCAATATCCCAATGGTGATCGGTGTTGCCAATCCAATCGCCGATGATACAGGGGTTCCTGTGGTCAATTCTGCCATTCACGAAATCGGTGTGCGCAATCTGGCCTCTTATGTTGCAGGCCAAACCGCCACTGTGCGTTTGCAGATTCCCAATGGCACGCTCAACGTGACCTTGAGTGGTGGTGTGACTGTGACGGCGGGAGCCAATGGCAGCGGTGATATGACCCTGTCTGCCACCCATCCCAATATTGCCAACTTGAATACCGTCTTGGGCACCCTGACCTGGACACCCGGCGCCTTGGCTGATGGCGTGGCTCCCACAGCCGTCAATCTGACCATGACCCATGGCCCGATTCCCGATACAGATACCCTGCCGCTGCTGGCGACCCGCCCACCGCGCAACCTCTACGGTGGCAATGCCGCATTCCCCGGCACGCGCCGAATTGTGAATGAAGGCACGCCTTTAACCTTTACGGGTGCTGGCGATACCGTGAGTGTCGGCTCTCAGACCGTTGAGACCGTGGAAGACAGCGCCAATATTCGCGTCACTCTCACGCCCTCCTTGATTGGTGGTAGCAATAGTGGTACCGTCAATATTCCTGTAACGGCGGGCGTGACCATCTCTGGATCTGGAACCAATGCCAGCCCACGCGTGATTGAAGGTGCGCCAGCAGCCATTAATACAGCGCTGGCAGGCATGACCTTCAGTTCAGCCGCAGGGGCCAATGGCAACGCCCAGATTGATATGGTTACCACCGACTTCGGTGCCCGTGATATCAACGACAGTATTTTGTTGGATGTGCGGGCGCAACCTTCGAACCGCTTCCGCATGCCCAGTGTGAACAGTGGCAATACCACCAATACCTTCCCAGGAACGGGCGCCCCTCGCCCGGTGCCTTTGAATGCCACCAATTACTTCTTAAATAATTTTGATGGTACCCCCGATACCCTCGATCGGCCGCAGGTTCAAGTTGAGTTTTACAATGCCGGTCTGACCGACGTGACGGTCGATTTGACCCTGGCTGTTGGGACCAATGTTGCGACGGGTAATTTGCAGGTCACTTCTGCGAATTCCACCGTGACGGGCAATAATTCAGCCACCCTGCGTTTGGTGGGCACCCAGGCCCAGATCAATGCAGATTTGCTGACGCTGCGCTACAATGCCCCCAACAGTGCAGGTACGGTCGACATGGAAATGCGCAGCAGCAGCGTTGTGGGTACAGTCTCAGACAATACCGCTGGGCAAGACGTGATTCGTTTCAATGTTCAGAACCAAGTGCCGACCAACCTGCTGAGCAATACCTCCACTGGCTTTGTCAACTTAGCAGGCAACACCCCATTGCCGCTGCGCACGGTTTCGGATACAACCACGGTGGATGACTTGATTGATTTCGGTCAAACAGATCTGACCTCTGCGGCTGCAGGTAACTTCACAGTGACAACCAATACCTGGCCCACTTTGAGTGTGGACGATGATGATACCACGTTGACAACAACCGTCACGCCACCCAACTTTGGTAGCCTGAGTGACCGCACTGCGGGTGGTTTTGCGGGCGGCGGCTCGGTCGCGCCCACGGGCGCAGGCACCAATGCCTCTCCCTTTGTCTTTACAGGAACGAAAGATCAAATCAACGCGGCACTGCTGCGCCTGCGCTTTACCCCCAACGCCAACGTGGCCAATGGTACCACGGGTGATCTGGTTATTCGCACAGTCGATGGTGCGACACAATCAGATCAAGACAATATCGCGATCTTGGTGGAGCGGCCCACATTGCCTGCCACAGCCAGCAGCAATCCCAACCCAGCGGGCACGATTTTCCGTGCGGTCTACCAATTTGGCCGTGATAAATTGCCCCAGATTGTGGTCAACGATGTCACTGTTAGCGGGAAAGAAATTCAGGACGGTGCGCAGATTGAGATCATTCGTTACAACGACAATGATCCCACCACCACCGCTGATGATGATACCGATGTCTTGAGAACGGTAACCCTGAATGCCCCCAATGCGGGTCTCGGTGAAAGTGTGGCCTTTAATAACCAGACCAACCGGGCCACGATCACGGTTGACTTCTCTGCGGCGGGTTCGCCCGTACTGCCGGTTCCCGGCACCCTCAACGATGGTACGGGTAAAATTGGTGGTCGCTTGGTCGGCGGTAACGTTGATACACCTTCCACCTCTTCGGTGGCAGCAGCTAACCATCCCTGGTTCTTCTTTGTCCGGCCTGAAAATGCCCAATACGCAGTGGAAGATTATTTTGTCACGCCACCGAGCACCAATAACCGGGGCCGTTGGTATTTGATCAATACCAGTACCTCAGTGGGAAGCGGTCTGGGCCGTCTCTCGATGGTCTTTGATTCCCATACCGGCTTGGATCTTCAGGCAGGTCGGAACGCAACGACAGATGTCACAACCGGGCTTGCCAAGAATCCCGTCAATGGTGAGGTCTATTATATCGACGACCAAGGGGCCAGCAATGGTCGCTTGATCCGCTGGATCCCCTCCCGTGGGATTGAAAATGATCGCGGCGGCTCTGATTCTGCCACCGATCCTTTCCTGCGCCGGGGCAATTTAAGTGCCACCAATGGCAACGGCACTGTCTATAACTTCAACGACAAACCTGCTCGTTTGGTCTTTAACTCCACTGTTAATGGCGGAGCCAAAACACCCACGCTCTACGCCTCTGCCAGCTTTGAGAAAAATGATGGTACCGGCAATTTGCCAGGCTTCTATCGCTTAACCAATTTTGAAGGGGCAGACAGCACGGGCACCCCAGTAACAGTGACACCCATTCGCCTGATGGTGCCCAATAACGCCAATGTGGCCCTGGCTGACGATTTTGAAGAAATGGGCCTGTCTGTAACGCCTCTGACCAACAGTGGTGACATCGTCTTTGAACCCGATACAGACAATACCGCAACGACCAATAATTTGATGTTCTTGGCCACCGCCAATCGCCTCTTTGTCTCACGTCAGACGGTGCCCAATACAGGCACGGCAGATGTGGTCATGGATGAGGTGGTCATCCCTGCGGGTGTTCGAAATACCCTCAGACACGATGGTACCGCTGGCGGCGTTGCGGCAACTGACTATGTTGGCCTTTCGATTGATGGCGAGTGGGCCACGGGTACACGTTCCCTCTTGGTGATTGCGCGTTACCCGGCACCACATTCGACCCTCTCACGGCTTTATCGTCTGACTTATACAGTCACGAATTCAGCGACCCCAGCGAATCCCACAACGCCCACCACGGTGACGTTAACGGGAGCCGCCCTGCTCAGCAACGGCAATTTTGGTCCAGCTTACGCAGCGACCACATTTAACCCCGCTGGTCCGATCCCGCTGGTGGATATCACCGCCGCACATTTGCCCTAATGGATTTTGCTGGGAGAGCTTGATTAAATAAGCTCTCCCAGTCTTCTTGGGTATTTTGATTCCAAGATCGCATCACACAGAGAATATTCATTGACGAAAAAAAGGACACCCCATGAAATCACCCCTCTTTCTCCTTCTGGCATCGACCCTCACCCTGGGCCTGGTGGCTCCTGCTCTGGCCCAAAGCAATAATGAACCAGCCCCGACTCCCGGCACACCGCCTGTAGATACCCGGCTCAAGGCCAAACACGAAGCCGACAAAGAGCATAAATACGAAGAATTGCTCAAAGAAAATGGCGGCGACCATGCCCGCGAACACTGGGCTTCTGAATCGATCGAAAACCTGATCAAGAAATACTGCGGCATCATGGTCGGCTATCCCAATAACACCTTCCGGGGTCCCCAGAACATGACCCGCTATGAAATGGCGGCGGCCCTCTACAAGTTGATGCAATGTCTCGAAGAACCGCTCAAGAGTGTCGACGTACCCGCAGTGGACACCTCCAATCTGGCATTAAAAGACGACCTCGCCAAGCTCGTGGCGCTGCAAACAGAATTGGACAAAGAACTCAAAGAGATCAAATTGGCCAAATTGCAAGCCCGCGTTGATCTGCTTGAAAAGGTTCAGGTCAATGGCAGCTTGGATGTGCGCTACCGCGAAGTACTGGCCACCACCGATGGCACCGATCCCCAGTCTCCGCTCTTTGCAGGCAAAAACACCAGCCCGCAAAACAGTGTGGCCCTCGATGGCACCGTGACCAAGCGCAACCCTGCTACTGAGAATACCAAGGCTTTTAATAACAATATTAACCAATTTGGCCGCGATGAATTTGGCGTGCCCAATCTCTACCACAGCCCGTCTGAGGCCAATATCACCCCCGACGATCTGGCTCCTTTCCGTTTTCGCACCCATTTTCAGGTCGATGCCAAATGGAACTCTTGGGTGCGCTCTCAGATTGTGATGGACGTCTTTGACCTGGCCATTGCCAGCTCAGCCTTGACCACCAATCCCCTCTTGATCAGCAATGGCGGCCACGACGTAAATGAAGGCCTCTCTGACGGCAGCCCTTTTGTCTTCCGCTCAGCCATGACCGAGGTGCTGATTCCCGATAGCAAACACCGTTTTCGCTTTGGTCTGACCAATTTTAAAGAAGCCCTGAATACAGGCACCCGCTTCCAAAGTCTGTTTAACCAAGGCAATTGGAATGGCCGTGGCTTTGGTTTGGTCGGTTGGGGCGCTTCTGAAGTGGCGCTTTCAAATAATGGCGCCAGCAATTACCTCAACAGCATTTACCGCTACTGGCAGGGTGGGATCGATGTGAGCATGGTCGACCCCGACAGCATGAATCACAACCAAGCCTCCGCTCCCTCGCTCTCTTACGATACCGACTGGGGTTGGGGCAGCTTTATGGTGGGCCTCAATGGCGGTTCAACCCAGACCAACCGCGCTTTGGCCTCAGAAGTCGGAGCCAATCTCTCCTCGGGCGCACCCGTCAAAGGCTCCGATGGCAACTTTAATACCTCTGCACTCTGGGTCGGGGCTCAGCTCCAAGGTCTGGATTTCTTGGCCAAACCCGATGGCAAAAAACTGGTGGGCAATCACCTCGCACTGCCTTCGCAATACGGCGATGGCTATGGGGTGGTCGGCCTGGAGACCCGCTTTTTCCAGGAGAGCTTCCCGGTGCGTCTGCAATTGGCCGCCATGCACTATTTCAACGACAGCCTGACCGACTTTGTCTCACCCACCCGCAAAGAAATTTCGGGCACCCTGGACTTGGGCTGGAACAAGAATTTTGGCCTGACCTTGCAAGCGAATAAATCTTTTATTGGCTTTGACCGCCACAGCCTGGGCCTGTTTTTTAACAATATTCAGGATTCAGATATCGACCTGCAATTGGGGGCCAATTTGGCCACGCGCGGTCTATTTAACGTGGGCGATGCCGCGGCAGGCTCTGTCGGCTTGGCGGTGGGTTTCCCCGTCTGGCGTCCGAGCAAAGATTCGCAGCAACACATTCGCTTTGTGGCAGCTGCGCGCCAGTCGCTGGGCAATCGCTTTGGGGTTTTGCCCGAGGGCTCAACCATCCCCAACCAGCTCTTTAAAGAGGCCGGCGTGACCTTTGCTGTGCCCTGGAAACATGTGGCCAATACCCAGTTGGATATTTCGGCACAGTACAGCATCATGCTGGCCGATGCGATCTGGAGTCTGCGCCAACCCCTGGCACACGATTTGTCGATTGTAACGAGTTACAACTTCTAGCTGAGCAAATAGCCTTCAGAGCCCTTGGGGACAACCGTCCTCAGGGGCCCTTGGCGTTTTCGGCAGAACTCTCAGGCAAATATTTTTCGACCTGGGTTAAATTGTCGCCCAAGCGCTTGGAGAGGATCTCCAAAAGACCGCGCGCAAAAAGCGGGTAAGTCTCTACCACATCGATAAAGTCCTCACGGGTGATGCGCAGCAATTCACAATTGCTGAGGGTGCGAATGGTCGCCAAGCGGGGCGAGGCACTGAGGATTTCGACCTCGCCAAAACACTCACCTTCACCGAGTTTGAGCACTTCGCGGCCATTGCGTTCGATCACGACTTCGCCTTTGCTAATCACAAAGAAGGCATCGCCCGGTGCGCCCTGTTTAAACACACGGGTTTGCGGGGGCAAGAGGACTTCTTCAGCCGCCTGGGCCACAGGGGTCAGTTCAGCGGCCTGAAAGCCCTTAAACAGCGGGGTCTTTTTTAACAAAAAGACCTTGTCCAAAAGATGAAACACAGCTTTTTCCTCCTCGTTGCTGGGATCCAATTCACGCACCCAAGCGGCGATCCGGTTGAGCCAGATATCTTCTTGAATAAAGGTGCTGCTCCACCACGACTCGCCGATATAGTCGTCGATAAAAGCCTTATCACGGGCCACCGACAGGCGTTTTTCCATCGGCAAATCGTCGAGCAGGGTCAGGGCCACGTCCACCAGATCCCGACTCAGGGTGTAGTTGAGCACCTCTAAACTCAAGGCCCGGTAGTGAGAGGCCTGGCTCTTAAAATTGAGATAGGCCTTGTAGACATCGTTGGGATTGTAGAGCAGGGCAAAGAGCTTAAACAGCATATTCTGCACAAAGCCAATCCGCTGATTGAGTTCATCCTGCAAGAGCAGGGCCCGCTCTTTGTTGATGGGATTGTCACGCACCAACGAACTTAAAAAATAATAAGAATAGCCATAGCGGAACTCGCGCTGAATCTGGTAATAGATAATGTGATTGTATTCAGACAGATCCAGCGTCAGTTTGCGGCGCAAATTGGCACAGGCCGTCAGGGCTTGGTATTTGAGGCGCACATGGGGTTCCTGCATCAATTCCAGCAGACTGGCAGCCGTTTCGGGCGTGGCAAAGCTGCCCATCAGCCGAATCAGCTCAGAGCGGTACTCATGGCTGCTGGTATTTTTGCGAAATTCTTTGACCACCTGGGGCAGAATCAGCGCCGGGGGGTAGCGGTAAAGACTGCTCAGGGCCTCGCGGGAAGTCTGGCGATCTTGTAAGCAGCGAAAGAGCACAGGCATGAGTGTGGGCTCGGGGCTGATACCCGCTGCCACCAAACAGGTCTTGCGCACCTCGGGCCAGGGAGACTCCAGCAGGGCCAGAAAGTCTTTGCGGAAATAGCGAATGCCAATCGCGCCCATAATCTGGGCCACGGCATTGAGATCGACGGGGTCTTCGGATTTGAGCAGTAGCTTTAAATGTTCGGCCCCGGCCAAAACGCCTTCGATACCACCTCGGGTGAACAAAAAGACGGTGGCTTCGGCCTGCACATCGAGATCGCTGTCGCGCAGGTGGTCAATGGCAATCACATTGTGGTTTTCATCGCCGAGTTGCTGCAAAGCCTGAAAACAGGCCTTACGCACCCGGCCCACGCGCTCGCGTTTGAGAATATGCAGCACTGTATCTGCGTAATCGGGATTGTTGAGGCGGCGCAGAATGTGCAGGGCCCCTTCGCGCACAAAGGGGTTTTCGTGCTCTAACAATGGCAGAATGTGGTCCTGGGGCAAGTTGAGTTCGTGGCTCTTGAGCAATTCCAGCGCAAAGAGCACCATTTCGGTATCGTCCTGGGCCAGGCTCTCTTCGATCCGCGCACTTGAGAGTTGCACAGGGGTATCGTCATCTTCTTCATCCACCAAAAGGCGGCGGCGCATCAGCGATTGGTGCAAACTCTGAGTATAGGGTTTTTTGAGTTCGAGGCTGATCACAATCCCAGCCAGGGCAAAAGTCAGGGCCAGAATGGTCAGCGGCAATTGCTCGCCATTCATGACCACAATCGCCAGGCTCACACAGGGCACGGTGGCCAGGCCCAGCAAGGCATTCACACGCAGGCGCAATTTGCGGCGGCGGGCCGAATCAAAGGGCAGATAGACCAATTCGACCGAGGTCTTAAAAATCGAGTTGCGGGTGATCTGCTCCAAAAATTTGGTCACGGTGATGCTAAACAGCGAAGGTGAGAGCAGAAAATTGCCCATGCCAAGCGAAAGTGCAATCGGGGTCGTGGCCATGCCAAAGACCACACCAAAGGCATTGATCAGGCGGTTTTCGACCAGGGCCTGAATCACGAGCATGCACAAATTGGTGATCGCCAAATACGAACCAATATACGCGGTGATTTCGTTTTGCTGAAAGCTGTTTTTGAGCTGCACCTGCAGATGAAAATCCGCAATCGTGGAAGAAACGCGCACGCCGACCAAGACCAGAATCATCAAGAGCAGGAGTTTATTGCCAAAAATTTCGTTAAAAAATTCCCGCACTTTTTGGCCCCAGCCATCTTCAAGCTCTTCATCTTGCATACGACCAGAGGCGGCCATCATCGGGTTCATATAGCGGTTCTGGATCAGCATGCCAATCAACATCAACAGCGACAGAACGGCCACACCCACAAAGAGCAGGTTTTCGGTGCCCAGAGAATTGACCAGTGAAGAAGCCATCCAACCGCCTGAAATGGCCCCACAGGTGCCCCCAAAACCAATCAAAGGATAGAGGCGTTTGGCTTTGCGGCTGTCGAGACAATCCCCGTAAATACTCCAGGTCTGAATCAGCAAAATGCCAATCATCGAGTCACAGAACATCGGCAAGGCAAATTTGACCCAGCGGGCATCGGCCTGAAAGAGCAATAAGCGCCCAGAGATCAGAATGAAAATAAAGAGCAGAATAAAGCCAATGGTTTCAACTTTGCGGTCAATTTTGCCGACCACCCAGGTCGAATAGATCATCGAAAGGGCCAGGGTCAGAATCGATTCCGCCAAAAAATACCAGGGATAGACAGAGGCATCAAAGGCGCCCAAAAACAAGCCTGTATTGAGACTGCGCAGCATCGACTGGGTCGAGAGGGTGAGAAAGAGATGCACCAAAAGCAGCATCAATACGGGCCATTCGCCCCCACGTACGCCCATAAAGGCGTTGATCTGACGCAGGCCGGGTCGAATGAGCGCTCTCATAACACCACCGTTCGCAGACAGTGAGCGAGAGTCCCAAAGCGAATAAAAGCTGAATTGAGATGAACCACGTTGAAAACCATATGTCATTATAGCCTTGCCAAGCGAGAAGATGAACCACGCAAAACAGGCTTAAGCCCACTTGAGCGCAAAAGCGAACCTGATATAATACCTCCAGTCTGCTTAATATTAAAGGAGCTATCCCTTGAAACACGCGCTCTCTCTTCTACTCACAAGTTCCCTGCTTTTATCCACGATCACCGCCTGTGGCCCCAAGTATCCTGGCGATGACTCCCCCAATATGGGCAAAGTGATTCTGACCCATGTCGTGGATGGCAACGAAGAGGTCTTTATCATGAACGCTGATGGCAGCGGCAAGGTCAACCTGAGCCAAAATGAAGGGTCCGATAGCATGCCCCGTTGGTCGCAGGATCGCAGTAAAATTGCCTTTGTCTCCGACCGTGACGGCAATCCCGAAATCTATGTCATGGACAGCAATGGCAAAAATCAGCGTCGACTGACCGACAATCCCAGTCGCGATCTCTATCCCGACTTTTCCCCCGACGGCACACGTCTGACCTTTACCTCCGAGCGCGATGGCAATGAAGAGGTGTATATCATGAACGCCGACGGCAGCAAACAAATCAATGTCACCAATCACCCAGCTGGAGATGCGGTTTCGCGCTGGTCTCCCGACGGCAAAACCCTGCTCTATGTCTCCGACCGCGACAACAATAACGAACTCTACACCATTGGGATTGACGGCAAAGGCGCTAAAAACCTCAGCAAAAATGACAAACAGGATTACGGTGGCACGTGGTCCATTGACGGCAGCATGATTGCCTTTGCCTCCGACCGTGACGCGGGCTCCAATGAAATTTATGTGATGCTGGCAGATGGCAGCAAAGTGCGTCGCCTCACCCTGAACGAAGCCCCTAAATTTGGCCCGGTTTTTTCGCGTGACATGAAGCGCCTGATTTTTTCAGGGGCCAAACCCGGTTCAGACAGCTCGCAATACCATATTTTCCAGATCAATTTCGATGGCAGCGATTTAAAAAACATCAGCCAATCTTCCAGCGATGCGAGTGAAGGGGACTGGTAGCCATGTGGAAGCTGACCGACGAACAGCAAATGATCCAGAAGACAGTCCGGGAATGGGCTGCCGCCAAACTGGCTCCCGTCGCGGAGAAGTATGAACACGAGAAGGTCTTTCCGGTGCACCTCTACAAAGAGTTTGCCGCGCTGGGCTTTCCGGGCATTCGCTACCCTGAAGCAATCGGCGGCGGTGGTGGGGGCATCTTAGACATGTGCATTTGGGTCAAAGAACTGGCCAAAGTCTTGCCTGGTTTTGCGATCTCCTCTTCGGTGGCCTGCGGCCTGGGCGCAAAAATGCTGTCCTACGGCACCCCCGAACAACAGCAGAAATACCTGCTGCCCACCGTCGAGGGAGAGATGATCGGTGCCTTTGGCCTGACCGAACCCAACGCGGGCTCAGATGCCACCAATTTGTTAACCCGTGCAGTTTTAGAGGGCGATGAATGGGTCCTCAATGGTGCAAAGACCTTCATCACCAACGGCTGCATTGCTGATTATATCTTGGTTTCGGCCCGTACCGACAGCACGCAAAAACCCGGTATCAGCATTTTTATTGTGCCCAAAGACACCCCCGGCATGAGCGCAATGCCCATCGATAAAAACTGCTGGTACTCCTCGGATACGGCCCTGATCTCCTTGGAAAATTGCCGGATTCCCGCCGATCATTTGCTGGGCCCCCTCAACCAAGGTCTGGATTTGCTCACCAAAAACCTGAACGAGGGCCGCGTGACCTTTGCGGCCTTTTGTCATGGCGTGGCAGAAGGCTGTTTCGACGGCGCTCTGGCCTATGTGCATCAGCGCCAAGCATTTGGCAAAAACCTGGCCGAGTTCCAAAATACCCAGTTCAAGCTGGCAGAAATGAAAATGAAGCTGGAACTGTCTTGGACATACATCATGCGGGCAGCCGCTGAAGTGGGAGAAAATCCCCAAGCCGCTTTGACCGCTTCAATCTGCAAAAATTGGTCAGCACAGATCTCCGAAGAAGTCGCCCGCGAGGCGCGCCATCTGCTCGGTGGCTACGGTTGTATGAATGAATATGCGGTCGGTCGTCTGACCCGCGACGTCTTTGTCTCAGAAGTTGGTGAAGGCACCCGCGAGATCAACTGGCGCGTGATCTGGAAGGCTTTGAACTAATGGCTGTGTTATACTGCCCACAGCACAGCAGAAGGGAGCAAATCAGGTGGAAACCTTAGATGATGACGACCTCTGGCGGATCGATCTGTTTGAAGTTTTGGGCATAACCCAAGAGACCGAAAAAGATGATGTGCGCAATGCATATAAGAACCTGGCAAAAAAATTCCACCCAGATCGCTATCCTGCCAACTCAACGGAACAGGAAGAAGCCAAAGAGCGCTTTTCCATGATCAACCGGGCCTATGAGGTCCTTTCAAACGACATGAAGCGGGCCCAGTACCTAGACACACGCCGCCTTTTGGCAGAGCATTTGGTCACGGTCCAAAAGGCTGCAGAGGCCACAGCAGCTCAAGCCACAGCGGCGGCGGCAGCGGCGGCCCCCAAAGCAGAAAGCAATGTGGCCAAAACTTCGGCTGAAGAGTACAAAAAAAAGCAGTCCGAAGACCAGTATAAAGAAGGCCAGCGCCTCTTTGCCAGAAACCAGCTCGATGAAGCGATCACCGCTTACCAACAGGCGATAGCCGCCTCCCCCAATGTCGCAAAGTACCACAGCGCCTTGGGACAGGCCTATATGAGCAAAGGTTGGAAGGGCATGGCCCAGTCAGCGCTCAAACAGGCCCTGGTACTCGACCCCAAAGATCACACAGCAAAACGCCTATTCGAACCCGAAAAAGCAGCCAAAAAGGGGCTTTTTGATGGTCTCAAAGGTTTGTTTAAAAAATAAATCACTCCAGTGTGAGCCATCTCTCTGTTGAATGGTTTGGGAGTGTGTTATTGTGGAATAGTTCGATTACATAACGGTAAAAAGCCATGAAAAAAGGCATCTATATAGCCATGAAAAAAAGCCCTCTTTTCCTCACTCTGTTCGCCGCATCCCTTTTGCTTTTCGCGGGTTGCGAAAATAACGCAGGCAAAAATATTGTTGTCTCCCCCAATATCATTGTGGGCGGCGCCACCAGCGGAAGCAATTCTGGCAGCACCAGCGGAAGCAATACCAGTTCAGTCTCAACCAACCCGACCCCTGCACCCGCCATCAACAGTGACGAAATAAAAAAAGCCATCGAAAAGCTCGTCAATGACAATGTAAAAGCCTTGAATGAATACAATACAAGTGCTATCCGTGGCTTTTTTCACTCTTCATCCTCAGACTGGCAGAAACAGATTGCCTCACTTGAAGCCTACTCAAATCAAGGTATTACCTTAAAAACAGAGGTTGTTGGGATTGAATTCAAAGATGTATCTGAGACAACCGTGACAGCTATCGTCAAACAGCGCACGACAGGCACCTCTGTTTTTGGTGAGCAGGCCCAAACAAGTGGAGAAACGCTCGCCACCTTTAAAAAAGAGGGCAATCAATGGTATATCGACACGGTGACAAACCGCTAAGCACCAAAGACAGCCCATTCGCTGAAAGGGCTGTCTCCAATAACACCTAAAACCTATTTGAACTGCGCATATGGTGAGCTCTCGTGCCAACAAGCAGAATAAGCGGCAAGCGCAGCGCCGTCAGCTTGATTCTGCTTTGACTATTCTGCGCCCAACCTATTTGTACTGCGCGTGGGGTGTGCTCTCGTGCCAACCCGCAGGGCTGATACGCACAAATTCAGCTTTTTCGACCATCTCAGGCAAGGTATGTGCGCCAAGATAGCTCATGCCTGAGCGCAGGCCACCCATCAATTGGCCTATCACTTCGTGGACCTTGCCTTTGTAAGGCATGACAGTTTCGATACCTTCGGGCACATAGCTGTCGAGATCGACCTCGTAGCCTTTTTCGGCGCTCTGGCGGTTGCGGGCTGCGTCATACGAAGCCATGCCACGGTAGACCTTGACCTTTTGGCCGTCTTTGATGCGGGTTAAACCTGGGCTTTCTTCGCAGCCCCCAAGCAGCCCCCCCAACATGACCGAGCTGGCTCCCGCAGCAAGGGCCTTGACCATATCCCCCGAATAGCGCACACCGCCATCAGCGATGACGGGAATGCCATTGGCCGCTTCGACACAGTCCATCACAGCTGTCAATTGTGGCACACCTGAGCCAGTCACAATCCGGGTCGAACAGGTCGAACCCGGCCCCACACCCACCTTGATCGCATCGGCCCCAGCGGCAATGAGATCACGGGTGCCTGCGGCAGAGGCCACATTGCCCGCAATCACGTCGATCTGGGGGAATTCAGATTTAATCTGGCTGAGGGTTTCGAGCAGGTATTTAAAGTGCCCGTGGGCGATATCGATCACGAGCACATCAACCCCAGCTTTGACCAATTCTTGGGTGCGTTCGAGATAGTCATTTTTGACACCAATGGCTGCCCCCACCAAGAGGCGGCCCTGGGCATCTTTGATGGCCTGGGGGTATTGCAGGCGCTTTTGAATATCTTTGGCTGTGATCAACCCAATGATCTGGCGCTCAGCGTTGATCAGTGGGAGTTTTTCGAGTTTGTGAGCCTTGAGTAATTGGCGGGCCTGCTCATAATCCACTTCGTTATAAGAGCCGACCTCTTTACAGACCAAACGCTCAAAAGGCGTCATCATCTTGCTCAGGGGCGTGTCGAGACCATCTTCAAACATCATGTCGCGGGGAGTGACAATCCCACAAAGGCGGTTGTTTTGATCCACCACCAAAAATGAGGTGACACTGCGCTGGTACATCGCCTCACGTACATCAGCCAAGGTTGAGTCCTGCTGAATGGTATAAGGGTCAGGAATGACAAAATTATGAGAGCGTTTGACTTTGGCGACTTCGCGCACCTGCTCAGCCAAGGTCAGAAAGCGGTGAATAATGCCAATACCTCCCAATTCCGCCATACGGGTCGCCATGGTCGACTCGGTCACCGTGTCCATATTGGCGCTAACAATCGGGATATGGAGCTTTAAACGCCGGGAGAGGCGGGTGTGGGTCGAGACATTGCGGCGGCTTTCAATATCTGAATATTGAGGCACCAGCAATACATCACTGTAGGTCAGTCCTTCACGCATAAGAAAATACCCTTTCTTGGCTTAGGCCGAGAGCAAGACGGTCTAAATGTCTATTGAATCAGGCCGCAAATACTTTGATAATTTTGGAGTAACCGTAGGTTTTCATTTCTTCAGAGGTCCAGTTGAGCAGCTCGGCCATGCGCCAAACCCCCATGGCCGGCACCCGGTCGCAGAGCTGCAAGGGCCAGGATTTTTCCAGCCAAGTGAGCAACGTCTGACGCTCAAAATTATTGGCCTGTGCCAGAAACTCATCTAAATTGACACGGTCCAGATTTTGTCCACCCACATGCTGGGCCAATAATTGGGCCATTAACTGGGTATTTTGCAAGACCAGCAAGCTGGTGCGATCGGCGCTTAAATCTGCTTTGCGCCGCCAGAGGAAGAGCGCATTTTGCACAGGTGGGGTAATACTGTCCAGCAGAGCGAGCATCGGACTTTTTTTGAGCACCTTGCCTTTGAGAATCATCAGAAAATCTGCTGCCACTTTCAGGGCGTGATGATTGCAGTGAAAATGTCCGATCTCATGGGCCAAAACAGCCAAGATCTCTTCTTCGGTCAACACATCGAGCAAAGAACTGGGAAAGACGATAAACGGCCGTTCCAACCCCCCGCTAAAGGTGCCCCAGGCAGAACCTGGAACCAAGCCATCCGGAGCGACATAAAGATCCGGTACAGTGGTCATGCCCAAGGTTTGACAGGCGACCAGCAATTTGGCATGGAGGTCAGGGAATTGCTTTGTGCCAGCCCGCAGGCAGTTCATCGCGAAAAAAGTGTCACCAAAAGCCTCTTGAGAGTATTCCAAGAGCTTTTTCAAGACATTGTCGACCCCTGGCAAGGCCTTCAAATGATCCTGGGCTTCGTGATCGAGAGGATGGCGGTAAACAGCCGGATCCATATGCCGAAAACGGATGTGGTGATCACCTTGCCTCAATTGCAATTTACAGCGGGAACAGCGAATCTGGATCTTGTTCAGGGTTTCAGGCTTGAGCGCATGGAGCTGACCACAATAGGTGCAGCTCACCTGAGACTGAGCAGAAGCTGCGGAAGCACTTGCATTTATCATGATTATTAGGCCTGTTCGCCGCCCAGTTTGCTCAAGGCTTCAGCCGCAATCGTCTGAACACGGGCATCTTCATCTTCAGCAACACTGAGCAAAGGGGCCACCGTCTGCTGGGCCAAATTGCCCAAGGCTTTGGCTGCGCGGCTGCGCACCCGATTGTCTTCGCTCGAAAGAGCATCGATCAGGGGTTGAATCGAATGGTAAGCCAATTTTTCAATGGCCTCAGCAGCCGTGGCCCGCACGCGACGATCAGAATCCTGCAAGGCATTGATCAAATGGGAGAGCGCGCGTCCGTCGCCGACTTCACCCAAAACAAAGGCCACACTGGAACGCATCCGGCTGTCGCCATCTTGCAGAGAGGCAATCAGGCGTTCAACGGCATAGCCACCCAAACGGCCCAGAATAAACGAAGCACTGGTGCGCATGCGGCTGTCTTCGTCGCGCAGAGATTCCAGCAAGAGTTCAACCAAATTGGAGTCACCCAAGGCGATCAGACTTTCGGAGGCATTGGTACGCACATGGCTGTCTTCATCGCGCAGCAGTTCCAGCAAAGGCCCAACAGACCGGCTGTCGCGGGTATTGCCCAAGGCATAAGCGGCTTCGGCGCGCACCTGGGAATCTTCATCTTGCAAAGCTTCAATCAGGGGCTCAACCACCACTTCACCGGCCGATTCAGCCAAGGAATAAATCGCCTCTAAACGCACACGGCTGTCTTCATCGCGCAGGGCGTCTACAAGTGAAAGCAGGGCCTGCTCTTCAAGTTGCAACAAGGCTTGAACAGTCTCAGCCAGACGGTGGCGCAGTTTGCGGGTGGCTTTGGCGGATTCCAAACGCACACTCTGGTCATCGTCATTCCACAGAGCATCCCGCAAGGGGCCAATTGCGCGGTGATCACCCAATTCTCCCAGGGACTTGGCAGCACCACAGCGCACCCGGCGAATCGGATCTTGCAAAAGTTCTTTGATATCGTCAACCGCATCAGACAGATCCAAATCCGTCAGGGCCCGCACGGCCTCCAAACGCACACTGCTGTCTTCGTCTTTGAGAGCGGCCACCAAAGCGGGGGCGGCTTGCAGGCTTTTGAGTTCGCGCAAAGCACCTGTGGCGCGCCAGCGCACACGTTTTGCTTCGTCTTGGGTCACGCAGCGCATCAGGGCGGGAATGGCTTCATCAGAACCCAAACGACCGAGGGCCTGAGCGGCACGGGTTCGCACACGGCGGTCTTCGTCTTCGAGCGCCTTCAGCAAGGGTTGAAGGGTACGGATATCGCCAATTTCACTCAGGGCTTTGGCAGCCCCAGAGCGCACACTGCGGGTTTCATCAGCCAAGGCCCCGGTCAGGGCATCCACGGCGACAGGGCCCAGTCGGCCCAGAATAAACGCAGCAGCGGAGCGCACCATTTGGGTTTCATCGGCCAAAGCGGCCACCAAGGGGCCGACCACAGTCAGGTCACCCGGCTGGGCCAAGGCTTCAACGGCACGGGCCCGCACACCACTGTCTTCAAACTGCAGGGCAGCAATCAAAATCGGAATGGCACGTTCATCACCGAGACGGCGCAGGGCCTCTGCAATACGCAAACCAACCTTGGGATTTTCTTCTTTTTCAAGCGCCTCAAAAAGCGCATCACAGGCCTGGGGATTGTCTAACTTGCCAAGCGCTTCAGCGGTGCGGCTGCGCAAACGGTCGTCAGCAGAAGCCAAAAGTGGGGTCAATCCGCCCACCGCTTCAGCAGCACCGGTTTCGCCAAGCGAAAAGGCCACAGCCAATTGCACATCAAGATTTTGATCTGTCAAAAGCGCAATCAAAGGCTGAACCACAGCGGGATCTTGGGCATATTTCCGCAGTGCAAAAGCAGCCGCCGCACGGACCTTGACCTCAGCATCCTGAAGAGAGGAGAAGAGCAATTCTGCTCCCTGGGGGAAAGGGGTTTTGCTGAGCTGTTCAATGGCAGCCAGACGCTGCTTCATTTCTGTCGAATTCAGGGCGGCTTTTAAGGTCTCATCGCTAGTCATGATTGGTAATGCCTTTCCAACGTGTAATGGGCTGCAAATTGCCGATTTTTACCTGCATCATCTTAACACAAGAGGCAGGTGTATCCAAACTCACAAAGGGTTTTCCTGCGAAAAAAACGAAGGACTTGGAGAGGGGTTTAAAAAAGGCTGAGTGACCTGTTCTGGGGTCATCAAAAAAATCGCGACCAAGGGACTGCAGCCCACCAAAAGGCTTCCAATCAAGAGGCCGACAGACAGGTAAATCCAGATTCTTATTCGCATGGTGTTTTAATTGCTCCCCGACTCTGAAGCCAGAGACAAAAAATAGGCACTGAGCACATCGGTCAAACTGAGCAATAAGAGCAGCCCGCCCCATTGCTCCCGCGAAGGCACACTCTCCTGGCGGGAACTGAAACCCAAATAAGCCAAGGCCAGATAGCCACTTAAAAAACCCGCTCCCAAGAGAATATTGAGGGGCTTGCCCTGATAAAAATGACCGGCCCCGGGCATGATCAATGACAAGCTCGCCGAGAGCCCCGGGCTTTGCAATGGGGTGGCAACAGCCGTTCCCAAAATTTGAGCAGCCAGCCCCCGACACAGTGTTTCCAACTCATCGGGCCGATCTTTGGCGACTTCGGCAAAGACCAAAGCCGGTTCGGGCCCATTGCGGGCCACAACCAGATTGACAATCACACGCTCGGCCTCCATTTGCACATCCCCGAGAACCAAACTTTGAACTTCGGGCAGGGCTTGCAGCAGGCCCTGCCAATTTTGGGTGTCTGGATTGACCAGACGCTGACGGGTATACCAACCAGGCCAGACATTCAAGATCTGAGAGCGCACCAATTCTTGGCGAATGCTGCTGGCACAGAGCAAACCTTCGGGGCTTTGCGCAAAATCCACGACCACCACCGTGTCTTGTGGGGGAATCACCGGAACTGCCGTTGCCGCAGAAGCAGCCCAGACTGGCAACAGTGAAAAATTGAGCAAGCAAGCAGCCAAACCCATCACCACAAGCGAGCTCAGAGAATCGCTCAAGGTGACCAAGCGCTCAGGGAGTTTCGGCATCAGTGGGGGGACCAGAATTTGGCTTCAGCGCTTTGCCCAAGGAGCGCAGAGAAGCCCCTTTTTTAGGGGAGAGAGGCTGAGAAGCCTGCTGGATTTCCTCGCGCACAGCCTGTTTGATTTTTTTTGAGACAGACCCCTGCAAGGCCCGTGCAGCATTCGCCAAGGCCTGGGGATTTTGTTGGCTGGCCTGGGTATTTTCCTGCTTGATTTCGACGTAAATCTCTTGGCGATGCACGCTGATATCGCGGGGAGCTTTGATTCCCAGTTTGACATGGCCATCGCGCACATCGAGCACAATCACCTCGATCTGATCACCAATCATAATGCTTTCGTTGATTTTGCGGCTGAGTACGAGCATAGAAACTCAGACGGGCTCAGCTTCGGTGGGCTCAGCGGGAAAAAGCGGAAAGCGCAGCGGGTAATCGGCGGCTTCCAAGACCAATTGTTTGCCATAACCTGTGTGGCGATTAAAAATGAGTGGCCCAGCCAAATTGGCGCTCATTTCCTGCATATTGTCGGGAATGCGCAGAATCACAAGCACAAAAGCATCTTCTGAATGGGAGATCTCAAGCTCTGTGGCAAGGTCGTCGGGCAGGTCAAAGGCATAGTCAGCAACCAGATAACAGGGCTCCATCACAATAAAAGCCGCCTCTTCATCGGTCTGCGAGCGCAGCCAATAAAAAGGGGTCTGGGGATCATAGACAGAGAGAGAATAGGTGAGAAGATGCTCAAAACCCAAAAGTCCCTGTCCCAAAAACCGCAGTTCTTGGGCCTGTTTTGCTAAATTCTGGCTATTGGCTTCAATCTGTGTGCTCATAAGGGGCTTGGGCCTCAATTGTTTTAATCATCCATGCTGACAATCGCGTGTTATGTTCACGGAATCAAACCCTATCTTAACACGACCAGAGAGCCGCCCCAAACCGGGTTAACCCTCAGCCACCGCCAGAAATGAGCGCGCCACAGTTTCAAACTGGCTGTCGAGAGTGGCATCAATGGTGCCCGAACGGCTGTGGATACGGCAGCCACCGGGGGCAATTTTTTCGTCGGGTTCCAAGACAATTTCCAAAGCCAGATCCGAGAATTGCGATAAATTAAAATGCAAGAGTTCCAGATCTGCCGGATGCACAAAGATCTGCACATCCGCCACTTTGCTCAAACGCTGCAAAGCCGCGCGGGTTACTTTTAAAATGACCTGTTCGTTGATAATCGGCTCAACTTTGAGCACCTTGCGCACGATGGCCAGAATCAGTTGCACGGCAGCAGGTTCTGAGCTTTCAAGCAGACGCTTGCGCTCGGCCTGGGCCTCGCTTAAAACGGATTCAAACAGTTGCGCAGCCTGTTTGAGTTCACCCAAACCTTGGGCCTCACCTTGGGCCTGACCCGCCTGCACAGCCTGTGCTTGTAAAAGCTGCATTTTGGCTTCACTTTCGTGTATCAGGTTTGCAGCATCCTGGCGGGCCTGCTGCACAATCCGTTCGGCTTCAGCAATGGCCTGCTGGATAATCACTTCGGCCTCTTGCTGGGTCTTGGCCAGGATCGCTGCGGTCTGCTCTTCGAGTGAAGCGGGCTCTCCGGCTTTGACCGCTGGCTGTAAAGCGGGAATGAGACAGCGCTCGTCTTCGAGCTGCACATTTTTGATAATCCGGGGATGAAAATAGGAATCAGATGACAATATCTTCTCCACCATGGCTGATGACGATTTCACCTGACTCTTCCAAACGGCGGATAATATTGACTATTTTTTGTTGGGTTTCTTCGACGTCTTTCAGGCGCACAGGCCCCATCGATTCCATATCGTCACGCAACATCGAAGAGGCCCGCTCGGACATGTTTCGAAAGACTTTGTTTTGGACATCTTCATTGGCGCCTTTGAGGGCCAAAGCCAGATCTTTGCTGTCGAGTTCGCGCAAGAGACGCTGAATGCCGCGGTCATCGAGAATGATTAAATCGTCAAAGACAAACATCAGTTTTTTGACTGACTCTGCCAATTCAGGGTCAAAGCGCTCGAGATTTTCAATGATATTGCGCTCTGTACTGCGATCCACCCGATTGAGGACTTCGGCCAAACTCTTGACCCCGCCCACATGGGTGCCGCGATCGTGTTTGAGAATAGAGGCAAATTTCGACTGTAAAATGGTTTCTATCTCTTTGACCACTTCCAGGCCTGCGCGTTCCATCGTGGCCATGCGGGTCGAGACCTCGATTTGTAAGTCGTCGTTGAGATTGGAGAGCACCACCGCTGCCTGTTCAGGCTTGAGATAGGCCAGAATCAGGGCGATGGTCTGGGGATGTTCATTCTGAATCAAATGAGCCACCTGGGCTGGGTCTGCTTTGCGGAAGGCCTCAAAAGGCAGGCTGTTTTTCTCTTGAAGCACATCGAGTTTGCCCAAAACGCGGTTGGCACGGGCATCACCAAACGCGCCACGCAAGAGGGTTTCGGCATAGTCTTGCCCCCCCAGAGCATTCAATTCACCGGCCCGCGCCATTTGGTAAAACTCTTCCAAGACGCGGTTGACCACTTCGTGCTCGGTTTGGCGCATCGTCGAAATTTCGAGCGCAATCTGCTCGACTTCACTTTCATCAAAATGGCGCAGCACCGTGGAGGCTATTTCGGGTCCCAAGGCAATCAGAATCAGCGCCACTTTTTTGCGCCCGATCAATTGGGAATCACCACTCCCGGTAGGGTCTAAAACATCCCGATAACTGGACATAACCGTTTACTTTATACCCTCTAATTGCCTTCACTCATCCAGGATCGCAAGAGACGGGCCATCCGGACCGGGTCCTCATGGGCCATCTGGGTCAGCCCTCTCACCGCCTGGGCCCGGCGGGCCGTGGCCTCGGTCAAGCCCGCCAATTCAGGCGGTTCATCCAAAGCCAAGAAATCGCCCTCGCGACCAGTCAAGCGGTTTTCGTCGACAAGCTCACCCTCAACGGGACGGCGGCGGCGGCCAAAGGCCCAATAAACCACAATCAGCAGAGCCAAAATACTCAGTCCCACCACACCCGTGGTCAGGAGGTTTTTCCACAGCTCCCGGTTGGCAGCTTGATCCATTGCAGCCTGTTCATTGCGCTGACTGCTATCATCAAAGGGCACGGCATGAATCGCAATCGTGTCGCCCCTTTCAATATTGATCCCGGCAGCCGCCACAGCCAATTCACGCAGATTTTTGACAATCGGATCATCGGGAGAGAGGCCTGCCACACTGGTATTGAGCGCCGGGGACAAGCTGTTGATCGCCACCGACAGAGTCAAACGGCGCAATTGGCCCGGAGATTTGACGACTTTGGTCTGCACTTCGGGCACCTCAAAATTGCGCAGCACTTCTTTGCGCGAAAAGGAGTTGTTTTGGTCGCCCTGGTTTTCCTGGTAAGTGGGGATATTGCTGGTTACACCAGGTACACCGCCAGGCGCGGTTTGGGTGCCTTGGCCGGTTTCTTGGCTTTCTTTTTCACTGCGCAGGGACTGCACCGTTTTGGGATCATTGCCCGTGGTCGGCGAAAACGCTTTGCTGACACTCTCTTCTTTGTCAAAATTCAGCTCGGCTTTGGCCTGAACCGTGACATTGCCTTCTCCCACGACCTGGCTGAGCATTTTTTCGACGTCGAGGCGGATGCGTTTTTCGAGGGTGCGCTGGTATTCCAGACGTTGGGAATTGACACGGGTGACTTCGGTGCCATTTTCGCTATCGAGCATTTCGCTGTCAAAGAGCAAATGCCCCTGGGTGTCTGTCACAGTGACATGCTGTTGCGCCAGTCCGGGCACACTGTTGGCCACAAGCTTGCTGATGCCTTTGACCTGTTCGGCAGTCAGGGCCGTGTCGCCTTTGAGTTTGAGTGTGACCGAAGCCGTCGCAGGGTCTTCGAGCTGGGTAAAAAGCTGTTTTTTGGGAATCGCCAAATGCACCCGCGCCCGTTCGACGCCGTCCATTTGCATAATGGTGCGCGAGAGCTCTCCTGCCAGGGCGCGCTGGTAATTGAGATCGAAGAGATTGTTGGTGATGCCCATGGTGTCTTTGTCAAAGAGCTCGAAGCCCACCACGCCACCCTCTTTGGGCAAATCTTTGGCTGCCATCTCTAAACGCAAGTCGTGGACGGCCTGGGATGGCACCAAAATCTGCGTACCCTGAGCCTGGCTGCGCAATTGGTATTGGACCTGTTTTTCTTTGAGAAGCTCCACCATGGCGCCAGCGTCTTTGCTGCCAAGTTCGGCATAGAGTGTGGTCCATTGGGGCTGTTGGGCCCAAAGCACCAAACCAATCAGACCGCCCACAACCGCTACAGAAAGGCCCCCCAAACCCAATTTTTGGGTTAGAGAGAGTTGCGTGACAAATTTTGTACTTTCTTCTCGCAAGCGCTGGAAATAAGAGGCGGCCATAAAAACCCTTCGGAGAAATTTTGCCAATGCACAGCTCTAGCCCAGGGAACGTTTTGGACTAAATGATTCGGACTTCATGCATGCGCCGAAAGCATTATAGCAAACCCCAGATCACTCTAACATATTCACTGGCTCGGGGCTGTGGCGAAGCCACAATTGTGACAGGATTTTTACATGCTCAAACAGGCATGCGGATGATCTCGCGGTAGGCCTCCAAGACCTGATTGCGCATCGTCATAGCCAGACGCATGGCCACATCAGCCTCTTGACCTGCCACCATGACGTCGTGTAATTCGACATTTTCGCCAGCGGCAAAGCGGTTGGAGAGTTCGCTGGATTTTTGCAGGGTGGTATTGAGCTTTTCAATGCCTGCGTTCAAAACGGCAGCAAATTCATTCTCAGATTTGGCGGGTGCGCCGCTAAAGGGTTGGGCCAGTTCGAGCCCTTCGGGCAGGGGTTGAATGCCAGGTAAATCCATTAGCCTCTCCCGATTTCCAGGGCCTTCATGGCCATGTTTTTGATGGTCTGGGTGGCGGTGATATTGGCCTCGTAAGCCCGGGAGGCAGAGATCATATCTGTCATTTCTGCCACCACGTTGACATTGGGGTATTCGACATACCCCTGATCATTGGCATCGGGGTGTTCGGGTTCGTAAACCATTTTGCCTTCGCGGCGGTCGTCGGTCAAGGCCACAGCCTGTACACCTTGGCCCTGTTGGGGGGCAGAACCCGTGGCCAGGCTCTGAATCCGGGCCTGCAAATTTTGCTCAAAGATCGGCTTAAACACGACCTGCTGACGGCGATAGGGGCCTCCAGCTTCGGTGCGGGTGGTATTGGCATTGGCCAGGTTATTCGAGATGGTATTGATGCGCAGCCGTTGGGCAGACAGCGCCGAAGCGCTGATACGCAGATCATGTTGAAAACTCATTAGCGACCCCCTTCGTCAATCACGTATTTGATCCCCGAGAAACGCCCGGCCAACATTTGTGACACCGCAGAATAGCTGACTGAGGCCTGGGCCATACGGGTCATTTCCAATTCCAAATCGACAGAGTTGCCATCGTTGCGCATGCTGCTTTGGGGCTGCAGAATGGAGATCGGCGGGTCAGCGGGCAGGCCATCGAGGGGCAAATGTTTTTCGTGGGTGAGATATCCCGCCAGCGAGCCCCCCCCTTGCGTCCGCGCCTGGGCCAGTCCCTTTTGCAATTGGGCCTCAAATTCCACTTCTGAGGCCTTAAAGCCGGGGGTATCGGCATTGGCCAGATTGTTTGAAATTACACGCTGCCGCGCACTCAGGCCGTCGAGGGCCCCGTGCAGGGTCTGGGTCATCTTGTGAATCTGGTCAAACATGGTTGTATCTCCGTTTGGGGTTTATCGGCCTCGTTTGTTTAGAACTTAAACCCCTTTTGGAGATTATAACAAAATTAGCCACCCCGTTTGGGGCCTTTGCTCGGTCGGCCAGAAGACGGGGGCCGTGAACGCCCGGAAGAGGGGCCACTCCGCGATTTGCCCGAAGACCCCGTGCGCGGCTTGTCGGATGACGAAGAACGCGAACGATCAGCTGAATAGCTGCGGGGTTTGTCTGAACCTGAACTGCGCGTTCTGTCCGAAGAGTAACCACGCGGCTTGTTCGAATCTGAAGGCCGTGAACGACCGCCAGAGTAAGTCCGAGGCTTATCTGATGTGTCACCTTGAGAGCGGTCTGGCGAATAGCCACGCGATTTATCCGCAGAATAACCCCGGGGTTTGTCGGAGCCTGAACTGCGCGTTCTGTCCGAAGAGTAACCACGCGGTTTATCCGAATCCGAAGACCGAGAGCGACCCGCAGAGTAAGTCCGGGGCTTGTCTGATGCGTCACCTTGAGAGCGATCGGGAGAATAGCCCCGCGATTTATCCGCTGAATAACCCCGGGATTTGTCTGAGCCTGAACTGCGTGAGCGATCTGCTGAGTAACCCCGAGGCTTGTCCGAATCTGAAGGCCGCGAGCGCTCCGACGAATAGCCCCGTGACTTGTCGGCTGAATAACCACGCGATTTATCTGATGCGTCACCTTGAGAGCGGTCTGGCGAATAGCCACGCGATTTATCCGCAGAATAACCCCGGGGTTTGTCGGAGGACGAACTGCGCGCTCTGGTTGAAAAAGCGGCACGGGGCCGGTCTGAGGCTGGGCTGCGTTTTTCTTCGCGTTCACCCTGCACAGGTCGCGTCACACGTCTGGGTCCCTTCGTCCTTTCTTCCCGAGGACCGTCTTTTTTAGCCCCCGTCCGTGGGCCGGGCTTCCAATCCAGGGGGGCTTCAGCCTCTTCGGTTTTGACAAATTTGGCCGTGGTGCCCGCATTGGCACTTTGTGAACGGGCGGAATTGTCTGTCTTATCCGCCTTGATTTTGGCTTTTTTGATCAGGATATGGACTTCCTCTTCCGTCAACGAGCGCCAAGCTCCCTCACGCAAATTACCCAAGAGCAAAGGCCCAAAAGCGGTGCGTTCGAGGGTCACGACGTCGAGGCCAACCGAGCGGCACATTCTGCGAATCTGGCGGTTGCGGCCCTCTTTGAGCCCAAATTCAATCCAGCTGTTTTCGCTGCGCTGCTTGAGCCGCACCACGCGTGCAGGCTGGGTTTTGCCGTCGGAGAGGTCGACGCCGGTGCGCATATAGTTGAGGGCCAGATCGGTGGCTTTACCTTTGACCTGAACCTTGTAGACTTTTTCAAGCTTAAAGCGCGGGTGCAAGAGTTTTTCGGTCAGCTCGCCATCGTTGGTCAAGAGCAAAAGGCCACAGCTGTTTTGATCGAGCCTGCCAACGGGGTGCAATTGCTCAAATTCTTTCGGCAAAAGGGTGTAAATCGTCTTGGGCTGATGGGGATCCGAACGGCTGACCATATACCCTTCGGGTTTGTTCAGGATAATATATCTTTTTTCATCGGGCATCAGCACTTTGTTGCCATCAAGGGTGACCGTGTCTTTTTCAGGATCAATCGTGGTGCCCAGGGTCTCACAGACCTTGCCATTGATTGCCACGCGGCCAGCGAGTATCATTCGCTCGCTGCTCCGGCGCGAACCCAGACCCGCTTGGGCCAAATATTTATGTAAACGCACAACTTCTTTCATTTTTTCACTCAATCGCTACCCATTACAGGGTGATATTTCTAAATCTTCGGGCAGGTCATACAAGCGCAGTAAACTGGCCCGATCCCGTTCGGTCAACTCCCAGCTGCCATCAAAACGGGCATACATGGCATGGTACATCAAATCTTCGGCATGGCCACTGTGGCCGAGCCCCAGGGCATGGCCCACCTCATGGGTGGCTATCGCCAGCAATTCATCTTCTGAGAAGAGCGCTTCCCCCGGTGCCATCGCCGTTCCATCTTGGGCCTTGATCGCCAAAAAGAGCGTACTTTTGTGGCGGATTTTTTTGGTTTTCTTGTCGAGATAAGGGGTGGGATACGCGGCCCGGCCCCAGGTCACTTCACTTTCGGGGTATTTTTCCTGCCAAAGCACCTGAATTTGGGCCTGTTTGGGATCATTCACCCACTGAAAGCGCAGTTTGGGAACCGCTTTGCTCCAATTGAGAAAAGCCTGCTGTACCAGCGGCGTATACATAGCCAAATTCTTCGCACCCCAAGCCTTGTTCACAGGGGGGATATACACCTTCAGCGGCATTTCAGCCGCAAACCAGCGGTAATTTTGGTAAAAATGCAGATCGTGTTTTTCATAACAGAGGTAGTCTTGCCCTTGGTAGGTCTGGTTGGGGTCGCGCTGAGCACGTGCCTCAAAGTTCCAGGCAGGGCAAGAGACAGCCAGCAAGAGCAGCGCAAGTCTGCATTTTTGAATCGGTTTGATCATGTTTATTCCGTCCCCTAATTACTCACCTGCCCGCGAATCTCCCCTGCGGGATAGGCCTTGGAATGCACGTTCAGGTAGAGATTGCCTTGGAGCAAATCTTGCAGCAGGGCTGCCGTCAGGGGTTGGGTGGCATCAGTTCTGCGCCAGGTGCCACTGAGGCGATTGCCTTGAATTTGCAGATCTTTGACCACAGCTCCATTGCTGCCTTTGGCTGCTTTGTGCAAATGGGCCCCTGTGGCGGGGCCACTGAGGTTAATAAAGGCTGCTGAGATCGTGACCTCGGTCTGAGCGGCATTGAGGCTGACGCGGGCACTGCCACTGGCGCCAGATTTGGTGGTTGGCACTTCTTGGTCGCCTTCGAGCAAGACGGCAAAATCTTTGCCTGTGCTGGCCAGCAATTGGCCGCGAATTTCGCCATCGGCCTGGGCCTGGGTGTGCAAATTGAGATATAAATTGCCTTTGCTCAGTTCATCGAGCAATTCTTTGCTCAAGGGCTGATCGCTGTCGCTGCTTTTCCAGGTCAGGGCAAAGCGATTGCCTGTGACCGTCAGAGTTTTGACGGGATCGCCTTTGGCGCCTTTGGCCCCTTTGTGGATATGGGCGCCTGTCACCGCACCGCTTAAGCCGCTGACGACGCCATTCAGACTGAATTCTGTTTTATCTGGGTTGAGGCTGGCACTGGCCACACCAAAACCTGCCGTGGTGACCTGGGGTGTCTCTTGGCTGCCATCGAGTTCAGCCAAAAAGCTCTGCCCAGCAGGAGAGGGCGAGCTGGTGGGGGTACTCAAAGGCAGCGGGCTGGCTGTTCCGGGATTGGAGGCTGTTCCGGGTGTAGACTTGGGCACCTGGCAGGCGGCCAAAGTCAGCAGCAAAAGAGCGGGGGCAAGGGTTTTAAAAGAGGGGGTTAAACGGGTCATAAAAGGTCCTTTCGGGCACAGACTGGAAAACAGCAAGTGAAATTAGCGGGCTTGCTCCAGTATACCGCTCTCCGCTTGAGCGGGCCAATTGAGCGCAAAGAGATCGAGCAGGGGTGCTGTCTCAGTCAATTGCACCTGGGTTTCAAAAACCATTCCCAAACGGGTGAGCAGCTGAATCGAGCGCCGATTGTCACTGTCGGTGATCGCCACCAAACGCGCCAAGTGAAACTGCTCACGGGCCAAAGCCACACAGGCCTGCGCCGCTTCAAAGGCATAGCCCTGCCCACAATAGCGCGCCAAAAAGGCAAAGCCCAGATCGACATCAGGCAAAGTCGGGCGTTTGATCAGCCCACAGAGCCCGCTCAACTCCCCTGTGCTTTTGAGCGCCACACCATAGAGCCCAAAGCCCCGCTCCTGATACATCTTAAGCGGGCCCTTTTGCAAATAGCCCAAAGCATCTTCCTCTGTTTTGACCATCATTTGCCCAATAAAACGCAACCAGCCGGGCTCGTTGAGCAGGGCCAGAATAAACGGGGCATCCGCCGGTTCGAGCCAGCGCAGACAGAGGCGGGGGGTTTCAGCGACAAGCATCATGATTGGAGTATAGCTTCCTTCGGCTCCGCTCAGGAAGCATTTGGTTTCGCTCAGGACGGGGCGCGGGCGTTGAAGAGACCCCGTTTACGCGGGTTTGTGAGTCGAGGGATCCATGGCTAAAATCTCCTGAATTTAATGGCTTTGCAGCAATTTTACGACATTGGTGCGCCCAAATTCCTGAGCCAGGTCCAGGGCCGTTTTACCATTGTTGTCTTTGTCCTTGGGATCAGCGCCTTTGTCTAGCAATAGTTTCACCACATCCAGGTGCCCACGCCCGGCTGCAGACATCAGAGCCGTCCAGCCATCGTCTGTTTTAGCCTCGATATCAGCGCCTTTGTCTAGCAATAGTTTCACCATCTCCAGGTGACCACCAAAGGCTGCAGACATCAGGGCGATGTAGCCATTGTCTCTTTTGGCATTGGGGTCAGCACCTTTGTCTAGCAGCAGTTTCACTACATCCAGGTGCCCACCCTCGGCTGTCCATATCAGGGCCGTCCAGCCAACGCTGTTTTTGGATTCAATATCAGCGCCTTTGTCTAGCAGCAGTTTCACCACATCCAGGTGCCCACGCCCGGCTGCAGACATCAGGGCCGTATTGCCATTGTTGTCTTTGTCCTTAGGGTCAGCGCCTTTGTTTAGCAGCAGTTTCACCATCTCCAGGTGCCCACCCTTGGCTGCAGACATCAGGGCTGTCCAGCCTAAGTCTGTTTTGGCATTGGGGTCAGCGCCTTTGTCTAGTAATAGTTTCAACATCTCCAGGTGTCCACCCTCGGCTGCAGACATCAGGGTGGTTTCGCCATAGTCTGTTTTGGCATTGGGGTCAGCGCCTTTGTCTAGCAGTAGTTTCACCACATCCAGGTGCCCACCCACGGCTGTCCATATCAGGGCCGTCCAGCCAACGCTGTCTTTGGATTCAATATCAGCGCCTTTGTCTAGCAGCAGTTTCACCAGCTTAAGATTGCCCCAGCGGGCAGCCCAGGCCAAAACACTTTGCTTCTGCTCCCCTGCCAAGACAGCATTGGGATTGCCGCCTTTCAGGATCGCTTGTTCGACCAACGCTGATTTGCCTTCATTCACGCCTTGCTGCAAGTCCTCATTGGGGCCCGCAAAAGCGACACCAGGCCAGACGAGTGTGCTGGCCAACACGACTGACAGAATGGGGTGATACTTCATGACAAACCTCTTTGAGCGATTCGATTTTAGACCAGTATAATCCCAGCCTAAACAAATAACCAGAAACCTTTCTGGGGTATCCGCTCGTTTGTGGGTCTGTTTTAAAACGACTGATGAAGCAACAGGTGATTCACAGGAACTTCTTCAATGTTGGTCAAACCCATTATCTGGCAGCTGTCAGTGATTATTTTAAGCCGACCACACAATCCTATAACAATCTTTCACAGGTTTATACATTTATTCCGTAGCCAGTAGCCAAAGGAAAGCCCTTCGGCTACTTTAAAGATGAGGACAAGGTTTGGCCTGGGCTGGAGCAGTGAGGGCAACAGGAACCCCGCCGTGTCAGGATGACGAAAGGCGGGGTGACTTTTAGCTTGTGAAGCCCATGGATGGGCGTAGCAAGCGGCCCGAACGCCCAGCCCAGGCCCAATACCTACCCACCCCATTGCAACAGCTTCAAAAACCTCTGACTCAGCCCAGCCTCAAAAACTCAAGGAGCAACCGAGATCCTCCAAAGCCGCCCCACAACACTGTCCACCACCATCAGCCCGCCATCAGCCGCCTGCGCCAAGCCCATTGGCCGGTACTTCGCCTCCCCCGGACTGCGGATATTTTGACGGCCCGCAAAGCCATCCGCAAAGACCTCCCAGCCCGGTCCAGAACCCACAGGGCGGTATTGACCCTGTTTGTCAAAGGGCACAAACACCACCTGATACCCGTCCTGCTGATTCCCGCGGTTCCAAGAGCCATGAAAGGCAATCATCGCCCCGCCTTGGTACTTTTCAGGAAAAGCGCTGCCGGTATAAAAAAGCAAATCATTGGGGGCATAATGGGCTGGAAAGCCAATCAACGGCGCTTTGGTCGCCGCACAGCGGCCTAATTTTTGACCACCATCGCCGCCATATTCAGGCCCCAACACTTTTTGTTTGCGGGCCGGATCAAAATAACAAGTGGGCCAGCCCAGATCGTCCCCAGACTGGATCTGGGCAAATTCTTCGGCAGGCAATTCAGCATTTTGGGCTGCGCTGTAAAGCTGGGGGTAGAGGGTATCCAATTGATCGCGGCCATGTTGAGCCAGGTGCAAGCCCGAAACAGGGTGCCAGTCCAGGGCCACCGCATTGCGAATGCCCGTGGCATAACGCAGCCCGGTCGCTTTGGTCTGCTCCAATTGATCAGCTTTAAAGCGCCAAATGCCCCCAAATTCAGTTAAAAGCGGGCAGGGATCTTGGCCCGGTGAACCCGGACGGCGGTCTTGGGCCTGACAGGCATTGGAAGGCGCTCCGATATTCACATAGAGCTGACCCTGCCCATCGAGGGCCAATGAGCGGGCATTGTGCTGGCTTTGAGAGCCCAGATCTTTGACCAAGCGCTGAGGCGGGTCTGTGGGCACAAGCAGACCATTGGCACCATTCATCCCCCCACTGGGCAGGGCCACCCGCCAAACCTCTGTACCGCTGGCATAATAGAGAAAATAGCGATCGATCGCCAGCCCTGTACCACAGACATTGCCACCAAAGCGTTCCAACTGCTCGGCCCGGCCATTGCGATTGGCATCCCGCAGGGCCACCAGACAATGCCCTTGCACGGGCGAACTGAGAATCACAAAGATATCTCCATTGGCGCGGCTCACGATATGCCGAGCTGGGCCGACGCCATCGGCAAAGACCTGCGCCTGAAAACCAGCGGGCACAGCAATCTCTTGGGTCAAAACAGGACTGTCTGGCAGAGCGGCAGCAGAGGGACGGGGAAGCGTTTCAGAGCCTGAGCCTGAGCCTGAACTTGAGCCTGAACCAGAACTTGAACCAGAACCTGAACCAGAACCGCCAGGCCCCTGACAGGCCAGCAAAAGACAGAAGCCGGCCCACAAACCGAGGCGACCAACGCGAAACAAAAGCTTCAAGGGCTATTTCTGCAATTGGGTCACAACCCAATCCATGGCCTTGGGTTCAAAGATCAACTGCAAATGGTGCATCGGCATAATGGTCTGATCGAGCAATTTGGCGCCACCAGCAGTCAGGTCTTCGGCGGCAGCGACACTTTTGACCAGGGCCAAACCATCACTGGGGCCGTCGGTTTCGTTCAAGATGCCAGGGATGCTGGGGCTGTTGCCCGCCAAAATACCGACCTGAATTTCAGGGCGCACGGGTGAGCGTTTCATTTGACCCACAATATCTCCCGAGGCCTTGATCACGGCATCAATGCCGGGGCTTTCGCTGACAAACCCTTTGCCGCCATTGTACGTGGTATACCAATCGGGATTGGTGGGGTTGATCATGTAGGTTTTGTCCCAGCGGGCCAACATCTGGGCCTGGCCTTTAAAATAGGGGCCCGCAAAATTGCTGCGCGAGGCATCACGCCAAGTGCCATAAATAATCGCCTTGGTCCAGGCCACGGGCGCGTATTTAACGGGATCATCGTCTTCGGGAATCAGGGCCCAATGCACAACAGAGTGGCGGAAAGTATAGTCAAGGCCGCGTTGCGGCGCACCAATAAACAGCGCTTTGCGGATCGATTTTTGGTAGGGCTTCATGCCGGGGGTAAGTACGTCTGAGGTATACAAACGCAGGCTAAAACCGCCTTTGCTGTGGGCCACGGCATCCACGAGCGGGGCTTTGGTAATCTGTTTGATGCGGTTGACGGCGTTGTGAATGTGGTTGACCCAAACAAAATTGTCGCCGTGTTTATTCGCAAAAGTTACAGCGAAGACGCGGTAGCCTTTGCTTTTGAGGTGTTGCATCAGACCGCTTTTGCGGCTGGTATAGGGCGGGGTGGCCCAATTGGAGGTGGCGTTGACATTGGCACCGTGAATCAGCAAAACAGGGATTTGGGAGGCGAGTTGGGCAGGGGCACCCGCATCGTGCAGGCAGACATCGGTCGAGGGCGGGAGTTCGTTGCCAAAACAGCTGACGACTTCGGGGTCGCGCTGACGGCCCCGATCTTGCATAATCTCAACGGGCAGACCAGGGGTGCGCAGCAATTCCATGTTTTCCCAGTACTGGCCTTTGGCGGTTTTGACCACCTGAAAGTTTTCAAACCCCGTTTGGGCTGGGCGCAGATCGGCCACCGCAGCAGAAGATGCGTTCAGACGGTTTAAAACAGCTGGATTTTGTGAACCAATGGGGGCAGAAACAGGGCCTGTTTGACAGGCAGCAAGTGCGGAGAGGACAAGTGAAGCGCCAATCAGGCGACGCAGCGGTGTGAACATAATGGATCGGATCTCCCTGGATAATCCCAAAACTAATAAGTCGAAACGAAAACTTAACAGTATCTTAATCAAGATCAAACAATAAACCACTTACAAGCCACTTACAAAAGCGCCTGCGAGAAGATTTCGCTGCTCGGAAAAAGCTGTGAAACTGAGCCGTGCTCAGCAGAATCGCACTGATCTATCTGGCTCATTTTGATACATTGGGTTTGCACAGGTTCGAGAAGGGAAACTTCCTCCGTTCATTATAGCGAAAATTTAAATAAACTTAGCAAAGGTTTTCTATATACTTAATAATTTAAGACGGGCCCTGAGCGCTTTCAGATCCAGAAATTCCGCTTGTAAGTGGCTTGTAATTCAAAAGTATTAAACTTTGGTTAAATTTTCAAAGATTTCAAGGAGGCGCACTGTGGCCCAAGTAACACAGATCTCTCAGCCCCCCGCTTTAAGCGCTCAGAAAAAATGGAGCATCGCCTTCATTCTCTTTGGCATGTATGTCACCTTTGGCATGAGCTGGCTCGGCATTGTTCCCGTTTTGCCCGAATTGCTCAAAACCCTGCAGATTGACGTCTCACAGGGCTCTTCTCTCTACTCAATAGTCTCTTTGGCCAAAAGCATTGTGCCCATTTTGGCAGGGATTCTCGCCGCCCGTTGGGGCCTGACCAAGACCATGCGCCTGAGTGGTGCCCTGATACTGATCGGTCTGTTGATTCCATTTTTGCCCGCTTATGGCATGTGGATTGTCGCCCGCTTTATTTTTGGCATGGGCGGCGCCATTTGGGTGGCCCTGATGGGGGCCGTGACCATGCAGATCTTTGAGGCGAATCAACGCCCGATTATCAACGCCTTTAATGGCGTAGCCGTGAATATCGGGATTATTCTCGCGCTGCAATTGACCCTGCCCCTGAGCGCCTCACTGGGTTGGAAAAATACCCTGGCGCTCTACAGCCTGCTCAGCGGTCTGTTTTTACTCGGCCTCATTGCAGTAGGGCCCTTGGCCCCCGCCCCGGCCAAAGCAGCCAAAGGCGAAGCAGCCAGCAACGCCCCCAAAGCCGAAGGCCCAAAATACCTCGACACCCTCAAAATGCCGGTGACCTGGATTGTCTCACTCTCCTTTGCAGGCCCCCTGGCCCTGTATCTGGTGCTGAATTATTGGCTGCCGATTTATTTCCAAGAGGTGAGCTGGCTGGTACCCGCTGCGCAGGGTCTCGACGAAGTCGCCCGCAAAAAAATGATCAAAGGCGAGATCAACCAATTGATGAGCTGGTTGAATCTCTGGGGCTGTGTCAGCTCGATTGCCACCGGCTTTTTGCTGCAGCGCTTTAAAAAGACCAAACCGTTTATTCTGGCTGCCGCCCTGCTCTTGCCCGTGGCCTCATTGATGGCCCTGCAGAGCAGCAACAAAGGCCTGCTGACCCTGATGCTGGCCCTGACCGGCGTGGGCATGTTTTTGAGTGTTTCGCCGCTGGTGACCCTGCTTCAGAGCCAGCCGAAAATGAACCCAATGGTGATTGGCATGATCATGGGCACGATGTTTAGCGTGACCTATATCCTCTCAGCCATGGCGCCCGAATTGGTCAGCATGGGCTACAAAGCCAAAATGCCACTGCAGACGCTCTTGATGATCTGCTGCGTGCTCACGCTTTCACCCGCCATTGCCTTGACCCTGCCCGAAAAAGCGGCCGATTAACCGGCCTCGACTTGGGCCTAGACTTAGGCCTAAACTTGGGCCCGGCTCACCAAGGCTTTTTCCAAACCCGTGACCAGCTCTGAAAGGGGCTGGTCACTGTCTTTGAGAGCCATCAGCGCAGGCATCATGACCTGAATAAAAAAGCCCAATTGCTCCAAGATCTCGACAATCAGCGGGATACCGATATTCTGATTCTCGGCTTTGAGCGCGTAATTCAGATAGACCTGCTGCTCCTGGTTGATCCCCAAATAGCCAATCGGCAAAATCTGGCTGCAGGTCATCAGCAATTGGTAGGCCTCCAGCAGACGCTGAGGAGAAAGCCCCGTATAGTGCAGCGGAAAAGTCACCAAAAACTGCAGGGTTGAGGCCCTTGCCAACTCGGGTTGCAACTCAACCAAATCGGCATGTTTGAGAATATCTTCGCTGAAGAAGATCTGGGCCACATATTGTGCCTCAGGAGGCGGTCCCTGCGTTTCGGGCTGCTCAGGGTCGAGCGCCACCAAGAGGCTTTCAAAATGTAGATCTGGGCCAGGCACCAGACGCTCAGCCGCATAACCCAGATAGAGCAAGAATTCAAACAGACGGTGCAATGGCGTGGTCGTCGTTTCTGTCATGGTTAAAATGTCCTTTGTCGGGTTTAAAAATGGAGGGGTTATTTGCTCGGGTCGAGGCTCATGCCACGTTTAAGCAATTTAATCGCATCGGCTTCGGGCAGCATATCGACATGGGGCACCCCCAAGACGGTTTCTGCCAAATAGCGCATTTCTGCGTTTCCAGCTTTGACACCCGCAATGATTTGTTTGGCTCCTTCATCGGGAGATGCGCCCAATAATTGCACACTGGCTTCGCTTGAAATCGCACGCAAATCCCGCACCTCCGTTTGCAGGGTTTCAAGTTGACCCTGCAATTCAGCCAGGGTGGCTCGGCTCTTCGAAATAGAACTGCCTAAACTCTGAAAACGCAATTCCTGTTCTGGGCGACGGGGCTCAGTCAAGCGATTTTGCTCATGAATTTGAGGCGCCAAACCACCTTGAATCTGTTGGATTTGGCCCTGTAACTGTTGAATCTGCTGGCCTTTGGTCTCTTGTTTAATCGTGCTTTGCTGGATCACCCCTTTGAGGTCGTCAATTTTGCCTTGACGCTGAGAGCCTTTGACCTTGCAATAAATGGCACAGCCCACAGTGGCAGCCAAAGCAGCGCCCGCCAAAGCCCAGCCCACGGGTGTGGCCAAGGCCCCCACAGCCACCGCAATCGCGACAGCCCCGGCCGCAATGCCTAAGACGTTTTTCATAATTTTGATGGCTTTAAAGCCAATATCTGCGCGTTTGACCACCTGTTGTGCAACCGTTTTGGCCTCATCAGAGATCGGGCCGGCAGGCAATTTGCGAATTGCCGCCGCTTTGGCGCGCAAATCGGCCACTTCTTCGAGACGGCTGCTTTTGCGACTAAAGAACATGCCAATTTTGCCCATGCGGGTCTGGGGATTTTCGAGTTCATTCGCTTTTTTATCAAATTCAGCGGCCATTTTATCGCGTCCAGGGCCATCAGCCAGCAGAGCCCGCGCCATTTCAACGCGATCGAGCGCTTTATTGACCAGTCCGACATTTTGGTAAAGCTCAATGCCTTCGCTGACGATCTGCAGGGCCCCGCCCCCAACCATAATCCCGGTCAGGGCGCCCCCCTGAACCAATTGACCGGCTCCCGAACTCAAAGTATCTGCAAAACTTTGGGCTGTTTTTGAGGCCGAAACCCCTTGGGCAATAAAATTAGTGGCACTGACAATCGGGGTGACTTTTTGCACCACATCAACGGTATTGCGAACAGCCCCACGGTTGCCTTCGTGGGTGAGAGAAGCCCCCAAATCACCCAAAGCCTCAGATTTACTCTGGGCAGAGTCCGCCATGGCACGCATCACGGGCATAGCAGCAGAAATGGTGCCCAAGACATCACGCACTTTAGTGATATCCCCATACAGAGCCTGACGCGCAGCGCTCACACTCTCAGTCGGCAAGCCCGCTTTTTCAAGTTGCGCCCCCACGTCTTTTAACACCCCGTCGATCTTGCCCCAATCGGGATCATCCGCGTTTAATAAATCACTGAGTTGGGTGCGCTGCTGAGCCAATGTGTCTGCTCCGCTGCGCAGATCGGTAGCTCGTGTTTGTAGACCTTGGGCCGTTTGTGAGACATTGCCCCCCAAGCTGCGGTTATCGTGGGCCTCAATAAAGCCCCCGGCAAAATAATTTTTCACTGCCCGGCCAGCCCCCGCCAAGCCACCGCCAACCGTACTCAAGGCCATGCCTCCGTATTTAGCGACGGTATCTAAGGCTCCCAATTCAGGCGGCGGGGCCGCGCCCTGCATATCCATATTCTCAACCCGTGCTTTGAGAGCATCAATTTGGGCACGGGTGCCCACCTGACCGAGTTGACTGGCCTGGGCCGATTTTTGTTGCAATTGCTGAAGTTCTGTTGCCGTTTTTTTCTCAACTTTGATGCCTTCTGGCATTTGAATCGGCGCACCTACGCGCTGGGCCGGTTGGGCCTGAGGCAGTGGTTGAACCTGTTGATTAACACGATTGACGTCACCCATTTGAGTCAACTCCTTCGAAAATAGTATTCAGGCCAGATTGCAGGGCAAAAGGGTATGTTAACAACATTAACATAAAATTTCAGAATTTGTCATGCTTTTTGTTAGGTTGCCTGTTCGTCAATTAAATTTTGCAGATTTTCCAGATCTTCAACCAGCACTTCATAGCACTCCAAAAGCTCTTTCAGGGCATAACCTTTGCGTTCATATTCATCGAGCTGATCGGCAAAGGCATCACAGCGGTCGAGCAAATCATCGACCGGAGGCAGAGCCGCTGCAGGAGAAAAAGTCTGGATCTGCCCTTTGACCTCGGCACGAAAACCCTGTAAAGCCTGATAGAGCTGCTTCAGTTCTTCTGCCCCTGATAGCAATTCCTGACAGCGTTTGAGAAAGACATTCAGACGGACCATCTGTTGCTCCAAAGGCGCGGTGTCAAACTCACTGTGCAAAATGCGCAAATCCCGCTGCAGGCTCTGGCCCAATTGCTGATAATCCTGAAACAATTGGGCCAAAGTCGGAGATTGGCTCAGCGCCAAAGTGGGTTTGGTTGGCAACAGCTCGCGTTGAATGCCCGCCAAGGCGGTTTGCAATTGGCTCTCGACTTTGTCATAGAGTTCGTCATATTCATCTTCGCTTTGGATGGGCTCCGAAGGGACGGCTGCACTTGTGCTGGTAAGCGGCTTGGCAAGCATCCGCTCCGAGCGCTGCTTGAGATAGGCCAACATCTGCTCAATATCTGGGTGCTTGGGGGCCAAGCGCTGAGCCTCTTGCAAATAATTAAAGGCCTGGGCAAATTCCTGTATGCTGATCAGCAAATAGGCCAAACCAATATAGATCTCTGGATTGCTGCGCTGTTGCTGCAGGGCATTGCCAAAGGCCTCGAGAGCGGCTTGTAATAATTGACGCTTTTGCCTGCCCGACTGGGGGTCAAAGGCTTTACGCATAGCTTCAAATGCCGATTTCATCAATGTTTCAGCCTGATTTTGGCGTCTGCTTTCGAGCTGCTGACGGGTTTGCTGAATACTGGCAATAGCACTAAAATCCATCCATTTTCTGCCTTTCTTTTTCTCCTAAAACCGGCCTTTGTCTCTTCTGTTATAATAGGGGGCATGAAACAAAAACCCCGTCTGCGTCGCACCCTAATTGCCGTTTTGACCGCTTTGAGCGGCACATTGGGCAGCGGCTTGCCCATGCAGTCAGCACTTGCTTTTTGGGGACCCAGTGTCAACCACCCCGAGCGGCAATGGCAAGAAATTAACACGCCCCATTTTAAAATCCACTATTATCAGGGCTTCGAAGATCTGGCCAAACTTTCCGCTCGGATTGCCGAAGAGGGTTTTGAAACCATCACCCAAGATCTCGGTGTGGCGCCAGATGAAAAAATATCCCTGATTATCTCCGAAGACGAATTCTGGAATGGCTACGCAGAACCGGCCCGCAACCGCATTGTACTTGACCCGCGTTTTTCCCTGGAAGCCCCGATTGGGATCAATCGCTTTTTATTGCATGAAATGACGCATATTTTTAACTTCCTGGCTGTGCAAAAAAAGATTTTTGGCTCCAATTTGATCAAAGCCTCGGGATTGCCCGCCTGGTTTGCCGAAGGACTGGCCCAATACGAAGCTGAATACTGGGCCCCCGAAAACGACCGAATGCTGCGCCTGCATTTGCTGAATAACTCACTGCTCAGCCCGGCAGAGCGCAATGCCTTTACCGCTCTCTCGGGCAAAGGTTCCGAAGGCTATAACGAAGGCTATGCTCTGGTCAAATTTATGTTTGAAACTTACGGGCGCGATAAATTGCCGCTGCTGCTCGACAATTACCGCGACATGAGTGCCGATTTTTACCAGGCGATTGCCTTTACCTTTGGCAAATCCCTGCTCGAAATCGAAGCCGAGTGGCGGCAGGCCCTGGAAGAACGCACCCGCGAACAGGTCAGCTTGTATCAGGAAAACATCCCCAAAGCCACAGCGCTCATCCCCTACAGCCCCAACCGCACCTATTTTCAGCCCAAACCCTCTCCCAATGGCAAATGGTTGGCTTACCAGACCTCCGGCGGCTACCCCCTGGTGCGCGGCCAAATTTATCCCGTTCAACCGCTGATGATTGCCGATTTGCAGCAGATTCAGGCCTATGGGGCCCAAGAAAAAAAGCAGCGGGAAGAAGATAAAAACAAAGACAAACCGGCCCCTGTCAAAGCCACACCGCCCCCCGATCTCAAAGAGCCCGGCCTGCATTTTAAGCATGGCGATCACCTGCCCGAGTTTGCTGCCAACGAAAAGTTGGAGTTGGACAAAATCCAAGAAAAAGTCGTGGAGCGCAGCCAAGATTATGCCTGGGCCCCCGACAGCAGCCAATTGGCCTATACTCTGCTGGTACCCGACGCCTATGGCAATTCCACCAAATCTGTGGAAATTCTCAAACTCAAAGAACAAGACGGCAAACTCAAAGCCGACGGTTCACCTGAGCGGCTCTTGCCGGGTCAAACCGTGCACTCTCCGGCCTGGTCTCCCGATGGCAGCCGCATCGCCCTGGTCTTAGAAGAGAAGCAGCGCGACGCCATTGTGATTTACAACCGGGCCGAGCAGAAAATTGAGCGCACCCTGCTTCAGGCCCCCGACTTCCGGCAGTACCAAGGTCTCAACTGGTCTCCCGATGGCAGATCCCTGGTGGCCGAGGTCTATTTGCCCGGTGAAGGGCAAAGCCTGATGCATCTCGACCCCCAAGGCCAGCAAGCCCCCAAGCTCTTGACCGAGTCCAGCAGTCTCTATGCCGACAAACAACCGATTTGGAGCCCTGACAGCCAATTTGTTTATTTTGTCTCAACCCGCAATGGCTTTACCAATCTCTACCGCCACCAGCTGAGTACAGGCAAAAGTGAGGCCCTGAGTGATGTCTATACCGGGCTCGAAATTCCCAGCTTAAGTGCCGATGGCAAAAACCTCTGGTATATTCGCCACCACGCCCAAGGCACCACCTTGGAACAGGTAAGCACCTCACAACTGGCACCTGCAGAAGCCCTGGCCGAAGAGCTGGGCGACTCTCTGCTGACCCAAAACGGGCTGAATCTCACCCCCCTGGGAGAGAGTTCTGAGCCCAAGAATTACGAGCCCTGGATTGCCCCCGAGGTCTTTGTGCCCGTGGTCGGGCTCGATGAAAAAGGCGATCAATTGGGTTTTCTGATGCAGACCGGTGATTTACTGCAATTGCACAATTTTAATGTGCTCTTTCTCTACGGTTTGGCCAGCTCGCGCATCAGCTACAACACGGCTTATGTCAACCGCTTTTTTGACACCAGCTTTTCGGTCGAAGTCGGGGATTCTCCCTTGCTCTCATTTGCCACTGATGGCAGCGCCTATTTTATTACCCGTGAACAGCAAATTTCACTGGCCATCAGCCGCCCACTCTTTAATCCGGGTACAGGGGATACCTCTGCCACCCGCGTCCGCCGCTTTGCCAGCTTGGAATTTGTGGCCTCGCACCAGACCAATTTACGCAGCGAACTTGCAGGCTTGATTGATGATAAATTGTTGCGCCAGGGCTGGAATAACAGCCTCAATTTGACCTGGGCAGCCAACGAATCGGTCCGCAACAATGACGGCATACGCTATAACGTGAATTTATCCGCAGGTGGCCCTTGGCTGGGCAGCCAATACAGCTTTGCTGCCGCCAACGCCAATTTCCGCCATTATATCCCGGTCTTCGGTGACCATACCTTGGCCTACCGGGTGGATGCCACCGCCATGACAGGAGAGACCCGCCCAGCGCTTTTGGGTGGACCGCCTTTGAGCAATTTGCTTGTGCTCAATTTTCAGAATATTATTCCCTTGCGCGGTTTTCGCATTGCTGAATTGCAAGGTTCAATGATGACAGCGGCCAGCCTTGAATACCGCTTCCCGCTGCTCAAAGAACTCAATTTTAACCTGGGTGGGCATTATCTCGAAAACCTCAGTGGAGTGGCGTTTGTGGATGCCGGTGATGCCTGGTTTCCGACTAAACGCAGTATTTATCCCCACATTGCTGCAGGTTTTGAACTGCGCTCTGAAGCAGTCTTAAATTACCGCAACAGCTTCAGCCTGTTTCTCGGTATCGGCAAGTCTCTGCTCGGGCAAAAACCAGGGACGACAGCAAACACCTACGAAATTTTTGGCCCCTCTGAACGCGGCCCAGAAATTTACGGCGGTTTTATCAATGTATTTTAAGCAGACAAACAGGTAGACAGATCAACATGCAGCACACGGCTGAACTCCGGCCCATGACGCCCGAAGAGCGTGCGGCCCTCCCCGAAGTTTCACTGGTAGCCCCAATGTACAACGAAAGTGAAGGCCTCGACCAGTTTTTTGAGACCGTCACCCCCATTCTCGACCAGATTGGCCCCAATTGGGAGATCGTCTGCGTCAACGATGGCAGTCGCGACGATACCCTGGCCAAACTGATTGCCCACCACGAGCGCGACCCGCGCATCAAGGTGATCAATTTTTCGCGCAATTTTGGCAAAGAGGCCGGCACAACTGCAGGAATCGATTTTTCCAGAGGCAAAGCGGTGATTCCGATTGACGCCGATTTACAAGACCCGCCTGAATTGATTCTGGAAATGGTGCAAAAATGGCGCGAGGGCTATAAAGTCGTCTTGGCCACGCGCTCCGAGCGCAAAGAAGACACCTGGGTCAAACGCCACTCGGCGCTGATGTTTTACCGTTTGATCTCCGCCATGAGCGAGGTACATATCCCCAAAAACACCGGTGATTTTCGCTTAATGGATCGCCAAGTGGTGGATACCCTGAAAAAACTGCCTGAAAAAACCCGCTTTATGAAAGGCATTTTTGCCTGGTTGGGGTTTCCCACCACCACGATTTATTTTGAGCGCCCGGCCCGCTTTGCGGGTCAAACCAGTTGGAATTATTGGAAACTTTGGCGCTTTGCTCTGGATGGCATCTTCGCCTTTACGACCTTGCCCCTGCAGGTCTGGACCTATTTGGGCGCGGGTATTTCGCTGCTCAGTTTTGTCTATGCCTCGGTGCTGATTTTTCGCACGATCTTAAACGGGGTCGAAGTGCCAGGTTATGCCTCGACGATGGTGGCAATCCTGTTTCTGGGCGGTATTCAGTTGACCAGCTTGGGGATTATTGGTGAGTATGTGGGCCGAATCTACAAAGAGGTCAAAGGCCGCCCGATCTATATTGTCGCCAATAGTTACGGCATTTATATCGACGACTGATCTCTCTTTGATTTAAGTCTGCTTCTTTTGCGGTCGATAGGGTATTTATCACAACGCAAAAGGAAAGCAAAACATGTCTTCTCGGGGTCTTTATACTGCCTCCTCCGCCATGATGATGGACATGGTCCGCATGGATACCCTTTCCAATAATCTGGCCAATCTCAACACCACTGGCTATAAACGGATGCAGACCCTGCACCACGATTTCCAGCGCGGTTTGCTCGATCGCATGAAAAATTCCCAATCTTATCTCAGCCAGCGCTCAGGTCAAGAAGAAGTTGCCTTCCGCTCCAGCCAAGATGTGCCCCTGGGCCATTTGGGCACAGGCACAGTGGTCTCAGGCATTTATACCGATTTCTCCAGCGGCTCGGTCGAAGACACGGGCAATTCATTTGACCTCGCTCTGCAAGGAGATGGTTTTTTTACAGTTGAGACCCCCAGTGGCCTGATGTATACCCGCAACGGCGCCTTTACCCGCAATGGCGAAGGGGAATTGGTGACCAGCGAAGGCTTTCGTGTCTTGGGCCAAAACGGCCCAATTGTGCTGCCTGAGCAAGGGGTGACCATCACCGAGCAAGGGGAGATCTATGCCGGCCAAGAAAACCTCGACAGCTTGCAAATCACAAATTTTGAAGAGCCCTGGTCGCTGATTCGCAGAGGCAGCAGCTTTTTTGCAGCTCCCAGCGACGCCCCACAGACAGCGGCTGAAGCCAAGGTCTTGCAAGGCAAGCTTGAACACACCAATGTCAACACCGCCGGGGAAATGGTGCAGATGATTACAGCCCTGCGCTCGTACCAGATGAGCCAAAAAGCCCTGCAAAGTGAAGACGAACTCACTGGACGCCTGCTCGAACTCGGGCGCCCCGCTTGATTGAATTTTAAAGGAGAGAAACACCGCTTATGATGCGCGCTCTGTACACCGCCGCCTCGGGCATGAAAGCCCAGCAATTGAACTTAGACGTGACCTCCAACAACCTGGCCAACGTCAATACCACAGGTTTTAAGACCTTTCGCACCGAATTCCAAGATCTGCATTACCAGATGCTGCGCCAGCCTGGCTCCCAGGTTGCCAATAATATTCTCTCCCCCCAGGGCACCCAAATCGGCATGGGTGTAACCGCTGTAGGTACACCGCGCTTTTTCAGCCAGGGCGATTTTCAGCACACCGAAAACCCCTATGATTTGGCAATTCAAGGGGATGGTTTTTTTCGGGTGGCCATGCCCAATGGCACCTTCGCCTATACCCGCGACGGCTCGTTTAAAACCGATGCCAATGGCGCATTGGTAACCCACGATGGCTACTTTCTCGATCCCACCATCACCGTTGATCAAAACGCCACCAATGTCACGATTGGCTCCGATGGCACCGTCTCACAGACCGTCAACGGCCTGACCACCAATGTCGGCCAGATTCAGCTCGTGCGCTTTGTCAACCCGGTCGGTTTGGAGAGCCTCGGCAAAAATTATTTCCGCTCTACACAGGCCTCAGGCACCGAAATTACAGGCACCGCTGGCAGCAGTCCGGGTTTTGGCAGTTTGGCCCAGGGCATGTTGGAAATGTCGAATGTGCGTGTGGCCGACGAAATGATCCGCATGATTGTCTCAATGCGGGCTTACGAAGCCAATTCCAAAGCCATTCAGACCTCCGACGAAATGCTTCAGATCGCCAATAACGCCAAGCGCTAATTTCGAATCTGACCTGAAATAGCGGGCTTCATCAATTGAATTTCCCGCATTTATGGGCCATAATGAGGTTACACTGTGAGGATTTCTGCTTTGAACCATCCGGGATTCACCCCACCCCTACAACCCACTCCCGCAGCCCAGGCCGCAGGCGCAGTTCGTGCTGCAGAAAAAAACAGCGATCCCCGCCTCAAAAAAGCGGTTCAAGAATTTGAGGCCCTGTTTCTCACCCAAATGCTCCAGGAAATGCGCAAAACCGTTCCTGAAGGAGGTTTGTTTGAGCACTCAGGTCAAGACCGCATGTATGAGAGTATGATGGATGAGCAATTGGGCTACCAATTGGCCCAAGGCAAAGGTCTGGGACTGTCTCAGGCCCTCTACCGACAATTGCTGCGCTCTGCCGATGCCGTTCCCGCCGTCAAGGTCGACCAGGCCGCCCAAATTCAGGAGGTCTGACGTTTAAGTGGCCAAAGGCAGTGAGGTACTCTCTCAGAATCAAATCGACTCCCTCCTCTCCGCGATTGACAGTGGTTCAACCACAGTTCAGACCATTCAGGAAAAAGGGCAGACCGGCGATGTGCGCCTGTATGACTTTCGCCATCCCTCCAAATTTTCGCGCGAGCACAGCCAGACCCTGCATGCCGTCCACGAAATTTTTGGTCGTCTGCTCAGCACCCAATTGACGACCCAAATGCGCCTGCCTGTGCAAATGGAAGTGGCCTCGGTCGATCAGTTGACCTACGACGAATTCATGCGTTCAATCACCAATCCCACGGTGGTTTTGATCTATCGCCTGCTGCCACTCGAAGGGACGATTTTATTTGAATTCACCCCCGGCACCGCGATTTCAATTATTGAACGTCTGCTCGGTGGGCCGGGGCGTTCGGGCGGCAGACCACGTGAATTGACCGATATTGAACAGAGCCTGATGTCCAATGTCTTTAACAAAGGGATGTCTTCGTTTAAAGAGGCCTGGAAACACATCCTGCCCAATCTCGAACCCGTGATTCAGGCCCTCGAAACCAATCCGCGCTTTGTCCAAATCTGTGCCCCCAGCGACAGCGTTCTGGTGATCTCCTTTGAGACCAAATTGGGCGAAACCATGGGTTCAATGCGTATTTGCCTGCCTTACCCCACAATTGAACCCGTTTTACCGAATATGCACCGGGAATTCTTCATGAACGGGCAAATCCGCAAAGAAGATACCCATCCCTTTTTGGAAGAAATCAAACGCAATATGGATCAGGTAGAGGTCAGACTTGCGCTTTTGCTGGGGTATACTGATATTACTGTCAGGGATTTATTGGGCCTGCAGGTAGGCGATGTGATTCAGCTCAACTCTCAACCGAGTGAAAGCCTGCCCGTAACTGTAGAGCAAACCTGTAAATTTTATGCGCGCCCAGGCACCTTGGGGCGCCAGATGGCCGCTCAAATAACAGCTATTGTAGACGAAGGATAAAAAACGTGGGTTTATCTCAGGAACAAATCAATGCCCTGCTGGAAGGCACCGGAACATTTGATGCCCCAGCACCGGCCCAGTCAGCCGCTCCGGGCCCCGAAAATGAATTTTTTCTCAAGTTTTCAGCCATTGCCATGGAGGCCGGTTCCAATGCCGTATCTCAGGCTTTGGGCAAAACCGTCAAAGTCTCCCACCCCGAAGTCACCACCCAGACCTTTGAAGAACTTCAGCCCGAATTGCCTGTGAACCAGGTCTTGATCCGCACGGGTTATTCCTTGGGCGAAGAAATCCCCTCCCTGCTTTTGATCAAAGACTATGACGTTGCAGTGATCTTTGACATTTTGATGGGCAAAGACGGGCGCAACCCCGATCTGGAAATCAGTGATTTACAGACCAGCGCCATTGGCGAAGTCATGAATCAATTGATGGGCGCGGCCGCCACCGCACTCTCCCAGGAATACAAACACAAAGTCGCCATGAAGGCCCCCGAAAGCCAATTGGTTCAACTCAATGATACTTCTGCGATTCCGCTCGAATTTACAAACCAACCGCTTTTGGTTTTAAAATACAATTTTGTGATTGAAGGGGTGCTCGACAGCGAACTCCATGAATTGCGCCCATTGGCCAAGGCTCAAAAATTGCAAAAATTACTCAGTGGCCCCAGCGCAGCCCCTGCTGCGCCCGCGGCGTTTCAAGCTCCAGCCCAGCCTCAACCCATGCATCAATCGGCCCAAGCGCCTCAAGCGGCTCCCGCTGCCTATGGTCCTGCCCCCGGTTATTACCAAGAGCAGCACCCCGGTGGTTATGCACCGGCTTATTACCCGCCCCAACCCAATCCAGCTTTTCAAGCTCCCGCCGCATCAGTGCGGCCAGCGGACTTCAGCCCCCTGGTACCGGGATTGCCCATGCAGGCCAACCCCAGCCTCGACCGGATTGTCGATATTCCCCTGCGGGTGACCGTCGAATTGGGCAGTACCAAATTAAAAATCAAAAACGTGCTCGATCTGAGCAAAGGCTCGGTGGTTGAACTCGACAAATTGGCAGGTGAACCTGTCGATTTGCTGGTCAATGGCAAACTCATGGCCAAAGGTGAAGTTGTTGTGATCAACGAAAATTTTGGTGTACGCATCTCGGAGATCTTGGGGCCCATCGATCGTCTCAATCATTTGCGCGGAGATTAGCCCCGTGCGCGAGCGTTGCGATAGGGTTCTGACTCTGATAAAATAAGGGTAGTGTTGGAGCCTGGGCCTGTGACAGTTGATGCAGAAAGTTGATGCAGAAAGCAGACGCTCAGTAGATTCATGTCTCAGAATTCATGCCAAAGGCATCCTTAAAGAGAAAGGTGAGTAGATCCGCTGAGTCGGATTGAAATCAAGAAATAATTATGGCAGCAAGAGTACTAGTCGTAGACGATGCCGCGTTTATGCGCATGATGATTCGCGATATTCTGGTTAAAAATGGCTATGAAGTAGCTGGCGAAGCCGCCAATGGTTCAGAAGCCGTTTTAAAATACCAGGAGTTGCGCCCCGATGTGACCACCATGGATATCACCATGCCAGAAATGGATGGGATTACCGCCGTGCGTGAAATTCGCAAAATTGATCCCAATGCCCGCATTATTATGTGCAGTGCCATGGGTCAACAGGCCATGGTGCTCGACGCCATTCAGGCAGGTGCCCGCGATTTTATCGTCAAACCCTTTCAGGAAGATCGCGTCATCGACGCCATTAAAAAAGTTCTGCGCTAATTTCGGCGCAACCAGGAAGAGGTTCACTTGCCACTCTCAGAACAGGTTGTAAGTGGACACATTCAGGCAACTGGCTGGCTAGAGTTACTTCTAAAGCTGGCTTTGGTTCTTTTTCTGGTTTATGTGGCGGCCTTTTTATTGCAAAAAGGTTCTTTGGCTGCCCTGCTCTCCCGTTGGCGTCATATCCCCGAAGGATCAGATGTCATGCGCACTCTGGCCGTACATCCACTCACCCCTCAGGTATCACTCTATTTGGTCGAAATTGAAAAGCGAAAATTGCTTTTGAGTGTTTCAGCCCAAGCGCAAGCCCAGCTTTTACTGGATTTTGGCAAAGGCGAAGAGGAAATCGCCCCATGAAAAAAAATTCAGGTTTGTCTTTGTCTTTTTTTCCACTCAAATTGGCTGCAGTTGCCGGGGTATTAACGGCTTTCAGCGCATTATTGGCCCAGGTACCGCCGTTTACGGTCATCGTCAGGGGTCTCTTGGCGGTGTTGGTCTTTGCCCTTTTTGGTCAATTGCTGACTTATCTCTGGCAGAGTTTAAATGCCATGGGACAAGCAAAAACAGAGACCCCCAGTGATTCCGCCTTGCAAGAGCCTGACCCAGCTCATGCCGCCCCCACCCTCTCTACAAAGGCCATTCCTGCCTCCCCGGCTGGTGGCCAGGCAGAAGCCTCCCCACTCGCTCACAGTCTGGAAAGCCCCAAAGCCAAGCTCTCAGCGCAGGTCCTGCCGGTGTCGCTGGCGGGACAGCCACCCACAACAGGGATAAAATAGCCATGCAACAGGTTTTAATCGCCCAAGCAGCTGAATATATGCAATTATTGCTGCAAGATATCTTAGAGCGAAATGGATTTGCTATATCCGGTTCAACCGCAAACTGCGAAGCGACACTTTTAAGCTTTAAAGCAAAGCGCCCAGATGTGGTGCTGCTCGATCTTTCCTTGCCGACAACAGGGGGACTGGACTGTCTCCAGCAAATTTTAAAAGAAGACCCCCAAGCCCAAGTTATCATCTGCTGCTCAATTGGCCAACAGGCCAAATTGCTCGAAACCATGCAGGCCGGGGCCAGTGAATTTCTGGTCAAACCCTATCAAGAAGACCGGGTGCTTGATGCCATCAAAAAAGTCTTGCGCTAATCAGCCATTTAAGCGCTTGGGCTCAGACACTGTAAACAGGTTCATCCAGAAAAGGCTGTAACTGTAAGATCAGGCGCCCGAGAGAACCTTCCAAGGTCTGTTTTTCAGGTTCGCGAAAGGCCGAGAGCTCAAACACCCCTTGAATAATCCGGCACTGTTCCCGCAGGGCTGCTTTGCCTTCGTGTCCGGCAAACCAAGCATGAATTAACTCGCCATGCTGCATAAAGATCTCACCTTTTTCGTGTTTAAAACAATCGTGCACGGCAATTCGGCAGGATTGGCGTGAGCCACCCAAAACCTGAAGCACATCCAATAAAAGCAAATCTTTGAGTTCACCGCTAAAGCGTTGGTCAAAAAATTGATGATGAACCCAGGTTTCCAATTCCTGTTGTTGATCAGGCAAAGAGAAAAAACCCACCATCTGGGGCAAACGCAAACAGGCAAACAACTCAGAAGACAAAATGGTACCAAATAAAATCACAGGGCCTTTATAGACCAAGCGCAACCAGCGAAAAAACTGGAATGGCTTGTCTTCAAGCAGGTCTGTATGCAGAAAGATCAGATCGGGCTCCTGATTTTGCAGCTCTTTTTCGAGCTCCCCCAAAGAACAAGTCAGCAATTGCTGCTGCGCTGAAGCAAAGCGCTTGGTGAGTGCCGTTTTTAATTCCGATCCGGGTTCACAGAGTACAAACCGGGCAGGCTGGAAAAGATTTTCTCCCTCAATTTTCTGTTGATCCAAATGCAGCGCTGAATTGGCCATCAGATGGTTCATCGGCATCTCGATGGAATAATATTCAGGCCTTGCCAACTCAGCTTCAGAGAAAAAGCCGCTTTTCATCTTCATGACCGCATAAAAGGCCTCTTCACCATGCAGCTGATCAAACACAGCATGGCGAATATGGCCCTGTTCAAAGAACAAGAGCCCCTCACGCGCCGTTTCGGGCTCTGCCAAATAGAGATGCCTTTCGCGCCCAGACAAAGCCACCAATTGGTTCAAGTCGAACAAATTCAGGCGTGAGAAATGGTAATGTAAACCGGTATAGGCCTGAGCCAAGGCGCAGATTTGAGCAGCCAGGGCGGGCATATCGAAGCTTTCAGCGGGGAAGACGCTCAGCTGTCGATTGCGCTCCACCCGTTCGTTTTCAGGGGCCATTAATAAAATCTGGGTGGCAGGAAAATGGGTATTTAAAACCTGAATACTTTTGCTGAAGCGCTCTCCCCAAAAGGGAAGATCTGCCAAAACGATCTGAAAAGACTGCTCTTTTAAAAGTGCAAAGACCGTCTCTGGCGAATCTGCCACCGCTGTTTCAAATTTAGCCGGAGACAAAAAGTGATGAAACATATCTCGTTTTAAGGGAGATTGAACTGCAATCAAAACAGAAATAAGAGGCATAACAATCTTTCTAAAGAGATCTATCTTAAACAGATGGGAATATAGAATTAGAAGGGAATTACCATTATCAATATCCATCTTAAATAAAATTCTGTATTTTTTCAAATCAGATATTTTTCCAAAACAGATCAATTTACGGTTGAAATCGCTTTTGATGTCTGATTCCCTTCCCCAATTGATCCGCAACATAGATTTGCCCACGATCATTTGGCAAAATACAGTAAAAGAAATCCTCAAGCAAAAAGAAAAACGGTCTTGGTTTATGCAGAAATATCTTCTTGGCTTTACATTTTTGGCACTCCAGGCAATAGGTTTACCCGCATCAGCCAATTGTGCAGACCCGATTGGTTCTTTGGCATTCGCCCAGCCGATCATGGCCCGCTACTGGCAAGAGATTTTGTCTCAGTCCACCTTCCCTTGGGGCAAAGAGAACCCTTTTGGGGCACTCAAAAAAGATCAAATTTGGCTCAGTCCCGTCTTTGAGAGCCTGAATGGCCCAGACAAGCTGAAGGTGCTGGACTATTTGTATCTCTTTAATACAGAAAAAAATTGGTACAGCTTGGCACTCAAATACATGTCTGAATCAGAGCTAGAAGCACGTTTATCCGAAGTCGGCGCCTTGCATCCTTATTCCGTTTATGCCAGCGATGGTCGCCTCATCGCTGCAGCCTACGATGGCTGTACACGCACGATTCTGCTGACAGAGCGAGACCGCTATCAATGGTACCTCAACCGCTTTGTGGCAAAAGGAGAAGCCTTATATAACGCCGGGCATCCCGCTTGGCGCCAAGTCAAATTTCCACTTCAGCAAAAACAAGAAAAAGCCCTGCGTCGGGCCTTTTGGAAAAAAGTGGGTTATCATCAGGCAAAACAAGGCTGGTGGATTGCCTGGGTACCCGAACAGGGCTATTTTGAAATCAATCTTCCAAATAACAAATCCCTGCCCGAATTAAAACAACGATTTCTCAAGCAGGCCCCCCAAAATTTTCGTTATGTAATTGTCGATCATGCAGGCAACGTTCTGCCCTGGATTTAGACTTCGGGCTATAATGCCAATTATGTCGCACACGCCACAAGAACTCGCCGCTTTTTGGCAGGATTATCTGCACCAGGGTCAAGCCCAGGCCCGAGACCAGCTGATTACCCATTATCTGTATCTGGTGCGTTATGCTGTTTCGCGCATGTTGGTGCAATTGCCGCCCCATTTGGATGCTGATGATCTGATTGGCTATGGCCTGATGGGCCTGATTCAATCTGTGGAAAAATTTGATCCCGAGCGCGGGGTGCGCTTTGAAACCTATGCCATGACCCGCATTCGCGGCGCCATTCTGGATGAATTACGCGCCATGGATTGGATGCCGCGTTCGCTGCGGCGCAAAGCCAAAGAGGTCGAGCAGGCCATTCGCAGCCTCGAAAACCGCACAGGCAAACCCGCCCAAGAGGAAGAACTGGCTGCAGAACTGGGAATTGAACTGGATGAATTACATCAAATCCTGACCGACACCTCGTATCTGGTCGTTTCATTGGACTATTTGCTCTCACCCGATAGCAATCTCAAAAACTGGGAAGAGAGCCTGCCCGATACCCGCGAGTCGAGCGACCCAACCTTGGCGGTGGATAAACAGGCCCTGCAACAGTCTTTGCAACAGGCCCTGGCGACCTTACCCGAACGCGAACAAAGACTGATCAGCCTGTATTATTTTGAAGGCCTGACCATGAAAGAAATTGGCAGGGTGCTGCAATTGACCGAAGCCCGTATCTGCCAGCTCCACTCCCAGTCGATTCACCGTTTAAAGGCCCGCATGCAAACGCTCCTGGACTAAAGAACGCCCGCGAAAGAAGGACCCTTCTCATGTTTGTGATCACCAATCAACTCTCCGTTAAACCCGAATTTGCCGAGGCCATCGAAAAAGCCTTTTTGGAAAATATTGAGGGAATTCAAGCCCTGCCAGGTTTTCAGGGATTTCGCTTTTTAAGACCTCTGACTCCCGAAACCACACCATTTCTGGTCGAAACGACCTGGGCAGATCAGGCCGCTTTTGAGAATTGGAAACAATCGGACCATTTTAAACAGAGCCACAGCGGCATGGGGCAATTCCGCGAGGCCTTTTACGCGCCACCCAAAATGGGCCAATACAACCTGAGCCACAGCCTATAAACAGCTTTGGCCGTTTAGATTAAGAGCAGAATCCGCTCGCGGTATTCTGCTGGAATCAAGCGCTGGATGTGGTATTTGATCTCTTGGCGGGTATAGCGCATGGAGAAATGCATCAAGACGATATATTCGCTGCGGATATGCGGCAAATAATTGACCAGATCGCGCAGATGAATGTGCTTGCGCTTGTGGGCTTCTTCGTAATGATCATCAGCCAAAAAAGTGCATTCGGTAATCAGAATTTCGGTCTCCATGATCTCCGGGTGCCACTCAAAGACCTTGATCGTAGAATCGCCAACATAGGCCATGCGTGACATGCTGACCGGGTAGACGATCTCTTTGCCTGCGCGTTTGAGTGCCACGATCTCCTGTTGATTCAAACCCACATATTCGGGTTTGAGTTTGGAGCGGGTTTCAATCACCTCAAAGCCCACCGAGGGAATGCGGTGATCGGTGCCAAAAATCCGCATCTGCATCTGGCGTTTAAAATCCACCATCATGCCGGGTTCGACTGGAATCAGCTCATAATCGCGGCGGGCCTGTTCAAGCGCCGCCTGGGAGCGAATCAGGGCATGAGCCGCATCCAAAGCCGAAGCAGGCACATAGATCTTGCCGGTTTCGAGCTTGGCCAAATTGCGGTGGGCAATATAATAGGTCATGCCCAAGCTGTGATCCCCATGAAAATGGGAGATAAAAATCTGAGGCACAAAGACCAAATGCATGGGGCATTTGCCCACGTCAAAGCAAATATTCAGTTCTTTGACTTTGAGGTAGGTTTCAATCGTACTGCGAGAATAACCTTCAAGGGTAAAAGGGCCACAGAGCAGCTCCGTGGCATGAGAGGGTGAATGAATGGGCCGATTCTCCTGCTAGCGCTAAGCGGTCGTCCGCAAGGGGGTTTCACCGACAGCGGCAGGATGTAAATGGCAGGCGACATAGTGGCCACTGCCCGTATCCACAAGCGGGGGCTCCGTGGTTTTACAGACATCCATCACTTCCCAACAGCGGGTGTGAAAACGACAGCCCGAGGGCGGATTGACCGGGCTGGGGATATCCCCTTCGAGGATGATGCGCTTTTTGCGCTCGCTGCCACGCATGATCACGGGATCGGGCTCGGGCACAGCAGACATCAGGGCCTGGGTATAGGGGTGTTTGGGATTGGCATAGAGATGCTCGTTGCCAGCGAGTTCCACCACTTTGCCCAGATACATCACCGCAACGCGGTCGCTGATATGGTTGACCGTGCTCAGGTTGTGGGCAATAAAGAGGTAGGTCAGGTTGAACTGAGACTGCAGATCGTTGAGCAGGTTCAGCACCTGGGCCTGAACGGATACGTCCAAAGCAGAGACGGGCTCGTCAGCAATGATCAGCTTGGGATTGAGCGCCAAGGCGCGGGCAATCCCGATACGCTGGCGCTGACCGCCTGAAAACTCATGGGGGAAACGCTCGGTATAAGAGGGATTCAGCCCCACACAGTCGAGCAATTCGCGTACACGTTTTTTCATCTCTTGCGAAGAGGAGAACATTTTGTGAACACGCAGCGGTTCAGCGATAATATCACCAACGGTCATACGTGGATCCAGTGAGGCATAGGGGTTCTGAAACACCATCTGCAACTGACGACGCATATGGCGCATCTCATTGTTGTTGAGTTGAAGCAGGTCTTTGCCCTGAAAAATAACTTCCCCTTCGGTGGGTTCAATCAAACGCAGGATCAAGCGGCCAGTCGTGGACTTGCCACAACCAGACTCACCGACCATCCCCAAGGTCTCACCTTCGCGCACGAAGAGGTCGAGACCATCAACGGCTTTGACTGCGCCAACCTGTTTGGAAAAGAGAATGCCGCGTTTGATTGGGAAATGTTTCTTGAGGCCTTTGACCTCCAGCAGCACCGGGTTTTTGGATTTATCCGTTTTATTGCTCATTGTGCGTCCTCTGCCTTCCATTCATCACGCATCAGACAGCGTGCAAATTGATTCACACCCACGCGAATCAGTTCAGGTTCTTTTTGTCTGCAAATATCTTTGGCCTCGACACAGCGGGGCGCGAAGCTACAGCCTTTGGGCAATTTGCTCAAACTGGGGGGCTGACCATCAATCGATTCCAGGCGATCCTTGATTTCATCCAGACGCGGAATGGATTTGAGCAGGCCCAAGGTATAAGGGTGGCTGGGGGTTTTAAACAGCGTAAAGACATCGGTGGCTTCAACCACCTTGCCCGCGTACATGACGCAGACATAGTCACACATCTCTGCGACCACACCCAAATCGTGGGTGATAAAAATAATCCCAGCGTTGTATTTTTCTTTGATTTCCCGCATCAGATCGAGAATCTGGGCCTGAATGGTGACGTCCAAAGCGGTGGTTGGCTCGTCGGCAATCAGGAGTTTGGGCTCGCAGGAAAGAGCCATGGCAATGATCCCGCGCTGGCGCATCCCGCCTGAAAATTGGTGGGGGTATTGGTCCACCCGTTTTTCGGGCTCGGGAATCCCGACTTTGCGCAGCATCTCAATCGCCTTTTTCTTGGCGGCGTCGCGTTCGAGGCCTTGGTGCAACATGATCGCTTCCATGATCTGTTCACCCACGGTGAGAACCGGGTTGAGTGAGGTCATGGGATCTTGAGAGATCAAGGCAATTTTATTGCCGCGAATCTTGCGCATATCTTCTTCAGAAAGTGTGAGCAAATCCTGACCTTCAAAGATAATTTTGCCTCTGACGATATTGCCTTGGGGCTTGGCAATCAGGCGCAAAACCGACATGGAGGTAATACTCTTGCCACAGCCAGATTCCCCCACCACGCCAACAACTTCACCACGGCGGACTTCAAAATCTACGCCGTCTACGGCTTTAACAGTGCCTTCTTCGGTTGTAAAATGGGTTGCTAAGTCGATTACCTTGAGTAGTGCCTCTTGCGCCACACAGGCCTCCTTCGTTAAGCGGATCGTTTTTTGTCAGAATTGAGTTCAGAATCATGCCCAGAGATGGGTGAAAATACTCTATCGAATATTACAGGATTTCAGCCCCAATGTCTATTTAGAGGGGCTTAGAGCCGGACGGAATCACCATCTTTCCATTCACAATAACTTGTTATGTCTGGAATTGGCACGGAGTGAGCCTCAGCGCCCACATCGTGTGGGCACTTCGGTCATTGCGCGCGGCCTCGGCTGACCCTCCTGGCTCGGCCACGCGCAGGGACACTCCTTTTGCCAATTTCCAGACAAGACAACTTCTGTTATTTATTATTTCTATGTTTAAACAGCCAAAGACAATCAAAGCACTAAATGGCTTGATTTAAATTGGGCTGTGAATTTTGATTGATTTTTTCAATAATCGAGACAATTTTATCGGCATCAACCATTGAAAAAAGTCCATCTAAACTCAATTCATGCAACTTGGTAAACGGGGGTTCATACAAACGCTCAACATCCATCACGCCATTTTCTGTTAGATAATTTACCATCTCATTGATAAAATGTATCTGATTGGACGTTAAGGTTCGCTGCACAAGATACTCACTAAAAGCCTGTTTGGCAGCTTCGCGATCCAACCCCACCAACTGACGAATCAATTTACCCAACACAAAATCAGCACCAAAAGCAGTGGAAAACGTATCCAACCCACCCACCTCTTCAGCAGAAAAAAGCATGGCTTCTAAGGATTCTAAATCTTGTGGGGTAACCGGATAATTATGCCTTAAGCGCTGCAAAGCAATATGGTCTTGGTGCTGGAGCAAATAGGTTTTGACTTTTTCTCGGTAGCGCTTTAATCCTTGAGCCCCTTCAAAATAGGGGATGGATTTTTCTACGACCGCACCTATTTCATCTTGAAAATCCGTGTAGACAATGCTCTGGCGTTCAGCTTTATCCAAAAGATTGACCAGGGGTCGCAAAGACAAACGCAGTTTTTCAAGTTGCTCAGGAGCAATGGCCTGCCAATACAGATCGCCTTGAATTTCCTCCAGCAGCGGCAACATTTTTCGGACCGCAGGAATACTCTGTTTGCCCTCCAACTGGGCCGCGATATTTTTGACCTTTTCTGTTTCTCTTTGCAGAGGTTGAGACAAACATGCTGCCATTTGCAAATTCAGGCAGAGCAAATCCCAGCGGCGCTCGGCTTCTGTTCCCAGCTCTGTTTGAGAGGGCAAAGCCGCCACATGTTGGCTTAAATCCAGTAAATCTGAATCTGTGAGCTTGCGCCAACGTTGCGGTGTTTGAAAAGGCTCCACATGAGCCCGAGCAGGGCGTATTAAAATTTGATTGGGATCCATGCCCTGCACATATTGCAACAGGTCTTTTTCCAAATGGTTCTGTAAAAGAGACGATGATGCTTGGCTCTGGAGTTGTTTAAGCAGGCGGGCCCGTTTCATGAAAAGGCTTTCATGTAATGAAGGAGCCAAACGGGCATTTAAACCCTCTGGACAATTTTCAAAAAACTCAAAGTTCTGGCAAAAATCCAAAACCAAAAATTCTGATTTATTTTGACCCGGCCCAAGTAGGTCTGGGCAAAGACGTGTTCCCCGACCCAACATTTGAAAAAATTTAGTTTTGGAGTAGACCCGTTTAAAAAAGACCAAATTCAAAATCGAAGGCACATCGATACCTGTATCCAACATGTCCACGGAAATGGCGATCACAGGCTCGTCTTCGGGCTGGGTAAACTTGTCCAAAAGGCTTTCGGCATAAGGTTCATAATTGTCTATCACGCGGGCAAAAGTCCCTTTGTATTGAGGGAAATGGGCATTAAAACGCTTTTCAATATAGACCGCATGTTCATGTTTACGGGCGAACACAATGGTTTTGCCCAGCCGATCCCCCCCTTCCACCTTTAAGCCCTGCTCCATCAAAAATTGGATCACTTTATCTACCGTGTCTTGATTAAACAGCCATTGATTCAACGCATTGGAATCAATTTCTGAGGGCATGGCTTCGGTTTCATCCCCAAAAAGCAATTCGTATTCTGCCTGTTCATCAGCACTGAGGAGCTTGTATTGAATGCCTTCTCGCTGAAATTTGAGGGGCACCGAGAGGGTTTTGGGAGGAACCAAAACCCCATCTTTAAAGGCCTGATCAGATTCATAAGCAAAAGTGGGAATGCCACTTTCAAGTTCAAACAGGCCATAGGTATTGCGGTCCACCTCATCACGGGGGGTGGCTGTGAGCCCGACCAAAAGCGCATCAAAATACTCAAAAATATAGTGGTATTTTTGGTATACCGAGCGGTGGGCCTCGTCTATCACAATCAGATCAAAATGCCCCACACTAAAACGCCCATTGCTAATGGCATTGAGCATGGTTTTGTGAGTGGAAAAATTGATCCGCGCAAAAGCATCATCGGTTTGATTCGAGACAATTTGTGTGCTGACTTGGGGCAAATGTTTTTGAAAGGCCCGCTGGGCCTGTTTAACCAAAGCCGTGCGGTCAGCCAAAAACAGCACTCTTTGCACCCAGTCTTGGCGCATCAATAACTCTGTCAGAGCCACCACCGTTCGGGTTTTTCCTGTGCCGGTCGCCATGACCACCAAAGCCTTGCGGTGCTTGCGCTCAAATGATTCTGTAATACGTCGAATCGCTTCATGTTGGTAATGGCGGTTGACAATGGTCTCTTGGATGGGAATTTGTTTGAGCGGTTGGTTCAATTGACGCCGCTTTAATAAACGCTCAATACTTTCGGGGCTATAAAATCCCTGTACCGAGCGAGCGGGATAGTTTTTATCATCCCAAAACCAGTGTTCAAAGCCATTGGTATAAAAAATCAGCGGGCGTTGCCCGGTCATTTGCTCCAAACAATCGGCATATAACTGGGCCTGCGTTTTGCCTTCATTGACATCTTTGCTGGTGCGTTTGGCCTCGACCAGAGCCATCGGAAGCCCATCTTCGCCCCATAAGACATAATCCACCCGGCCTTTGCCCGAAGGGGTGGGCATCCCCACGACTGGATATTCTCTGTTTTGGGGAGTGCTTAAAACCCAGCCTGCTTCTTGCAACAAAACATCGATCAGGTATAAACGGGTTTCTGCTTCGTTATAATCGTGGCTTTCTGGCACCCGCTGGTTTTGTTCTTTGATCCGCTGGATACGGGCCAGCTCTGCTTTTAATTGCTCAATTTGCGATTGGGCATCGTGTAAGGCATTTTGTTTGTCTTGCAGCACTTGGTCTTGTTCTTGCAAACGGGCTTCCAAATCTTGCACAATTTTGGGCGAGGTTTGGGGCTGCGGCTTGGGAGGTTGCGGCAATAGCGCAGGTTCAAAGGGGCCGGGTTTCTGCTTTTTCTCGGAAGAATAATAACGAAATAAAAAATAACAAAAATGGTGCAGCTCCCGTAAAACCTGCAAGGCATCGGCAAAAGGCACGGGCCGGGCTTCGTGTACTGCCCGATTGCCCAATTTTTGAATAATCAAGAGTTTGGGAAAGAGACCGGGATCCAGATTTTCTTTGAAGGTCTGCTCATGTAATAAAGCCGCTAAATTTGTGCTGTGCAAGGGCCTTTGCAGATAGTCATCGTGTTGGTAAAGCCAATCCACCCCTTGCTCCAGGGCTCGGCGGGCATAAAAACAGGCCACACGGGGATCGGCATGGGCCTGCGTTTCAGCCTGTCTGGCTGAGTGGTACACAGCGGGCCATTCCATGGCTAAAAAAGCAAAATTACCCGGATCTTTGCTCACAGGAAATATCCTTTCAGGCTGAAAGAATATTATAACTTATTGGTCGGGAGTCAAATAGGCCTGCTGGGTATGGGTGGGTTTGTCGTAAACATGCTTCAGATGTCCGGTTTTAACCAATCTCAATAGATAGTGATTTTTGAGACTGTCTGGCGATCTTTCCAATAAAAGAGCCAATTGCTGAACGCTGAGCGGAGCCTGTTGACAGAGTTCTAAAATAAGGGCATCCAATTCTGCCTGAGGTAAACGTTTTTTTGTTCGGGCCTTCTGGGCCACATCCTGTAAATCTTTCCAGAGGGTTTCAGAAATTTTTATTAGGGGTTCAATGTTACCTGTGGGAGGTTCAATGTTACCTGTGGGGGAGTCAATGTTACCTGTGGGAACAGATGATGTATCTAAAAAAGAAAGTTGCTGGAGGGTCTTTGCATCTGAAAAAAGTTGATAGCTACTCTGGCGGTGATGCCCTGCTTGTTGCAGCAATTGTAAGGTTTTGAGCTTTTGAAAAGCCTGGGTAATGTCACGGGAATGCTCACTGGCGATCTCACGGATACGGGCGTGGCTGATATTTTTCTCCAGGTAAGCCGTGACCAAAATGAGGCGCTCCAATTCATCTAAAAGCGCAAATTTCTGTGGCCAGCGTTGGCTTAGCTCCTGCAATGCCTCTGCTGGGAGCAAACTCATCATGGGCATTTCCAAACGCACACAGGGCCCGCTGTTTTCGCGCAGTTCGGGCTGTCGCCAGTGTTGACGCTGCCAAGCATCGCGAATTTTGGGAATGCCTGAACCCGCACGCTCCCCAAACCCAATCAGGTCAAAGAGTTTGAGTAAAGTGGGGTTGCGGGGATCACTTTGACCGCCTTGCCAAATCACGGCCTTGGGCAGGCGCAAGCTGCCCGGATTCTGAAAGACAAAGCGGTCAGGCCATTTCTGAATCAAAAGCGAACCCGACACGCCATAATCGGCATGGGCCAAGGTATTGACCAGGGCCTCACGCAACGCCTTGTGTACGGGAGTGTCGTCGATCCGTTGCAGGCCCTCTTGCTGAAAAGGCACTTTGAGATCGGTGGTCAGTTTGCCAATCGTTTTTCTGAAAAAGTCAAAGAGATTGCCCGACCACGTGCCATCCATGCGCAAGCGGTCACGCCAGCTCAACTCGTCTTCGGGGTCTTTTTCTTGGTAGTCGGGAAAATAATAGGGGAAGCGTTCTTGAATGGCCTGGCCTTGTCCAAACATCAACAGACCCGCCACAGTCAGCCCTTTTTGCCCTGTATTGCGGTCCTGACGATAGGCCCCTATTTGCCCTAAAAACGCCAAGTCAGGCTCTTCGTTCCAGGGGTGCTCAGGGCGGTGATTGCGAAACATTTGCCGGTAATGGGAGAGGCTTTTGGGCTCGATATCCCCCAAGTCAAAACCCTCACAAATTTCACGGTCGAGGGGCAATTCAGAGGCATCGGCCAACATGCGTTTGACCTCTTGTTCACTGCAGCGGTAGTCACCCGTGGCTCCCCGACGGTAGGTTTGGGTGAGCATCTGTTGTTTGAGATAAACCGGTTTTTGTTCGCGTTTGGCCGCAGGAATGCAAATGGTCAAAACCGCTTTGTCGCCTAAATTCAGAATTTGAACTTGCTCATTGCCGATCAGATTGGTGCTCACTTTTTGCGGGTTGCTGACCAAATCAAAGAATTGCTGTTTGAGGCGCTCTGGCTCGGACAGGCCCAAGACCTGAAAACGGCCATCGGTTTTTTCTTTGACCCCCAATAAGAGAATGCCCCCGGCGGTATTGGCAAAGGCCGAATAGCTCTCCCACAGATCCTGGGGCAATTCCCCCTTGCGATCTTGGCCTTGGGCAGCTTTGGCCTCAATATCCAGATCTTCGCGCAGTTCTTCGAGATCTTCGGGGGTTTGAATCTCCGCCAGAAAACGCAGCCAATCACGCATACACAGTCAGGCGACCTCGGCTTGCATCTGGGCCATCAGGTTCTCGATGCCCTCATCGGAAAAAACCAAATGGCCCTGAAAAGCGTGGTACATAAGCGAGTCAAACAGGGATTCGAGGTTTTGAAGGGATTCTTTGAGTGCTTTTTGTTGGATTTGAATGTCCATTAACGCAGTTTCAAAGCGATTTTGGAGTTCGATTGGCGGGCAAATGACTTCCATTTGCATCATTTTTGCTTGGGAAATGTTTTTCATTGAACCACTTGAACCCGACGCATTATTTGCAATTTGATGCTGAATAAATGGATTAGAAAATAAAATCCAACAAAATAAGGGAGAAACTACTTTTGGCTCCTTCCATTTAAAACGCCAAATTTTGTCTGGCAATGCGATATTCGGCTCCGTATCAAAAACATAAGCTGTAGCACCCACTAATTCCGAAGTATTTGCGCGGCTAAAAAGCAAATCGCCGGATTGAACAAGATGATGTTTTGGTGGAATATAATCCTGAGGCAAAGGCTTTGTTTCTGCGGGATTAAAAGAATTGCCTGTTACAGCACTGATCTTTAAAACCCGATAATCTGTTTCTTCTTGTAAATTTGAAGCAGTAATACTTTTCCCTGATTCAAAATTAGCAACGAAATCAGAAACAGGAATAACTGGCCAGCCTTTTGGATTTTCCAGAGGATCCCCAAACATCTCATAAAACGTCGATTGCACCAATTGCTCCAGCCAAGCCAAAGTTTCTCGGCGCTTTTGGCAGAGGGCATCAGCAGCACAGAGGACAGCGGCGATGCGTTGTTGTTCGGACAGAGAAGGAACTGGTATTACTAAATTACCCAATTGAGACAAGCTAAGATTTGAAATTGTACCAGTTACGGAGGCGCCTTTCATTTGCCTTTGAGCATCAGAGTTTTCGAGCCAATAACGCAAATACAAATTAAAAAGCTCTTTCTTTGGCCTTAAAATAGCAATAGCTTGATTGCAATTTAAAGGGGGAGCATCTGTAGGAACAATACCAATACGTCCAATAGTTCCTGCAATAGCAACTAAAACATCACCAGAATTAATTTGTGATCTTTTCAATAATTGATGAGTATTTTCACTAATATAAAGAATTTTCTCTTTATACGCAACACTTTCCTTCTCAATATTCTGTACACGTAAAAAAGGAATCCCTTTTTCAGTAAATGAGTGACCTAGTGTTGTGGGAGTAGTACCTTTTGTAATTAATTCACATAAATCAGATAATTTTTTTAACGAAAACATAATTGATTCCATAATTAATTCTCAGATAAACAATTATCTAGCATATTTAAGTTATTTATAATATCTTTTTCCAAAAATAATATTTTTTTGATAATATCTTTTGGGTGAAAATGTTTTTTTTCTTCATGAATCACCTTTTTATAGCGATTCAAGCTCAAATCATATTTATTCGCCACAATCTCCGCCTTCGAGACCCAAAAACTCTGGTCTTGGCGGGTGCGTTCTTTTTCGGCGGAGCTTTCTCGCAGAGCCCAGCGCAGCAAAAGATCGGGAAGATTGTTATCAGCATGTTGGGTCAGATAAGTGCCATCGGCCTGTTTTTCACCCAAAGGATTGCGCTTGTCATCTAATGAGAGGCCATCGGCTTGCATATCGTAAAACCAGACCTGATCGGTGCCCCCGTGCTGGGTTTTGGTAAAGAGCAAAATCCCCGTCGAAACCCCGGCATAAGGTTTAAACACCCCCGCAGGCATCGAAATCACCGCTTGTAAATGGTGGTTCTCGACAATCTCCTTACGAATATCCAGATGGGCCTTGGAGGAGTTAAACAAAACCCCATCGGGCACAATCACCGCCGCTCGCCCGCCAATTTTTAGGCTGCGCAGAATCAGAGCCAAAAAGAGCAATTCGGTCTTCTTGGTTTTAACCATGCTCAAAAGCCCCTTGGCCACCTGATCTTCGTCCAATGAGCCTTTAAACGGCGGATTGGCCAAAACCAAGGTAAAGGCCTCCTGCAAATCTTCATTGTCCCGAGAGAGAGAATCTACAGCAACAATATGCGGGGACTCGATTCCGTGTAACATCAGGTTCATGGCTGCAATACGCAGCATGGTCGGGTCAAAATCGTAGCCATAAAACATCTCATTGTGAAAATGTTTTTTCTGCTCTTCGCTGTGTTCCAGTTCAGGGTGGTGTTTGTGTAAATATTCAATCGTCTTGACCAAAAAACCCGAAGTCCCACAGGAAGGATCGCAGACTATATCATCGGGGCGAGGAGCCATCAGCTCGACAATCATTTCAATAATGTGGCGGGGCGTGCGAAATTGGCCATTTTGGCCAGAGGTTTGCAGCTTGGAGAGCAGGTATTCATAGAGATCCCCTTTGACATCCTGCCGCTGCATTTGCTCGTCTTGGTAAATATCTTCAATGCCATCTACCAATTTTTGTAAAAGATTGGGGGTGGAGATCATCAGGGTGGCATCTTTGAGATAGGGGCCATAAGCAGATTTATCAGCCGAAAGAGTGCGAATAAAGGGAAAGACCTGATCTCTGACAATTTCAAACATGCGCAAGGGGTCTCCCAATTGGCGAAATTGTGACCAGCGCAAATGGGTGTGCTCATCAGAGAAAACGGGTTTGGCCAAAGGTTTGCCACTGCGGCGGGCCTGGGTCTCTTGGCGAATTTGGGCCAAATCGAGGGAGCGTATAAAGATTAAATACGAAAATTGTTCAATCACTGTCAGGGGATTGCTCATGCCCCCACTCCAGGAGGCATTCCAGAGGCGGTCTACTTTGCTGCGCAATTCACCGGTGATCATGAGGCTTGGCTGTCCTTCTTCTGCGTGTTATAACGAGTGCGTGTGTGCTTTCAAGATAACAGAAAACTACAGCACTCTTAAAAAACATTCACAATTATACAAGAAGTAAACGACTTTGGGTAATTTATTAATCGAGATTTACGAGGACCTCTTTCGTGCAGGGGTCTCTCGCCCTGATGCTTTGGCTGTGATTGCCTTTTTCTTATCTGAAATAAATGGAGTTAAATCGGAAGACCAAAATTTATTTTTACCTGATTTGACTAAATTTGAATTTTATCAAAATAATCAATTCGTTTTATGGGATTACTTTGAATCCAATGCTAAAGCCAATTCTATAAAGTTTGAAAGATGGCTACAAGATGCATCTGTTACTTCTAAATATTTTGAGGAATTACTAAATCTACACTTTGAAAAAGAGAAAGACCGTTCACGAAAAAGAACACCTTTAGATGTAAAAACGTTTTTTGATGCTTTTATTAAAAATATAATTGACACTTCAGGTTTTCACGCAATTATTGACTTAGCAGTGGGAAGTGGTCGCCTATTAAAAGATTTACCCCGAGAACTGGTATTAAAATCTAACTACTCCATTCTTGGATTAGATATAGATCGTCGTGCAGGCTATATTTCCCAAGCTTTTTTAAACCTCAATAATGCTGACATTGCGTTTAAATATTATTTTAAACAATATAATTCCATAGCAGATCCCTCTTTAATCTCAGAAATTAGAGGAGATCAACCTTCTATTTTTATCTTCGATCCCCCTATGTCTGAAGTCCAGCCATTACCTTCACAATGGGATTTAAGTGCAACCGATTTATTCGGCAAAACAGGAAAAATAAACAGTGAGCTCTTATTTCTAGTAAATATTCTTTTACATGCCCCAAATAAATCTTGGTATATTGGTCTTTTCCCAGAAAACATTACATTTGACAGCAGTAAAATCTATCAAAATATTCGTAAATATCTAATTTCAAGTGGTTTACGATTTGTTGTTAAATTACCCACCAGTTCACCTGGAAGAATATTATTAGTGGGTCAAAAAGAACCTGCCTCAATAATAAAAGCCCCAAGCCCAATTCTTTTATTTAACTTCAATCAAGTGCCCCCAGAAAGCCATTTTGAGCTATTGTTTCACGCTCTCAACAGTTCCGAAAGAGATCTTCCTGAGCCTTTGCAAGAAGTTTGTCAATTCAAAAAATGGAAGGTTGAAGAGCTTCTCAAAAAAAACATTTTTGAAATGCCCTTGCCGCCCTTGCTGTACCAGATACCCCAGTTATCACCTGCTGAGATATTTTTAAAATTAGAGCCGCTTGAAGAAAATATTCAAAAAAGGCTTGAGAGCTTAAAATCAGCCTTATTGGAGACAAAAATCAAAGTTGACGAAAAAGTCTTTATCTCGATAAAACCACCACCAACTCCCTTTCAAAGCTGGAAAGAAAATATTGCCGACAGCGCATTAAAAGAAGTCTTAGAAAATCTTGAAACCTGCTTAGATCGCGATGGTTTTATCAGTTGGAAACCAACATTGGCTTTATCAAATTTTAGCCAATATTTAAAAACACTTTTTGAATTAGGATTTTTGATCAAAGAGCAAGAGACTGAGCCCCCATCCCATTGGAAGCTAAAAATAGCAACTGAACAACAACCTTTAATATCGAGCCATTCTTTTCTTGATTTTCTGCTTCCACCTGCATGGGAGCCCACTGAAAATCTCAAAACTTTGGTTGGTTTTTTACCCAAAACCCAATATGAATTCTATAAAAATCTCTTTCAAGACTGGTTATTCCGTGAAAATAATTTCCCAGAACTGGAGCGGTCTATTTCAGATATTCAGGTCTTTGAAGAATTGGGGCTGATCAAATCTTTGCCAAAGCCAACGCCACTCAGCATTTCGATACCTGAATTGGGAGAGATTGTATTCGTTCACCCGTTTTTTGGCTCTCAATGGGAAACAGTTGAAAATGATCCAGACGGGCATTTTGGCGAAGAAACTGGTTCTGGAGCGGGCTTTATAGATGGGACAGGGGTCGGCTAATGCATTTACAATCACTCTGGATTGAACAATACCAAACCCTCAAAGAGTTTAAAATGTATTTTTTGTCGGAGCCAACGGATCAAAATGGGCATCCAAAATCAAATCAGCGGGTTCGACTCAACTTGTTGGTAGGCCCCAATGGGGCAGGCAAAAGTTCGTTGTTGGACGCTCTTTTTGAGTTTGCGTCAAAGGCCATGGCCATCGACAAGAACAGCTCTATTGGATTTCGTTGTGAACTAAAATGGAAACCCCGACAAAAATCAGCTGAAACGATCATCATCGGCAATAAAGAAAAGCCCAACAATTTTGAGCTACTGCCCTGGAAACGAGTAATCCGGCTGCATACAGGTTTTACGGAACGCAACCCGCTCAAAATAGACTCGCCGACATTTTCACTCACAGAGTTTGGTTGTAGATATGCTTTGTTTGTCGTGCATTTGCTGCGATCAGGTCAAGAATCTTCTACCGTTGAGGATATTTGGAGCAACGTCAATCATTTACTCTGGAAAAACCCAACCCGCCCCGACAGCGAAATCCAGCCTCAGATCGCTTGGTTAGATATCAATACCGAAACAGGAGATTCTTTAGAAACTCTGAAAGAGGAGTTGAATAAATACATTCCGCTCTCAGCAGTACAAGCTGTTGGACAAAACAAAGTACGCCTTTATTGGCATTTAAACAAAGACGTTCCGCCCAAATTTGAAGATAGTCCCTGGTCTTTATTTCAGCGTTTAATTGAAGAAAGCGAAAAAGGGGTGGTGCTGGATGCAGGTTTTTTATTCAGCAAAGCCAAAGTTTCAGACAAACTCATTCGCAGCCAAGCTCTCAGCGATGGAGAATTGGGCTTTTACTCACGCTTTGCCTTGATTTATTTACTGCGGTTTATTGGCGGTCAATTGCCCACGCAACCTACAGCAACAGATCTACCTGAAGCAGAAAAAACAGAACCCATTCAAGCCAGTGAGCCCAGCTCACGCTGTTTGGTGCTGCTGGATGAACCTGAAGTACATTTTAACGAATACTGGAAAGCGGAATTTTTGTACTATATCTGCGAGTGTTTTAAAGACAGCGAATGGGGTTATGACTTTTTTATTGCCACCCATTCAGCCATGCTGGTCAGTGATGCCAAACCCGAAGAAATCCACCGTTTGCAGCAACACGAAGCAGGAGTTATGGTCTATCCACCCCCCATCAATACCTTTGGGGCCAATCCCGTGGATATTGGACGCACATTGTTTATGATGGAGGCCGACATCGGTAAACGCTCCCGCACAGAAATAGAAGCTGTTCTAAAAAAAGAAATTTCAGCAGACACAGCGACGGAGCTAAAGACCGAAATTCAAGAATTGATCCAAGTGGTCGGACCAGGGGAATGGCGCTGGCGCTTGCGTACCAGGTTGAGAGAAGTTGAGCGTGAGTTGAGTAGAAAACAGGAAAGGACGTAAAAAGACAAAAGTGGCCTTAGAACATGATCTGGAAGAAAAATTTAACAAAGTGCTTGAAGAGTTTAATGAACAAAAAGAATTCACAACAGATCAAAAAGAAAAAACCACAAAAAAACAATTATCAATACGTTTTTCTGCATCTATCAAAAAATGCGTATCTAAAAAATTCAAACAAGAACGAAGTCTTTTTACGCAATGGCAAGCGCTTGCTCCATTACCAGAAAGATTTGCAACTTGCATAACAGAAGAACAACAAGCCTCCTGGTGTCTCGGCAAAATGCTCTCTAAAAAATATAACAGCAGCGACAGAGATATTTTTATACACTATCTGCAAATTTACAATGCAGACACGCAGAATCATTTACAGCGTTGCCCCGTGTGTGGCCAAATTCTTGAAACCAAACACAAAGAAACAGGCACACTGCCTTATGTGGAACTCGATCACCTCTTGCCCAAAAGTATCTACCCCCAATTTGCACTCAGCCTCGAAAACCTGATTCCCATTTGCCATGAGTGTAATCACGCCAAAAGTGATAAATTTGGAGATTTTAAAGACCTCAGTGAGTTTCGAGAAGCCCTTGATGAGACTTATTTAAAAATGAAAGACTCAAAAGAACAAAAAATAGCCAAACAGATAACCTATTACAATCTCTACCAACACCTGCGTATCAACTCGGATTTCTGGGGCAAGTATTCAGACTACTGTGCCCAAAAGAAAGAAGACCCTGATAAACCGCCCATTTTTCAAGACATCCCGACCAAAGATGCTTTTTATGCCTGGCTCAAGGTTTACGATTTGCCCAAACGCATGGAACGCATTGCCCATAACTGCATGGAATCGCTCTTACAGCAATTGCGTCAGGCTGAACTCAAGGGCCCCGATGGGGTATGGCAACACCTCGAATACCTGGCTCTGGCCAATCAAGAAGAATTTAAAACAGGCTCCCCCACCCATCCCTATATTCAAGTCTGGCAAGACCTTTTGGATTGGGTTTTGAGTGATACAGACCATGTCACAGTGCTCTGGGAAGAGCTGTCAGATCGCTCCCTTTTGTACCGTCGTTAAATTAAGATAGAGAAAGAGGCCCTTATGCCAAACACCCCAGAAACCCTGACCCTCGAAACCGGCAGACAATTCGTAAAGGCCTTATTGGCCGCAGATTATGCAACGGCCCACACCTACCTCAGCCAAGAGGCCCAAGCCACTTTTTCGCCAGCTGATCTGGCCCAGCATTACACCAACATGATTGACTATGGCAGTGGCCCTGCTCAACTAGATGGCCATGTTCAATACGAGGACATGGCCGACTGGGCCACGCGCCAGAATGGAGACATTGGCTGGGTCTATATCTCCATCAGCGGAGAAGATTTTCTCGAAGCCGTCACGGTGATCGTCAGCGACGAACAGGGCAGCCCCAAAATCCGGCAGATCGAATGGGGCCGCCCCTAACAATCACAGCAAAAGCCGAGCTTGAAGCCAAGTCTTGGTTCTTCTCTTGGCTCTTTGCCCGGAAGTGTTTCAACCGTGTGGGTCAAGGCCCTGAAAAGAGAGGGCGCTAGGAACCCCGCCGTGCCAGGAGGGCAAAAGGCGGGGTGACTGAAAGAGAGCGCGCACACGATGTGCGCGGCGAACGGCCCGAACGTCAGGGCCTTGCACCCACTGGAACCACTTCGCCCCAAAATGCCCCCCAAAAGGGCTCAAAAATAATTGGTAAAACCAATATTGATCCCATGGAACATATCCTGCACCGTGCGCTGCAGATCGAGGGTCTGCCCGGTGGTCGAAGAAACCGCCTGACCGGCCCCAGCCGTGTAAAAGAGATTAAAGCGGTATCCGGCATTAAAGGCCAGATTGGGGTTGATAAACCAGCGGGTATTGATCTCACTCAGCAGCCCCATGCCTTCGGGCAGTGGGGTCGGCGTGCGGGTATTGGGCACATAGACAAATTTATAACTGATTTCACCCAAATCTGAGATTGGGTGTTTGCCTTCAAGGCCAATACCGGCGCCAAAATAAGGTGCGGCCTGGGTCAGCAGTAGATTGTTGTAGATCGTATTAAAATAGCTCACATAATGGCCACTGAGCACAATATTGTGCTTCCAATCAGCGTCGTGCCAGAGTGAGACCTTGGCAAATTGAAAGTCCATCATATACGTCATCAGGCGCACGTTTTGCACGAGTTGGTCCATATAGTCAAGGGAGAGGCCCAGGCCGAAGATGGTGCCCAAAAAGCCCAGCCCTTCGGGGGTGACAATCCCAAACCAATAGTCGGTATTGAGATTGAGAAGCCCCAAAGACAGTTTGGTATTGGCAAAGGTATCAATCCCACTGCCTTTGAACCACTGGTCAATGCTGTTATTGCCATACCAATAGCGCAGGGTAAATTGGCCTTTGTACTGGCGATTGCCAAACTCAACCCTGGCGCTGACAGGCTGATTGGAAGGGGGCGCGTCTTCAGCCCAGACCGGTGTGGTCAGCGCTGTCATCAGGAGCAGAGTGCTGGCAAGGGCTTTTTTCAAGGGATATACCTTTCTCAATCTGTTTTCACAACTTCAAAGGGCTTGCGGCTCAAGGTCGAGAGTTCAGACCAAATCGCCTGATAGCCCGGATGGGCATAGGTCACTTTGGCATTTTTCTGGGCAGGCTTGAGTCCTTTGATGGCGGCCACCGAAACCGTATACAGCTCTCCTTCTTTGAGGCGGCCCGAGCTGGTTTGCAGCGGAAAGCTGATCTGGGTCTCTTTGCACCAGGCTTCCCAAATCACTTTATTCTCAGGGGCTTGGCCCGCTTCCAGGGTCACGCGGTAGTATTCAGCACCGGGCACCGCCTCCCAGGCAAAATCGGGGGAAGTGGGAATATTATTGTCTTCTTCGCCTGCGATTTCAATGCTGTTGGGCGCAGGCATAAATGTGGCATCCAGGGCCTTTTCATTTTTCTCGCCAATTTCGTAAATATGCTGGTAGAGCAAAGAACCGGGCTTTTTCGAGGCCGCGGTAAATTGCATGTGGTAGCTCTGGCCCTTTTCCAAAACAGGCAAACGCAAGGAGAAATCGACCACTTCAGCCGCCGAAGCAGCAGGATCCGGTGCCGCCACTGGTGAAGCTGAAGCCTTGGTCGTTTTGTCGTCTTCTTCGTCGCTGGCTTTGGCTTTGGCCACTTTTTTGGCGGGCAGGGTAAAGAGCAAAACCTCTTGGGGCGGATCGTTTTTCGGAACAGAGAGGGCAAGATAAACCTCCACGCCTCGGTATTCATAACCGCTGGGCACGTTGACTTTGCCTTCGAGTTTAAAATCGCTCAAGACCGAACGCAGCGTGACCACGGGATAAACCGAGCCGTCTTTGAGGGTCTCGGCTTCGGGATCACTTTTTTTGCCTGTCAAAAGCTCAGTTGCGGCGTTAATCAAATTAAAGGGCCGCTCTTTTTCCTTGGCTTCTTCTTCGTTTTCGTCAGCTGCAGGCGGGGTATTGGGTGCCGCTGAACCCGGTTTAACGGTGGCCTTGGGGGTGGGCTGAAGAGGTTTGGGGGTGGCTGCGGGTGCTGCAGAACCCTCAGGGGCAGGTGCCGTTGAAGCCTCCGGTGCCGGCGTCGTGTCGCCAGTCGGAGAAGCCGGTGCAGCAGGGTCTACCGCAGCAGAAGACTCAGGAGCTGGCGATTCTTTGAGCAGATTTTCGACCTTGTCTTCGAGTTCTTTGCGCTTTTCGGGATCGGTGCGGGGCTCCGAAGGCAGTTTTGGCTCGGCGGTGGGCTCAGAGAAGACAGTGGTCTTGGATTTGACGCTTTTGGCGGTAATTTGAAAATCGTCGCTGATGCCCAATTGTTGGATCACATAATTCTCATCCATCACAAAGGCAGCCAAGACATGTTTGCCATAAGGCAATTCCTGCAATAAAAATTCGCCCAAATCATTGCTCTGGGTCGGAATCCCTGTGGCCTCTCCCCAAAGCGAGGACGGCGAGACATGGGCCTGAGAAACAGGGGTATCAGCAGGGGAAAGCACCATGCCAGCCATGTCTGTCATATTTTCGCCCTGCAGTGAGGTCAGGGGAATATCCAATTGGCCCGAGGCATTGATCTGAGTCAGAGTCAGGGTGCGGTATTGCGGGGCCTGAATCGTAATCGCATGCACGCCTTCGGGCACGTCATTGATCCAAAATTTGCCCTGGTTATTGGTGGTGGTGCGGAAGAGATTGCTCTCTTTGCTGCTGGGAGAGGCAACCTGAGCCCCCACCCCCCAGAGCAAACCGATCGTGGGTCCAAGAGTCGGATCAAGGGCGGGCG
>JBPXJQ010000062.1:0-62592 GCA_051715345.1 Candidatus Blackallbacteria bacterium
TGCGCTTTATTTCATAGAGATGCCTAAATTTCACAAAGCAGAGAGTGAACTGGCCAACCAGTTAGAAAACTGGGTTTATTTTCTCAAACATCTGGAAGAATTTCCTGACATCCCTTCTCGATTTCAGCACACAGTTCTGGAGCAGGCCTTTGAAATTGCAGAACTGGCTCATCTGTCCGAAAATGAACGAGCGGCTTATGAACACAGCTTGAAAATTTATCGCGATAACATTAATACCCTTAATTCTACTGCTGAAAAAGCGAAAGCTGAAGGAATCATTGAAGGAGAGCTGAACAGAGCAAAAAAATCAGCAATCCAAATGAAAGCCGATAAGATGCCCATCAGCAAAATCTCAGAATATACAGGGCTTTCCGAAGAAGAGATCGAGAATCTCTAAAATGGCTGTACCAGCCAGACTTTTCTCCGTCTCGCCTGCCAACAATCCGCTTCAACCTGACTTGCTTTGCTGCGCAGGTTAAGCGGAGCGTTAGACGGTCCCCTGACGGGGCTGAAGTTGAAAAGTGAGGCGCTTTGTGAATCCTCTATTTAACATTGAATGCTCGTCAGGGCCTCTTCTAACTACCAAATAATCGCACAGTGCTCCTGCCATAGCCAATGGACTTGGCGGGGGGTGAAGTGCGATAGCGGCGAAACGCCGCTCATTCCAGCTTTTGTTGTTCAATATACTGTTTAAGCACAGACAATGGCGCACCGCCACAGGTCAACAGGCAATACGAACGGCTCCAAAATACCGCTTTGGCATATACTTTGTTTATTTCTTCTGCAAATTCCTTGCGAATCAAGCGAGAAGAAACAGTTTTTATATTATTAACAAACTTACTGGGTTGTACCTTTGGATTGAGAGAGAGTAATAAATGGACATGGTCTTTTTCGCCATTAAATTTAAGTAATTCACACTCCCATTTTTGGCAAAGCTCTGTAAAGATGTTTTCTAAGGAATCAAGCATGGGTTTATTGATACATTTGCGACGGTATTTTGTAACAATAACTAAATGATAATTTAAATTATATGTACAGTGATAAAGCGTTTTTAAGTCTTGTTTTTTGAGCATAACTAATTATAATATGACTTCAATAAAAACAGTGGTATACTATCTGTATGCAAGTTTCTTCTCAAAGCCAAAATCGCAGAGTCACTTATCGCTTGTACCCCAACCAAGCGCAAGAAGCTGAAATGCTTAAAATCCGTGCTTTGCATCAGCAACTTTACAACGCAGCCCTCGAACAACGGATTACTGCTTATCGCAGGTGTGGCGTCTCGCTTCATTTTGCTCAACAGTGCAAAGATCTGACCGACTTGCGTCAAGCCATGCCTGAATATGATGCCCTCAACGCCCAATCCTGTCAGGTGACCCTCAAGCGGCTTGAACATGCTTTTCAACACTTCTTCAGACGGGTCAAAGAAAACGCTGAAAAAGTGGGTTTCCCGCGCTTCAAGCCACTCCAGCGCTATTCTGGTTGGGGCTTCAAAACCCATGGTGATGGCTGGCGATTGTTCCCTCAAGAAAAGAAACATGGCCTGCTCAAACTTTCAGGAGTGGGGTTTATACGGATGCGGGGACAAGCCCGAACGCTTGGTACACCGAAAACCTTGGATATGCGGTAGCCGTAGGCGAGACCCTGAGCCTTACGGATAGCGACAGCCATGCTTTGTACAAAGGGGGAAAATGGTATGCCTCTGTGGTCTTGGCTTGTGAACCTGAACGCAAACCCAAGGAGCATGAGCCCCCTCTGGTCAAAGGAGCTGTGGGTCTGGATTGGGGATTAGAGAGCTTTGCCACTTTGGCCCATGATAGCGGTGATTACAGCCGGATTGAAAACGAACGGCATTTAAGGCTTGAATTGCAAAAGCTGGCCCAATTGCAGCGAGAGATGTCCCATAAAAAGCGAGGCTCACGCAATTGGTACAAAGCGAAGAAAAAGGTTGCGGCATTACACAGCAAAATAGCCCGAAAGCGCCATGAGTTTCTACATCAGAGCAGTGCCTGGGTGGTCAAAGCAAATGGGTTAATTGCTGTCGAGAAGCTGAATACCAAAGGAATGACGGCCAACGGCGGTCAGAGAAAAAAGGGACTCAACCGAGAAATATTGAGCACAGCCCCAGGGGCATTTCACTTGATGTTGAAGTACAAAGCGGCAGAGGCTGGTACGAGATACATCGAAGTGCCGACGCGCAAGGTCAAGCCCAGTCAGACTTGCAGTGGTTGTGGCAATCAGGCAAAGAAGCCTTTATCCGAAAGGCAACACGCATGTCCATGTGGCTTAACCTTGAGTCGCGATCAGAATGCTGCGCGTGTCATCTTAAACTGGGCCTTAGAGAGTATTAAGGGTCGGGAATCGGCCCTGTGTGGAGAGAAGTCTTTCTCTGCGAAGCACGAAACTCCCTCCATACCCATTTGGGTTGGAGGGATGTAGTTCATAAGTTCTCGAAGAAGTAGTAATGAACGAGACGGATGAAAAAGTTTTAGTATGGTCAGTCTCTGTAATTGGTTGGCAGAAAGATACTAAAGCAATTCCGCTACTGCTACGATTTGTCGCTCACCCTAACGATAGTGTTCGTTTTATGGTGGCTGATAACTTGATTTTGAACTGTGAACCAGATAACCCTTTTCCTGCAGAAGTCGCTAAGGCTTATGAAAAGCTCTGCTTTGACTCAGATGAGGACACCAGATGGTATTCTTTTGCTAACTTCTCAAGCGTTGCAGAGGATGATGAGTGGGTATTTAACGATAAAAGTCAGAAACAAGATTTTCTTGCTTTGTTGGAAAAGGGCCTGGAAGACGAAGCCCCTTCTGTCCGTGAACAAGCTCAAGACGCAATAAAGTTCTTTAACTCCAAACAGGTTGGTACTTTATAAGGAGCCTCAGCCCCCCACGCCGGACATCAGCATCAGACGCATTCGCCGTCAGCACAGCCCCACAGCGGGCATTAAAACCAGCCGCTGAGCAGCGCCCCGACCCCTTGTAAGGCCGGGCGCTTTTACGTATGCTGATACTGTCAAAATTATCATGCGCAACAGGTTTAAAAATGATGATTCAACAAACACGCATCGGCGCCCTTTCATTGCTTCTGCTGCTGGCTGGCTGTGAACCCTTGCCCACGCAGAGCAAGGGCCCTGCAAACCCAGACAGTCCCAGCAGCACACCACAGGCCAGTGCCTCACCCACCCCCACCAGCAGCGCGCCCGGATTTCACCGGCACTATAGCACGGCCAGCGCGGACTATACCTTCAGCCGCACGGGCTATCAGCAGATTCAGCTCGACAATGGTGAGATTCTGCTGATGGGGCGCAGCCTGATGACCCCGCGCAATGGCAGTCAAACCGGCGAAGCCACCCTGCTGCACAAACTCGACGTGCAGGGCCAGCCCCTCTGGACCAAAGGCCTGAACACGGGCCAACAGATTGATCTTGAAACCATGATTCTGCATGATGGCGCCCTGTATCTGGCCGGAGCTTTCCGCGATCAGGAAAACCCCGCCCCGGATCGCAACCTCAATATCACCCTGCGGGATATGCTGATCCTGAAAATGGATCTCAACGGCAATATCCTCTGGCAGCAGCGCCTCAAACCCACCCCGTTTACCAACACCTTTACCAACGAAATCAAACCCCTGGCAATTGACGCTGAGCGGGTGGGCCTGATTTATTACAATCGCCTCTATGTGCTCAGCACCGCCAACGGCAGCTATCTGAACGGCCTGGACTTTCACGGCGGCATCCAGAGTCTGGCCCGCACCCCTGACGGCGGCTTTCTGGTCAACCACAAAACCCGCTTGCCCAACTATACCTGGGTCAACAGCGGCTTTCAGATCAGCAGCCTCAGCAGCCAGCTGCAGCCGCGCTGGCAAAAAGAATACGGTGCCGATCTCAAAGGAATCTTTACCCTCGCCAATCTGAGCGAGGTCAGCCCCGGCCGCTACCATACTGCCATGGCCATCAACGAGGCCAATTCCGCCGGCAACTCGGTCGGCATCGTGCATCTATTTACCAATGCCGAAGGGCAAGTACAGCAAAGCTTTGCCGATCTGAGCGAGGTCAGCGGCAGCCGCCTGGCCTATGTCAGCATTGAAAACTCTAATTGGCAGGACGGCCATCTCTTTTTAAACACCCAGCAAACCAACGGCAAGGGCGGCATCCGCTTTACGGGAACCATCCAGTACAAACCCGACGGCAGCATTGTGCATATGCGGGCGGGCAGCGGCACGCAGGCTTATCAGAACCGTCTGCTGCTCAACCTGAACGAAGAACAGGGGGTCTTTGCCCCGCATTTTGAGCTGGCCGGCATTCAGGCCCAGACCGATCTCTGTGTGGCAACGCCGCCGGCCAGTATCGATCGCGACGAAGATTATCAGGTGAGCGTGAGCGAAGCCGCACCGGCGCCTGTCAGCGTGGCGGCACCGACGGTCATGCCGCCCCCCGAAATACCCGCTGTAGAAGTCAGTCTGCGCAGCAGCCGGGGAGAATGCAGCAGCCGCTGATCACATGCCAATGGTCAGACTCAGCACCGCCGTAATGTCTTTGTCAATGGTGCTGGTATCGTACATACCGTAGTCGCTGACTGCCCGCACCTTTGAGAATCTGCTCTGCCCGCTGGCGGGCGTCTTCGGTGGCCGCCGCCAGCATCTCAACCCGCAGCACGCTCAGATGGGTATACAAATACTCTGGCGCAAAAGACTCAAAGTTCAGCCCCCGGTTCAGCAGATCCATGCTGCTCTGTGCAAGCTCAGCGACCAGGTGCACATCGACAAGATGAAAAGGGATAATTCTGAAATACAAGTAGTGTCTCCAACCGCGTCTAACAAGGCGCATTCACCTGACGGAGCAGGTGATGCGCATGGATTCCTCGACCCAGGGCCTAGCGAGGAATCCCCGCTCAGCAGACTGACGCTGCCAAGCAATTTGCCTCTCTGCCTCTAGCCAGGAATTGTGCAACGGCCCGTTGCACAATTCAAGTTGCGGCTCCCAAATAGTCGTACCACTGGTACGACTATTCCCTATTAGCTTCCAACTAATTTTTCTTCCAGATATAGACCGATAATATAGGTCATATGACCGCTAAAAGTGCTATAGTATACTTATGTTAGACAAGTTGTTCGGAACCCAAACAGCGGGCTTCGTCCTGCTCCACTTGCACCATTATGGCGAGGTCTACGCCAGAGGTCTGGCCAGAGACCTGGATATCTCCCTGTCTGCCATTCAGAAGCAACTCCAAAAGTTCGAGGACGCTGGCGTAGTGGTCTCCAAGCTGATGGGGAGAACGCGGATTTATTCATTCAACAAAAAATCGCCTCTCACCAAGCCCTTAATTGAGCTCATAGACGTGGTGTATTCCTCCATGAACCTCTCTGACAAGGAGCAGTTGTTCAAAACTCGCCAGCGTCCCCGCAGACCCGGCAAACCCGTGATAGGCAGAGTCAATTGAAATGGAAATCGACCTCGCAACCTGCACAGAAGAAGACCTCTGGCGTTATGTGGCATCTCATCTGGCCAGAGAGGGAATTGAAACCATTCTGATGAATTGCGGACCAAGTACAAATATCAACAGACCTGATTCCTCCGGCCAGAAAGCTAACGATGCAATCAAGCCGATTGCGGCTTAATGTGGTGTTGACCACGCTTGAGTAAGGCTTGTTCTGCTCGCCGAGGCATGCTCTAAACCAGTACGTGGGCGTAAGGATCTGGGCAAAACCATTCCGCTAGAAAAACCGTCAAAGCACGGACCCGAGCACTGTAGCGGGTGTCGCTGTGGCAAACGACCCAAAATTCAAGCTTGGGCAAAGGTAACCATTCGAGCACGGTTTCGAGTTCGGGCCAGCGTTGGGCCAGGCCTTTGTGCGTAACACAAATACCTGCACCAGAGCGCAGCAGCTGAATCTGGGCCAGCATGTGGTCCGTCCGCAGGGCAAAGTCCTGGCGCCGGATTTGCAACTCGGGTGGTGCGCCAGCCTGCATCAGATGTATTTGTTGATCGAAGCCGATCAGGGTATGTGCGTTCAGCTCGCCAAGAGAAGTGGGTTTGCCGTTGCGGGCCAGGTAGTCACGGTGGGCGAAAAAAGCCAGCTCCAGATCCGGCAGACGGCGGGCGACAAGGGATTCCTGGCGGGGGCGGAACATCCGCAGCGCCACATCTGCTTCGCGCTTGCTCAGGCTGCTGGCTTCATTGGCGATCACCAGCTCGATATGCAGGCCCGGGTGTAAGCTTCGAAATGCGCTAAGCGCTGGTGGCAGTAAGAAAATCCCGACAATTTCGTTGGCACTCAGGCGGAGCTCACCCGTGAGTTCGTTGGATAGGCCCAGGACCTGACGCTGAAATAACTCTGAGGACTGCTCCATGCCTTCAGCCGCTTCAATCAGGCTCTGGCCTGCATCGGTCAGACTCAGACCCTGGGTGCTGCGTGCAAACAGCTGCAGCCGAGTAGATGCTTCAAGAGCCTGAATCTGTCGGCTCAGCGTCGGCTGGGATTGTCCTAGCTCGCGGGCTGCGGCTGACAGGCTGCCTGTGCGCGCCACGGCCAAAAATGCACGCAACCACTCCCAATCATAATGAGGTGAGTTATTCATTTTTGAATAGCATATCTGTTTTTTTGGTTGTTCTATCTTTATTTTTGAATATCTATAATAACACTAAGAACAGATCAAACGAGGTAAAAATTATGAAAACGGCTTTAATCATGGGGATCACGGGTGCTTTTGGCGCTGAGGTAGCTATGGCTCTGCAAGCCGAGGGCTGGACTATCAAGGCCCTGCTGCGTGATCCCGCCAGGCTGCCCGAAGCATTCCGGGGCATCGCGGTCGTTCAGGGTGATGTGTGTGATCCTGACGCGATTAAACATGCGGTTGAAGGCGTCGAACTGGTGGTGTATGGCGTGAATCCACCCAAATACGACTGGAAGGAAAAAGCCCTACCCTGGCTCGACAATACCGCTCGGATCATCGAAGCGTATGGCCTTACGCTGGTGTTTCCGGGCAATGTCTATGCACTGGATCCGTCTCAGGGGCCCGATTACGATGAGAAGGCCAGCCTGACGGGATTGACACCCAAAGGCCAGATCCGCCGCGCCATGGAAGAACGCTTGCAACTGGCCGCTGACCGGGGAGCGCGGATTATCAACCTGCGGCTGGGCGATTTTTTTTCGGCCGGCCTCGAAAGTTCTTGGCTGAAAGCGCTGATCAAACCCAATAAAACCGGTTATACCCTTGCTACGCCGGGGCCTGTCGACCTGAAGCATACCTGGGCCTACTTGCCCGACGTGGCCCACACCCTCGCGCTGCTGCTAGAAAAACGCCAGGAACTACCAGCCTATGCTTTGTTTCATTATCAGGGTTATCAGGCCAGCCTGAACGAAATCGCCACTGCTCTCAGACAGGTGACCGATCAGCCGGTACGTCTGACACGTTTTCCTTGGCCACTGCTCCGCCTGCTAACACCTTTTTCGGCCCTGTTCCAAGGCCTCTGGGAAATGCGCTATCTCTGGCGCCACGACATCAGGCTAAACGACCGTAAGCTCAAGGCCTTCCTGGGTCGTTCCCTGCCCAGGACACCCATGATTGAAGCCCTTGCAGCCACGCTGCCGGGAAGACTGCCCCAGCCAACGTCTGTTCCTCAGTCGTCGTCGACGCTGACCACAAGCACCCCCTGAAAGCAGGTTTCTGTGCGTTTGAATAAAAGATCGGAAGGAAATATTTAATGTCTAAAACTATCAATCAAAGAATGATGGCGCGACTGGAGGGCGATTTCGTTGTTTTTATTATCGGAATGCGCATTAATCGGTTTTGGAAACTTCATAAATGGCTTCCTGTCGCGATGGCTATGCCACGTATGCTAAAGGAGCTAGAAGGCAAACCTGAAAGTGGGTTCTTGGGGGCAATGAATGGACTCACTCACATCGTGCAGTATTGGCGTTCTTTTGAACATTTGGAGGCGTATGCACGGGACAAAGATGGAAAACATTTTCCAGCGTGGCAGAAATTTAATCAGCGAATGAGACGCAATGGGGATGTGGGAATTTGGCACGAAACCTATCAAGTCAAGGAAGGGGCTTACGAAAATATTTACAATAACATGCCCCCTCATGGACTTGGTAAGATTGGGAAATTGATGCCAGTATCCGGTAAATACGCGTCTATGGCCGGCAGAAAATAGAAACAAACTATTTTAACAAGGACAGCAACGCTAAAGGCCAATCAAAAATGGGTACGGGTCTTGATGGCGGGAGACAGTTCAGGGTTTGCTATTGGGTAGGGCGGCCCCCAAAAATCCAAAGTATCCAATTTGGGGCGCTCATCAGAATGTTTTGCCGACTTGTTTGCTGATAAGGGCTATGTTTTAATGCCCGTATTAAACAAAGTGGGTTGAACCGATGCGCACAAAGCTCAGACCGGCAGCAAAATTACTCGGCGTCCTGCTCGCGGGCGCATTCTGGCAGGCAGGGATAGGCGGTGTTGGGGCTCGGACGCTACCGAATGACATCGTTAAAGTACTTAAAATGAACGAAAGTACCAGCGAGTGGACGATTTATACGAAAAAGTTTTCGGAACTGAGTTTGGACCCGCCGACCATCAAGCGGATGATGGATTTCGAGGGCCTTCTTGACAGATACGAGTACAATCCGGGAACACGGTTTCATCTGAGCCATATCCGGCTCTGGAGTGAAAAGGTCCAGCTGATGCAGTTTCGCAACGATTACGGTGACATCAGCGTACTCGACTTTGCAAATCCCGTATCTCAAGCGGATCAGAGCCTTGCGTTCAGCAACGATACCATGGGGGCCAATCCTGCACTGGCGTTCACAGCCTCGGCGCAGGCCGCTCCCCAGCAGGTCGTCAAGGCCTTTCTTAACGACAGCCAAAACAAAGCCAAAATCCCGTCCTTGCTTGCCCCGGAACTCTCTGCCGAATTGCTCCAACTTTTAACCCGTGGTTCGGATTTCGATCCTTTGAGCGGCAGACAGAATTGCTGTTCCATTTTTCGTGTCGGACCGATGCTGATCAGCGGCGACACCGCCCAGGTTCAGATCGTGATGTATTTCGGCAACTTCATGGCCCGCAAGGAGATTGTCAATCCCGCCGGAAACCACGATGTCCGCACGGCTTATTTGAATAAGCTCAACGGCCTGTGGAAGATCACCGACATCAGCTATGGCAAAAAGTCCGATTGGGGACAGAACACCTCAATGCTCAAGGTACTCAAAGAAGTCAATAGAAACGTATCGCCTCATTGATGACGTATATTATAAAAAATTCTCACACCTCTCGGAGCCGATGACAACACTTTACCTTGGCGCAGAATCTGACAGATTAACCATGCGTTCAAGGTTCTTTCAATCGCCCAGCATTAAGGCGTGAATATCCTTAATATTTTGCTCATATTGGTCAAATTTAACTGATGATTAATCAAAATGTAAAACACACGGTTCTTTCATTTTATATACTGGTATTATGAACCCCTATTTCAAGAGGCCTTATGGGAACTACGTCCGTTAATTCGTCTGCTCAGAGTACACCGTTATACACTCAGGTTCTCAGTTCAAAGCCTGTTGAAGCTGCCAAAGCACATCCCGCTGGAGCTGCTGCTGCGATGATTGCCACTGGCATGGTCGCTGGCGAAGCGGCCCTGCGTTCTGATGTGATTGCAATGGGACTCAAAAAAGGAGCGGTTCCTCTTCTGGCAGGTGGAGCGGCTGTTTTGGGCGCATCGATGGTGAAAGACGCCCTTCAAAACGATCAGCCTTTACTTAACAGCAGTACCAAAGCCCTTGTCGGAACCAGTCTGATAGGTGCGGGCGTAGAAGTTGCCTCTCGTTCTGCCTTGGGGGTTTCTCCTTTGGAAAAAGCGGTATCCGTTCTGAATCCGTTTATCAACAAAGATGTTCTGGCCAGCGCTCCCATGGCGATAGCAGGAACCTATGTCGCGGTTAAATCTGCCAGTAACATTCAAAAAGAAGGCCTGACAGTGGTCAATGCAGCCGGCCTGGGGCTGGGTGCCACTGCTGCAACGTATTTCTCTGGCTCGATGCTGGGATTTGCTTTGCCATCTAAAACCAGTTCAATTTTTAGGACGAGCGATTTAGCCACACTCTATGTCGGTACAGCTGCTCTGGGACTGAGCAGCTATACCCTGGGCAAAAACACCTTGGATTCAATCCGCCAAGGCAATCCGATTGAGGCCAGTATATCTGCGGTCGGGGCAACAGCAACTGCGGCAGCCGCTGTGCATTTTCTCGGCCAAGCGCTGCCTTTTCCAGCGCTGAACCAATTGGCTCAAAAAGCGTTTACCAAACATCCCTTTGTGGCGAGCGCAGTTGCCGTAGCAACGCTGACGGGTGCCGGTTATTTGGCTTACCAACAGGCACAGGAAAACAGCCGCCCAGAGTCGCCCTGAGCCGCCCTGAGCTTCTCTACATATCAAGGCGGCGGGGGGATTGGCGATGACATCTGACGAATACCTCTACCAAATCACCGGCCGTTCCGCTTACGACTGCAGGTGGTAGACCATGACTGATCCTGGAAACAGAACCGATTCGCCCGACCCCCGAAAAACCAAATCATCAGCCAAGTCGTTTAAGCCACTGTCATTGGCTTCGGGCCAGGTTGAGTTTTCGGATGGGCACAGTGATTTTACGGAAGTGGTGCTGCATCGCAATGAGGCAGAACGATTTCTGACCATTGGAGTCGGCTCTGGTGGTATGGGGGGGATGTCGGCTCAGTTGACGCCTGCGGAATTTATCTGTGGTGACTATGATGATGTTATCAACGGCCTTCAACTCACTTGGTTATTGCAGTTAATCAAACGAATTGGACCCCAAAAGGTGACCGCTGCAGATATCCAGGCTTATTTCGAAATGCAGGTAGCTCCCCGCGAGAACACGATGATATACGCCTCCGATTTGATATCGGAAACCACAAAAAATATCATTCGCAAATCGAACGACGACTATATCGCCAGCTTGTCCAAGCAAACCAAGTCGTTGCTCAATCTGACACCCTTAAACGGTTTTGGCATCGTCATTCTGATTGGATTTCTGTATCATGCCACTCAAGGTCCTGCCGAATACATCTGGATCTGGTCGCCATTTCTGTTGATTTACTTTTTTTATGCAAACAGGATGGGTCAATTATCTCTGGATATTGCCTTAATCGCATTGAACCCCGATTTTATTGCTGAATTTCGGGGCGCAGGTCGAACCCGCAAGGCAATGATACAGAACTATAAGCAGATTAAAGTTATTGGCTTTACAACCGATTCCTACCGAGATATAAAATACAGGATAATGGCAACAAATCTGGTAAAACGTATTTCCTTTCAGGAAATTGAGAATAAGTTCATGAAGGTCAAACTGTGCCTTCATGAACCGATTTCGCAAGACACACCGATTCAATCTGTTCAAAAGGTGTGGAATCCAGAATGTTTGGATGAAGTTCTTACTCCTGGGTCTCTGCCAAGAATGAATCTCAACGAACTTTGCCCAAGTGGTTCTTTTTTGCTGGAAGTTTCATACATAGAACAATTTTCAGCTGGAAAGGGAAACTCTCATCCGTTTTCTGGCTATTTCTTGAGTGCAATTGTCTCAGCGGACGGATTAAATATACTGGATTGCAGGTTTGAACAGGCCTCCTAAAGCTGTTTTGCTCCCTTTCAGGCGGCCTTTTTTCATCCCAAGCCTTAGCTTAGCCTAAAATCTGATCTAACTGCGCGTCTTGCGGGTAGTTTGTGGCACTTTTTAAGATCTGCGCCGATTCTTGCTTGCTGAGCACGACAGGGATATTTTTGTAAAAATTGCCGACCATTTGAATTTCAGAAACCCCAGTCGGTCTCAGATACATTCTTAAAAAGCCAATCACTGAGTTGCTACGGCCTTTTGAGAACTCAATGATCAACACATTTTTTTGATCAAAGATATCTGCTTTTTGAACCTTTATTTCATTCGCCTTCAACTTTTGAATGACTTTTTGCTTGTCGATCACGGTTGTAAAACCATCTACCAATTTGACTGCGTCATCGGATTGGCTGACTGACTGTGCTCTTACAATTTGGCGAGCGATAGGTTGGTTCAGCATGGGAGCGGTGTTGCACCCGGTCAGAATCATCATCAAAATACTGGCTGAAATTAATTTTTGCATTGTCTTTTCTCCTGAACGTTTTACATCTTTTTGATTTCGTTAAATAGAGTATAATCAATCCCAATCATCTATACTATAGATATTTAAAGATGGTTATCATCTAATTTTTAGATATAAATATTTGGACAATATTTGGACAAAAGGGAGATCGATGACTTTGCTTTCACAATTCACATTGGACCAATTACAGCTCTTTGTCACAGTGGCCGAAGGGGGCTCTTTTTCAGAAGCAGCCAGGCGTCTAGATCGGGTGCAATCAAGCGTGTCTCACAGTGTGGCCCAATTGGAAAGACATCTGGGGGTTCTGCTCTTTGACCGCAGTTCACGCAAGCCCCAACTCACCGATGCGGGGCAGATTTTGCTCAAACAGGCCTACCAAATTTTGAGCCAAAGCCATCAGATGCAACAACAGGCGCAAATTTTGCAAAAAGGCCATGAACCCCATCTGTCTGTGGTCTTGGATATGATTGCTCCTTTGCACTGGATCAGTCAGAGCCTGATTGCGGTTCAGAACCAATACCCCGACACGACCTGGCAGGTGCATACAGAAATGCTCGACGCCATTGCCCAACGCGTGCTCAAACGAAGCGCGCAATTGGGGATTACCGGATGGCTTCATCCCTCTCAGCAACGTCTCTTGGCCTCAGAACCGCTGGGCAAGGTGGACTTTGTCTACGTGGTGGCGCCACAGCACGCCCTGGCCCGGATCAAGCCTCCTGTGCCCCGCGTTGAACTCAACGCCTATATTCATTTGAATGTCACAGATCGCAGTGCAGATAACCCGCACCTGCCCGAAGCCAAACAGTGGCAAATGGCTGATCTTTCAACCCTTGTGCATTTTATCAAGGCCGGATTTGGCTGGGGTTTTTTGCCCTTGCATTTGGTCAAAGGTGATCTGGAACAGGGCTCCCTGGTCTCGTTGGAACTCAACAGCCATCCCCCCTCTTTTGAGCTCAAGCTGATCTACTTAAAAACCGAACCGCCCGGCCCTGTGGGTTTGGCTTTGGCGCAAAGGCTCAAACAAGAAGCCCTCAGACATCTCTGAGCTTGCGCTAAAATGAAATCATTTATTAAACGAAAACAAGAGGCGTTCAAACATGCCAAGACAAAAAAATGAAGCCGAGCACGAATTGGAAGAAGTTTTGGACAATGATGAGATAGCGAAACAAATGTTGCGTGAGAAAGCCGATCACGCCTTTATACGGCAGGTCTGCAACTTGAGCCAGTCAGATATCGCGCACCTGGAGCAAGAGCTGGCAGGTAAAGGGGCGCAGAGAACCCGAAGAAAATAGAATTCGGCTATACTTTAAATTCAAACCAATCAAGCACCGCTTTGCGCTTCGCTTACAAAAGAGGACACCCCCCATGAATTCTAAGAAAGTAACTGAATTCGCTGATATTATTACGAACACAGACTTACTCGCCTATCTCGCCTCCGTTTTTATTTCCGTGCCCACGCCCATTCAAGTCGACAGCATCCCCAAACTGATGGGGCCGGGGCATTTCACTGTGCAAAGCCATACGGGCACAGGCAAAACCCTGGGCTACCTATTGCCCTTGGTCTCCCAACTCAAGGCCTCTGAAAGCAAAGACGATGTGCGCATCAATGGCAGCCCCCGAGCTGTGATTGTCGCCCCGACCCGAGAGCTGGCCGCCCAGATTTTCTCGGTTGTCAAAGACATTTCACATCATGCCAAGCTGCGCGTGCGCAAGCTGGTGGGGGGCGACAAAGGCAAATCCCTCAAGAGTATGTTTTCGATGCCGATGGATATCCTGGTCACGACGCCGGATCGCTGTCTGCGCTCGTTAAAAAACAAAGAGCTTTCTAAAGCCAGTTTAAAATACCTGATCTTGGATGAAGCCGATCACCTGCTTGAGCCTTCATTCAAAAGCATCATGCAGCAGATGGCCTTTGAGCTGCAAGACACAGACTTCCAGCTCTTTTTGGTGAGTGCCACCCGTCCCGCCCAGTTTACCGAAACCATCCAATCGTTTTTCCCGGCCCTCACGCTGGAAGCCATTGATGCCACCCAGGGAAATACGGCTGAGATGCGCATCGACATTTTTAATCTCTCTGTCGAAGAAAAAGAAAAATTCATCTACGTCAAAGACTTTCTCAGACAGCAAAAGCACCGCAATGGCGTGATTTTTACAGGCAGCAAACTGCGCGCCCAGCGTTTGGCGGAAGAATTATTGGCCGCGGGTCAAAAAAACATGTTTTTGCTGCACAAAGACCTCGAAATTAAGGACCGTGCCGAGGTGATTGCCAATTTTCGCAAAAAAGGCGGCGTTTTGATTGCCACAGATATTTTTGCGCGCGGCATCGATATCCCCCATTTGCAATGGGTACTCAATTTTGATTTGCCTTCTGAACCGTATTATTACCTCCACCGCAATGGGCGTGTGGGCCGTTTAGACAGAGAGGGGGATGTCTATAATTTTATTACCTCCAAAGATGCCGAACGCATTGAGCGTATTAACAAAGCCCTCGTGACCCAGGGGCGAACGGATCTCAAGATTGATGCCACCGCCAGGAAAAAAATTAGTTTCAAACGCAAATAGCAGATAAACGGAGAAGATAGACCTGATGGACTCGCTGGATACCGCCGTCCGCAACCATGTTGGCCAGTTCCTCTGCGTGGAAATTAACAAGGATCAAAATACCAAGACGATTCCGTTTCGGCACGCTGCCGACCCGCCTGTGGCGCAGTCGGTGGTGCCAAATATCCCTGGACTCAGCGCGTTTTACAGCACATTTGGCAGTCTTACCTTATTTCTGGATGAAGAAAGTGGCGAATCGGCGTTTTTTATTGCCGATCCCGCTCAGTGGGAGCGCTTGCGGGGCGATTTTGAGCTCTGGCTGGAGGGGATGGCTGAAGATGAGATCGCGGAGAGCTTGCCAGAGGGAGTGACCGAGTACTTGGTTGTCGGCGAGATTCCGCGCAGCGGGAATTACCTGCTGGTTTCATCCACGGGGACCAGGGCCGGGCTCGTTTTTGAGTTCGAGCACGACGGTTATGAGTTTATCGAGTTGGGAGCCTCTCTGCCAGAATTTGTCGCCAAGATGCTCGATCTTGACGCTCGCCAGCTCACCAATATCGCGAGCCATTTGCGGTTTACTCTGCCGAATGAAAAGCGTCAGTGGTGGATCCAAGAACTGCAAGATAACCGTGGCAATATCATCCGCACTGAAGTTTAACCGTTGCTCACGCGATGAAAAAACCCTTGCTCACTGTCGCGGCAAATAACCATTATTGGCTCACCTTTGAGGCCTGCAACACAGCGCAATGGGATAGGGCAACTGAGTGGTTAAAGCAGGCGGGTTTTTCTAAAATAGGCACCCCGGTATGGGGGATGGATGAGGCCATTTTTCCATCCTTTGTGAAACAGGATGTCACTGTCGAAGCAGGGTTTGATCATTGGTCCGGCAATTACCTTCTGGCTGTGTGTGATCACGGCGATCAGGTTATACTCAATCTCGCCGAATATGTTTCGGCAGAAGATCGCCGTGCATCAGCGTGTTAAGCGTTTGAACCGGTTTCCCTGCGCTCCAACACCAGGATCATCCGCCAGGCCCGCGGATCATTGAGCGCCATTTCCAGTTTAAAGCCACCGTAACTGGCGGCCAGCTTAAAGTCACCCTGAAGCGCCAGCAGGGCCAGGATTTCTTGATAGGTATAACAGCGTTGAGCGGCACTGTCTGTCAGCGCAACAGGCCCGTGCGGGGTTTCTGCTTTGAGCTTGACGGTCACCTGCGTGGTCTGGCTGATCGGATCAAAAACGTCGCCCGTTTCGCCCCATTGAAAATGCACGCGTGTCTCGCCTGCTGCCATCTCCCAGGCGGTCTCAACGCTTAATTCCGGGGTGAGAAAGTCCTTGGGGTGACCCAGTTCAAGGATATACACACCCCCCGGACGCAGGTGGGCGGCGACGGTGGTGAGATGCTGGCAAAAGTCGGACTGGCTGAGCAGATAAGAGGCCGAATCGATCATCAACAGGGCCAGATCGACGGGCTCAGCCAAGGTGAAGTTTCGCATATCTGCCTGCACATAGTTCAAATCCAGCTCCGCTTGGCGGGCCAGTTCCAGCCCGTAAGCCACCATCGCGGCCGAAGCGTCGAGGGCCACCGCCTGCATGCCGCGCCGCGCACATTCCAGGGCATGTCGGGCCGGACCTGCGCCCAGCTCCAGCACCGAACTCGGCAGGGCTTTGCCCTGCTGGGTCATCGCAGCCAGCAAAAAATCCACCTCTGCAACGTAGTCCCGGTAACTGAAAGCGAGGTCGTAAAGAGCGGCGTGGTGGTAAATGTCGTCGTGTTGTGTTTCGGTCATGGACCCATTGTACACGACAACCTGAGGCCATCCACTCCCTTTTCCAAATCTGGTATTAAATGGTTCTAGTCGGGTATGATATAAACTCCAGAATCTTGGTTTCTGGGAGGCATTATCAAAGGTGAAACCTGCTTTGAATACCCATCACCGACCGACGGAAGAAGATGCTTTTGCAATCGCCCACAGTCTGAGTGGCGAGAGGCCTCAAAGCGTTCAGCGTTTTGCGACAGGCATTGGCCATTGGGTCTATGAGGTTCGTGGCAATGATGGCTCAGCCAAGGTGGTCAGGATGGGCCTTGCCACCCAGCGCGACGATTTCACGGGTGCGCTTCACTGGTCAAATACCCTGCGTCCGCTTGGGGTTCCTTTGCCTGAACTGCTCGCCCATGGAGAGCATCGGGGGCTTCCCTATCTTGTGCTGGAACGTCTTGCCGGAGAAGATCTCGAACAGGTCTATACGCGTTTGTCGCTGCCAGAGCGCAGGGCCATCGCAGAAGAAGTGTGTGAGATTCAATGCCGGGTCGGCAGATTGCCACAAGGGGAAGGATATGGCTTTGTTCGTTTTCCCGGAAGCCAATCTCACAGATCTTGGGCAGATGTCGTGGACGCTTCACTGGCCCGAAGCCGTTCCCGTATCTTACAGGCAGATCTGGTAAGCCCCAGGCCGGTCGAGCGGGTCTCTGATCAGTCCAAACGCTTTGCGGGTTATTTTGCCAGTGTGCCAGCGACGCCGTTTCTGGACGATGTGACCACCAAGAATGTGCTTGTACACGCCGGGCGGCTCAGTGGCATCGTTGATGTGGACTGGATCTGTTATGGCGACTCGCTTTTTACCATTGCGCTGACACGCACAGCGATCTTGACTGCGGGTGCCAACCCGGATTATACAGATCATTGGTGTGACTTACTGAGCTTAACCCATGAGCAGCAAAGTGTCGTTGGCTTCTATACAGCCCTTTTCTGCGTTGACTTTATGAGCGAATTTGGTCAGGTCTTTAATCACGCTGCTACAGCACTGGATTTGGAGCGCTTGGCCCGCTTGGAGAAGATCTTAGATGCGCATCTCGATAGTGGGGGAGCATAATTCTATGGGGTTGTTTGGTTTTCAATTTCCCTATTAGAAATTATCGATGAATATAATGACTGATATTGTCATATTTTGTCACAAAATTTCAGTAGTTAGGTTTCTTTTCTTATGAGTGCATCTTATTCTATTTTTATCGGCTTTCCAAGTGAAAATACCCAAGCAGTGTATCGCAAATTAGTGGAAATATTATCGACTGAGTCTGCTCGGTCCTTGGTACAGCCTGATTTCTGGGAGCCAGCGACTGAAATCACAGCAAAGCTCTTAATGTCTCATATTTGGGGCTCAGTGAAATATGGCATTAAAAATACAAATGGCGACTCACTCAGTGAGAGACAAGACCTGGAAATTCTTATGCCTTGTCCTCATTCTTTCAGCACTTATTTAGATAGTTTAGGTTTTGAGATCAATGGGATAAAATATACTTCTGATAAACAATCTCTGATCATCTCTGGTTTTGATATCGGATTTAGTGTCGGAGAAAAATGGGGGGTTATTCATTTTTTCTCGACCCTTACCACGATGAGTCGCCAGTTTGTAAACCAAACAGAGGTACAGGAGTTCTTTGTCCAACAGTTCTCAGAATATGCCAGTTTGATTGTGTTTGATTATGAATGTGATACTGTCACAATTTTATATCCCAAGACTCAAACTCAACTCACCGTCGAAAATATAAGGGATTATGATATCTGTTTTGAGCAAAATGACATTGATTCTCCTGACCACTTAATTGAATTATTTTTAGAGTGTTATGCACTTGAGCTAAAAATGGAATTTGTTTGTCAGGAAATGCCTACTTTAAGTCTGGAAAAGTTTGTGCAACTTTTAGAAACAGATCTCGATATTCTAACAATCTCAAATCACAGAGATGATAAGTCTTTATTGGATATTGCTATCGAATCAAATCGGTTGGATATTGCAATGTATTTAACTGATAAATCTGTTTTGATTGCACATCCCAAAAGAGGCCAACAGGCCTGTTATCGTGCTTTATATGGGGGCCATTTTGACCTTTTTAAATATTTGATCAGCAGGGGGGCTTATTTTAATTTAGACGAATTTGAATCAAAATATGTATTTTATAGTTTGATTAAAGAATCAAATAAACAACAAAATAATCGCAAAGTGTTGAAAATTTTGGATTATTTACTCAAGGAAACCTATTATGCTGATTATCTGAATCCAGAGGCTGAAAACAAGATTTATTACTGGAAACGTGTAAAATCACATCAACAAGCTCTGGCATTTTTAAAAGAAAAAGACACCAATATGCACTTGATTCAAGGCATTCCAGAAAAGCTTTTTAGTACATTACTGGAGAAATATCTGAGTAACTGGAACACGCTGAATGGCTACGAACAATTATATCCATCCAAAAAATTCTATATGGATAAATATACAGATTTGTTTATGGTTATTTTAGAGCAAGCGAACACGTTGTTATGGTTGCTTGACTTTGTCTTTGAAGACTGAAGTCTCTTCTGACACTTAGATTTTAGTATTTGTTCTTCCTTGCGCTCCAATACCAGGATCATCCGCCAGGCCCGCTGATCACTAAGTCCGATTTCTTGGCTAAATCCACCTCTGCAACGTAGTCCCGGTAACTGAATGCGAGGTCGTAAAGAGCGGCGTGGTGGTAAATATCGTCGTGCTGTGGTTCGGTCATGGCCCCGTTTTACAAGACGGGTGTAAACGTGAAATAATCAACACCAATCCAGGCATTTTCTTTGCCACGGATATTGCCGCCCACAGTCATGAGCATGCGGCTTCCCGCTGGCACGCTCAGATCCATCACACCCAGGTCTTTTATTTTTAGCGCGCCATCTGTGTTTTCGCTGCTACCAGCAGGCAATAAGAGATGTTTATCTGCAAAGTCCAGTTTAAATTCGGGTGAATCGGAGTGGTTCAGGTAGTTCACGCTCACTTTGTAGCGACCCTGCAAAACGGGCAGCTCCAAGCTGGCGCTGGAGCCTGCGTCTCCGCCAGAGAACATCATCACGAAGACCTTGCCGGTGGCCCCCCGGCTTTCAGAGCGCGGGAATTTGGCCTCGGCCAGAATGCGGGTGGCGGTCTCTGCCTGAACGCTGATTTCAACAGGCGGGAGCGGGGGTGTGCTCGGCGCTGAGCTGGGGTTTGTGCTGGGTGCCGGGCTGCTGGAGGAGCCAGGGCTGACTGTGGGGGTGGGCACAGGGGGTTGGGGGGCACAGGCCATCAGCGAGGCCAAGATCAGCAAGCCGATACAAGCAAATGATTTCATTGCAGAACTCCATGGGTTTTGTCAGATCTCACCAGTTTAACAAATCTCCAAGCCACTTGAAATGGACGTCTCTCAGGAGAATGCTTGCTCTGGCGTGTGGATTGTTTGGCCATTCATTTGAGCTTCAACTGCAATTTGAAATTGACCATTTGGTGAATCAAATCGTGTTTGCCACTTTGATCGGGCAGGGGATTATGGCCCAAATTGCCATAGGGCTGAATCACTTTGGTTTCCAGGAATAAATTGACATCCATATTTTTGCGCTGCATCAGTCTAAATTCGTTGCCCAGGGCCAGGCCGACAGAGCCCAGGGTGCCATGATCACGGTCATAGGGCAGCGGATCATTCGAGAGCTGGCCATCCAGTTTGAGGTAGATCAAAGGGCGATCCTGATAAGCATAGCCAAATTTGACACTGCCAGAGGCGTCTGCCCTGAGTGGTGTGTAAAAATCCCGGTTTTGTTGCAGCGGTATCATCGTTCCCAGGGCTGTATGGCCCTCGGTTTTGAGGTACATTTTGCCGTGGCTATTTTCGTCGGCAAAGTCCAGCGTTGCCATCGGGGTCAGATAGGCCTGATTGCCCACAAAGGGGTTGGCATGGTTCTGGTACTGTCGCAAATTCCCCATTTGATGAAGATCTGCCTGTACATTGGCCCAGCCCGAGTGGGGATCGGTATCTATGCCTTTGTATTGAAGCTGTGCCCCTGTCGAAAAACGTGGGTTGTGCAAGAGCCAGTGATTGTTGCGCACCCCCACTTCAAATTCGTTTGTGGTCAGTGTGCTTTGATGGGTCAGGGCCTTTTCTTTGGCCAAAAACTGGGTGTGTAAGGCCGAGCGGTTGTTGAAGACGACATCGGTCTGAGAACCATTGGGATGGGCAAAAGAGGCCTTGATCTGGGCGGTATAACTGGTGGTCATGCCCAAATCGTCTTCGTCTTTGACCAAGAAATTGCTGTCGTTTAAAATCGAGCTGCCCAGATCCACAGCGGTCAATTGAACCAGCTCCACCGTCGGCTGGGCTTTGCCTTTTTGTGGGGTGACATGTGTGCTATCGGGTTTAAATGCCTGGTGTGTGGCGTTTGGCTCTTTTTCAGTCTTTTCTTTTGGCTTGGGGTCGCCAGGCAATGGGGGCTGAGCTGTAGAATGCAGCGCAGGAGCTGAATTGGCTTGATGGGGATTGACTTGCATGCGACGCCATTCTTTCAAATTTGTTAAACCCTATTTTACTTGTAGCGTTTGTGCGACCGATCTTTCCTCGGTTGGCGGGAAATACTGCTGGGTCTATCTGCGAAAGAGGGTCATGCCAAAAATCTGCACTTCCATTGGGCCCTGAGAATTTTGGCGAAACAGCAGCCCCAAAAGAGCGCCACAAACGAAAGAGACCAGCCAACCCAGCAGGGGGCCGCTCAAAATGCCAAAGACATGTATTTTGCTCTGAATCAGGGTGATTTCACCTTGTGGTGTGACTTTGCTGATACGCGGAAGCAAAGCCGGTCTGTGGAGCTTGATCGTCCAGGGGAGGGGCGGTGCCTCGGGCAGACGTGCATAGCTGTTGAGGGCCTGTTTAAAGCCACTCTGAGGGTCGAGCATGAAATGCTGTTGGCCGACGCTGTAATGCAGGCGGTCATTGGCATCGAGCTTCCAAGTCGGTTGGATAATTTTGAAATTGCTCGGGATTTTCCAGGAGCCAATAAAGCGGCCATCCGCTTCATAATATTGCAGACGCCGGTAAGCCGAATCGAGGGTATAAATGCGCGCTTGTCGATCGAGTAAAACGCCTTTGAGTTCGCCGATGGGGCGTTCGATGCGCTGCGGGTCCATTCCCAGTGGCGGGGCCAGCGAGTCAATCAGATCATTTGGGCCGATAAAGCCCAGAATACCGCTGAGCATGCCCAAAGATAACAGCAGCAGGCCAATCTGGCCGAGCAAAGTGCCCATTTGCTTCTATTCGGGGGTTTGGCTGAGATCCACGATCAGGCCTGATGTTTGGTGAATCACACCCAGTTTGAGTGAGGTCTGCTTTTTCATCAGTTCTTTCATCCAATTGTCGCTGGCATTTTTGAGCGGCAATTGGAATTCGTCGTAGCTCTCGGTGCGAATAGGGGCTTTGGTTTTGAGCCCTATTTGTTGGCGGTGGGCATTTTCGAGGTGGAGAAAGTTTTCATAAAACAGTTCTGGATCGTAATAGCTAAAGGTGACCGAGGCTTCTCCGGCACGGGCCCAGCTGATATCTCCCCAGAGAAAGCCCGTCAGGGAAATTGCGCGATTTTCTTGGGGTACACGGGCCTGGGGGACCAATTTGGTAAACGCTGGCAGAGTGGCCTGGCGTCCCATGTGTGTCAGTGGCATTTCGTATTTGCGCAGCCAATAGCGATTGAGCGGAAAGGGAATCCCCGCTTTTTCGACAGCGGCATTGGCAAAACTGGTGCAGCCGCCACCCTCTAATTTCAGGGGATCGACCGGAAAACCATAATTGACAGCTGCTCCCGCTTGATCATACGCTTTGACAAATTCGGCCAGGCGCTGACATTGACTGGGTTTAACTTGGAATCCCAGCCAGGAAAACTGATCGGCTTTGGCGCCGACCTGGAGGCGTTGCTCCACTTCGGCCGGGGATTCTAAATGGCCATCGTTGTAAACCAATTCGAGCAGGCTCAGCCCCCAGCCTTGGGTCAGGGCCGAAATGCCTTGGGCGTGTTCTTCGCCGGTTTGGCCCGTGGCTCCTTGCAGACGGGTGCCATCGGGCATGCGGCAAGACCAAGCGATCTGGGCATGGCCAATCGAGCTGGGGTAATGGTAAAGCCGTTTGGCAATTTGGCTTTGCAGGGTGGTGCGGGCCAGACGGCTGGGGCTTGACCAGTCCAACCAAGCCGATGAAGGAAAGGCAAAAACCAGGATATAGCTGGCGTCGGGATTGGCTTTAAACAGATCTGTGTAGGTGCTTGTTTGGGCGGAGGCCTGCGTGTTTGAAAAGCCCCACATGCTCAAGAGGGTGGCGCAGAGGGCTGAACAGAGTAAACCTGAAAAGAAGGGGTGTTTGACTTTCAACATTCGCTACCTGTGTGGGGAGTTTTTATCATTATACTGACTGCGGGGTCTTTGGCGAAACGCATACCTGGATTTAACAAACAGCCAGCCAACTTGATGCCTCCTTGAAGAGCCCGCAGGACAGGTTCTCCTGACACAGAAGCCACTGTGGATAACCTGTTAGAATTGTTACCAATGAAGACGCAGAGCGTATGTGGAGAAAATTCTTGCCATGAGTCAGGCCCCTGTTTTAATCCCTTATCCCCGCCACTTAGACATGCAAAAGGGTTTTTGCAAGCTCAAGCCCGAGCAGCGCATTTTGCTGGATACCTCCGGGCCCGAACTCGGTGATCTGGGTATTCTGGCCCAAAATATGCTGCGCGAGGCCGCCCATTTACAGTGGACGCTGACCGCTTATCCCGATTTGCCGCAGCGCCAATTGGGCCTGCGTTTGGCCCTCAATCCCCATTTGCACGGGCCCGAAGGCTATCACCTGCATATTTACACCCGCGTGATTGAAATCGAAGCCTCGGATCGCGCCGGGCTTTTTTATGGTCTGATGACCCTGCGCCAATTGCTGCGCCAATACCCGCCCGATGGCCTGCCCTGTCTGCTGATCCGCGATTGGCCCGATTACAAACACCGGGGCCTGATGCTGGATATTAGCCGAGACAAGGTGCCCACCCTGCCCTCGCTCTACCAATTGGTGGATCAATTGGCCGAACTCAAGCTCAACCAGCTCCAGCTCTATACCGAACACACCTTCGCCTATACCGACCACGAAGAAGTCTGGAAAAATGCCTCGCCTTTGACCGGCGAAGAAATTTTGCATCTCGATCGCTATTGCCGTGAGCGCTTTGTTGAATTGGTGCCCAACCAGAACTCCTTTGGCCATCTCACCCGCTGGCTCCAGCACCGCCGCTACCGCCCCCTGGCCGAAGTGCCTGAGACGGGCTTTTTTCACCCCTTGCAGGAAAAACAGATCTACGAGCCCTTTAGCCTTTGCCCGCTTGATCCGGGTTCGCTCGATCTGCTCTCGGGCTGGTACCGCGAGCTTTTGCCCCATTTTAGCAGCCGTCAATTTAATATTGGCTGCGACGAGACCTTTGATTTGGGCCAGGGTCGCAGCAAAGAGGCCTGTGAAAAACAGGGCACAGGCCGGGTCTATCTGGAATTTTTGACCAAAATTCTGACTTTGGCCAGTCGCCAGGGCCACGTGCCCCAGTTTTGGGGGGATATTGTGCTCAATCATCCGGCTTTGATTCCCGAAATTCCCCGACCCTCAATCGCCCTCAATTGGGGGTATGAGGCTGATCATCCTTTTGAAACCGAGTGCAAGGCCTTTGCTGACGCTGGGATTCCCTTTTATGTCTGCCCTGGTACCTCCAGTTGGAATACCCTGGTGGGCCGCACAGACAATGCCTTTGGCAATCTCGAAGTGGCAGCCTCAGAAGGTCTCAAAAACCAGGCCATGGGTTATTTGATTACCGATTGGGGTGACAACGGCCATTGGCAACCCTGGGCCGTCTCGCTTTTGCCTTTGGCTTATGGGGCAGGATTGGGCTGGCAAGTGGCACAAAACACTGGCCAGACGGCTGAAAAACACGCTTTTCTGCGGGCGGCCAATATTCATCTCTTTCGCGCGACCGAGGGCCAAGTGGCGGAGATGGTCAGCGATTTGGGCAATGTCTATCTCACCCCCGAGGTCTTGATCAAAAACCAATCGGTGCTCTTTTATCTCTTGCAAAACCCAGAATTGCCGCTGGGTGAAGGCAAAACGACAGGTTTGAACTTGGCCGCGCTCAAAAGCACCAAACAGGCCTTGGACAAACTCCTCTCCCGCCAAGAAACGCTTCAGAGCCAGCGCAACGATGGCAATCTCATGCTGGATGAATTTCGCTGGGGAACTCAAATGGCCCTACACGCCTGTCGTCTGGCGATGGTACGTCTGCAGGCCAAAAATCTGCCCATTCCCGAATTGCCCGAAGACATTCGCAAATCCCTGGCCGATGATTGGCGGGGACTGATGCGCGATCACCAACGTCTCTGGTTGGCCCGCAACCGGCCCGGCGGCTTAAACGACAGCTTGGCCCGCATGCAAAAATTGCTGAATTTGTATGAGACCAGTGCAACGGCTTGAGCGTCTCGGCAAGTGGCGGATTTTGCGTTTGGGGGGCTTTGTACTTGGGATTGCTGGCCTGGGTCTGTATCTGTGGAAACCCTTGCTGATCTGGGGTTTGCTCGCTTTGGGCTTGGGCCTGGATGATGAAATTCCTGTCGGAATGCGTCTCTGGCTGAGTGAGCAGGTTTTGGCTCTGAAACCCCAATCGGTACAGGCCCTCAAGCTCAAAGCAGAGGCCTGTACACACAAGGGCGACAATCTCTGCGCCTGGCAGACTTGGGAAAGGCTTTTGCCTTTACAAGTTCAGCCTGAGGAGCAGGCCTGGATCCATCTGCAATTGGGCCAATTGAATCTGAATGCCTTGCCCAGCCCTTCGACTTACGGTCTGACCGCGACCGGCCATCTGGTCGGGAGCCCTGGCTCTGGTGGCAGCTCCAATAGCAAAGACCGCCTCTTGCACCTCAACCAGGCCCTGAGCCTTGATCCCGAACTCGAAGAAGCCTGGTTTGCCCGTGGCCTGCTCAAGGCCCGCGATCTGGGCGACTGCCGAGGGGCCCGCGCAGATCTGGAAAAGGCCTGCAGCTTGGGGTATACCTCCCCGTATGGGCCGGTCACTTTGGACATGTGCCAAATAACAGGTTTTAGCTGTTAGCTAGCCCTTCATCAGGTGTTCCAAAACCGTGTGCAAAATAATATGGTGGCTGACTTCGACCTCGTAATACGAGCTGCTATTAACCCAAAAATTGACAGCGCCCAAACTGCGCAGTGGGTTATTGGGCTTAAAACCACTCAGGGTGATGAAAGGGACTGCATTTGATTGGCACCAGGCTGCGGCCTTGAGAATATTGGCGGAGGCCCCCGAAGAGGAGATCAGTACCACGGTGTCTTGGCCGGGGGTGACAAATTTTTGCATCCAAACCACAAAGACCTGTTCCCAGCCAAAATCGTTGGCAAAACAGCTCATAAAAGCCGTATCTGAAAAACACAGGGCGGGTTTGTAATTGTTGCTCCAGTCTTCGGCCATATGGCTGGAAATGGCGTTCGAACCGCCGTTGCCCAAAAAGATGATTTTGCCTGGGGTCTGAGCCAGCAGGGCGGTGGCCTGCGCCAGGGCCGCGCGATCGATCTGTTGGATGTGGCCCGTCAAGGCGCTGAGCTCTTTTTCAAAAGGGGCATCAGACATGGGAGGACTCCTTCGGGGGCACTTGGGGGGAGAGGTATTTAAACCAGTCTTGGGTGGCAATCTGAATGCTTTCGGGCTCCCAGACCGGGGCTTCGTGCCAAAATTCAAGTTGCTTTAACATTTCTGCGACCCCGGCTTCAAACGTCCACTGGGGTTCATAGCCCAATAATTTGCGGGCTTTGCTAATTTCCACGAAGGTGATATCTGGCTCGCCGGGGCGTTTGGGCACGTGGACGAGCCCCGTCGGTTTGAGCAATTCAGCCAGGTAGTTGATACTGTAGTGGTTGCCCGAGCCAATGTTGATCACCTCGCCGAAGAGATCGCTGGTGGCCGCTTTGTAAAAGGCCTGTACCACGTCTAAAACATAGGTGAAGTCGCGGCTTTGGCTGCCATCGCCGACAATGGTCAGTGGTTTGCCATGGGCGACTTGGGCCAAAAACACACCAAAGACAGCGCCATAACCTGTGTCTGTGCGGCTGCGCGGGCCAAAGACATTGGTCAGCCGCAGGCTGATCCAGGGCAATTGGTAGACCTGGCCCCAGTGTTTGACCAGTTCTTCGCCCTGCCATTTACTCAGGGCATAGGGGTATTCGGGGCGAATTGGAGCGTCTTCAAGGGTCGGGTAGCTATCGGGGATGCCATAACAACTGCCCGAGGCGGTGTAGATCAACTTACGCGGCGGAAAGGCCCGGCACATTTCGAGCAGTTTGAGGGTGCCCGTAACATTGGCTTGGATATATTCCACCGGGTTTTGGATCGAAGGCACAATGGCGGCCAGGGCTCCCAAATGAAAGACATAGTCCACGTCCTGGAAATACGTCCCGTGTTCAGTGGGTGAGAGAGCTTGTAAATCCACTTCGAGCAATTCGGCTTGGGGATTGAGGTTTTGGCGCAGGCCTGTTGAGAGATTGTCGATCACCGTGACCTCGGCCCCCTGAGCGATCCAAAAATCGCTCAAATGGCTGCCAATAAAGCCACAACCGCCGGTGATAATCACCTTTAAACCCTTACTGCCCACGGCTTTTTCCTCGTTTTGTCTCTGTTTGGACTCATTATACAGGTTCGTGGGGCTTGGATGAGTATCCAGGCCGCAGACGGGGCTTTTCGCGCGGGACTTGGGGGGTCTCTGCTGCAATGGCCCCAATCGGACTGTCGGGATCGGGCTCAAAGTTCAGGGTTTCGCCACTGCCTGTCAGCACTGAAATCTGCCAAGGCTCTCCGGCGGGATTCAAGTGCACCATACCCAGGCCAGAGCGATTCAACAATTGCCAGCTGCGTTTGCCTTCGACCCGGCGCGACTCAATTTTCATGCGCTTGCGGGTGGTGAACCAGTTCAAGGGCGAGTTGCGGTGGTAGAGCAGGCGGTTGAGGGCTGCCAGCCGTTTGAGCACAGGGGCAGGAAATTCATTTTTGAGGCCACTGGCGGTAATTTGCCAGATATGCGGGCTGTTGCGGCGAAAGCGAATCACCAGATCATAGACAAAGGAATAATGCACATCGCCCGAGAGAATCACCACCTTGCGGGGGGAGTTGCCATGTTTAAAAATGCTCAAGAGGGTTTTGGCCGCGCCGCTGTGGGCCATCCAATTCTCGGCATCCACGGCCAAGGCCTGGCCGATCAGCGCCAGGGATTCTTGGATGACTTCAATCAGCTTCACGCCAAAAATCGGCGCGGGAGAGACCAGCACCACGGCATCGCTGTGTAAGAGGGCCTGTTGCAATTCGATCAGGGATTCCCAGTCCATCAGGCCCGAGGGTTTGTCGGGGCGATTTTCGGAGTGCCAGCGCCGGGTGCGGGTATCCAGCACCAAGAGCTTGGGAAAAGTCGGCAGGTGATAATGCCAATGTTCAAAATTGAGCAGATCTTCGATCAGGGCGTCTTGTTGGGGGGCTTCGGGCCTGTGGCAATAGGCCATCACGGCCTGCCAAAAGGACGGATCAAAGCGCTTGGGATCGTTGCCCCAGCCCTGGCAGAGCCAATAAGCCATCAGCGCATTGCCAATCACCCGGCGTGAAAAAGCGTGGCCATAAGCGGCTTCTTCCCAAGCGGCGGTTAAATTCCAATCGTCGGTGATATCGTGGTCGTCGAAGATCATATACGTGGGCAAATGGGCCAAGAGGCGCTGAACCTGTGGCAGACCCGTCACAAACCCTTCCAGGGCCTGTTTCTCTGCTGTGTAGAGTTTGTCTTTGTCGGCGGAAAGCTGCAATTCGGCAGCTTCGGGCAGGTGGATATGCTCCCAGAGCACAGGTGACCAACAGAGCAGATACAAGACAAAGCTCTCGGCAAAGCTGATCAGGTGATTGTCGCAATAGCTGGAGGTAAAGACGGGCCTACCAGGGGGACTGAAAAGACGACTGAGACGGTTTTCGGCCAAGACCTGCGGCAAATAGTTGCGGCGGCCATAGAGGCTGTCGGGGGCTGAATACAGTGTCTTGCTATCTGTCACGGGCCCCTCGGGAAAGACCTCAGTGGGCAGTCCCAGCAGTTGGATGGCCTGATGCACCGCCAACAACATCGGCCCACAGAGGTCGTCATTGTAGATCTGATCGCCTGTCAGCATGAGCAAATTGGGCAGATTTGCCTGCTTGGCTTTGCGCTGGGCCAATTCGGCATCCGCGGCCACCAAGGCATCGGGGCTGGGGTGGTGGGGCTTGCGGCAGGAGCCATGCCAGATTTCACTGAGGTTTAGGCTCAGGGAAATGCACGGTTTTGCACCGGTGTAACAAAGCTGGGGAAGCATTTCAAAGAGCGAGATCCATTGCTCACTTTGTTGAACCAACAGATCGTATTCCAACCAAGTGGCGTCTAAAAACGCAGTTGGCAAGGGCACAGCCAGACAGTGGACAAAGACCTTCTGGCCCAAGGGCAGAATTTTGAGCGCCTCTGGCGCCAGGGGCACGGCTGCCAAAGCGCCAGGCCCGCTGCCCAATTGAAGTTGAATCGTGAGCGCTTCTGTTGCCACCCACCAGAGGGTAAACTCGGTGGCCGTGACGCGCCGGAGCAGCGGGCCTGCCAGAATCAGGGGGAGTTCAGTGGGGAGTGGGGGCACTGGGAGTGTCTGCTCTTTTTTTTCTCAGTGTACCCTGTCTTGGGCGAATCCACGAGAGGGACACGCCCCCATTTAGCAAGGAGAACAGGAGGGCAAGCGTCTCAAACGGCTTACCTCGCTGTATTTCTATAGCAGATCCAGCAAGGACTGTGTCCGCGCTTGCAAGGCCGATTGAAAAAACGCATCAGCCTGGGTTGTCCAGCGCTTTGCAAAAAGCGCATCAAAGGGAGGGCAGTGTTTGCAATTTTGCCATAACTCACTTCCCCTCAAATTCGGAAAGATTTTCTTCGCACGGGCCAAGAGGGCGTGACCAGGAAAGGAGTAATCTAAATCGGCGGCAAAGAGATAGACGGGAGCCAGGAAATTTTCGAAATCTTGGGGCTGAACCAAGGGGGGGATGGCAAAATTCATGCGCATATTTCTCATGGCATCCAGCACAAAGGGGGACCATATCGGATCCTGCTCGCTGAACAGACCACTCAAAGCCTGGTTTGGACTGATCAGGTTAGGCAGCAGCTGGTGAGCCCAAAGAGGCAGATACATTTTGGTCAGGCCCTGCCAAGCGGAGCCTTGTACAATTCCAGCGGGGGTAATCAGCAACAGGGCCAAGATTCGCTCAGGAAAATGCTGGGCCAGATTGAGAGCCACAAATCCGCCCCAACTTACAGCCAAAACAGGCAAAGGTGGCAGTGCCAAAGCTTGCAGCACTTCATTGAGCCACTGGGCGTATTGATCCGTTTTGACATCCAGGTGACGGTGTTCTGATGCCACCGATTGGCCTGGAATATCCACGGCATAAACCCGGTAACGGCTGGGCAGACTGCTGATTTCGCCCAAAACCTGAGGCGCTCCCGCCAAGGCACCATGTAAAAGCAGCAGGGGTGGGGCTTCGGGGGGGCCGGTAATCAACAGGTGCGTTTTTCCAAATGAGGTCGTGAGGGTTTGGCTTTCACAGACAAAGGGTAAACGGGCACGAAAACGCGTGTACCATTCGCGCATTTGTCTTTCTCCAGCATCACTGCGATAAAGAGAGGAATGGCTCATTGCTCTTCTCCTGGGGAGTATTTGAGGCCCTGTAAATGTTGTGTCAACATCAGGGCAAAAAGATTTTGGGCTGCTGAAAGATCTGCAAAATGCTGATTAATCAGGGTGATCAGGCAAAAATAATAGAGTGATAAAAAGGTGGCTGTGGCAATTTGCGGCTGGGTCTGAGGGGCCAGTTCTCCCCGTGCAATGGCCGCTTGGTACAGTTGGGTAATGCCTTGACCAAAGACCTCCACCTGTCGGCGAAAGCGTTTTCCCCATTCACCCTCAGCAAAGAGAGAAAGCTGCAGCAGTGCAGAATAAAGAGCCGGGCGAGAAGCAAAGGTTTCGAAAAAGGTCAAAACAACAGTATTTAAACTCTCTGCCAGGGTTTCAGCTGGGGGAGCTGTCAGGGTTTTTTCCATCAGCGCCTGCAAATCGTCATAAAAGGCCGTGTAAAACAGGTCTTCTTTATTGGCAAAATGCACAAAAATACTGCCTGTGGCCACGCCGGTAGCGCCCGCAATGGCCCTCAGGGTGGTTTTTTCATAACCCGTTTCTTCGAGCATGGCTTTGGCCACCATGAGAATCTTGGCCCGAGTGGCTTCTTTTTGTGCTTCGCGCATGGGAATTGTACCTGAATGAATTTTAATGAACATGTTCAGTGAACAAGTTCATTATAACCCAAAACCAATCTGCTGACAAAGCCCTTTGAAACTGCTAAAATGCGTGCTGGATCACAATCCATTCAAATTCTTCAGTAAAAATGCCCGTTTGTGTGGCACCAGGAGTTTTTAAAATGTCCACCCCCCTGCCCAATAAAGACATCGACGTATTGGCCATTTGCAATGTCTTAAAAGACATTGTGATCAAGGTTTCGGACTCAGAATTGGCGGCGTTGGGTTTGGCCAAAGGCATTATGCACCTGGTCTCAGAGTCGGACCAGCAAGAGCTGCTCAACAAATTCGAAGATCGCGAAAAAAACATTGAAATGGGCGGATCGGGTCCCAACATGGTGCGTACCCTGTCGGTGCTGGGCAAAAAAGCCAGCCAAGGCGGCATGGTGGGCAGCGATCTCTATGGCGAACTCTACCTCAGCCGGGTCAAAGAATTGGGCATTATTAACAATATTCGCCAAGCTGAAGTCGGCAGCACAGGCACATCCGTGATTCTGACCACCCCCGATGGCGAACGCACCATGAATACCTGCCTGGGCATGAGCCGCTGTTATACCACCCGCGATATTCCCGAGGCAGATATTGCCCGCTCCAAATACCTGATCGTGACAGGCTACCAATGGGACACCGACAACCAGATTGAAGCCATTAACCACGCCATTCGCGTGGCCAAAAAAAATGATACAAAAATTGCCCTGGATCTCTCAGACCCCTTCTGTGTGGAGCGCCACCGCGAGACGTTTATCAATATCCTCGATGAATATGTCGATATCGTCTTCTCCAATCGCAAAGAGGCCCAAATGCTCACGGGCAAAGACGTTGAAGGCAGTTTGGCTGAACTCGGCAAATTGACCGAAACCGTGGTGCTCAAATGTGGTTCTGAGGGCTCTTGGCTGAAAAATGCCCAAGAGCAGGTCTTTATTCCCTCCCGCCCGATTGAGGTGGTGGATTGCACCGCTGCGGGTGATATGTACGCGGGCGGCTTCCTCTGTGGCCTGCTCGATGGACTCCCTCTGGAAGAGGCGGGGCATTTGGCCTCGTTCTGTGCCGAGACTGTGATTCAGCAAGTGGGAGCCAGCATCCCCAGCAATTTACGTGAATTGGCCCAGACCTATCTCAGCCGGGTGCGCCAGGGTTCTGCAGCCGTTTCGGCTTAAACCTTGGGCTTTTAAATCACCTTTTTGGCGGCTTCAATCAGGCGGCTGGGGGTGATGTAATGGTCATTGCAGAGCCATTGGGTATTGAGGGCTCCCGCCAGACTGGCAATTAACAGAGCGCGTTCTGCGGGCAATTGGAGATAGCCGCAGAGGCTGGCCAGACTGAAAAAGGCATCCCCGGCCCCAATCGGGTCAACCATATGTTTGACCAAAGCAGGAAAAGCGGTGAGTTCTTCAGCGCTGTACAGCAGCGCGCCTTGAGAGCCCAAAGTGGTAAAGAGCCTTTCGAATTGAATATAGCGGCGCATATTTGGCAGGTGGTGCTGAAAATCGACCTGTTCGTTGAGGTTGAGGCAGAGCCGCAATTCGACTGTGTCGATGCAGTAGAGCTGGGCGCGGGGGTATTTGTCGACCCGGTTAAAGCCCAGATTGCTGGAATTGGATTGGGCCATCACGGCCAGATAACCGGGGGTGCTGGCTGAAATCCGGGCCGCTTCATCGCGGTTTAACATGCCATGGCCAAAATCTGCGACAATCACCAAATCGTAGTCGGCCAAGTCAAAGTGGTTGGCATAACTCTCTTTGAGGCTGAAATGCTTGAGCTCAAAGACCTTGGTATTGAGCTGGGGCTGGTACAGGCGCTCTTTGATCAAGGCACCGCTGGTGTAAAAATGGTGCACAATGTCTGGATCCAGGGCCTCTGAGGTCTGGGCGCGAAAATCGTGGGTGATCAGGTCTACCTGGGCCACAAACTCTTTGAGGTGGCGGGCGATCACATAGGCCCCGCCGAGCTGATCGCGGGAGGCGCCTTCGACGCGGGCGGTGGGGCAGGTCGATTTGCTGGAGACCCCTTCTGCTGAAACCGGCGTCCAGCGGTCGATAATCGTCTCGCCAATCACACAGACCCGCAGCGGCGCAGCCGCATGGATAAATTCCAAAATCTCAGGCAGGCGAAACCCCCGTTCGGACAGATCGACAAAGACCTCTCCCTCTTTGATTTTGGTGGCCGAAAAGATGATCTCATCATCGGTAAAAACCAATTGACCGCCGTATTTTTCGACCTCGGCCTTTTCGGGGTATATATCTCCCGAGCGATCCAATTCCAGCTGGGCGTATTCTTTGCCTTTGACATAAAAATCCGGTTTAATTTCGGCAATGGCAGCCAGGGCTGTACGTTCGTGGGTGATCATCACCTGATCGACAAAACTCAGATTTTCGAGCATTTCTTTGCGAAATGCGGCTGAAAAGCGCAGGGGCTTTTTGGCAAAATCTTCGTGGGTAATCGAGACCACCAGCCGGTCGCCGAATTTTTTGGCCTGTTGCAGGTGGTGGATATGCCCGGTGTGTAAGACGTCGAAACAGCCGTGGCAGAGAACCGTTGTCGGGTTCACGGTTTGGGGGGTGGTTTGGGGATTAGAGGAGGGCATGGAGATTTCCTTGCAAACAGGCCCGCAAGGCCAGATTAAAATAGCAAAAATGTCCTTCAAGTATAACACCCAGTGCCTGATCGACAAGTTGGGCCAATTGGGAGGGGGCCAATGTGGCCTCTTCCCAAAAGAGCAGGTCTTCAAACTGGGCCGAAAGCGTGGCTTCATGTATCAAAGCCATCTCAAGCAAGGCTGCTGGCGCGATCAAGACCAGCGCTTGTGCTTGGTTTGACCCTGTTTTAAGCTCAGGCAGTCTGTCGACTTGGTCGGGGGTCTGGAGGCAAACCAGCAAAATAGGGCCTGCCGGGAGTTGTTCCTGCCAGAGCGGATCCGCCTGCAAAAGGGGGAGCCGAGCTGCGTCTGAGAGATAGCTGCGGCAGTCTGAGAATCCAGGCTGGTCATTTTCGGGAATAGCGTTGGCCAAATGGCTGAGAAAAGGTTGAAAAAGGGGCTGTGTTGTCAGCAGTTCACCCTGGCGGCGCAGGCAAAACAGGGCCAATAATACCTGGTAAAAGGGCATCAACAGCTCCAGGTCCAAGAGCTGTATCGATGAAGCCAAAACATGTGCGCTTGTGCTTAAGGCCTGAAGATGTGTTGTGATAAGCTCCCAGTCTTGTTGCAGATAGGCTTGGTGGATAACCAAGGCCCGGCAGACCAGATCCACACATTGGCCGTCCACTTCGTCGCTGTAAACACTTTGGGGCCAACTGGCATGGTTTTTTCCCTCTCCCAAGTCGATCTCATGTTGCGCCAACTGATAATGAAAGTTGCGGTAGGTGCCACGGGCAATGCGCAAGACCCGCGCCAATCGCTCCTGAAAATTCAGGGGCAGTTCTGCCTCGCGGGCTTCGTGCTCAGAATGCAAAGAAAAAGCCACGATGGCCTGATGCTGATCAATCCAGAGCCGGGGAGGGACAGCCGTGACACTTGCTCCAAATTCCTGGAGGTATTCCCCGTCAATGGTGGGGCTGAGCTGGTAATTTTCGATTTTCATCGGCAACGGGTTGCGAATCAAGAGGGGATGGAGATGAAAAAAACGGCCTTTTAAGTGCCCCTTTTGGCTGTACAGCAGTGCTGAAGGCACTGCGGGAAAGTGGGCTTGGCTGAGATGGGCTGCACGAAAACTGGGATGGGCCGCTTGGGCAATTAAGTTTTGGCCCCAGGCTTTGGACCAGGTCTCCGTTCTTTGCTCAAGGAATTGCTCCCGGCTGACAATCGGGCCAGGAATCAGCACCATTTCTGTGCCTGATGCGATCTGCTCTGCCAAGACCTGAAAACTTCCCGCACAGAAAACACAGTCGGGCCCGAGCAGAATCACCGCTGCTTGGGCTTGCCGGGCCGTTTCAATTGCGCGGGCATGAATCGCTCCCATTTGCTGGTATTTCTGTTCTGAGCAGGGGAGTTCAATCTCATGCCAATGGACCTGGAGCAGAGCTTGGCATGCTTGCAGAATCGGGGTGTCTGCGATTGTTTGCCAATCTGGGGACGGGCAATAGAGTTCCAGCGAGGTCTCGGTCAGCCAGGGCCAATCGGGTAAATTGCCGGTTGCCAAAAGCGCTGGCAGGGCCTCTTCACACAGGTGTTGGGCAAAACGCTCCCCCCAGAAAACCATGATCAGGTGAAAGCGCATGTCGGACGTCCATTTCTGTGGGAAATTTCGAAGAATCATCTTCACGGGTGATTCAAAACGTGATCCAGTATAACGGATCTTGCCAAACCCCCAAGAGACTGTTAGCTTGAGCGGGTAGAACAATAAAAGTTGGAGTAAATTTTAAAATGACCAAAACACAAAAATCCTTTTTTCTGAGTCTCGCTCTGGGCGTTTCGCTTGCCATTCCCGCCACCGTCTTGGTGATGCAGCAACCGGGCCATGCTGAAAAACAGGAAGTCGCCAAAGGTGAACGGGCCAAACACCCCCGCCTCGACAAGGCTTTAAAAGATTTAAACGATACCATTGCCTATCTCGAAAAAGCCCCCGACAATTTTGGCGGCCACAAAAAAATGGCCATTGATTCTTGTAAACAGGCCAAAGACCATCTCAAAATGGCTCTGGAACACGCGGGCAAAAATTAATCACTTTTGAGGAAGGACTCTTGCTATAGCATAGGCAAGAGACTTTCCCCGTGATAAAATACAGCTATTCAATGCCGATGTGGCGAAATGGCAGACGCAGCTGACTCAAAATCAGCCGGGATACTCTCCCGTGTCGGTTCGACTCCGACCATCGGCACTTTTTTCATTTTTTGGGTTTCATTTTTGGGGCTTTTTAAGCCCCAAGTAAACCTAAAAACCCGGCAAGCGGCAATTGCTCAGCGTGGGCACGCGTTTGCGCACCTTGTCGAGATAATCAAAATCCAAATCAGCCAGAATCAGGCCTTCGCGGTCGGAGGCCTGGGCCATGATCTGACCCCAGGGATCGATAATCATGCTGCGGCCATACCCTTCCACCCCTGTGACCGAGGCGCCGAGGCAATTGGGGGCAATGACATACGACTGGGTTTCAATTGCCCGGGCCCGCAACAGCACCTCCCAGTGATCACGCCCGGTTTTGAGCAAAAAAGCCGAAGGCACGGCCATGACCTGGGCGCCTTGTTTGGCCAATTGGCGGTATAACTCGGGAAAACGCAGATCAAAACAGATCGACAGCCCGAGTTTAAACCAGGGCGTCTCCACGGCCACAATCTCGCTGCCGTAGGCCTGGTAATCGGCTTCGGAGAGTTCTTTGCCCTGCTCGTTGTGAATTTCAAAGAGGTGGATTTTGCGGTATTTGGCTTTGATCTGCCCGTCGTTTGCGAAGACCGCAGAGGTATTATAGACTTTCTCTTGGCCGGAGACCCGCTCAAAGACACTGCCGCCCAAGAGCCAGACGCCGTATTCTTGGGCGATGGCCCCCAATTCGTCGCTGACGGGGCCAGGAATCGCTGTGGCAAAGAGGTGTTTGGCATCGCTGCGCCCTCTGTAGACAAAGGCCTCGGGCAGGGCCACGAATTGGGCCCCGGCCTGAGCGGCTTCGGCAATCCAGGTGCGGGCCTTGGCCAGATTGTCGGCGGGCACGTCGCTGGGTGAGAGTTGAATCGCTGCGACCCGTACCCCCCGATTCACCGTTTATACCCCAGGTTTTTTAAGTAGCGCACACGGGCCTCTGCGTCACTGTCGGCCTCGACCCCCCGCGGTGGGAATCCATCGACCACGCCAATCACACCCCGGCCCTGCTCGGTTTCTGCCACAATCGCCTGCAGGGGATTGGCGGTGGCGGCGTAAATCGTGCAGACCTCGGGAATCAATTTGATTGTGTTGAGCAAATTGATCGGATAGGCCTCGCGCAGGGCGATCAAAAAACAGTGACTGGCCCCCAGTTTGAGCAGGTTTTTGACGGCTATCTCTTTGAGTTCGGGATCGTTGCCTTCGGCCCGAATCAGGCAATCGCCTGAAGCCTCGGCAAAGGCCACGCCAAAGCGGATATGCGGGCCGGTATTCATACAGGCTTCATAGAGATCTTCCAGGGTTTTGATAAAGTGGCTCTGGCCCAGGATCACGTTGACATCTTCGGGTTTGTCGATGCGGATTGCTTTGAGTTCTACTGCCATGGGATTCCTTCTTTGGAGACTTGGGTTTAATCTATAGTATATGTCGTTATTCCCAGAAACTGCCTCTTTATCTCCCTCCCCCTCTCCCCTGATTTTTCTCTCAGCAGGGGAAGTCTCGGGGGATATTTATGCCTCCCAATTGGCCCAGGCCCTTTTGGCCCAGGCTCCGGGTTGTCGTTTGATCGGGATTGGTGGCCCGCGGATGTTGGCGGCGGGGGTGCAGTTATTGGCCGATCCACTCTCGCGCAGCGCGGTCGGTTTGAGTGAAAATGTGCCGGGTCTGCCCTGGTTTTGGCAGTTGTTTTTGCGCCTGCGGGCCTGGCTGCGAATGATGCGGCCCCAAGCCTTGGTGCTGGTCGACTTTCAGGGACTCAATCTCAAATTGGCCGAGGTGGCCCGTAGCTTGGGCATTCCCGTGATTTATTATATCGCGCCCCAGGATTGGCTCTGGGGTCTGCCGCAGAGCGCAGATCGGCTGGTGGCGCTGACTGACTTGATTCTGGCTGTGTTTGAGCCCGAATACCGCTATTATCTCAAGCGTGGCGCGCGGGCCGAACAGGTCGGGCACCCGCTTTTGGATTTGCTACCCGCCCGCCAAACACCGGCTCAGGCCCGCTTGGCTTTGGGGTTGAATCCCGAGCAGCGGGTGATCTGCCTGATGCCGGGCAGCCGTCAGCTTGAAGTGGAGCGGCTCTGGCCTGTTTTAACTGAATTGGCCCTGCGCTTTCAGGCTGAAGGTGCGCTTTGCCTTTGCCCCTTGGCGGATGCCTTTTTACAATTGCCAGCCTTGCCACCGGGATTGCAATTGCTGCCTGCCGATAAACGTTATGCCGCCATGCAGGCCGCCGATTTGGTGATCGGCGCTTCGGGCAATATGGTGCTCGAAGCAGCACTTTTGCAGGTGCCGGTGATCGCCCTCTACCGTGTCTCAGGCCTGACCTATGCGGTGGCCTCGCGCCTGCTCAAGGTCAAATATATCACCCTGCCCAATATTTTGCTCGGGCAGGGCATTGTTCCCGAATTTGTCCAGAATCTGGCACTGGGCCCTATTTTAAAGGCCGCTCGCGATTTGCTCGCACGGCCCGAAGGCCAATTGGCACAGCTGCAACCCCTGCGCGGCTTATTGGCGCCAAGCGGAGCTGCTGAGCGGGCCGCAGGGCTGATTTTGGCTGAAATTCAGTTTTAGAGCTTTTTTTCGTAAAACCAAAAATCCCGTCCATTGCGATTAAAATCCTGATCCGGCAACCGCACGAACCCCAGGGCCGCATAGAGCTTCTGGGCTGAGACCATGCTGACTTGGGTCCAGAGCAGAATTTTGCTGTAACCCTTTGAACGGGCTTCGGCAAGACAGTAATTGACCAGGGCTTTGCCCAGGCCCGTGGCACGAAAAGGCTCCTTGACACCTAAGAGATGGAGTTCTGCCTGATTCGTTCGGCCCGCTTGATTAAAGTGCGAGTCGGGAGGCACCAGAATAATCATGCCAGCCAGGGTTTGCTCTGGAGAGCGGGCACAGATCAACAGGCCCCGTTGGCGAACGGCCTGTGGCTCAAAAACGCTGAGGGCTCTTTCGGGTTCAGTGAACCCCCCATCGACATAGACTTCTGTTAAGAGTCTGCGGATTTCTTCGTCGCTGACGGCGAGGTTTTCGGCTGTGTCGAGTTGAAAGGCCATTTTTATCACCTGGAGCCCATTTTTTTTCACTATACCCTTTGGGGTTGGAGGGATGTAGTTCATATGAAGTATAAGCTTAGCGACTGCCCATAGGGAGATCCCGCGTCCTCCTGTAAACTGAAGACATGAACCCTGCACTCCGCGACACCCTGCAATTATTGCGCCTGCCCTTTTCGCTTTTGCTCCTGCCGATTTTTCTCTTGGCACTGAGTCAGGCCCCGGCTGTGGATCCGCGCCAGACCTTGGCGGTGGCCATCATTTTGCATTTGCTCGTGTACCCAGCCAGCAATGGCTATAACAGCTGGATTGATCGCGATACCACCCCGATTGGTGGGCTTGCAGCGCCGCCGCAGCCGCCCCGGCTGCTCTTGTGGACCACTCTCGCCATGGACAGTCTGGCCCTGCTTTGGGCCTATTTTCTGCACCCGGCATTTGCCTGTGCCACAGGGGTCTATATCCTGGCTTCGCGGGCCTATAGCTGGCCGGGCATTCGCCTAAAAAAATACCCGATCTGGGGCTTTCTGACTGTCTTTGTGGTGCAGGGCTTCTGGACCTATCTAACGGCCCTGATTGGCATTGTGCCGCCAGGATATTGGCCCGATCTTTTGATGCCTCAGCAGTTTGGCCTGGGGCTGGCGGCGGCCTGTCTGATTGGTGGGGTCTATCCCCTGACTCAGATTTACCAGCATGGGGCCGACGCCATGCGCGGCGACCGCAGTTTGAGTCTGATTCTGGGTTATCGCGGCACCTTTGTCTTTTCGGGGGCGCTGTTTGCACTGGCCAGCCTGCTCTTTGTCGTGAATTTGCCGCGTTTGCAATTTTTGCTTTTTGTCCTCTGTCTGGCGCCTGTGCTGGTCTATTTTGCAGGCTGGGCGCGTCAGGTCTGGTTGGATATTGGGGCTGCCAATTTTGAGTACACCATGCGTATGAATTTTTTGGCGGCGATCTGTTTAAATCTCTGTTTTGGGCTCTTTTGCCTTGGGAGGCTGGGATGAGTTATTGTTTGGCTGTGGGGACGGCGCTACCTGCTTTTGCGCATCCCCAAGAGACGATCTTGAAGTTTATGAATCAATTGGTGCCTTTGCCAGAAGCCGAAGCGGGGCGTTTGGCGAAAATGTATGCCCGCAGTGGGATTGAGACGCGCCATTCGGTCCTTCCGGACTATGGCTGTGGGCCCGAAGCACGCCGCATGTATCCCTCTACCCCTGATTTGGAGCCCTTTCCGGGTTTGAGTCAGCGCATGGCGGTCTTTCAACAAGAGGCCCTGCCACTGGCCCTTAAGGCCGTTCAGGCCTGTTTCGACAAGCTCCCGACTCTGCAACGTTCAGAGATCACCCATATTATTTCCGTAACCTGCACCGGGCTCTCGGCACCGGGTCTGGATTTGATGCTCTTAAAAGCCTTGGAATTGCCCACCTCGACCATGCGCACAGGGGTCAATTTTATGGGCTGTTATGCGGCTTTACACGCGCTCAAATTGGCAGATGCGATTTGTCAAAGCCAACCCGAGGCTGTGGTTTTGCTGGTGTGTGTCGAACTCTGCACCCTGCATTTTCAAAAGACCCCCAGCCCCGACAATCTCGCCGCCAATTTGCTCTTTGCCGATGGGGCGGCGGCGACCCTGATCTGTGGCGAGGCCAAACGCCCCGTCGGGCCCGTTTTACAACTCTCAGGTTTTGCCTCAGAAGTGGCCCTGCAAGGCTGGTCGGACATGGCCTGGGACCTCTCCGAAAGCGGTTTCCTGATGCGTCTGAGTGCCTATGTGCCCGAATTGCTGCAGCAGGGCATCGGTCCTTTGGTGACGCGGGCCCTGGCCGGTTTGGGGCTCGAACAAACTGACGTGGCCCATTGGGCGATTCACCCCGGTGGGCGCAAAATTGTCGAAGTCACCGAATTGGCTTTGGGTTTGCCTGTTTTAGAGGCCTCTCGTCAGATTCTGGCTGAATGTGGCAATATGTCTTCGCCGACGGTGCTGTTTGTGCTGGCGCGGATTTGGGAGCGTTTTATGGCTTGGCAGCCCCAAGAGCGGGTGCTGGCAGCGGCTTTTGGGCCGGGTTTGACCTTAGAGACCGCGCTCTTGACTGTGGTGGAATAATGGCTTGGCTGAAATGGGGGCCGGATCTGCGCGAGCGCTCCCAGGCCCTGGAGCTGCTCGATGCCCCAGATATCCCCCGTGTCGACCTCTGGCGCAACCTTGCTGAACTGGATACCATCAACCGCTGGCTGGGGGGGCACGCCATAACCCTGGCGGGCTTGCAACGCCTGCTGGTCAATTTGCCGCCAAGATTGTCTGAAAGCGAGGCTCCTCACAGGTTGCGAATTGTGGATATTGGCTGTGGCGGTGGTGACAGCCTAAAAGCGATTGCCGCATGGCTGAAAGGGGCCAAAGTAGCGCAACAGATACAAGCGGCGGGGTTGCAGCTTGAACTCACAGGGGTCGATCTCAAACCCGAATGCTTGGAATTTGCCCAGCAAGCCTGTCAGGGGCTGAATATTCACTGGATCTGCTCGGATTACCGCCTGCTTGAAAATGAGTATGATATCGTCCTGACTTCGCTGTTTTGTCACCATCTCGACCCAGTTCAATTGCATGAATTTTTGCTTTGGGCGAAACAAAATGCAAAAATGGGGCTTTTGATCAATGATTTACACCGCCATCCCCTGGCTTGGTGGGGAATACGAATCTTGACGTCTCTTTTCTCTCGTTCACATTTGGTCAAACACGATGCGCCGCTTTCGGTCTGGCGGGGGTTTTCCCGTTCGGAACTGGCCGAGGCCCTGGCTGAAACGGGCTGGAAAGCAGATTTGGAGTGGTGTTGGGCCTTTCGCTACCGGGTATTGGGTTATGTCTGACTCCCCCTCTTCTGCCGATTATGATGTGGCCCTGATTGGCGGCGGATTGGCTGGTTTGGCTGCGGCTTTGCTTTTGGCCCGGCAGGGTTTTCGCGTGGTTTTATTGGAGAAAATGACTTACCCCTTCCACAAGGTTTGCGGCGAATACCTGGCTGAGGAGTCGCTGCCCTTTTTAAGGCGCCTGGGGGTACCTCTGGATGCCTGGGACTTGCCCCGCATTCAGCGGGCCTGTTTCTCCTCACCCCAGGGCCGGGAACTGGCCTTTGCCTTGCAACCGGGCGGTCTGGGCCTGAGCCGCTATACCCTGGATGCCGAATTGGTCGCATTGGCCCGTGCGGCGGGGGCCGAGGTGCGTGAAGGCTGTATGGTTCAACGGGTCAACGGCGGCCCCGGAGCCTTTGAAATTGCCACCCGCGAGGGCAATCTCCAGGCCCGCGTGGTCTGTGGTACCTGGGGCAAATATGCCAATTTGGACCTGCAATTGCAGCGCAGATTTATGCAAACCCGCTACCGCTCTCAGGCCTTTGTTGGGGTCAAATACCATGTTCAGGCAGATTTTCCCCGCGATTTGGTGGCTTTACATAGCTTTGAGGGGGGGTATTGTGGTATTTCTGCAATTGAAGCGGGCAATTTTTGCCTGGCTTATCTGGCCGAAGGGCAAAAACTCAAAGACTGTGGCGGTGAGATTCCCGAATTGCAAAACCGGGTCTTGGCCCGCAATCCCCACCTCAAAGCACTGTTGGGGCAGATCACACCCCTTTATGCCAAACCGCTGGTGATTGCCCAGGTCCATTTTTTGCCCAAGGCCCCTGTCGAAGGCCATATTCTGATGGCCGGTGACACAGCTGGCATGATTGCGCCCCTGAGTGGCAATGGTATGAGCATGGCTCTGCGGGCGGCAGCTTTGCTGGCAGAATGGGTGCCGGCTTATCTGCAGGGCCGGATTCGCGCTGAGCAATTGGAGCAGCAGTATGCCTTGGCTTGGAACAGACTCTTTCTGGGCCGGATTCAGACCGGGCAAATTTTACAGCGCTTTTTGCGCAGGCCCCACAGTTCTGATCTGCTGATTCGGGCATTAAGGCCCTTTCCCAGAGCGGTGGCCTATTTACATGGGCACACCCACGGCAGCCCTTTCTAAAAGAGCTGTTGCCGTGCCGTTTCAATCAAATGCACGACAGCTGGATTGCGGATTTTGCGGTCAATTGAAATGGCATAAAAATTGTTTTTGATCGAGGCATCCCGCCCCAGCACTTTGACGTTGAGGCCTTTCACCAGATCACTTTCAATCACGCTGGGCAGACAAAAAATTCCATGGCCTTGCTGGCCAAAGACCTTGAGCAGAGCCATATCGTCAAACTCTGCGATGATCTTCGGTTCGAGGCTGTTAAAGGCCAGCCATTCGTCGAGTTCGCGGCGCAGGGCCGTGTTGTGGGAGGGCAAGAGCAGGGGGGCGCCCTGCAGTGAGCGGGGAAAATCGCCGCCATAGGTTTGCTGCAGAGCTTCTGAGCCCAAAAAGCTCACCCCCGATTCACCCAAGAGGTGGTTATAGGCTTTGATGCGGCTGTTGGCACTGATCGGGGCATCTGCCAGCACCAGATCCAATTCAAAGCGCGAGAGCCGCTGCAAGAGCCCTTCGAGATTGTCGTCTTCCATGCAGACAAATTGCACAGGCAGGTGGTAGTGCAGCAAGGGTTCCAAAATGCGGTAGGTGACCCGCTTCGGGAGCGAATCGGTAATGCCAATCGTCAGGCGCATCGGGCGATCTCCACTGGCAGAACCCGATAAAAATTGCTGTAATTCTTGGCCCAGGCTAAAAATTTCCTCGGCATAGCGGTAGACCATTTGTCCCATCTCAGTCAGGGACTGATTGCGGCCGCTGCGCACAAACAGCTTTTGGCCTGCCGCCCTTTCCAATTCCTGTAATTGGGTGCTGACTGTGGGCTGAGAGAGATGGAGTTTTTCACAGGCCCGTGTGATGCTACCTTCGCGGGCCACCATCCAAAAATAATAGAGGTGGTGATAATTGAGCCAATTCATGGCATTTTGTTCTCCAAACTTTCAGCGTTATTTTAGAACTTGACTTTGGGCGTTACTTTGGGCGTTTTGATATTTTTATTTATTATAGTTATTTTCTATAGTTTATATTTAAACATTGAATTTGTAAATATTAAAAGAATCGCTTATGATAATCCCATAACCGATTTAAAGGAGGCCCCCGATGAATACCTGTCCAAGTTGTGATTCTGCCGTTGCGCAAGAGCAGCCCGTTCGGGGTGTACGTCTTGAGCACTGCCATACATGTGGCGTTGCTTGGTTGGATTTTAGTCAGCACCGTCCCCATCTCTATGTCCAACTCGAAAAACAGATTGCGCGCTGGGAAGCGCGTTGCCACCAGGAGTTGCGCGAACAAAACGTCCGCCGCGCCTGAGTCATTTTATAGTTAAAGAAAATATATTTAATAGATATTTCCAATGGAGGAAACCCATGTATCAAAACCACGATATCTCCCTTTCAGCCCCTGTATTAAAGGCCAGCGATCCCGAGAGCTGGGAACGGATTCAAGCGGTGCTTGCCGATGATTTCAACGATCAGAAGTATTACCGCTCTAAGTTTCGCGATACGCCGCGCAAGGCTAAAAAGCGCAATAAATACCAGGGGCGCCTCCATTGATTGAGAGCAAAACCCTCTGAAATTAAAACCCTCTGAAATTCTAACTTCTCTCTGATTCCCCTCCTCAGTCCCGGCTGACAGTTGCAAAACTGTCAGCTTTTTTTCGTGTTTAGAGGAATTGCTGCCAGGGGGGGGATTCGGGCTCGGGCAAACGGGGCGGCACGCCCAGCGCCATTTCTTTGCTGCGCTGATTGGCCATCACCAGCAGCTCGATCGGCTTTTGGAAAAAGAGCCGGTCGGTGTCCATCAGGCACTCGGCAATTTCCAGGTAGCTCAAACGGGATTCTTCACCTGTTTCAGGATCTATCATGCCGCTGGAACCAAAGCCGGTTTCTTGCAGCAGAGGACCCACGGCCATGCTCAGGGCCGATTCGTTATGGGCGGCCTGAATGGCCATCAAGATGCGTTTGTAACGGGCTTCTGATTCCATTTTTCACTCCTTAAAAGCTGTATTTAGATCTTAAGCTGCTCAGCCGGGTGGGTGCAAGTTTTCTGCTAAAATACCCTGCAGCAGTATCCCTAAAGTTTCTTTCTAGACAGGTGCAACCCATGGAGTTAGACGTCTTTCGCAAGCAGGCCCATCAAATGGTTGATTGGATGGCCGATTACCTTGAAAACGTTAACCAATACCCTGTTTCTCCTGATTTGGTTCCCGGTCAAATCAAGGCCTCTATTCCCTCCCGGGCACCCGAACAGGCCGAGTCTTTTGAGCAGATCTTTGCGGATTTTGAACAGGCGATTTTACCGGGCATGACCCATTGGCAGCACCCGTCTTTTTTTGGCTATTTTCCTGCCAATAGCAGTCCGCCTTCGGTGCTGGCAGAAATGCTCACGGCCACCTTGGGTGCCCAGTGTATGAGTTGGTTGACCTCCCCTGCGGCGACAGAGTTGGAGCAGCGCATGATGGAGTGGTTGCGCGATCTGCTCGCTTTACCTGCAAATTGGACCGGGGTGATTCAAGATACGGCCTCCACCGCGACCTTCTGCGCGTTGCTTTCGGCCCGCGAACGCGCCACGGCGGGGAGGGCCAATTTGTTGGGGTTGCATGGGCAGCCCCGGTTTACGGTTTATTGTTCTTCTGAGGCCCATTCTTCGATTGAAAAAGCCATGCGCATGGCGGGGCTCGGCAGCGAAAACCTGCGCAAAATTGATGTCGATCAGGCTTTTGCGATGGTGCCTTCGGAATTGTCCCTGCAAATTCACCGAGATCGGGAGGAGGGGTTGACCCCTCTCTGTGTGGTCGCTGCATTTGGTACCACAGGTTCGACGGCGATCGATCCGCTGGGACCGCTGGCGCACGTTTGTCAGCGCGAAAATCTTTGGCTGCATGTTGATGCGGCTTTTGCGGGTTCGGCCTTGATTCTGCCCGAGATGCGCATTTGGGCTGAAGGCCTCGATGCGGCTGATTCGTTTGTGTTTAACCCCCACAAATGGCTCATGACCAATTTTGATTGCTCGGCCTATTATGTCAAAGAGCCCCAGACCCTGTTGGATACCTTTTCCCTGACCCCCGAATACCTCAAAACCGATCAGGATGATCAGGTTTATAATTACCGCGATTGGGGCCCCCAATTGGGCCGGCGCTTTCGGGCCCTCAAGCTTTGGTTTGTGCTGCGCAGTTATGGGGCCGAAGGCCTGCGTAAGATCATTCGACAGCATTTGGAATGGGCCCAGGATTTGGCCTCGCAAATTCAATCCGCCCCAGATTTTGAACTTTTGGCTCCCGTTACGTTTAATACCCTCTGTTTTCGCTATCTGTCTCCACAGGACGCGGATCTCGATCGGGTCAATCAGACCCTGCTTCAGAGCTTAAATGCCTCTGGGGAGATGTTTATGACCCATACCCGCCTCAAAGGCGTGTATGTGCTGCGCTGGGTACTGGGGCAAACCCGACTCGAACAGCGCCACATTGCCGCTGCCTGGGAAAAAGTCCAGGCCACGGCCCGTGCGCTTTAAACCTTGCTGGGGAGCGGCTTTTCTGTGTGGGGGTGCTTTATTTGCCTCTGCCTGTCTGGCTTCAGCTCCGTTGACTGAGAAAGGAAAAACGATGAAAAGATTTTTGGCTTTGGGAGATTCGTACACGATCGGTGAATCGGTGGCAGAAAAAGAGCGTTGGCCGATGCAATTGACGACCGGCCTGCGCAACCGTGGCATGGAAGATTTAAATGATCCCGAGATCATTGCCACTACAGGCTGGACCACCCGGGATCTTTTGGATGCCATGCAGGGCAGTCAGTTGAAACCCCCTTATGATCTGGTTTCGCTTTTGATTGGGGTCAATAACCAATACCAGGGGCGCAGCCAAGAAGAATATGCCCAGGAATTTGAACTTTTGCTGCGCCAGGCAATTGAATTGGCGGGCATGAGAAAAAACCGGGTCTTTGTGCTCTCGATTCCCGATTGGGGGGTGACCCCTTTTGCCGAAGGGCGTGACCGGGCTCAGATCGCCTCAGAGATTGATGCCTTTAACCGCATCAATGCCCGTTTGAGTTACCAGTATGGGGTGCAGTATATCGCCATTACGGCGATCTCCCGCGAAGCGGGGAAACACGCCAGTCTGAATGCCCCCGACGGCCTGCACCCCTCGGCGGATATGTACCGCCGCTGGGTGGATGTGCTGATTGATCGCGTGCGTCGGGAGCTTTTGGCGCACGCCGTGCGTGAAGGGGCTTAAAGCAACAGTGTCATAAGACAGGTGCTAGAGCCCCAGTCCTGCTGCCTGATCGAGCAGATTGAGGTAGGCTTGGCGATAGCCCTCTTTGTCGCTGCCTTTGCCCTGGAGGCCCAACTCTTTGACCTGGGTCAGTTTGAGATTGCCCTTGTGGGCCGAATCGCGCAACAAGAGGCCAAAACCGGCAACCGAGGCGGCAAAACGCAGGTTCTCTGAGCTTTCGGTCCAGGCTTTGCTTTGGGCGCTGACACGTTGGCTGATCAATTCACTCACGTCTTGGTTGGGATTTTTATAACGCAATTTGAGGTTGATCAGATCGCCAGGGCCAAAGGCCGTGGTCTGGTCGTCTGCTGTCTGGGGTTTTTCAGCGCTGCCGGTGCCTGGTTCCAACTCGTAGAGGGCTGTCACGGTGTGGCCCGCACCCAATTCACCGGCATCTTTGGCGTCGTTATTAAAATCTTCGGCGCGCAAGAGGCGGTTTTCGTAGCCAATCAAACGGTAACGGCTGACATGGGCTGGGTTAAAGTCCAATTGTAGTTTGACGTCTTTGGCGACGGTAAAGAGGGTGCCGCCAATTTCTTTGACCAACACCTTGCGGGCCTCCATCAGGCTGTCGATGTATGCGTAATTGCCATTGCCTTTATTGGCCAAAATCTCCATTTTTGAATCTTTGTAATTGCCCATGCCAAAGCCCAAGACGGTCAAAAACACCCCTTCTTTGCGTTTGTTTTCGATCAGGCGCTCCATATCTGAATCCGAGGAGGCACCCACATTAAAATCGCCATCGGTGGCCAGAATCACGCGGTTGTTGCCGCCTTGAATAAAATTTTGGCGGGCCGTTTCGTAGGCCAAATGAATGCCAGCCCCACCAGCGGTTGAACCGCCGGCTTCCAACTGATCGAGGGTCTTGAGTATATTTTCTTTGTTGCGTCCGGTGGTGGGGGGCAAGACCTGTCCGGCGGCCCCGGCATAGACCACGATTGAGACCGTATCATCGGGGCGCAATTGGTCGATCATCAGGCGCAGAGACTGTTTCAGCAGCGGCAGTTTATTCTGTGAGCCCATTGAGCCCGAGACGTCGAGCAAAAAGACCAGATTGCTGCGGGGGGCCTGGCTCATATCTATGGATTTGGCCTGCAGGCCAATTTGCAAGAGTTGGTGCTCTTTGTTCCAGGGGCATTCCGACAATTCGGTGCTGATCGCAAAAGGCAAATTGCCTTCGGGTTGGGGGTAGTCGTAGCGGAAATAATTTAACATCTCTTCGATGCGGACCGCATCTTTGGGTGGCTTTTGCCCCTGATTGAGATAGCGGCGCAGATTGCTGTACGCAGCAGTGTCGACATCTATCGAGAAGGTGGAGAGTGGGTTTTGCAGAACCGCTAAAAAGGGGTTCTCGGCAATCGCTTGGTAGCTTTCGTTGCTGGTGTCGACCGGCATGGTGGGGGCATTTGTCGTTGTTTGTCCAGGGGGAGACATGGCCGAGCCGGGAGCCCCCGTGGCTGAAGGGGCGGGATATGCGCCACTGTAATAGCTGTTGGAATAGGGCGAGGAATGTGCACTGATAAGGCTGCCGCTCATTTGTGAGAGTGAAGTTGGGCTGGGGCCACAGGCAGACAAACTCAGCGCAGTTAAAGAAAAGCAGATAAAGCGGGTAAATCGTTTCATGGGGAAGAACTCCTTGGGAATGTGAATGATCTGATTATAGACCGAATTTACATAACTGTAAATAAAAATATTTAATATTATGTAAATTATTTTCTCGGATTTTCTTCCCAAGCAAGTGAAAAGCCCCTGGTTTGTTCCAGGGGCTTGGCGCAAATAGGGCGGGGCCATTATCAGTGGAGGTATTTTAAACCGTTGATAATCGGGGCATTGCTGTTAAACACGCCCCCGTTTTTGCTGAGATTTTCGATCATTTGCGCGACAATGGCTTTGGGCAGATGTTCGAGTGCTTTGCGGTTGACACTCGGGCCATCTTCTTCCATGGCATCATTCACGAGAAACCCAGCTTCGTAGAGAAAATCTTTGGTCTGCTTAGAATTGGCTTGGCTGAGGGCATTGAGCAGGGCTTTTTCGATGGTGGGGTTTTGGGTGCGCTTGAGCATGCGCGACATTTGATCCAAATACCCAGCGGACTCTTTGGGGCTGTTGAGCAGGGTGCCTTTGATGAATTTTTCGCGCTCGCTTGGCTTGGACAAGGTGGCACCGGCTACACGCAAACCAAAGAGCGGTAGCTCATTGTTGTGGCCGGTTTGGCTATCGCGTTTAAGCAGGCCATGTACATGTTTGACACTCTCTGCCGTTTGAGAACCCAGGCGCTGATAATTGAGATTTTCTCGGCCCTCTGGGCCGCTGATAAAACCGATTTGACGCAGTTCTTGTCGGGCTTCTTGGGCTGTTTTTAAACGGCCCAAATCGCCATTTTCTTCGGACAAGGGCAAGGGGACGTTGGCCGCAGAACGGGCCTGGGTGGTGGCGCCCGATGACAAACGGGCCTGATCCTTGGGGGGGGAGCCTTCGACTCCCCTCGATGGGCTCTGGGAGCTGGCGTTGGGAGGTGTTGAGGCTGACGCTTGTGGCGGTTTGGTTTGGGCAGGGCGGGGCGTCGCATCGACCGTGGTGCGGAAGCTGCGCGAAAAAGATGATACGAAATCCGAAAAACCTGACATCTCAGGGAAACCTGCTTTATTCAAATTCTCTTTTATTATCTGCTCAAAAGGAGACGATCTTGCTTAATCTTCTGGATTGACGTTGACTCGATGTTGTGGCTTTAGGGATTGCGCCTAAAACTTTCGGCCTCCAGAATTTGGTACAAAATCTGCAGAGAGCGCTGTTCCTGTTCCAGTTGCAGGCTTTTGCTCAGGGGCATTTTGCGCCGGGCCAAATCTTGCAGGGCTTCGGCCAATGCACCCAATTCTTCTGTACTGCAGCGGTCCAGACATTCAAGCGGATTGCTTTTGGGATTGACACAGGCCATCAACAATTGTTTCTGCACCGCTGACAATTGGCGGGCATTGGGCATGGCCATGAGCTTCTTTTGGGAACTCTGAACCACCTGCCAGGGCAATTGGCGCAATTCATGAAAGAGCTTGGGAATTTTTTCTCTGGCGCGCTGGGCGATTTCCGCAAAAGGATCGACAAAGGGCACAGGCTCAACGGGCGGCAACTCATAGCCTGGATCCATGGGGGGATTGACATAAGGGGCGACCGACTCGATGGGGTCTTCCCCCAGCGCTGGATAGGGCTCTTCTGGGGGATTCATACCTTAGCGAACCATGTCCACGATGAAATCAGGGATCGAAACCACCACCCAATTGCCCTGTTGGGCCCTTTCCATATTTTTATCAAGGGTGTGCAGGGCGTCTCCCAATTGTTGTTTCATCCAGGCTGCAGCCTCTCCACCTGCGGCAGCAGCTTGACTGATGTATTTGCCGATCAGATCGCGCAGGGGTTGGTAGCCGTTGGTAATGCTACTTTGATCCCAGGCCGAGCCCATTTCAGCCATGATCTTGCCGATAAACTCTTTGGCCAGACCCCCATAATGTTCAGCGGTGGCCATCAACTTGCGAATGCCATCGGCCCCTTGGCTCATCAGGGTATTGACCATTTCACTGGCTTTGACCCGACCCGATTCGAGCAATTTGCCCAGGGCTTCGGGGCTGCCGTATTTTTTGATTGCGGCAATGGCTTCACTGCCCATGCGTTTGAGATCTTCCACGGCGGCTTTGCCCTGGTTGACCAATTTGACAATCGCGTCGGTTGCGCCCATTTCGTTGAGCTTTTGCAGGGCATAACTTTTGGCGGCTGAACCTGCGCTGCTCACGGTGTTCACCAGACCATCCACGGCCCATTTGGCGGCATCTGCGTGCAAACGCCCGATTTTAGACATCAGATCGAGACCGGCCTGGCCGAGATTGCCGAGGGCATCTGCCAATTCGGGGCCACGTTTTTTGATCACGTCCCAATAGCGGCCCACCACTTCCTGGCTGACATTGACGCCTTTTTTCATCAGATCAACCACGGTATCCCCAAAGCGGCCCAGCGCCGCGCCTGTGCGTTTGTGTAGATCTTCGAGGTAGGCCACGGCTTCGCCGGCCTTGCCTTTCACTGTTTGAGCGGTATTGACCAAAAAGTCACGGGTGGATTCAAGCACTTTTTGGCCCGCGTCACCCAATTTTTCGAGGGCCGCCTGGGGATTGTTGACCACCCATTTTGCCATTTCCAGTCCTGCTTTGCCTGTGCGGTAAGCGGCTTGCAAACCTTCGCCAATCGCTGTGGCAACGTGGCCAGGGGCGTCTTTGATAAACTCCAGCGTTTTAACAGCCATGGCCCCACCGGCAGCCACAATGTTTTTAAGCCCTTCTACGGCCCCTTCGACACCATTCACAGCCATGTCTTTGAGGGCCACCAAGGCGTCGGCGGCTTTGCCTGCGCCTTTGATCGCAAAGTCGCGCAGGGCAATCACGGCCTCGGCTGCCATCTGGCCCGCCATTTCGCCATATTTGCCAGGGTTGGTGGCAATGTCTTTGGCCAGATCAATCGCAGATTGGGCCAGTTCGCCCCCTTTGTTTAAAGCGCTGTTGAGCAGGCCTTTGGCTGCGACCACACCTTGGGCCCCCATTTTGTAGAGGGCTTGATAGCCATCAGCAAGGGCCATGGCCCCTTTGGTGGTCATGTCTTTGATAAACGTACCAGCAGCCCCCACGGCTTGACTGACTTCATTGCCAATTTTGAGGCCGGTTTGAATCGCAAAGTCCACAGCTTTTTGGGCATAGGCACCGGGGTTGGTGGCCACGTCTTTGAGCACATCATAGACTTTTTTGGCGGCGTCGACGCCTTTGCTGGCGGCAGCTTGTAACATATCCGCCGCCTGACCCATGACCTCTTCAACCGATTTTCCGAGCTGGGCGGCATATTTTTCGGGGTTGCGAATCACATCTGCCAGACCATTGATGTCGCCGGTCAGGCCTTCTAAGCCACGATCAAGGGCCTTGGCCTGCAGCTCATGCAGTTTATTGATGCCATTGAGGGCCGCTTCGCCGGTCAAACGGGTCAATTCGGTGGCGATGTCGATGGTGCCATCCATGCCATAGATATTGACCACCGCGGCCGTCGCAGCCAGGCCCGCTGGTGGCAGAACCAAGGGCGCAGCCACAGCCACACCGAGGGCCGCGGCTTTGATGCCCAAACGCAGTTCGGGCGGCATTTTTTCAGGATGTTCGTTATAATATTCGACCATGATGTCGATGGCCACTTCGACCCCAGCCAGACCCAATTGAACCGGCAGGTCGATATTTCCCACCCCAGTGGCTTCGAGGATCGCCAAAGCGGTGTCCAGGCCATTGGCGCCCGCTCCAAGCAGGGCCAAAGCCCGCACATCGGGGTCTTTGTACTCTTTGCCTGTTAAATCTTTGCCTGTGGCGGCAATGGTGCCCAGACGCACGGCGTCATAGCCCGAGACCAAGCCCCCCACGACAGGCAAAACTTTACCCACATTTTTGGCCAATCTGGGGGCCAGTTCGAGCATCGACATGCCGATTTTTTCCATGGCAGGCAGCATTTTAACAATGCCTTGCAGCACTTTTTCGCCGAGGTGGCCGTTGGTAAAGATCCGGCTGGCAATTTCACCTTCCATGTGTTGCAAGACTTTGAGGGCGGCCTCTGATTCTGCCGCTCCCATTTTTTCAAACATTTTCAGGCCCTGTTCAAAGGCGGCCTCATCCACTTTTTCGTTGCTGAGGACTTTTTTCAGGGCCGCTCGGCTTTCTGGACTCAGGCCCAGTCTTTCTGCCGTTTCGGCCATTTTGGCTTCGCGGGCCGCCATTTTTTCGGCCGCAGTCAGCTCTGTCGTGGCCACATCTGTAGCAGCAGAGGTACCGGGTACATCCCCTGTTTTCGGGACTTCGCCGTCCACTCTGGGGGCTTCTCCTTCTACTTTGGGAGGCTCGCCATCGACTTTGGGAGGCTCGCCGTCCACTCTGGGGGCTTCTCCTTCTATTTTGGGAGGCTCGCCGTCCACTCTGGGGGCTTCTCCATCTACTTTGGGCGTCTCACCATGGGGCTGCGAGGGATGGGCTTCGGCATGGGCAATCGCAGCACTGGCATCTGTTACTCCAAAGGTTTTGAGCAGTTCTTGCACACGACCGGGGACAAAATGATCTCCATGTTTATGGCCAAAGAAAGTGGCCATCAGGTGTTCCAGGGCCTCGGCGCGCAGTTGGACGGGGGCATGGGAATCCAATAAATGGCGAATATTATTGGCCGTGCGGGAATCTATTTTGAGGAAGTTGGTAATGGCATTGAGGGTTTTATTGTCGGCCCCGACGATCCGTTTTCCCACGGCTTTGAGGAAGTCGACACCAGCCCCGACCTTTACCACACCATCGCCTGTGATCATTTTCATCGTCGCTTTGACCAGATCTGAATTCTCACCCAGGGGCAGGACTTTTTGCAGGACCTCTTTGGCGTGTTTGCCCAGCTCTTTGCCAAAGAGTGTTTCCAATTTTTCGACGTGCTGTTTGAGGTTTTCGGGCATCAGGGCTTTGACATCGGGGCCAAAATCTTGAATCAGCTCATACATGGCGCGCACATCTTTGAGGCCTTCAAACTTGCCATTCATGACTGTGGCCAAAAAGCCGATGCGGCTGTCGGAACTGGCTTTGTCGGCAAAGAGCTTGGTCATGATATTGCGCAGGGGAGACTTTTCGGGCAATCCACTGATCAACGGTGCAACAATCCGCTGCAGGGCTTTTTTGCCTTCGGGGGTTTCGTTGAGTCTGACGATAATCTCAGCGATGGCTTTGGCTTTTTTGACAGGGTCTTTGTCGTGCATGGCCACGAATAAATTTTTGGCTATCGATCCGGCGGTATCACTTTTTAAGCCAAATTTGGCGTGTAAAATTTCTTCGGCGTGGTGGGCAAATTTTTCGGGGTCTTTTTCATGGCTGAGATCGCCCAAATGTCCGGCATCGGAGCTGGGCTCTCCCTCTGTGGTGGGGTGATTGGGGTCGACCAGTTTTTCGACAGGGTTCAGGTCGGTTAGGTTTTTCTTGGCATCTTCGCCCACGCCCTGAAACTTGAGACCCTCGGGCCCGAATTCGGCGCCTTCGGCATAGACCTGGACATCGTTATTGCCTGCCAGCAATTCTTGCAGCAGGTCTTTCTCACTGTCATCGATGCCACCTTTTTCAATGGCCGCTTTCAGTTCTTGGGTGTCTTGGGCAGTCAGGGGGCCCGCATTGCGGGACTTGATCGTTTGCAGGATTTTGTATACGTCCGAGTTGAGACCGGTTACTTTTCCATCAATGCTGCTCATCACTCTCACGCCTTTCGCGAACGGGTTCGGCCAGCTTTGCACGGCCTGTTTTCTGTATTTTATGCCAATAAAAAAGATATACCCAGAATACCGCTGAAAATATCGATTTGGGATCAGGGATTATCGATCAAATTGACCTGGGTTTCGATTTTTGCGCCCACTTCGTCTGCGAGAAAGAGGGGGACCACCAATTGACTGTTGCCAGTGACCTGATACTGGGCATCGACTTCCACTCGGCCATTGTTGGCGCCACCCATGCCACCTGAATTTGAAACAGCGACAGGGCCTTCGGAATAGGTAAACGAAGTCGGTTTGGACATGTTGGTGAACGCATTAAAGGGGCCCACACCCGTGGTAAAGACGCTGGCAGCCACATAATAAGAACCCGGTGCGACATTGTGGAAGGTCAGGTCTTTGCTGAGACCTGAGAAGCTCTGATTGATGGTGTAAATATTCCCACCCACGGGGGTCAACACGCCAGGAGAGGGAAAACTGGCCGAACTGACCAGAAAGACCCGTATCCCTTGGATTGCGCCAAATGTATAGGCGGCATGGCCACTTTGAGAGGCTTGGGTTTGAAAGTCAGACACTCTGCCCAGATTGATTTTGACACTGAAAGCGGCTTTGCTGTGGGGGTGCCCCATATCCAGGCTGTAGAGTTCTGATGTACCTGGGGTAATTTTTGAAAGCACGGACATGGGTAAGAGGGGAGCGGAAGGGCTGTGAGAGCAAGCGGTACAAAGGAATAAAATAGAAAAAAGTAATTTTTTCATGGTTTTAGGGTCCTGCTACAAGAATTAAACTGATACCCAAGGTGGGCGTTTCTGCAACCAAATGCGTAATGGGGGCAATGGTGACGCGGCCCGGAAAGGCTGTTTCACCGCCACTATTAGAGACAAACGCGTGTTTGAGACCTGAATCATTGACCTGAATATGGTTGGGGCCTGAGATATCGGTGATATTGGTGCTGGTATTGTCGTAGGCCGAAGCAGCCACATAATAACTACCGCTGTCAACGTTTTCAAAAGTAAACATTTGGTTTTGACTGGTTTTGCCAATCAAGGGAGAAGTGTATGAAGGGGTCTGCGTGCCGGTGTTCCCCGGGACCAAATACAGTTTAAGATTTACGACATCGCTATGGAGTTTTTGGGTGCGAAAAGATGTGCCACCCCCTATCATGACCCGAATTTTACCTGTATGAGCAGTGTTGTTGCTCACTTTGAGCACGGTTTCTTGCTGTGTGATTGGAAAACTGGGTTGCAATGGAATAATTTTTAAATTTTCAAGTCCGGCTGGCATGATGACCGGCGCCTGATACTGACAGGCTGTGCAGAATAAAACAGAGAGGAATAGGTATAATTTTTTCATGGTTAAAAAACCGTAATCGGTGGCAAACCCACCGTCCCATTGGTGATATTCACGTCGATATTTAAACTGGCGCCAACCGGTGTGGGTGTCGGGGTGGGCTCTGGAATTACAATCACAGGGGAAGAACCGCCCCCTCCTGAAGATGAATTGCTGGGGCTGGCCACTGGTGTGGGTTGCGGTGTGGGTTCTGGGGTTGGTTCTGGGGTTGGTTCCGGTGTGGGTTTAGGCAAAGCACTCGGAATCAGCCCGAGCTTGGGGGGCTGTGGCTGAGTAGCCACGGTAGAGCTGGGGGTGGCCACTGGTGTCGGGGTGGGGCAGACAGGTTGAGCCATTTCCGCTGTGAGTTTGGCCTGTCTTTGCAAGTTGGGCAAGGTCAGACGTTTGAGCAATGCGACTTCGGCTTCACTCAAACTGGATTCAAACCCTTCTCTGAGGTCTTGAGACATGCTGGCCCGTTGACCGATTTGGATTTCGACTTCTTGGCGATCGCCCGTCAAAAACGTTCCGTTTTCATCCACAGCCACGGTTAAAACAATCTGTTTGCCTATTGGCAAATTGCGGGCCATGACCCGTGGCTTTTCGGGGGTCATGGGGCCAAAGACGGCTGGGTTTTCCAGGCTGAGCCCCGTTCCGTAAATCACCAGAAAAATTTGGCGGGTTTCGGGTTTGAGCAGCTGGGTGCGAAAATGGGGGAAGCTGACGGCCACCTGCAAGCCACTGGCTGAAAATCCACAGGGCTCAGCGGGAATTTGAGGCTTAAAATTGGCCAAGGCCCTCAATTCCTCTGGCTTTAACTGGGATTCTGGGTTGGGCTGTAAATCGGCATTCACAGCGGTGCGTGTGCCGCCCCGGACGGTGACATTTTCGTTGGCTGCACTGATCAATTTGCTTTGGGCATCATAAGCTGCAACCACCACATTTTGGGGGCCAATTGGAACGCCTTGCACCATCATACGGGGGTTAAAACGGGTCAAAGGGCCCCAGAATTGGGGCTTTTCCAGACTCAAGCCATTGCCGTAGACCATGACATAAATGGCGCGGGTTTCGGGAGCCACAGTCTGAATCTGAAAACCATTGGCTTGGGGAAATTGCACAGTCAAACTCAAAGCACCTGAAACCGACTGGTTGTTGCTGAATAGCTGACAGGCCGTGAGCAGGCTGAAGCTTAGCAGTATTCCCAGTGGTTTCAGGTATTTGCTTAACATGGCTGCCCCTTAAGGAGAGGTGACGTTGATGGTTGGAATGCCTGCGGCGCCATCGGTCACGTTCACCCGAGAGTCAATCGAGGCACCCTTTTCATCGTCCAATTGCATCGGGGCATTGAGAAACAATTGGCCTGTATCTCCAGGATTGATCTGAAATTGCGGATCAACAAAGACCCCGCCGGAGTTGCCGGTTCCTCCCCGATCTGTGAGGACAATCAGCCCAGTTACACTGCCTGTCGCCAGTGTGATGGGTGTGCTGGCCGGTTTGATCAGATTTAATCTGTAAAGGGGGGCCGCATTTTCATAGATCAAGCGTGATGCCACATAGTATTTGCTTGTGGCGTTGGTGTTGGCCAGGACATTGGTAAAGGTAAAACTCTGCACACACGTGGTGGGGCAACCTGTCAGCGCTTTGTTGAGAATGGCTGTGTGTTTAATATTGCCCGGAGGCAGAGGACCTGTGCCAGGGGGGGCGCCATCAAATTCCATCAGGGTGATTTCCACTTTGTTGGCCACAGTACTGGCAGGAACCCCGCTGCTAGACGCTTTGGTTGCAAAGATGGAATTTGTGCCATCGGTGAATTTCAGCGAGACATTAAATGCCGCTGCTGTTTTTTGGCCATTGCCGACATCCAAGACAGTGATGTCTTTGTGCCCTTGCCTTTTCGCTTCTGCAATCAGGGCCTCGGTCATGGGGGAGAGCTTCTCCACTTTGACCCCTTCCATGGATACCGAGGGGGGGGTGAGGTTGGGAGAACAGGCCAAGAGCAATCCCAGGCCGATCCCAGATAAACTGAGCCGTTTTATCTTTTTATTCATTGTTTTCTCCTTGTTAAGTGTTTGGAATCATTTCCGGTTTTTTTAAGAGACCGAAATGACAGGAATGCCTGTGCTGCCATTGGTGATGGTGGTTTGGGAATCAATACTTGCACCGGTTTCGTTGCGCAGGGTCATGGCAATTCCCAGAACGGCAGGATTACTGACCTGATAATTGGCATCCACATGTACCTGACCTGCACCTTCGCCCCCTGTGGTGGAGAGGGCAACCAGACCGAGAGCCCCGTGGTTGTGGGTATTGGGAGTGGCGAGCAGGTTGAGTGTATACGGTGCCGTCGGGGGGCCCGTTGGCACGTTTAACAAAGGTGAGACACCGACATAATATTTCATAGTGGCGGTATTGGCGGGCACATTGGCGAAGACAAAGGTATGGGGGCCCAGACCTGCGCGGATGAGCAGCGAGCCACCGGCGTTTTTAACCAAAGCGGTAATATCTCCAGGGGCGGGTGCACCCGTGGACTCCAGCAAAAAGACCCGCAATTGGTTGAGCGTGGCACCAGAGGGCACACCACTGACCGAAGCCTGGGTTTTAAACGCCTCTGCGTTTTTGAAATTGACAGTCATGCTTAAGACTGCAGGGGTTTTTTTGCCTTGGCCCACGTCAATCACTGAGACATTTTGGTTGCCTTGGGCCTTGAGTTGGCTCACCAGTTTGTCGGCTTCGGGCGAGCCATTGACGGCTGTTTGTTGGGGGCTTACTGGGGTTGTTGCAACAGGGCTGGACTGGCCATTACAGGCCATCAATAGGCCTGTTGTCAACAGCAATGCGGCGGTTTTTTTTATCATGGAATTTTTCTCCTTGGGTTTCAGCAAATTTATTGTGACAATTTTATTTTACGATCATGTTGATAGAATGAAATATTGCGCCGCTTGCATTCTTGGTGTGGTCTTGCTCACAGTAAACAATGTCAACATTTCTGGCTGTAAGGGTGTCATGATTATGATGCAAAAACGTTATTTTGAGGGGTTCTCCTCAGTCTGAAGCTGAACAGGCTATACTGGCTGTAAACCTGAGACTGATTTGGGACAGTTTCAGACTCATTCGTTGTTCTCGCCTTTGATGTCCAATACCAAATTTTCTCAAGAGGCCAAAGCATGTCATTCCTGATCGCTGCCGAAGACGTTTATCCCCAACTTCAAAGCGGGGATTGGCTGATTGCCGATCTGCGTTTTGCCTTGGCAGATCCTGACTATGGCGAAAAAAGCTATTTACAAAACCACTTGCCGGGCGCTGTATATTTGGATTTGAACCGCGATCTGTCTGGTCCACTGGCTGCGCACGGTGGCCGTCACCCCTGGCCCGATTTACAGGCCCTTCTGACCACGTTGCGCCGGGCGGGGCTTTCCAATCAGAGCCGGGTCTTGATTTATGACGATGCCGCCAATATGTATGCCGGGCGTCTCTGGGCACTTTTGCGCTGGCTGGGCCATGAGCAGGTTCAGCTCTTGGATGGGGGCTGGCAGGCTTGGCTGTCCGCTGGCTTGCCCGTTACCACAGCGCTGCCTGAGATTCAGCCCGGAGACTTTGAGCCAGAGCTGAGGCCCCAGTTCTTGGCGTCTGTCGACGAACTGCGCTCGCCTGCCCGCGATGTGGTGTTGCTTGATGCCCGCAGTGCTGAACGCTACCGGGGTGAAAGTGAGCCTCTTGACGCCCGTGCAGGCCATATTCCCGGTGCCTTAAACCGCCCTTTTGCCGAAAACTTGCAGGGGCAGTTGTTTAAGTCTCCAGACCTTTTGCGGTCGGAAATGCAGGCTTTGGGCCTGATGCCAGATCAAGAAATTATTGTCTATTGTGGTTCGGGTGTGACCGCCAACCACACCCTGATCGCCTTGGCGGAGGCCGGATTTAAACGGGGCCGGCTCTATCCCGGCTCTTGGAGTGATTGGGTTTCTTATCCCGACAATCCCGTTGCAACGGGCCCCCAACCTTAACTACACCCCAGAGAAAGAGGTCTTTTCGTATGAGTTTGGTTGAAGAACGTGCCCACAATCGCGCCCATTGGGAAGACATGGCTCCCCGTTGGAAAGCCTGGTGGGGGCAGTATAAACCCGCTTCTCAGCCGGTGTCTGAAAAATTATTGGCTTTCTCAGGGATCACACAGGGGCAACGGGTTTTGGATTTGGCCACGGGCATGGGTGAGCCAGCTTTGAGTTTTGCCCGTGAAGTGGGTCCTGACGGCTTTGTCCTGGCCATAGATCAATCACCACAGATGATCGCCTGGGCCCGAGAAGAGGCAACAGCTGCTGGTTTGAACAATTTGCGCTTTGATGTCCAAGATGCTGAGAGTCTGGATTTGGGCTCAGAGCCTCATTTTGATGCCTTGGTTTCACGTTGGGGCTTGATGTTTTGTCTCGACCCGGTGGCCACCTTACAAAATGCCAAACGTTGGCTGAGGCCCGGCGGCCACTTGGCTGCTGCAGTTTGGTGCCCCCCCGAAGACGTGCCCATGATCGACTTGGCCACGCGGGTGCTGGAGCGTGAGTTGGGAATTGTTTTGCCCCGTTCGGGGCCCGGCCCTTTTACCCTTTCCGATAGCGCCTATTTGGCGTCGCTGATTCAGAATGCCGGCTTTGACATTGTGGCCAGCGAGAAAGTGGCCGTTTTGCTGCCTTTTGCTTCGGCCCAGGCCTTTTTAAATGAGCGTATAGCGCTGATGCCCGCGCTGGCGGAGGCTCTGCAGGGGCTGTCACAGGTTGAACGGCAGCAGTATGATCAGGCCTTGGAGCAGGCTGTTGAACCCTGGCGCAGCGAAAGCGGTCTGAATTTTGCCAATTGGGCCTATTGTATCTCGGCCCGTGCAGTGGGGTCCTGATTTTTAGTGAGATGTAAATGAGAACAAGAGGAGCAAAAAGATGCGTAAACTGGCTGTTTTGGGAGCTGTATTAAGTGGCGCAAGCGCGGCAGGCTGGCTGCTCAAACAAACCTTGGCCAAAATGGGGCCGAATGTGCCCGATGTCGGCCCAGAGACCCTGATTCTCTACCAATTTGACTATTCACCTTATTGTGTCAAAGTGCGCCACATTCTCGATTTTAAAAAAATCCCCTACCAGGTTGTGGAAATCACCCCCCTGATTCACAGGGAATTTTCCCGCCGCCAATCGGGGCAGGTCAAGGTGCCGTATTTGCGCCATGGCGATCAGGTGATCTGTGATTCTTCAGCCATTGCCCTCTACCTCGAAGAGACCTTTCCCACGCCTTCGCTTTTTCCTGCGGATCCGGCCCTCAAAGAACAGGTCTTGTTACTCGAAGACTGGCTCGATGAAGGCTTTCAGCCTGCTTTGGGCAAAGCCACTTATGTACACAATTACCTCAATCCCCAACCCTTGATCGACAATCCCAATCTGAGCACGGGGATTGCTGGGCTCGACCGCTACAAGGCCCAGATCATTCCGATGATGCTCTGGCGCAATTTAAAGGTGCAAAAGCTCAGTCCGGCTGATTTGCCCGCACTCGAAAAACGCGCCCAAGAGGTCTTGGAACGGATCAAAGCGCTGTTGCCACGCGAGTATTTGGTCGGAGAACAATTGACCTTGGCAGATATTTCACTGATGGCCCATCTCTACAACGACGACAAACTGCCGCTGCTGGGGCCCGGTTCGGAATACCGCTGGCTGATTGATTGGCGCGATCGGCGTTTGGCCGAGATTCACTCCCCTGTCGCTCAATAGGCGTGCTACAGCTAAATTCCCCATCACGGCAGCCCACTCTCGGGATCAAACTTAAAGAAGACGACCTTTTTCAAGAGTTCGGGGGTGTTCAGCACGGTCAGCAGTTCAGCGGTGGTGTAGCCATTGGGATAGAGGCTCTCTTTGCCCGTCAGGCCAAAATAGATGACCTCTGAATCGCGCAGCATGGCCATTTCATCGAGCATGACAGGGGCGATATCGGTCTGTTTGACGGCACTGGCCTGGTCTGAGTAGATCGACTTTTGGCCGACATTGACAGCTGTCATCTGATCGGCCAGATCGCGGGCCACCCCCGTGACCTGATTGGGGGCCAGGCGCACCTCGCCAGTGGCAGGGTCGCTGGCCATGCCACGCAGGGTCAAATTGAGCTGGGCCGCCACCTGTGCCAGGACGGGGTCGGCGCCTTCGCCGGAGGGGCGTTGCCCCACCGCACCGGCTTTTTCCTGGCCCCAAGCGTTGACATTGGGCAATTGACCGGGCAACTCGTGGCTATCTGGGGTAAAGGCAAAATCGGCGCTGTTGAGGTCTTCGCCGTGTTTTTCCAATTGTTTGCCATCGGCATAACTCTTGCCATAGGTCTGAAAGAGCACGGCTTTTTCCCGCGGGCCGGTCCAGGCTGCTTTGTCGCGGGACAGCAACTCTGAGAGGGTCGGCAGGCCTTCGTAGAGCGGTTGCCCCTGGCTCAGGGATTGCAATTGGGCCTGTACCCGCTCTGCCGAGGCCAGGTATTCGGGCTGCAAGGCTTGCATCAATGCGGGCTGAGCGACTGCCAACTGTTCGCGAATGCGGTAAAGCGGATCCTGGGTGGGATAGAGATGGGTTCCCTGTTCCTGCAAGGCCTGTGCGGTGGCTTGGGCCTGATCAGGGGGCAGACCTGCTTGCTGGAGTTGGCTTTGCAACCAGCTCTGCAGGCCCGCTTGGGCTGCTGCTGCGACAGGGCTCTGGCGCAAGATCTCAGCCAAAAGGGCGGGACCTGCTGTTTGCACCACTTTTTGCTGAGCTGGGTCTGACAGGCTTTGCACGACTTTTCCCAACGCCTTTGCTTCTGCTTGGGCACTGGCTTCAAACCGGGCCTGCAGGGGGGCAGGGAATTGGCTCAGGGGTGTAGGCGCTGTGGCTGTCAGGGGGTAGGTTTTGGCCTGGGGTGCGGGGGCTGCTGTGATCGTGATCGGCTGTCCGGCAGCTGGGGCCGCGACCACAGCCACACGGGGAGCAGGTGTTGATGCGGGTGTTGCCTGGGCGGGCT
>JBPXJQ010000063.1:0-156015 GCA_051715345.1 Candidatus Blackallbacteria bacterium
ACGCCCGTTGCGAATCTGTTTTTCCAGGTTTTCGGCTTCGATCAGTTCGTGAACCTGGTAATACTGCTTTTGGCCCTTGTCTTCCAGGGTCAAGGATTCAAAACAGCGGGGGATATGGGGATGTTGCAAATTGATCAGCAATTTGGATTCACGCTCAAACAGCTCCAGCGACTTCCAGTCTTCTAGGGCCTGCAAGTTGAGGGCCTTTAAAGCGCACCAACGGCCATTTTTGCGATCTTTGGCCCGCCAGGTGGTGGCAAAACCACCTTGGCCCAATTCGCTGTGTAATTCAAATCTTTCGGCAAGAATAACAAAACCCATGTCTTGTCATTCTATCCAGAAAACACTCACCAGCCAAGACCTGAGTTGAACCCGCCAAAAGCGGCGCAGGGGATGTTGTGACTTCAGGACCAGATCAATTTCATCGCTCAAAGCCTGGCGCCGCACGTCCAGAGGAGCTTTGGGCTCGGTGGAAGGCAAGTCCACTTCTTGCAGGGTGCTGGGGCCGACAGCCCCTTTCAGGGGATTTTGAAAGGATTTGGGCAGACGGCGAGACAAATCAAATTGTTTAACTTCACTGATAACTTTTTCCAGGGTGAGCGAACGCTTCATCGGGGATCTCCTTGAGCTGGCGGGTGGACATAGCTTCAGTCTAAAAGCGATCCGAGTCACATTTCAGTGACATCCATCGCGTTTCAGATTTATTTTAAAGGGCAAATCCGCATGATTCCTATGCTTTGGCGCTTGTCTAACGGGGCAAATAAACGGTATTGATCGTTATCGATCGCGCAATTTTTTAATAATAGCCAAACGAATGCGCTAAAATTCAATAATTTTGAATAAATTGCCAGAATAAGTGTTATGCTGATCTTAATCCTTCAATCTCTGAGCGAGGTCTTTGCATGGGTGATTTGCATCTCAATAAACAGGTTTATGATACGTTTCAGCGCATCACCCAAAAAGATCAGAAGATCGATGCCAAAGAGGCCAAAGAATTGCAAGCGGCCATGGCTGCAGATGGCAAAATTGACAGTGCTGAGCAGGCCCTTTTAAATGCCTTGGCAGGGGGTGCAAACACATCCTCTTCTCAGCTCATGCTGAAAACAGAGGGCGGGCGGAGCAAGGCCTTTGATCCCCAAGAATTGGCCTTTGGCAAAGGGGCCAAAGCGGTTTTGTCCGAGGCCCTCAAACAGGCCCCCAGCGATTTTGCCACAGATCCGCTTGGTAGCAGCAAGGCCTATTTTTCAAGCCTCTTAAACCATTCCGAAAGCCCCCTGGAATTGCGCTTGACAGCCTTAAATGGGCTGGGTCAATTGGCCCATGGCGGCGACGAAAAAGCCCTGAATCTGCTCGCGGATTATTATCCCAAGAGCACCCAGCTCGAAGAAAAACGCGTCATTCGCAATATCTTGGCCGCTGTTGTCGAGCGCGGCTCAGATCCGCTTAAGGCTTTGGCGCGCCAGCGTTATCAGGGGCTGGGGGCCACGGCGCCGCTCAAGCCCGCAGAGCCGGTTTTGGCCAATCCAGCTGAATCCGTCCGCAAAGAGATCAGCGACAAATTAAAGGCGCTGCTGGTTTTGGAGCAAAAGCCAGATCAATATTCAACTTATCAGGAAACCATGGATGCGCTCAAAAACCCGGAGCGGCGCAATGAATTATTGACAAAAACGATCAGCCCCGAATTTCGTGAAAAGCTCTTAAAACATGCCCCGGCCCACCAAAAGGGCCAGTTTGCCCGGATTGCCCTTGAGGCCTATCAAAGTGTCGGCAGCCATCCCCTGATGCGCCAAGGCTATCTCAAGGTCAACAAAGAGGTGGGCCCCCAGCTGATTCTGGATTTGTTTAAGTCTACCCAGAATCAAGACGATTGGAACCAGTTGGAAAAGAGCCTGCGGGGCACAAACGATCAGGCAGTTGATTATCAATCGCTGTTTACCCCGGCCCAATTTAAAGAATTTAATCAGCACCGCACAGATCTCAGTCAGGGCGCTGAAAAAGTCGCTTCAGATACGGCCTTGGCTATGAAAAAAGGCCCCCAGACCAAAGGCTGGGGCTTGCACCTGGCGCTCAAAAAATATGCCGATGGCAGTCTCAGTCCAGACAAAGCCAAATTAGCTGCGATCCATATTCTGCGCAGTTTCGACAGCAAAGCTGATTACGATCAGGCCCTCAAGGCCCTGCGCGAATACGAGCCGGTTTTTGAAGAGGGGCATTTGCAGGAATTGCTGGGGGCAGATTTTGCGGCCTTAAAAGCAGATATTGGTGTGATTGAACCCGAAAAACAGAGCCCGACTCTGCGCTATGTCTCCTCCGCCAATGCTTTTTTCGCCCGTCTGGGTGATCGCCAAAGATACCCGCTTGGATCTGATGATTATCTCTCAACCCGTGATTTGACCACCGAACGCGGCAAAAAATTGCTGCAAGACATGCAGGAGACAGGCTTTTCTTTGCCCACGGATCTCGACAGCCGCTTGCAATTGGCCCAATTTATCGCCGATGGCCGAATTGATGCCTCAGGGGTGCCCGGCTATTATGCAGATAAATATCTCTTTGGCAAAAACCAACTCGGTCTCTTTGAAATCTCAGGGGATTTTCAGCTCAAAGATTTTCTCTCGGGCAGCGTGCAGCAAAAAGCCGCTCAGTTTGTGGGGGTGGAAAAATTCTCACAGATGGTCTATATAACCACTCAGGACACGATTCGGGCTCGCCAGACCCAATTGCGCAAAGACGCAGCAGATCCACAGTTGGGAACGACACTGCAGGGCTTACAGGCAACGGTCAAACCCTATCAAAATACCCTGGCTGTGATTGCCGCCCATCAAGGCAAAAGGGCGTTTTGGCAGATTTGCACGACCAGGCTCTGAAAGACTTAAAAGCCCAGTTAAAAGCCCAAGCCGGTGGTCAACTCTCACCAGCGGAACAACAATCGCGTGTGGATGCCCTGCTGGGAGCCTACCAGATGCTGAAGGAATACGGCAGCGATGGGCCCGAAGCAGCCCGGCGTATGACCCAACAAGCCAACGATCTCGATGGGGTGGCCCGAGATTTGGGCGTGGCTGGCAATTATGAACATGATCGCCTGGCTTTCCGCAAAAAAGCCTTTGCACTTTATCACAACAAAGACATGGATCTGCTCCGCTCGGCCTATGCCGAAGGCCTCAAAAAACTCGGTCCCGCTGCCCAAGCGGTGGTGGCCAAAGCTGAATCCCTTGAAGCAGAAGTGGCTCTCGCCAAAGGCGCTGTCAAATTTGGGGCGGGCATGGTGGCCAAAGGCCTGGGAGTGGGCTGGGCAATGGAGGCCCTGGAATGGGGCCATAAACTCGGCAATACCTATCTACTCGGGAATATGGTTGATGGGATTCGCCGCAGCGAAGAGGCCCAGCGTCAGGCCGTCAGTGGTCTGGTGGTCGATGCTGCCGCTCTGGCCCTCTCCAAAGGCATTGATCATGCCAAGGCCCAGGTCAATAAAGAGATTGAAGCGGCTGTCAACAAAGATTTTCCCGAGTTGGTGGGCATCGACCGCGGCATGTTGAGCAAATCCAAACTCAGTGATGCTGACATGAAAGGCCTGTTTAAAGGTTCTCCGCTCTCCCAACTCAAACAGGCAGATATTTTAACCTTGCTCAAGTCCCGCGATGGCGCGATCAAAAACCTCAAAGATCTGGCTGCTCAGAAATGGGGAGCGGTTCAGGTCTTGGTCAATGGGGGTCAGGCCTTTGCCAAAGGCGGAGAAGGTACACAGGTATTGGCAGATATTTTAATCAAAGGTGGGCATAAGATCGCTTTGATGCAAATGACCGCCACCGAGCGCCAGCGGCTCTTGCTGGGGCTCGGGGAAAATGTCGTCGCTGCAAAACTGCTCGACAAAGCCCAGTCCAGCCTGATCAGCACCAGCAGCGCGGCACTTAAAACTGCTTTGGACAGGCCGCTTTTGCCTGAAGAAATGCGCAAAGCCGCGCAATTGATGGCAGCACTTCAGGTGCAAGCACCTCAATTGTCAGGCCCCCCTCCCACGACCATGGCTGAATTTGTGGCTATTTTGGACCGGGCTTTGCTCTTTAATCCCCCGTCTTAGTTATACTGGTTATGTCCACTATCGAAGACGAAGCGAATTTTAAGATGCCGAATGCTGAATCCACGACTTTGGTTGCTGTCTATGGCACTTTGCGCCAAGGCCGCCGCTGGAATTATTTATTGGCTGAGAGCTTATACCTGGGATTGGGCTGGACCGAAGAGCGTTTTGCACTCTATCTGGCTGAGTATCCCTGTGTCGATCCCCATCAGGAAGTTTCTCAGATTCGGGTTGATGTCTACCAAGTCAGTCCAGAGACCTTGGCCTGTCTCGATGAGCTGGAAGAACACCCCTTGGTCTACGTGCGCGAAGAGATTTCTGTCTTGCTCGACCAGAGTGATCAGAGTGATCAGAGTGATCTAGGCAATGAGCCGGTCAGGGCCTGGCTGTATTTTTACCCCCACGCCACAGGCCGCTTAATTGCCCATGGCGACTATGCGCTGGAGTACAACTCACCCAGCCCAGGTGATGCGTCAGAATTATTGGGGGTGCCGCTGACCACCCCTTTGGACATTTCTTTGGGCAACTCACAGACCTAAATGCGGATACCTGACCGTGCCCTGCAATTGCTGGAGCAGGCCTGGGGTTTACAGCAAGCAGCCGAGCTGGTACAAGCTGATCATGTTTATGCTGAGGCCTTGGACTTTGACTTGCCTCCAGAACCCAAACAATTTGCTCTGCAACAGCGTGGGTTGATTGCCCTTTTGCAAAAAGACCTGCCCCGAGCAAAATCTCTGCTTGAAGCGGCTTTGGTTTTGGGAGAAAGTGCCGATCTGCTCAATTTAAGCGGTTCCGTTTTGCGCGATCAGGGCGAGCTGGTTCTTGCCCAGCAGGCCTTTGAGCGGGCGTTGGTTTTGGCGCCCTTGAGCGCGGTCGTTCACCACAATTTGGGCAATCTCTTTTGCCGTTTAGAAGATTGGGCCAGTGCGCTGCTTCATTTGCTCAAAGCCTGTGAAATTCAACCAGAATCCACCTATTTTGAAACGCGTTTTTTTCAGCTTTTAAAACAGCTTGTGTACTCGGATAAGTGTATGTGGCTTTATCAGTGGGTTTTTTCGGGCCCTTTGCAAACCCACGATTCCCCCCTTTTGGCTTTTGTGCGCGGTAGCCTCCACCGCCGTTTGGGAGAGCCCGAAAAGGCCCTGCCTTTTCATCAAATGGCCCTTCAAGCACGGCCAGAAGATACCGATTTTTACACAGCTTATCAATCGTTGTTTTTGTTTTTGCCAGATCTGAGCGATCAGGCGCGGTTTGAACCCTTTCGTCAGTGGGGGCAAGCTCAAGAGACCGCAGTCCAACCCCTGAAATCAGTTCCCAAAAGCCAAGATCCCCAGCGCCGCTTGCGGGTGGGCTATGTCTCAGGGGATTTGAATTTACATTCTCTCAGCTGTCTGCTCTTGGGATTGTTTCAGGCCCATCAGTCCCGCGATTTCTTTTGGGTGGTCTATGCCAATTCCCGGCAAGAGGATGAATTCACCCGCCGCTTTCGGCAGGCTGTACAGCTCTGGCGAAACTGTTCCGACCTCTCAGATCTGGCCCTGGCGGAACAGATTCAAGCCGATCAGATCGATATCCTGGTCGATCTCTCGGGGCATACTCTGGGCCACCGTTTGCAGGTCTTTGCCCACAAACCTGCGCCGATTCAAATCAGTGGATTGGGCTTTGGTTGGACTTCAGGTTTGAGCCGAATGGACTATCTCTTTTCTGATGCCTGGCTTGTGCCCCCCGAGCGTGAGGCCTTTTATAGCGAGGCTCTGCTCACTTTGTCACACTTCTTTCATTGGACACCTCCGTACACATTGGTGGGTTTGCCCCTGCAGGATTTGCCCTGTTTGGATTCGGATCAGATTGTCTTGGGCTCGGGTAACGAGGGCTTCAAATTAAACGAGACCCTGATTGGAACCTGGGCGGAGATCCTAAAACAATTGCCCCAAGCGCAATTGGCGCTTAAATTTCGCGGTTTGGAAGACCCATTGCAGAGAGCGCATCTGGAGAGCCGTTTTGCGCGCTGGGGAATTAATCGGGAACGCCTTATCTTACAAGGGAAAACGGCTCATCAGGAGCATGTTGCCTGGTATGGCCAATTGGATCTGGCTCTTGATCCCTTTCCCTATAATGGCGGCGTGAGCACACTTGAAACCCTCTGGATGGGGGTTCCTGTCATCTCCCTGGCCGGGGGCACACGAGCTGGGGTAAGTCTATTGAATACCCTGGGACATCCTGAATTGCTGGCCCAGAGCCAAAGTGAATATATTGCCAAAGTACTTGTCCTGGCACAAGATCGTCTGCGCCTGGTGGCTTATCGTCAAACCCTGCGCCAAACTTTACTGGCGTCGCCGATCTGCGACAGCCGGGCCTATGCCCGCGAGATAGAAGGCGCTTACCGCCATGTTTGGCAGCGCTGGTGCGATCAAATCAAGGTCTAAATTGTCCAAGATCAAGATTTTTGCGGAGTCAAAGCGTTAGACTTAAATGAGAAGAGATCAAAGGAGGCTTTTATGAATACCTCAGCTTACACTTGGCAGCCCCTCAGTTTGCCCCCAGAGAAACTTGTTGCTGCGCGCCAAGAGGTGCATATGGCGGCTCAAATCGTGGCCGCGGTGAGTGCCACCTATTTGCCCTCTCATCCCGATATGTCTCACACCGCTCTGCAATTGGATCCCAACGGCCATATCTTGGGACAAGAGATCAAGCCCGGAAAGGCCTTCCGCGTGCGCTTGGATCTGCATCAACTGCGTTTAGAATTGCAGGGACACCAGCAAAAAGGATTTGAAACCATCGCCGATTTTGGCTTGGTCGGGCATACCTTTAAAGCTGCTTTCGACTGGATGGAACAGGCCTTGAAGGACTATTTGGGGGCAGCTGTGGCGAAAACCTTGTTGCGTCCGGCTGATTTGCCCTGGAGCTTGCCGATGCACCCTTTGAGCAGTGGGGCGCTGTTCCGGGCTCCCAACCAAAGCAGCAGTGAGTTGTATCATTGGTTGGCCAATGCCGAAAATGTATTGCAAGAAATTCAAGCCCTGCACCCGATGAATGCTTCGCGGTTGTCGCTTTGGCCGAAACACTTTGATCTGTTTTTTAGTTTTATGCGGCCAGTCTATTCGGTTGCGATTGGTTTTTCTGCCGGAGACGCAGTGCTCAAAGAACCCTATTTTTATGTCAAACCAGCGCCTTTACTGACTGAACCTTTGCCTGTTTTGACCTATGGTGAGTGGCTCCAAGGCAAGTGGAGTGGGGCGGTGCTTAAGTCGTCTGAAATCTTTGCAAGTGGAGCGAGCCCGGGCGCCCAGCGAGAACAGGTCTGGAAGTTTTTACACAGCACCCTGGGTGTTTTAAACTGGCTGGTCTAAACCGCTCTGCTTCAGTTTTAGATGGATCTGGCCTATAACCCTATTCAGTTATGTGGCCGCAAAGATGGTTTTTTCTATTACCGATTTTTTTTACCCTTGCACTTTTGGGATACCAAGGATGGCTTCCACCTGCTCAGGCCCATCAGCAACTCCAAGCTGAGCAGGTCAGCTATTACTGGGATGCCAGCCATCAGGCCCAGATTAATGCGGTTACGCGTTTACCCGAAAATGTTTGGCAAATGGCACCCCCCAACTTGGCCTGGGGCATTCGTCCTGAGACGCTTTGGTTGCGGATCGCCGTGATTGAGCCCTTGCCGCACCAGGCGTTGCTTTGGCTGCACCGGGCCAATTTGGACAAGGTCTGTTTATACCAACGGTATCTCCAGCGCTGGGACAAACAATGCAGAGGCACGCTCGACCCCGAAGCCCAGGTCAAACAGGACCATGAGATCTTAAATTCAATTGATTCAGCCTTCGAACTGGATCCCATCTCACCGTCTTCCGGTCAGGCCTATTGGTATCTCAAAATTGCCAGTCACAATTGGCTGACTTTGCCATTGGATGTGGTCAGTGCCAGTGATTACCGTTCTCAGCGGCGCTTTCAGGTCTTAAGTGATTTTGCCGCGATGGGCGCTTTTTTCACTGTGATTATTTATAATTTGGTGCTTTTGTTCATGCTCAAAGAGAGTGTGCATCTCTGGCATGCCCTGATCATGGGGGGCTGGGGCCTGTATTGGTTTGGCTTTGTCTTTGGCTATGAGCGCATGTTGCCGCTGACTTGGCAGTATTATCTGCATGATTCGATGTTTGCCTGGATTTTGGTGATAGCACTGATTTATTTTCAGGCCTTTTTAAAGTTTGCTCAAGCCGAAATTTCGCCTTTGATACAACGAGTGGTCAGAGGCTTGCAACTTTTTGTGCTCTTGGGGCTACCACTGCTTTTTTTGCAGAACAATCGCCTGAGTATTTACCACGGCCATGTTTTGAGTCTGATTCTGCCCCTGTTTTGGGTGGCTGGGGTCGTCTGGAGTTTTCGCTATAAAAAGCCGATTACCGGTTTTTATTTTTTATCCTGGATGTTTTACTTTGCAGCGATGCTGAGCTTTTCTCTGATGGTTTCAGGATGGGTTGGCTTTCACGCAGGGTATTTTCACGCTTTGTCTTGGTTACAATTATTGAGTATGCTCTCGATCGCGTTGATCTTTGCCTTGAAAATTCAGGCTTTGGTGCGTTCGCGGGAGGCCCTGTTACTTTCCAATTTACATCTTGCCCGCAGCCATGAACGTCAATTGGTGGAGCAGGTTCAATTGCGTACCCAGGAATTGGAATTGACGCTTGAAGAGTTAAAGCAGAGCAATCAGACAAAAGACCAGCTCTTTGCTGTTTTGGCTCATGATTTGCGTGGGCCCTTTTCAAATTTATTGATGTTGATGGGGCTGCTCGAACAAAAAACCTTTGACCCAGAAGAACTTTTGGCAGATGTTTTACCCGGTCTCAAAGAGCGGATCAAAAGTATTAGCTGTTCTTTGGACGATATGCTGCACTGGGCCCAAGAGGAATTAAAGGGCTATCCCGCTCAGGCTGAATTGCTCGACCCCTTCGACATATTGGTTGAGATCTCTGCGCTGTATGCTGTTGCAGCGGAACAGAAAGAGATCTCACTGTCATTGGCAGCCCATTACCGTGGGCAGATCAAAATTGACCCCAATCACCTGCGCCTGATACTGCGCAATTTGGTCCAAAATGCGATTAAGTTTACCCCAGTTGGTGGGCAAATTGTCTTGGCAACCACCCAAGCTGAAAAGGGTGATTTTTTGTTGAGCATTCAAGATTCTGGGGTGGGTATGGAACCAGAGCAAATCGCCCGATTGCTCTCAGGGCAGCGCCAAGTCAGTCGGGTGGGCACTGCCGGAGAAACAGGGATGGGCATTGGCATGCAGCTCTGCAGAGCCTATTTAAAGGCCAATCAGGCCCTTATCCAGATTCACAGCCATAACAAATTACCCCAACGTGGTACACGGGTTGAATTGTATTTTAAAGACCCGCAATTCCCAGCTTTGCCTCTGCTTGAGTCTCCCACGGTTGAAGAGGTGTTGGGGTGAAAGAGCCTTTTGTGGACGTGACCTGTGCTGTTTTGATCGATTCTGGACGGATTTTGGCAGCGCAACGCTCAACTGATATGTCACATCCAGGGATGTGGGAGTTTCCTGGGGGCAAAGTTGAACCGGGAGAAACGCCTGAAACCTGTCTCGTGCGCGAAATTCGAGAAGAATTGGGGATTGAAATTCGAGTGCTTCAGGCTTTGCCCTTGGTCGAGCACCACTATCCCGATAAAGCGATTCGCCTCTGGCCATTTGTCTGTGTGTGGTGTTCGGGGGCACTATCTCCCCAAGAACACAGCCAATTGCGCTGGTGTAATTCAATACAATTGAGCTGTTTGGACTGGCTTGCTGCTGATCTGCCAGTACTGAAATATGCACAAGACTATCTGAATGTTTAAGTTAAATTGGAGGATTTTAGATTGATGCGCATTCCATTTTTGCAGACCTTTGCTCTGATGCTGATGATTCTGGTTGGATTTTCGGCCTCTCCCATTCAGGCCCAGGTCCCAATCGGACAGAATACCGATCTGATATACCAGGGCCAAGCGGCTTTGGCCCGTGATTGGGCCAGCGCCTTTCAAAAAATGGGGCTCAAACAGGTGCGCTTGAAGGTCTTGCGCGCCAGTGCCAATATTTCCACGGCTTCGGGAACATCACTCGCTCCGAACCTGCTCTTGGATGCCCATTTCTCTGTTTATAATGACGTGATCAGTGTGACAGAGATTGGTCCCTTGCTGCTGATTCAATACCAAATTCCCCTGGGTCTGACTTCTATGGCTGTGATTCGTGCAGATCAGGTTTTGGGAATGTATCCCTGAATTCTGGATTGGGCTAGAATGCCAGTGGGCCTGTGAAACAGGTCCACTTTTTTGTTTCTATTTGTTATTTTAAATAAAATAAATAAAACAAAAAAAATAAATAGATAAATAATTGAAAATAAAATATTACAAATAAAAAAAGCGTATTTTATTTAAATAATATAAAATTTTATTAATTTTAAATGCTATACTGAGATCCTGAAGTCCAAACTCGAATACAAAGGCTTCGAGGTCGGGTCGCTTAATCCAATTTAGCCCCAGAAAAATAAAAATCAGTATTGATTGAGGACGCAGAAAATTTATGTCAAATCATCAACTTACCCGCAAAGCACTGGCCTTATTTGCAACGGCCCTGCTCGGTAGCATGGCCACAATCCCCCTATTTCCAGTCCAGGCCATGGAAATAGATACCCATTCAGCAGGCAATCATTTGGTGATTCGCGATGTAATGGTTGTGCTGGAGTTCCACAATATGGCGGATCACAGCAAAGATATGAAAGCGAACAAAGCGGTTCAACCGGTTGGTATAGACCGGAATCACATGATTTCCGTTCAGTTATTGAATAGCAAAACAAAACAGGCTCTCACAAATGCCGATGTCAAAGTGACCATCACAGGTCCAGATAAAAAGCAGATTGGCTCAGCTGGCACGCAACTCAAATGGGTTGCTCCAACTGCCCGTTCGCCCTACTATGGTGCCGGTTTTGACCTGAATGCCAGGGGCAAATACCGTGTCGTCATTCATTATAATCAGGGTGGCAAAGCCTCCAATGTCGCTTTTGAGGTGATGCTCACTTAGTCTGTCTTCTCTGGTCAGCTGAAACAAACAGAAATATTCTGCGATCGTATCAGCTGGCCAGATGCCGTTTGTTTTTCTCAAATATCTCAATTTATCTTAAAATGGAAAATAAATTCCATGAATGGTCTCTTATGACAAAATTACGCTTGATAATGAAACTGCTTGCTGGGGCCCTGGTGATTTTTGCCCAACCAGTCCAAGCAGCCAAACAAAGTACCACTTTTAAACTTTCGCTGGAAGCCAGTCCAGCGGGTGTGGCCGCAAATACGCCCACTGCAAATGTTACCCTCACCCCCACGGCTACACCTCTTAAGGGTATACCGACTAAAGAGCCGAGGATGGAAACCGCAAGGCCGGTGGAGACCCGTACTTCCGCGCCTGTTGAAACCCGTACCGCAGTACCAACCGCTCATCCTCCCGCAAATGTAAATATCCAATTGCCGGATGTACATGTTTCTGCTGGAGCGGAGACACATACAAATACAAAAGAGACCATTATTGAAAGGACCATTGAGGTGAAAGAAAAAGAACCTGCTGAACCTCAAAACAACAATGTTCTCTACCTTGCGGTTTTTGGTATTCTGGCCTTGGCGATTGTGGCTGGATTGCTAATGATGCGCAACAAAAGCGATGATAGCGATAAAAATCCGCCCGCTTAAACCTCGGCAAAAAAAAAACCGGGCCGAAGCCCGGAGGTTGTGAGGTCTGGGAGCTTGACGAATTACATCGGGGGCATCAAGACCGTGTCAATTACGTGGATCACGCCATTCTTGGCCATGATATCCGCACTGGTGACATTCGCATTGTTGACTTTGACAGCCCCATTTTCTTTGACGATTTTGACCGTGGCCGTGGCAGCCGTGGCCACATCGGCGTTGGCTGGCGCATCTGCGGCTGCTACTTTGGAAGCCAGAACGTGGTAAAGCAGGACCTTTTTCAGCTTTTCGCGGTCGGCTTTCAGGGCAGCGAGATCGGCTGCCGGAATCTTGGCGAAAGCTGCATCATTGGGCGCAAAAACCGTAAAAGGCCCCGCTCCTTTGAGGGTGTCTACCAGACCGGCTTCGCTGAGGAGGTCTGCGAGAGTATTAAAACTGCCTGCAGCTACGGCAGTATCCACAATATCTTTTAATTCTGGGGTAGCACTGGGTGCGGCCGTTGGGGCCAAACTGGGTGTGACCACCGGCAGATCTCCCGATGCTGCGGGGCTGTTTGGCAATTTATCGCAGCTGGTACCCAGTGCCAGGATCGCAAGACAAAGGAATGCAGCAGATTTGAACATTTAATAATTACCTCATTGATATGTATATATTTTAATCTATGAATTAATCCTAATGGCCGAAATAAGTTTTGGGCAAGAATTTGAAGCAAGATCCTGCGACTTAACACTATATTAACAATAACTTAATACAAGCTACGCCAAAGGATGTTTGACCCATGATGATTCGCAAAACCCTCTCTGCTGCCTTCTCTGCCGCCCTGACCTCCTCTCTTTTGCTGCTCACCGCCTGTGGCAGCCAGCTGCCCCTGCAAAACGCCGCCCTTGCACCCCGCCAAATTCAAGCCGCTTCTATCAATGCCCCCATTAATGCAATGAGCACCAATGGCGCACTCAACCTGATCGAAGAAATGGCCCATGCCGAAGACCCCGCTCAATTTGCCCAAATTGAAGCGGCTTTCCGCGTTGAAATTGCCAAATCCACCCGTCCCTCACTGCAAAAAATTATCTCCAATGCGATTGAAGCAATTGAACACCACCCGATTCCCGGTGGCGATATTACCCAACACCCTGTCGCCCGTCTGATCTACGCCTCTCTCGAACGTTATATCAAACTCGAGTCCAAAAATTTGCTCAGCCGCGTGATGCTGATCTTTGACTTGGCCAATGTGGCCAGCCCAGCAGATCAAGAAGCCAAGCTGCAAAAAATCCAGCGCTCGCTCAATGCTCTGCCCAAAATGGATGCCAAAGATCTGCTCGAATTGTTGCAGGGTGGTTTCTTCAAAAACGAAGTGGCCCCCGGTTCACCCGTTGAAGCCCGCCTCCAGAAAATGCTGCAAGAGCGTTTGGTCGCTCGTTTTTAGATCTTTTAATTAGCCAGCGAAGAGAGCCGGTCTAGCACCTGCTCTCTTTCGTTTTTAATGAAAAAGCGAAAAGAATGATTGATGCCGAGACCTTCTTCTCCTGCCCCCAACTACCGCCAAAGCCGCAAGGCCCGCGGCGACCGCCAGGTCAGCTTTTGGCTGAGTGCTGAGGAATTTGAGGCCCTTGAAGTGGCCCGGAAGGCCCAGGGGCTCAGTGCCAAAGAGTGGTTCTTGCAGGGCTTAAACAGAGCCTCACCGCCTGTGTCCCAGCAAAGCGAAGCTTGGAAAGAGGCGAAACTCCAAGCAGAAGCCGAGCGGGGCGAACTTTTTGCCTTTGCAGGTCAACAAGATTTTTTGTTGGTGCAGATTGTGCTCGAACGCGATCTGCTGCCGGAATGGCATCCACTGGAAGTGACCTGCCTCAAGGGATTTGACAGCGCCGAGGCGGCAATTGGCTATTTTTGCCAACACCCGGCTGAATTTCCGAAGTTTGCTCAAATCGTGCTGATGCACCGCGCTGGAGAGGGCCATCTGGGCTTTGTTCCCGAGCCTGCGGATTGGTATTATTCAGCCCATCTTTTATTTGAAGTTTATCCGCGTCAGATGAACAGCTATGGCGATTATGCCACTTATGAGGCCCTTCTGGAGCGCGGAATGCTGGCTTAAACACGCCATTTGAATTGGCAAGCCGCAGCTCCCTTGTTATACTCCATCTAGGAAAATAAACTTATGCAAAAACCCTTTCTCGCTCATCTCAAACCTACGATTATCAGCTCTTGCTTGTTCCTTGGCCTGCTGCTCTTTGTGACAGGTTGTCCCCAGTCAACTCAAGAAGACACAACCGGCCAAAGCACAGGCCAAAGTACCAGCCAAAGTGCCAGTGGCAAAAAAATCAGCTTTGCCCCGACCCAATTGACCTGCTGTTGGGAATCGCTGCTCGAAGCCAGTAAAAAAAACAATCTGGATTACAATGCCCAATTGCAAAAAGCCCTCAGTGGCGACGCAGCTGCGCTTGAAGCTCTCCTGTTGGCTTCTAAACAGGTCGATCAAGAGCTGAGTTTTCCCCATGGGGCCGTCCTGGTCACTGTGCTCTATGCTGTCGGAGACAAGGCCTTTGCCCAGGCGCTTAAAGCCTTGGAAGACAAAGGTGAATTGAAGCAGGAGCAGGCGATTTTTCAGGAGACCTTCAAAGAGACGTTGCGCAATTTGTTGGAGTCGGGCCACTCGTTTACCACGGCCCCCGAACTCAAGGGCCTGAGTCTGCAAGACTTCCCCCAGACTTCCAGTGCTTTGGGCTATACCCTTCAATCTTCGCAATAGGTGGATGACCCGTTTAAGCCTGGGCGGGCCGGGTAGAGCTGTTGCCCTTGTAGCGATAACCAACCCCTCTGAGTGTCTCAATCAGATCTTTGGCTTCGGAGAATTGTTCGAGTTTTTGGCGCAAACGTTGTATATGGGTATCAATCGTCCGATCGCTGACATCGCTGCCGCCCCAAATAAATTCGAGTAGCTCTTCACGTGAAATGACCCGACCATTGTGTTTGAGCAGATAAGCCAAAAGGTCAAATTCCTTGCGGCGCAAAAGCATTTCTTGCTCTCCCCAAAAGACCTTGCGGCTGTTGAAATTTATGGATAACAAGCCTGAACAGAGCTCATATTGATTGGGAGACGCTGTGCTTTGACTTGTATTGAATCTGCGCAACATGACCCGAATACGGGCCCGCAACAGATCTATATCAACGGGTTTGGTCAGATAATCTTCGGCCCCAGATTCGAGGCCTGAGACGATATCAAAGGGATCGGTGATGCCAGAAATCAACATGACTTGTACACGCGGATAAATGGCTTTGATTCTTCGACAGACTTCAATGCCATTGAGTGGACTGTCTTTTAACATGATATCCGCAATTAAAATATGCGGCGAAAAAACATCCATGGCCATGAAGCAGGAGTCAGAGTCGCGAATCCATTGGGTTTGGACCGATTCTTTTTCAAGTATGCGCGAAATGAGATAAGCACTGGTCTCATCATCTTCCAAAAGTAGGACGCGGATCTTCTCCGGCCTATCTGAAAAACGAGCAGAAGCTGACAAGGATTTTGGCATAATTTTAGACTACAATCATACCAGTAAAATTACAATAAATAGGGCGAAACCAACCGAGGAAGTTGGGCGGGGAGAGCTTCTGCCAAAACGGCATGAAAGCCTCCTTTCCCGGATACTTTAACGTATCCCTTGAGCCGATTAAAAAAACTTTCTTTTTGCAGGTATTTATTAAAAATAAGCTGGGTCTGGCTGCTAACAGGGGTTTGAGAGAAATAAAACAGACCCATGAGACCCGGTGTTGCCTCTGCCAGAAAACGTTTTTTGACAGAGACCGCTTCTTCTAGAAATAAATCTAAGTCTGTGGGAGAGCCATCTCCCAAGCGTGCGAGCACCATTGGCGATTCCAGACCAGGAACATAGCCCGCCAGAGAAAACAGCGTTTCGCAGCCATATTCCCCTGGAAAAATCTGAAAACACCTAAAGTGGCTGATCAAGGGCAATTGGTGATAGAGATCAGCAAAGGCTTTGACCTGTTGTGTGGCATTGATGCTGAATAAAAATTCAGTCAAGATCCAGTGGGCGCAGACCACTTCTTTACGGGCAGCAATGGTTTCTTCAATCGCTCCAGGCAGTTGAATCTCACCACTCTTCATTTCAAAATAGAGATTGTTTGAAATGGCCTCCGACAAGCAGTGGTTCATATCTCCCCCACTCAGATTGAGGACATCTCCAATATTTCCGTCGTAATCGTTGTGATATGCGGGCGTCAGGGAAACCATGCTGAGAAAATCCTGTAACACGGTATTCATGATTTCTTGCTTGGGCATATAAATACTCAGCAGACAGCGGTGATCGCCGATATAGTTCTGAAGGGTCTCTCCAAAAGCCTCGGCTTCATTGCGTTTATTTAGACGTACCGCAGAGATCTGTTGTCCTTGCTGAAACAGAGCGATCAAATTGTCCAATAATTGAATCTCATTGTCTTCGCTTGGGTTATCTTCCAGACGTGAACAAATAATGTATCCGTTGAATTGTTCTACTTCAGAAAACAGATCTTCTACCACGGGAAAGAGATTGATCAAGCTTGAATCCAAGTTCTCTTGAATGCAAATGCCATTGCCACTGAGTAGGTTTGTTATAGACAGAGGCAGGTTTTCTGCCGTTGGATAGATTTTAAAAACTTCATTTTCCCCATTGATGCGTTCCAATGCGGGATCGCCGATCAGGCCTTCTGCTGGACAAAAAGCCCCGCAGATTTGCCCATCCTGGACAAAGACAAAAGTCTGATCCAGCTCTAAGATGCCAGAAAAACGCTGCCCTTGAATGTCTACTTGGCGAATACGTTGGCGGGCCTCGGCAAAGGTGAATCCCGCCAGACTAAACGCCGTCTCTTTTAAGAGCGCTTCTAGCCAGAGTTGGTTTCCCTGCAAATAGCTTAATAAAACTTTGAGACCTGTTTGTGTGGTCGTTTTAAGTAAATTTAAACGCAATTGACTTTTGCGGGTATCTTTTAAAGGTGCTGAGCCTGAAGCCGAGACCAGCGGAGCACTGTCAAGAGAACTCTCGACGATGGATTGTGCTCCAGGCAATTGTGAGAGCGCAAGGTACATTTCTTGGGCTGATTGAAAGCGCTCATCAGGATTTTTGGCCAGGGCCTTGAGAAAAAATGGGTGGAGGTATTCGGGTAAGTCCGGTCTGAATATCCGGGGATCTTTGGGTTCTTGTGTAAAGACCAATTGCACCAATTGGGCTACATTTCCTGCTTCGTAAACGGGACGACCGGTTATTATTTCATAGAGGGTAGCAGCCACAGAGTATAAATCCCCCCGCTGGTCTACTTCAGCGGCATTGACCAATTGTTCAGGAGGGGCATACATGAAGCTGCCTAACATGGTTCCAGCCTGGGTTAAACGCAGGTCTTGTTTTTGACTCAAACGCGCAATCCCAAAGTCGGTTAATTTAACTTCGTTGCGGGTAGATATCATGACGTTTGCAGGTTTTATGTCTCTGTGAACAATTTCCGATAGATGCGAATACTTTAAAGCCAAACAGAGTTGTTGTGCGATACTGAGGGCTATTTCAAGCGGAAATTGCTGTTTCTGACGCTCTAAAATCTCTTGCAGGTTTTGGCCATGGACGTATTCCATGACCATATAATACTGCCCATTTTCGACGCCGATATCATAAATACCGACAATATTGGGATGGTTCAAACGTGCGACTGTTCTTGCTTCTTGCATGAAACGTTGCATAAAGCTTTCTTTTGCTGTTTCATCCAAACCATCAATTTTTAAAACCTTGACGGCCACTTGTCTATGTAAACGTTCATCTGTTGCCAAGTAGACATTGCCCATGGCTCCAGTTCCAATTAACTCATCCACCAAATAATGGCCAGCAAAGCGCTGTTGGGTCATTGTATTCATGCTCAAAACCCTTGAAATATTTTTAATTTAAAAACGGCTAAATTATGCTTTATTCCAAGGCATTTTGTCTAAAAACATGACGAAACCACACCAGCCAGTAAGGCCTGCAATCAGAAGGCCGACACCCACAAAGATTGTGAAGCCGATAAAAGCGGGATGTACCCATTGACTTAAACTGAGTCCCAATAAAACCAAGGTTCCAAAGATGATTTGCACCTGTCTCATGACAGGAATGGCGCCACCACCACCACTAACGCCTGTCATGACAGGAAATCCGGCTTTCCGCCATGCGGCGATACCGCCCTCTACAGGAATGGCATGAATGCCACGGGCTCTTAATTTTTTAACAGCATCACTGGTACGCATGCCATTGTGACAACTGACGTAAACTTCTTGATAACGGCTCAATTGTTGAATTTGTTTATCCAGGACATTTAATGGGATATTTTCAACACCAATAATGTGAGCACCTTTGTACTCACCGGGTGTTCTGACATCAATAAATGCTTGAGCATCTGTTCTGGTTGTTAGTTTTTCTTTTAAACTTTCGACAGAACAATTTGTTTCAATAACCATCGCCATAATTATTTTATCTCCTGAAATAAACAATAGGTATTCAGCACGACTGACCAGACTGTTCTGCCTTCAAATAGGGCACAAAGGTTACTTACAGCCTGTTATTGACACTTTGTCAATGGATAGAAAAATTATGCCTGATGGCCAAGCTTCTTATGTTACATGAGTATTACATCTGTCTGTTTGTGGTTTCACCAAGGTTAATCTTTGGTTAATTTCGTATTTTTTTTGGTATATATTTTGTCTTCTGGTTTTTGGCCTCAACGTCTATCAGAGGGATTTTGGGTTCCGTGCCAATAAAAACTTGGAAGCGACATTTTGCTTGGTTTATACTGAATCATGGAAATTTTCCCCATGGAGTGTGTCTGATGCTCTCTGCCCTGCAAAGCAAACCTTGGTTTCAGTCCCTAAGCCAGTATTTACCTGCCTATTTACTTGAGAATTTGTTCTTGACCGGCTTTGGTTTGACCAAAGTGCCGATGCTGTTTTTTCTGCAACCACGGGTGGTGGCCCTGACCGAAGAAAAATGTATCATTAAAATTCCCTTGGGCTGGCGCAGCAAAAACCACCTCAATTCGATGTATTTTGGCGCTCTGGCCGCTGGTGCTGACTGTGCTGGGGGCTTTATGGCGATGAAGATCATGCACGAAGAGAAATGGCCGATTTCACTGGTCTTCAAAGACTTTAAAGCCGAATTTTTAAAGCGCGCCGAAGGTGATACCTGGTTTGTCTGCGAAGATGGCGCTTTGGTACGTGAACTGATGAATACCGCCATGCGCACAGGTGAGCGCCAGAACTGCACCGTTAAAGTCGAGGCCTTTGTGCCCTCGGCCCAGCCCCAAGACCCGGTGGCCCGTTTTGAACTGACGCTCTCAGTCAAAAAACGGGCCAGCCATGTCTGATTTACAAAAAGCCCGGCAGAAATGCGCTGAAGCGCGCAAAATTCTGCAGACGGCCCGCTCAATGAAAGGCAATCGGGGCTTGGTTGTGCGGGCTTTGGAGCTGTATCAGGATGTCTTAAAGAACCATGCCCACGAGTTGAGTGAGCCCTTTGCCGCCCTGGCCCAGATTGCCTGGTCGGCAGGCGAGCGCGAGAGCGCCTTTCGCTTTGTTCAAGCCGGGATCGAATTACACCCCCGCAATGCCCGACTGCAGCAATTGCGGACCCGTATGGATCAGGCCAAACAGGCCCCAGAGGCCGAAGAAGCCCCCGTTGTAAGCAAACCCGTCTCGGTCGAGAACCCGATTGAATTGGTCAACGATCTCGGGCCCGAAGCGGATCAAACCAAAGTCAGTCAAGGCGACGAAATTGTGTTGCTGCAAAAAGCCCTGAGCAAAGCAGGGTATGTCGTTCCCCTGACGGGTGAGTTTGACCGCAATACCTATGCCGCTGTGCGCACCTTTCAGAGCAGCCGCAAATTGCCCGTAACCGGCTCGGTGGACGCTCCCACCCGTGAAGCCCTGAACCCAATTGCCCGCGGGGTGCTGGCCGAAGAGCGGGCCACCGAAGTTCTCTTGCAGGCTGTGGTTCAATTGCGGCTTTCACTGCAGCAAGAGGCCGATGAAAGTCTCAAACAAATGGCCTGGGAATTGATCATGCAATTGATCAGCGTGGCCCGCCAAGAGTTGCCGCCCGATGAGGAAAAAATCCCCCCGCCCGATTTGGATGAGCACCCCCGCGAGCCGCTGCAGTCCCGCTTGGGGAATATGGGCCAGATGGGGATTGTCAGCAAGGGCTGGGAAGTGATCCGCCTGCAGCAGGTATTGGCGCGAGAAGGCTTTGCAGTGAAGATCAATGGCACCTTTGATTTGCAAACCTTTTCTGAAGTGAGCCGTTTTCAATTGCAGCACAAATTGCCCGTCAATGGTCTGGTTGAAGCGGCCACCCGCGAGCAGATCAACAATTTGGTTTTCAAGCTCTACGCCGAACTCGACGCCGGAGACCTGATTCACAACACAATTGAAGAACTCAAGCAGTTCTTGGGGATTCAGCCTGTTGCCAGCCAGGAGATTCGCCTGCGCCTGATTCAAAAGATGCTCTTGGAATTGGTGATCACAGGCAAATTGCCCTCTCCGCCGCCTGAATTGATGGACCTTTGGCAATTGCGCTCCGAACTCGGGCCCGCCAATCGGCCCGGCAAAGTCAGCCAGGGGGCTGAGGTGCGGCTCTTGCAACAGGCCCTCAAGCGACTGGGCTTTAAAGCGGATATTACGGGCCAATACGACAATGAGACCTATGCCGCTGTGCGCAGCTTTCAGATCAGTCGCAAATTGCCGATGAATGGCTTGCTGGATGCCAAAACCCGCGATGAACTCAACCCCCTGTTGCTGAATTTACTTTCGAGCTAGGCAAGGGCAAAAACATGTTTGAACGGCGTTTTTCGGGCTCTCCTTGGGAAAAGAAAATCGGCTTTTGCCGTGCCATTCGGGTGGGCAACGTGGTTCATTTGGCGGGCACAGCGCCGATTCTGGCGGGGGAGGTCTTTGCCCCCGGTGACCCCTTTGCCCAGGCCGAGCGCTGCCTGGAAATTGCCGCAGAGGCCCTCGCCAGTTTTGAATTGGATCTGAGCCATGTCTACCGCGTGCGCTGGTACCTGACCCAGATTGCCGATCAAGAGGCTGTGGGCCGGGCCCACCATGCTGCCTTTGCCGATCATCCGCCTGTGGCCACGATGGTCGAGGTCAAAGGGCTTGTGGACCCTGCCATGCGGGTTGAAGTCGAACTTGAAGCCGCTTTGCCTTGAGCGGCTTGAGCAACGTTGTGACAAGCCCGAACAGAGCTTCAACGAAAAACCAAGACATCTCCCATTTCTAAGCCCCAAGTGGCCAGGGTCTCAGGGTGTAATTCCAACACCTGTTTGGCCCCTTTGATCACAGGGCTGAGTTTGCCAGGGGGCATCTCAGCGATTTGGTGGATGACCGCTCCCTCGCGGTTGAGAAAGACCACCCCAATCGCAAAGTGCATACCCAGGGTGTGCACCGAATGGCAGGGGGTAATCAAGAGGCCCTGTTCATGTTTCAGCTGTTTTTGACCCAAGAGGCCGCGCAGGCGGGTAAAAAAAGAATGGGCATGGGCCACTTCGCTTAATAAAAGCTGCTCTCCGCGCAGGCAGTGCAGGGTTTTTCGGGCCATTGTCCCTGTTGAAATCCTATTGAAATTCTGGGCGAACGGCACCTGGACGGGAAACGGAGCGCACCCGCTCAAATTCCTGCAGATAGGCGGCGGTGATCGCCGGGGCATTGCGGATGATCAGGAAATTTTCGTTATTGGAATTTTCGGCATTGCTGGAATAATTATACGAGCCGGTGATCACCGTATCGTCCACAATAATCACCTTGTGGTGCAAAAGGGCTTCGTTGCCGTCTTTGCGTACATCCATGCCGTCGGCCTTGAGGGGGCTGAAGAGGCTGTAGCGACCGGCACCCAGCCAACTGTCAAAGACGCCAGCAATTTGCACGCCTTGGGTTTGTTTCTTGGCGATAATATCCCCGGCGGTTTTGTCGGTCAGAGAGAAAGTCATAAACAGAATGCGTTTTTTGGCGCTGTTCAACTCACGCATCACAGCTTCTTGGCCACCGCCACGGGGAGAAAAGTAGACATCGACGGTGGCTGATCCCACTTGAACACGGGGGTAGGGCACGGTGCGGGGTGGGTTGGGGCCAAAGATCCGATGGGTAAAGAGCCTAACAAATTCGTTGGTATAACTTTCTGCCAACTGGACTGAATTGATCACCAAGGCATTGTTGTTGTGGCTGTAGAGGCTGGTGTCGGTCAAATTGGTCGAGCCGCACCAGACAGATTGGCCATCGGCCACGATAAATTTATTGTGCATAATGCCCGAGCGCTGATCGTCGATCACGGGAATGCCCGCTTTTTTGAGGGCCACAATTGCGGGACGGGGTGGACCCTGGGGGCCAGAGTTTTTTGCTGTCATATTGTCGGTGTCAGTCACGAGACGAACACGCACACCGCGCTTCTGAGCGCGAATCAAGGCTTCGACAATTAAGGCGCTGTCGATATCATAAAAAGAGCCATCGAGGGTTTGGCGGGCAGAATCGATCAAACGAACGAGCATCGCGCCGGGGCTATTCGGATCTTTGCGGGTAACCGCTTCATTTTCGGCGGTATTGCGGCTGTAGGCTTTGACAAAACTGACCTGCAGGGCTGCATTGGAGCGGGATTGAGCTTGCAGTGTAGCGGGAGCGCGCATGGCCTGCATGTTTTGAAGTTGAGCGGAATAAGGGGCCATTTGTGCGGGAGAGAGTGAAGCGGAACCACAGGCTGTCAGGCTCAAGCAGGCCAAGAGCCCTGATACAAGGGAGGTTTGCAAAGGGGACAACCAATGTTTTTTCATATGTTTAAATGCTCTCTCACGCTATAAAATATTCCGCTGATTATTTTATACGCTTGAAGCAGGGCTTTCTGACCTGGATTTACCAATTGTTGAGCGAATCTTAACCGAAAAACAAACTTAGATCACGCGCAGCAAAAAGGCCTTGAGGTATTCGCCCTCCGGGTGAAAGAGTGAAACCGGATGATCGAGGGGCTGACCCAGGCGCTGCAAAATTTGTACCTGGCGGCCTGACTCGGTTGCGGCAGAGAACAGGATTTTCTGAAAGAGCTCCCAATCGAGATAATGGGAGCAAGAGCAGGTCAGCAACAGGCCATCGGGCAGGCTCTGGCGCATGGCGATGCGGTTGATGTCTTGATAAGCCCGACAGGCCTGTTTGAGGTGATTTTTGTTTTTGACAAAGGCCGGCGGGTCGAGCACAATCATCTCATAACTCGGTTCCAATTGGCGCAGGTAGTCGAAGACATTGGCGGTGATAAATTGGTGCTGTTCGGGGTCGAGGCCGTTGAGCTTGAAGTTTTCACGGGCCAGGGCCTGGGCCGGTTCGGAGATCTCCACCGAGGTGGTTTGGGCCCCGGCCAGGGCGGCCAAGACACTGAACCCGCCTGTATACGAAAAGCAGTTCAAGAGGCGTTTGCCCGCGGTCCACTTGGCCACAGCTTGGCGGTTGTCGCGCTGGTCAATAAAAAAGCCGGTCTTTTGCCCCCCAAGCAAATCTATCGCAAAACGGGCCCCGTTTTCTTCGATCAGGGTACGCGGTTCAGCCGGGCCACTTAAAACCGCTTTATTGGATTCCAAGCCCTCTTCTTTGAGCCCAGCAGACTCACTGCGCTCAATGATGCCTTCGGGTTGCAGCAATTCTTGCAAAAGTTCCAGTAGCAAGGGTTTGAGCCGCGCCATGCCCAAACTGGAGATTTGTAAGACCAGATAGGGCCCGTAGGCATCGAGCACCAGACCTGGCAGGCCGTCGGCATCGCCATGAACCAGCCTCAGTGCGGTGCTGGGAATGGCCATCTTTGTGCGAAAGTCGATGGCTTGGCGCAAACGCTGTCTGAAAAAATCCGCATCAAGGGTCTCTTTGCGAAAACTCAAGAGCCGCAGAGCAATCTGAGAGTGGGGATTGTAAAAGCCCTGGGCCAAAAATTCGCCTTTGTGGGACACCACCTTGAGCAAATCGCCGGGCGAAGCCTCCCCTTCGAGGCTTTCAATGGCTCCCGAAAAGACCCAGGGATGTCGTCCCTGAATGGATTTTTCACGGCCAGGTTTGAGCCGGACACGGGCCTGTCGGTTTTCCATGGGGACGCTCCTTTGTGCATAATCTGTCCCAGCATAGCGGGCTGTTGTTCGGCCTGACAAGCCTTTGGCGCAGGTATGTTAAGCTGTCTGGAACAGAATTTTCGCAAAGGAATCCCCTGTCGTGACTGAATCCCGCTTTCAGCTGCTCGAAAAAGACAAACGGCTTTCCGAGTCCAAACTCTGGCCAATGATCGAAAATTATTACCGCAGTGCGGGTTTTGATGCCTGGCTGCAATTGCCTTTTTATGCCACCAGCAACGCCTTTATTGCCGAGCAATATGCTGAGCTGGCGGTGGCTTTCTTGCTGGATCTTGCCCCGGATTTAAACCCCCAAGAGCCGGTGTATATCTTGGAGTTGGCAGCAGGTTCGGGCTATTTTGGCTTTTTGTGTTTGCAGGCCCTGCTGCGACGATTGCGCTGCTTTCCCGCTTTGAACCCCTACTCAGTGGTTTATGTCATGACCGACTTCAGCGAAAAAAATCTCAAGGCCTGGGAGCAATCCCCCCAATTGGCCCCTTATGCCCAAGCCGGTCAATTGGACTTTGCGCTGTTTAAGCCTGAATCCCAAGCCAAATTTAAACTCAAACGCTCAGGCCGGGTGGTGAAAGCAGGCAGCTTGACCCATCCCCTGATTGCCTTTGCCAATTATTTCTTTGATAGCATTCGCCAGGACTATTTTCAGCTTGAAAACGGGGCTGTGTACGAGGCCCTGATCAGCTTGGTACATGAATTAAAGCCCGATCTCAATACGCCCAAATCCCCGCCCAGCTTTGAGCAGATCCATGTGCGTGATCGCTATATCCCGCTGAAAGAGCCCCGTTATGCCGAAGCCCGTTTGAATCAGCTCTTAGAGAGCTACCGCACAGAGGCCCCCGAACTCAGTCTGCTCTTTCCGGTTGGGGCCTTGAAGGTCTTGACCCAGCTCGAAAAACTCAGCCCCGCTGGCCTGATGCTGATCTCCACCGATAAAGGCTTTCACGACCCCGCTTATTTACATGGCCTGCGCCCAGTTCCGTTTACCCCGCATTCGGGGGTCTTCAGCTATATGGTCAATTACCATGCTTTGGCCCGTTATTTTAGCCAAGCGGGTGGTTTGGCCCATGCCACCCAAGAGTATTATTCGCTCACGAGTTTGGTGGGCATTACCCCTTTGGCGCAGTCCAATCCCTTGCCCCAGACCCATTATTGTTTGCAGGAGCGCTTTGAACGGCAAAACCCGATTAAAAGTCTGTTTATCCTGCTGGCGTTGTTTAAAAGCAAGGACCTTTTGTCGGGTGTTGAACTTAAAGAGCGCTATCTGATGGCGATGGCGGCGATTCAGACGGCCTGTTTTGATGTCTATTATTTTTTGGTGCTGGCCCCCTATTTGGCCGAAGCCCTGACCGGTGTGGGTCTGGACTATTTAGAAGACGATTTGCCGGGTCTGCTCAAACAGGTCGAAACCCGCCTCTACGACATAGTGGCCGGCTTTGACCAGGCTTATGAGTGGCTGCGGCATTTGTACTACGAACTCGGTCAACTCGACGACTGCCTGCGCCTCAATGCCCGTATCCTTGCCCGTTCTGGCCCTGATTATAAAACTGCCTATTATGCCGCTGCTGTGGCCGAATTGCAGGGACGTTTCGCGGAGGCCCTGCAGGGCTATACCCAGGCTTTGCTGCACAATCCCCAAGATGAGCTGGCTCAGGCAGGGCTGCAACGCATGGTGGCGCAGCTTGGGGATGAGAATTGCGGTTGAACCAGGCTATTTAAAAATCTGGCGAATCACCTGCTGCTTGACCGCCCCATAAGGCGGATAGCGCACGGGCAGATCCAGCCGCAATTGGCGGTGCATCACACTTTTGTGGTGGGAGAAGGTGTCGAAGCTGTATTTGCCGTGGTAGGCCCCCATGCCACTGGGGCCCACGCCGCCAAAGGGCAGATTCGGGTTGGCCAGATGCACCAAGGTGTCGTTGATACAGCCGCCACCAAAGGACAACTCCTGTAAAACGCGTTGCTGGCGGGCTTCGTCTTCGGAGAAAAAATACAGGGCCAGGGGCTGGGGGCGCGAGGCCACTTCGTTGAAGACTTCATCGAGGTTGTCATAACCCAGAATGGGCAGAATCGGACCAAAGATCTCGTCTTGCATCACCGGGTCATCCCAGCTCACCCCATCGAGCAAGGTGGGCGAGATATAGCGGCAGGAGGCGTCGCTATTGCCGCCAAAGACCACCCGGCCCGATTGCATCAGACGCGAGAGGCGTTCAAAATGGCTGTCGGAAATAATCCGGGGATAGTCGGCACTGCTTTTGGGGTTTTGGCCATAAAACGACTGAATTTGCACACAGAGGGCGGCAATCAGCTCGGCTTTGAGTTCGTTGGGCACGTAAACATAATCCGGGGCCACACAGGTTTGACCGGCATTGACAAATTTGCCCCAGGCAATGCGCCGGGCGGTCATTTCCAAATTGACGCCCCGATCGACAATACAGGGGCTTTTTCCGCCAAGTTCAAGCACCACAGGCGTGAGATGTTTGGCGGCTTTTTCCATCACAATTCGGCCCACGGCGGTGCTGCCGGTAAAGAAAATATGGTCAAAGCGCTCTTCGAGCAGGGCCTGGGTCTCAGGCACCGCGCCTTCCACGACCGAGACGTGGGCGGGATCAAAACACTGGTGGACAATCTCTTTGAGAATCGCGGTCGTGGCGGGGGTAAATTCCGAGGGCTTGAGCAGGGCGCAGTTGCCGGCTGCGATCGCACCAATCAAGGGCGCGATCACCAATTGAAAGGGGTAGTTCCAAGGGGCGAGAATCAGGGCCACGCCGTAGGGTTCGGGGTAGATCGCGCTGGTGGCGGGCTGGTGTACCAGGGGGGTGGGCACGGTCTGGGGAGCGACCCACTCAGGCAGGTGTTTGAGCGTAAAACTCAGCTCTTCGAGCACATAACCGACTTCGGTGGCATAGCCTTCGAAGCTGGATTTGCTGAAGTCTTTGTTGAGGGCGTGTAAAATATCCCGCTGGCGGTGGCGAATCGATTCCTGCAGGCGGTGCAGGCTCTGCATGCGAAAGGCCAGGGGGCGGGTTTGCCCCGATCTAAAAAAGGCCCGGTGTGCGGCCACCTGTTCGGGAATATTCACGGCACTTGTTGCTTTATGGGCAGATTTATTGGCTGTTTTAGGCATGATCAGAAACCCCATTGAGAGAGATAGAAAGCATGCTGGCCTCTGCCAGCGAAACAACTTCAGCACTGGGCAACGTCTGGCGAATCAGGCCTGAAAGCACCTGACCTGGGCCCATTTCAAAAAAACGCGGGGCAAAATGCCCCAAGGTGCGCGTGCAGGCCTCCCAGCGCACAGGTGAGAGCAAGTGGGCGCGCAATTTGCGCCTGAAATCTTCAGCGACCACAGTGGCTTCGCCATCAAGATTGGTCACCACCGGAAAACGCGCATCTTGCAAAGGCAAGGCGTCGATGGCGGCATTGAGTTCTGCTTGGGCCTCGGCCATCAACGGCGAGTGAAAGGCCCCACTGACTTTAAGCGGGATGAGTCTGCCCAATTTGCGGGTGCGAATTTCAGTGCCCATCGCTTCCAGGGCTGCGGCCTCTCCCGACAGCACCCATTGGGAGGGGCTGTTATAATTGCCGACGCCCACTTTGCCCTGCCATTGGGGCTCAGCCAAAAGGGTGGTGATGCCTGCAAAGTCTGCTTTGAGCACGGCGCCCATGGCACCGGGGGATTGCTCGCAGGCTTTTTGCATGAGTTGGCCGCGCAATTGCACCAGTTTTAAGGCTGATTCAAAGTCCAGGGCTCCGGCACAGGCCAAGGCCGTGTATTCGCCCAGGCTGTGACCCGCGACGGCTTCGGGTTGGCGATCTGTTTGGCTTTGCAAGACCAGGTAGATGCCATAGCCGACACTCAAAAGGGCCGGTTGGGCCATTTCGGTGCGGGTTAAATTTTCGATGGGGCCCTCGGCCATGAGCTGGGCCAGAGGTTGCTGTAAGATGGCCTCTGCAGCCTGGATGACCGCGGTATAAACGGGGTGAGTGAGATAGCTTTGGCCCATGCCCAAGGCTTGAGAACCCTGGCCGGGAAAGACGAGGCAAAAAGGGGTGAGAGTCATGAGTACTCCTGGAATCCGATGCTTCTTTCAGTTTAGCAGATAGCGTGGTGTTGCCGATGAATTGTTTTTCCTGAGCGTGTTTGCTTGAGCTTGCTAAAATGAACAATATAAGCTAAAGTAAGCGATGTAAACATAATTTTATTTATAGGTGGGTTGATTCTCATGTCTGGATTTAGTGTAGGCCAAAGACCTGATTTTCAACGAACCTCAAGTTTGAACGCGATTGGATCCACCCGAACCTTACAGGCCTCCCCTTCTCCCCCCAGCGATGTCACCCGGACTTCTTCTTCGGTCTTTGGGCCATCGTCGAGCCAATCCATGCCCTCCCTGCCTCCTTTGCCTGATCCCAAACAGCTCAGCGAAATGATTGAGAGTACGGATTCTGAATCGGTGCTGGCGATGTCGTCGGAAATGCCTGCACGCCCCGCACAGATGGGCCCCTCCCCCCACCTAAATGAGTCCGTGCAAGACTCGCTTTTACCCATGGATGATGAGCGTGACCAGCCTTCTCCCATCGCTCGGAATCTGGCTATTCCTGAGCCCGAGCAAGACGCCCCTCAGATTGCTCACCCCGCCCCTGATATTCAGCAAGACGCCCCTCAGATTGCTCACCCTGCCCCTGATATTCAGCAAGACGCTCCTCAGATTGCTCCCCCTGCCCCTCCCCCTGTCCCCCAAATGTCAGACTTATTGTCCGATGGGCTGAAAGATGCACATTTTCAAGTTGCGAATGCCGTGATGACAGCCGCTAAAAATACAGATATCTCCTTGTTTTTGGCCAATAACCTATTGCCCTCGCTGGAAGGTGTGCGGGATGCTGATTCCGGCTTTGGCCGTCAGGCCAAAATTAATACTGCTCTCGATAGCAGCGAAGAGGCTGCCCGTCTGTTGATGCGCAGTATTGGTTCAAATAGCGATGTCTCTTATCTGCTCAAAGGCAAAAGCCAGGCGGAAATCAAAACCATTGTCACTGATTCCATGCAAAAAATGATGGGCTATTCCGATCGCGAGATGGCCCATCTCTCAGACAAGAAAAAAGCCTGGGTCGATCGCACCGTAGCTGGGATACAGGCTGGGATGAGAAGACAGCCCCCCGGCCCCACCAAGGGCTCAATTGCCCAAAGCCTCGATCAGCTCGAAGTGGCTTCCAGAACCAGTTTCCAGAATTTGGGCAATTTGCATCCGCTCTCGATTCAATGTATGGGCCAATCTGCCGCTGAAATGCAGCAGGCTTTGATCACAACCCTTGGCCACAATCCGCCTGACATCGCCGCAGCGATTCAACGGGGTGTGAACGGGGCTTTTGGCTCAGTCAATTTCGACCAAGACACCATGCAAATTACCTCTGTCCGCCATGGTGGGGTTGATTATAACGTGGTCAAAGAACTGGGACGGGGTCAATGCGGCGCTGTCATGTTAATTGAAGGGCCCGCACCCGACAGCCGAAAATTCGCGCTCAAACCGCTGGATGCGGATCCCCGCGCCGTGAATGAATTACAGATCCAAATCCGGGCAGCGGGTGATTCCTCATTGCAGATTGCTGGGGTACTCAAAGAGGGCAATCAGGTTTTTGCCATGATTGAATTGGCTGGTGGCGGCGAAATGATGAATAACCTGAACTTTATGAAAACCTCTGTGGCAGATGGGCACCTCTCTCAAGCAGAAGCTCAAACCATCAATCTGCGTTTGGGTGTGGGAGCGGCACAGGCCCTGTCTGATTTCCACAGCAAAGGCATGGTTCACCGCGATATCAAACCCCAGAATTTCTTCGTAACAGAAACCGGTTCCACAAAGCTGGGAGATATGGGGGAAGCCCTGCCCGATACCACAGGTTACACAGAGATCCTGGGCACCCCTGACTATTTGGCTCCTGAGGTCAGTGAAGTGGGGCGGGTTGCTTCTCAACCTGCAGATAACTGGGCCTTGGGGATTATGTTGCATGAGATGCTCCGAGGCTCACATCCCTTTGATGCTGCTGTACCTGGAAGAAATGACCCTTCTGTGGCCACGCAAACCTCGCTTAATGCGACGCGTTTTGCCAATGGTGAGCCCTTGCTCAAGGTCGATGGCTCGACCTTTGCCGTGGATTTTAGTACCTACCCAGATCCCCTCAATACCCTCTTTCAGGGGCTTTTGAATCCCAACCCAGATTTGCGCATGACCGCGGCCCAAGCCCATGGCATTTTGGCCCGAATGGATGATCCCGAGGTTCAGATTGGCCCCAAACTGGAGGCGGCCCGCGATTATGGCAAATTACAGGAAAAAATTGGCGAAACAGTGGACTCGCTGGTGGAGCAAAGAATGGCAGAATTGCATCCGAATATCCCCCATACTGGTCAGATTACCCGCGACCTGGCCCGCTATGAGTTGGCCTTGCATAATTATTCAGATCCAACTGAAAGACAGCGCCTGATCGCCGAAGAGGGCAAAACTGTACGACAATTGGATGCTTTCTTGATTGAAGCCCAGCGGGATGTGCTCAAGTGGCAAACCCATTTGAATGATTATAATCAGGCCAAACAGGATATGATGCCTCAAATCATGTTGATGGAGCCTGTCACGGCCCTGACAGACCAAGTGCCTGGTTTGGTGCAGCAATTTGCCTGAACCAGAAGAGCCAATGTGATAATTGCCCAGACCAGGGCCGGCTTTTGGGACGCTCGTCCTTGGCCTGAGGTATAATGCCAACAATCCGTTTTCAGTGGGCGTTTTAAACAGCAAGCCCCCGCAAATAAGAGGCAAAACATGAAATTAAAAGACAAAGTGGCGATTATTACCGGCAGCACCCGTGGCATTGGTCGCGAAATTGCCTTGGCCCTGGCCAAAGAGGGCTGCAATATTGTTGTCACCGGCAAAACCACCGAGCCCGATCCCAAATTGCCGGGCACCATTTATACCGTTGCCGAAGAAATTGAAGCCTTGGGCGTAAAGGCCCTGCCGCTGCAACTCGATGTGCGCGAAGAAGCGCAGATCCTAGCCATGGCCGAAGCGACCCAAGCCAAATTTGGCCGCATCGATATTTTGATCAACAATGCCGGTGCGCTCTGGTGGCGTCCGCTGATGGAGACCCCGCCCAAACGTTTTGATTTGGTGATGGATATCAACGCCCGGGCTTCGTTTTTCTGTGCCCAGGCCGTGCTGCCCACCATGATTGAACAAAAAAGTGGCTATATCATCAATATGTCGCCCCCAATCGACATGGACCACGTGCCCAACCGAATTGCGTATATGATCAGCAAATACGGCATGACCATGCTGGCCTTGGGGCTGGCTGAAGAAATGCGCGAACACGGAATTGGGGCCTGTGCCCTCTGGCCCGTGACCCTGATCGAAAGCCAGGCCACCATCAATTGGGGGCTGGGCGACCGGGCCCTCTGGCGCAAAGCCAGCATTATGGCCGATGCCGTGCTGGAAATTGTGACAAAAGAGCCGCTGGTTTACACTGGCCAGGCCCTGCTCGATGAGCCGCTTTTGCGGGGCGCGGGTGTGACCGACTTTGACCAGTACGCCTGTGTGCCTGGCAGTGAGATGCCCGATCTCAACGCCATGTGGGAGCATGCCAAGTCATGAATACTTCCGCTTTGCCATCTGATTTGCCCATTCAATTGCCGACGGAATTACAGGGCTTTCGGCTCGACCATATTGGTGTGGCCGTACATAGCTTAGAAGCCGCCCTGCCTTTTTACCAATTGTTGGGCCTGCAGGTCTTAAACAGCGAAGAAGTGCCCAGCGAAAAGGTCAAAGTGGCCTTTCTCAATACCGGGGAGTGCCATCTGGAGCTGCTCGAACCCACCTCGCCCGACAGCCCAATTGCCAAATCTTTGGAAAAACGCGGCCCCGGTATTCACCATCTCTGCCTTAAGGTGCAAAACCTGCCCGAACTCTTGCAAAAACTGGATGCCGCTGGCGTGCAACTGATTGATAAAGTGCCCAAACCTGGCGCAGACAATAAACGCGTCGCTTTTGTCCATCCCAAAGCCACCGGCGGCATTTTGCTCGAATTGAGTGAGCCCATGCCTGGAGATCCCGCATGAGGGTTTTTTTGTCTGGTCTGGGTCTGAGCGCCTGTCTGCTGCTCACGGGTTGCGAACAGCTCAACCTCAATACCTTGGTCAGTGGCCTGGGTTCGCTGGTCAACAGTGTCAAAGGCGATGGTATTCTCAAAAGTGAAGAGCGTCCCCTCGATGGCAGATTCGAAACCCTGGATATTCAGGCCCCAATTGAAGTGGAATACAGCCAGAGCGACAGCGATAAAGGGCTGACTCTGACGGCTGATAGCAATATTTTGCCCCTGATTCAAACCACGGTCAGCAATAACCGCCTCTTGGTCAAATTGGCCCAGAGCTACGACTCCGCGACCCAGGTCAAAATGGTCCTCAAAGGCCCTGCGCTCAGTGATGTCTTGGTTTCCGCTCCCGCCAAAGTGTCGTTACTCGCCCTCTCGGGCAATCAGGCGCTCAGTGTCGAAGCCTCTGGTGCCGCCTCGGTTTTGCTCTCCGGACCCGCTTCAGACAGCCTCAAACTCAAAGCCTCCGGCTCGTCTGAGCTGGAAATCCGCGATTTGAAAGGGAAAAAATTAGACGTCGGTCTGACTGAATCCTCGGCTTTGCGGGCCTATGGCAGCCTGGACAGTCTGACCTTCACGGCTGATGGCGCTTCGCGCCTCTTGGCGCTTAATTTGCGCGTGACGGAGGCCCAGGTGACGTTAGAGCGGGCCAGCAAAGGCAGTTTAACGGTGAGCAGCCGTTTGCAGGCCACCCTGAGCGGCGCTTCGGAGTTGACCTATGGCGGCAGTCCTCGGTTGAGTTCCAATCTGAGCGGGGCCTCCAGTCTCAAGCCCGTGGCTGAGACCGCCACACCCGCGACCAAAGCCACGAATTGATAAAAAACTAGTCAGTATCAAGGGGATACGCTAAAATAATAGCCATGCAGACCAATCACTCCTCCACCGGTGCTCTCTCTTCGACCCGACGCAAACAAACTTCTGTCTCAGCCAAAGCCAAACCCCGTGTGGCCTTTGTCATTTGTGAAGCGGGAGGTGGGCATATCAGTGCAGCCCGAGCGATCAGCCAAGCTTTGCACGAAAAATACCCGGAACAATATGAGACCCCGATTGTCGCCATCGAAAATATGATTGGGCCTTTTGGCCGTTTTTTGGGAACGGTCTATGTGGGTTCGTATAATTTGGCCCTGCAGTACAATCAGTATTGGGTAGAACCTTATATCTTTAACTCATTGAGTGCTTCACGCCACTCTCTGCTGCCCTTTGGGGTGCCTCATTTTCGCAAGGTCCTGGCCGAATTGCAGCCAGATATGGTGGTGATGTTGATCCACGGTGCCCATGAGGTCTTTCATGCCAGTATCAAAGCCGATGGCTATATTCCCAACTTAACGGTGGTCACCGACGCGGTCACGATCCGCGACTCCTGGGTTCACCCTGAGTGCGACCATATTATTGTCTCCACCCCCGAAGCGCGGGAGGCCTGTTTGGCTGAGGGCATTGCCCCTGAAAAACTCGAAATTGTGGGTCATCCGATGGACCCCCGTTTTGCGGTTCCGGCCCCGCCGCGGGAAGAACTCTGCCAACAATATGGCATCGATCCGGATAAATTCACGGTGATGATCATGATGGGCGGGGCTGGCGGTAAAAAGATTTTGCGCTTCTCCAAATTATTGGCCGAAAGTGGTCTGCCAGTGCAGGTGGTGGCCATGTGTGGCAAAGATGCTTGGCTGTTGAATCAAATGCAGATTTTTGCCCAAACCTCTCCGATTCCGATTCATGCCTTTGGCTTTACCACAGACATTCCCAATTTGATGGGCCTTTGTCAGGCGATTGTGACCAAACCGGGGCCCGGCACGATCATGGAAGCCATGGCACGGGACTTGCCGATTATTCTCGACGACAGCAACTACACCATGTACCAGGAAAAAGGCAATGTCAATTATATTGCCGAACACGGCATTGGTACCGTGATTAGCCGCGCCTCAGAACTTGTGCCTGCGATCCAAAAACTGGTAAGTGAACCTGCGCTCTACAGCCAAATGCAGGCCCAGATCAAACGGCACAAACGGGCCGATGCGGGGCTTCAGATTGCTGAGCATATCCATTCCCGGCTCAACCCACCGCGTCCCGACACGCCTTGAGTTTTTGGCCCGCTTTCGGTATGCTTGAGAACAGCTGCTGAAAGAGGTACGTAACCATGTCCATGGACGAGGCGATTATCAGCGCGGTCATGGCCAGTTCCTTTGACCCCTGTCTCTACTGCACCCCGATCATCAATGCCGAGAACGAAATAGAAGATTTTCGCATCGAAAACCTCAATTCCCAGGCTTCACAATGGCTCAATATCTCGCCTGATATTTCAGAACACCTGCAATTGCGCAGGGATTTTTCTGAGCATGTGCCCGAATCCATTTGGCTGATTTATTTACACGTGATGGACTCCGGTGAACACAAAAATTGGAGCTATCACCCCGCAGACAATCCCGAAAGTCCCCAATGGGAAGTGCGTTTGGTTCGGCTGGAACACGGACTGCTGCTGAGTTTTCGCAAAGCCGAAGCAAAGTCCCCGAGCCAGGAAATGGAATTGCAATGGCAAAAAATCCTGGCAGAAGAAGCCGCTGAAGGCATGTTGGACTGGGATCTCAAAACAGGCCATACCCGCTATTCGATGCGGCTGCGGGCCATGCTGGGCTTGGGCTTGGTGGCTTTGCCCCAAACCATTCAGATCTTTTTTAATTCCCTCTCTCCAGCAGAAGCCGAACCGGTTCAAACCCAGATCTGGAATGCGATCAACGGCAATGCCACTCAATTGGAGCACCGCACCCGCTTTATGCACCTCGACGGCAGTTTGATCACGCTTTTTTGTTCGGGCCGCATTTTGCGCTCACCGGAAGGCGAAGCCCTGCGGGTGGTCTATGTCTTTCGCGACCAGACCCGCGAGGCCCAACTCGAAGAGGAATTGCAACACCAGCAGGAACTCTTTCAGCTCTTTTTGGATGCGGGCAATGATGGCTTTTTTGACTGGAACCCCCAATCGATGTCTGTGTATTTTTCCTCGCGTTTAAAAGAAATGCTGGGTTATAAAAATTCGGAATTGTCCAATAGCTGGAGCGCCTGGCAGCAGATTTTGGCACCCTGTAATGAAGATTGGGCCAAGGGTCTGACAGAAGAGGTAAAAGTGCAAAATCTGCCCACGGGGCCGATTCCGCTCAAACTGCTGCACAAACAGGGGCACGAGGTCCGGATTTTGCTCAGACTCAGTGGCAAACGCCTGTTCCAAGGCCCTTATCTGCGTGTGCTCGGCCTGGGCACGGATTTGAGTTGTTTGGCGCAAGAGCTGGCTGGGCGACCTTCACAGGCATGACAGACTGGATTTTTCTCAGGGGGCTGATTCGCGAGGCGGGCCATTGGCTGCAATTTCCCCGGCAGTTCAAACACGCTTTTCCCCAAGACACTGTCCATTTTTTTGAAATTCCCGGCACAGGCCAACACTTCCAAGCAGACAGCCCAACCGAAATCGGGGCCATGGTCGAAGCCCTGCAAAGCGACTTTGCCAAGCGCCTGCCAAATTTGTCCGAAAAACCCCTGATCCTCTCGATCTCTTTGGGATCGATGGTGTCTTTGGAATGGCTCTCACGTTACCCCGACCAATTTGGGGGCGCGGTGTTGATCAATACCAGCTTGAGTAGCCTGAACCCCGTCTATGAAAGACTTCGGCCCCACAATTATCCTTGGATTGTCAAATTATTGGCCACCCCCAGTCCTGAGGTGCGCGAGCGCCAATTGCTCAAACTGGTCAGCAACGAGCCCCAGCACCACGCTCTGGCCGCCGCCAAATTTGCCGCGATCCAACACCTGCGCCCCATTTCGCGCGCCAATGCCCTGCGCCAGCTCTACGCCGCTTCGCGCTACAGCCTCAAAAGCAAACCGACAGACATCCCGCTGCTTTTGCTCAACTCCGAAGGCGACCGCTTCGTCAATCCAGTCTGCACCGAGGCCCTGGCCAAATACCTGGATGTGCCCTGGCAGACCCATCCCCATGCCGGTCATGATTTGCCCCTGGATGCGCCCGAGTGGGTGATAGAACGGGTGAGGGATTGGTGTCAGCGTCTTTGACGCCGCTTTCCCTTTTCCATTCTCAATTCTCCATTTTCCCAACTCTGACTCGTGCTAAAATGTCAAAGTGTCACAGATGGGTGCTGCGCATATTTCAACCTCATCCTCCCCATCTGTCAAATCTCAGCTTAAAGGTTTTTCTTTCATGACAACCAAATCCCGCATCGAACTGGACCACGTCACCATTCGCTTTGCTGGTGACTCAGGTGATGGCATGCAATTAACAGGCACCCAATTCACCAATACCTCTGCCATTGTCGGCAATGACCTGGCCACTTTCCCCGACTTTCCCGCCGAAATCCGCGCTCCAGCCGGAACTTTGCCCGGTGTCTCCAGCTTTCAGGTGCAAATTGGCGAAGTGGATATTCACACCCCCGGCGATGAACCCGATGTCCTGGTCGCCATGAATCCGGCGGCCCTCAAAGCCAATCTGGCGGCTTTGCCCAAAGGTGCGACATTGGTCGTTGACGAATCGCAATTCACGGCCCGCAACCTCGACAAAGCCAATTATGTGTCTAATCCCCTCGATGATGGCAGCCTCGATGGCTACCGCGTGATCAAAGTGGATATCTCCAAACTGACACTCAACGCGCTTGAAAGTGTTGAAATCGATAACCGCGCCAAAGGCCGCTGCAAAAACTTCTTTGCCCTGGGCATGATGTATTGGATGTATAATCGCCCGATGGGTCCCAGCAAAGACTGGATCGAACGCAAATTTGCGAAAAAGCCCATTTTAGCCGAAGCGAATAAACTGGCCATGACTGCCGGGTTTAACTATGCCAATACCGCAGATTTAATGCCCAGCTCGTTTGAAATTAAACCCGCCACGATCGAAGCGGGCACCTACCGCAGTATTTCGGGCAACCAATCGCTGGCCCTGGGCCTGATTGCCGCTTCGCGCCAAGCCGGTCTACCGCTGTTTTTGGGCACTTATCCCATTACGCCTGCCACAGATATTTTGCATGAATTGGCCAAACACAAAGAATACGGCGTGATCACCTTCCAGGCCGAAGATGAAATCGCCGCAATCTGTTCCACGATTGGGGCCAGCTACGGTGGTGGTTTGGGGATAACCTCGACCTCGGGGCCGGGCATGTGTCTCAAGGCCGAGGCCATGGGCCTGGCTGTCAAAACCGAATTGCCGCTGATCATTATCGACGTACAGCGGGCGGGCCCTTCGACCGGCATGCCCACCAAGACCGAACAATCCGATCTGATGCTCTCGCTTTATGGCCGTCACGGCGAATCCCCGATTTGTGTGATCTCTTGCAGTCGCCCAACCGACTGCTTTGATGTGGCTCTCGAAGCGGCCCGGATAGCCGTAACCTTTATGACTCCCGTGATTCTGCTCTCCGATGGCTATATCGCCAACGGCACAGGGCCCTGGAAGCTGCCCGACCCCGACACTTTGCCTGCCATTCATGTGCGCAGACCGGTGGACCCCTCCGAATTTCAGCCCTTTAAACGGGACGAAGAGCACCTCGCTCGGGAGTGGGCGATTCCCGGTATGCCCGGTTTTGAACACCGCATTGGCGGGATCGAAGGCCAGGAAAACACGGGCAATGTGAGTTACGACCCTGTTAACCACGCCCGCATGAGCCAATTGCGCGCGGACAAAATTCAGCGCATTGCGGATTTTATTCCCGAGCAGAGTGTGAGTGGACCCGAAGAGGGCGACTTGCTGGTGATCAGCTGGGGCGGAACTTACGGTGCGGTCTATTCGGCCGTGCAGCAATTGCAGCGCCAAGGTAAATCCGTGGCCCATGCCCATTTGCGCTACCTCAATCCCTTTCCGAAAAATCTGGAGAGCGTAATGCGCAAATACAAACAGATTTTGGTGCCCGAATTGAACATGGGCCAGCTTTCCAAGGTCTTAAAGTATACCTACGAAATTCCGCTTGAATCGTATACCAAGATTCAGGGACAGCCCTTTAAGATTCGTGAGCTGCGCGAAAAAATTGAGCAGATGCTTGGCTAAGGAGAAAACCGGAAATGTCTCAAACCCTCACTAAAAAAGACTTTGCCTCGGATCAAGAGGTTCGTTGGTGTCCCGGCTGCGGCGATTATGCCATTCTCAACGCTGTGCAGTCACTCATGCCCACCCTGGGCATTCCCAAAGAGAAAACCGTCTTTGTGTCGGGAATTGGCTGCAGTTCGCGCTTTCCCTACTATATGTCGACCTATGGTTTTCACACCATTCATGGCCGGGCGGCGGCCATTGCCACGGGCCTCAAAACGGTGAATCCCGAACTCTCGGTTTGGGTTGTCACGGGCGATGGCGACTCGCTCTCGATTGGTGGGAATCATTTTATTCACGCCATTCGCCGCAATGTCGATTTAAACGTGTTGCTGTTTAACAACGAAATTTACGGTCTGACCAAAGGCCAGTACTCACCCACCAGCCCCACGGGTCTGGTGACCAAGTCTTCGCCCTTTGGCTCGCTGGAACGCAGTTTTTCGGCAGCCAGTCTCTCGATTGGGGCTGAAGCGACCTTCTTTGCCCGCACCATTGATTCCGAGCCCAAATACATGCAAGAAATCTTTGCCCGCGCAGCTGCTCACAAAGGCATGTCGGTGGTTGAAATCTTGCAAAACTGCGTGATCTTCAATGATGGCGCCCACAAGGCCATTACTGACCGGGCCAGCAAAGATGACATGCAATTGCGTCTCGAACATGGCAAACCGATGATTTTTGGTGCCAATCGCGACAAAGGCATTCGTCTCAATGGAATCACCCCCGAGGTGGTTACCCTTGGCGAAAATGGCATCAGCGAAGCGGATCTCTTGATTCACGACGAACGGGCCTCGGAACCCACCCTGGCCTATTTTCTCAGCCGTATGCGTTCGCCAGAGTTTCCCACCCCTTTGGGGGTCTTTCGCTCGGTGGAGGCACCCAGCTTTACCGAGAAAGTGCACCAACAAATTGAAGATATCCGCAATAAAAAAGGTGAGGGAGACCTGCGTAAATTGCTTTTCTCCGGCGACACCTGGGAAGTAAAGGAATAATTATGCAGTTTCATAAAAGCGCTTTATTGGCACTTAGCTTGGCTTTGAGTATCAATATGTTGGGGGCCTGTGCCGCCAGTCAGGATCCCAAGCCCGAAGAGAGCAAGCCCCCACAACAAGAGGCCCAGGCCCCCCTGCCAAAGGAGCCTGATCCCCAAAATGCCGAAGAACTTTATGCCTATGCCGAAGCCCTGGAGCGCCAAGGCCAAGAAGAAAAAGCCTTGGGCTATTATGTTCAGACCACCCAACTCAACCCCGACCACCTCAAGGCCCAGATTGCCCTGGCCCAACTCTATGTCAAATTCAACCGCATGGATGAAGCCAAAGTGGCTTATGAAAGCATCTTGCGTCTCGATCGCGAACACGCTTTTGTGGCCCAATACAAAGAGGCGCGCCTGAAATATTACAGCGCTTTGAATATTGCCCAGAACGAAGAGTATGAAAAGGCCCTGCAATTGGTCAGCCAGGCCCCCCGCAATACCCCTCTCGACAAAGAAATCGACGACTCTTCACAAAAATGGAAGGCCCTGATTGACTCCCGCCAGGAGGACAAAAAGGCCGACGAAATTTTGCAGCAAGCCTCACTCTTGGCGTACAAAGGCAAGTACAAAGAGGCGATTGAATTGGCCCAAACCGCTCCCAATGCCAGCACCAATTCGATGGTCACATCGCGGGTTGAGCAATGGACCAAAGCCATGCAAGAGCAAGACAAAGGCGTTCAACCGATTGGCCCCAATAACCAAGGGTCCAACACTGCCAGCAACACATCCACCCCCTCGGCTCCGACCGGCAATACCCGTTTGGTCAATGCCGATCAGGTCAATTTGCGCCAATCGCCGTATCTCTACGCCGAGTCGCTGAGCAGCCTCAAGCGTGGGGCCCAGGTCGAAATTTTGATGGACAAGGCCTATGAGTCCGACGGTTACCAATGGAGCAAGGTCAAAACCAGTGATGGCACAGTGGGTTGGATTGCTGCCAATTTATTGGTAGGCTCTTTGACCGCTACGCCTCCTGTGACGCCTCCGACCCAACCCCGCAACACGCCCCCCAGCAATAACAACAGCAGTAGCAGCAGTGGTACGGGTGAGAGCCGCGAAATTAAATCCGATGACGTCAATATCCGCCGTTCGCCCTCGCTCAGCGGAACCCTGGTGACCCGCGCGATGGGTGGCACAACAGTGCAATTGCTCGATCCTGCGCCCGTCAAAGCCGATGGTTATCAGTGGATGCATATTCGCCTGCCTGATGGCCAAGAGGGTTGGGTGGCTGCAAATTTCTTGAGCAGTCCCCGTCAGGTGGCTCCGCCAGCGGTCAAAAATACCCCGACCCCCCCGGCCAAGCCGAGCAATGCGATCAAAGCCGGTTACGCCGCGGTGCGCGGTACAGATATTAATGTGCGCAGTTTGCCTTCGACCAATGGCAAAATTGTCGGTCAGATTTCCGGCCCTGGCCAAGTCAAATTATTGGCCAAAAAGCCCGTTAAACAAGGGGCGCACATCTGGCGAGCAATTCAGCTCAACAACGGCACTCAGGGTTGGGTGGTATCTCAGTTTTTGAGCACCACATCCCAGACGGGCCCAGCAGCCAAACCCACGCCCACCCCCAGCCGCCGTCGCTATATCCGTGGCGACAGAGTGAATATTCGCAAAGAAGCCAGCACAAACTCTAAGATTATTGCCCTTGGGGTCGAAGGCACTTCTGTCACCCTGCTCTCCGACAAATTTGTCAAAAGTCAGGGGTTGACCTGGGCCAAAATTCGCCTTTCCAACGGTGAAATTGGTTGGGTGGCAACCCAGTTTATTGGGCGCTAAACGTGGACCAATTTTTACAATCCCTCGACAGCCAGCTGAGTCCGATTGACCGGGACAGTCTCTTTGGCAAATCCTGGGCCGATGGCATGCAAGCGCTGTCGGAGGCCCAGGAATTGGATGGGGTTGAGCGCCAAGAGCGCTTGGTGCAGTCCTGTGACCAGTTTATTCTGGCCATTCATCATGCCCGTTCGCGGCCCGAGCCCTATTTGGGCATGGCGTATTTGCTCACGATTCTCGAAGATTACCACTCTGCGGGCAAATACGTGCGCTTGGCGCTGCGCTTGGCACCGGGTTATCCCGAAGCAGAAGATCTCAATCGCCTGATTCAGACCTGCTCAGCCGTTTCCAATGCCTTTGCTGATCTGTCTGAACTCTGTATGGTGGCCGGGGTGCGTCTCGAAGAGGTACTCCCCGAAGATCAAGATATCCAACCCGAAGAGCTCTACGCCAAAACCGAAACCCTGCTCTATACCCAATTGCAATTGATCGATCATGAACCGGCCCCAGAGGTGGTCACCCGCCCCGAAGGCCTGGCAGAAATGAAACACCGCACCCAAGAGCTGACTGCTTTTACCCGTGCGATTCGCCAGCGTTTGGAGATTCTGCGGCCGCATAAAGACATTGCCGAATTGGAATTGCAATTGCAGGGTTTGGAAATCCTCTGCCAGAAATGCCAGAGCTGCTTACATATCTCTCAACAATTGGCCGAAATGAGTGAGTGGGTCAAACAGGACTTTAAGCTGCTGACCCGCCACGTGATTCAATTGCGCATGCATGCCACCGCAGAAGAAGTGGCCCGTGCTGAACGTTTTGATGCCGAACTGCAAACGCGCTACGACAAAATTGTGGCCATTATTCAAGGATTAGAAAATGAAACCCGCACCCGCTTTGAAGAAGAAATTAGCTTTGCCCCACTCATGCAACAGCGTGAAAACTTTCAGCAATTGCTCGACAGTACCCGCCGCCGTGTCCACATGCCCAACGCTTGAGGTCATTATCTGATGTCATTCTTTAAAAAAGACCAGATGTTGGTGGTGGCCTGTGCCTTTGGACTGGAGTCCCTGGTCAGCGATGAGTTGCGCAAATTGGGCATCGAAGACGTGCACACCGAAAACGGCAAAATCCGTTTTCGCGGGGGCGAAAAAGAGCTGGCTTTGGCTTTGCTCTGGCTGCGCACAGCCGATCGGATTGGGATTGAAATTGCCAATTTTAAAGCCGAGAGCTTTGACGAACTCTTCGACCAAACCTGTGCCCTGCCCTGGGAAAACTGGTTGCCTGTGGACGCCGTGATGCACATTACCGGGCGCTCACACAAATCCAAACTCTTCAGTGTGCGCGATTGCCAGTCGCTGGTCAAAAAAGCCCTGGTCAAAGCCATGCAGCGCAAATACAAACACCAAACCCTGCCCGAAACCGGTGCTCTGTATAAAATTGAAATCTCGATGCTCAACGATGTCGCCACCTTGACCCTCGACTGTACCGGTGCCAGCTTGCACAAACGGGGTTATCGCTCCGATGCGGGGGATGCCCCACTCAAAGAGACCTTGGCGGCGGCGATGGTGCTGCTCAGTCGCTGGGACCCTTCCCGCACCCTGAGTGACCCCTGTTGTGGCTCGGGCACGATTGCCATTGAAGCGGCGCTGATTGGCCTTAACCGCGCACCCGGACTCAAACGCAGCTTTACGGCTGAGACCTGGCCCGATGCCGACAAAAAGCTTTGGCAAAGCCTGCGCACAGAGGCCCAGGCCCAAGAATTGCCCGGCGATTTTCGGATTTTGGCCTCGGACATGGACAGCAAGGTGCTCAGAAAAGCGCGCCAAAACGCCATCAATGCCGGTGTCGAAGAGCAGGTAGGCATTCAAACCTTGGGTTTGGGTGAGTTTCGCTCACGCAAGAAATTTGGCGTGGTGATTATCAACCCCCCGTATGGTGAGCGCATCGGCGAGCGCACGATCGTTGAGATGCTCTACCACGATCTCAAGGCCCTGATGGATGAAGCCGATACCTGGTCGTATTTTATTCTCACTGCCGATCACGAACTCGAAACCCGGATCAACCGCAAGGCCAGCAAACGCCGCAAATTGTTTAATGGCAAGATTCCCTGCCAGTATTATCAGTTTTGGGGCCCTTTGCCCTGGACCAAAGAGAGCAAAGAATAAATCTCACGCATGACGTCGCGGCCCGGATCTTTGCGGTCGTAAGGCTCTAAAAAGCCGTACCAAACATCGGGTTTGCGCCCCGGCCCCAAATCGGGCAGCAGGGCCAAATAGACCTTGTCGCGAATGCTGCCTGCCAGATGGTTATAATCCGGGAAACTGGGGCTGGGGCCCCGCCGCAGCGCCACTTTGCCAATGTCTTCGTGGGAATAGACCCGCTCGGCGGGAATCGCAAACTGCTTTTGCAGAGAGGCCACCAAATCTGCTGCGGCTTCGAGCTGGGCCCTGTTGCCTGCCTGCCAGCGGGTGATCAGCGAGCCTGTGCTGGTGGGGGGGGCGTGTTTTTCACTGCGTTGATCTCCTTGTTGGTCCCAGAGGCTGGCATTGCCCACCAATTCAATCCCCACGGCTTGGTCATCGATGCCCGACTGCCCTTTGCTGATGCGATCGAGGGGGCTGTATTGGTAAATCTGGCCTTGGGCATCGACACTAAAATGGGTCCAGGCTCCCCCGAGGTATTGTTGGGGCGTGTTGCGGTTAAAGATGGCAAATGCATGGCTTTCGTCTTCGCCTTCGGTGGAGTGTAAGACTATCAAACTCGGGGAAAAATCCTGGTTGAGTGCATCTTTGAGACCATAGCGCCAGTCAAAATAGACATTTGCGCCCGTGCGGCGAAAGGCGTATTCTCGCTGAGAAGCAAAGAGCCCAATTGGCTTGTGCTGGATCGGGCGGTTTTTGAGGGTCTGCGCCAGCCAGTCCAATTTGGGGGCATAGCTCAAAGGCAGGCCTGAGCGGGCCTGTACCCCCAGGCGAAAGCCTGCCTCGCGTCCGAAGGCGAGGCTGGGTTTGTAGGGCTTCTGCTCAGTTAATTTGCTGGGCTCACAACCCATCAAGGCCCCAAACACCAGCGCGAGGCCTGGGATGAGGGCCATTCCCTTTAGTAAAAATGGGTGATTCAAACCATTCACTCCCGATCAATGCTCTGGTTGAGGATACCACAATTCTGTGTCTGGTACTGATGGCTTGGGTGTTATCTTGTGCGCACCATTGGTGACCGAAGGCCGGGGCACTGGCTTCTCCAAAATCTATCGGGCGATGGCAAACAATGGCTCTCCCCTGCCGCAGTTCGAAACCGATGCTGACCGGGTGTATTTTTTGACAACCCTGCCGCTGCATCCAGAAGTCAAGAAGCAAATACAGCCACTTGGGATAAGGTCTGTCCCAAGTCTGTCCCAAGTCTGTTGATGCAGATGTGGCCAGAAAGATTTTGGCCATGGCCCAGTCACCTGTTGGTATTCAAGCCCTAATGGAACCGTTGGAACAGGCCAACAGAAGCCGATTCCGAAAAAATAGTCTGACGCCGCTGCTTGATATGAATTGGCTCAAAATGACGATTCCAGATAAGCCGACCAGCAGCAAGCAACGGTATCAAACCACAGATGCTGGAATGGCCTGGCTTAAAAACCAAGGCGAGCCAGGATAAATTATCACTGCCAAAACTTACTCTCAGGGCTTTGCTTGGAAGCGTTTCTACCGTGTGGGTCAAGCCTCTGAAAAGAGAGGGCATTTATGAGCTTCTTGCAGAGCCAAAGTGGCGATGCTTAGAAGGCTCTTGCCTGAGCCGTTGGCGGCTTTGCCGACTTTACGGATTAGGACAGCATAGATACTTAGCGCTGCAGGTGCTGAGGAACCCCGCCGTGCCAGGAGGGCAAAAGGCGGGGTGACTGATAAGCGCTTCTTACAGAGCTGAAAGCGATGTTTAGAAGGCGCTTACTTAGTGCCGCAGGTGCTGAAGTGAGCGCGCACAGGACGTGCGCAGCGAACGGCCCGAACGTCAGGGGCTTGCACCCACTGGAACCGCCCATCCCCCACCAACCTAATCCCCATCAAGCAAATAAAGGGCTTTCACCACCGGTTTGCCGTTGAGGTAAACATATGAAACCCCTTTTAAATAGAGCTGATTGTGCAGCAGGCCAGCAATCGCGTATTGGCACATGCCTTTCTGGCACTGTTTCAGGGCTTCACTTTTGCGCCCCGGCAAGCTGTCGATTTCTTTTTTTTGCAGCCATGTTTCCAATTCGGCAAAATTTTTAAACTGAAGACGCTCTATCGGGCGTCCCCCCAAAGAGTGTTCATAGACCACTTCAATTGCATTTAAAGCAGAGGAAGCAACATCCAGTTTGGCCAGATTTTTGCTGGCATAGTGCTCACCGAGTTGCTGCGCCAATTTTTCCGCCTGCAATTTCTGAGGCTGTGTTTCGGCCTGAACAGGGTTGGCAAACCCAAGACAGAGCAACACAGCCATTGCCAGAGAGGGTCTCATTTTGAGCTGATACATGATTTTTCCTTGTGATTTAAAGTGTGTTTCAACGTTCCCCAATTTTGTTTTGGGCCACCTCAAATTATAACAAGCCATCCCCCTTAACCCCCAAAGCCAACCTTCGCTCTGTGTTAAAATAACCCAATTAGGAGCTAGAAAACTATGATCACCCACCCCGATTCACCCCTTTCTGAAGCCCCCCCTGCCCGTGTCGAAGAAAACCATCCCTTTTACACGGCTCTGCTGCATGTCTCGGTCTGGCTGACCTGGCCTCTGATTGCCCTCAGTGTCTGGCTCTCCGCCACAGTACTCGGACAGAGTGGCTACGCCTGGAGCCTGCCCCTGCTCTTTGCGGGCGGTGTCTTGGCCAGCGATTTTACCTCGGGCCTCTTTCACTGGTTTTTTGACAATTATGGCTCTCCCCAAACCCCGGTCTTTGGCCAGACGATCGAATTGTTTCGCGTGCATCACGATTTGCCCGAAGATATCTGCAACAGCGGTTTGGTCTTTACCGTCGGACACGTCTGCCTCTGGGTGGTGCCCATGATCAGCTCGTTTATTGGGGCCTGGTATCTGGCCGGACGCGGGCCGCTGGTCAGTGCGCTCCTGCTCTTTGCCACGATGGCCAATTTGTTTTTGGTGCTCACCAATCTCTTCCACAAATGGGCCCATTTGCCGAAAAAACCGGCCTGGATGCTTTTTATGCAAGAGTACCGGCTGGTCTTGGAGACCCACCACCACAATATCCACCACACGCCCCCTTTTGATACCTATTATTGTATTACCACGGGTTGGTTGAATCCGCTGCTCAGAGCCATCAAGTTCTTCCCCCGCATGGAAAAGTTCTTGGCTTTGATCGGCGTGCAAAAGAACCAGGGAGCTTAAAACGCAAAGTGACTCCCGAGAACACGGGCCTGATCTTGCGCCAGGCCAATCAGGCCGATGCCAGAGGTATCGCCCAGGTGCATATTGATTCTTGGCTCAGCACCTACCGGGGGATTTTGGCTGATCAATTGCTCGATCAGCTCTCACTCGCTGAACGCACAGAAAATTGGGCCAGATGGCTGGAACCCTCCCGTCCAGAGCAAACCCAGCCTCCCAACTGGGTCTGGGTAGCCGAAAGCCCCAGTGGGCAAATTGTCGGCTTTGTCTGTGGCGGCCCCGAGCGCACAGGTTTGCCGGATTTTGAGGGTGAGATCTACGCCCTTTATCTCTTGGATGTTTGGCAGGGCCAAGGCTGGGGCAAACGCCTTTTGTTCAAAGGTTTTGACCTGCTGCGGGCCCAGGGGTATTCCGCGATTCTGGTTTGGGTCGCCAGCCGCAACCAAAAAGCGGGTGACTTTTACGCTTCTCAAGGAGGGAAAATTTGCTTGCAGCGCAGCCTGGAGATGGCTGGGCAGATGGTTGACGAGACCGGCTACGGGTGGTTGTAAGATTTCCCCGATCCGCAGGACATGCTAAAATAGAAAGAGTCCAGAAAGCGCCCAAAACAGGGCTGTTCCCATCTCAACAGCCAATTTTATGCATAACAGACCGAAGGAGGGTTCCGCCATGACTTTGATGGATGAAATGCTCGATGCCGACGATTTGAGCGATTATATGGTTCATGACCCGATCAAAACTGCAATCAGTGCAGAAACCATCCGCCGTCTGTCGCCACGCCAGCCCATTACTTTGCCTCCTTCCGCCACTCTGCAAGAGGCGATAGAATTGATGCAGGCCAAGCGGATTGGGGCTGTGGTCGTGGTCGAAAATAACCAACCCGTGGGTATTTTTACCGAAAGAGATGTCTTGTTTAAAGTCTTAAAAGCAGCTCCCGACTTCCTGCAAACCCCGCTGAAAGATTTTATGACTCCCGATCCCGTCAGTCTTTTTATTGAAGACAAAATCGCTTTCGCGCTCAACCGCATGACCGTGGGCGGATTTCGGCATATTCCGATCGTCGATCATGACGGTGTCTTGAGTGGGATTATCTCGGTTAAAGACATTGTTGAATACCTTGCGGGACTCTTTCCCGCAGAAGTCTACAATATTCGTCCAGAGCCGCTGCGGGGTGGTTTTGGTTCTGCTGAGGGCGGCTAATATTTTTTTGCAAGGATCGCTCAGACGATGAAATCTCAAGCTGGCTCTACTTTCATTCAACACGTTTCTGCTGAACAGGCAGAGCTCTGGCGACAAAAAGCGGCTGAGTTAATTGGCCAGGCCCGTTACAAACAGGCGGTACAGGTCCTCAATCAGGCGCTTGCGAGCGGAATTTCGCTGGCCGAACAAATCCAATTTTTGGGTTACCGGGCTTATGCCCACACCCTTTGGCGCAAGCCCGAAGCCGCGATTGAAGATGCCACCCGCTTGCTCACACTGATTCAGGCTGAGGTCTCGGATCTCTGCTTTGAAGACATCGATTGGGCTTACGAACGTGAGCAAGATACGGGCTATTTGTCTTTTTTGGCCGCGATTTACAATTTGCGCGGCACCCTGCGTCGGGTTCAGAAGGATTTGCCTGCCGCAATTGAAGATCTGACCTTGGCCCTGTTCATGAGCGAAGACCCCTATTTGCAAGGGCTTTCGCTTTTTCAAAGGGGCTTTTGCCTGTTGCAATTGGGAGAGTGTCAGGAACGGGCCCTGAGCGATCTGAGTGAGGCTTGGCAATTTTGCCCGGCTCCCCTGGCCGAACTCCTGGGAGTGCCCTCCCCAGACGTTGCCGAATTGCGCTTCGATTTACATGACAAAGGTTTGCAGATCTACTGGGAAGAATCCGCCAGCCGTGCTCTCTCGGGTACCCAATTTGAATTGCGACTCAAAGATCTGCAGGCCGAATTCCTGGCTTTTTCGCGGATTTTTTCAGCATGAAAGGGGATGAGCCCAGACATGCAGCCGATACCCCTTGCTGAACTGAGTCTGTTCAAGCGCCAGTTTCATCAGCTCTCTGGTTATAATCTCGAAAATTATAAAAATGTACAAATGGACCGGCGCTTGCAGGAATATATGCAAGCGGCCCGCTGTGAGACGCTCCAGGCCTTTTTTGATTATTTGCGTGATCGGCCTGCTGAGGTGCGCCGCTTTCTCGATGAGCTGAGCATCAACGTCTCTGAGTTTTTTCGCAATCCCGAGCGCTTTCAGGAATTGCGTCAAAAAATTCTGCCTGAGTTGCTGAGCAAACGCAGCCGTTTGCGCATTTGGAGTGCCGGTTGTTCGGTCGGTGCCGAGATTTTTTCCTTGGTGATCTTGATGGAGCACCTCGGTATAGCCGATCACTGTCACTTCGTTGCCAGTGATATCGACCGCGAGGCTGTGGAGCAGGCCCGTTCAGGTATTTTCTTGCCGGACTTATTGCAGAATGTGAATAAAACCGATATCAGTACATTTTTTGAGCCCTGCAGCTTAAACAATCGACACGATGCCTATTGTTTTAAACCCCAATGGCGGCAGAAGGTGCACTTTATTCACCACGATTTGCTGCAAGACGATTATCCGGGGAATTTTGACCTGATTGCCTGCCGCAATGTGATGATTTATTTTACCCGCGAAGCCAAACACCGGGTCTACCAACATTTTTACCAATCCCTGCGTGAAGGTGGGGTGTTATTTGTGGGGGGGGCCGAACAGTTGATTCAAGCCCAGGAGATTGGTTACAATCGGTTATCATCGTATTTTTACCAAAGACAAAAGCTGGGCAGAGTGTGAGAGAACTTTCGATCCGAAATATCCTCAATCGGGTAGATGAGTTGCCAGAAGTGCCGCAAACGGCGCTGCGGGTGATTCAATTATTAAATGACCCCGACACCGATGTCGCCAGTTTGGCGGACGTGATCAGCTCAGATCAGGCCCTCACAGCCAAAGTGCTGCGTCTCTGTAATTCGGCCTATTACGGCCTGTCGCGCAAGGTCACCACAATCTCCGAAGCGGTCATGATCATTGGCTTCAGTTCGATCAAAAGTTTGGTCATGATGATTACGACCCAAAGTACACTCAACAAAGGCCTGCTGGGTTATAAACTCAATGCCGGTTATTTCTGGGAACATTCGATTGGGGCCGCTGAAATCTCGCGTTATCTGGCAGTTCAGCTCAAACACCGCGAACCTGAAGAGTGTTTTATTGCCGGTTTGATTCACGATATTGGCAAAATGGTACTCAACCAATACGCCTTGCCAGAAGTCTACAAAGCCACCAATTTGCATCAAAAAGAGCAAATTCCCGTCTACGAGGCCGAGCAGCAGATTCTCTCTTTTGACCATGCCGCGATTGGGGGCGCTCTGGCTGAACGCTGGAATTTTCCCCCCATGCTGGTTGAGTCGATTCGCCGCCACCACACTTTTGAGCCGCTTTATGAAAATGGCAAGATCGATTTGCTGCCCACGCTGGTGGCCACTGCCAATTTATTGGTCAAAATGTTGCACGAAGACAGCACTGCCCGTCTGCCTTTTGAGCAACACGCGCCCTTGATTGAAGAGGTGCTTGAGATTCGGGTTTTGGACCTGGATAAACTTCTGCCCATTTTAGCAAAAAAAGTCGATGAAACCCGTCAATTGGCCCTTCTCATGACATGAGTCGCTCAGCGTGAAAACGAAAGCATGTTATGATGATTACATTAAAACCGTTGGCACCATGGATCTTTCACAATACATTGGCATATTTGTTGACGAGGCCCGTTTGCATCTCCAGCAATGCAGTGACTCGCTGCTGGCGTTGGAAAATGCGCCTGATGATGCTGCATACCTGAATGAACTCTTCCGAGGCATTCACACGATCAAAGGCATGGCCGCAACTTTGGTCGAATTTGACTACTTTGACGAGGTCACCCGTCTCAGTCATGAAATGGAAACCCTGCTCGACGGCCTGCGCAATCACACTTTCAAAATCGACAACCACGTCCTCGACCTGCTCTTTGCCTGTGTTGATGGTCTGGATCTCCTGATTGGCAATATTCAAGACCCAGAAAACGCCACGTCCCAGGATATCAGCTATCTCTTTCAGCACCTCGAGGAATTCAGCTCACCCCAAGCCAAAGCCGCTGAGCCTGTTCCTGCCGATCCACTCTGGGAAAACGACTGGCAACACGCCTATTCCGATGGCGAAAGTGAAAAGATTTTACAGGCGGCCAAATATGGCAAAAATTGCTTTGAGATTCGCGTCAAACTCTTTCCAAATTGCCTGATGAAAGCCCTGCGGGCCCAAATGATTCTGGGCTTCTTGGCCGAAAACAGTGAGATTATCAAAACCCTGCCCGATCGCCAGGATTTGGCTCTGGGCAACTTTGAGGACAGCTTTATTATCAGTTTGGTCACCGGCAGTGAAGGCGAAAATCTGGCCGAAGAGGTGGGGGCTGTGGCTGAGGTGGCTGCGGTGCGTACGATCAACCTATTGGGTGAAACGGTTTACACCTCTCAGACGCCCAATAAAGTGGAACAGGAAGAGGTTTTTACCCTGCCAGAGCTGAATGAATTTGAGTTAAATGTGCTCAAAGTTGCCAAAACCCAGGGCTATGGTGCGGTTCTGCTGGGCATTCGGCTTTTTCCCAATGTGGTCCTCAAAGCCGCCCGTGCCACGCTGGTTTTCCGCACCTTGGAAAAATATGGCGATATTATTAAATCGGTGCCCCCTGTAATCGAACTTGAAGAAGAGCGTTTTGGCAATTTCTTTGAGGTCATTTTGCTCACCCAGGCCAGTCCTGAGACCTTGCGCGAAGCCATTCTCTCTGTTGGCGAGGTCAAAGACTCCCTCGATGTGATGACCATGAGTGTCAATGACGAAATTGTCTCAGCACTGAGCCCCGATGGCCATGCCACCCCGATGCCGTTGCAGGCGCCCCGTTCGGAATTGGCGCCGGTTTTGGAGCCGCTGCCCGAATTGCATGAATTGCCCCCCAAATTACCTCCCCCCACCTTGCGTTTTCCTGGCTCTCGGGCCTCACCCCTGGTGCGGGTCGATGCCGGCAAATTGGAGCAATTATTGCACCTGGTGGATGAATTGGTGATGTGCCGGGCCGAGTTGATGTATGCTGCCAAAGCCAATCTCAGTCTGGAGTTGGAACATCCGCTTCATGCTTTGGGAACCGTTGCAACCGCGTTACATTCTCTCAGCATTCAATTGCAAATGGTCTCGGTAGAGCAGGTCTTTAACCGCTTCCCACGTATGATTCGCGATTTGTCCAAATCTCTGGGCAAAGAAATTGATTTGGTCATGGAGGGGCGCGAACTTGAAATGGATCGCACCCTGATTGATGAATTGGGCAATGCCCTGATGCACATGATTCGCAATGCCGCCGATCATGGGCTCGAACCCCCAGACGAACGCCTGCGCAGAGGCAAACCCAGCCGTGGGCTGATTGAACTCAATGCGACTTATGAACGTGAGGTCTTCCGGATTGACATCCGCGACGATGGCCGGGGCATCGATACCACAAAACTGCGTTACAAAGCGGTTGAAAGGGGCATTGTCTCCGAGCAGTCGGCCTTGCAAATGAGTGAAGATCAGGCGCTGAGGCTCGTCTTTGCTCCCGGTCTTTCGACCCAGGATACGGCCACAGATATTTCGGGCCGGGGCGTGGGTATGGACGCGGTGCGCACCCAGATCGAAACCCTCGGTGGTGATATTCAAATTCAGTCGACACGGGGCCAAGGCACCCTTTATACGATTTTGATTCCCTCCCAAATGACCATGCTCAATGCGCTGCTGATCAGTGTGGGGGGACAGTTTTATGCCCTTTCGCTGGAGCATATTGAAAAAATCTCTGAGCTGTTTGCCTCCGAAATCCTGCTCAAAAACAATGCAGAGTACTGTCTCTATACCGGAGAACAGATCCCGGTCATCTCGCTCTCGGAACATGTTTATACCCGTGAAGCACCGCACATTCCCTTGCCCATCAATAAACCTGGTCAGTGGCTGGTGATTGTCAAAAACCACCAGCAGCGTTTGGGATTGTTGGTGGATGAAGTGGTGGGTCAAGAGGAACTCTTGCTCAAGCCTGTCAATCCCCAGAGCATGTTGCCCGGCCGCGATCTGTTTTTGGGGGCCACCGTGCTCGACAATGGGCAAGTCGCTTTGTTGCTCGATTTGCCCCTGCTTTTGCAGCGGGTTCAGATTCCGGTCTAAAGGGCCTGTTTGAGCGCCGCCAAAGCCACGTGCTCAGCCTCGCTGGTCGCCAAGATCCGATTGAGCTGTTCCAATTGGGCCACAAGTAGCTTGGCCCTTTCGTGTTGGCCGGATGCCAGCGCGCATTGCAAGCCCCATTGTGTCGCCTTGCGATCGAGTGGATAAGCGTTCAGATGGGCGTCTAAGGCCTGCCAGCATGTCTCGGTGAGCCCCAAAGCAGCGGCTGTCTGTGCCAAGGGCAGCCAGAGGGTGGGCGGGCCGGCATAGAGCAGTGCCTGTTCCAAGGCCTCTAAGGTGGCTGGCAAACGGCGCTCAGACCAGGCCACTTCGGCTTTGAGACGCCAGAGATTCCAGCCCAGCAGTGAACGCATTTGCGCAGGATCCCTTTGAAAACAGACCGCGTCCCAGGCCAATTGAAAACTCAATGCCCCGACCCAGGGCAAAATCTGAGCTGTCTCGGGGCTCTCCCAGTCGGCAGGCAGTGCGGTGAGTTGTGCCAGGGCCTGATCGGCGAGGTGATTGACCTCTGCGCCTGTTTTGCCAGCCAAATACGCTCCCCAGGCCAGATCATGGCTGAGCAAGGGATCTTCGGGGGCCTTGTCCACTGCTGCTTGCAGGGCTTGCCATTCCCTCCCGCGGGCAGGCTCCGTGGCGGGGGTTAAACTTAAGCTCAAACAGGCCTGGATTTGAGCCGACAACCTGTGTTCTGGCCGCTGATGCTCTGACAAGGCTGGGTCAGGGGGGGACAAAAAGGCGGTTTTGAGCCAATCGCTTTTCCCTGCACTGAGAGCCGGATGCAGGGCCTGCCGCAGTCGATGGCGCTGATAAACGCTTGCAGAAACAAATAGGGGGTCTTTTTTTCGTTGATAACGCGCCAATTGATTGGGTAAATCTGCCAAAAGTGTTTCAAATTGTCGCTCATAGCTGTGGGCCTGAATCGCTTTTTGCCCAGCACTGGCCAAGTGCGCCAGGTCTGAGCGGGCCAAAATCGCAGAGACATCGGCCAAGACCGATTCGGGATGGTACAAGAGGCATTCACTGCCAGGCTTTAAAAAACGCTGAATTTCCAGATTGTCTGACTCTTGCAGCAACAGGGCCCCGGCCGCTGGCGCCTGATAGGCCCGCAGATTCATTTCTCCGCGCAGGGAATGGTTAAAGACCACCCGGCTCTGCTGCAAGAGCTGGAGATATTCCGCGCCATAGACCTGATCGCGCAGACAGATCCGGTAGTTGCTTCCCAGCGGGGCCAATTGGCTGAGCAAACGCAGGCGCTCTGGGTGGGTATCGGGGTTTAAGCTGCCGATATACGTCAGGTCCCAGTCTTTTGAGGGGGGTATTTCGGGACATTTTTCAGCTTGGGGGTTGGGATAAAAGTGGGTCGGAGAAAAGCCATAACTGGGCCACCACTGACAGCGCTCAAAGCCCCGTGCCTGAAACTGATCCACCAAAGCCTGATCCCCGAGAATCAGGTCAAAGCCCTCCCGCCAGGCCCAGAGTTCACTGCGGCAGCTCTGCCAGTCCGAGGCGATCAAAACCACCGGGCAGGGTGCCTCAAACAGGTCTGCAGGCGGGACGGTATAGCCAAAGCCCCACCAGAGAATCACTTCGGGCTGCCAATCGTCCCCTTGGGCAAATTGGGCCAGAATGTCTTTCAGCGATTCACCATAGGTATAAGGCTGCCAAGGCAGTGTTTCTGGCTTTGTGTGGTTGACCAGACCGCGCCAGGCGGGGGGAGGGTTAAAGACGCGGGGATCTGCCAAGGCGCGAATCTGGGGATGAAATAACCACGCGCCGATCTGTTCAGGTGCAATCAAAGGGCCGACCAGGACCTTTGGAATCAAGACCTTTGGGGGCAGTACTGGTGGAATCAGCATGGCCTTGTCATTCAGGCGACTCAGTCAGGGGCACGAGCAGGCTATCGCAGCCCTGGGCGGCTGCGGCAGAGGTGACCCGCAGCTCGAGGCTCAAGCGGGGAAGGTTCATCGACGGGTTCAAACCTGTGCGGTGCAAGATCCGCTCGTGGAACAGCAAGACATCTCCCACCTGCAGGCTGGGCAACCAAGCCGGCACCTCGGGATAGTGCAACTGCAGCCATTCAGGCGGAAACGCATAGAGTTCATAAGCGTCTCCGGCTTTTAAAACATGCCCTTCAGGCAATCGGGGGGGAGCCCATACTTCTGTCGGGTTGAGCAATAAAATTTCCAGACCCGGTGCCTGCTCACCGCAGCTCACCAGTGGGCACCAAACATTCCAGACCGGGGAGACCTTGCCCAAAAAGGCCGCGTCTTGATGCCAAGGCAAAGGTGGCGCTGATGCTGATTGGGGTTGCTGACGGCGAAAGAGACTGTTCTGATAGAGCAGAACGGGATCTGTTGTGATCGCGCTTAAAAGCGGCAGCAGCGGCTCCAAGAGATGGACCAAAGCGAGAAAGGGATCCCCGGCGGGATAACAGGCCTGGGGCGGCACATGGCCATAGCGATACAGCATTGTTTCGGCTTCGGACAATTGCCCGAGGGCAAAGCGGGTATCTGCCCGGTTATAGGCCTGAAGGGCGCGCCAATGAAGGGCTGTCAGTGGCTTGTGCGGCAAAGCCTGGCGCAAGAGCAAACAGCCTTGGCTGTCCAAGATGGCGATCAACTGCGCCAGGTCTGTCTGGGCGGGACAGTCTGGCGGGACCACTCCCTCTCTGGAATCCGAAAAAATCACGAAGGGCTGCTCTTGGCGACGGGATCTTTGGGTTTTTGACTGAGTTCGGGCCCAGCCTGTGGTCCTTCGAGTGTTTTGAGAAAAGCCAAGAGATAGGTCAACTCTTCGGGTTTGAGTTCGAGTGGGGGAATGGTATCTTCACGCCGCCCTGTGGCTGGGGGCTGGCTGGGCAATTGGGAATAAAAGAGCAGCACTTCTTCGAGGCTTTTAAAGCGGCCATCGTGCATATACGGGCCTGTGCGGGTAATCTCACGCAAACCCGGTGTCTTAAATTCCCCTTTATTGCTGGCCTGACGGCTGAGATAATGCAGTTTGTCGTTCCATTCGTGCTCGCGGTTGGGCAGATCACTGAAGGGCCCCAGACCATTAAAAGGATCTGCCAAGAGTTTTGGCAGACCGGCATATCGCCCCTGATCCACAGGCAAATTGGGGTGTTTGGGCAGGCCAATATTGTGGAATTCGCGGTCATTCAAGAGCGGCCCCGTGTGGCAGAGAATGCACTGGGCACGGCCAATAAAAAGTCTCAGGCCTTTTTGGGCCTCAACTGAAACTTCTTTGCTGGCGGGTTTGTTTGCACGTAAATCTGCGACAAAGCGATCAAAGGGACTTTCGCCACTCACAATCTTGCGTTCAAAGGCCTCCAGCGATTTGCCCAGCTGGCTGACAAAGCGATTGACGGCCCATTGCTGTTGCGGGCTGAGCTGATTCCAGCTCTGCTGCAGGGGGTGTTTGGGGTCTTCCGGCACAGGGCGGGCCTGGGCAGGTAGCCCGGCATTGCTGGGCAAAGGGCCAAACAGCGCTTCGTAACCCCTGCGCAGTTCAGGGTGTTTGTGAAAGCTGTGCAAAAGTCCCACCCGGCTCATGCCCATCTCATTCAAACTTTCCAAGGGCTGGACCGACTGAGCCCAAAGAGAGTCTGTGCGGCCATCCCAAAAGAGCCAGCGCTGATAAGCGACGTTCCAAAGGGTTGGGCTGTTGCGGCTGGTTGTTTTGAGCCCCACCGCCAAGGGCTTGCCATCGCTCCAGCCCAAACCGGGGTGGTGACAGCTGGCGCAGCTTTGATCCCCTTTGAGCGACAGGCGGGTATCGTAAAACAAATAGCGGCCAAAATGGGCGGCACGGGCACTGTCAGCCAGACTGTTGGCCGGGTTCTCAGGGGGCAGCGGGCGGGGTGAAAGGCTCAAGATCAGGGCTTTCTCCTGGGCCGAAAAAGCCGGAGCGCCATCGGATTGCACATTGGCTGGCCGACAGGCCGCCAGAGCCAGACCTCCTAGCAGGGCCGCGCACCCAAGCCGTACCAGTGATTTAACGGGGAGACATTTTGAGCGTAACACCGAAGGTCGCTTTCTCCTTTTTGCCAGCATGATCGACCAAAACATAGATTTCCCAATAGCCGGGCATATGAAACAACATGCCTCGTACCTCAAAAATGCCTTTGCCCAGGTCTTTGACCTTGGGTTTGACATTCATGCCATGATTGTGGCTGGGCATATCTGCATCGACATAGAGCTTGGCATTTTCGACCACTTTGCCCTCGGCATTTTGGACCGTGAGTTTGAGCCGAAAATGTTGGTTGAGCGGGATGGGATCGGGCAGAGGGGTGTAAATCACGCGGTAATGTTTGTTATCTGTGATTTGGGAGCGGTTTTCACGGTCGGCTTCGTTGACCTTGGGGTAGTTCTGGTGCTGGGCAGAGGCTGAAAAGGAGCCAAAGAGTGTGCCCACAGAGAGTGCGCTCAAGCTGAGCAGGGCTGCCAGTGTCATCTTTTTGTTTAACATAAGTTCTCCTGAGTGAGACTGTGTGAGTTTGGGAGTTTCAAACAGCCTGAGTAATAGTTTTAGCATACCCCTGGATGTATGTCTCGCGCCAGCAGAAGGAGAGACCTGCAACAAATTGCTGCAGGTCATCAGGTACTACAGTGAGCGGGTGACGCGCCCGCCCCCAAAATAGAGGCCCTGTAAATAGCGGTCGTAATCTCCGCCCCCTTGCAGGGTATTGATTTTGATGCCACTGTAAGCCCCTTTGGGGGAGGAGTGAATGATCCGGCCCTGGCCAATATACATGCCCACATGGGTCGGGTATTTGCGGTTGCCGCTGAAAAAGACCAGGTCTCCCGGTTTCAGCTCGTCTAACTGGTTCAGGGTATTGCCCACCCGTTGCGTGAAGTCTTTTTGCTGATCGGCATCGCGGGGCAAATAGACGTGATTGACACGAAAGATCGTCTGCATAAAGCCGCTGCAGTCCAGGGTTTTGCCGTAGGTTCCTCCCCACAGATAGGCCCCGCCGCCTTGCGGTGCTTTGGGTAAATACTGCATCGCTGTTTTGAGCACGGCCGGAATATTGGGGCTTTGGGGGGGGCTCTGGCTCAAGGCGATGTCTGCACTTGCCAATTTGACCTGGCTGCCATCGGGCAGGGCCGCTGTCACCTGAGTGGGGGTTTTGCTGAGCATTTTTAAGCGGGTGCCAAAATAGAGTTTGCGTGGGGATTCCAGGTTGCGCATGATCAGCACTTGGCGATTGTCTTTCCAGGCTTTAAAGGCTGCTTCAGCGGTTTCCAGAATTTGATTGCGTTGAATCCAGGCAATATAGCCATCATCGACAATTCGCACCAGGGCAAACTTTTTATCTGCGCTGTATTCCAGGATCTCCAGCGGGGTGCCCAGACGCACCTGGGTCGCCAGATTATCGCCGGCTTCGGCCACGGGTTTGACATAGAGATCGCTGGCGGTTTGAGTCGTGATTGCATAATCCAACCCAATTTCGGCATAAGGGAAGGTCTCGACCTGAACCTGCACACCTGCGCCAAAGGCCTGTTTGGCTGCGGCTGTCAGCAATTCTTTTTCTTTGGCTGAGTACACCCGCCCTGTGATTTTTGCCTGACCACTGGCATAACTGAGGGTGATATCAAAGACGGTGTCGCGCAGCAGACGCTCGGGAATTTCGAGCTTGTAGCTGTTTTTGCCCAATTCTTTGGCGGTCACGGCCACGCCAAACTTTTCGCGCATAAGATTTTGGCGCAGGTGCTGCTCCCAGGCGGGAGACAGGGCTTGATTCAATTTGCCAAGCTCAGCCGGTGGTGCTGCCAAAGCGGGCTGGGCGCTCGCCAAGAGCAAGGAAGTGAGCAAACAGGTGGTGAGCAGAGCTGGTTTTAGGGCTTTTGTGCGAAACATGGCAAACCTCATTGTGCAAGAAATTGGGCAAGAACTCGAATTTTAATCGTATTGTAACGCAAATCAAAATACAGCGATCTATCATCTCCCGCAATTTTCAAGCCATGTTATAATAACGGGTGTTCGGGGCGTAGCGCAGTTTGGTAGCGCGGATGGTTCGGGACCATCAGGTCGCTGGTTCGAATCCAGTCGCTCCGACTTTTCTCTTTTTTGTCCATTTTTGCCCAGGTTTTTTATTCTGAGCAATGGCCTTTTCACGACCCCCCCCAAAAATCTTAACCCCCGAGTTCATACCCGCACGCAAACCCACCTGCCATGTTCAGTTCCCACCTTACACCGCTCCTGATCACGCTCTTTGTTTCAGCCCTGCTGGATTTTTATCTCTGCCTGCTGGTGCATTGGCGCTACTGTGGCCAATTCGGGATCTGGTTTTTTCTGCCCATGGGCATCGTCTTTAGTTTGCCGAGCTTGTTTGTGCTGGGTCTGCCACTCTATTTGATTTTGATCGCCCCCGCCACCTGGCCCCAAAAAATCGCCCTGTTGGCGGTTTTGGTTTTTCTGGTGATCCGCTTGCTCAGACGTTTGACGCGCCAACTCTTGAGCAAACGTTTTGCTAAAGATCGATCTCCACATACCTCGGCGACTTGATTGCCGAGCTGATCAAATAATTGATCACGGTGCCATCGGGCTGGATGCTGATAAACTCTTGGGTGTCTTTGTCCCATTTATTGACGAGAAATTGGTTTTTGTCGAGGTAGAACTGTACATCGAGATAAAAAGGGACATCTGTACGTTCAGCAAAGGCCAGGGCTTGTGTTTTATAGGCCTCGGCATCTTCAATCGGGGGATTAAACAGGGCCCCAAAACGCTTAAAATTGGCCTGCAGGGCTTGGTCGGCATTTTGGCTGACGGTGCGCGACCATTTGCCATTGGGTTTGACGGCCACGCGTTTTTTTAAGCTCTGCAATTCTTGGTTGGTCATGCGCACCCCAAATGAGGTCAGGGTGGCGACAAAATTGCCATTGGAAATGGGAATCAGGGGATTATTCGGGATCACGTTGTTTTGACCGCCGGGCAGATTCGACAAGGTGGTGCTGCCATCGGGGGCAATGTCTTCAAAGTCAGGTAAAGCGGAAGGGCTTGTGATAACGGGGGCCTCTGGATTTTTGGTGCAGCCCGAAGAAAGCGCCAGTGCCAAAAGTAAAAACGGAAGCAAAAGTGAGAAAGGCAGATATTTAATCGGCATTGCCATAGTCAGAACCCATGCAATCAAGAGATGTTCTCATGATACAATACCCACTGTTATGAAATCAGCCATACAGCAACACAGTTTTTTTAAAATCCTGGAAAGTGATTTAAAAGCCCTCGAAGAAACCATGATGGGCGAACTCCAGGACTATGATACCACCTTGATCTCAGCCGCTACCCATTTGATGAAGGCGGGAGGCAAGCGCCTGCGCCCAGTGATGGCCTTGCTCTCTGCCAAAGCCACTTTGCCCGAAGGCACCCCTCTGGAGCGTCCCCATTTTCTCTTGGCCATGGCTCTCGAAATTCTCCATACGGCCACTTTGATCCACGATGATATTATCGACGCCTCTGATCTGCGCCGGGGCCTGCCCACGGTTAATCAGCAATGGGGCAATCGCACCTCTGTGCTGGCGGGTGATTTTTTGCTGGCCCGCTCCTGTTATTACGTTTCGGTGATCTCCAGTGTGCGCCTCAATACGATTTTTTCGCAAATGGTTATGGACATGTGCAACGGAGAATTGTCACAGTTTCAGCGCCGGTATAAAAGTACAATCACCTTAGATGAGTACCTTGATCAAATTAAATGTAAGACTGCACTCCTGATGGCCGTGGGTTGTCAGGGCGCGGGGATTGTCAATGGCGTTGAGCCTGAAATAGAACAGGCCCTTCATCGCTATGGCAATCAAGTTGGCTTGGCTTTTCAGATCATGGACGATATCCTCGATTTTTCAGTCAGTGAAAATGAAATGGGCAAATCGGCCCACAATGATCTGGCCCAGGGTCAAATAACGCTGCCCACTTGGTTTGCCCTGAAAAACTCCAAAGATGCAGGGCATTTGCAAACCTTGATAGATCGGCGCTTTGAGCAGGAAAACGATTTGGACAGGGCCTTTGAAATTGTCTTGGAGAGCAACGCGCTCGACGATTGCCACGCCCTGGCACAGCAGTATATTGAAGAGGCGATCGCGGCCCTGGCGATTCTGCCCAGTGGGGGCGCCCGGCAGTCCCTGGAAGAGTTGGCAGTCTTTTCTGCTCAGCGAAAACAATAGAAATATGGTATCTTATTTATTTGAGATAGGGAGGGATCCGCTGCAATGTTGATGAATGCGCTTGATAGCTCCAAACGAGCCCTCGGTGGCTGGCTTTGGCAGGAATTGACCGACGCCCAGATTGAATTTACCCTTTTCTGTGACCCGTTTGCAGGCTCTGGACGCGCCTCTCTGTTTTTTAAACGTCGGGGCTATCAGGTCTTTGCCTGTGACATTTTGCAAAGTCATTATTGGCGCAACCGCGCCCTGATTGAAAACAGCTCAGATTTCCTCACCCCGGAGCATTATCAGGCCCTGATTGCTCCCACTGATGCAGGCGCGCAGGCGCTGTTTCAAACCTGGGCTGATCACTATGTGACCAAAGAAGAAGTGGCCTGGCTCGGGGCCTGGTGGCAAAATATCAACACCTATCCCGAATTTCAAGAGAATCTCAATCTCAAGGGCTTGGCTTATACTGCGGTTTATCACACCCTCAACTATTGGCTGAATTACAATCAGTCTTATCTGCAGCCCAAGCCTCTGCCTGCCCAGGAAGTACTCAAACACTATGTGCAGCAGGTCAATCACTTTGTCTGCGACAACCAAATGCCGAATATGTCCTATTGCATGGATGCCTATCAATTGGTGCCCGATCTGCCTTCCGATTCTCTGATCTGGATTTATCCTCCGGGCATGTCGGGTCTGCGCAATACCAACCGCAAAACCGAGTTGGCTGAGTGTTGGACCCGCCGCACCCCCCAGATCAATCTCGAAGGGGTGATCGAGGCCGATACCTATCCCAAGCTCGGACAGCCTTTTCACGATCCGGATACCTATTTGCGCGCGCTTTCGGCTTTCCTCGACAAATGCCAGCACATTCGTCTCTGGGTTGTGGGCCACAACGATGCCATGGGCATCTCCATGGAGCAGCTCGAAGAGCTGGTTTCGCAGAAGCGCACCATTTGGAAAAAAGCCTTATTTGAACTGCCTTACCCTGCTGCGGGCGACACCTATTCGGATGTTGAAACCGTTTTGGTTGCGGTGGTTGAATGAAATTTAGCGGTCGTTTAGCGGATTTTAGCCTGCCTGACGTGCTGAGAATTATCTTGCACGGCCAGAAAACAGGTTTTTTGTCTGTGAGTTTTAAAGGGGCTGAGAGCAAAATATTTATCAACCAAGGTCAGTTGCATCATGCTGAGAGCAATGGCCTGCAGGGTGAAAAAGCTGTTTTTGATCTCATGACCTACGATCCCCTCGCTGAATTTGAATTTGTCGAAGAAAGTCAAATGCCTGTTCAGACCATCAGCAGTGATTTGGATACGCTGATCCAAAATGGCATTGCCTATTTGGAGAGTTGGCGCAAACTCGGGCGTTTGTACCCCCGGTTTTCAGTGAATACCGAAGTTCAGTCGGTGATGCCTGCTCCAACCACAGACCTCAGCCAAGCGGAGCAATCTTTGCTCTCTCTGGTGGCGGTTCATCCCCATCTCAAGCTCCATCAATTGGCTGAACACAGTGCAATTGAACTTGCAGAATTGCTGGAATTACTGGTCTCACTTGAGAAAAAAGGCCAGATCCAACTCATCGGCGAGGAGCGGGTGGAACTGCAACAGTTCTTCCTGGAAACCGCCAATACCCTCTTTTCTGAGTTTGAATCCATCAGTGGTATCAAGCTCAAAGAAGAGATCACGACACGCCTGCAGAAAATTGTTGAAGAAAATAACTGGAATATCGAACTGCAAAATGGTAGAATTGTGGGTGATAAAATCCGGACAATCACCCTCGACGAGCAAAAGACGGTTTTCAGCGGCTATTTACAGCAGCTGATTGGCCTGATTGCGCCCATTTATGGAGTGACATTTGTTCAGCAGGTAATGGAAAAAGTTGAAAAACGTTTTTCGGCACCGATTCAACATTGGGTGGACGAACTCAAACTAGAAGTTTAAGGTTGAAAAGATCATTATGCTAAACCCTCAACTCAGTAGCATGGTAATCACCCCAGAGGGGATTACCAAGATTACCGCGTTGCTCAACGAGTTGTACTCGGAAGCCAACGCTCGCTCGATTCTCCTGGTAGAAAAGAGCGGACAACATCTCGCCATGGTGGGAGAAGAATCGCCTCACGTTATGGCTCTTTCTGCTCTGGTTGTCGGTGCATTTTCATCTACCCGTGAAATTGCCCGTCTGCTGGGAGAGCCAGAGTTCAAAACCATGTTTCAACAGGGCAACCGTTTAAATATCTTCATCTCTTTGCTCGATTCACAGGATCTCATTACCGTGATCTTTGATGAACGCACCACGTTGGGGATGATCAAACTGAAAACCCAACAGATGACCAAACGCATCAGTGAAGAGATCAAGAATATGGCTCAATCCCAGGTTGGACAGGGGGGACCATGGCGCTAATTAACTACGCAAGCCGTGAAATTCACTGTAAGCTTGTTTTTTATGGCACAGGCATGGGGGGTAAAACCACCAACTTAGAATACCTGCACAAACAGCTCAGCCCCACTATTCGTGGTGAGATGGTTTCACTGAATACCGCCAACGAACGCACCTTGTTTTTCGACTTTTTGCCCTTGGATTTGGGCAGCGTACAGGGTTTTAAAACCAAATTCAGCCTGTACACGGTTCCCGGTCAGGTTGAATACAATGCCAGTCGCCGCTTGGTTTTGAATGGCGCAGATGGTCTGGTCTTTGTGGCTGACTCTTCGCGTTCCAAGATCCAGGAGAATGTCGACAGCAAACAGAATATGATCGAGAATCTGGCTTCTTATGGCATGGTTCTGGGCAAGATTCCCTGGGTGATTCAGTACAACAAACGCGATTTGCCCGATGCCATGACGATCGAAGAGTTGGAAAAATCAATGAATCCCGAAGGCGTTCCCTATTTTGAGGCGGTCGCTTTCAGTGGGCAAGGGGTTTTTGCAACCCTCAAGGCTATTTCCAAAGCCGTTTTGAATGGCCTGAGTTAATCCTCAACTTATTTTCAAGAGAAAGGCTTCGGCCTTTCTTTTGTTTTTTGAACATTAGATCTTGATAGATATTAGGTAAGCGTTTATGTCGATCTCTGCCCTGGTTTTACTTTCAGCGGGCCTGGACTCCACCGTCGGGCTGGCTCTGGCCCAAGAAGCGGGAGTGAGCATTCGCCGGGCCCTGTGTTTTGACTACGGTCAAAAAGCAGCCAAGATGGAAAAAAAACGGGCCACCGCCTTGGCTGAACATTACCAAATTCCGCTGCAAATCATCGACCTGCCCTGGCTGGGGGATATTACCCACACCGCTTTGTCGGCCCACTCTGCCGCCGAGTTGCCTGATGTGGGCTTGGAAGAATTGGACAGTATCGCCAGTGTGACCTTGGCTTCGGCCCACAGGGTCTGGGTGCCCAACCGCAATGGCTTGCTGATCAATATTGCCGGGGCCTTTGCCGACAGTGCTGGAGATCAATTGATCTTGACGGGCTTTAACGCCGAAGAAGCGGCGACCTTTCCCGACAATACCCCCCAATTCAGCCAGGCAATTACCCAGAGTTTGGCCTTTTCGACTGAGGTTCAGCCCCTTGTCAAAAGTTATGTGCAGGCCTTGAATAAAATTGAAATATTTCAAGAAGCGCTGCGTCTGAATGTGCCACTGCCTTTGCTCTGGTCTTGTTACCGCCAGGGCCCCAAACACTGTGGCCACTGTGAATCCTGCAGCCGTCTCTGGCGGGCTGCAGCGGCAAACGGTCAGACCGCTTTGATTGAAGCCCATTTTGAGGAGATTCCCCATGCTTGAACACTTTTCCCAACAGGCCCTGAAGACCGTCATGTACGCTCAGGAAGAGGCGCGCAAAGCTTACAATCCACTGGTCACCCCCGAACATGTCTTGCTCGGTATTTTGCGCGATCCGGATAATCTGGCCTGTGAATTGCTCAGCAGCAAAGAGGTGGATTTTAATGCCGTTCGCTCTCTGCTTCAGCAGGAGCCGTCTTCGCGCAAAAGCCCGGGTATGGAAATTCATTTCTCTGAAGAGGTGCGCACGATCTTTGAATTGGCCGAAGAAGAGGCCAGCTTGCAGGGGCAAACCCAGGTCGACCCCGACCATATTCTGCTGGGGCTGACCCAGCTCAGCGAGAGCAAAAGTCTTCAGGCCTTGGAAAAAGGTGGGCTGCATCTGGCCCATTTGCGCTGGAATATTATGCGCCTGCGCTACCACAAACGCAATCTGGCGATCCGCACCGCCAGTCTCGATCGCTACAGTCAAGATCTGACCCGGCAATTGGAACTGGGTGGCCTGCCCATGGTCGTCGAGTGGCAGCCCATGGTTGAGCGCCTGATTCAGTTTTTGGGTATGACGCGCAAACACAATGTCTTGCTGGTGGGCGAACATGGAGTGGGCAAAACCGCTTTGATCCACGCCCTCAACCAACATATCCTCGATTCGCGGATTTACTATGCCTTTGCCCATTGCCGCGTGATCTGCCTGCAGGTGGATAAAATGCTGGCAGAAGCCGCGACCGACGAAAAACTCTACGACTTGACCCAATCGCTGATTGGTGAAGTGCGTCAATCGGGGGATATTATCCTGGTGATTGAAAATATCCACCAGCTGTTTTTGGCCAATAAAAAAGAAATGGAATTTGTGATCACCCAGCACCTCTTGACCCTGTTGGAAGAGCCCAATACGACCTGTATTGCGACCACCACGCCCGGCCAACTGAGAGAACTCGAAATGCGCACGCCGATCCAACACCTCTTCCAAATTTTGGAGGTGCCCGAGCCCCCCAAAGACTTCTGCCAAAAAGTGCTGAGTCATTGGAAGTCGCGTCTGGAGGTTCACCACCGCTTGAGCATTGCCCCCGAAGCGATTCAAATGGCGGTTCACCTGGCCCAAGACAGCGCCAAACGTCAGCATCTGCCCGAAGCGGCGATTACCCTGCTTGATCTCTCTGCCGCACGCAAAATCTGGCGCCAAACCCAATCCCTGCATGAGAGCCGCAAAGGTGAGCGCCGCCTGCGTCAATTGGTCGAACAGCGCGCCCTGATTGCCCCCGAAGTCGAACAGAGCCCCGCCGTTCGCAGGGCCTTTGAACAGATCAAGCAGGAAATCCTCGACACCGAAGTCCTCTTACAAGAGCAAAAAGCACAACTCAACCCCGAAGGCCCAATTCTCAGCGCCCAGGACATCGTCTTGAACCTCGACAGCCCCTGGGAAGTGGGATAGGTTCACTTCGACCTCTCGACACGCTTGATGTATCGCTCCGCTCAGTGAACTCTCGACAGATGGCTTCGCGAACGTGCAGAGGATCAATCCCCCAAAACCTCCGAGCGAAGTATGGCTTCCAATACAGCGTCCATCTCCCCCCTGATCCGCTCGGCTTTAATCTTCTAAGTGTGAGGACAGCTTTGGCCGAGCCCCTGAAAAGAGAGGGCAGTAGGAACCCCGCCGTGCCAGGATGGCGAAAGGCGGGGTGACTGGCAGAGAGCGCGCACACGACGTGCGCAGCGAACGGCCCGAACGTCAGGGGCTTGGCCAATTGGAGCCACCCCTTCCCAAGTTTCCGAGCGGCTCAGCCTCGCGCTACCAATGCCAAGGCCGGTGGTAATGCCGCCAGCAGGGCTCAACATAAAAGGGATCGACATAATCCACATAATAACCCCCGGGTTCGTAGCGGTAGTCAACGAAGATCTCTGGCTCGCGGTAATGGGTCACTTCGATGCTGTTGCTGCGCTGCGCATATTCGGGGGTGTCGTGGCGGGGGGTGGCTTGCTGGGCCAGTTTGCGCTCTTGGTTAATTTGATTCCCGGCCACAATCACATCTTTGAGTATGTCTGATCCTGGAATGGCGCCATTGGCGTTGGTTTTTTCGAGTGCAGTCAGGTCTTTGACGGTATAAGCACTGTTCACGATCTGCTCAACTTCGCTGTAGAGTTCTTTGCCCAGGGCCAGATCAAATTCCCAATTGTCGTTGGCCCCAATCCGGCCTTCGCGCAGCAGGTTGAGAAAGACCATATCAAAGGGAGAGATGCCTTTAAAACGCATCACCGCCACACGCAGGTCAATAAAGCGATCAAAGGACTGGCCCTCAATTAAGACCTGCTCTTTGGGGTTGTCTCCGGGCTCAAGAAAACCAGAATTGTCGATATCGACATGGGCGAAGATATCAAAATGTTCGACCAGGGAATGGTATTGCTCTGCCATGGTTTCCAACTCAGCCCGGCCTTTTTTGCTGATCTCATAGCGCTCTTTGCCGATCACCAAATAGTCTTCGCCCGACATCTCTGTCAAAATGGCAGATAAAAAAGATTGGCCTGAATTGGGATCTTGGGCAATCAGGGGAATGGTATAGCCGTGTTGATCCATTTTGTACAAAATCGTACGGTAATTAAAACGGAGAATGTCCTCATCACTCAAGCTCTGAGGCTCGCTGAGTTTGGCTTCGAACTCCATCAGCTCTTCCCAGCTCAATTGGTCAAAGGTTTTTACACTGCCATTGTCGCTCATGCCCGGTTCCTCTTTGGTTATCTGATTTTGGATATGTGATAATGCATTTTAACATGTCCACCTATTTCTCTGTTTACGACTGCAAAGATTGCCGACACCGGGTTTGGGTTGGCTTTGTGGGTGATAGGAATAGCTCGCGAATCTTTTGCTCTGCTTGCCATGAGAGCTTTACCCTTTCACCTGAATCTGGCGAAAGTTATTTGAAGAGTGCTTTGCCTCATCGGCTGTACACCCGTGGGAAAATCGACCAGGTGGTGTTTTCCAAAAAGGGCCGGGTCAAAAAAAACAAACGGGTCGAGGGCTGGGTGGATACAGGCATTCAGGTGCCGATCGATGAAGAACTACGCCAGATCGGCACTGAACTGTATCTTGTCTATCGACCTATTTGGGATAACGTGCCCTGCCCTGCCTGTCAGGCCCTGGGCCCATTGCAAGATTTTAGGGATTATTGCAAACAGTGCCCGCAATGTGGCAGCCAACATATGGAAGAGTCTGAGCTTTAGTGGTTGAGGATCCAATGCATATCCGCTTTAAACTGGGTGGCATTCAACTCTTTGGGGGGATGCAACAAAGGCACGCCAGCATTAGTGTTATAAATCCCAGCTCCAGATCGATAAGAGTTTATTTCTCGCAGCCAACGTGAAGTTGGGTCTGCTTGGCTCGCTGTCTCTAAAAGACTGGTGAGATGTGCCGATTTAGGCAGTGAAAGCCCATGCATTGACTGGGCAAAATGCATGGCTTGCTCCAGGGCTTTGGGAGAAGCGTGTTTGTCTGTGCTTAAACCTGCCACTTTCCAACAATTGAAGGTCGCCATCCGCCGGGCTCCCACGGCTGGGTTGCCATTGCCGACACTGCTCAAAAAAGCCATTTGTTGTTTTTCTGGCATTTGGCTGAGACTTTCGCTAAAATTTCCCCAAGCTTCGGGCGTTAATTGAGTGAGAAAACGATGAATCGTTTTATTGGCAGCTCCTCCTTGTGAGAGTTTATCGACCAGAAAACCCATGAACTGGTTTTCAGCTGAACAAGCCTCTTGGGCGTGTTCGACTTCTTGGCTGACTTCTTTGTCTGCGGCTGTGAATACCTGAATCAGGTCTGTGGTTCGCTCTCTTGACAGTGATTCGATTAAACGCCCAAAAGCAGTGGGACTCAAGGATTGAAGATAAGTTGAAACCCTTTCTGCCACCTCTCGTTGAGACACAGGGGGGAGGACTGTTTTCGCGACTGCAATGCTTTCATGCGGTTTAACAACAACGGGTGCCAAGCGGCCTGGGTTTAAGATTGGAGCGGCTTTGGGGGGAGCTTGCGCAGGTCTAAATTGGGGATCCAGCAATTGCATCAATTTGAAGCGATTCTCCCGATCTTTGGCCTCCAATCCTGAACGAAGGCTTGCGTTTCCGCGTTCTTGATACCCTCCCCAGACGTTACGGGTATAGCTGAGGCGCTCGTCTTTGCCGTTTTCGGAGTCTCCAACAAAGCCATCGCTGTTTTGATCCAGGGCTTCAAATACCTCTTCTTTGGAAATCACTTGGTTATCGTCATAATCCAGGGCTTCTGCGTCTGCGTGTGAGAGGTGTTGGGGCAATTCTTGACTTTGTAATAATTCGCGGGCCGCTGGACTGAATTGGGGTTTTCCCTCTTGGATATCTGAATTAAAGTCTTCTAAGCTGAGGGTATCATCTGCCAATTGAAAGGCGATCCCTTCAAGCGGGGTGTTGGCAGGCAAGCCCAGATTGGCCAAAGCATCTTGTTCGGAAATTTCGCGATCGTGATTGCTGTCAAAGTCTTTTAATTCAAAGCCGAATTGATCGTCGTATTCTTTGGGGGCCTCTTTTTCGTTCTGGGCCAGATACTCCCCCAGTTTTTGAAGCATTTTGCTATTGGGATCGTGTTGGGCTGAGAGCAAGTGCGACAAAAATCCACGTTCTGCTTTGCTGACACCGTCCAGTTTGACCTTGGCCAGCAGAGAATCGTATTCTTTTTTGCTGAGCCCGTCTTTTTGTACGGCTTTGGCCGCATCAATCACCAGATCTCTGGATAACTCGGTTTTGGGTTTTGATACCTGATCCACAATCCGCAGGGCCTCAAACGGTTTGCTCTGAAAAGGGTTAAACAAAGGGCCTGTCATAATCTAATCTCCTTGACTTAACTTTCGTTAAAAGGAGATACGGATCTGAGCTTCCGTTTTTCACTGGACAGGTGTTTTTTTTGCGTCTGTTGGCAACCCTGCTTCCAATTTAAGCTTCCAAATAATAGAGGGCTTTGGCCAAGTCCAGCAATTCGGCAAAGGTGGCTTGTAGGGCTTTGCGATTGCCCAAAATTCCCCGGCGGCAATAAAACAGGCCCTGATCATCCAAAAACAGGCTGCCGCCCGGTGTTTTGAGCTTTTTAAAACTTTTGAGCAGCGAGATCCGGCGTTTTTCATTGAGATAGAAATGAATCTCTGCGGGATCTTCTCCTTGAATCAGAAAGAATTTGTCAAATTCGGGTTCTCCCACTTCGATTTCCTGCATCAGCCCCACGCGAGAAGCCATACTGTGGCCCAGATTCTGGCGCTGGATCAAACACAGGGGCAGATCTGGAAAACCAATCCGAATAATGCTAAATGCCGCATCTGAACGTGTATCGCTGCGGGGATCAAAGAAGAGTTCGTCAGGCAAACTATTCAGGGCTGCGTCTGAGAGTCCTTCCAGTACTGCATGTTTACTTCCTCCCGCGTCAAGACTCTCCGCTTTGGCGACCGTCATTTCGACCCAAAAATCATCGGAAAGCTCCCCGTGAATGGTTCCTACAAAACTGTTGAGAGACATCAGGGGCGGTACCCGGCGATGCCGTCGAGCGGTTGCTTGATCGGTCACTTCGAAATAGGCCTGCAGTGCACCCGTGGGAGCAAGGTATTCCAAATCATAGCTTTGGGCCAGCTCAAACCAATTGAGCATATATTGGCGGTGTAACCAAAGGCGTATCACCACAAAGGCGATAAATATGAGAATAAAAGGCCCGATAAACAAGGCCATTGCCCCCAGCGGATAACCCTGCCATGTCCAGTCTAAAATGCGCTCTAACATTTACGTGTGCTCTCTTTCGTTTCCATTCGCTGTGTACGCTGCGCTGATCTCACATACGTTGCTTTAAGCTGTTTTTTCAGGACAGGCCAATATGGCGTCAACCTGCTGCAAAAACTGTGTTTTATTCAGCCCCGTGTTTTGGTCCAACCACAAAAATGCCAGTCCATGAACCCGTGCCCAAGCCGCCAAAACAGGAGCAGTGAGACCTGTTGTACAGCTATTATCTGCTTTTTTTTCTGTCAACGCTTCTTGTAAACGGGTCAGCGACTGTTCGGAAATCTCTGCGATCTGTTCAAATTCGGGCAGTTTACACAGTTCTCGGCAAAACATCACCCGAAACAGACCCTCGTTTTCGATCGCAAAGAGCACATATGCTTTGCCCAACGCTTGCAGCCTTTCTGGATTGGCGGTCTCTGTTTTGGACATGATGGCCTGATAGGTTTGAGCGAGTTCTGCGAACCCCAGGCCCGCTAATTCAATCAACAATTGGTTTTTAGAGGCAAAGTGGCGATAGACAGCAGCCACCGAGACCCCACAGTCTTTGGCTATTTCCCGCAAATTAAACTCGACTTGCCCCCGGTTTTCAATCGCTTTGAGGGTGGCTTGGATCAACTCTGTTTTGAGATCGCCGTGGTGGTAAGGTTTTGAACCAGATTTCACAGTTGCCCCTTTGAATGTGTACATTTGTTTACATCCTATGTTACCATCTATTTTGATGTGAACAATTGCTAACATTAGGAGAAAACGTGATGTCTCAATCGATTCTGGTGATTCTCGGGCACCCCAATCCCGATTCTTTTTGTGCGGCCCTGGCCCAGGCTTATTGTGAGGGGGCACAGGCCAAGGGCTTGCCCTGCCACCTTTTAAAACTCTCAGAACTGAACTTTGAACCGGTTTTAAAACGGGGGTTTCAAGCAGAGCAGCCCTTGGAGCCAGATTTACAAGCCGCACAAAAGGCGATCCAATCTGCTCAGCATTTGGTCTGGGTCTATCCCAATTGGTGGGGTGGGTTACCCGCACTTTTAAAGGGATTTATCGACCGGGTCTTTTTACCGGGATTTGCCTTTAAATACCAGCAGGGCCCCATTCCCGCCAAATTGCTCAAAGGCCGTTCTGCCCGGCTGCTGATTACCTTGGATACCCCTGTTTGGCTCTACCGCTTTGGTATGGGCGCGCCTGGTGTAAAAGTGATGCAATCGGCTGTTTTGGCTTTTTCGGGGGTGACTCCGACCAAAACCACCCTGATGGGCCCACAACGCGGAGCCAGCCCCGATAAGCGTCAAAAGTGGTTGGAACAGGCCTTTGAACTGGGAAAACGGGGCGCTTGAATTCAGGGCTCCTGGGCTGTCATGTTAGAAAGGCTGTCATGTTAGAATTAACCTATTAGAATGAACCTATCTTTGTTTTGAGGAGTTTGCCCATGACTGGTTTTGATGCTTTGCCTCCCGCTTCTCCCCGTCTATTGGGGCCGACTCCTTTAAAAGAAAAACCGGCCCTTCCTGCCGGTGCGGTCACGCCTGCCGCTGCTGCTGCTGCTGCTGCCGAAATGGCTCCTGCAGATCAGTCCTCTGCAACCAGCCCCGACAAAGCGAATTTTGCGCCCAAAGGGGATGTCCATTTTGGCGATAAATCGCCAGATGCTGCGCCTGTCTCAGCCGGGGACAAAAAGATTCCGGATTTTGTCAAAGAGATCATGAAGAAAAAAGAGCAGGCTGCCTCTTACCGGGTGGGGCAAGATCAGAGCAAAGATCGGCTCGATCAGCGTGTGGGAGATCCCCATCTCTCTCTGCCTGAGGCTGTCAAAGGCGCACAAGACGCCTTGGATCAGTTAAATCTTCCGCCTGACCAGCGCCAGCAGGTTCAGCAGCAGATGGCAGCACTGATGGGCAAATTGTCGGATCCGCAAAAACAAGAAGCCGCGGTCTATTTACAGGAACTCTTTTCCAAACGGGGTCCCGCCCTCGGTGGTGAAAAACTGGGCGCTTTGGTTGGCCAGGTTGCTGCCATGGCCAGCCGCTCGTACGACCCCCGTGTGGGAGACAGTGCGGCTTTTGCCCTTTCGAGTTTGCGGGATGTTGCCGCCCCTGACAGCATCTCCCAGGGGGCCACCAATGCCTGTGCTGCCGCTTCGATTCAAACCCAATTGGCTTTAACCGATCCCCAACGCTATTTGCAAATGGCAGATACCCTGGCCCAGGGCAAGGCCTTTGAGGGCATGGAACCCAATTGGAGTTTTAGCCGTGAGACGGGGCGGGCCTCAGACACGGGCCGCAGTATTTCTGCCAAATTGATGCAAAACACGATTATGGAAGCTGGCCGTGACCACGAAGGCCAGGTTTTAAACTCTCCCAGCAAACCCGGTGTCGAAGACTATGACAGCACCCTATTGCCCGGCCCCGTTCCCTTAGAAGAAGGGGCACCTCAACCCGGTGAAAATCTTTCTGAGCAAGAGAAGGCGAGGCTTTCGGGCGGAACCGATGAAATGGGGGCGGTTGGGCTGCGGCGCAAAGTTTTGCCAGGAACGGAAGACACTGTCTTGTATCATTCGGGGCAGATAGAGGGCAAACCCGAATACGCCGAGTCTGATGATGTGCGCAATGTCTCGCAAAAAGCACAGCTGGATTTACTCAGGCAAGCTGCTCCCTCCCGTGAAAACCCGATCCTGGTCAATATTATGCACCCCGAATCCAATTTACACGCCATGACCGCGATTGGCATGGATCAAGAGGCTGTCACGTTGATCAACACAGCCACCGGTGGGGTGGAGCGGATCCCGATTGCGGATTTTGAAAAGCTGGTGGTGGGTGTTTACTTGCCCAAATCTGAATGAGCTTGGGCTGTTGCAGATAAGCCATGGTTCACCGTTCAGAGGTTCTACATGGCTCCCACTTTCAAACTTATTACCAATGGGCCCCGCCTTCTCAGGACTTGGCTGCCTTTGTTGAACACTATTGGCGTTTAGACAGCTACCGCTCTTTGCCGATGGGGGTGGCTGAGCATTTTGTGCCAGGCCTGGCTTCCCGTTTGGTTTTTCCCTTTGACAATGGCTGTTATTACCAATTGCCAGGGCAAATTCCCCGCCTGATTCAAGGTCCCCATCTGGTTCCTCCCCAGGCCCGGCCACTGGCCTGTTTGCATCCTGCCAGCAAAGGTGTTTTGGGGCTCTCTTTGACCCCCAGTGGTTTGGCCGCGTTTGGCGGTGCGCGTGGCACCCGTGAGATTCAGCTTTTGCCCGAATGGCAAACAGGTCAGGCTGTTTTGGCCGACTGTGGGAGTTTTGAGCAGCAATGCCAGGTTTTAAATCAACAATTGCCCGGTTGGTTTTTTCCCTCTTCCAGCAGTGAAACGCTCAGCGTTGCCTTGGCGGAGCTGGAAAAGGGCCATGCGATAGCCGAGACAGCGGCACATATCGGTCTCTCGGCACGCTCTTTGCAGCGCTTATTTCTGCAGACCTTGGGGCATTCACCCCGCACCTGCCAGCGGGTCTTGCGGCTGCGGCGCACCCTTGAGGGGAATTGGCAAAACCCAGCTCAGGCTATTTGGGACTCTGACTATTGCGATTATTCGCATTTTTTTAAAGAGTTCAAAGCCCTGATGGGTCAAAGCCCCTCTGGGTATCTGCGGCAATTTTCGCTCTCACACACCCAGGCTTAAATCTGTCCGAAACTTACATCGACAGCAGGGTGCCAGTTTTTTTATGCTTATAAGAAAACAGCGAGGGATACACCCATGACACTCAAAACCGCAGCCGAACTCGAAAAGCTCAAAGCCATTGGCCAGATTGTGGCCCAGGTCTTGCAAGCCATGGGGCAGGCCCTGGAGCCGGGCATGACGACCCGTGAATTGGATCAAATGGGGCGAAAGATGTTGGCTGCTCAGGGGGCGCGCTCAGCCCCTGAACTGAGTTATCGGTTTCCGGGCGCGACCTGTATCAGCGTGAACCACGAAGTGGCCCATGGTATTCCGGGGGCCACGCGTTTGCAGGCTGGAGATTTGGTTAATATCGACGTCTCTGCAGAAAAAGACGGCTTTTTTGCCGATACAGGCGCTTCGTTTGTGGTGCCGCCAGGCTCTCCTGAACGCCTCAAACTCTGCCATGCGGGCCAACAGATTCTCAAGCGCACCTTGGCGGGGGTCAAAGCGGGACTGCCGCTCAACAGCATTGGCCGCCGTTTGCAAAAAGAGGCCCATCAGCGCGGCTATACCCTGATTCAAAATCTGGGCAGCCACGGGGTGGGCAATGCTTTACACGAGGCCCCCGAATTTATTGCGCCCTACCCTGACCCCAAAGACAAACGCATGCTCAAAGAGGGGATGGTGATTACGATTGAGCCCTTTGTTTCCACGGGGGCCAAGCAGGTTTTTCAACTCAATGATGGCTGGACCCTGGCGACAAAACGCGGCTTTGATACAGTGCAATATGAACACACCCTGGTGGTGACCCAGGGCAAGCCGATTCTGATCACGCAATTGGTTTGAATTGGGGCTGAATTTAAGTGTTCGCGCTGGATTCAGGCCAACGCTGTTCGGCGAGCAAATACAAGGGCTCGAGGCTTTGCACAAAGGCCAAGGCCGTCTCTCTTTGCGTGGTCGGGGCTTGGTACATGGCCAAAATGCTGTGCATCAATTCAGCCAATTCGGGCAAAACGCGGGCAATCAGCTCTGGCATCTCAGCGACGGTGCGGGTATAGACAGGCTGCTGGCACATCGCCAAGCCCAGCCCCAGGCGCAGGGCCTGTTTGGAGATCCAATGGGTGTATTCAGCCACGTCGCCAGAGTCTTGCAGCATCTTGAGCGTTTCGGCCCGTGCCCAGCGAAAATGGTGGTTGAGTAAATAGGCCAATTCAGGGCCGGGGATCCAGCTTTCAGACTCCGGCAAGCAATCTTCGCCCCAAAATTTGAGCCCATCGCTGGCGAAAATAAAGCGCAGGCGCTGTGATTCGGGGGCCTGCAGCACCTCCGCAAAGAGCAAATCCAAATCGATCTTGAGCAGATCCGGCCAATCCGCCAAGGTTTGCTCGGCGAGCTTTTCGGCCCAGTTTTTGTCGGCTTCGCTGGCTTTGTGGCTTATCACCAATTCCAGGTCCAGATCCGAACTGCCGATGTGCTCTTGGCCCCGGCCAATGCTGCCAAGCAGATAAACCGCCTTTAATTCGGGCCCAAAATAGGCCTGGGCAGCTGCGGTCAGTTGATCGAGCAGGGGACGCCAGCGCGGGTGGATTTTATCGACATGGGAGAGCGAGGTGATTGGGTTTGGCATCTTGGCATTGTATAATATTTGATTCCGAAAGAAAACACACGTTTGAATGGGGATGTGCCTGTGCTGATTCGCCCCGCGAGCCATACCGACTTAGATGCGCTCGCTGAAATTTACAATCATTATGTCTTTCACAGCCATGCCACCTTTGATACCGAGCCGCTGCAATTTGAAGCGCGGCAGCGCTGGTTGAATAAATACGCCAAAACGGGGCCTTATCGCCTGTGGCTGGCTGAGCGTGGTAATCAAATTCTGGGCTTTGCCAGCAGCAATCCCTACCGCGACCACCCCGCTTTTTGCCAGACAGTGGAAACCAGTATTTATCTGGCCCCCACCTGCCAGGGACAAGGCGTGGGCTCAGCCCTGTATACCCGCCTGTTTGAAAGTCTGGCCGATCAGGGCTTGCACCGTGCGATTGCGGGCATTGCCCTGCCCAATCCGGCTTCAGTCGCTTTACATGAAAAATTTGGCTTTACCCAGGTCGGTATTTTTGATGAATATGCCTGCAAAAACGGCGTGTTTGTCTCTTCGATTTGGATGCAGAAAAAGTTCTAACTAGCCAGGTTCGTCGTGCCAATTGACAGGGGTGCTTTGCCCCGTTTCCCAGTCTTGGCGTAACAGGCCGTAGTGAATCGCATCGTGGCCCTGCCAGGCTTGGCGGTAATGGCCCTCTTTGAGATAGCCACAGGCCCGAAACACGGCCCGCATCGCCAAATTATCCACCCGCGTGGTACCTTCAATGCGCTTGAGTTCGGGCCAGCCCTCAAACAGGTACTTTGTCAGCCAGGTGACGGCTGCTTTGCCCACGCCCTGGCCCCGCGCAGCGGCTTTGATGCGCAAATCAAAGAGCGGAGCGCCATCGCCAATGTCTTCAAGATCAAAGAGTTTGATCAGGCCCAGTTCTTCTGCTTGCGCATTGCGAATCCAAAAGCTCTGTACATCGGGATTGTCAAAGGCCTTGGCGGCAATGGCTTGGCTCACACTTTCGCGGCTGGGCAGGCCCGAATGAAAGGGCCAGGTCTCACCCGTTAAAAAGGCGATTAAAGGCTCACTTTCAGCGGGCAGGGCTATTTTTTCAAAACGCAGGGTCATGGTGGGCTCCTAGTAAGTCTGAATATTTTGGGTGGATTGACGCATCATTACGCTTCTATCCCTTGAGACCATTCTTGCAATTTCTGCTGTAATTCGTCTTTGCTGGGCAGGTAAAGCAGGTATTCATGGGCGTGGATATTGGCGTCTTTGGGCAAGGTAATTTCAACGAGGGCCTCGTGTTTGCGCTTGCAGAGCACAATCCCAATTGTGGGGCTTTCGGTCTCGGTTTTGACATAGCGATCAAAATAATTCACGTACATCTGCATCTGTCCCAGGTCCTGGTGGGTGAGTTTGCCAATTTTGAGGTCGATCAGCACATAGCAACGCAGCAAACGGTTGTAAAAGACCAGATCGACAAAGAAATGCTCTTCGTCAAAGCTGAAGCGCTTTTGCCGGGCTTCAAACAAAAATCCTTTGCCCAACTCCAGCAGAAAGCGCTCAATCTGGTTAATGATCGCACTCTCCAATTCAGACTCCGAAAAACGCGGCTGTTCTGCCAAGCCCAAGAATTCCAAGACCAGCGGCTCTTTTAAAATATCCTGGGGTTGATTGACGAGCTGGCCTTCCTGGGCCAATTTGCGAATGCCTTCTTTGTCGCGGCTCAGAGCCAGCCGTTCATAGAGGCTGGTATCAAACTGGCGTCTGAGTTCTTTGAGATTCCAATCTTGATTGAAGGCTTCTATTTCGTAAAAACGGCGTTCATCGCTGTTTTGGATTCCCATCAAAAAGACATAATGGGTCCAGCTCAAGGCAAATGGCTGGGGTATTTTTGTCAAACTTACCGATTGCCCAGTTTCAAACTGGGCAATTTCAGTACCTGTCTTTTTTTCAAGCGGAGCAAATGTAAGATGTGCAGAACGCTCCTGGTAGAGCTGAAAAAAACGGCGCATATACTCCAGATTGCTTTTGGAAAAACCACGGCCAAATTCTACCGTTAAACGCTCTGACAGTTGCTTCACCACCTCTTTACCATAAGCAGCCCGCGCTTCACCTTGCTGCTCATGCTCAACAATATGCCTGCCAATTTCAAAATTGGTTTGCACCTGTACCAGATCCACGCCCCGCGCCACAGTTTTTCGGGCAGCCAGTACCAACGCGCGGATCTGTGCGTAGAGGGTGTTTTCGCTTTCTGGTGAGACAGGGGATTTGGACATGGGGCCTGTTTTCCTCAAATCGGGATCTTTTAAAACTGGGGTGATTTAATTATAAGGCAGGCGGGGGTGTTTTTATTGTTCCTGCTCAAACGTAATCACCATCACAGCTTTATCAATAAAAATTAAAATTATTTTAAAATAACCACAAACTATCCTTGACATTCATAACCAAATCTTAGTATATTGAATATACGAACTTCGGTGAAGCGAAGAAGCGTGACAAAGGTTCCGGGTGTAACCCCCGGAAGAAACCCCAGGAGGGGCGGCGTTCGACGCAAGTTGAAAGATGCCAGCCTGCACCCGGAGAGCAAAACCCGAGAGCCGTTAAAACGGAAAGCGGGGAATCGGCTGGAAGCAGCGAGAAGCTCTGGGCAGGAAGAATTCCCTGGAGGGATGACACCCAGGAGGGTCAAGGTTCGGTCGCAAGGCTGGGCACACGATCTGCACGGAAGAATCCGTTGGAGCCTCGGCTGAGATGTGTAAATGTCTCGGATAAAAGGCAAGAGCGGCAGGCGCTGGTAACAGTGGCCGACGGGCAGTGAGTGCAAAACCCTGAAGGGGCTAAGGACGAGAGGGAAACGGGCTCAGCTTAATTGCTGAAGCAACGGATCCGCTGAAGGCGCAATGCCCTGAAGCCGTGAGAATCGGCAGGAGGGTCAAGTTTGGAAGGGGCTGAAAGGTCTGTTCTAAAACGGGTTCAGCGGGGGGAAGTCCCTGAGGGTCCAGCGGAAAGTCTGAAGAGGGATTCCTGCAAAGGAATAACTTCTGCCAGAAGAGGCGTCAAGAGTGAGTCCCGCAAGGGAAGAACACTGGGGGCGTGAGGGTCCTGAAAATGGAAAAACCCGGCTGGCAGGCGTGAAGACCTCAAGAGACCGCGGCACGCACAAATTCGCTTCGACTCCGAAGTTTGTGCCATTTTTTGGCTTTTTTATGTTTGCGCCCAAATTGGATTTGATCTGCGTTTGATTCAAAAACGGGGAGTCGGTTTATGCCATTTGTCTTTCAAGTCAGCCCTTTAAAATACTTGCCTTTGGTTGGTCTGCTGGCCTTTTTTAGCCTTAGCTCTCAGCCCACAGTGGCAAAACCTGTCAACAAAGCGCCCACCCAGGCCCAGCAAGAGACCGCTTTTTTAAGCTCCCTCTCTCCCGAACGGCGGGCCAAACTGGCCCAACTCAAAAACTGGACCCTGTTAATTTATAATCCCCAGACCCAAACCCGCAAGGGCCTTTTCCCTGTGGGCTGGCATCAACCCGGTATTCCCGCCTCGACCTACAAAGTGCCGCACTCCCTGATTGGCTTAAGTGCGGGTGTCGTCAATTTGCAGACGGTGTTTCCCTGGAGTGGGCAGAAATATGAGCTGGAGGGCTGGAACCGCGATCATACCCTGGCAACAGCCATGCAAGTCTCCTGTGTGCCTTGTTTTCAGCAATTGGCGCGCAAAATTGGGCTGGCGCGTATGCAAGCAGGTGTGGAAAAGTTGCACTTTGGCAAAATGGATATTTCAGCCGCCAATCTGGATACCTTTTGGCTCACGGGCAAGTCCCAGATCAGCCCCGAGCAGCAGGTGGAATTTATGGCCAAGTTGGCTCTGCGCCAACATCCTTTTCCAAAACAACACCAAGACAGCGTGGCAAAAATCATTGCCGATCTGGCTATTCCCGGTTTACACGCCAAAACAGGTTGGGGCCGGGTGCCGCACCAGGGCTTTGGCGATAGCTTGCCCGGCCAAAGGCACTATGGCTGGTATGTGGGGTATTACCAAGCCAAAGGCCAGACCTGGGCCTTTGCCACCCGCTTGATTGGGCAAGACAAACTGCCTGAAGGTTTTGCCGCCCTGCGCAAAGAAATCACCCTGGACTACCTCCGCTTTCAAAAAATCCTGCCCTGAATGACCTGAGCAAAATCCTGTTCGGATTTGACGGGTATCAAGGTTTGAGACTTGGGTTTGCGCCATACTGAGCCCAGAGGAGGTAAAAAACCATGTTCACCCTCTTGATGGTTCTTTTGGGGATCCATGGCCTGATTCACCTGATGGGCTTTGCCAAAGCCTTTGGCTATGCTGAAATCCCCGCCTTGACCCAGGCCATCTCTCGACCGATGGGCCTGCTTTGGCTCTTGGCCTCTGTGCTTTTGCTTGCGGTTACAATTGGGATCTTTTTGCACCGCGCCGACTGGTGGATCTTGGCTTTGCCAGCCCTTTTGCTCTCGCAGGCCTTGATCTTCAGTGCCTGGAAAGACGCCCGTTTTGGCTCGCTGGCCAATCTTGTTTTGGCCCTGGCTGTGCTTGTGGCCTGGAGCCAAGCTGCTTTTTTTAAGCAGACCCAATCTGTCTTAAGCCAGCTTCAGCCAAGTGCAGCCCCCACCCAAAAGCAAGTCACAGAACAGGATCTGCAGGGGCAACCTGAAGTGATCCAAAAATGGCTGCGGCGTACGGGAGCGGTGGGCCAGCCCTGGCAAGACAGCCTCTCCCTCAGCCAAACAGGCCGCATGCGCACCAGCCCAGAGGGGGCCTGGCTGAAGTTTCAGGCCAAACAGTATTTTAATGCCTTGGCACCCGGTTTTGTCTGGCAGGCCCAAGTTCAGATGTTTCCGGGCGTCAGCTTATTGGGGCGAGACCAATGGTTTCAAAATCATGGCCAGATGTTGATCTCTGCCTGGGGCCTGATTCCGGTGGTCAATGCCCGTGGCGCTGAAATTGACCAAGGCACCCTGCTGCGTTATTTGGGAGAGATGCTCTGGTTTCCCTCTTCGGCCCTGCGGCCTTCGGTGCAGTGGCGGGAATTGTCAGCAAATAGTGCAGAAGCGACTTTGACCGTCGGAGCCCAAACCGTCAAAGCAGTGATGCATTTTGGTCCCAAAGGGGATTTTGAAAGCATGCTGGCCCTGCGTTATTATGCGCGCAAAACGGGAGCCACCCTTGAAAAATGGCAGATCACAGCAAACCCCCATTCCTTGAAAACCTTTTCAGGCATTCACATCCCGAGTAGGTATACCGTCTCTTGGTTGCTCAAAGAGGGAGATTTCGATTGGCTTGAACTGGAAATAGGCGACCTTGTGTATAATTCGGCCCCTCCCTTTTCAGGCCCCTTAAAATAGGGCAGCCAAGGCCTGCCAGTTTTGGCTGGCGGTATCCAGGCGCTGCACGGGCATTTGGCTCAGCTGGGCATAGTCCCGGCGGCGCTGCTGAGAGATCTGAAAGGCGGCAATGGCCTCGGCTTCGGAGCCATAAAAGGCGAGATTACCGTCTATCCAGCCCTCGGCCTCGCGCTCATAGCGGTAGAGGCTGCGTGCCTTTAAGGCCTGATCCGGCAGATCGAGCAGAACCAATTGAAATCCCCATTCTGCCAAGGTCTGGTCATAATGCTGGTAGCGCTCAAATTCAGGGATCTGGGCATAATACGAGGGGTGAAAACGCTCCAGAATCACCCAGCCGTCAGGATTCATGCGGCTTGGCAGGCTTTTGATCAGCGCATCCAAGCGTTGGCAGAGATGCCAATCAGGGGAGGGGGCTTGTAATTCCTCCATCAGCTCGCCAAAGGTCTCTTCTTCAGAGATCACTTGGCAAGGCAAACCTTCTGCTTCCGCGCGCGCTTGCAATGCCGCGATCAGCGAAGATTTGCCCGTGCCACAGACCCCTTCGATCAAGAGGCGCTGTTTTAGCGCCAAAGCGCCGTTCCACCCAAAATACCTGCGTCGTTGCTGATCACTTTGACATAAGGCGGCAAAAGCGTGGGGTCGAGCTTTTTGGCATTGCCGCCGCCGAGATAGAGCATGTCAAAATTAAAGATCCGCTGCAACAGATCCAGGGCTTTGACCAGGCGTTTGCTCCAGCGTTTTTTGCCGACGGCATCCAGGGCCTGTCGTCCCAATTGCTGTTCGTAGGTCTCTCCCTTGCGAAAGGGGTGGTGGCCCAATTCCAGATTGGGCACCAGTACCCCGTCGATAAACAAAGAGGCTCCCAGGCCAGTTCCGAGGGTGATCACCATCTCCAGGCCGTGGCCTTTGATTGCACCATAGCCCTGAATATCTGCGTCATTGGCCACGCGCACCGGGCATTTGAGCTGTTTCTCCAGTTCTGTCGCTAATTCCAGCCCCACCCAATCGGGGTGCAAATTGACCGCTGTGCCAATCACACCCTGGCGAACCACGCCCGGAAAGCCCACGGCGACCTTGCCAAAAGGCACATCCACTTGGGCAATCAAACCCAGCAGCGCAGCCAAAACGGGTTCGGGCTCAGCGGGCACGGGTGTTTCCACGCGCAGGCGCTCGGTTAAAGGCTCACCTGTGGCACTTAAGACCCGCAGCTTTAAACCACTGCCGCCAATATCCACCGAGAGCACCGCGTCCGAGACGGGAGCCGGGGGCTGTTCAGTTTTTTTGCTGGCATTTTTGCTGGCTTTTGGGGCCGCCTGCTTGGGCACCGGCATTAACCGAGCACTTCCGATACACGTTTAACCAGTGCGGCAGCGTCGATGCCGTATTTGGCCAGCAGATCTTCGGGTTTGCCCGACTCGGGGAATTCGGTCACAGCCAGTTTCTCGACCTTGATACCGCTGCCGTTGAGGGCTTCGAGCACGGCATCGCCGAGACCGCCTGTGGCGTAATGGTCTTCGAGGGTAAAGACCGCTGGGCCACCCACTTCGTCACAGATCCGGCGAATTTCTTCGCTGGGGAAGGGCTTGAGTGAATAGGCATCGACCACACGCAGGTTAATGCCTTGCTCAGACAGGGTTTTGGCCGCATCGAGGGCTTCGTGTAAGACATAGCCACTGGCCACCACGACGGCTTTGTCGCTGTCGCTGGCTTTGAGCACCTTGCAGCCACCCAAAGGGAAGCTTTCGTCGATGGGATAAAGCACTGGGCGATTGCCTCGGAACGTGCGCATATAACAGAAGCCGGGGTGGTTGAGGATTTCTTGGGTCAGATAAAAGGTGCTGACATAATCGCTGGGGCAGAGTACCACTGCGCCGGGAATGGCACGCATAAAGCCGCAATCGGCCATGGCCATTTGCGAGGCGCCGTCTTCGCCAATCGAGATGCCAATATGTGAGCCCACGACCTTGAGATTGGCCTTGGAATAAGCGCCCATTTCGATTTGGTCAAAGGCCCGCTCGAAAAAACGCGCAAAAGAATTGGCCAAAGCCACTTTGCCTGTGGCGGCCACACCTACACCCACGCTGATCATATTCTGCTCGGCAATCCCACATTCAATGTGGCGTTCAGGGTACGCCCCGGCAAAGCGATCGCTGAAGGTCGAATTGCTGACATCGCCATCGACGACCCAGACCAATTCACTTTGGCCTCCCAGGGTCTTGAGCGCGTCGCCATAAGCGGCACGGGCGGCGTGTTGTTTGCTGGCATCAAATTCACTGCCAGTGAGGCTGTGCTGAATCTTGACACTGGCTTTTTCGACAGGGGCAAAGGTCTGTTTGGAAGCGGTAAAGGCGGCGATATCCAAATCGTCGCCTACGGGCAATTCGGCATAGGCCTGAACCTTTTCGTCGGCTTTGAGGGCCACGCCGTGGCGTTTGAGTTTGCCCGAGAGAAAGGAGACAGGGAAACCTTTTTCGGTGTCGGCGATGATTGCAAAGGGTTTGCCGCTGTGGGTGCGAATGCGGGCAAAGACTTCGGCAATGGCGTCGTGGTCGTGGCCGTTGATGCGGGCCACTTCCCAGCCAAAGGCTGTGAATTTGTCGTGCAGGGGCTCGGCATCGACAATGCCTTCGCAGAAATTGCTCTGTTGGATTTTATTGCGATCGACAATCGCCACCAGATTATCCACTTTGAGTGAGCCCGCCAGCATGGCAGCTTCCCAAACTTGGCCTTCGTTGATCTCGCCGTCGCCGAGCAAGACATAGACTTTTTGATCGCGTTTTTCGCGTTTATACACCTCAGCCATGCCCACGCCAATCGAGAGGCCCTGGCCAAGAGAGCCGGTGGCAGCAACCACGCCGGGCAGGCGCAGGGTGGGGTGGCCTTCTAAGCGCGAGCCAATTTGGCGGAAGGTTTTGAGTTCGGCTTCTTCGAGGTAACCCAGGCGATACATCAGGGCATAGAGCAGCGGGGCGGCATGGCCTTTGGAAAAGATGTATTTGTCGGCGTGGGGGTGGTCGAGATTCTGGGCATCGAGGCGCAATTCGCGGAAAAAGAGCCAGGTCATGAGATCTGCGGCGCTCAGACAGGTGGTGGGGTGGCCTGAACCCGATTGGGTGGTCAGGTCGATGCTGTCCCGGCGAATGAGATTGGACAGAGATTGAAATTGGGATTTGAGTTGGGCTTCCAGGGGCATGAGGGTCTCTCCTTTTGGTCTGAAGACATTTGCAAGGCAGTATACCATTTCTGATTCTGGGTTCAGGGGGACACGCTGTGGGTTGGATATTTGGGTAGATTTGCACGCTTGAGGTGATACAGATAGCACTAAAGCACGATTGTCAAGATTTGATAAAGGCCAACCGCTTTTTGCGCAGAGGCCCCCGCTTCGGGTACAATGAAGATCATTTGAACCACGCCTATGCACCAAACTACAGGAAATTATCATGGAACATCTCAGTGAGCTTGAAATGCGCCGCCACAAGCTGGATCAGCTGCGTGAAGCGGGTATTTCCCCCTACCCTTATCATTTTGACCGCACCCATACCTTTGCCCAAATTCGCGAAGCCTATGCCGAAAAATTGGCCAATGGGGAGAAGTCGGAAGAAGTGGTCACCATTGCCGGACGGATTACCGGCTGGCGGGGCAAAGGCAAGCTGACCTTTTTGGACCTGCGCGATGGCGGCGAACGCCTGCAGGGCATGATCATGTTGAACAAAATTGGCGAAGAGGCCTACCAGCACCTGAAAATGCTGGATATTGGCGATATGGTCGGTCTCAAGGGCCTGGTGGCCCGCACGAATACGGGTGAACTGAGTGTGCAAGCCGAAGAACTCACACTCCTGGCCAAATCCCTGCGCCCCCTGCCCGAAAAATACCACGGTTTGACCGATGTGGACCTGCGCTACCGCCAGCGCTACCTCGATCTGATTGTCAATCCCGAGGTGCGTGAGACCTTTGTGGCCCGCAGCCGGGCCCTCAGTTTGATTCGTCAATTTTTAACTGCGCGTGCCTTTCTCGAAGTCGAAACCCCGATGTTGCACCCCATTCCCGGTGGCGCAGCGGCGCGCCCCTTTAAAACCCACCACAACGCCTTGGACATGGAATTGTTCCTGCGGATTGCCCCCGAACTCTACCTCAAGCGCTTGATCGTCGGCGGCTTTGACCGGGTCTTTGAACTCAACCGCAATTTCCGCAACGAGGGCATGTCCACGCGCCACAACCCCGAATTCACCATGTTGGAGCTGTATCAGGCTTATGCCGATTACCAAGACATGATGAATCTGACCGAAGAGCTGATTTGCCATCTCGTGCAAGAGATCCACGGCAACCTCAAAATTACCTACCAAGAGACCGAAGTGGACTTTGCCCGCCCCTGGGCGCGCATGACCATGGTCGAGGCCATTTGCCAATTTCTCGAATTGACCCCCGCAGATTTTGTCTCGCGCGACACAGCCGCTGCGGCTGCCGCCAAGTACAATATTGCCATTGAACCCAGTTTTGGTCTGGGCAAAATTATTAACGAGATCTTCGAAAGTGTGGATTCCCGCCTGATTCAGCCCACTTTTATTATCGACTATCCCAAGGAGATCTCTCCTTTGGCCAAAGAACACAGGTCCAATCCCGAACTGACAGAGCGTTTTGAACTCTTTATTACAGGTCGGGAAATGGCCAATGCCTTTTCAGAGCTCAATGATCCGATTGATCAGCGTGCCCGCTTTGAAAAGCAACTCGAAGCCAAAGATTCGGGCGACGAAGAGGCACACGCAATGGACCACGAATACATTCTGGCGCTGGAACATGGCATGCCGCCAACCGGAGGCTTGGGCATTGGCATTGATCGTCTGATCATGCTTTTGACCGATTCTGCTTCGATTCGCGATGTGCTGCTGTTTCCCCATATGCGCCCGCAAGCTTGAGGAGGGGAAAGATGAAAATGACGAAAATGCTGGCGCTCAGTTTGGCCCTGGGGGTGAGTATGGGGCTGCTGAGCACCTGGACGCCTGCCGTACAGGCCGAAACGCTGTTCCGCACTTATTTAGACAAAGCGGTAAGCAATTTTGACCCCTTGTTCATGTCTACACCCGAAAGCCAGGAGATCAGCTCTCTGATTCACCAGGGCTTGGTGGCTTATTCGCCCACCATTCGTCCTCCCCGTGCCGGGGCGTATAACCAGGTGGTGCCTGCTTTGGCGGAATCCTGGGAAGTGGCCCCCGACAAAAAATCGTATATTTTCAAGCTGCGCCCGGAGGCCCGTTTTCACAATGGTCGCCTGATCACCGCAGCCGATGTCAAATACTCCTTTGAGCGGGCCTGCAATCCCAATTTGAACTCTCCCGGTGCTTGGGCCATCAACCGCCTGAATATTCGCGGCCTCAAACGCTACCAAGCCGCCCGCCGGGCCGGGGTGCGTGAGCCCCATTTGCTCGGCGTCGAGGTGATCGATCATCACATTGTCCAGGTTCACCTTGAAAACGCGATCCCGATGGCACTGGATTTGCTCACCCTGCCCTATTTTTCGATTGTGCCCGCCGAAGATGTCGAACGCTGGTGGAAAGATTTCCGCAAATCCCCTGTGGGTGCAGGCCCTTACCAATTGCAAGAAGTCGATGCCGATCAGACGATTTCGCTGCAGCGCTTTGATGGCTTTTACGATACGCAGACCGCCCAGATCAGTGGCTTGCGCTTTCAGATCATGCCCGAGACCAATGACCGTTTCCAGGCCTTTGTCAAAAAACAGGTCGATCATGCGCCGGTGCCCGGTGAGTATTTTGAGCGTGTGCTCGAAGATCCCGTTTGGAACCCCCTTGGTCAGGAAAAAGTGGTCAAAGCCAGTAGCCAGAGCAATATTCAGCAGTCCAAAGTGCTCAAAATTCCGCGCTGGTCGACCCATTATCTGAACATGGACAACCAGAGCTTTCCCTTTAATGAGCCCAAGGTGCGCAAAGCCTTTAATTTTGCCGTCGACAAACAGGCGATCACCGAGCATATTTTGCAGACCTATGCCCGTCCTGTGACAGGGGTTTTCCCGCCTGAATTTCCCGGTGGCCGTCTCAAAGAGCCGCTCTTTCGTCAGGACACCGACAAAGCCAAAAATCTGCTTTTTGAAGCCGGTTGGCGCGACAAAGATGGAGATGGTTTTGTTGAACCCTGGCAAAACCCCCATTTGGAGTTAACGCTCTATTACCAGAACAATGATCAATCGTATGCCATCTGCCGCAAGGTTCAAGAAAACCTCGCTGCTGCGGGTGTGAAAATTAAATTGGTTTCTCAGGCCACTTTGGGTGCCGGAGCCATGCGCACGCCCCCGATTTTTTACCACACACTCTGGAGCCCCGATCTGGTGGACCCCAGCCAACTCTTTTATCCCACCTTCCATTCTTCTCAGGCCGGTTGGCCGGGCACCAATACGGCCCGCTACAGCAACCCGCGGGTCGATCAATTGGTGGGCATGGCTGAAGACCTCTATTACGAGCCCAAACGCTACGAGCTCTATGCCGAGGCCGAACGCCTGATTCTCGAAGATGCGCCCTGGCTGTTTTTGTATCACCCAGTTGATTATTGGCTGGTACAGCCCCAGGTGAACCACTATTTGGTGCATCCAATGCTGCCCTTTCCTTACCAAGTCTATTCGCTGAATACACAGACTGCCCTGGCTCCATGAACGAAATTCTCGTCCGGACCTGGCAACTTCTGAGCCAGAACTGGATTTTACTCGGTCCAGTGCTGATCGAGACCGTGATCATGCTGGTGTTTACCAGCGGGGGTGGCATGGGCGAAGGCAGTGCCATGTCGATTCTGGCTCTCTTCTTTTTGCATCAGGCACTTTTGGGTGGCTGGCTCTACCAGATGAAAATTGTGCTCTTGCAGCGCGAACCCAAAACCTCTTTGGATGATTTCTTTGAGGGCTTGGCTCGCTATTTTTGGCCGATGCTCAACGGTGCTTCGGTCTTTTTTCTGCTCTTTATGCTGCTGTTTATGCTGGGCAGCTTGCTCAGCGAGGCCTGGTTTGGGCCCCTCGATCAGGGCCTGATCGAAAAAGCCCTGCCGCTGGTCCAAAACGGCAATCTCGAAAAATTGCAGTCGTTGATGCAAACCGAAGCTGCCAAGGTGCTGGTCTTTTTGCAATGGGCCCAGGTCTTGGTTGGGGCTTTTACCCTTTTGGCGATTGTCGCTGTGCTGACCAGTTTCTGGCAGCAGTACTGCGTGCTGGGCCAATTGACTTGGTGGCAGGCTTGGAAGCGCAGCAAAAATCTGATCTTCAAATTTCCAGGTAAGATCACCTATCTGGGCTTTTTGTGGCTGGTTCCGACGGTGATTTTGCAGTTTTTTATGTTGAGTGGTCAGGCAGTCTTGCAAATCCTGGCGATGGGGCTGGATCTGGTGGTCAAAACCTATTTCACCCTGTTGTTTTGTCAGATGGTCTTTGACCTGGATCGCGAGAGTGTCACACCCCTGCCTGGCTCACAGGAGACCCCCCGGCTATGAAGGGCAGTATCGTCTTTAACGGCAATATCCAGCTCGAAACGGATTTTATTGAGGCCTTTAAAGCTCAAATTCTCGACTCCAACCACGAAGACCCGGCTGTGCGCCAGAGTCGCAAGGTTTTGTTGATCACTGCCGCTTGGCAAAAGCGTGAGTTTCAAGAGGCGCATATTAAGCGGGCGCTGTATGGGATTGGGATTCAGCCCCAGTTTGACGGGGGTTATGATCAGAATATTCAAAACCTCTCGATCTACCACGACTTCAATTTCTTCCGCAAAAAAGAGGCGGGACTGTACTGGCTTTACCACAGCAAACAGCAGGTGATTCAACAGGTCAAACTCTTTTACCGCGAAAAAAATGCGGGTCTGATTCGCATTTTGCAGAGCCAATTGACCCTGCTCAAAGAGAGTTTTAAAGGCATGAGTTTGGCACGGGCCTTGGGCTATGATGTGACCCAGGGCCAAACCCGCCTGCATTCCCTCAAGCCGATTGAGTTGCTCTACCACTATGCCTGCCAGGATATTCAGGCCAGTATGGAAAAGATCCGCGAGAATGACGCGCAGATGCTCAAGGTCTGTCACGAGATCGATGAGTATTTTTTTACCACCTCTCAAGTGGCCCAAGATCCCCTTTACCAGACCCTCAAACGCCAACTCGAAGAGCGCATCTTGACCTCCAATTCGATTTTTATCTTTGGCGGCCATATTGCCGTACTTTGGAACCGCTTGAACTTTTTTAAGCTCAAAGAGGCCTTTCAAACGGCTTTGGCACGCGGGGCCAATTTTTATACCGTTTCAGCCGGTTCACTCTGCCTCTGCGATTATCTGGTGGTCTTTGACGACAATTCCAACGAGTGGACAGGCTCTTCGCGCATGTACGACTTTGAGCTTTTTGATCAGGGTTTTGGTCTGGTGACCAAGGTGCAGCTTTTCCCCCATTGCAAAGACTATATCTTCATGGAAGACCCCGATACCATCGCCTATACTGCGGCCCGCTTTAATCACAGCATGAGTGTCGGCCTCGACCAGAACTCTTTTTTGCTGATGGAGACCTACCGCGATGGAGACAGCGAATACGAGCGCTTTTCTTCGGTTGGCAAAGACGAGGGCCTCTATGTCTTTAAACCCAGCGGCGAGATCGAGATCAAACACCGGGGCGATGAGTTGGTTCTGCCTGGGACGCGGTTTTACAAGGAGCCGTAGACGTAGAAGTCGCAAAATCAACCTGACTGACGCAGGTTATTTTACCAGGCAGATCTTAGGCCTTTCTTGGGTGTTTCTTAGGCGTTCGGCAAATCCTTATAAAACTGCCCAATGGTTTCACAGACCCTCAAAATCTGCTCTGAATTCAATTCTGGGTAAATCGGCAGACTCAAGATCTCTTTTGCCTGTTGCTCGGCTTGGGGAAAGTCACCGTATTGGTAGCCCAGGGCTTTGCCCACCGTCTGCAGGTGGATCGGCACAGGGTAGTGAATCGCGGTGCCGATGCCTTTTTCGCTTAAAAAAGCCTGCAATTTGTCACGCTGCTGGGCCCGAATCACAAAGGTGTGGTAGACCGCAAAAGCGGCGGGGGTTTCGATGGGGCATTGCACTTGGGGAATGTCTGCCAAACAACTGCGGTAGAGGGCGGCATTGGCGCGGCGTTTGAGGGTCCAACTTTCGAGGTGGCGCAGTTTGACCTGCAACATGGCAGCTTGCAAACTGTCGAGCCGGGAATTGCTGCTCCAGACCTCACAATCGTTGCGGCTGCGCAGGCCGAGATTGCGGCGCAGCAGAACCGCATCAAGCCATTCGGGGTTGCTGAGGGTGAGCGCACCGCCGTCGCCACAGGCATTGAGGGTTTTGAGCGGGTGCAAACTAAAGGCGCCCGCGTGGCCCAAGCTGCCCACCCGTTGGCCTTGGTATTCGGCGCGAATGGCCTGGGCGGCGTCTTCGAGTACCCACAATTGATGGGCCTTGGCGATTTCTAGAATCTCCCCCATGGGGGCGGGATGGCCGGTTAGATGCACGGGGATCACCGCCTTGGTGTGGGGGCTGATCGCCGCTTCGAAAGCCTGGGGGCTCAATTGGTAATCGTCGCCGACGTCGGCCAGCACAGGCCGGGCACCCACCAGGGCAATCGCACTGGCCGAGGCCACAAACGAATTGGTGGGGGTAATCACCTCATCACCGGGGCCGATGTCCATGGCTTGCAAAGCCAGTACCAGCGCGTCGGTACCCGAATTCACACCAATCGCATGGGGCGTTTGGCACAGCTCCGCCAGGGCCTTTTCGAACTCTGCCACGGCGGGCCCAAGCACAAATTGGCCCGAATCGAGCACCTCTGCCACGGCTGAAAGCAATTCAGCTTTGAGCGGGGCATGTTGGGCGGCTAAATCGACGTAGGGGATGGGCTTGTGCATTTGTTTCAATCTGTTCAATCGGGCTTATTGCGGCAGGCGGGTATGGAGTTGGCCCTGATCAATGGTGTCAAAGACCATTTGCCAGAGGGCCACAGCCTGGCCCGGTTGGGTGTTTTGCATCGGGCTGGCCATGGCGTGGGGCACCTTGTCGGGGGCCTCAAAATGGTACCAACCATGTTTTTGCAAGCCACCTGAGCGTTGCAGCAGCTTCTCGACGGGTTTTTCGCCTGCCAGTACGTCGCCTTCGGTGGTAAAGACCTGCATTGGCACTTGCACCTTGTCGACGCGGCTTCCGACACTGAACATGGCGTAAGCATTGTTCAACGTGCCTTGGGTATGGGGCATGGGGTTGTCGGCAGAGACCCAGGTGTTTTTATTGTAGTTTTTCATGTCGAGCAAATAGCTCAATTTGATGGGGGTATAGCGATCAACCAGATGTAAGAGGCCATCGGTGGGTTTGAGTTTGTCATCGGGGCCAATATACGGGGCCATGGCGGTGACAGATTTGAGATCGCTGAAGCGCTCACCCATGCGCAGGGCCAAATTCGCGCCCCCAGACAGACCAATGGCCTGCACCGGGCCTCCGAGCGCACTCACATCGGCATGAACCTGGGCGACAAAATCGTCGTAGGTTTTGACTTCCCAGGTGTCGACCATTTTTTCGCCAGTGGGTGTGCCATTGGGTTTCATAAAACCGTGGCCGGGAATGCGCGGCACATAGACGTTGTAACCGGCTTTAAAAAACAGCTCTTCGGCCTCTTTAAATTGCCAGGGCCCAGCCGTATAGCCATGAAAGAGCACCACCGTGCCTTTTCCCGTGGGTTGGGGCTGGGTTAAGAGCCGCGATTGGTAGTTTTGACGCAAATACAGCGGTTGTTTTTTGTTGGTGTTTTGCAGGGCCAGATCGGCATCAACGCGGCTTTCCAATTGCTTCACGGCCTGTTCATAAGCCGGTTGGCTGGGCAGGGCCTGAAAATCCAATTTGGCAGGAATCTGCCCTTTGATCACGGGGTTGGCGACATGAACATCCGGCTTCGAACCCTGTTCCGTTGCCTTCTTTTCTGACGGCTGAGCGGCCGTCGATGTTGGCTGAGTGGCAGTCGAAGCCAAGATGCCGAGCAAGGGGTTGGGGCCATTGGATACTTGCATGAAAAGACTCCTGGAAAACGCTGGATGTATCTATTGTAGCCTGGGAACAAGCAAGCTTGTTTTGCCCGCCTAAAAAAAAATGGCCAGTTCCATAACTGGCCAACTCAAGTGTTAATAAAGAGGGAGGGAAAAAATTCTTACTTTTTGTACGCTCCGAGAATGCGCTCGGATTGTTTTTCAACGGGAGCCACACGGCTCTGGATGCTGCGGAAATTATTGGCGCTGACCTGGGCATTGTCCAGATCGTGGTGCTCACGGGCTTCGAGCATCGCACCGTAGGTTTTTTGGGTTTCATCCAGCAGCTTGCCTTTTTCGGCAGCGGGATTGTAGCTGCGCACTTCACTGGAGAGTTGACGCAGGTCGTCGGCAGCCCCTTTGTACTTGCTGTCGATGCTGCTGCCAATCAGAGCGCCGATACCTGCAGAGGCGGCCAAGCCAACCCCGGCACCAATGCCAGCGGCTTTGATATTTTTACCACCAGCGAAGAAGCCGATGGCTGCACCAGCAACAGCGCCAATCCCAGCACCGGTCAAAGCAAAGGGAGTTGTACGGCCAGTGGCTTTGGCCTGGGTTTCGTCGGCCAATTTGTCGAGCTTGCTGCCCACATCCTGAGCAGAGATGCTGGCGTTTTCAATCTGGGTGATATTGCTGAAAGCTTTGGAAATGGAGGTGTCGGTGGCTTTTAATGCGGCCTGGACATCAGGCAGATTTTTGGTCTGGTCAGCGATCGAACGCATGGTATTGTTGAGGGTTTCAAAAGCGGCTTGGAAATTGGTATTGGCCATTTCCATCTGACGTACGGTGTGTTCATCGGAGCTATTGCCCATGGCGAGCAGATTTTGAAAGGTGCCGGTCCAGGTCCGCCAGCTGGCACTGCGCAGGGTGGTGTCGGCTTGAATGTGCAGAGCACGGGAGGTGGCATCGGGGGCATTGGCGGTCATATCACGAATCGAGCGCAGGGCAGATTCCTGGCGATCGATGGCGGAGGTATAAGCGCGGTTGCTGTCGACGAGTTTGTTGTAGCGCTCACCCAGGGTGTCATCTTGAAAGAAAGTGGGGGTGAAGACGTGGCCCCAAGAATTGCTGGCAGTGGTGTGAACGTTTTTCAGCGTTTCCAGACCTTTGGTGTAGATCTGAATGCCTTTGCTTTCGGTAATCACGCCTTGGTTGATTTCCACGGCGTCGGACTGCAGGGCGGAGGTCAATTCATTGCGGCTGACTTCGCCATTTTTATCTGTGTCGACTTTGTCTTGGACGCGGGGATCGAGTTTGAGTTCATCCATCACGTTGTTGTTGTTTTTATCCAGGGAACGAACGAGCCACTGTTGGTTGGAGAACTGAATGCTTCCGGTCATTTTAGAATTCCTCTTTACGCTTTTTTATACACTTGAATCTTATACACAGGTTATCGCAGGCCAAGGCGTCAAACATTCTTATGATTGATATAAGTGAAGTTTAATAAATGGTTAATTCTTATTTTGGCTCCACGACGTTCTTCTCGCTTAATAGGGCTCTTTTTCCTTTGATTTCTGGGGTTTCCAGATTTTAACCTGGGGACTTGATCCTGGGGCAAGTTCCCACTGGTAAACTTAAAATATGCACGCTTTAGTTTCGTCTCCCCTTTTTGCCGACGTCTTGATCGAAGATCTGCCCGCCCATGTGGAACGGGAAATTTATACCTATAGCGTGCCTGAGAGTCTGCGCAAACAAATTGGTTTGGGTCAGCAGGCGACGGTGCCTTTTGGCTCACGCTTGCGCATGGGGTTTGTTGTCCGCTTGCACCAAAGCCCGCCTTCGATGCGGGCCCGCCCCTTGCAGAGTCTCTCTCAGCAGCAATTGCTGGAGCCCAAATTTCTCAAATGGCTGCATTGGATTGCCCAGTATTACCTCTGTTCGCTCAGCCAGGTTTTGGCCACGGCCCTGCCCCGGCAATTGACGGGCTCGATTCGCCGCCTGATCGCACCCACCTTGCCTGTGGCTGAATTTGTGGCCCGCTTGGAAAGTGAGTTTGTCTTGCAGCCTGATTTGCTGGATTTTGGCAAATACCTGATTGCCTCGGCCCCCAGTTGGAAGACCTTTACGGGCTGTAAACGTAAGTTTGGCAACCGTTTGCAGGGCTGGCTCGACACTCTGCGTCAGCAGCAATTGATTGAAATTTATGACGAAATGCGCCCCAAAGTTCAGCCCCGCACCCAGCTTTTTGTCAGTTATCTTAAAGAGCCCACAGGCCTCACACCGCGTCAGGCAGGTGTCTTGCGCACATTGCGTCAGGCCGGGGGCTATTTGACCCTGATCGAACTCTGTGAGCAGGCCGAGACCAATACCGCCACGATCAATAAACTCGAAGAAAAAGGCGCTGTGGATATTTCCAATGCCCGTCTGCGCCGCATTCCCCTTGCTTCGCTGTCGAGTGAACCCCAAAAGCGCCCGACCCTGACCGCCGACCAAGAAGCGGTTTTAGAGCAACTGCTCGCCGCCCTGGAAAACCCACCGCAACCGGAGCCCGTGGCACTTTTACACGGGGTGACAGGCTCAGGCAAAACCGAGGTCTATATGCACACCATGGCGCGGGTGATTGAGCAGGATGGGGGCTGTATTTTTTTGCTGCCCGAAATATCTTTAACGCCGATGATGCTGATGCGCCTGCGCGGCTTCTTTGGCGAGCAAGTGGCCATTTTGCACAGTGGGCTGGGAGAAGGGGAGTACCTTGACGAGTGGGAGCGGATCCGCGATGGCGAGGCACCGATTGTCGTGGGGGCCCGTTCGGCGATTTTTGCGCCGGTCAAAAATCTGCGTCTGATCGTGATCGACGAAGAACATGAATCGAGCTTTAAACAGGACAATGGCCTGCGCTATGATGCCCGAACCTTGGCCCTGGGCCGGGCCTGGCTGAACAAGGGGCTGGTTTTGCTCGGCAGTGCCACACCCCGGCTGGAGAGCTATTACCGGGCGATTCAGGGCGATTATCCCTATTTGCAAATGCCCAACCGCGTGCATTCGCAGCCTCTGCCGCCGGTCAGTGTGGTGGATATGCGCAATTACGAGGGCAAGGCCACCGCTTTTAGCCCGCCGCTCAAGCTGGCGATTGAAGAGGCACTCAAACGCGAAGAACAGGTCATTCTGCTGCTCAACCGCCGGGGTTATGCCGCTACGGTGCTCTGCCGCAGTTGTGGTGAAACCTTGCATTGCCCCCTCTGTGCGGTGAGTTTAACCTATCACCGCAGCGATGAGCGGCTCAAATGCCATTATTGTGATTACCACTGTCCGCCGCCGAAAAAATGCCCCCAATGCCAAAGTGATGCCATTCGCAGTTTTGGCCTGGGCACGCAAAAGCTCGAAGAACTCACCCACAAACTTTTTCCGTCGGCCCGCACGGTGCGCCTCGATCGCGATACCACCAGCGCCAAACACGCCCATTTGGCGCTCTTAGATGAATTTGGCTCTGGCCGGGCCAATATTATGATCGGCACCCAGATGGTGGCCAAGGGGCTGGATTTCCCCAAAGTGACGGTGGTGGGTCTGATGGTGGCGGATTTGGCCTTAAATCTGCCCGACTTTCGGGCTGCTGAGCGCACCTTTCAGCTCTTGACCCAGGCCGCCGGGCGTGGGGGGCGGGGGGATTTGCCTGCCCGCGTCTATTTGCAGACCTATGCGCCCGAACATATGGCCATTCGCCATGCGATCAACCATGATTACGCGGGTTTTGCCCAAGACGAATTATTGCACCGCCAGGATTTACATTACCCGCCTTTTGGCTCGCTCGTACGCCTGATCTTTGTTCATCCCCGTCAGGAACTGGCGATGCAGGTCGCAAAGGCCTTTGCGACAGATTTGCGCCAGCGTGGGCCGGCAGATTTGCAAATTTTGGGACCGAGCCCGGCGCCGATAGAGCGGATTCGGAGTTTGTTTTTGGTGCAATTGCTTTTAAAAATTCCTGAATTACAGGCCTTGCGTGCGCTCTTGCACAAGCTCAGTCGCCAGTATGCATCAGAGGTTCAGCGTTTGGTGGTAGATATTGACCCCTATAGCATGTTATAAAAGTACAAATAGGTTTACATTTCTTAACAAGCGGGAATAGAGACCTATACGATGACAGAGAAGGAATCTTGCCATGAGCTTACATATCTCGGACGCCACACTCAAGACCCTGGGAATGACTGAAGAAGAGCTGAGTCTTGAAATCACCCTGATGCTCTACGAACAAAAACGCTTAAATTTGCGCCAGATTATGGCCATGACAGGCCTGAGCCCTTTTCAACTGCAGTGTTTGTTTGCACGCCGCCAAATTCCGCTGCGGGCCGAGCCCGAGGTGGCGCCGGCTTTGAGTCTTAAAAATTAACCGCCACTCAGCATTTCATCGAGGCCGCGTTTAAATTCGATCATCTCGACAATTTTTTCGAGGGTTTGATGAATCACCTCAGGAGAGGGCTGGTAGCGACCCGAATCACCTGAGATCGCTTGCAGGAAGCGTTTGTTTTGCAACATCTCTTTAAATTCATCGGGAAAGAGGTACCAGCCTTCGGGAAAGGCTTCAGCGGGATCTGCCTCAAGGGTCTGAAAAAACGCGCGAGCGGGATCAATCTTGCGGTCTTCGGGATTGACCAAATTGCTGCCTACCCCACGCAGCAGGTTATACCCTTGGGTCAATACCTGACGGCTGAGCAGGGCTGAGGGCTGTTTAAAGGCGGTCGAGAAATAGTCTTTGGCGTCTTTGTAGGTCTGTTGATCCTGAAAATCCACATTTTTGGCCTGGTTGATCACCGCAGCATAACCCCCAATTTTACCCATGGCCAGCATCATTGCGGCAAAACTTTGGTCTTTGAGATTGGTTTTTAAGGCTGGTGAAGCTTTGGGGAAACGGTTTTCAATTTCGTTGGGATTGGTAAACGAATAGAAAAAATCTTTGGCTTCGCCCGCATTGCCTTTGGCGGCGATCAAATTTTGGGTTCGCGTATGAATTTCTTGCAGGACGGCAAAGTCAGGATCCCTGGCTCCCGCCCGTGTCGGCGGGCTCAAATGTTCAAGATTTAACGATTTGAGCAATTCTTTGTGGGTGTCTAAAACAGCCAGAATGGTGTCTGAAGAGAGATTTAAGGGACGGCGAGATCGGCTGGCCCCCACGATATTTTCAAAATGTTCGCGGATAAAGGTATCCACATTGACCTTGCTGGGCTCAAAGCGGTATTGATTGCGCAAGGCCGTTGTGACAAAGGGACGGATTTGTTCTTCGGTATAATGGCTTCTTTGCCGGATGCCGCTGCCGACTTTGTAATTTTGAAGGGTGGGCAAAGAGTTGATAAAAAAGAATTTTTCGGGGGAGGCTTCAATCAAACCTGCCGGATCGAGCACAAAGGTTTTATACGATTCGGCAAAGTCTTCCATGGGATCTGTGGCGGCGTAACTGGTGACAAAGACCTGATTGCGCTCTTGGGGGCTGAGTTTGGCGGTGTAAAGCCCTGCATCTTTTTCTTGTCCGTTTGAGGCGAGTTGGCTGTAGACATCAGCCACGTTTTCGGAGCTCATCATGCCGTTGACATAACCGTCAGCAACCTCGCCAGATTCGCGTTTAACCCAGCCCGAGAGTTTGCTGAATTCGGCAATATATTCGTTTTCATTTGAGAGCCCCATTTGAATATGGTGGCCCATTTCGTGGATCATCACTTCTTCGGTGCGGGTAACATGCCGATTGGAGCGAGAGGCGTCGGAAATATCCCTGAGCAAAAATTGGGTTGAGACGTCGCCAAATTCACTTTTGGCCAATTCTGCCAGCAATTTCTGCACCTGAGGATCGGGAATTTGACTGAGATTTTGCATTTTGTCTTTTAAACTCACTACGCGCGTAATCATGCCAAATTGGGACGACGTTGCCAATTGTTGCAATTGCTGTAATTCCTGTTTTTGAGCGGGGTTCAGGCGAAAATTATTTTGCAGGTATTTGTCCAATAAATGGGCCTGAACTGAACGGACAGCGGTTTCGGTCGCTGGCCCCCATTGGCCATTTTCTTGAATTTTGGGTTGATTGATTCGGACCAAATAGGGGTTGAGTAATTTTTGTAGGCTGGTCACGTCTTTGCTACTGGCTTTGCCCTGCAAAGCATTGAGACTCTGTTGCAATTCTCCATCCAGTTTGGGACTGCTGCACGAATCACAGGCATGGGCCGAAATGGCGCGCAGGTTCTGTTGCAGATCGGCGTCTAAAACCGGGAAGCTGTCTTGCAGGCCGCGATCATAGAGAATCACAGAACGTGTGCGCAGATCATAATGCCCGGCCACCATTTTATTGGCCATTTTTTCGAGCAGGTCGGGGGCGTGGTCTTTGTAGCCAAAATCGGGTTCATCGTCGCGCACAAAGGTCACTCCTTCGAGCTGTTGACGGTGACTGATGGGCATTTGATTGACGGCATTGGCCAGATCGAGCAAATTGCGGACGGTCCAATCTCTGCCATCTTTTCCGCTGAAGGTCAGTTTATTGGCTTCGGCCAGGTCTGCGATCACGGCTTTGATATTTTTGCTTAACTCGGCCTGAATTTGGGAGTTGTTGCTGCCACGCACAGAGCTGACATCCAGAATCTTGCGCTGCAAATGGGGCGGGAGACGATCCAATTGTTTGAGTTCATCGGGGGAGAGGAAACGGGCAGCGGGAACGCTGCGACCATCTGCCGTTTTGATCGAAAACTGACCACTGCTCTGGAAAGCCTGGCTGACACTTCTGACGGATTGATCAATGGCCTGGGCCACCGCCATTTGTTGACTGTCGATATTTCCCAAGACCTGTTTCTGCGAGATCGAAGGCATGTCGATCTGGCCCACGGTCATTTTGGGCATCGAGAGTGAGCCACGGAAAATGGGCGAGGAGGAAGACAGGGCAAAACCGCTTCCCAGGCGCTTAATATCTCCCATGGTGATTGACTGTCTCCTCTTTTAAATTGGTCTTCATATCGATTATAGCCTTGAACGGTTCAAAGTCTGCCTGGCTTTACCGAGTTTTAATCATTAAATCTGTTTCTGAAGCGTTGGGTAGGCGTATACTACAGGCGTATATCCCTGTTAAATTCAGCAGATCAAAGGTGGACTATTTTAAAATGAGTCAATACGATACACAGGCCGTAGAACAACGTTATGGCAGACAGCCCAAATCCCATGAGCAGGCCATGAACTATCTCAAAGCCCTCAAATGGGTCATTGCTGCTGATGGGGATATTGCTGAGACCGAGTGGCAGGCCTTGTTAAAAGGCATGAAACGGGTGGGCGCTTCAGCGGATTCTATTCAGGCGATCACGGATTTTGATCCCCATTCGACCACTTTGGAGGCCCTGTTGCCCGACTTTACCAAAGGGGGCAAACGTGCCCGCTTGCTGATTCGCGATGCGATCGAAGTCAGCCGTGCTGATGGTCACTATGCCCAAGAAGAAAAAGCCGCAGTTCAGAAAATGGCTCAGATTCTTGCTGTGGAACCCTCTGTGGTCAAATCCATCGAAGCCCTGGTTGAGATGGAGCATGCGGTCAAGCGCTTGCGCAAAGCTTTGCTCTAGGTTGTCCAGGCTCCTTTGGGAGCTTGTCTTGTGCAGACGGCTTTTTTAAAGCTTTCAGAAGAACAACTGGGGCTGCTCAGTGCGGTGGTCAAGAGTCCCCGACTCAAACAGCAATTATTGGCGGCTTCGGTTGTTTTGCCTGTGGGCACCTGCCTGCCTCTTGGCCGGCAATTTTACCGTGTCTTGGCTTTTGCCGGCGCAGGTTTGATTGGCTCGGTCTATCGCGTACAGGCCTGCGACGGAGAGCAGATCTACGCGCTCAAACAGATTCGCGCCTCGGTGGCATTTTTGCGCCAACTCTTGGCCACCGAGGCCGAAGTGGCCGCCCTTTTGCAAGCGGCGGGCTGGTCTGTTGCGCCTGTTTTGGCAACTTCCGAGACGATGCTGCTCAAAGGCTGGGTGTCGGGTCCCACCTTGCAGGCATTGCTGATGGCGCAGACGCAGACTCAGATTCAGACCGTGGCCGTGGAAAAACTGCTGAAGCTCGCCGCAGATTTTTATCGCCAAAAAGGCTATCTGCTCGATCTTTCACCCAAAAATCTGGTTTGGCAAGAGAGCCATTTCTGCCTGCTTGATACCGGTCCCAAAATTCAACCGAGTCCCTTTGCTCAATTATTACTCAAGCCCGATTGGCAGCAATATCTGGCTTATTTCAGTCCCAAACTCAATCAGGCTGAATCGCGGCCTTCGGTTTTGTCGCTCAATTTGCCCGAGCCCGAATTGCGGCGTGTTTATGAGGTGTTTTTGGAGCCCCTGTTGACTTGGTTACCTGTGGATGCTGAGCCCCTGCCTTTCTTTGCGCAGTCCCTGTCGGGGCCCCAGGCCGAAATCCCGTTTCGCTCAAAGACAAACTTGGCGGCTGGTCTTGAAATAGCCACCGACTATCGCCTTCCTCTGCGGGCCCAAAACCCACTTTTGCTGGATTTGGCCATGCAACGCAGGCAGGATAACGCCTCTTTGTTTTTGCCGGAGATCTGGCCCGCTGGCAGCAGTCCGTTGGCTTTGCAGGATTGCCTGCAAAATGGTCTGAATCGCGGGCTTACTCAAGCATTCAACCAGAGACTCAATCGAAGCCCGTCTGAAACGGCTGAGCCTGTACGGATCTCTCCCCGCCTGCAGGTCATGCCTTACCGCCATTGGTCAGATCTGGCCCAGCCGGAAGGGGGGCACCGTCCCACGGATATTTATTGCCACGATCCCCTGCCGATGGATCTGGATTTTGCTGAGCGCTATCTCAGCCAAGCACAGAATATGCGGCATTTTCGGCTCTCACTTTCGCCCTGGCCCGAACGGGCGTTTTTGGAACTCTTGGTGGTTTCGGTGGGAGCCTGTGAACGCACCTATTTGCTCTTGCCGGGTTTTCGCGCCAAGCCCGAAGCGGCCTTGCCTTTGGTGGCTGCTTTACAGGCCGGTGGGCTTGAAGGTCGTTTTCTGATCGCTTATCTGGGCGGACAAAATCCCCAGGGTCAGCGGCTTTTGGGGGGGGGTGTCCTTGAAACCCAATTGCTTTGGTATTTGCTCGAATACCTGACTCAGTTTTGGCTATGCCCCGGTTTGACGCTGATGGCTGCCTCTTATGCCTGTATTTCGGCGGTGCTTTTAAGTGGCGTGCACCCGCTGATTGAACGGCTGGTGCTGGATTCTCCCGTCAAAAAACCGATGGATTTGCTTTTTTACTTGGGACAATGTCATGGAGTCTCACCCCAGGCTTTGCAAGCCGAATTGGCTAAAGGTGGCCTGCCTGAACAGCCTTTTGAGCAAGCTTTGCGCTTGCCGCAGGGCTTTCCGCATTTGGTGCTGCACCCACAACAGGACAAATTCACCCAAATTTGTGGGCGTTTGGACGGCGAAAACACCGCTTTTTACAGTGGCAAACACGCAGCTTCGCTGCGGCACGATACCTGGCGCAATGGCATTCCCCAGGATTGTCTGGATGCTTTGCTGCAGTTTTTGGCTTAAATTGTCTGGGTTATCTCAGATATATCAGGAAGCTTTTTTATGAGAGCGCTTTAAAGCCAATTGGCGGCCCCATTCTGAACCCGACGAGGGAGAGACCGGACGGAACACAAGAAGAACAAGGATTATGGCCAAGAAGCCAACGGGAAAGTGCCAAGGTGCAACAATTGCACCCGAATAAAGTGCATAAAAGAGCAAACAAAAAATTGACAGCGCAAAAGTACGCGTGATTAAAAGTAAAAATAAACTTCGGCCTAATCGTTCATCATGTTGCATAGGCTCATTTTAACACGAAGCACTTTTTTGAAAACTGTGATCGAAAATTCTATTCTTCCTCACATCAGTGCAGCTCTGGAGCCAACCATCTCTGCCCGCCACAACCTGTCTGAATGGGGCTGGCCGAGACTCTCGACGGGGTTCTCCCCCAGGTTTAGGTTTCAAACTCCACCAGCAAAGCGCCGGCTTGAACTTTTTCTCCGGCCTGGATCGGGACTTTTTTGATTGTGCCGCTGCGGGGGGAGAGCAGATCGTTTTCCATTTTCATGGACTCGATAATACAGAGCAATTGGCCACTTTCCACACTCTGACCGGCTTCGACGGCAACCTTGACAACCGTGCCCGCCATGGGGGCGGGAACCTGGCTTTGGTTGCTGCTGTCTTTGCGGCTGCCTTTGCCGCTGGCGGGCCCTTTGGGGGCGCTGGCGGCCGTGTTGGCCTTTGAATGCGTTGGCATTTCTGGCAAATAGAGTGCGACCTGAAAATAGCGGCCATTGACCTCGACATCCACCACTTCGCGGTGGCGGGGCGCGCTTTCGTCATGAGCAGGAGTGGGTGCCGTAGCCAGTTTGCCTGGTTCAAAGTATTTGCCCACAAAACCGGTATCGTAATGGCCTTCGGCAAAAGCCGGCACATTCAGTGCCCATTGGAAAAACGGAATCAAGGTGGTCACACCTTCGATGGTGTACTCCTTGAGGGCCCGCTGCATTCGCGCCAGGGCCTCTGCCCGTGTCGGTGCCCAGGTGACCAGTTTGGCCAAAAGTGAGTCATAGCTGCGCGGGATTTCATAACCGGCGTAAGGCATACTGTCGACCCGCACGCCAAAGCCCGCGGGTTCTTCGTAGCGGCCGATCAATCCGGGTACAGGTCTGAAGTTTTGGCTGGCGTCTTCAACGGTGATCCGGCATTCAATCGCATGGCCTTCAAAGCGAATCTCTTCTTGGCGATAGCTCAGGGGCTGGCCTGAGGCGATCCGCAATTGCTCTTTGACCAAATCGACCCGTGTGACCATTTCGGTGATCGGGTGTTCGACCTGCAAGCGGGTATTGACTTCCATGAAATACGGTTCGGTATTGTTTTGCACCACAAATTCAAAGGTGCCAGCACCGGTATAGCCAATTGCCTGGGCACCCGCTACGGCAGCATCAAGCAATTTCTGGCGTACGTCTGGGGGTAAGTTGGGAGCAGGGGTCTCTTCGATCAACTTTTGGTTGCGGCGCTGCACCGAACAGTCGCGTTCACCCAGGTGAATCACCTGGCCGTGGGTATCTGCCAAAATTTGGACTTCGACATGGCGGGGAGCGGTCACCAGTTTTTCCAGGTAGACTGTGTCGTCTGAGAAATAGCTCTTGCTCTCGCGCATGGCGGCATCATAGGCGCTGGGTAATTCTTCAGCATTCATCACCCGTTTCATGCCACGGCCCCCGCCCCCGGCGCTGGCTTTGAGTAGCAGTGGATAGCCGATTTTTTCTGACCATTCCTGGGCCTCAGCCAAACTGCTTAACTTGGGGCTGCCTGGTGTGATCGGCACCCCTGCCGCTTTCATGCGTTCGCGGGCCAGGAGTTTGCTGCCCATGGCTTCGATGACCTCTGGGCTGGGGCCAATAAAAACGATTCCGTTTTCACGGCAGGCCAGCGAAAATCCGGCATTTTCGGATAAAAAGCCATAGCCGGGATGAATACCTTCGGCCCCGGATTTTTGGGCAATCTCAATCAGGGCCTGAATATTTAAATAGGTTTCGCTGAGTTGGCTGCCGGGCAGGAGAAAGGCTTCATCGGCCAGACGCACATGTTTGCTCTGGCGGTCGTCTTCGGCATAAACGGCCACGGTGGCAATTCCCATTTCCTGGCAGGCCCTGAGAATGCGAATCGCAATTTCACCTCGGTTGGCAATCAAAACTTTTCTCAGCATGGTTTTTTTCCTGTTGCTATGTGTGTTGAGAGCATTGTAACAAAATCTCAAGGGGGGAGAATGGCTCTCTCAGATCTTTGACCGGAATCAATGATTGAGGCGATACTGATCATCGGTCAGGGACTGTTTTTTGCCTATACTCAAATCAGAAAAGGTTCTATTTGGAGGCATTTATGTACACATCACAGCGATTCCGTCTTTCTGCCTTGCTCGCCCTGAGTCTCACTGCCTGCGGCCCAGCCCCACTTTCGCCCGACCCTGGCAATAGCCCCACGCCCGCACCCCGTGCCTCTGTCCCTGTAAGCAGTCCTTCACCTGCGGTAAGCAGCCCTACACCCCAAGCCACGCCCTCGGCACCACTGGTGGTGCCTCCCGCTCCAGGTCAAAGTGCCACACCTGCACCTTTGCCTACTTTGGCTCCCAGTTCGGCGCCCGTTAATGGCTGCGGAACTTCTGCCGTTTTAAAAGAATTGCCCCTGCCCACGGGTTTAACGGTGCCTGCGGGCATGAGCGCCCGTCTGTATGAGACCCCGTTTAATGTTGGGGATGTCTTCTTTGACGATCAGGGCCAGGCCCAGGTTTTTTCTTCTGATCGCAGCAAGCAGGAATTCTCCACCACCGATGCCTGTGGTGGCTGGAAAACTGCTGTGACAGGGGACTTGCTGGCAGGCATTAACGGCAAAGCAGCAGTGCCTTTAAAAACGGGTGATGGCTATCTGGCTGCGATTGACTATTATCCCGACGGCGGAAATCGCTTTGGCGGAATCTATACATTGCGTCCCGATGGCTCATCGACCCCCCTCAAGCTTAAAGCAGATCATGCCGGGACCCAGGAGATTGCCCGTGTGCCACGCACAGATCTTCTGCTGCCGACTGAACTGACCGGGGTTGAAATCCCCGCTGGCATGCAGATGCAGGTTTTGCGTTCAAACTATACTCTGGGGCCGCTGGGGACCCATTTCTACGCACCTGACGGCACGCTCTATGTCATGACCAGCTCACTCAACCGGCAGACCCTACTTAAACTTGACCCATTGGGCAAAGCTTCGATCTATGGCCGTCACGATCTTTTGCGTGGCCCGATTTGGCGGCACGGAGCCGTGGTCAACGGCGTACCTGTGGTAAGTATGGACTATGCGCCTGCTGCAGGGGTGCAAACCCGCGGTATTTACCAATTTAATCCCGACGGCAGTGTCACTGAGTGGAAAAATGCCCAAGGCCACGATGGCTTGCATGATATTTTGCCCGCTCCCCAGGGCGGCGTGTACTTTAGCGATTTTGAAAACGACAATGTCTGGTTCAAAGCTGATGCCGCTGCCCCTGAAACGGGAATGTTAGATTCCAGCAAAGGTACCATACCGGGTGCCTTGGCCTCGCTGGCCTATGACAGTCTCAACCAGAATTTGTTTTTCCTGAACCGGATCGAAGCCGGGTCCTGGTGGGGCTCTGGCCCTGGTGTGCGCGGGGTTTATCAGGTTTCAGGTGGCTTGGCCAGTCTCTATGCCTCAGCACCCGAAGGCAAAGACTGGGACGGCCTTGCTTATACCGATAAAGGCCCGCATGGGGCTGGGCTCTACACCCTCGAGCGCCAGAGTGGCAATGTCTTAAAAATTGCAGCCGATGGTACCACCACTGTGGTTGTCGAAGGTTTGCCCAAACCCAATGAATTGCGTTTTGATCCCCAAACTGGCAATTTGACCGTGGTCTGCGATGGACAATATCTGGTGCAGATAGGCAAAGGGCTGACTCCTCTTCAGCTCAATGATGTACCCAGTAACGATGCGGGTTGGTATTTTGCCGATTTCGAAAACGACAATATCTGGTATTTGCCTGCTGGTAGCGAACAAGAGGTGGGCCTGCTCGATAGCGAAATTCCGCCAGGACTTTTCTCGCTGGCTTATCTCGATTCTCGCCATGAACTCTATGCTCTCAACAGTTCCGGTGGCTGGCCCTTTGGCGGTACGCCTGGTTTGTACCTAATACAGCCCAATGGAACGCCTAAATTGATGACGGAAGCCGCAAAAGACACCAATTTTGGCGGTTTGGCAGCCGGTGGTGGCCAGTTTGACAAGGCCCTGTACTGGAGTTACCCGAGCCAGAATCAGGTGCTCAAAGGTGGGCCTGATTACTCCTCGCCTGTGCCCTATCTGACAGGTGTGCCCAAACCGGGTTATCTGGCCTTTAACCCTGCCGGGGATCACCTGCTGGTGGTGGTCAACGAGGGCAAACAATTGCTCTGGGTCGGCCCCAACCTGGGTACTGCCACGCCAAGCGCCTCTCCCTCCCCTGTCGTGCAGGATCAGATGCTCTTTGACAATGGCAATATCTTGGCGGTGTTCAATCAGCCCACGGCGGCCAGCCAGTTTACCCTGACTCAGGCCACCAAGATCACCTTTTTCCAGACCTATCACTGGAACAATGCCCAAGGTTCACCGGGTGGGACGATTGGTCTTAGAGACAGCAGTGGTAAGCTTTATGGGCCCTGGACGGTGATGACCCGTCCCGGTCAGGGGGGCGTGCCCAATGCCTATTGGTATGCCGAACCCAATGTGATTTTGCCTGCTGGTACTTATACCGTGGTGGATTCTGAGCCCACTACCTGGGCCCAGAACAGTGCCAATGGGGGCCAAGGGATGACACAAGTACGTGGGATTCCTCAATAGGAGGAGCGAGTCATAACAAGCAAGTGGATCGGGTTGGGGTCTTTCCCCTGACGGCAAGGTAACACGGCCGATGATGATTACAAGGCCACAGCCCCGCCCGATCCCTTGCAGACGTCCCTGCGCTTTCTCTTGTGTCCCAGCAATTCCTGTTCTCAAGGCCAACACTTTGAGCTGCATGTGGATGAAATGCTTCTTTTCTAGCCATCTCTGGACTAATCTTGATGATGAGGCTATGATAAAGAATAAAGATTTTTTAGGAGAATGTTATTATGAGTGGATTAGACGTTCAAGCGCCAAGAACGCTTCAAAATGCCCAAGCCCCGAGAACGCTTCAAAACGCACAAACACCCAAACTCCTTCAAAATCTTTCCCCCTCCCCAGAATTAACAGGCAAACCTGAGCCTGTCCAGGATGACAATCAGTCCGGTAGAGATTTAAGTTCAGTTGGGAACTGGTTTTCTGAAATGAACCAAAGCTTACAAGAAGCTTCCCCTGATGTCAGAGAAATACTCAAAAGCCCCAGTGCCGTTGTTCTTGGAGCAGGATCTGTTATTACCAAGGGTTCTCCTGCCGCAAGAATGACAGATTCGGTAGTGCAAACTCCGAATTCGTCATCGGCCGAAAGGTCTCGCTTTTCTTGGGAAACAGAGGAAGGGATACCGCCCAAAGGCCAAAAACGGGAAGATATGGTCGATAGGAACTCTGTCGAACCCAGTTCTGATGCAGATTATTCTGGCATGACCCGTGAAGAGTTAAAGGCAGAACAGGGCGCGCGTGAAAAGAGTCTTGATCAGACCCATGATCTTCTGACAATTTTGGATCAGTTGGCTCCGCCAAACAATTAGCTGATTTTCGTTTTGAGAAAAATTAAGCTTTTTATAAAAATGGGCTAAGCCCGTTTTTTTCTTGGGGAGACAGGGTATAAAGCTCAAACAAGCCTTTTTACCTCAAGGAGATTTTTCATGATTCGTTCTGAGCACACCGGCACCGGCCCTCTTTCTTCACAACTGCTGCAAAAAGCCCACCAAGCGCTAAAGAACGATGGGAAAGTCACAGCAAAAGAGCTGCATGAACTGCGGCAGGAATTGGGGCCCAATCCGACCCAGGATGAACTCACCTTTATTGCCAATCTCGACAATCCCGATGTGATCGCAGCTGTCAGCTTATTGGAAAAAGGGGAGCCGGTTGAAAATGTGGTCCAAGTGGCTTTGGCCAAAATGGATCGCTCAGATAAAGATTTGTCTGCAGAAGCGGGTAAAAATTTTAAGATTGATGCGAATTGGGCCCAGCTGCCCCATATTCAAAAAGCAGTCAGTGCCATTCAGGAAAAATCGCCAGAAGAAGTCGATCAGCTCCTGGTTATCATGGAAAAAGTGCGTGTCCATAAGCCTTTGAGCCCTGAAGAAGAAAAACGCCTGTCTGCAGCTGTACCCGATCGCAAATTGCTCTCAGAGGTGCAGGTGCATCTGCTCAGAAATGAAATGACCCATGAGTTGAAGCGCCTGCACCTGAAGAACCCCGCTTTGGCCCAAGCCACTGTCAATGAACTCGTACAGACCTTGACAGCGACCCAAGAGCGTCCAAGTATGTCCCAATTGCAGGCCATTTTTGAAAAGGTTCCCGCTTTGGCCCGGCGACCAGCCCTGCTTTCAGAGGCGATTATTTCCGAATTGCGTCCTGTGGCCTGGGGCTATCAGGCTTGGAGTAAGCAGCAGGCGCAGGCCCCCCGGGACACTGTGAATGCCAGCAAAGGGGCGGCTCAAAATAGTCCACAAGCTGTTTTGGCCAACGACCGGAATCAATTTTATGACCAAATGCTCAAAATGAACGATAGTGAGCTGCGCCGTCTGAGTTTTGAAGAGGACGGCGACATTGCTGGCTTGACTGGATTGATCCACAATCAGGGTGCGGATCTGGCCGAACTCTTTCAGGAGCAGGTACGTCTGGGCATCCTTGAGGGACGCGGCCCCGGTTCAAATGCCGTTTTAATCGATGGGAACTCTCAGCGCCGCGTTGCCCCGAGTGTGGATTTTAAGTCCAAGATGGGCTATGTTGTTGTACAGGCTCTGCTCAACTATAAAAATTCTGATATGGCCCAATTGACCGGTATTCTGGATAAACTGAACCCCAAAGGGGCTTCTCTTTCTGCTCAGGAAAATGAGATCTTGCGTTCCTTGGGGCTGCGTTTTCAGGATGGAAAACTCTACAATCTTGCCAATAAACAGGAAGTGACCACCCAGGAATTGGGGCAGTTAAAACTGGCCGCCCAGATGATTCAGCGGGTCGTTAACCCCGCTGCAGCGGGTACCACTCCGGCCCAATTGCAAGCTCTGACCGAGACCCTGGAGGTCATTGCTAAAAGTCAGATTTTATTGAATGAAGTCGAGGCGTTTGAAGCAGAAATCATGCGCAATGATGCCGAAATCCAGAAATTGCGGGTGCAGTATGATCAGACTCTGAATGATTTGGGTGTGGCCCAGGGACAACAGCAGGAAACCGCAGCACAGGCCCGTGTGGCAGCTGAAAAACAGCAGATGCTCAATGGCTTGATTCAACAAGTGCAATCCGGGAACCTCGGTTTTTTACAGCAGTTCAGTTCACCTGAAAAATTGGCGGAGCTGAATAAAATCCTGGCTGAACATGGACTTTCGCTGGAATTCAACAGCGGTTCGCCGGTTTTTAAACGCAATGGTCAGACCTTGGGGCCAGAGAATCTGGGTGACTACCTGCAGGCTGCTTTGCAAGGGCAAACGGCCAAATTGCAAGAGTTGGACAAAAAATTGGCCGCCGCCGTGGCCGCCGTGGCGCAGTTACAAACCCGCGCAGATCAGGAAGCGGCGACTTTAGATTCCCGTGTAAGAGAGCAGACCGAGCTGGTCTCTGTTGTTAAAGAAAAAAGCGACGAATTGAAAAAAAACAATGGGAAGCTGGACGAAAAGCTTCAAGACCCCATTCTGGCTGAGATTCTGCCGAGAGAATTGCTCGGTGATTTTCAGGCCCACATCGCTGGAACATTGGAACGCGTGCCAGCGTTTCTGGAACAGGTAGAAAATAACTTAAGTCAATCTGAAAATAGTTTGATTCGCGGCCATTTAATGGCCGAATTCAGCCAGTTTTTACTGCAACAGGCCCAAGATCTGCAAGCCCAGTTTGTGGATTTGTTTAAAGTCAGTGATCAGTTGAATGAGGCTTTAAAAAGCCAATTGGACGCAGAACTCCAAGCCTTGATTGCCAAAGCCAACGAAGCCCAGGCTTTGCTGAGTCAAACGGCGAAACCAGATCCCCAGAGTCTGGAAAATGCGACCCAGGCTTGGCTCGAAGAGGTGCTCAAAACCACGGATCAACTCAATACCTTGTTGTCTGAGCAACAGACTTCCCGTCAAACGGAGCGCCAACAGGTGGCCCAGCAGGTCGAAAAAATTCGGCGCAATGCAGAGTATCATTTGAGGCAATTGGGTGGTTTTGATACCCGGCGCAAGGAATCCGTTGACGAGATATTGCGTAAAAGTATTCAGAATTTTCAGGCAGACCGCCCTTTCCTGGCCCGTTCGATTCAAAAACTCTAAGCCATGTCTCTGCCTGACTTCAGTGGGGTTCCTCCTGCTGATGTACTGCAAACAGCCCTTCAGCAAAAGGGCTGTTTCTTGCTGCGGGAAATCTTGCCGCTGCCGCTTTTGCGGGCCGCAAAAACAGAGCTGGAAGCACTTTATGCCGAGGCAGATCTGGCTTGGCAAAGTGGCCAGATGCCGCAGTCGGCTTATCACAAGCTCTTTCAATACGGCCATTTGCCTTACGAAGAGGGGCTTTTGCCCCTGCCCGAGCATTCTGCTGAACAAGCGAATCTGTATACCTGTCTTTTGGGAATACACAGCTTGCAGCCTTTTTTAGGCCATTTTTTTGGGCCCTCGCTATTCTTGATCGAAAAAAATAGCCAGCCTCGCCGCCAGCATCCCTTTTGGCCCGAGCGTCAAATTCCCTTTCATCAGGATGCGGAGTTCTTGGGGGGGCGACCTGCCCTCAATTTTTGGATCCCGCTCGATCCCTGTGGGCGCAACGCCCCTGGCTTGGAGCTTTGGTTGATGCCTCAAAACCGCGTGTGGTTTGAACTCAACCTTGACCCGTCCATCCCTCTCTACCAACAGCGCGATCTTTCGGTTTTGCAGGCCCAGGCCTCACGTGAGCAGTTCTGGCGACCCGAGATGGAACCCGGCGATTTGCTGGTCTTTGACGCTTTCCTCTTTCACCGGACATGGCTGACTGAGAGCATGTTCGAGCCCCGTTATAGCCTCGAAATTCGCTTGACCCATTCTGCTTATGCGCTGGGCTTAAAGGGGTGGGAATGGGTGCTTTGAGGCGCAATCCTCGTCCCTGGCGCGGGGCAGCGCGGCTCCCCTCTCGATTGATACCACAAAAAAGGGTATAATAAATGCACAGTCATCGATCGTAACAGGCTTCAATGTAGCAACAATAAATGCAGCCACACTAAAGGAGTAATGAAGCAATGGACGTTCTCAAGGTTTCATCGCGTTCCAAACCTACGTCTGTCGCCGGTGCTTTGGCGGGGGTAGTCCGGGAAAAAGGGTATGTTGAAATTCAGGCCATTGGCGCAGGTGCTGTCAATCAGGCCGTCAAAGCCATTGCCATTGCCCGTGGTTATGTGGCCCCCAGTGGTCTCGATCTGGTTTTTATTCCGGCCTTTGTCGATGTGCTTATCGACGGAGAAGAGCGGACAGCAATTAAATTAATGGTGGAAGCACGGCGCTAATGGTTATCACAATACTTGCAATCGTCCTTGGATTTATCATGACCTTGGGTGGCGTGGCCCCCAATGTTGCCAATGGCATCTTACATGACAAAGTCGATCAGGCCCTCAATCATCCTGAACACTTGCGTGTCAAGGTGCACCCTGAAGCTCCCAGTTTTACACTGCTGGCAGGGCAAATGGCCTATCTTGAAGTGGATGCTCAGCGCTTTACGCTCTCTGATTTTCCGGTAGATTCTGTCTCCTTGCGTGTGGATCGTCTCAATCTGGACACCGATCAGATGCAGTTACGGGCGCCTACTCAGGGTGTGGTACGGATCCGCATTACCGAAGCGGGTTTAAACAAATTCTTACAGTCCGATACCTTTCAGGCCATGCTCGAAAAGATCTTGGAAAACCAAGAATTGCTCTCCTCTTTTGGGGCGGATATCTCGATGTTGAGCATGGATCTGCAGGCAGGCAAAGCCGTTTTGAGTGGCAAAGCCACCACCATGGGCGGCTTTTTTACGATTCCCTTTGAAGTGGGTGGGGTGTTTAAATTGGGCTCCGAGCGCACAGTCAAATTGGCGGCTGCCAATGCTGTGACCATGGACCACCCCGTTTCGCCCGATGTGATTCAATCGGTGCTTGATGAAGTCAATCCCCTGATTGACCTGAGCAAACTCAGCAATGACGATATGCAGCTCTATTTTCGCGAAATGCATTTTCTCAACGACGCGATTGAGTTGGTCGCAGAAGTCGAACTCAAACAATTGCCCGCGCTAAAATAAACGCTGAAGTCAACAAAGTTTTGCAGACAGCTAAAAGCCCCCTGAATTTATCAGGGGGCTTTTGATTTTTGTTTTACTCAGCTGCCGTGTTTAAGAAACGTGCTGGCTGACCATATTTGAAAGTTTGGCTTTGGGCACAGCGCCCACAATTTGATCCGCCACTTGGCCTTCTTTAAACAGCAGCAGCGAGGGAATCCCGCTGATATGGTAATTGCTGGCGGTTTCAGGGTTGTCATCGGTGTTGACTTTGACAACTTTGAGTTTGCCATCGTAATCTTTGGCAATTTCTTCTACCACGGGGGAGACCAGGCGGCAGGGGCCACACCAGGGCGCCCAAAAATCGACTAAAACGGGAGAGCTTGCATTGAGTACTTCTTCAGCAAAATTTTGATCGTTGACTTCTTTTACGGCCATGATATTGGGTTGAAAACTCCTTCACCAATTCTAAACGCTTGCAGTTAAATTTGCAGATGAAAAGGCATTGCTTCTGCAACCGGATCTGCATTATAACACACGCACCAATTCCCGTTGGGGCTTAAGCTGAGCATGCAGCTCGGCTGTGAGGTCAGTGGAGCAGGGAGCTCTCATAAACTTGGTTTTGTACTTGAGTGGGCGGCCAGGAATGGGCGTTCAGGCCGCTCGAAAGGGTTGAATTGGGAATTTCCCTGGATTACGGCAGTTATCCTGTCACGTCAAAGCCCATCGATGCTTTAGAGCAAAGACGAGCCGGTGAATTGAATCACGAAACATGGGCTCGGACAGCTTTTGAGCCAAGAGGCCCTTTAGCAGAGGAATGGCCTGGCAAGGTTATGCGGGCAATAGGAGCAGTGCCGTGTCAGGAGGACACAACGGCACTGCGACTCTTAGCGAATGAAGCCCATGGATGGGCGTAATGAGCGGCCCGCATGCCTGCCAGGCCTCCCCTGCTCTGAACCACTGACCCGTGAAAGCTCCCTATTTGAGCAGACTTGAAGCAAACCTATAAACAGCCCAGTATCAGTCTTTGACTTCCATGGTGTTTTGCTCAAAAATCTGGCGCAACACAGGGCGTGCCTCTGCAGGGGTACGCTCTTTTAGCAATTGGTAAGCATCCAGAGCACTGTTAATGGCGGGCTTGTTGGTTTGGGCAAAGAGCGAGAAGATCTCTTTGAGTGAGAGACTGAACTGGTCAGCGCCATCAACATGGGTGTCGTACACGTCCCAGAGCACGGAAGAAACACGCCACTCATTGCGATTGCCGGGGCAGACGTCAGCGGGGGTGTTCTCCATTCTGATCGGCGCTCGGCGTGGGACCAAATAGGGCCCAAAGCGCGCATCTTCATCGTTGCGCTCTAAATGTACGGCCCCAGAGAAAAAGGTGGCAAATCCTTCTGAAAAGGCCAAGGTGCCGTTATAACATTCGTCAATTTTGTGTTGCCCGCCGGTTGAGTTGGCATTGAGGGCCTGATCATAAATGGCGTGGCCGATTTCGTGGCCATTCACGTCCCATTGCTGGGCACCCGTTAAATTGACCGTATAAAAGCTGTAATAGTCGCCAGAACCTGGCCAGACAGTCTTGATCGTGCGTGACCACCAGCTCAGATCCATTTGTTCGCGCTCAAACAGGCGCAGGGCGCGGTTGTACACGTCATGAATAAAGGCCGCTTCGGCATTTTTGCTGCCTTTTTCAAGGGTATAAGCCCCGGTGTCGACGCCCCCCTGAACGCTGACCTGGGGGCCGTCCCAAGTGTAGCGCTCGATATTCCAGCGGGGATTGGCAAAGCTATAGCGCACTTGGTAGTTGCCGGGTGCGGGTGCGGCCATGCTCCAGCGGCCATCGGGGCTGGTCAAGACTTGGCCCACTTTGCGGCTGCCTTGATAGAGGGCCACTGTGGTATTGGCGGCCGGTTGCAATTGACCTTGTAAATCGTAATAGTTAAATTGGCCCTGTACGTCCAAGCGGCTCGAATTCAGGGGGCGTTGGCCCTGGCGGCTGAGAGGAACAGCCCGAAACACGAGTTGATTGCCTTCGCGGCGGGTGGCTTCCTGTTCGATTTGGGGCAAGAGATTGGCTTTAAGCGGGCTACTCAATTCACTGTCGTCAATGGCGGGGCCGCTGCTCTGTTTTTGTAAGAGCACCGGGGAGGCTGAGCGCAGACCAGGGGTGGCAAGCGGTGAACAAGCTGCCAGCATGACTGAAACGGCCAAGAGACGCAGGGGGGTAGAATTGGGCAACATTTTGGGTAACATAAACAATACCTTTCTCGAACATCCGGACAGATTAAAAGGTATTTTACCGGATCTTGAACATACTTCCTAGCCCCTCGGCAGTTTGTCTGCCAGGGGCTGAAGGTCCACCCATCCGCTCAGTGTTGCGTGAGATCTGCTTTTAGCGGGTGACGGTCCCAAACTCAGGCGAGCCAGAGTCACTGCTGCTGACAAAGAGCAGGGGCACCTGAGAGAAATAGCTCAGGCTGCGGTCGGAACCCGGTGGGGTCGCCGTAAAACGCAGATAATAACTGCCCTGCGTTTTCAGAGGTTGATTCCAGAAGTACTCGGGCAAGGTACTGCCCCCCAATGGGGTAAAGGGACCTGCTGCACCGGTGCTATAGGCCCAGCCGTAGTTAAAGGCCCGACCACCAGAGTCAAAACGGGCCTTGATCAGGATATTGTCTGAGGACTTGACCCGCCCACTGCTGGGATCGGTAGTAAAAAAGGGCTGGGCCTCTTGAATCTGTACCAGGGCCTGTTCCGAGGTGAAACTCACGCTGGAGCGACTTTGGGGATCGTTGATATCCAGCTTGATGTAATAACTGCCGCTTTGGGTGGGGTACCAGGTCACTGTCGAAAGGGGCTGAGACTCCAGTGAGGGCACGGGGGTAAAGGGGCCTGTGGCATTGCTGGCGTACGACCAGCTATAGCGGGCATTGGTCAATTTGACACTGGAGCGCAAGCTGACGGCTTGGCCCAATTGTAATTGTCCCAACGCCGGTTCGGTGCTGATCGCATCTCCCCGATCGGCCACTGTCACCATTGAATTGGCTGAGATCCAGGTGGCAAGGCTGCCGTCGCTGCGCGGGGCTTCGGCTTTGAGATAATAACTGCCAGGGGCAGCGGGGCTCCAACTGACACTTTTGCCTGTGGCAGGAATGGGCAGAAAGGGCCCTTGGGCCGTGCTGGCATAACTCCAGATCACGTTGTCAACATTGCTTTGGTTGAGAGTCAATTGCACGCTGTCGCCTTTGAGCAGGCTGGCGGGAGCCGGACTGGTGCTAAAGACGCTGTCGCTGTCGCGCACACTCACCAAAGATTTGGAGGAGGTATAGGTGCGGCTCTGGTTGGTTTTTGAGTCAAAGGTGCGCAGGCGCAAGTAAAAATCGCCCGTGAGATTGGGGGTCCAATTGACACTGCTACCACTGCCTGGGATCGGGGTAAAACTGCCCTGGGGGCTAAATCCATAAAACCAGGTGTAACTTAGATCTGGCGAGGCAGCCAAGGTGCTTTTGAGGGTGACGGCATCACCGCGCACCAGCGAGCCAGTGGGGGGCGTGGTTTGAATCACGGAGTCGGCCTGGGCGACCTGGACCAAGGTTTTGGAGGAGGTGTAAGTGGCATTGCCCGTCTGACTTAAGACCTGCAAACGCAGGTAATAGCTGCCCGCCCGTGGGGTTTCCCAAGAGATTTTTTTGCCCTCTTCGCTGATTGGGGCAAAATTGCCCTGCAGAGAAGCTGAATAGGACCAGAGATAGCGCAGGTTTTCGCTCTTTTCGTATTCGGGTAAATTGGCTTCGAGTTCAATGCGCTCACCTTCAAGTACGACTCCAGAGGCTGGGGTGGTCAAAGCCAGTCGATCGCTGTCTTGCACGCGCAAAAGCGCCGAAGGGGTGATATAGCTAGAAACGCTCTGGCTTTGGCGGTTGCGCATTTCCAGGCGCAGATAATAATTGCCGATGCGGGTGGCATCCATGCGCACTTCTGAAGTGTTGCCGCTGATGGCCTGCCAAGGCCCAACCTGAGAGGCGGCATAAGACCACGTAAAATCGTAATTGCTTGCACTCTCTGCCTGTTTAAAATTGGCTTTGAGCTGGAGATTGCTGCCCACCGTCACGTTGTTGGTGGGGCTGATCAGAATGCCAGGGGAATTGAGAGCCAATTCAGATCCGGTTTCCAGTTGTACTGGATAGCTCAATCCGCGATCACCGACCAGAATCACAGGCAAAGACCCATCGCCCGAAATCGGGCGACTGGAGCGAAAGGGGAAAGTCAAGCTGCCATCTGAATTGCGGCTGCCGGGAATGCGCGATCTGCTGGTGTCATAAATAATTTCAATCAGTCCCGCTGTGCGCAAAGGGGTTGGCAATTTATCTACTTCGGTGATTGTCAGGGTGGCCACCTGAAGGGCGCTGGTCGCAGCCTGTAAATTGGCTCTGAGTGTGAGGGGTTGGCTATTGCCATTTTGACTGATCAACAGGGCTGAAGGGGAGTCGCAGGCATTGAGTCCCAATAAAAATGAGCTTAAGAGGAGAGAAACAGCAAGTCTTTGTTTCATTGTTCGTTTTCCATGGTCAGGATTGTGAAATTATTTTACAACCTAAAATACTTACAATCTAAAATACCATGTGAGTTGCCTCTCTGGGGAGGGCTTTAGCGGGATTTCCATGCATAATAAGCCAAACAGCCCCAGGCTGACAAAAAAGCCAGTCCACCCAAGGGGGTGACTGCTCCCCAAGCTCGAACGCCCGTTAAACTCAGCAGGTAGAGGCTGCCTGAAAAGAGCACGATGCCCAGAGAAAAGAGCCGACTGGCCCAGACCAGCGCTCGGGGCGCACTGTCTGAGGGCAATAAAAGGGTCACCCCCACTAGGGCCAGGGCATGATACATCTGGTATTTCACCCCGGTTTCAAAGATCAGCAGCAAAGCAGGTGAGAGCTGAGATTTAAGTCCGTGGGCCCCAAAGGCACCCAGAGCCACTCCGAGAAAGCCCCAAAGGCTTGCAAACAAGAGGGTCTGGCGTGCTATTGGAGAAAGAGTCATTAATGGGAATGGCTGTCAAAGGTGCTGAGATCGCCAGGTTTGCGCAGCATTTTGTCCACTTCGGTGGCGTGAACCACTTCGTCATGAATCAAGCGACGGGCGTATTCTTCCAGGGTGATTGATTTGCCTTCGACCAAAGCCAGCAGATCGCGGTAGGCTTTGATTGAATTTTTTTCATGTTCCATGGCTTCGCGCATAATATCGCCGATATCGTGTTTGTGGGTTTCGAGCAGAGGGCCAATGCCCAATGAGGGGTGGCCGCCCAGGCTGGTGATCAGCTCTCCTGCTTCAAGGGCGTGGGCCATTGATTCATTGGCCTGTTCCCGCAGCCAGGAGACAATCGGAATCCGGCTATAGCCATAGACCATCAAAGAATAATGGGTATAACGCACCATTCCAGCCATTTCCATTTCGAGGATATGGTTGAGCAATTCGGTGACTTTTTTCTTATCTACTTCTTTTTCAAACATGGGGTTTACTCCAAACAAAGATCAAGGGACTCAGACAGCCTTATAAACTTGTATAAAGAGAGGTGTCTATGTCACAGGTACTTCATCTTACCGCAGATCAGAGGCTTAAGGCAGCATCCACAAACGGATTTTTAAGCTCTCGGCATCAAGCAGGGTGTCCATAATTTTGACATTTTGGCTGCCAGACAGGCCCAATCGGGCCGCTGAAACAAAGGGTTGTTCGGACGTTGGCAGGCTGGTCTGGGCTGTGCTCTCGGCGTAAAACGGCGTTTTCAGGGCCAGTGCCGAACGGATAGCTGGCAGCACATCTTTCTGCAAGGTCTGTTTGACTTTTTCGGGCTGAAGGCGTTCTTGTTCCAACAATTCGCTCGGATCCCACTCTGTGGAAACCGCTGTTTGGGGGGTGCTGCGTAAATGTACCATCAAGGGTTGGGAACTGCTGACGTTGTGAGCCGTTTCGACGTCTATTTCGAGGTCGTTTTCAGACAATAAACTTAGTTTCAGGGCCTGGACTTCTGCGACCAAAACCTGAACCCGGCTGCCTTCACTCAGAGGCAAACCCATTTGTTGGGCATATGCTTCGGTCAACTCCAAAATCTTGGCGACTGTGGCTTCCGCTTGGCGGGGAGATTTACTGGGCGCTGTTTCAAATCTAAGCAGGGTCTCATGGGCCCGGGCCAAAACCAATTGCTGCCGCTGACTGGGCTGGGTTTGGGCGGATTGGGCCCGTTCCGAACGACCCGTACTGGGGCGTTTCTGAAAGGTGACCGCGTTTTGCTCTGCGTTTTGCTCTGCCTCTTGCTGCATGCGTTTGGGAGAAAGAGGCAAGAGTGGGCTCTCTTCTTTGAGATCCAGATCCCAATCGTCTTCTGCCTGATCTTCGCGGGTAGACCAAGTCCTTCGTCTTTGCACGGGATTGCTAACAATTTGCACCTGTTCAGGGGCAGATTCCGCTACCTCGGGCAAGGTGGGAACCGCTGTGGGGGAGAGGGTCTGAGCCGCAGGTAATACCACTGAATTTTGTGATTTTTGTGCGTTTTGGCCGAACGAACCGGAGGGGGTGCGTTTGTTCCAGTGTTTGAAGGTTTGGTTGATCTGCGCCAATTTCTGTTCTTGGGCTTCCATCTGCGAGATCACCAATTCGTCAGGGTTGAGCAAGACCTGCCGATCATGAGGTGAGAGCAATAAAAAGAGCGAAAAGAGGCCCGCAGAGAGGGCCATACTTAAGACAACCGTCATGAAGGTACTGGTGTGTTTGGGTCGGAGCGAAAAAAGCGAGAGTTTCTTTTTTCCAATTTTCCGGCCAAGTTCGTTGCCCAGAAGGGCGCTGATGCCCCCAGAAAGCACGAAAAGCAATAATATCCAGGCTGCCGGCTTCACGTTAAATACCCAGTCTTTTTTTAAACATGCTCAAAATGCCAGATCTAACATATCTGGATTTCCCTATTCCCAGTCTAACATTCTCTCTGGAGATTGGTGAAATAATTGCAAAAGCGTTTCCAGCTTGGCATTGAGTTCATTCCATTCGGATTTTGGCTCTGAGCCTCTGACAATGCCCACCCCTGTAAAAAAACGCAGCGTTTGTTGATCTGCCAAAAGACAGCGCAAGGCCACTGCAAATTCTGCATGATCAGCGCTGATCCAGCCGATGGGTCCGCTGTACCAGCCGCGCTCTACACTTTGGTGTTCGGCAAGCCAAGTCAGAGCCGCTTGGCGGGGGGCTCCACCGACCGCGGGTGTGGGATGTAGACATTTGAGAATATCTCCGTCATTGGTGTGAGCGCTTAAGTGTCCCTGCAGGGGTTGACGCAGGTGCTGAACAGGGCCGCTCTCGATCAATTCGACAGCGGCGGTCTCTATCTCTGAATCACAGAGCTCATGCAGGGCCGCCTCCAAGAATTCCCTGACCAGATTGTGTTCGTGCCGCTCTTTGGGGTTGGTCAATAATTCGTGTTGCCATTGGTCTTGGCGGATTTTTTCGGCACTGGAGCGGCGGGTGCCTGCCAGAGCCTCTGTCATGAGGGAGCGTCCCGAGCGCTGATAGAGGCGTTCAGGTGACAGGCCTGCAAAAAAAGTTTCGGGCGACCACTGAAAATAATAGAGATAACCAGGCCAACCGCGTTTCAAGAGCGTCAAAAGAAAATCCAGACCAGAAAAAGGGGCCTGGGTTTGATAACTCACTTCGCGCGCCAGGACAGCTTTTTGCAGCTTTTCTGCTTCAAAGGCCTGCAAGAGAGCCTGGATTTGCGCTTCCCAGCCCAGGCGATCGGGTTGGCTTTGTTTAAACACCAATGGAGGTAAGTGGGGCTCTTCTGGCTCTTTGACAGGGATTTCCAGCTCTGAGAGGGCACGTTCTAAATCGCGCAGATCTTGCGGATGTTCCAAGCGGGCGTTTAGACAGAGTCGGGGCTGGCCTTCATTGACAATCTCAAAGCGGGGAATGACGAAGCGGCAGGGGGCAAACGCTTTCCAAACCGAATTGGGCCGGGGTTCCGCTGGAAAAGCCAAACCACCATAAGCGCGAATCTCTGGTGGCGCAGCAGCTAACTCGTGGCTCAATTTTTGCAAACACGCCGCAGTTTCTGACGGGGTCTGGGTTTGAATCTCCCAGGCTGTTCCCCAACCTGCTCGGCTTTGGCTGCCATTGCGGTTGCGCCAAAAAAATCGAAAGCTGCTCGCTTGACTTGCCAGCCAAGCCACGGCTGAAAAGTGCTCGAGTGGCACTTGCAATTGCACCCATTGCGGGGATTTTGTCAGGTCGAGGTCCCTGAGTTGCATCTGCAAATCTGCTATTTCGGGAGAAAACGGGCATGCCGCTGTGCTCATTAAAAATGTATCCTTCGCGTCTGTTCTCAGTTTAGCCGCTGTTCAAGAACCCCGGCAATGCCATCCGATATTACGCTTGGCTTCAAATTAAGGTTAAAATGCCTCTATGTATTGGCAATCGCTTTTCTCTAACTTAAATTTTGACCCCTCTTTTCGCCCTGGCATTGAGTGTCTGCTCTTGTTTCGGGCTGTTGCTGCTGACGTGGCGGTGATTCCCTCTTGGGTTTGCCAAAGTCTGGCCCAGGCGGAAGACGCCGCTTTGCCTTTGGCTGAAATACCCGATAAAGTCTGGCAACGGCGAGCGCTCTATGGTCAAAGCGAGACGGGTGAGACGACACCCCAAGGCGGGATTCTCCTGCAGCATTGGCCCCGGCAAATCGGGGCCCAAGGCAGCCTAAACTTGGATCCGGAATACAGTCAGGATCAACTTTGTCTGGCTTCGCCGGCGCCCGTTGAGACCCTGCTTCCTGGCGAAAATCTGCTTGATCAGTGCCCGCCCTGGGAAATCCCGGCAGAGGCTGGTTTATTGGGGCGTTTACAGCGCTTGTCAGCCCAAATCCGGCACAGGGTATCGGCTGAAAAACTGCGGTTAGAATGGCTCGACGATGGCCAAACACTCTGGCTGACAGGGATCTGTCCGGCTGATATTGTTATTTTTGAACCGGGCGATTGGCGGCTTTTTTCACTGGAAGAGTCGCTGCCCGACGCGCCTGAGCCCCTGTTTAATTTAATCTGTGGCAGTATTTCCGAAACACTCGCTCAGCAATGGGCCAAAGGTTTTTTGCCTGAATTGCCCCTGGCTGAACGGGCCTTTGATATTTCTCACGGGCATTTGTATTTTCATCAGGGCCTGATTGCCAGAATAAGCCAACAGGTTCAAAGTCTGTCTTGGGCGCGCTGGTGGCAAATTTCCCGTCAAGAGTTGAGTGCCTTGGAGCGCCAGCGCACTTATTTTTTAGAGACCTTTCAGGTGCCCCATGTGGGGCTTTTGGGCTATTGTCGTCAATTGGAAGATCTTTACAGCGCTTTTTTTACACACAGTTTTCGCTCAATGCTTTTATTGGCGCGGGGCTGTGATTATCTCTCCCGCAAAAATGTACTGGCCACGCTGCAAAAATCTCATCTCAATCCTTACACCCGCCTCTTGATCGAATTGCAAAATCTGCGCGATCTGGCCCAGACGCTGTTGCTCAAAACCCCGGATCTCCTGCCAGAGAAACTGCCTTATCACCCCAGTTTTAAACAGAGTTGGCAAATTTTTCTGTCGCAATTTGGTCACCGTGGCTTTCAGGAGGTCTCTCCGGCTGCCAAGCGCTTTGCCGACCGCCCAGAGCTGATTCTGAATCGCCTGTTTTTGCCTTGGCAGGTCTTTCGCTCGGAATCTGAACAGACCTGGAAAACACTCTTTTTTCGGCCCCTTTGGCTATTCTTGGCGGCACTTTTGGATCAGCGTGAACACTTCAGATCCGACGGGCTCTGGGCGATTTTTCAGGTGCGCAAACAGATCGATGCGCTGCTCGAAAAAGCTGTCCAGACGGGCCAATTGGCCCAGAATGCCGATTTTTGGCTCTTGAATTTTGAAGAAATTCAGTGGTTGGATCAAGGGGGCACGATTCCGCCTGAATATACCCAAGCATTAAGGCGAGAGTGGCAAGCGCAAGCAGCTCTGTCTTTGCCTTCGCAGCGCCGGGATTTTGAAACGTTCCACACCCAGCCAGATGTGTCTGTTGTGCCAACGCTTCAGACCTTTCAGCCCCAAGCGGCACTGGGGCTGGAGCCGCGCGAAGGTCAGCTCTGGCACCCCCAGGCAGTTGAAGAGACCTTGCCTTCAGACTTTAAACCCTGGAGCAGTATTCTGGTGGCCCAAAACCTGAACCCTGGCGTGCTTTTGCAGCTTTTACAGGCCTCATCTGTGGTCTTGGGACAAAACAGCGATCTCAATGGCGGACTGAGCCTCTTGCGAGAAATGGCTGTGCCCGCACTTCTGGGGCTCGAAGATCGCCAAAACCAACTTCAGACAGGCCAATCTGTCTCGATTTCAGCCGCAGCTCTGGAACGGCTCCTTTAAAGCAGGCATTCCACATTGAGAATCAGCTCTGAGTAGAAATGCTCGCAGAGTACCACGGCAATCAGCGAGGCGACTGTGGATTTGCCGAGTTTTTCCTCAAAGATCTCAATCAGGGTCAATTCTGCTTCAGTGGTCAGCATCCAGGGGTTTTCACAGAGCAGCTGAATCAAATCGCCATAACTTAGGCTCATCACCAGTTCTACTGCCATTTCTTGGGCAAAATTGGCAATTTCCAAATAGCTGTCGCGGTCGACTTTTTTTCCGGCATAGGGAAAACGTTGCCGCAGTTGATCCAGCAGGGCTTCCAGCGACTCCGAATTGCGAAACCAATTGTCCATGGTGATCTTGTCGATCACCTTGGGTATCATTGAGCGCATTTCAACCAGATTGCTATAGGAACTCATGGGGGGCTCTCATTCTTTCACTATACTCTCATTGCCAGCGCGGTGCGAGGTACTGATTCCAGAGATTGCCCAATTGGTCGATTTGTTCAACATGGCTGCGGGCCACATTGCCGGCATAACCTTCTACGTGTAAATCGCCCCGATCGGCCCGTGTGCTGGGGGCGATTTTTTCGCCGTAGCGATTGGTGTATTGCCAAGCTGCGGGGGCGGCTGTGCTGCTTTGGCGGGTGGCGCCGGCCTGTTTGAGAATATAATCTGCGGCATCTGTCGAGCTGGAATAGGTGGGTTTGATTGCAGAATGGCTGATCACCATGAGTTTTTGGCTTTGGCTCGCCGCTTTGGCAAAATCAACAAAAGGTGCGTGGGCAGCCGGATTGGGTTTGCCCGCTCCGCCGTAGTGAATGCCATCAAGCACAATGACGGCATCGGTGCGGGCGGCCACCGCTGGGTTGGCCAGCGCGACCTGCAAAGGGGCATACCCGGCGCTGAAACTGCCCATGGCCAGGCGTCCGAGCTGAACCTCCGGGCCGTATTGTTTGCGCAATTTGGCCAAGACGGTTTCCATAATTTGAGGCACAAAGCTGCTCTGGCCAAATTTTTCCATCATGGCTGCAGACAGACCTGCTGTTTCGGCGCTCACGACCACGGCATTGACGCCCCCTTCACCGTAGCGCTGGGGTACGTCTCCGCGAAATTGGATAATTAAATCGACACTGCCATCGGCTTTGACTGGGTTTTGCGGCATATACATCTGCACGCCTTCGCGCAATTGGACGGGTTTTTGAAAGCTGATCTTGGGAAAGGGACCTGAACTTGAAACCTGTGTTGGCGCCTGTTCGAAAAAAGGCAAACTCTTGGCTTTGCCCGTGGTTGACTGAGACACGGCGCCCATCTGAATCAAATCTGTGCGGGGAGCTGTGGCTGCTCCACTCTGAACCAGCGGTGCTGCGGGGGGCAAAGGCATGCCAAGAGGGCTGGCTGTCGGCGCGGTGGGTGCTTTTACAAAGCGCGAAAAGAGCAATTGGGGATTTTTTAAGCTGTCCCCCAGTTGATGGGTCATTTTGGGCCTCCCGGCAGCATTCTCTTTTAGGGTTATCGCCACTTTGGCTCAGAACTTGGTTCAAGTTTCGATTAAGTTTCGTTTGTCGTCTGCCAGAGCACTGCCGTAAAGATTTGTTCTGCTGCGAGTTGGCAATAGACAGGCAAGACCTGGCCTGCAGGCAGTTCGGGGTGCAGGGATTCTGTGAGGGCGATTTCAAATCGGCCGGGGCCCGTCTGATGCAATTCTGCCGCCTGAAAATCAAAGAAGCGCCTCACAGTGGGATACAGGGCCTTGTACAGGCTCTCTTTGGCTGAGAACAAGAGGGTGTAATACACCTGCTCTGACATGTTCTGGGGTTGTTTTTGCCGCTCAGAAGGTGTGCTGATCTTGTCTTTGACCGCTTGCAGGGTTTTTTCGGACATCGGCGTTTCGTTGTCCAAGCCCAGGCCTCGGTAAGCTGTGGCTACTGCGATGGCCACTGAGACATGGGTTTGGCTGTGCGTGATGCTGCCCACCCAGCCCGGTGGCCAGATCGGCTCTCCGACGGAGCCTGTGGCGATCTCTGGCTGTGAGACCCATCCTGCTTGTTTGAATGCTTCGCGGGCACAATAGCGTCCCGCCAAATACAGGGCCTGCCGTTTGGGTACTGCGCTTAATAAGCTTGTTGGCAAGGGGCGTTCTGTCTGCAGGGCCTGTGCCGCTGCCGTGTAATCAGCGGGATCGAGGCAAAGGCTGTAATAGCCTGACAGATTGGGCAGGGGCAGCGGCGGCGGCAGGATGTGGCAAAAAGGCGGCGTGTGAATGGGGTGTTTCCTTTGGGGCGGCTGTTTCTATTTTAGCCGGAAGCTGGGGTTTTGCAGAAATGTTTAAAGAGACGCTTTCAACTGAATCCTTAATTTAAGCTTCCTGATTTTCCTCCTGCTGAGGTGGCCCTTTCCCCCTCGGTGTTATACTGAATCATCTGAATTTTTACACAGGTGGCCCCCATGATTCGCATTCCGATTACCGATCTGCGCAGGCAGTATCAGACCCTGGCAGAGGCTGTGCGCCCGGCGATCGAAGACGTGCTGGCTTCGGGCTGGTATATCAAAGGCCCGGTTTTGCAGGCCTGTGAACAGGAATTGGCTGCTTATCTCGGTGTTAAATATGCCGTGGGCGTCAACTCTGGCACCGATGCCCTGATTCTGGCGCTCAAAGCGGCGGGCATTGGTGCGGGTGACAAGGTCATTACCACAGCCATGAGTTTTACCGCCACCGCTGAGGCCATCACCCGTACCGGAGCCGAAGCCCTGTTTGTGGATATTCTGCCCGGCAGCGACAGTCTCAATCCCGATTTGCTCGCTGCGGCCTTGCAAAAGGGTGTCAAAGCCATTTTGCCTGTGCATTTACACGGCTACCCCTGTGATATGGATGCGATTAACACGTTTGCCCAGCAGCATGGTCTGCAGGTGATCGAGGACTGTGCCCAGGCGATTGGGGCGACGTATCGTGGGGCCAAAGTGGGCAGTCTCGGCGATGCCGGCTGTTTTAGCTTTTTTCCGACCAAAAATCTGGGCTGTTATGGCGATGGCGGACTGGTGACGACCTCTTCTGATGCCATTTATGCACAGATGCTCGGCTTGCGTGAGCATGGCATGTTGCGCAAAAATATCCAGGACTATACCGGCTTTAATTCCCGCCTTGATGCCCTTCAGGCCGCTGTCTTGCGGGTGAAATTGCCCTATCTCGATGGCTGGAATGCTCGGCGGCGCGCATTGGCGGCTCATTACGAGACCCTTTTGGCTGGGGTGCCTGTCACATTGCCACCATTGGAAATCTCAGATCAGACCTACAGCGTCTTTCATCACTATGCCCTGCGCATTCCCGGCGGGCGTTCACGCCGCGATCAGGTCATGGCTGAAATGGCCCAAGCGGGCTTTGAGTGCCTGCCTTATTACCCCGTGGCCCAGCACCGCCAAGCGGTTTATGCCGATCACTGGCCCGACAATTCCTGTCCCGAAGCGGAGCTGGCAGCGGCCACAACATTGGCCTTGCCCCTTTTTCCTGAGCTTTTAGAAAGTGAACAGGCTGAAATTGTCAGTGCCCTGAAACAGATTCTGGAGCAACACCATGGCTGAACGTCCCTTTGATGGCTTTAAAAAAACCGGCCCCGATGCCGAACTCGAAGAGCGCATTGCCGCTCACTGCGAACGTTTTGGTATTTCGCCTCTGGAGGCCATACAGCTCTTCCCCGTCTTGGCCCGCCGCCAGTGGCTCAAGCGTTTTTTGGCCCACAGCCAACTCTTTTTGCAGACCTTGGAAGTGCCGGGAGATATTGTCGAATTGGGGGTCTTTCGCGGCCTGGGGCTGATGACCTGGGCCAATTTATTGGAGGCCCACTGTGTCGGCGACCGCACCAAAGTTGTCTATGGTTTTGACAATTGGCGTGGCTTTACCCAGATCGATGCCGCTGACGGCTCCAATTTCGACCAGACCCAGAAAGAGGTGGGGGGCTTTTCGCCTGAAGCCTTTTATGAGGAGTTGCAATCGGCCATCGGGATTTTTGATGCTGATCGTTTTGTGCCGTGGAAGGCCCGTGTCAAGCTGATCGAAGGCAATATTGAAACCACGGCCCCGGCGTTTGTGGCCGACAACCCCGGCGTCCGCTTTTCTTTGGTACATTTTGACTGCGATTTGTATCAGCCCACGCGGGCGGCTTTGGAGGCTTTCTGGCCCAAACTCTCGCGGGGCGGCATTTTGCTCTTTGACGAATACGCGATCAAAGAGTGGCCGGGAGAGACCCTGGCCGTTGACCAGTTTTTGGCAGACAAACCCGGTTTGCAAGTCAAAACCCTGCCTTGGACCAATGTGCCTGCGGGCTATTTGGTCAAACCATGAAATTTGATTTGGATTTTTTCCGGCAGCAGGGCTACCAGGTCTGCCGGGGTGTTTTAACGGCCTCAGAAATACAGGTCTTACATGCCTTGCTTGCTCAAGCCCAAACGCAGTCTTGCCAGCGATTGCAAAACGCGCTTGACCTGCCCGAACTCTCGGCTTTGGGGGATTTTATGTCGATCTGTGAGCGCGAGCCTGCACGTTTTGAGGCCTTGCCAATCGAATTGCGCAAGATTTTGGTCGGCCATTTTAGCCTGGAGACCCGTTTAGACCCTGTGCTCTGGACCATTCCTCGCAGTGCCGGCATTCAAGCACTTTTGGCTGAAATCTTTCCTGGGCAGCGTGTCGGGATGCACATGCCCCCCACCGCCCGCTTTGTTTTGCCCGGCCACCGCTGGTCGGGTGTACCTGTGCATCAGGATATCTCGTATAATCGCCATATGCAGGATTTTGTTACGATCTGGATGCCTCTGGTCCCCATCGATGCCCGCTGTGGCGGGGTGATTATATACGGGGGCACGGGCGCTTTGCCAGAGCAGCCTTTGCCTACAGATGAGGGCAATCCTTACCGCCTTTTCTGGCAATCAGAGCTGCCAGATTTGGGCTATCCCCAGTTTCAACCTGAATTTGAACCCGGTGATGTGCTTCTGCTCAACCCCTGGGTTTTGCATGCCTCAGCCCCCAACCTCTCCGACTATACTCGCTTGAGTGTGGACTGCCGCTTTTTTACCGGAAGCAGTCAAAAACATTCCTTGGATTTGCAGCATTGGCAAGTGCTTGAACCCTCACCATGCTGATCCCCTTTCTGGTCTACGATGCTGTCTTGTTTTTGCTCTTTAGTCTGACCCATGGCCTGGCTTTGGGCGGGGCATGGGTACTCGGACACTGGCTCTACTTGCACCTGCCGCTGGCTGTGGTGGGGATGCTCTTGCCCAGTTTGGGTTTGGTCTATCTCGCGGGGCTTTTGGCCCTGGTGCGCTTGCTGAGGCTGTTTTTGCCGCCCCTGGAAAGTGGCTACCACGTTGTGCCGGGCAGCAAAGGCTTTTATGTCTGGACCCTGCATTTTACGCTCAATCGCCTGATCTGGTTGCACCCGATCAAAAACCTGATTCTCTATTCGGCCAGTCTGCGCTGGCTGGCCTTTCGCGCATTGGGAGGCAAAGTCGGCTTTTCGACCTCGATTTCTGCCGATGTGGATTTTGTCGATTTGCCCCTGATTGAAATTGGTGCAGATAGCTTGATTGGCTCAGGTTCGCTGCTCAGTGGGCATTTTATGAGCACCGAAAAACTGCACCTGGGGCCGATTCAGATTGGTAAAGCCGTGAATATTGGCGGCAATTGCCAGATTGGACCGCATGTTAAAATTGGCGATGGCACTTGGATTGGGGCTGATTGCAGCTTGGCCCCGCTGGTCAGCATTGGCAAAAATTGCCGGATTGAGCCCCTTTCTGTTTTGCCACCGGGAACAGAACTGGCTGATGGTGAAAGTTGGCCGCAGCAATAGGCGGTAAGACAAGTAGCACTTAGAAGAGAATGCTCAGACAGGTTAGAGCGCCTTCTGCTTTACTCAATTCGGACGTGTCCATCCAGACCACGGAGCGCCCCAGGGCCTGTAGTTTCTCAGCGGTGCGGGGAAAGCCCTTTTGCACACAGAGTTGTGTGTCGAGCCGCAGTAGATTGGCCGCAGCCGGTTCTTCGGGGGCGACATGGATCAATTCAAAACCTTGAAAAGCACTTGTATCTAGCCATTCGGGGTTGATCAGCAAGGTCTCGTCGTCGATCGCCGTGCAGGCTGATTTCAGGTGCAAGCTGGCGGCGGTTTGAATCGCTTTCACACGATAACCCAAGGGCTCAGCCCAGGTCTTTAAAGCCTGAATACCAGCGGCATTGGTGCGGCTGGAGAGACCCGCAAAAAAGGTCTGTCCAACCCGCAGCACATCGCCGCCTTCGAGGGTGGCGGGCAATGAAACCTGGCTTAAACTGAGGTATTTTCCCAGTTCTTGGGCAATCAAAGGCGTTTCTCCCCGGCGGGAGGCCACACCCATCGACGTGATCAGGGCTGCTTGTCCCGCCACAATGGCTGTGTCTTCGACAAAACAGGCATCGGCAAAAGCTGAATTGCCAGCGAGGGTGATGACTTCCACCCCCAAAGCCGTTAAGGTCTCACAATAGTGCTGATGCTGGGCCTGGGCCAAAGCCAGATCAATCGCTGAGCGCCCGACAAAGGTCAGCTCACATAGCCCAATCTGGGGCGATACCTGGTGGGTTAAGGCCCGCAAGGGAGGCAATTGACTCAAGCGCTATTGCCCTTTTAAGCGCAGCGCGGCCTGCAAGATGTCAAGTGACCACTGGCTCTCTTTGTCCAGACTCAGGGCATTGCCATCCCGGAAAGCATCATCGCTCCAGTCGATCATCTTCTTCAGGGTATCAGCGGAAAGTTTGTCCGCCAATTTCTTGGCGGCATCAGGCTCCAGGCCTTTGAGCATATTGTGAACAAAGTCATCGGACTTGATGCTCGTGCTGCTCCAGCGGCCCATGATATCGTTGATGGCTTGGTCGGCACCAGGGCCATAACTTTCCATCACCGTGGCCATGATTCTGCCGAGTTCCCCTCGGTCTTCGAGTTCGTCGGAGAGGCGCTGGGCACCATTCAGGTTGGATGTGCCCAGGCTATCTACCAAGGGTTTGAGATCTCCGGTTTTGGCTGAGTCGCGCAGGATATCGTGGATCAGGGTTTCAGACTGGGCGGGGGTCCAATAGTCCATCAGATCGCGCATGATTGCCGACTTGGCGTCACGGCTGCCCAATTCTGCCAGAGCGCGAATATTCTGGACGTTTTTATTAAAATCGCCCATGCCAAAGGTATCGCGCACGAAACCGGGCATTTTTGCGCCTACTTTGGCTGAGAAATTATTCAAGGCGCCTGCCATATATTGGATCGTGTCCAAAGAGAGTTTGCCTTTGAGTTTGTCTTTGCCCAGCGTCATGGCGGCATTCACGATTTCACCTTTGCGGGGGCCAAACCAGGAGTCCTGGCTGACGTTTTTAAAGGCCCTTTCGATCTGGCTGCGGTTGCCGCCTTCGAGTACCCAGCTCAGGGCTTCTCCGGCTTTGTTCACGTCTTTGATTTTGGTGATTTGGGCCGAGACGGTGTCCAACATGCGGTTGCGCGAAGCGCCCGCTGCAGGTGCCAAGCCTTGGCCGCCTTGCAAGAGGGTTTTGACCGCTTCAAAATCGTTGGATTCGGCAAAACGGGCCAAGAGCGCTTCGCGGCTGCCGTCCCCCAATTCCAGTTTGCTGTCGCGGGCCAGGGTGTTCCAGCTCTGGCGCAATTTGTCGATCGGCATCTCGGCCATTAAGGCATTGAGATTGCTCTGCAGTCCCGCCCGATCACCAGGGGCCATACTGCCTGCTTGGCGCTCCAGGCGTTCCAGTGTTTGGGCAAAGGCTTCGGGATTGCTGTTAAATGCCGCTTTGAGTTTGCTTTGGTCGGCACTGGCCAAAATAGAGGCCAGATCGCTGTCGGAGGAGCGCTGCATGATCTCCAGGGCATTGCGGTAATCGCCCACCTTGAGCAATTGTTGGATTTGTTGATTGCCCATTTGTGTGCCTGCTGAAGCGGCCAATTTGAGCATAAAGTCGCGATCTTTGGGGGTTACCCAGCCTCGGTCGAGGTTTTCGGTTAATTTTTTGACCAGGTCTTGGCCCAAATGTTCTTTGATGATGCCCAGGCCTTTTTCTTCGTTGCCGGGACGGCTGGCAAAGTCCTGTATTTCGCGCATAAAGGCGCGGGTAATATTGTCATCTTGCACCAGATAACTTGAAAGCTCGCGCACGGTTTTGCTGATTTGATCGGCATTTTCACGGCTCCCGCCTTCGCTTGTGACCATCCAGGCCAAAACCTTGCCCGCATCTTCGTTGGAGAGCTGTTTGGGAATCTCAGCACTCAGGTCTTTGCCATTCATGCGCAGATTGCTCATCAGCTCAGGCAATTTGCCCTCGTCTTTGGCTTGGCGGATCAGGCTCATGGCCATGTCTGGCGAGGTGCCTTTGTCAAGCAATTGGGCCACCATCTGGCCACGGGTGGCAGGTGAGAGGGTTTGTAATTTGGGCAGCATGGCTTCGAGGGCTTTTTTGGCCTCGTCTTTGCTGGGCACGGGCAGGGTCTCAGCGGTTCCAGGCGGTTTCTTAAAGTCGCCATCTGCGGCTTCATCCAGCAAACGCACCATTTTGAGCTGGTCGGCCTCATTCAGATCTTTGAGCAATTTGTCCATATCGCGATCTTCGCGGTATTGGCGCATGCGCTCCAAGAAGTTTTGGGTTGAGAAATCGGCGGGTGGAGGTGGCACGTCAACGGGTGGAACAACGGGTTCAACCGTGTCTGTATCGCTGGGAGGGGGGGCCACCACAGGGGGAGCAACCGGCGGATCGCCTCCGGGTGTCACGGGCGGTTCCTCTGTAACGGGGGGATTGGCCGTGACGGGTGGGTTTGTTGTTACGGGGGGCGCTGTGGTCACCGCATCTTCTTTTAAGAGCCAATCCACGATTTTGATAATCCGGTTGGCTTTGGCGACATCGGCATCGGTGATTGTGGTGTGGGTCAGATTGCCAGAGCCATTGCCTCCCACCACTACGCCCCCAATCGTGGTGCCGGCATTGTTGTTGATGCTGTTTTGTTGCTGTTGGGCGGCCTGGGCGACCAAACCGCCCGCCAGGGCTTTGATCGCATTGAGATCCGCTTTGCTTTTTTCGGTGAGCTTGCCATCGGGTCCTTTTTGCCGCAGTGTTTGCAGCAGAATGCGCAAATTTGCAGCCGGATGGGGACTGGGATCGAGGTCATTGGCGGGGGGAGCTTTGTCATCGACCCCCATCAGCAGATCAAAGCGCATTTTGTTTGCGTTGGGGCCGTCGAGCTTGGCAAAATGTTCGGTCGCCAGCACCTGCATCACTGAACTTTTGAGCTGCAGCGATTCCCGGCCCCTTGAAACGCCATTGTATATTTTGACCAAAGCGGCTGAATTGTCTTTGTGGGGGCCGAGTAATTTGGCGATCGCCTGTGTTTTCTCTGCAGGTGAGCCATGTTCTAAAATCAGGGCCAACATTTTTCCCTGTTCGGGATCTGCAAATTTGCTGGCGTCGAGTTTGCCCATCAAATCTGTCAGTACTGCCTGTCTTTCTGAAGCGGGGGTGTCGGCGGCGGCCAACTTCGCTGCCGTTGCCTCCAATGCTTTATCAGCGGGAGCTGCGTCTGTTGGGGCTGCATCTGTTGGAGCTGCGTCTGTTGGAGCTGCGTCTGTTGGAGCTGCGTCTGTTGGAGCTGCGTCTGTTGGAGCTGCGTTTGTTGGAGCTGCGTCTGTTGGAGCTGCGTCTGTTGGAGCTGCGTCTGTTGGAGCTGCGTCTGTTGGAGCTGCGTCTGTTGGGGCTGCGTCTGTTGGGGCTGCATCTGTTGGAGCTGCATCTGTTGGAGCTGCATCTGTTGGAGCAGCATCAGCAGGAGTTGCATCGGCTCCGCCTACGGGAATGTCTTCTTCTGGAGCAGGAACTGGGATGGGAGTTTCGGGAGGGGCAACAGCCGCTTGGGGATCGGTTCCGAGTTGATCGACCAAATCGCTGAGTTTTTCCAATGCTTCGGGATCGCCAGGTTTGGCCTGCAGGGCTTCCAAGGCCTGTTTGAGCACCTTTTTGCTGTTTTCGGGGATTTCATTTTTGCCCAGCAGTTCTTGGGCTTTGTTTAATACGGCTTCGCGCACTTTGCCGGTTTCTTGTTGCCGGTGCTCTTTGACCAATTTCAGCAGTTCACTCATTTCATTGGCAGGAATATCCTGGGGTTTGGCCAGCAGGCGATCGAGCATTTTTTCTGCGAGGGTGCCTTTGTCAGCGGCAAAGAGATTTTGAATCATGCCACTCTGGCTTAAACGGCTGGATTTTAGCACTTGGGGTGGGGAGGTAGTAGCTGAGGCTGCCGGTTGGGTTGGGGTTTCAATCTGAAAACCCACAGGATCAAATTCACTGCTCTCTTTGGCGCTGCGGGCCAATTCGCTGACCACCGTCTGACTGTCTTGAACCTGGTTTTGCCCGTCTATGCTGCCATCAAGGGCATCAGCAATCATGCTTTCGGCAGCTTTGAGCTGATCTGGGGTGGCTTGAGCCGGATCCGTGACGCCCATTTTTTGCAAGAATTCAGTTTGTAATTGTTTGTACTCACCTGAATCCAAGACACCGGCCGTGCCACCCGTTTTGATCTTGTCTTGAACCTGTTTTTCTAAATCCTGTTTGAGGCCGGGGTTGCTTTGAAGGTGGGCTCGAAAACTTACACCAAGTTGGGGGTTGACGGATGTCATAATTGCTCCTGTTTATCTGGAATTACAAAGTCTAATTTAAAACTGGATCGGATAAAAATGTGGCTTATCGTCTGGCTCATTATGGCGCTGTTCGCTTGATCATATTTTCTAAAACGCTTCTTAAACGGGCCGCGTCAGGGGGACCCGAGCCCATATTGTCCAACACATATCGGGCAAACTCTTCCCGGCTGGGAATGGGCATGGGAACGCCTGTGGCCTGAGAATAGGCTTGAAACGTACGGTTCATCAATTGCCAGGCCAGGTTAAATTGGGGGTTGGCGACCAATTGTCTGACCATCGCGGTGCGTTGAGTGTCTTTGGCGCTGATTGAACTGTCTCCAGCCGGACCACTGGCTCCACCGTTTGTGGGACTGAGCAGCGAGGAGAGGGATGTCAGCGCTTCGCTGACCCGGCGGGCCGCACTGCCCAATTGGCCCATGGCCCTGCCCATTTCCGCTTCCAAGCGCTGGGATTGTACCAGAGCATAGGTCAAAACGCTGCTGGGGCTCACACTGCGCCCAGCTGTATTGCCATAGGTCACAGAGCGCACAAACTCGGGATCGTTTAACATGCCTTGAAAGCCTTGGGGCAAATAGTCTTTAAAGCGATCTTCTTCAGACGGATTGAGGTGTCCCTGGGCCCGCAATTTGGCCAAAGCCAGGATCACTGCCCGGCCCTGTATGGCCTGATCTCCACTATAACCCAAGGTCGACAAGTGCCCTTGTAAGGCAGATACCGCTTGGTTGGGAATGGCGCTGTCTCCCAAGCTCTGCAGGCCGCCACTGACAAAATCTTCTTCAAATTTGGCCATTTCATCGCGCAGATCTTGGCGTTGCTCTTGGCTCAGATCTGTGCGGGCGAGTTGGGCCAAGACACTGTTATAACGCTCTTGTAGATAGTCTAAACTCCAGCCGCTTTCAGACGCTGCGGTTGGGGGTAAGGAGGGGGGGGCAATCGCTGCGGCTGCTTCAGTGAGTGCGTCTGGCGAGGCCTGCCCTGGCTCAGCCAGTGTTGCGGCCGCATGTTCAGGCAGGCTTGCTGCTTGGCGCAGAGATGTGTAGTCCTGATCCAAACGGGTGGCCAAAGCGGGACTGAAGCGAATCGGATTTTGACCATAACCCAAGACCCGATCGAGTCCCGCTTGGACCTGTTCTTTGCTATAACCTGAATTTTCGGCCATACGCATAATTTCGCTGCTGTTATACGGATTGCCATGTAAGCTGTTCATGACCAAAAATTTGAGCAATGAACGGCGCAAGAGCCGTTCGGGGTCATAGGTAAAGACCCGGCTCGATTCCGCAAAGTCTTCTTTGGCACTGATCGAACCGTAGTCACTGGCTGCTGTGCGATCATCGTGTAAACGGTCGTGGGCATCGTGATTGCTCATATGAAAGACGCCAAATTGGGCTTGGCTGCCCTGATCCTGGTCAAAGAAACGGCCCCAATTGTCGAGCACCTGTAAATTGCCCTCTTTGTCGAGTTGGCTTTCCCACAAATGGCTGACTTCGTGAGAGACCAATTGTTCGGCCATATCCAGATTGCTGCCAGAGTCCATCACATTGAACCAACTGCCGACCAGACGCTGGGCGGTTTCACTGTCAAAGACGCCGTTGGTCATGCCGCGAATCAAGCGGAGATCCTCTGCAAGCGGGCCCGCTGTCTCTGTAGACACCTGACGGCTGGGGGTGAGCAGGGTCTGCATATGGGTTGTCACATCCCTTAGAATCTGAGAAAACTGCCCAGGATTGGCTTCGAGACGTTTAAACTGGGTTTCAAAAAACTGCAGCGATTCCAGGCGTTTGCCTGCAGGGATTTGTTTGTCGTCTTCGAGTCGCTCTTTGAGGGTATTTAAAACCAGGGTCATTTGAAATTGGCGCACAGCGTCTTGGGTGCGATTGCCATAATAGCCATCAGAGGCCAAATTGGTGCGCGTGCCAAAGGAGCTGTGCTCACGCATAAAGGTCTGTAATTGCGTGACGGTATGGGTTTGCTCCATGCGTGCGCCCACTTCGCGCAGGAGCGTCGGTCCGAGCCGATTGAGGGTGGCCACCAAATCGGCTGAATTGGGATTGCCATTAATTGCCACTTCTGCCAGGGGAGCGCGGCCCTCCATGACATTTTCGGGGCGGTTGAGCGCGCGGTAGCGAATAATAAAATTGACAGCTTCTTGCAGCTTTTCCACCCCTCCGAATTTTTGCACATAATCGCCCAATAATTTGCCTTTTAACTCAGGCAAATTCTCGGTATTGAGTCCGCGATCGCGCAATTCTCGCTCGGTATAGGTGGGCACCACATTGCCTTCAACACTGCGGGTCAATAAACTGACACTGCCCGCGATCTGGGAGACCACGCTGCGGGCCCCATCCCGTACGCCGCTGGTACTCAGGCTGACGCCGCCTGTATCTTGGTCGGCGTGAGCCAAAAACATCGATTGGTTGAGGGTCTCTAAAAAATTATTGGAAGTGCCGACCTGGGGTTCTCCGGTACGGGTAAAACTCAGGGGCTTGGGATGGCCGTCGGGGGTATTTCCCGCAGAGCGGCCAATCACCGCCAGTTTTTCTGGCGAGCGCTCGTGGATCTCAAACAGGGCATTGTAAACCGACGAGAGCGAGGCCGCGTCCCAGCGACCGCCATTTTCTTTCAGCTCGGGAGCTGGAAAACCTGCGCGGCTAAACAGGCCATTGAGTTCGCTGCGCAAAGTGCCTTCAAAGCCATCCGAAAGGGCTTTTTGCAGCGCTGTTTGGTTGGGCGGGCTGTTGTTATTGCTGCGCGGTAAAGTCAGCAAATTGGTTTTTGCTGACTGCAAAATGGCCTGAACCTTGGCCGGTGGTAGATTGCGCATTTGGTATTGCAACATGCGAAAGCTGGTAAAGCCCATGCCTTGGGCCAAGCTGTCGAGTCGGGCCCTTTTTTCTGGGGGAATCACGGGCAAAAGGCTGGGGTCTTCGCTGGACATTTCGTGCAAAAGTGGCGCAATGTCTTCGAGATCGGTGAGCAGGGCCTGAACCTGAAGATCGGGGGCCAGGACAACTTGGCTGTCAAAACCTGTGGGATCAAAGGGGGCATTTGCGTAGCGGCCTGTTTGGTCAGCGACAAGGGCGGCCAGATTGGCGGCAGGGGGGGGAGGGGTGTTGGTGGTCGCCGAGGGCGTGGTTGTTGGATTGCCGGTGGTACTGGGCCCTGTAAATGCAGGCAAAGAAAAACCCGATTGAATCGGCCCCTGATTTCCTGGTGCTGTTAACGCCATGCCCACACTGCTCCCTTGACACTTGCCCTGATATCTCTTTACCCAGCCAGCTTAAAAAAATAACGTGTCAATCTTCATTTTAACCCCAAATTTGGATCAGGTTTGGATTAAGTGAGGCTTTTTTCCAGTTTTTGGTACAGACTTTCGAGTTCTGCGGGCGGAGACATGCCCCATTCCCGTTCAAACGTCTCTTCCATTTGGGCCTGGATTTTTTTCAGGCGGCTCAGACTTTTGCGCATGGCGGCGATTTCCAAGAGTGCAGCAAAGCCACTTTCACTGCAGGCGTCCTGGCTCAAAAGGCGATTGGCGAGTTCTTCGGCCTGTTCGGGCTGTTGTTGCTGGCAGAGATAGGGAATACTCCACTGAATCAAGTCTCCCATGCGCCGCTCCAGACCTTCGCGCTCCGCCATCCAATAGTCGGCAAAATCCAATTCGGGCAAAAAGGCCCCTTTGTACAGTGTCAAAGCCTCATTGGCGGCAGAATAGGCCTGCTCCACAGCGCTGTCTTTGAGCTTGAGCCATTGCTGGTAGGCCGAATTAAACAATTCCACGTCCCAAACGTATTCACAATGCCAATTAAAGCTATAACAGGCATCGTGGAAATGGATATACTCCGAGGCCTGTTTGCCTTTGCGCTCGGGTTCGAGCACCTTGCGCAGCGAGTGGATATGCACGTCCAATTGGCGCAGGGCCTGTTCCAACTCGTCGCTGCCTGAGAGCCAATCGGCCAAGCTTTCGCGGTGCAAACCATGGGGATGAAAGAGCAGGTGCACGAGAATATGCCGGGCTTTTTTGCGCGGCCAATGGCTGACAGTCTCACCCTGCACCTCCAATTGGAAGCCCCCCAAGAGACTGATCTTCAGGGGTTTGCCTGTGCTGCCTGCTCCCAAAACTGGCGCAGGGGAACGGGGGCGCTCCAGGGCGGGCGTGGGGGTCAGGGGCTCTGCCGGAACCAGGGCCTGCAAAGCGGCACGGGCCTCCCGCAGCAGGCTGAACGAGCCCGAACTTTCGGCCCGCGACAAGACCTCCCGCAGCAGGGCAATGGCCTGCTCTGAATCGCCTTGGCGCGAACAGGTCAGGGCCAAATTGAGCGAGGCGTGTAAATGTTCGAAGGTGTTTTCGGCCAGCTGTTGCAGGGCCTCTTCGTGCAATTTGCGGGCACTGTCGTAAGCCTGATGAAAGCGCCAGAGCCGGGCTTCGACGTCGGCAATCAGGGGCACCATAAAATGCCAATTGAGCTGGCGCGAGGTGTCGCGCACCCGTTCCAAAATGTCTTTGCCCAATTTTAAGTCCAGGTGTTCGCCCAAAATACGCAAAAAGGTCAAATTCAGCCACATCATCGGCTGGGCGGCCAAGGATTGCTCGGCCACTTGGCTGAGAATATCTTCGGGCAAATTCACCTCGTCGCCTTGCAGGGCATCGAGAAAGGCCAACATGATCGACAATTCCAGCAACATTTGCGTGTTCTTGTCAGCTTCGGCCAAAATCTGGGCCTGTTCATACGAGCGGCGGGTCAGGGCATAATCGCCCTGTTGGTAAGCACTTAAGCCGCGCAGGATATGCCCACGGGCCTGCAGATTGAGCGCGGCTTTGGAATCGGCCCGCAATCCAAACAGGGCCTGTAAATACTGTTCAGCTTCGGCATACCTGCAACATTGGCGGGCCCGATTCGCTTTCTGGTAATACCAAGCGGCGCGGTCTACGGCATAACCAACTTCGAGCAGGGGTTCGGCTTCGGCCAGGGCCTTGTCGAGATCCTCCCAGCGGGCTTCGAGTGAGGCAAAGTGGGCCAAGCGGGTCAAGATCGAGAGCCGCAGTGGGGCCTCTGCTGGTTTACACAGGGCCAGCCCCCGCTCCAAGAGCACCTGGCTTTGCAAGGGGCTGTTCTCAGGTTGCAAAGCCCGCATCAGCCAGTGCTGGGCGCTGAGCAAAAAGTGTGAAAAAAGGCGTTTGCGCCAAAGTGGCAACCACTGGTCGGGGGCCAATTGCCAGGCCCGCAATTCGGCTTCGCGGGCCGGATCTATCAGGGTTTGCCAGTCTTCAGCGACATCGGCAAAGACCTGATCAATGGCTTGGTTCAACAAAGTGGCAAAAGCCGATTCTGTCAGCTCTCCCTGGCGCTGCCGCAGGTAGAGCGCGCAGCCCAAGGGCCAGCCCTGGTAAAGGCTTAAATTTTGCCGATCACGGTCTTGCAATTGCAGGTCCAGGCTCAGGCCCAAGACCTGAGCCTGAGCAGCTAGGTGTGCATCTGTCCAGGCCAGGGCTTCAGCATCGAGGTAATGGCCCTTGCCAGCGGCACAAAGCGCCGCCAAAGGCAGTTGATCGGGCCTGCGGCGTGTACTTAAACTCAGCTTCATCTGTGCAGGCAACTCTGACAACAGGCGGGCCACAAAGTGAGCCAGGGGCCGATTCTGCTCCAAGACATGCCAATCGTCGAGCAAGAACAAAACAGCTTGTTTGGACCACGCTGCAGGCCAGTTTTGGGGCGCTGTTTGGCTGGCTATTTGGTCTGTGGCTTGGTCTGTGGCTTGGTCTGAAAACTCATCCAGGGGCAAACCCGCAACTTCGGCCTGGGCCCTGAGCACCTGCCAAAAGTCTGTATTGGCAGGCAGGCGCAAGGCATCCAACCAGAACACGGCACCCTGAAAGGCCTCGGCCTGCTGTTTCAAATAAAGCGTTTTGCCGTACCCGCCTGGGGCCACCAGAAAGGTGAATGGCGCTTGGGACTCACTCACGCCTGATACAGGTTTTCCAGTTCGGCACCATAGCGTTCGTAGATCGCTTTGCGCCGGGCTTTAAACGAAGCGGTGAGCAGGTTGTCTTCCACCGTTAAGGGTCTCGGACAGATCCAGATTTTTTTGATGGTTTCAAACGAGGCCAGCTCTTGATTCACGGCGTTGACCTGTTCCATGGCCAAGGCATAGGCTGCTTCGGATTGGCAGAGGCTTTCCCAGGGGCTGTCGCTGTCGTTGAGGGCTTTGCGCAGCGCGCTCTCCTCCAAGGTCACCAGGGCCGAGAGGAATTTTTTGCCGTCGCCGTAGACGATCAGATGCTGGATATACGGATTGTCCTGGAATTTGCGTTCAATATTCTGGGGCGGCACATTTTTGCCCCCACTGGTCACCAGGATTTCTTTTTTGCGGTCAATAATTTTGAGAAAACCGCCTTCGAGCCATTGGCCCACGTCGCCGGTTTTGAACCAGCCCTCTTCATCAAAGGCACCTGCCGTGGCATCAGGATCTTTGTAATAGCCTTTAAAGACATTCGGGCCTTTGGCCAGGATTTCGCCGTCTTCGGCCAATTTGAGTTCGACGCTGGGATAAGCCACACCGACCGAGTCAAAATTAAAATGATCGTGGCGGTTCATGGTCAGGGTGGGTGAACACTCGGTCAGGCCATAGCCCTCGATCACCAGCAGGCCCAATTGGTGAAAGCCCTCTTTGATCTCTTTTTTGAGTCCCGCGCCACCCGACAGGCCAAAGCGTAGACGGCCCCCTGTGACCTTTTCGTAAGCGGCTTTGTCGCCCCCGGCTTGCTGGATCTGCAAATAGAGTTTTTCCCAATAGGCGGGCACCGACAAAAAGGTATGCGGTTGCACGCTGGCAAATTTTTCCAGCACGTCTTTGGGGCTGGCAAAGACACTCTGCCAGCCGAGGCAATTGCCCAACATAATTGCGCCAATGCCAAAGGCATGGGAGAGCGGCAACCAGTGAATATCCACGGCATTTTCAGGAATATGCGGCCCATTGAGGCTGATCCAGTCGTGGGAACTGGCTTCGAGATTGCTGTGGCTGAGCATCACGCCTTTGGGCAGGCCCGTGGTGCCAGAGGTATAGATAATCGTGGCCATATCTGCGCCTTGGACTTCGGCCAAGCGGCTTTCAAAGGCCTCAGCTTCACTCAGGCCCTGTTCGAGGGCCTGGGCAAACGGCACCACCGGCACTGAGAGGGTGTGTTCACCCGCTTCGCCTTCAAGCAGAATCACTTTTTCGATTTTGCCCAATTGAATCTGGGAGAGGGTCTTTAAAAAGGCGGCATCACAAAAGAGCAGGCGTGATTCGGAGTGATCGAGGAAATATTCAATTAAGTCGCCTTTGCTGGCAGGATAAATCGGCACGACAATCCCGCGGATGCTTTGAATCGCGCTATACGCCACAATCCAGGCATAACTCGTATTGCCCAGCACCGCAATTTTTTCTTGGGTTTCGAGCTGGGGCACCAAAAAACCGCCCAGCGCTTTCACATCGCGGCCGTACTGATTCCACGAGATTGGGCGATAGCCCTCGCCTTCGGGCAATAAAAAGCGGGGTTGGTCTTGCCAGCGGGCAATGCCTGCAAAGAGGTCATGGGATTGGTGGGCAGATTTAACGTGATCCATACTCAAAATACGCTCCTCGGCAGAAGGGTGAATTGTGTGCATACTATCACAGAAAATAGCTGCTGGGAAAATTGTCGATGGCTCAAGCTGGGGTCGAAAGGGAGCGTCTTGCGAGACTGTCAAATAAGCTAAAATGAAACAATCAGATTTTGACAATCAGGAGCCGGTTATGGGGTTAAACGAGCGCATCGATTCCCTGCCACCAGAAATGCAGATCGAAGTTGCCAACTTCGTTGAATATCTGCATCTGAAACGGGCCCGGCAGAACTTGGATGTGCTCAATCAATCACGCGCCCGGACATCTCGCCTTCCTGTCGGCTACAGAAGTCGATGCTTACATCCGAGCCGAGCGAGAGACATGGGGCGACTGAGGCTGCCTGCGGGTGTTGGACAAACGCTTTCAGACATCGTTTTGCCTATCTTTATCTCAGATGGAAGGGTGAACGTGACAAAGATACTCTACAATACCAGCAACCATAAAGGTACGCTAGGTGTACCTTCTGCCAATGTTCCGGGCATTCACGCTAAAGCGACGCAAGGCGTGATTGGTGTAAATATGAAACCAGATCTGCAAGCTCTTAAACCTAAATATGTTAATCAAAGACTTGATTTAGAGAGTTTATGTAATGAAATTAATGTAAAAATGAGCTGGTAAAATGAAACTGTATGCTTTAGATGGTAATAATCAAAAATTTTATTATGCTCAAATTCTTAATGACAAAGCACCTTATTATCTGGATTTTGTCCATATTTCTGAAATGCGTACAAAACCCCTCTTAATTGGTGATTATTGTAAATTACTTCGATCAGAAAATCTCAAAAGAAAATATATTTATGATTCTTCTCCCACCTTTAGTCTAAAAGGGTTTGAAAGTTTAATAAAAATTTTAGTCTCTCAATCAGAAGAAATTGTTGAACTTCATTTTGAAAATCGACTTTTTTACACAGTAGTGCCAAAGCTAAGGCACTTTACTGATCGTTTCAATTGGTCCCTATTAGCTCAAGAATTACCTGCAGACACTCATTTTTTTAGAGATTCTATCTATGCTACAGGAGCCCTTGTCACCCAAGAGTTCAAAGACATCTGTGATAAAAACAAACTCAAAGGTATGGTTTTTCGGCTTGAATACGACAGCGAGGCCACCCCATGAAGTTGTATTCACTCACCTACAAAAACAATGCCAAAGGCATTTATTACAATACCTTTGTACCAGGCCCCTTTGTCGAACCGCCCCCCGACCTGGCCCAAGCCCCCAGCAGCTATATCCCTTTTTCCCGAGGCCATTATCTGCAAAGTGAGGGCAGCCCCAAAACGCAGGGGGAATATTTTGCCAATTTGCCTTTTATGGCTGCTTTCCGGGATTTGCTCTCAGTAGAGCACAACCAAATCATCAGCCTGTACACCCGCGATACAGGCCAATTGGTGGGGTATAACTTCGTTCCCGCTTCATTGCCCAATTGCAGCGATTATCCCAATTACGCTGAGGTCGAAGCCACCCGGCTGGAGAGCATTCACTTTTTTCTCAAAAACCGCACAGCGCCCGAAAACCTCTATGTCACAGAGCCGTTTGTCTTGCGTATCAAGCAGCACCATTTTACGGGCCTGTACTGCATGCTCAAATGGGATGGCCAGCGTGTGGTCGGGTTGGATTATGACTAAGCTCAAAAGCCTGCTCTCGCTTTGCTTGGCACTCCTGCTGTTCTTGACGGGACCAACGGGTGTTTGGGCCGCTGAACCCCAACCCTCTGCTCAGGCCCAAGCGGTGATTGAGCTGATTGACGCAGGGCTACAAGACCACCAGCAAGAAATTGCGGTCCTTTCACAGGGCCTCACGATCACCGAGCGCGAAAGGATCTTTTTTCAGAGACAAAAACAACCCGGTCTTCCAATGATTCTGAATGCTTATCTGGTGGGCTTTGGAGTAGGTTCTTTTGTTGTTGGGGATGCAACTGGCGGGTACATCGGCTTCTTGAGCGAAATCTCTCTTCTAAGTATCATAAGCATATTAGCTTTCCCTCTTCGATTGACATCCGATGCGGAAAGAGAGAGTGCGGTCATATCCCAAAATCCGGTCTTTTGGGGGGCACTTGTGGCTTTGATCGGTATGCGTCTCTTTGGCCTGATACGTCCGATCTTTTTTGTGCAAGGCTATAACCAAGACCTCCAAGCAGCCCTGGATTATTCTCATACCCGCGAAGAAACAATGCCCCAAGAATCCCCGCCCCAGTCTCCCCAGCCCGAACTGGCTCCTTATCTCGATAGCCAATGGGGCGGGGGCTTTCTATGGGGGTGGGTGTTTTGAAATCTTCTAAAAATAGACCCCAATGCAAATGCCTGTCGGCGTGTACATCCATTTTTGGAAAACACCCTCAAACCCTATTTTAAGCTAAAATGAAACAATCAGATCTTTACAATAAGGAGCCGGTTATGGGGTTAAACGAGCGCATCGATTCCCTGCCACCAGAAATGCAGATCGAAGTTGCCGACTTCGTTGAATATCTGCATCTGAAACGGGCCCGGCAGAACTTGGCCGAATCAGCAGAACATCATCGGCCTTCGCTCTTGGATGTGCTCAACCATGCGCCCGGCCATCTTGCCTTCCTGTCGGTAGCTGAAGTCGATGCGTACATCCGAGCCGAGCGAGAGACATGGGGCGACTGAGCCTGCCATCGGCGGGTGAGGTGTATGTCGATGCGAACACCGTCATTTATGCTGTGGAAAAAATTGAACCCTATGCCAGCTTCCTCAACCCACTTTGGTCTGCCGCAGGTAGCGGTCAACTCTCTATTATTACCAGTGAACTGACCTTGCTGGAGACTTTGACCAAACCCTTGAGAGATGGAAACCAGGCTCTTGAACAGCTCTTTCGCGCTTTTTTAACTTCTCGGGAGGTCACTTTGAAGCCTGCGGCTTTGGTCACTTGGGAACAGGCAGCAAGGTTACGCGCTCTTGGCCTCAAAACACCAGACGCGTTACATGCCGCAACGGGTTTGGTTGAAGGTTGTGTCCTCTTTCTGACAAATGACAGGGCCTTCCAGCGAGTGACTGATTTACCTGTCACAGTCTTGAGTGATGCCATTGCCATTTGAAGAAAGATCAGTAACTTGCTCTCGATTCAGCCCAGATGAAAATGCACATGATGAATTACTGACCTTGGGTCGTGATGTGCTGAATGGGTCGTGATGTGCTGAATATCTCCATGCTGGGCGTTTACTTCTTTGGCCTGATACGCCCGATCTTTTTTGTGCAAGGCTATAACCAAGACTTACAAGCGGCCCTGGATTATTCTCCTGCCCGCGAAGAAACAATGCCCCAAGAATCCCTGCCCCAGTCTCCCCAGCCCGAACTGGCTCCTTATTTGGATAGCCTCGGGGGCGGCGGCCTCCAATTTGGCTGGGCATTTTAAGCGGCCGCAAAAATAATTTAAAAATTTGTGTGATTGTAATTGAAGTGTAAGTTTGCTGTAAGTTGGGCTTGTTAAAGTAATTACAACAAGAGGAACAGACGTTCCCCAAACGAAAGGAAAATCCAAACCATGGATAAGAAACAAACCGCAAGCGCCACCGAAACCGTCAACACAGCTGTCAAAGATAGCCAAGAAGTGCTCCAGAAAATGATGGAAGTCCCCAACCAGATGAGCGAGCTGATGCTCAAATCTGGCAAACAAATGCAAGAGGCCTCTCTGGAATATTTCCAGAACATGGAGCGCATTCAACGCCAATACGTACAAGAAGTCGGCAAAGTCTGGAGCGCCATGTTGCCCGGCGAACACAAAATCTGGGACAGCCAGATGCAAATGCTCGAAAACAGCTATGAAATGTTTGACCGTATGATGGCGGTAGCCAAGAAGTAGTATGGAAAAACGTCTCAGTCAAAAGACCATCTTTCTGACCGGGGCAGCCCGGGGAATCGGCGCCACCTGCGCCCGGATATTTGTCAGTCAAGGCGCCAAGGTTTTTCTGGTCGATCGCGATCAGGTGGCCCTGGAAGCCCTCGCTGCCGAACTCAACCAAGCGGGGGAAGTTGCCATTCCCCGGGTTTTGGACATCACCAACCGGGCAGATGTCGAACAGGCCGTGCGCTCCATGCACGAAGTCTGGGGACGCGTCGATGTCTTGATCAACAATGCGGGCATCACCCGCGACTCCCTGACTGCCAAGATGACAGAAGAAGCCTGGGATCAGGTGATTGCTGTCAATCTCAAAGGCCCGATGATTTGCACCCAGGCCGTCTTTCCAATCATGAAAGAGCAGCAATCCGGTGTGATTTTGAGCGCCTCGTCTGTGAGTGCCCTGGGCAATATTGGCCAGGCCAATTACGCCGCCAGCAAAAGCGGTTTGATTGGTTTAACCAAGACCTGGGCCCTTGAATTTGCCCGCTTTGGCATCCGTGTCAATGCTGTGGCTCCCGGCTTTACGGCTACCGAAATGGTGACCACCATTCCCGAAGAGATTCAAGCCAAGCTGGTGGCCCAAATTCCGCTGCGCCGCTTTGCGACCCCGGAAGAAATTGCCAAGGCCTATACCTTTTTGGCCAGCGACGATGCCAGTTATATTACTGGACAGGTTCTCTATGTAGACGGTGGCTTAACCGCCGGTTTTTAAACAAAGGATAAAAGAGTATGAAAAAAGAGACGCGGGAAAACCAAATCGACAAACTGATTGGCACCTATTTTGACCAATTGTGGAGCAATCCCTTTTACCTCAATGGCATGGGGCAACTCATGCGCAACAATCTGGCCCTGCGCCAGCAGTGGAACAAACAGATGGAATCCCTGCTTTCGCTCTGGCAATTGCCCAATCAGCAAATGCAACAGCGGACCTTGCACCAGATCAACACCCTGCTGAGTGAGTGGCGTTTTGAAAGAGACGAACTCAACGAGCGCCTCGACAGCATGGAATCTGAGCTGGCTGATTTAAAAGCAACGGTCTCAAGCAAATCCAAGGAGGAACCCAAACGTGTTAACAAGTCTGGAAATGCCCAAGCTGAGTGAAGACAATCCCCTTTTGCAGTATTATCCGCCGCTGGTGCGCAAGGCCCTGAGCTACGAACGCCAAGCTGTGACGCCGATGCACCCGATTTACCAGGAGAACAAACTCACGGTCTGGAAAACCAACAGCCCTGAGACCTCCAAAAAGGTGCCTCTGCTGCTGATTCCCGCCCTGATCAACCGCCACTATATCCTCGACCTGAGTGAAAAAAACAGCCTGTGTAAGGCCCTCAGTGAAGCGGGTTATGAGGTCTACTTGGTCGATTGGGGTACCGCCACCGAAGAAGATCGCTGGATGACTTTTGCCGATCTGTTTACTGGTCCGATGCGCCGGATTGTGCGCAAAGTGACCCGTGATGCCGGTGGCCGCAAACCCGTACTCTTTGGCTATTGCCTGGGGGGGATTATCTCCAATATCTACACCTCGATTTTTCCGCAAGAGGTGGCAGGTTTGATTGCCTTAACAGCGCCCGTGGACTTTTCCCAAACGGGGATTATGGGCCTCTGGACGCAGCAAAAATACCTCGACCCCTACCAATTGGTCGACGCCATTGGCAATGTGCCGCCTGATCTGGTGCAAAATGGCTTTACCTCTCTGCGTCCGGCTCAGGCTGTGCGCAAATGGCAGAATGCCTGGGAAAAACAGGACAATGACGATCTGCTGGATTCCTTTTTTATCCTCGAAGAGTGGGTCAACGACAATATTCCCTTCCCGGGTGGGACCTGGCAGGACTATATCCACTGGCTCTACCAAGACAACCGTCTCTTCAAAGACGAACTTTGGATTGGCAAACACCACGCTTTGCTCAAAAACGTCACCTGTCCGGTCTTAAATATTGTCGCCGATAACGACCATATTGCGCCGCCCGAAGCCTGTCTGCCTTTAAATGACAAGGTTGGCAGCGAAGACGTGACCGCAGCGCATATGCCCGGTGGCCACGTTGGGATTATTGCCTCCAGCCGCCTCTTTGGCAAGCTGGTGACTTTGGTGGTAGAGTGGTTAGATGGACGCCCTTCCCTTCTCGCTTAAAAACCCCTCCAAGCTCTTGCAGACGCTTGCGGAACAAACCCGCATTCGTCTGCAATACGGCCCTGAGTTCATTGGGGACGTTGATCAGATCGAAGTGGGGCTCACCCCCCGGACCTGTGTCTACCAGGAAGGGCCCCACTCCCTCTATTGCTATCCCGGTCAGCAGGCGCAAAATACCCCGATTTTGTTGGTCTATTCGCTGATCAACCGGCCCTACATCTTTGACTTGCGCCCCGGTCGCAGTTTGATTGAATATCTCTGTGCCCAGGGCTACGATGTCTATTTGCTCGATTGGGGCGATCCCACGCCCGACATGGGCATGGCCAGTTTGGGCGATTTGGTCGCGACCCTCAAGCGCTGCGTGCGCAAGGTTTTGCGCCGCTACCGCCAAGAAAAATTGCCGATTCTGGGCTATTGTATGGGCGCGACCTTTGCCACGCTCTATGCCGCCTTGGAGCCACAACATGTCGAGCGCCTGATTCTGCTCACGCCGATCTTGGGCAACGACAAAGGCGGGGTGCTGCAGACGATTGTCTCCCATCAAAATTTGCCCCCGGCTCTTTTAGAGGGGCAGTTGATGTCAGGCCGGGAACTCAAGCTCTTTTTTAATTCGGTGCGACCCGCCCAGATTCTCAAAAAAGAGCGCGACTTCTGGCAAAACTACGACCAAGAGACGTTCATGGAGCATTTTTTGCCTGTCGAAAAATGGTCCAACGACACCCCCGATTTGCCAGGCAAAGCCTTTCAGCAGCTCATGCAGCTCTGTATCAAAGAAGATGCCCTGCGCAAAGGCCCGATCAGCCTCAACGATCAGGTGGCTGATTGCCGCAAGATCACCTGTCCGGTTTTGGCGGTGGTCGCCAAACACGATTGGATCATTCCCGTGGCATCATTGGAGACCTGTGGCGAAGTGCTTTCGCAATCTCAATACACACCCTATTTGCTCAATGGCGGGCATATTGGTCTGGTGGTGGGTCGGGCAGCAGGCACCCTCTGGAAAGACCTGATCGCGTTTTTACACGATCAGCCTCTGTCTTTAGGGCTGTGATAGGCTGAGTTCTGCCAGGTAGTCCAATAGCGCTTCATATTGATATTGTTCAGCCAGGGCGATCAGGTGGTTGATCGGTTCAGCGGGTTCCAATCCCTGCAATAAAGACAGCACCTTTTCGTAATCGCCCATTAAAATGGCCTCTTCCAAAGGCACCAGAATACTGAGCAGAACCCGTTGTGTCGTTTCGGGTGCTTGGGTTTGGGGAGCGGCCAGCGTCTGACTTTGCATGGGTTGCTGATAGCTGATCCCCAGATACCTGTGGATTTTTTCGAGCAGTTCATCGACATCAAAGGGCTTGCGCACAAAATCTTGGGCGCCTGCTTCCATGATCTTTAAGCGATCCTCTTCGAAAGCGCTGGCGGTGAGTGCCACCACCTGGGTTGTTTGGTCTGTTTCGCGCAGGGATTTGAGCACATCAAAGCCATTTAACAGGGGCATACTGATATCCAGTAGGATCAAATCGGGTTTAAATTGTTCGTATTGCTCAAGGGTTTCCTTGCCATTGCAGGCCTGGTAAATTTCAAAGGTAAATTCTTTTAAGAGGGCTTCGACCACTTCTCGGTTGGTGGCTGTGTCATCGGCAATTAAGATGCGATAGGGCTTGACTCTATCTCCCTGTTTGGCCTGTAGAAGCGTGTTGGGGTGCACAATCGGAATCTGTTCGGGCAGTGTGATTTTTTCAACGGGTATTTCCAGATAAAAGGTCGAGCCCTTGCCAATTTGGCTTTGAACGCTCAGGCTGCCACCCATGATTTGCACATATTCTTTGCAGATGGCCAATCCCAGACCTGTGCTATTGGCCGATTTGAGCCCCACCTCGGTTTGTTCAAAGGGCAAAAATATTTTTTCTTGGAGTTCCAAAGAAATACCGGGGCCTGTATCCGAAATTGTGGCTTTTAAGCTCCAACCTGAGGTGTTTTGTTCCAGATCAACGATCAAGCCGACTTCGCCTTGTTCGGTAAATTTAAAGGCATTGGCCAATAAATTGATCAAAATCTGGCTGAGCTTTTGTTGGTCTGCGTTCAAGCGCTGTTCTGCTGCTGGAAAGTGGGTTGTAAAACGCAGATTGCGTTGCTCGGCTGAGACTTGGAACATGGCCCTGAGTTCAGGCAAAAGGGAGTTTAAATAAAAGGGGGCATTTTGTAATTGGATGCGACCGGCTTCTATTTTGGAGATCTCCAAAATATTGTTGATCAAACGCAAAAGGTGGGTGCCACTCTGAGAAATGGTTTTGACAAATTTATGCAGTTTTTCAGGCAACTCCCGGTCCCGTTTGAGCAATTGGCTAAAACCCAAGATGGCATTGAGGGGGGTGCGAATTTCATGAGACATATTGGCCAAAAAGGCACTTTTGGCGCGATTGGCGCTTTCGGCCTGTTGACGCATTTGCTCTAAGAGGATTTCGTTTTTTTTGCGGGTGGTAATATCTTGCAACATGCCCTGTAAGGCAATGGCTTGACCAAAGGGGTTGTAGAGAATTTCAGCCTTGCTGTGTAAAAATTTCTGTTCTCCCTGGGCATCTGGATAGGCAAACTCGACATTGATTTCGTTTGCTCCGTTTTGGGTGGCCACGTGGAAGGCCTCTTTTAAACGGGTGATTTCTTCTGGGGGAAGTGGGGCCAATAAAGCGTCTCTTTGTTGTTGGGGCAGATAGCCCAGCATCTCTTCGGTCTCTGAGCTCCAATAGCCTTTGTCTTTTTCCAGGTTCCATTCCCAAGAACACATTTTTGCCAGCCGTTGGGCTTCGCTGAGCCGCTGTTGGCTTTTGAGCAAATCCCGTTGCATATGTATCCGTGAAATGACATACCCCAAATGCACAGTTACCTGTTGCAGCAATTCCAGACTTTCCTGATGAAAAGGCAGGACTTTGGTGGTGAACAATTCCAGCATCGCCACGGCTTTGCCTCCCTGCTGCAGAGGCAGAAAAATGCCGGTGTTTAAACCACAGAAACGGGCGGTATGGCTGAGATTAAAGCCAGCATAGGTGCTCAAGTTTTCCAGCCAGAGCGGTTGTCCTTCCCAGAAGGTGTATTCCAGGAGCGAATAATTTTTGTCTTGATGGGCCATTTGTTCCGAGGCCTCTTTAAACAAGGCAAATTTGTCGGGGTCCGCGAGATACCACTGCCCAGATTTAAGTCTTAATTCTTCTGGGTGTTGATCCATCACCCAGATATGTCCGACTTCCCAGCCCAAATAATGGTTGAGAGCGAGAAAGGTGTGTTCAAAAGCCTCTTCGATGCTGAGGGCTGCGTTTGCCGCTGCGGCGACTTCCATCAGCAGGTGGGAGCGCTGTTGATGTCGCTTTAAGGCCAAATTGGCCTCTTCCAATTCCGCTGTACGCTCTTGAACCCGCTGCTCCAAGACTTCATTCATGTGCTGAATTTGATGGGCTGCGGCAATTTCTTGAGAAATGTCTTCGATAATCCAAAGTTTGCCAATGGTCTGGCCAAGATGATTGTAAATCGGTGTTTGCGTGATTTGAGCCGTAAAGGCTTCTTGGCGTTGATTCAACAATTGTACTGGTTGCAAACGAGAGAGCCGTTCACCCACCCCAATCGCCCAAAAGTCTTGTTGCTCTTCGGTTTCAATCGCTCCCAGCCCAAGCAGGTTGGTGAGGGGAATTTGCAATAATTCGCGGCCAGAGGCTGCCAGCAGTGTTTCTGTTTGGCGGTTGGCCCATAAAATTTGGTGATTGAGATCTGTATACAGCACCGCTGAAGGAATCGACTCTAAAATGGCCTGTTGCAGGTTGAGGGTATTTTCCAGCTCGCTTTCGAGCTGTTTCTTTTCGCTGATATCCCGCCCCTCTGCCAAGAGCCATTCGACCTCATGGGCCTGATTGTACACAGGTTTAAGCGAAAAGTCCGAAACCATGAGTTGGCCTTGTGCGCCCTGGCTGTGGAGTTCATAACGGATAAAAGCCCCGGCACGGGCCTTCTCAATATTTTTACGCAAATTTGCTTGAGAGGCTTCGGAGAGGCCCTGTTGCTCCCATAAATACTGGCCCTGAATCAAATCGAGTTGGTGGGCATAAAAATCCAGTGCAGGTTGGTTGGATTCAATGATTCTGCCTGAGGGGTCGAGCAGGGTCATAAATTGAAAGGTATTGTTAAAAATGCCTTGAAACTTGCGTTTGGCCTCTAAAAGCTGTTTCTCTGTTTGTTTTTGTTGTGAGATATCGCTGGAAATTCCGATCAAAATGGGATCTTGATCAGGTTGATTGACCACCGTTTTGCGGGTCAAGAGATGGATTTGTTGGCCACTGCGTTTGGTGACCACTTCTTCGTTTTCAATCACTTGGCCAGATTTGAAGGCTTTTTCGTTGTTTTCCCAGTAGACTTGGGCCTCTGTTTGGGGAAAACATTCAAAGTCATTTTTATCCAGCAAATCTGCCTGTGAGACCTCTAAAAATTTGCAGAGTGCTTGGTTGACTGAGATAAAACGGTGTTCTTTGTCTTTGACAAAAACCGGGTTGGGCAAAAAATCGATGATCTTATTAAAATAAAAATTGGTTTTTTCAATTTCATTGATATAACTCTGGCTAAAGGTGGGGTTGTTCCAGACAAAACCAAAGGCGTGAATATGGGTCTCTTGGGGATTGGTCAGGGCCATGACCCGCAAATTCACCTCATAGGTCTTGCCAAAATGCTGATGGAGCCAAGCTGTGCGCAATGTGGCTCCCCGTTTGCGTTCTTGGGTTTGAGCGATTAGCTCCAAAATTTTGTCTGTGCGGCTTGGGTCTAAAATGTCTTGGACATGGGAGCCAATGGCAACGTCGGCCTGGCATTGCAAAAATTGGGCAGCCAAATGGTTCACAAATAACAGGTGCCCTTCGGGATCAAAATAAGCAATGCCCAGGGTTGTATGGTTCAAAAGGGAGAGATACAACTCCTGGTGAAACAGACGATTTGCAGAGTTTAATTGAATAGTCATCCCCATCGTACTTCCAAATTACTTACCTTTGTAGGTCATCTAAACTGAGTCAGCTATCTTTATTAAACTTGATCTTTGTAAAGATTTGATAAAGGTGCCGGCAGGATTTTGCATTTTGAGGCGAAAGGTGTTCACCGATGGCTAGTTCAGTGCCTTCAACAAGGCTTCGTATTGGTATTGTTCAGCCAAAGCGAGGAGCTGCTGAGAAAGGGCCAAGGGCTGCACCTGTTTTAAAAGATCTGTGAGGGTTTCGTTTTCACCCAGCAGAATGGCGTCTTCAATCTGGGCTGTTAGGGCTTCGGGCAGTGATATTTGGGGCTGTGGTGTTGCGCTATCTATGGGGGGTGCTACTGCTGCTGTTGCAAGCCCTTCTGCCAAAGGCAGACTGAGCGAAAAGGTCGAGCCCTCTCCCACCTGGCTTTGCACTGCCAATTGTCCGCCCAGGATCAGGCTGTATTGTTTGCAAATAGACAGACCCAAGCCTGTCCGATTGGGGGCTTTGAGACCCACTTCGCTCTCTGTAAACGGCGAAAAAATCCGGGCTTGTACAGGTGGCTCCATGCCAAGGCCACTGTCTCTGACACTGAAATGCAAGCACTGGGTCTCTGTTTTTTCCAAATGGGCCTTGAAGGTGACTTGGCCTTGATCTGTGAATTGCAGGGCGTTGCTGAGCAAGTGAAAGAGCACCTGATAGAGTTTTTTGCGATCGGTGTAGATCTGCCAATCTTGATTCGGAAAATCGCAGAAAAAGGCCAATTGTTTGGCTTCGGCTTGGGGTTGAAACAGGGTCGTTAATTCTGAGAGCAAGGCCTGCAATGAAAAAAACGTGGCCTGAAGCCCCAATTGTTTGCTCTCACTTTGGGCAATCTCCAAAATTTGATTGATCAAACGCAAGAGATGCTGGCCACTTTGGCTAATCTCCTCAAGATAAGGCGCCTGTTCAGAGTGGGGGTCGGTGTTTTTTTGCAATAATTGGCTAAAACCCAGGATGGCATTGAGTGGCGTGCGGATTTCGTGAGACATATTGGCCAAAAATGTGCTCTTTGCTAGGTTTGCGCTCTCGGCCTGTTGGCGCATTTTCTCCAGCAAGATCTCTGTTTCTTTTAAATCTGTAATTTCCTGATGGGCGATCACGGCATGGGTTTTGCCACCCAATTCAAAGGGACGCGCCGATAACAAGAACCACAGGGTGCGTCCTCCCACCTCACAGGGATATTCCTGTTGAAAGCCCGGCGTTTGGTTTTCCAGCAGACGTTCCAGGTTTTTGCCGACAGAGTGCCTGAGGGGATCTGTTAATTCGGCCGCCAGACAGCGCTGCAGATAAGCTGTTTGCAGTGAATAGCGGTGATCCTGAAGCAGATCCTGGCTGTTGAGGTTTTTCCAGCCCGCGTTGATCAGCAACATTTCACCCTGGGGATTTAAGACACAGATATGGCTGGGCAGGGCATCCAAAACCTGCAGTGAAAAATGGTGGGCTTCTGCGAGTTCGCGGTGGGCCTGTTTGATCGCCAAGGTGCGTTCGTGTACCCGTTTTTCCAGATCTCGGTTGAGGCTGCGGATTTCATTTTCAATCTGTTTGAAGGCCGAAATATCGCGAATGATGGCAATAGAATTGCCTGGGCCTTTGAACGAGGTGACGCCCAAGACCAGATCTGCGGGAAATGTTCCCTGGGTGAGAGAGTCAAACCACAACTCTGCTTCGCTGCGCAATTGTTCTCTTGCGGGCTCTGATCGAAAGGCTTGCCAGAAGGTCTCAAAAGAGGCCTGAGCGTGTTCGGGAATCAGGTGGGTGATCGGTTTTCCCAGTAAATATTTGCGTTCCAGGCCGAATAAGTTTTCGGCCCGTTGGTTGAGATAGACGATCCCACCCAAGGGATTGATAATCAGCACCGCATCAGGCATGGTTTCGAGCACTTGGCGTAAATTGGCTTCGGTCTCTTTTAAAAGGCTTTCGGTTAGCCAGCGTCGGCTGATATTGCGATAATAACAGCGGATACCGACAATTTCACCATCAGAGGTTAAAACCGGCTCTCCACAGGCCTCAAGATAGCGAATCCGACCGTCGCCCCATAAGCAGCGGTGCTCTAAAAAAAAAGCAGTTTTATTTTCGCGGGCCTGCCAGAGCGTTTGATGAAAACCCTCCCGATCCTCAGGGTGAACCCAATTTAAAAAAGTCTGGTAAGAAACCGGAAAATCCACGTTTGCCTGACCGAGCAATGCAGCCAATTCGGGATTGCATCTGACCTGGTCTGATTGAAAGGTCCAGCTCCAGGTGCCAGGATTCAGAGTTTGCTGATCGGCAAATGCAGCAGCCAACGTCAGTGACTTTCGCTCAGAGAAGGGGTTTCCAGTGAGTCCTTCGGGGCTTTGAGTGGGATTTTGAACCAAAAGGTGCTGCCTTTGCCCACTTCACTTTCGACCCCGATCTGACCGCGATGGGCTTCGATCGCCATTTTGCAAAAGGTCAGTCCCAGTCCCGAGGAGGCAGGGTCGCTGCGGTGTGACAATTGGACCTGCACGAATTTTTCGAAAATTTTTTCTCGATATTCTTCTGGTATGCCGGGCCCCTGATCTGAAATGGCGACATAAACGCTTTGATCTTCTTGTTTGAGTGTCAACTGGATTTTGCTGCCGATATTGGCAAATCTGAAGGCATTGCTGAGCAAATTAACGATGACCCGTTTTAAGAGCTGTTGATCTACCTCCAATTCAAGCGGGACGGGGGGTAGCAAGAGCTCAATTTGAACATGAGATGAGAGAATTTCAAGTTCTTCCAGCCAAACTTGCAACGATGAAACCAATTCCAGTTTTTCGTATTTGAGCGAAATTTTCCCCTCTTTCATTTTGCCCAAATCCAGAATATTTTCCAGGGCCATTTTCATCCGCTCCATGATTTTGTTGGTTTCATGGATGGGGCCTACAAATCTTTGTGGGAACGCATTCGCCTCTTCATCCATATACGAGATTAAGAGTGTTGCCGTGGTCAATGGTACCCGAATATCGTGAACCACCATATTCAGCCAAGTGTCCTGCATGGATTCCATTTCTTGTAATTGCTTTAATTGGCTTTCGAGGCGCAGGTTTTTCTCTTGCAATTCTCTTTGCAGGGCATCAATGGTCAAATGGGTTTTGATCCGGGCGTGAACCTCTTCAATTTGAAAGGGTTTGGTAATATAATCCACGCCTCCCTGACGAAAGGCCTGGATTTTGTCCTGGACATCGTCCAGGGCGCTGATAAAAATCACGGGAATAGCCGCAGTTTCGGGATTGTCTTTGAGTTGTTGGCAGACTTCATAGCCGTTCATTTCGGGCATGTTGATATCCAATAAAATCAGATCAGGTTGTGCGTGGGCAACCGATTTGAGCGCCAATTTTCCACTTGGAACAGCCCTGACTTTGTAATTGTATTCTTTGAGCAATTCGGTCAGCACTTTTAAATTGGCAGGGGTATCATCCACCAATAAAATATTGCCCAATTTGGGGGCTTCAGGCTTTTCTGCTGTCTCGCTCATGTTTCAGCCTGAAGCAAAGACGGCTCTTGCAAAAGCAGGTCGGTGATTTCTTCTGGAAGCATAAAGCGATAACCTTTGCCCCGAAGTGTGTAAATACAATTATAGCCAGGTTTTTTCTCGCTCAATTTCAAGCGAATTTTGCCAATATGGACATCCACCACTCTTTCGGTGACATCGATGGTATCTGGCCAGATGCGGTCGAGAATTTCAGCCCGAGAATAGACCCGTTTGGGGTGAGCGGCCAATAAATAAAAGAGATCAAATTCAATTGCGGTCAACAAAACACTCTCTGTTTCCAAATGCACTTCACGGCTTTGGCGATTGATCACCAAAGGGCCATAGCTCAGGTGTTCGGGGTTAAATATGGCTCCCAGGGTTTCTGCCTGCTGCTTAATTTTTTGGCGGGCCAAAATTTTTCGAATCCGGGCCAATAATTCGCCGCGTTTAAAGGGTTTGATCAGATAATCTTCGGCTCCCTGATCGAGGCTGGTGACAATATCCACCTCTCGGCTATCAGCGGTTAAAAACATGCAGGGCGTCGAACAGAGGTTTTTGATCTGGCGAAAAAGGTCCAAACCAAAAATATCGGGCAGGTTCATATCAATCAAAATCAGATCAAACTGCGCTTTGTTGAGCATTTGCAGCGCGCTGCTGCCATGACTGACAGTCTCTACCTTGAATTGTTCCAGACGCAGCAAATCTGCCAAAAGACGACGTGTGGTCAGGTCGTCTTCAATTACCAGAATGGCTGTGCTTAAGTCTGTTGAGTCGTACATAAATTGTTTACTTGATCTATTCGGATTATAGCCCGAAGGGGTTCTTCTCTCAAAGTTTCGTCTTTCAACTCAGCTTGATTTTTGCAAAAATTCAATGTTATGATGGGTTTGATAACTCTCAGGATGAAGAGTTTGTTTTTCGCTTTTTTATCTGGTTTTGGAAATGAATGACAAAACCAGAACACAATTTAAGGGATTAAATTGCATGTTTCAAGGAGGAAACGCGTCTTATGGCTATTCGGATTAACACCAATATTGCCTCTCTCAATTCCCAACGGAATCTGGCCCTCAGCAATCAACAGCTGAACAAAACCCTCGAACGTCTCTCTTCAGGTCTGCGCATCAA
>JBPXJQ010000064.1:0-4323 GCA_051715345.1 Candidatus Blackallbacteria bacterium
GAAGCCGCATCAGGCTCTTTGCTGATAGGGATTCAAGAAGAGAATTTTGGTCAAATTTTTTATTGGGACAAAATCGAAGACGAAGAATATAACCCATTTTGGTTATCTGGCTCTTTATTTCAATTTATAGAGGATTGCCAAATTTTTAATGATAATCCTTATAAAGATTTGCGGCCCTAAACTTTGTTCCGTTTTTTAATCTCAAATCAATTTTATTTAAGTATTAAATCAACCCCAAGCACCGACAATTCTGGAATTGCCTTTGAATCCGCTGCTTTTGCCAAATACACTTTCTCCCCCTTTCCCCGAATACCCATCGGGGCATTCCGCGCTTGCATACGGCATTTATGACCGCTATGCGATTGAGCAGGGCTTGGCACAGGGGCGCTGTGTGGGGCAAACTGTGATGAATCGGTTAGAATAAGATAGCGTCACTTTCGCCCCGCCCAAAAAATTACAGAGGGAGATTCTGAGGCAAGCATGAAGAAAAGATCTTTTTCTCCGCTCTCTTGGGGCTTGGCTTTGGCTATTCTCGTACTGGGACTCTCTCCCGTTCACGCTTTAGAACCCGATTACCTCTGTGCAGAAAAAGACAAAAACACCCATTTTTTTGTGCGCCACCGCTGGTACAAAAAAGAATTCCCGCTCAAGGTCTATTTACCCCTGCCTGCGGCTCAGATTCCGCTCAAAGATCGCGAAATGCCTGTTGAAGCAGTCCTCACAGCCATGCAGAGTTGGCACAATGCCTGGCCGTTTATTCGTTTTCAATTGGTGGCTACACATAAAGAAGCCAGCATTGAAGTGCTGTGGCACGAGCAGCACTTTTACAAGGGTCAGGGCCGCTGGGGAGATGCCTATTTCCCTGAGCCGCTCAAAGACCACAAAGGCAAAATTTTCAGGCATTGGAGCAAGATCAATCTGGCTCTCATGGCCCATCCAGGCTCTGCAGCTTTTGCTCAGCAACCCGTTCCCCTCAATTTTGAGGAGATCCGCGATTTGGCGATTCATGAATTGGGCCATGCCCTGGGGCTGATACACAGCGACGATGGCAACGATGTGATGGGCGGGGGCAATCATTTTTTGGTCACAGTGCTGAACAAGCGCAATATCTCCGCCCGTGACGTTGCCACGCTCAAGCGGCTGTATGGGATTCCGATCAAAAGCAACAAGCCGGTGTGTTTACATAAATAAACTCACCGGCCACTGGGTTTAGTTTAAAGCAGCCCCAGCCCCATCAACGCCAGAGCGGCCCCGCCTGCAGAAGCCAGCGGAATGCTCAGATTGTCATCGGGGTATTTGCCCAAATATTCGCCCAGGGCGCCCGTCAAAGCGGCGGCTGCAGACACCAGCAAATTGGTGGCCAGAGGCAAAGGGTGCATCAGGCTCAGGCTGATACTGGCAGCGAGTGTTCCGACCACAAAGAAGGTCAAACTGCCTTCCAGGGTGCGGTTGCCGGGCATGGGAATCTTGCCGTATTTGCGGCCAATCAAAGCGGCGGCGGGGTCGGCAAAACCCAGCACAGCCACAGCCACAATCCCCAGCGGCAGGGGCATCAGCGAGAGCAGCAGCAGGGCCACGCCGTACCAAGTTGCGGAGTTGATCTTGTCGTATTCGTGGGGATGGGCAATCGGAGCAAAGATGCGCATGACCTTGGCTTTGACCTCGGGGCTGAAGCGTTTGGCGGTTTCGGTGGCGACACAAAAGACCAAAAAGGCCAGGGCGATCCAAAACATCCAGCCAAAGCTGGGCACAGCCGCAATCATGCCCAAAATCGAGACGCCGTTGGCGGCATGAAAGACCGAGCGGGTCAAATTGGTGGGGCGCAGGTGCGGAATTGGGGTCTGGCAGGCTTCCATCATCACCGACAGGCGCTGATAGGCTTTTTGCAGGCGTTTGCTCAGGGTATACAAACTCACATAAGAGAGGTGGTCATCCAATTGCACAGCTTTGAGCTGTGTCATTAATTGGCCCACCTGTTTGAGGGTTTCGCGCAGGGCGGTCAGCGGATACTCTTTGTGGGAACCGTCTTCGAGGCTGTGGAAGACGCCTTGCATTTGATCGTAGAGGGCATGAACTTCGGCTTCGAGTTCGACGATGCGGGTTTTGAGGGTTTGTTTGCGAACACTGCCCCAGCGCGAGGGATCGAGATCGCGCAGCAGGCTGTAGAGGCGAAGGGCAAAGCTCTTTGTTTCAAGGACCAACGTGGGTTCCATTAATTTAACGCCTTCATAATCTAATCTTAATAATTATTATACCCTTTTAACCTGTCTTTGTCAGCGGGGGTTGCGATTATTTTCCCTTTTTTTCGGGGCTTTAAACACCCCTTGGCGGTGCCACCTTGCCAAATTCTTGTTCAAAGCGCGCCACTGTTTCGTTGTAGTCACTTTCACCGAGGACCAATTGGGTCAGATAAGGTTGGTTGATTTCATAAAAGAAACCCAAGAGTCGGGCCACCCGCACCACCACCATCGGGGCTATTTTGCGTTTTTCCGATTGCAGGCCGTAGTTCAGACTGAGTTCTCCCTCGGCATCCATGCGATAGGCCCCCACCGGCAAGAGGGGGTTGAGCACCATCAAAAATTGGCAGAGATCGGCCTGCCGCTCGGCGGGCACGGCATACGAGGTATGTAAGGTGAATTTGAGTTCGTTGGCCAGGGCGGGGATCATGGCCAAGCCGGGATGGGTCACATTGAGAATATCTCCCGTAAATGCCATATTCAGCAAGATGCCGGGGCCGTCAAAGTCACTGCGCACATCGGCCACCAAAAGTGGAAAGGGCGTGGCTGAGCTGGGCTGAATCAAAGAGGTGGGAAAACCCAAAAAGTCAAAGCCGCGTTTAAAGAGGTCGAGGGTTTCGAGGGTTTCTGTAAAGGAGGTGTTTATCATGCGGCTGCTCCAAAAATCTGATGCACGCTTTGGGCAAAACTGGGCAAAGCGGGCTTTTCCTGCAAATAACGTTCCAGCAAAGGCAAAACCTTGCTGCTGATATGTGTCATATATTCTACAATGCTGCCCAGCACCTGCACCGACATGCGGGCCTCGATGTCGATCAGGCTGTGTTTGAGAAAAAAGCCGTCTTTGAGACTCACCCCAAAGGCCCCAATCGGGGTGACCTGATTAAAGAGATTGGCGACCTGGGCCAAATTGGGGACGTCTTCGGCAGATACATCCGTTAGCAAGGGCAAATTAAACAGCAGAATAAAGGCCGGGTCGGGCTCAAAGTCGAGCCCGGCCTGGGCTTCGACCACTGCGCTGAGGTCGTTGAGGTAAAAGAGCTGGATTGGAAATTCGGTTTCCCCTTCGGGGACGGCGATGCCCAGCAGCAATTGTTCAAACGGGCTCTCTTCAGAAATCGGAACGAAGACGGCGTTATAATCGCCTTGGTTAAAAATGCCCTGCAGCTCTTGCAAGGGGCTGAGGATCGGGGGGGCGGCGTTTGTCATGGTCACTTTCCTTGTGTTTTTAGAGATAGGCTGCGCCGATATTTTTGCGGATCAATTCGGCTTGAATGGCGGGGGTTGCGCCTTCGAGAGCTTCACGGGGGATTTGCAAAACATCGCGGGCAAAGTCTTTGGCGTCTTGATTTCCCGATTGAATCAGCCGGACGAGATCGCGGGTGGCATGATCAGGGGAGACCTGACGCAAGCGGCTTTCAATCTCACCTTGCAATTTTTCGCGGGCGGGCAGGGCCGTTTCGATTTGGGTCAATTGGGTCAGTAATTCCTGGTTGGGGCGCAAAGCCTCAATCCGCTGTTCGTTTTGGGCAATTTCGGGTTCGAGCAATTGCAGGCGCTGTTCGATCGTGCCCAGACGTTCTGTATTGTCGAGTCGGGTGCGCTGATTTTGAGCGATGATTTGTTCTGAAAAAGAGCGGACACCCGTTATCGTACTGCGCTCTTCATCTGTTGGTGGGGGCTCAACCCGGTTATTGAGTCTGCTCAATTCCTGTGTGAGTTCGAGCAGCCGTTCTTGGTGGCGTTGAATGGTTGCTTGGGCCTCTTCATTTGCTCGGGTGAGCTGGGCTGTTTCGGTTCTCAGCGCGCCGACGGTTGCCTGTTTGCCAGGCAGAGCTGCTTTGAGCTGATCATATTCCGCTTTGTCATTCCGGGCCTGGGGCATTTCGGGCAGGTCACTCAAGCGCTGCTGCTCCGCTTTGAGGGTTTTGACCTCGGTGCTGACACGCTGCTGTTGGTCATCGAGTTTGTCGATCGTCTTTTGCTGTTGGTGTTTTTGGTAGAGTTTATACGCGGCAATGCCGATCCCGGCCACGGCGGCCAGCCCGCCCACGGCCCAGCCAATCGGCGAGGCCACAAAGGCGGCTGC